>NZ_QHJJ01000004.1:0-1157035 GCF_003947465.1 Amycolatopsis sp. WAC 04182
ATCGAAAACCCTGCTCTGCCCATCGAAGCATGATCACCACACAAGCCCTGGTCACCACACCGACAGACCGGTCAGTGTCCGTGAGGTCCTGAAACATCAACTGTCCGACATGTCCTGAACTCAGACATGCCGTTAGAACGGCACTTACCACTCACGACCACCCCGACCCGGTTATCCACAGCCACCGCCCCCTCCCCCCCTGTTTGTCCACAGATCCGCTTCATGCCCACCGTGACCGTCGCCGGACGGCGATCGTGGGAAGGTGCCCATCCACAGACGCTGGTCGGAAGACTCCATCCCGGCCGGACAACGCCCGAGCTGGCCGGTCCTCCTGGCGGAGCAGCATGGAATGGTCTCGAGGCGGCAATTGCACACCTACGGCCACACCATGTCGGATATCAGGGCGAACCTCGCGGGCGGACGCTGGCAGCGGGTTCTCCCGCGTGTTTACTCGACATTCACCGGCGGCTTGTCCCGCTCGGCCAAGATCCACGCCGCACTGCTCTACGGAAGCGGGTACGCGATCTTGAGCCATCGGACGGCCGCCGAAGAATGGAAAATCCTGCCGGTCATCGAAGGACCTGTCGAAATCACGGTTCCGTACACCTCCTCCGCGATCTCGCAGGCTCCCTTGGTCATAGTCCACAGATCCCGCGCATTGCCCCATATCGCCGCCGGAACGAATCCCCCACGCGCCAGGGTCACCGACACCATCCTCGATCTGGCCACTTCTCAACGGACACCGCGTCAGGCGACCAACACCATCGTCGACCTGCTCGGCCGGACCCGGGTCTCGGTGGCCGCGATGGAGGCGTGCGTGCTGGCCAGGCCACCGTTTCGCTATCGTCCCGCCATCCGGTACGGCCTCGCCCTCGTCGGCGGCGGCCTGATGTCAGCACTCGAAGTGGCCTACCAGGAGGATGTCGAAGACCGTCACGGCCTTCCCCGCGGAAGCAGGCAAACTCCCTTCGAGGTCGACGGAAAGACACTCTGGGAGGACGTCACCTACGACGCGCAGGGCGCCGCGGTGACGGTCCGGCTCGACGGCAGGTCGACACACTCGACACCGGGTGTCGCCTTCCGGGACCGTCGCCGTGACAACGCCGCGGAACTCGCCGGGCGGGCAAGGCTCGTCTACGGGTGGCGCGACGTCCGGGAGTCACCGTGCGCGGTGGCCGCCGAGGTTCGGACCATTCTCACCCGCGAAGGCCGGCTCCATTCCGACGCAAGGGAAAACTCCTGTCCGCGCTGCCGATGATCGCCGGAAAGACCTCTAGGACACGTCCAGGACACCCGTACGGTTGCCCGGCCGCGGTGCCGGAATGTTCCGCGCTGGCCACCCTCCGAACCGGTCTTTAGGTTCGATCCGTCAACGATGATCGCCTGGGGGCGTCCGCAAGGGACGGGTGCGTGCCGGGCGGGACTGGGGAACACATCAATGCGAAGAACATCGCTGCGCGCGCTCGGCTTGCTCACCGCGGCCTTCACCCTCACGGGGCTGGTGACGGCCACGCCCGCGAGCGCCGAGCCGGGCCCGAACCTCAAAGTGACGGCGACGGTCGTGCAAGGCCGTTACCTGCCGGGGGACGAGATCCCGGTCGACGTGACTGTCACCAACATCGGTGACACCGCCGCCGCCGAGGCCAAGGGCAGCAACTACACGGTCTCGGGGCCGTACTTCACAGTTCCCCGGGGCGCTTGGGGCGACCTGGAGAACGAAGGCCCCGGAGCCTCCTACGCTCCCGGAGAGACCCGGACCTACCGCGTGATCGGCAAGTCGATGTACGGCAGCAAAGAAGACCCCACCGTGCAGTTCGAGGTGTACACGCCCGGTGATGTCGACTACCGGGACAACACTTCCATCGTCACCCTGGAGCACGTTCCGGCCGGTACGACCGACCGCGTCGCCGGGCAGTTGTACGGCGACGCCAACGAGGACGGCGTGCCATCCCCCGGAGAGGGACTGGCCGGGGCCGAGGTCCACTTGAGCGGCGTGGGCATGACGGGCGAACTGATGACGACCACCGACGCCGCCGGCCGATTCGAATTCGCCGCCGTGCCGATCACCCCCAACGCGAGTATCTACTTCTGGAAGATCCCCAACGGCTGGATCACCCCGCACACGGGTGACCTCAGGGTGGACGGAAGCGGATCGCAGACGGCGCTCGCCATCAAGGCGACCCGCCCCCTGACCGACGTGCTCCAGGCGACCGGCAGCCTCGACAAGGCGAGCTATGCCGTGGGCGAGACCGCCAAGGCGACTCTCGTCCTCACCAACATCGGCAACCGGCCGCTGGCCGGTCTGTGGGTGGGTTGCGACCCCGTGGGCAGCGGACAGCATCTCGAAATCGCCGACACCCAATGGGGCGACTTCAGCCCGGCGAAGCAGGCGGGCACGCTCGCGGCGGGGCAGCGCCTGGAAATCACGGTCACGGGCAAGGTCCCGGAGAAGGCGAGCTACTTCGGCAGGGTCTACCTGACGTGCTACGTCGACAGCAAAACCGCTTCCTCCGGTCCGGTCGCCGAAGCCTTCGGCAAGGTGCCGGGCAAACGGGCCGACTCCCGTGGCCGGATCTGGACCGACAAGAACGGCAACGGCCAGTGGGACTCCGGCGAGCAGGTGCCGAACGTGACCGCCACCTTGAGCACCGACGGCGGGAAACTCGTATCGCTCGCGAAGACCGACGCTGACGGCTGGGTGACCTTCCCGAACGTCGCGGTCGGTGTCTACCGGTTGCGGACGGTCGCGCCGTGGCGGGCGGTCGGCGACACCGATGTCTACGTCATCGCCCCGCCCTACGGGTTCGGCGACTGGCACCAGCAAGTGGTCCGGCGCTGAAGTCTCGATCGGTCTCGTGAGTGGTAAGGGCGGTTCTAACCGTCCTTACCACTCACGAGGTTTTCCGTCAGCCCTGAACGAACTTCGTCGCCAGAGCCTGCCCGACCGAGGTCGACTTCCCGTTGTCCTCGATCGGCGACACCTTCGAGTTCTTGAAGCAGATGTACGTGACCCCCGAGTCGACGCCGCCGTTCTTCGGGTCCGGGTTGATCCCGAGCGCCTTCGCGGCCGCGTAGGACGCTTCGCCGATGATGTCCTTCGGTCCGGTGTCACCGATGACGGTGTAGAGCACCTTGTCGTTGTAGATCACCGCGCACGAACCGGCGCCCTTGAGGCCGGCCTTTTCGAAGTTCCACGTGCTGCTGATGCTCGGCACGACGACGTAGGGCGTCTGGTCGGCGATCAGCGCCTTGCCGTCGGAGCGCGGGTACGCGGTGCCGTCCTGGAACCACGGGTCGGTGTTCTTGTTGCACCGCGCGGTCGGCTGCCCGTCGCAGTCGATGTCCATGTCGGCCTTCCAGAACACGGCGCTCCCCGCGTCGCAGACCGCGATGGTCCTGCCGGTTTCGTCGTCGGTCTTGTACTTGCCGTTCGACACCTGCTTGCAGGCGGTGGTCTTCGCCAGCAGCTGCTGCGCGGTCGGGGCAGCCTGTACCGAAGGAGCGGCGACGGCCGTCGCCGCGGGGGCCAGTCCCGCGGCCAGCAGCATCGCAGAGAACAGGAGCAGTTTCCGCATACCGAGCACCCCTTTGTTAATAAAGCTTCTTTATCGAGGGTGCTCAGATTGCCTTCGCCGACAGGTCAGCTCAAGGGTTATTTTCCCACCACGCCAAGAAAACCGGTCAAAAGCGGGCAAGCCTGGCGACTCGCGCCATGAGCCGTCCCGCTCGGCGGTACAGGCCCTCCCGCTCACCGAGCACGCTGTCGATCCACTCCTGGTCGACGTCGTGCCGGACCTCGATCCGCGGCCGCAGCCAGCCGTCGCGCGAAGCCGCGCCGCCTTCGGTCGTGTAGACCCTTGTCGCGCCGGAACGCCGGAGCCTGCTGAGCACCCGCCGGTCGTAGGCGCCGAACGGCGGCGCGTACGCGCGCACCGGTTTCCCGCTCAGGTCCGCGAGCAGTTTCGGCGCGGTTTCCAGTTCACGCCGGGCGTTCCGGTCGTCCAGCCGCCGCCAGTCGCGGTGCTCCCAGCCGTGCGAACCGATCGACATCCCCGCCTCGACCAGCGCGCGAAGGCCGTCGGCGTCGAGGAAACCCCGCTGCCCGATCCGGCCCGCCAGCGGGAAGAACTCGGCCGTGAGATCGCGCTCCACCAGTCTGGGGAGCGCGATCTCGACGTCCGAGGAATTGCCGTCGTCGAACGTGAGGCCGACGTCTTCGCGTCCGGCCACGGTGTCGAGCACCCGCTCGAACTGTTCGACCGTCACCCATGTTTCGTTCTCACCGGGATCCAGCGCGCGCACGGGCCTGCCCACGCCGCCTATCGCCAGGATCACCATCCGCGCCTCATTCGGGACCGAGTGTGTTTCCCGATTAATCGAGTTGGCGAACGGAGTAGTTACATGATCCCGCAAGGTGTCCACGAACGGATTACTTGCGAATCTCCAGGGTGCAGCACTTCGGGCCGCCGCCCGCCTTCCTGAGTTCGGAAATGTCCAGGAAGACGACTTCGTAGCCGCGTTCGGTCAGCCGGGCGGCCAATCCGGTCGCCTCGACCGGCAGAACGACGTTGCGGCCGTCGGACACCCCGTTCAGGCCGAAGCACTCCGCGTCGGCCCGGTCCGCGATTACCGCGTCCGGGAACATCCGCTCCAGCACCTTCCGCGACCCGGCCGAGAACGCCTCCGGGAAGTAGGCGATCTGGGCGGACGTGGCGTCGGTGGCCTCGGCGAGCACGAACAGCGCGGTGTCGAGGTGGTAGTAGCTCGGGTCGATCAGCCGCAGCGACACGACCGGGACACCGAGGACCTCCTGCGCTTCGGCGTGCGCGGCCGGGTCGGTCCGGAAGCCGGTGCCGGCGAGCAGGATCTTGCCGGTCCACGCGAAGTCGCCCTCGGCCTCGTTGATCTTCTCGGGCATGGTGATGTCGCGGTAGCCGTGCTCGACGAACCAGCGGCGGAAGTGTTCGGCCTCGGCGGTGCGCTGCGGCGCGCGGAACCGCGAGCCGAGGACACGGCCGTCGACGACGGTACCGGAGTTCGCGGCGAACACCATGTCGGGCAGGCCGGGCTGGGCTTCGATCTCCTCGACGGTGTGGCCGAGGCGCCGATAGGTGTCGCGGAGTTCGGTCCATTGGGCCATCGCGGTGTCGACGCTGACCGGGACCGACGGGTCCATCCACGGGTTGATGACGTAGTCCACCGCGAAGTACCGCGGCGGGCACATGAGGTAGCGGCGCGTCGTGGGTACACGGGGCTGCTGCTCCAGTTCCGGCATACCCGAAGGGTAAGGCTCACCTAATTCCGCAATCAATCGCTGTTCGCTGCGCATATACCTGCTAAACATTGCGTGTGAACACCATCGACCAGCGAATCGTTTCATGCCTGATGGCCAACGCGAGGTCCAGCTACGCCGACATCGGCAAGGTCGTCGGCCTGTCCGCGCCCGCGGTGAAACGGCGGGTCGACAGACTCCTCGAAACCGGGGTCCTGCGCGGGTTCACCGCGGTCGTCGACCCGGAGGCGCTGGGCTGGGGCACCGAGGCGTTCGTCGAGATGACCTGCAACGGCAACATCACCCCGGCCCGGATCCGCGCCCGGCTGGAGCCGTTGCCGGAGGTCGTCGCGGCGTACACGGTGTCGGGCGCGGCCGACGCGATCGTCCATCTGCGCGCCTCGGACATCCACCATCTGGAGACCGCGCTGGAACGGCTGCGCGGGCTGGAGATCGTCGACCGCACGGTGTCCACCGTCGTCCTGTCCCGGTTGCTGGAACGCCCGCCGACACCCGAAGCGTGACACCCTCGTCCCCGTGACCGATCAGATCCGCTCCAGCCACGACGGCGGCGTCGCCGTGCTCACCATCGACGCGCCCGCGACCCGCAACGCCCTGACCCTCGACCTCTCCGCGCAGCTGGCCGATGCCGTTTCGCGCGCCGAAGCCGACGAAAGTGTCCACGCTTTGGTCATCACCGGCGCACCGCCGGCGTTCTGCGCGGGCGCCGATCTGGACACGCTCGCCGGCGCCAGGGAAGACGGGCTCCGCGCGATCTACGACGGATTCCTCTCGGTGGCGCGGTGTTCCCTCCCGACGATCGCCGCGGTCGGCGGTGCCGCCGTGGGCGCCGGGCTGAACCTCGCGCTCGCCGCGGACGTCCGCATCGTGGGACCGAAGGCGAAATTCGTGGCCAGATTTCTCGATCTGGGCATCCATCCCGGCGGCGGGATGACGTGGATGATCCAGCGGCTCGTCGGCCCGCAGAAGGCCGCGGCGATGACGCTCTTCGGTGAAGTCGTCGGCGCCGAAGCCGCTGTCGAATGCGGGCTCGCGCTCCGGCTCGCCGACGGAGATCTGGTCGAGGCCGCCCGTGAACTGGCGAAACCCGCCGTCGGCGCCCCGCGCGACGTCCTTCTCGCGACGAAGCGCTCGCTCCGGCACACCTCGTCGCTGACCGACCATTCGGCCGCCGTCGACGCCGAGATCGCCCCGCAGCTGGCGTCACTCACCGCACCCGCGTTCACCGAGCGACTGGCCAAGCTGCGGGCGTCGCTGTCCGACCACTGACCGGCCAATGACCGTTCCTCGACCGGACTTCACTACGCTGGAAGGAGATACGGCTCACAATCGAGCCGCATCGCCGACCGTTACCATCGGTAACAGATAAACCGGATAATCCCCGCTCAGCGCCGAGCTCAGGACACTCGAGGAGTAGGTCCAGACCGTTTTTACGGCAACCTGGAACGTGTGCCGAGGACTAACCTCGGGACATGGCACCTGTGACCTGGCCGACACCGCCGGGCGAGGCACGCCGAACTCCGGCATGGCCGGGGACGACGCACGTCGGGAGAGAGGGAATCCCTGACCTATGAGCACGAGTGCGAACGGCAACGGCTCCTTGTCGGCCGTCAGGCCCACCGAGGTCGCCAAGCTGGACCGGGTGGTCATCCGGTTCGCCGGTGACTCCGGTGACGGCATGCAGCTGACGGGCGACCGGTTCACCTCCGAAGCGGCCGCCTTCGGCAACGACCTGTCGACCATGCCGAACTTCCCCGCGGAGATCCGCGCGCCGCAGGGCACCATCCCCGGCGTCTCGAGCTTCCAGGTGCACTTCGCCGACTACGACATCCTGACGCCGGGCGACCGGCCGGACGTCCTGGTCGCCATGAACCCCGCCGCGCTGAAGGCGAACCTCGCCGACGTGCCGACCGGTGGGACGATCATCCTCAACACCGACGAGTTCACGAAGCGGAACCTGGTCAAGGTCGGGTACGAGAACGACCCGCTCGACGACGACACCCTTTCGGCCTATCAAGTCCACCGGGTGGCCATGTCGACCTTGACCAGAGGCGCGCTCGAAGAGACCGGACTGTCCAAAAAGGACGCCGAACGCGCGAAGAACATGTTCGCGCTCGGGCTGCTCTCCTGGATGTACCACCGGCCGACCGAGGGCACGGAACGGTTCCTGCGCGAGAAGTTCGCGAAGAAGGCCGATATCGCCGAGGCCAACATCCTGGCCTTCCGTGCGGGCTGGAACTACGGCGAGACGACGGAGTCGTTCGCGACGACGTACGAGGTCGCGCCCGCGAAACTGAACCAGGGCACGTACCGCCAGATCACCGGGAACACCGCGCTGGCGTACGGCCTGGTCGCCGCCGGGCAGCAGTCCGGCCTGCAGATCCTGCTGGGCACGTACCCGATCACCCCGGCGTCGGACATCCTCCACGAACTGTCCAAGCACAAGAACTACGGCATCCTCACCTTCCAGGCCGAGGACGAGATCGCCGGTATCGGCGCCGCGCTCGGCGCCTCCTACGGCGGCGCGCTGGGCGTCACCTCGACGTCCGGGCCCGGTGTCGCGCTGAAGTCCGAGGCCATCGGTCTCGCGGTGATGACCGAACTGCCGCTGGTCGTCATCGACGTCCAGCGCGGCGGCCCGTCGACCGGCCTGCCGACCAAGACCGAACAGGCCGACCTGCTGCAGGCGATGTTCGGCCGCAACGGCGAATCCCCGGTGCCGATCGTCGCGCCGCTGTCCCCCGCCGACTGCTTCGACGCGGCGATGGAGGCCACCCGGATCGCGCTGAAGTACCGCACCCCGGTGTTCCTGCTCTCGGACGGCGCGATCGCGAACGGCTCCGAACCGTGGCTGATCCCGGACGTCGAGGACCTGCCGGATCTGCGCGTGGAATTCGCCACCGAGCCGAATGCCGAGGACGGTTCCGGGGAATTCTGGCCGTATGTGCGTGACCCCGAGACCCTCGCCCGCACGTGGGCGGTGCCGGGCGCCGCCGGGCTGCAGCACCGCATCGGCGGGCTGGAGAAGGCCGACAAGACCGGCCACATCTCCTACGAGCCCGACAACCACGACAAGATGGTCCGCCTGCGCCAGGCCAAGATCGACGGCGTCGACGTCCCGGACCTCGTCGTCGACGACCCGAGCGGCGGCAAGGCACGGGTGCTGGCGCTCGGCTGGGGCTCCTCCTACGGGCCCATCGGCGCCGCGTGCCGCCGCGTCCGCAAGGACGGCATGCCGATCGCGCAGGCGCATCTGCGCCATCTCAACCCGTTCCCGGGCAACCTCGGCGACGTACTCCGTTCGTACGACACCGTGGTCGTCCCCGAAATGAACCTCGGGCAGCTTTCGATGCTCCTGAGGGCCAAGTACCTCGTCGACGTGAAGTCGTACACGAAGGTCGCCGGACTGCCCTTCAAGGCCGAAGAGCTGCAAGGCGTCTTCACGGAGATCATCACCAGTACGGAGGGGACGAAGTGACCGCGATCGATCTGGGGATCCCCACCCTCGGCGGCTTGGACCTTGTGCCGACCGAAACCGAACCGCAGAAGGCGAAGGACTACAAGTCGGACCAGGAGGTCCGCTGGTGTCCCGGCTGCGGTGACTACGTCGTGCTCAACGCCGTGCAGTCGTTCCTGCCGACGCTCGGCCTCAAGCGCGAGAACATCGTGTTCATCTCGGGGATCGGCTGCTCGTCCCGGTTCCCGTACTACCTGAACACCTACGGCATGCACTCGATCCACGGCCGGGCGCCGTCGATCGCGACCGGGCTCGCGACCGCGCGGCCGGATCTGTCGGTGTGGGTCGTCACCGGTGACGGCGACGCGCTCTCCATCGGCGGCAACCACCTGATCCACGCCTTGCGCCGCAACGTGAACATCAAGATCCTGCTGTTCAACAACCGGATCTACGGCCTCACCAAGGGCCAGTACTCGCCGACGTCCGGGCCGGGCATGGTCACGAAGTCCACCCCGATGGGCTCGGTCGACACCCCGTTCAACCCGCTCTCGCTGGCGATCGGCGCCGAGGCGTCGTTCGTGGGCCGCGCGCTCGACTCGGACCGCAAGGGCCTGACCGAGGTGCTGGAGGCCGCCGCGAAGCACCGCGGGTCGGCGTTGGTGGAGATCTACCAGAACTGCCCGATCTTCAACGACGGTGCCTTCGACGTCCTCAAGGACAAGGACGAGGCCGCGACCCGGCTCATCCCGCTGAAGGCGGGCGAGCCGATCAAGTTCGGGCCGCAGGGCGAATACGGGGTCACGCGGAGCGGCTGGGCCGGCCTGGAAGTCGGGAAGGTCGCGAACATCGGCGAGGAGAACCTCGTCGTGCACGACCCGGCGATCGAGGACACCTCGTACGCGTTCGCGCTTTCGCGGATCGGCGACCAGAACCTGAACCACGTGCCGACCGGCATCCTGCGGCAGGTCGAGCGGCCCACCTACGACGACCAGGCGCGCGCCCAGGTCACGGAGGCCCAGGCCGCCCGGAAGCCCGATCTGCAGGGGCTGCTGCGCGGCAAGGACACCTGGACCGTGGTCAGCTAGCCGGTCCTCAAGCGCGTGAAGGCCCCCTTCCCTCGGCTGAGCCGAGGGAAGGGGGCCTTCACGCGCTTCATCAGGTCAGGGGGCGGAAGCCCACGCGCTCCGCGTCGGCGGCGGAGCGGAACCAGACCTCCGCGACCATCTTCGGGAACTGCGGCGAGTCCTCCGTGCAGTACCGCAGGGCGGTCACGCTGGCCTTGACCGCGAAGTCGTCGGCGGGACGGCCACCGCCCGGCCGCGGCATCGCCGAACCGGGGCCGAACGGGCCGGGCGGGACGGATTCCGTCACCGGAGCGACCTGCCGCGCGGGCGGGGGCTCCGGGGCCGGCATCGCGTCACCGGGCTGGACGGCCGGCTCGAACAGCGAACCGCTCTGCCCGCCGGACAGTTCCGGCTCACGACGTTCGATCGCCCGCATCGACGGCTGGATCGGCTGCGGCGGCTCGAAACCACCGCGCACCGCACCCCGCGGCGTGCGCTTGGGCAGCACCTGGGTGGCTTCGGCGGGCGTCTCGGGCTCCGAGTCGAGGAGACCGGCCTTCGCTTCTTCGTCGGATCCGAAGGCGTACGCGGGCGGGTCGTCGTGCAGCGCCTCTTCCCGCTCGAACCAGTTGGTCTCGACGGGGGCCTGCTCGGTCTCGACGCGCGACGCGGGGCTGAACAGCGACACCGGCTCCGGCTGCGTCTCGGCGCCTTCGGGGTCCAGTTGCATCTCCAGGCGGGACCGGTACGGCCCCTCGCCCGGCAAGGACGGCTGCGGCTCGGGTTCCGGCTCGGGCTCGGGTTCGGGCTCGACGTCCAGCTTCGACGCGGGCTGGAGGTAGTCGGTCGCCGCGGCGACGTACGGGTTCGCGGGCTCCGGCTCCGGCTCGGGATCCGGCTCCGGCAAGGCCGCCGGGATGTACTGCGTCCGCTCCGCCGCGAGTTCCGCGTCAGGCTCGGGTTCGGGGTCCGGCTGGGGCGCGGTGCGGTACTCGGCCTCGTACTCTTCTTCGGGCTCGAAGATCTGCGTCGGGGAGTGCTGCTCCGGCTCCTCGGCAGCGTCCTCGCGGACGTCCTCGTGAACGTCCTCGGCAGGCTCGGTCCACTGCTGCGCGGGCTCCTGCTCGGTGAGCGTCTCGGGGTACGCGGGCTTCGGCTCCTCGACGGCCGCGAACTCCTCGTCCAGCTCGTCGTGCGACGGCTTCGCGAGGTACGCGGTCCCGCCGGCGACGGCCGCCGCCCCCGCGCCGAGACTCACCCCGGCCGGCAGTCTCGACGTCTCGGCGTGCGCGGTGGCCAGCGAGCTTTCCAGCTCACGGATGCGCTTGCGCGCCGGAAGTACCAGCACCAGCCAGGTGAGCAGCGCGCCGACGACGAACGCCAGCAGACTCCACAGCCAAACCTGTCCGAAAATGGACATCTAACCTGCCCTTTGTCAATGCGTTCGCGCGACCAGGTAGTCGGCGACCGATTCGCAGGCGTCCCGGGCGGGCGACGCGGGCAGCGCCGCGAGCTCGGCACGCGCCCGACGAGCGTAGTCGGAAAGAGTTTCGCGTGCGCGTTCGAGTCCGGACGAGGCGCGCAGCAGGTCCAGGGCCTCGGCGACGAGCGCGTCGTCGGAGATCGGGCCCGACAGCAGCTCGACCAGGCGCGGGTCGGTGGCCGGGTCGGCCAGCGCGTACAGCATCGGAAGCGTGCGGACGCCTTCGCGCAGGTCCGTTCCCTGAGCCTTGCCGAGCTCGTCCGAGGCGGACGCGATGTCGATGACGTCGTCGGAGATCTGGAACGCCGTCCCGATGATGTCGCCGAAGCGGCGGAGCGCGTCGATGTAGTCGTCGGGCGCGCCGGACATCATCCCGCCGAACCGGCCGGAGGTGGCGATCAGCGAGCCGGTCTTCTGCGCGATGACCGTGAGGTAGTGCTCGACCGCGTCGTCGCCGTCGGCCGGGCCGACCGTCTCGCGCATCTGCCCGGTGACCAGCTCGCCGAAGGTCTCGGCGATGATCCGGGCCGCGTCGGTGCCGAGGTCGGCGACCAGCCGCGAAGCGTGCGCGAACAGGAAGTCGCCGGTCAGGATGGCGATGGTGTTGTCCCAGCGGGCGTTGACGCTCTCCGCGCCGCGGCGCATCGTCGCCTCGTCCATCACGTCGTCGTGGTACAGCGTCGCGAGGTGCACCAGCTCGACCGCCGCCGCGGCGGTGACCACCTGGTCGCCCTGCTTCGGCCCGAACTGCGAGGCCAGCAGCGTGAACAGCGGACGGAAACGCTTGCCCCCCGCTTCGACCAGGTGCGAAGCGGCGTCCTCGACGGCCTTGACGTCACTGCGGACGACCTCGCGGAGCAGCGTCTCGACGTCGGCGAGACCGGTCGCGAGCGTGCGCAGGAGCTGCTCGTCGGCGATCTGGAGCCCCACGGACGCGCGCAGGTCCTCGATGGCACCACCTGGGGCAGGTGAAGACACAGACACGTCGGCTCCGCTCTCTTTGACACCGTTCGGGGTTGCTCCCAGCGTAGTGGCTACCCGCTGAGGCCTGTTGACCTGCTGTCCAGGGGAAACGGTGACGAAGATGACACCCCCGCCGAGTATCCTGCCCGCTTCGGCGCGAACGGGTCAGCGGCGGCGGATCTTGATGTCGTCCATGCAGGTCGCCTTGCCCGTGACGTCGCGGTACGGATACCCCTTGGCGTCCAGCAGTTCCATGACCTTCAGCTCGGCTTCGTCGAGCACGTCGCGTTCTTCTTCGCCCCGCAGCGTGATCCGGAAGGTGAACGCGCCGAGGTGCGCGCTGTAGGTGAGCAGGCCGTCCTCGGTGAAGCCCATCGTCTGGTGCTGATCGAGCTCGGCGAGGAGCCTCGCGCGGGTGTCGGCGTCCGGGTGGTCGAACTTGCCGTTGACGAGGACGCGGTAGGTCGGCATGCCCTCGAATATACAGACCTGTATCCGAATACGAATCCGAATATCCAATGGGTGTCCATGATCCACGGTCGAGTGAAACGACCGTCACGCACGCAACGGGCGAATCCGACACGCAGATAGTGATGACAAAGGAAGAACGGCCAACCGGCTCGCTCTCCGTCACGTGAGGAGGACGTGGAATGCGCATCACCATCGCAAGCCGGGCAGGCCTGGTCGGCGCGCTGCTGCTGGCGGGCCTCGGCGCGGGGGTGACCCCGGCCGCGGCGTCCAACCCCGCGGGCGTGGCCTCGCTCGGCTCCGCCGCCTTCACCAAGGGGACTTCGGCGCCGATCTCGATCGCCTCGCTCGCCGACTGCGCGGTCGAGGGACCGACGAGCAACTCGTCCGGGGTCGTGACCAGGACCGGGATCACGTTCGGTGGCGGCACGTCGACGTGCACGACCACCGTCGTCGACCCCGAGAACGACGTGACCACGACGAAGTCCGAGGCCAAGGGACAGAACTTCGAGCTGTCGGCGCTGGTCTCGTCGAGCGGGCCGCGGATCAAGATCAGGTCCTACTCGGTCAGCTGCACGGCCACCCAGACCAGCACCAACGCGAGCTGGACCTACGGCGGTGCGACCGGGCTCGGCACCCTGCCGTCGCCGGTGCCGGTCGGCTACGTCAAGCCGATCACCAAGTCCAACGGCACCCTGCTCGCCGAAGCGATCTTCAACGAGCAGACGTTGCCGGGCGACGGCAGCATCGCGCTGACCATGCTGCGGATCAAGTTCGCCCCGGGCTCGAACATCACCGGCGAAGTGGTCGTCGGGCGCACGGCCTGCTCCCCCACCCCGTAAGCCATCCCGCCGGAAAAGGGGCGTCCGGGACTCACCGGGCGCCCCTTTTCCATTCTGGCTTATATAAGCAGTGGCTGATATCTTGTCGGCAACCGAGCCGAGGAGGGCACCGATGGTCGACGTGACCAGCCAGATCAACTCCGTCCAGCGCAGGCTGGGCAAGCGCGTGGTCGAAGCGGGCGAGGCGGTGACGGCCATCGTCAGCCAGGTCTACGACACCGGCCTCGACGACCTCTGGGACGCCTGCACCAATCCCGAGCGCATCCCGCGCTGGTTCCTGCCGATCAGCGGCGACCTGCGCGTCGGCGGCAAGTACCAGCTCGAAGGCAACGCGGGCGGAACGGTCGAGCGCTGCGATCCGCCGAAGAGCTTCGCGGCGACCTGGGAGTACGGCGGCGACGTCAGCTGGATCGAACTCCGGCTGAGCCCCGAAGCCGACGGGCGCACCCGGTTCGAACTCGACCACACCGCCGTCCCCAACGAGCACTGGAACCAGTTCGGGCCCGGCGCCGTGGGCATCGGCTGGGACATGATGCTGAACGGGCTCGCACTCCACCTCGAATCCGGTGAGGCCGCCGACCCCGAGGCCGCGATGGCCTGGATGACCAGCGAAGAGGGCGTGCGCTTCATGACACTGAGCAACGAGGCCTGGTACGAGGCCGACGTCGCCAACGGGACGGACGCGGCCACCGCCCGCACCCGCGCCGACGCCACCTTGGCCGCCTACACCGCGCCGCCGGAGAGCTGAAGGTCCTCGGCGAGTTCCGGGGCGCGAAGCAACTCGATGAGCTCGTCGTCCGCTCGGAAAACGGCACGGGCCCCCGGCATCTCCGCCTGCCGGAGCATCGCGTGGAGTACGTCGGCGTGCGGCTGGTCGAGCAGGGTCCAGACCATCGCGCGCCGCTTCCCGTCGTCGCCCAGTGCGCGCGCGGCCCACCAGCCCATGACGAGCGCGCTTACCTGGTTGACCGCCGTTTCCCGCCCCCGCGCCAGTTGCGCGCGGTTCAGCCCGCACACCTTGATGGTCTGCTCGCCCTTCGCGGTCAGCGCGCGGTAGGTCCCGATCGACAGGACCAGGAACAGATGCTCCAGCGGGTCTTCGGCGGTCGGGTCGATGAGCAGGCTGTTGCCGTCTTCGTCCACCGGGAAGAGGTCGCGTTTGTGGTGGCTGTTGCAGTACTCGCAGGCGAGCACGTGGTTGAGCCAGTCGAACGCGCGCCCCGGATTCCGCGCGATCGGCTCGAAATGGTCCACAGTGGACCCAAGGCCGTCGCCGCAGTACATGCAGTAGCCGCGGCCGGCGGCCATCACGTCCAGGCCCGCCCGCAGAGAACGCCGCACGGCACGCGAAACCCGCCAGAGTCGCCGGGCTTCTTTCGTGTCACCGGGAGGGATCCGCGCCGTCAGCTCTTCGAGATCGGCCACCACCCGCCCCGGCAGCGCGACCCGGCGGATCCCGATCACCGATCGTCGGCCTCGAACCGCCTGGCCACCTCGTCGACCCGGCTCGGCGGCGAACTGCTCAGCATGCCCCGCAGGCGTTCCCATTCCCGGACGCCGTTCGCGTCCGCGCGGCCGGACGCCACCTGGAACTCCAGCTCGGCCAGATGCTCCCGCAATTCGACCGCCTGCGGCGAATACGGCGTGTCCAAGCCGAAAAGATCGGACAACACGGCGTCGTCGCCGGAGCCGAACACGACCCGCTCGTACAACTCCTCGGAGACCACGCGCGGCGGCAAGTCCTCGTCGGGACCCGAAAGCCGGATGAGGCCGCCCGGGTCGGCGGCCTGGCAGACGTAGGGGCTGTGCGTGGTGACGATGAACTGGATCCGCGGGAAATGCGCCTTGAACCACGATCCCATGCGTTTCTGCCACGACACGTGGAGATGCGCGTCCACCTCGTCGATGATCACGACACCGGGACTCTCGTGGTCGAGGCCGGCGCCGTCGAGCTGTTTGAGCAGGTCGACCACGAGCGCGGTCACCGTGCGGTAGCCGTCGCTCATCTCGCCCAGCGGGAACCGGTCGCCCCGGTACTCGACCCAGAGCCCGTCCGAATCGACGTCCCGGATCCGGTAACCGCCCGGCAGGAGACCGTCGCCAAGGATCTCCAGCGCCGCGTCCTTCAGCTCACGCGCGCCCGCTTTCCCTTCCAGCGCACGGAGATGCTGATTGATCAGCCAGGTGACACCCTCGGCGAGCGAGGCGTCTTCGTGGAACAGGCTGGCCATCCGCGCCAGCGATCCCGCGCCGCGCATCCACGACTCGGCCTCGCCGCTCCCGCCCGCAAGCCGGCGGAACGGCCCGTACGCCGCGCAGAACGGCTGGCCCGGCGGGAGTCCGGAGATCGGCAGCAAACCGGAGTCGAGCCAGCGGACCTCGACCGGGGCCGGGCCCTCCTCGCGCATCACCGACAGCTCGATCGACCCGGACGTCTGATCGTTGGAGATCCAGCTGCCGGCGTCCGACAGCAGCCCCCAGGCGACGTCCGGCGCCGCCGCGACCGCGATGGCGCGCAGCAGCGAGGTCTTGCCGGAACCGTTGCGCCCGGCGAGGACCACCCAGCCGGGGCCGGGCAGCCGGAGGTCGACGGCGCGGGCGCCGCTGAAGCCGCGGATGTTCTCCAGCCGGACCCGCTCGATGTACATGCAGAAAGCTTAGTGCCTGTCGGCGGAGCTGAGAGGTGTCCGGAAAGGGACCATATGCGTGAACCCGCCCGGCCGAAGGCCCCGCTATCGCGGTGGCAGGGCGCCCTACCCGCGTAGCGCCCTGCCGACGTCGATCGCGGGTTCACCAACGGACACTTACGACGGCGCGGACGTCACCTGGCCCCCGAAAGTGGGTCGCCATCACGAGCTCCATCACGGCGTGCGCCTTGGCGACGTCCACGGCCGGGAGCGCCCTGGACCGCGGCCATTCGTCGACGCCCCGCTCCTGCTGGGACGAAATCAGCAGCCGGACATGCCCGCGCGAGCCGAGATTCCCGAACGGCGAGACGTACATGAGCAATTCGCTGTCGTCCTTGGTGCGAAGGGTGGCTCCCGGGTTCCCGCTGAAGGTGTGCTGACGGTGGTCCTTGAAGGTGCCCTTCGGATCCGCGTGCCACTCGCCGGGCGCGCCGCCGTTCGCGGTGGCCCCGGCTTCGATCTGCACCCGATGGCGTGGCTCGACGAAGTAGCAGGAACCCGGCGTCGCGATCGGCTCGAACTCCGGCCCGAAGGTCTTCTTGACCGCGTCCCGGAACACCGCGCACTCGACGTTCGGGTCGGCTGCGCCGGCGGCCAGCATCACCTCGGCACCCGCGGGCACTTGGGCCTCGACCGCCGGATCGCAGGTCTCACCCTTGCTGGTGGAGACCCAGTTCGCGCAGGCGCCGACCCGGGCACTGTCCTGGGCGTCCGGCGGGTAGACGAGGTCGCGAGGCAGCTTCGCGGCCCCAGCGGCGGCGAAGTCGCGGAGGAGTCCGCAGTCCTTGCTCCGGCTCTGGAACCCCAGCTCGAACTGGACCGCACGCTGGAAACTGACCGGAACGGTGATCGCGCAGCCGCTGACCGCGCCCTCGCGACGGGATTCGACCTGGTAGGCCTTGACTCCGCCGAGGTCGACGACGGCTCCGTCGTTCCGGAGTGCCGCATGGCCCGGGTCCACGTCCTGGACGTAAAGCAGGTCCAAGTCTCCTCGGACGAGCGCGCAGCGTTTCCTGCCGCGCTTCACCTCCGGGCGCGTGGTCGCCAGTGCGGCATCGAGCGGCTGTCGAAGCGCGTAGGTGACGCGATCGATCAGGGCACAGAAGTCGGTCGCGGCGAGGGCGGCGTCGACAGCCTTTGCGTCGCGATCCGCGGGGCGGGGCTGCTTGGGCTGCCATTTCGGAAACTGCGGTGGCGGTGGGGTCGCATCGACGGAATCCGCACAAGCCGCAAGCAGCCCGAGGAGTACTGCGCCGAGAATCACTCTTCGAAACTTCATTACGCAGAGTGTGCAAATTCGCCGCCTACTCCACCAGGAAGAACCCGGTTTCCTGGGGCAGATTCACACGATTGATTTTCACGGATAGTCACCAGGTTCGCGAACGCTATTCAGCGAGGAACGGGACTTTATGCAGCCGGGTTCACCGCCCCGGGAACCCTGGTAATCTTCCCGGCGTCGGATTACGCAGGGTGCATCGGGGAGACGCGCCTTGTAGCCACGGGAGGGGCAGATGACGACGGTGACTTCGGGGCGGCTTCGGCCATTCAGCGGGGAACGGTTCGGCGCCATGGGGGTGCATGGCCGTGCCTGAGGGTTCGCCGACCTATGAGCCGGGCCTGCGTTGGAGTGAGGTCGATCGGTTCCGGCCCAGCGGTGGTTCCTACGGGACGCCTGTCGCGCAGGGTGCGGGGTTCAAGTACGACGAGGCGACCCTCCACGAACTGGTGAAAGAGTGGTCTGACCTGGCAGTCGAGTACAAAAACGATCTGATCGACGCGAACAGGATTGCTTTTGCTCAACCGCCAGGGCTCGAGTACGCGAGCGGGGACAACGCCTCCGTAACCCGGCAGTCCGGCGAGGCGCTTGTCGAAGCCCTCAATCAGCGCATCACCTACTGCGAGAACATGGCCAAGAAGTATCTGGCCGCGCTCGGCAAGTACGCCACTGCGGACGACCACGCAAAGACCGTCATCAACCAACAGCCGAAAGGCATCGCCTGATGCGTCGAACAGTCCTCATAGTCGGCGCGGTCGCGCTTACCGTCAGCGCTTGCTCGAACCCCACCCCGAACGGCACACCGACGCCCACCAGCGCCGGAACGAGCCTAAGCTCGTCAAACCCGGCCAGCACTCGTCCTGACATACCCAAGGTCGGGGACCCGATCGACCTGACGAGGTTCAAGCAGGCGCCCTGCAACACGCTCACCAAAACTCAGGTCGAGGAGCTCCTCGGTGTAACGGCGGACGGCAAGGCACGAGACGGCGCAGGGCCCGCATGTACTTGGGTAGCCCCCTCCACTACCCGGCCTCTCGTCAGCGTGGTTTTCAGCAACGAGCAGGACAGCGGCACGGCGAGGATCTATGAAGCCAAGGGCAAGTCCTACCAATTCTTGGAACCGCTCGAAGCAGTTGACGGCTACCCCTTGACCGCTTACGGCATCAAAGACGAGCGGTCCTTAGGCCGCTGCTCGGCCGCGTTGGGAACCAGCGACACGGAAACTATCGGCGTCGCCGCGGAGCAATCCGAGGCCAACGTCGGCATAAAAGACCCTTGCGACGTCGCTCGTGAGGCCGCAGTCAGGGTGCTGGCCACCATCCGAGGAGGCAACTGATGACGGCAGGACCGCTCACCGCCGCCCAGATCTATGAACAGATCACTGGCGGCGTAGGCCCTGGGTCGTTGGCTGATGCACAGCAGAGTGGCTTCAACTTGACCCAGCGGCACCACGAGCGGGCGCAGAAGCTTTCCGCGCTCACCCAGAAGACCATGGCCGGTTGGCAGGGTGGCGCCAGCGACGCGGCCGCCGACGCGACGAAGCCTGTCGTGGAGGCCGCGTACGACGACGCGATGCACCTGGCCGTGGCCCAGTCGGCGATCAGCGCGCAGATGGACGCGTTCGGTACGGCCAAGAACTCGGTCAAGCCGGTGCCGCCCGAGCAGCCCGCGCCGACGGCCGAGGACGTCAAGACTGCCATGAGTGGCGGCCTGGTCGGCTACTGGAACAAGGTCCAGGGGTACCAGGCCGACAGCCAGCACAACATCGACACCTTCGCGAGCTACCACTCCGCCAGCACCGCCAACGGTGACGAGCTGCCCGCCCAGTACGCGCAGCTCACCGACCCCGGCGGCAGCGTCGCCCTGGACGAGGGCGGCGGCGGGAAGCCGGCCGTGAGGGGGTTCGGCGACGGTTCCGACGGACGCGAATACGGTGTCGGCGAGCCCTACCGAGGCCCGAGCGGCCCGAGCGGCCCGAGTGGCCCCAGCACTCCCGGCGGGCCGAGTGGCCCCAACGGGCCGAGCGCAACCGACGGCGGCCAGCAGCCTGGGCAAGGTCCCCAGCCAGGTCAGCACCATCCCGGCTTTCAGCAGCCGGACGACGGGACCCGCGCGAATTCGTACACGCCGCCCCAGACCACTCCGGTCGTGCCGCCGGCGGCGAACCTCGACTTCGGGCCGACCGGCAAGCCGAACCCCACGTACAACACGCCCGGCGCCTTCCCGCCCGGGTACGGGCCGGGAACGGGCGGGCCCACGCCGTACGGTCCGGGCACGGGCGGCAAGTCGCCGGTCGGCGGCGGTTTCCGCGGCGGCGTCCCCGGCCCAGGCGTGACAGGCGGGCCCGGGCAGCAGCCCGGTATGGGTGGCCGAAGCGGTGCCGGGATGCCCGGTGAAGGCGTGGCCGGCCGTGGTGCGGCGGGAGCAGCGGGCTCGGCCGGTCGTGGCGGGGCGAACGGGATGCCGATGGCGCCCGGCGCAGCTCGCGGGAAGGGCGAGGAGGACAAGGAGAAGAAGGCTCCGGCGTACCTCCAGAACCCGGATCCCGACGAGACCTTCGGCGGCTACCCCGAAAAGCCGATGCCGCCGGTGATCGGCGAAAAGAAGAAGTAGCACCACAGTCCCAGGGGAGGGAGGCACGTGGTGCTCGCGCGCCCGGTCGAGATCACGCTCGACACCTTGTTGACCGCGTTCCGTCACGCCGGCTGCGGAGATCCGCATCTGATCTTCGCCGGCGGGCTGCGCTACATCCCACCGTCGTCGCGGAACGGCGAGGACAGGGCGGCGTTCGAGGAGCTCGGCGGGCTCGGGTTCACCGAGGGCAAGCGGCTGACCAGCGACTTCGAGGACGTCCTGCACATACTCGACCGGCCGAACACCGAGTACTACGCGACGTTGCGAACGGAGACGGAGCAGTACAACGTGCTCGTCGCCGTACGCGGTCGTGCCGCGGTGACCGCGATCTGCGAAGGCAACCGCGTGTGGCTGAAAGGCGTGCGGACCGCCGACCACGCGGCGGCGCTCGTGATGAACCTGCCCGAGTACCCGCCGGCGCGGTTCGCCCCGTTCTCCTTGCCCCAGGACGACTTCAACGGCGGCGACGGGGACGGTCTCTACGACGAGCCCGAGTCACGAAGCCGCGAAGCGCGGCAGTTGGACGAGGTCTTCGAGCAGCCCTATTTCGGGGTCGGTTTCTTCGCCGCGGCCACGCGCCCGGACGGGGGCAAGCGCACAGAGGCCACGGATAGCCTGTCCTATTTGGACCTCGACTCCGGGCGGGTTGCCATGCACGTGAGCGGTTCGCCCCGGAACCGGTACATCACCGTCCTGCCCGGCGAACCCACGTTACTGGCCAAGAAAGTCGCCGCGCTGCGGGCGAGCCTCGATCACTGACTCGATCAGGCGTACCGACCGCGCCGGATCCAGCGCGACAGCGTCCACAGTGGACCGGAGGTAGGGCGCGACATCGCAGGGCCGGTACAGGAACAGCCCGCATCGCCGATGTTCCAGGTACACCACCGGCGATGCGTCGCCGAATTCCAGCAGGACGTAGGCCTCGCCCGCATGCGCTCCGGCGGCGAACGGGATGACCCGGAGTTCGACGGTGGGCCGCTCGGCCATCGAGACGCGATGCCGAAGCTGATTCGCCATCACCAGCGGCCCACCGACCTGACGGTGCAGCGCCGCTTCGTCGATATAGGCGACAAATCTCTTCTGGCCCAGCACTGCTGCGGAAGAGTTCGTGGCTCTCGCGTAGGCGGGAGTCCGCAGCAGATCGGGCAGGAGCGTTGCCCCGAAAGCGACGATCTTGGTGGCCTCCTTTTCGTACTGTGCAAGCGTTTCACGCTGGAAGGAAACGTCGGCGAACCACCACGGCCCGCTGTCGCGAGCCAGCGAGAGCAGTGCCGACACCTCCTCGGCGGACGCCGCGCGCAGACCGGTTTCGATCCGGCTGATCGTCGACTGGGACCACGCCAGTTTGTCGGCCACTTCGGTCGCGGCCAGTCTGGCGGCCTTCCGCGCGACTCGAAGTCCGTCGGCGAGGGCCCTCGCCTGGGGTGTGGGTCTCGGCTTCGGCATCGCGAGCACCCTGCCCGGTGCGCCGGAGCAAGTCATTCCCCGAGCCGGGCGACCTCGCGGACGGCCGCGGAAATGGCACCGAAGTCCTTACGCAGCAACGCCCCGTGGTTGCTCTCGACCTTCGCGCTCACCTGGATGTTCGGGTTGCGGACGGTCACCGCGTCGAGTCCGGCCCGGATCTGTTCCTGCTCGTCGCCCTTGCTGCCGAAGGAGGTTCCCGAGGCGACCACGTACCGCGTCGGCACGCTGATGCCGTCGAGCACCGGGCCCAGCTCGGCCGACCGCGAGAGCTTTCCGAGTTCGATGTTGCTCTCCGCCTGCTGGGCCGCGGTCATCCGCGGGGCCAGACCGGTCGGGCGCAGCAGCGGCATGATCAGGTTCAGCCGCTTGAACAGCTTCCGGATCCGCTGCTCCATGGCATCGTCGAGCCAGTCGTACGGGAACGCGCCGTCGACGAGGACCGCGCCGAGGGTGCGCTCCGGATTCCGGGCGGCCCAGTGCGCCGCGACGACCGCGCCGTAGGACCAGCCCACCACCAGCGCGCGCTCCACTCCCCTGGCTTCGAGGACCGCGTCGACGTCGCGGACGGCGACCTCGAAGGAGTAGTCGGCCGAACGCCGCGACTTGCCGCGGGCACGCTCGTCGTAGGTGATGTGGCGGAAGTCCGAGCCCAGGTCGGCGAGGACTCGCCGCCAGTAGCCCTGCGTCGCGAACTGGCCGTTGAGGTAGACGACCGGAATACCCGTGCCACCGGTGTCGGTGACGGCGAGCGCGGTGTCGTCGACCGGCACCATTCCGGTCCAGGGGGCGGTGATCGTGGCGGTGCTGTTCTTGGTCATGAGGCAACTATCGAGGTGCGGCCTGACACCGCTCTGACGTCGCCCTGACACGAAAAAGCCCCCTCACGACAGCGAGGGGGCCTTCCGCGGAACCGGACTACTTGAGGGCGAAACCGCCGGAGCCCGCCCAGTCGAGGGCGAACGCCGGGAGCAGGCCGAGCACCAGCGTGACGATGACGCCGAGCGTGATCGCCGTGGTGGTGAACGCTCCGGGCACGGTGACGGTCGGGCCGTCGGGGGCGGGCTCGGAGAAGTACATCAGCACGATCACCCGCAGGTAGAAGAACGCGGCGACGGCGCTGAAGATCAGGGCGACGACGACCAGCGGCGCCATCCCGTCGGACAGGGCCGCCGAGAAGACCACGAACTTGCCGACGAAGCCACTGGTCAGCGGGATACCGGCCAGCGCGAGCAGCAGGAAGGTGAACACGCCGGCCAGCACCGGAGACCGCTTCGCCAGCCCGGCCCAGGCGGACAGGTGCGTCGCCTCGCCGTTCGCGTCCCGGACCAGCGAGACGACACCGAACGCGGCGAGCGTGGTGAAGCCGTACGCCAGCAGGTAGAACAGCGTGCTCGACAGGCCTTCTTCGGTCATCGCGATGGCACCCACGAGCAGGAAGCCGGCGTGCGCGATGGACGAGTAGGCGATCATGCGCTTCACGTCGGTCTGCGTCAGGCCCAGCACCGCGCCGATCAGCATCGAGATGATCGCGACGGCCCAGAGCACGCCGCGCCATTCCCAGCTCGTCGACTCGAACGCCACCTGGAACACCCGCAGGATCCCGCCGAACGCGGCGACCTTGGTGCAGGCGCCCATGAACGCGGTGACCGGGGTCGGCGCGCCCTGGTAGACGTCCGGGGTCCAGGTGTGGAACGGACCGACCGAACCCTTGAACAGCAGGCCGACCGCGACCAGCCCGAGCCCGGCGAACAGCAGCGTGTCCGACCGGTCCGAACCGGCGGCGGCGTTGGCGATGTCCGAAAGCTTCACGGAGTTCGCGT
This sequence comes from Amycolatopsis sp. WAC 04182, assembly GCF_003947465.1. Lineage (NCBI taxonomy): Bacteria > Bacillati > Actinomycetota > Actinomycetes > Pseudonocardiales > Pseudonocardiaceae > Amycolatopsis > Amycolatopsis sp. WAC 04182. Next base: position 23,455 of record NZ_QHJJ01000004.1, read on the forward strand.
AGCCGTAGAGCAGCGCGAGACCATAGAGGAAGAACGCCGACGAGAAGGCGCCGAGCAGGAAGTACTTGACCGCGGCCTCCTGCGAGAGCAGGCGACGACGGCGGGCGAGACCGCACATCAGGTACAGCGGCAGGCTCAGCACCTCGAGCGCGATGAACATGGTGAGCAGGTCGTTGGCCGCGACGAACGCCATCATGCCGCCGAGCGCGAACAGCGTCAGCGGGAAGACCTCGGTCTGCATCCCGGTGGTGCCGACCTGCGCGCGGTCCTGGACCGTGCCCGGACGGATACCGGCCTGCGCGACGAACGCGCCGCCCGGTTCGACCGAACGGTCCGCGATCAGCAGCAGCGCGCCCAGCGCCAGCGCCAGCAGCGTGCCCCACAGGAACAGCGACGGCCGGTCGACGGCGATCGATCCGCTGAAGGTCGTGATGCCGTTCTTCGGTGCGGAAGTACTGGCGTACCAGGCAAGGAAGACACCCGCCGCGCCGATCCCGACCAGGGACAGGAAGACCTGCGACGGCCACCGCATGTGCTTGGGCAAGAAGGCTTCGAACAGCACGCTGACACACGCGGCCCCGAGGATGATCAGGATCGGCGTGACGGCGAAGTAGTCGATCGACGGCACCGTCACCGGTGGCGCCTGAGTCAAGAAGTGCACGGTTTACTTGCCTCCCTGCACGGACGACATCGTCGCCTGCACCGACGGGGTGATCGTGTCGAGCACCGGCTTGGGGTAGAACCCGAGCGCGATGATCAGCACGACCATCGGCGCCAGGATCGCGATCTCCTTGCCGCCGAGGTCCTTGATTGCCTTGGTCGCCCCGAGTTCGGGAGCGATCGCCGTGCCGGGGCCGCCGCCGGCGCCGATCAGGGCGTCACCGCGGACGGGCCCCTGCATGACGCGCTGGTAGAGCCAGAGCACGTACGCCGCGGCCAGCACCATGCCGACCGTCGCGATGATCGTGTACACCGGGTAGTCCACAAAGGACCCCAGCAGCACCAGGAACTCACTGATGAAGGAGTTCGTGCCGGGCAGGGACAACGTGGACAGACCGGCGATGAGCAGCATCCCGCCGAGCAGCGGGGTCACCTTCGCCATGCCGCCGTAGTCGGAGATCCGCGTGGACCCGCCGCGCATCACGATCAGGCCGACGACCACGATCAGCATGCCGGTGGCGAGGCTGTGGTTCAGCATGTACGACACCGAACCGACCATCGCCTGCTCGTTGAAGGTGAAGATACCCAGCGCGATGAAGCCGAAGTGGGCGATCGACACGTAGGCGATGAACCGCTTCATGTCGCGCTGCCCGGCCGCGAGGATCGATCCGTAGAGGACACCCGCGACGGCGAGCACCAGCACCCATGGCGCGAGTTCCTTGCTGGCCTCCGGGAACATCGGGAGGCAGTAGCGCAGGAACCCGAACGTGCCGACCTTGTCCAGCACACCGACCAGCAGGACCGCGACGCCGATCGGCGCCTGGCCCGCAGCGTCCGGCAGCCAGGTGTGGAACGGCACCAAAGGGGCCTTGATCGCGAACGCGAGGAAGAACCCGATGAAGAGCCAGATCTGGGTGCCCAGCGGGGCGTCGCGGACGACCGTGACGAGCGTTTCCCAGTCGAAGGTGCCCTTGCCGAGCTCGTCCGACGCCAGCGAGTACGCGCCGATCGCCGAGGCCAGCATGATCAGGCCGCCGAGGAACGAGTACAGGAAGAACTTGACCGCCGCGTACTGCCGGTTCGCGCCGCCGTAGCCGCCGATCAGGAAGTACATCGGGATCAGCATGATCTCGAACAGCACGTAGAACAGGAAGACGTCGGTCGCGGCGAACACCGCGATGGTCAGCGCCTCCTGCACCAGGATCAGCGAGAGGAACCCGCCCGCCGAGCGCCCGGCCGGGAGCTTGTCGGTGAGGCCCAGCGCGCCGACCACGATCGGCACCAGCAGGCCGATGACCGCGATCATCACCAGCGCGATGCCGTCGATGCCGAACGAGATGTGGATGCCGAAGTTCGGGATCCAGTCCATCGAGGACTTCTGCTGGATCCGGTCCCCCGAGGGGGCGTAGCTCGCCCACATCGGGATCACCAGCAGGAACGTCAGGAGCGACACCACGAGCGCGGTGAGCGTCGCCAGCCTGTCGTTCTTCTTCATCCCCGCGACTACCGCGGCGCCGACCAGCGGCAGCAGGATGGATGCGAGTACCAGTGTCATGGGAGGGTCCTCACAGGAGTCGCGGCAGCCGAATCAACCACAGAGCGCGCCCCGGCCGAAGGCCCCGCGATTGCGGCGGCAGGGCGCCCTGACTCGAGACCTGGGCCGGACAGCGGAAGTTGCGCCCTGTCGACGCAATCGCGGAAGCGCGCAAGCCGCGTGGTGGCTTTTGCAGTCATCAGGAGAACCTCACCAGCAGGAGTGCCGCCAGAAGCAGGAATGTGCCGCCCAGCATGGACAGTGCGTACGAGCGGACGAAGCCGGTCTGAAGGCGGCGCAGGCGCCCGGATCCGCCGCCGAGCGCGGCGGCGAGGCCGTTGACCGCGCCGTCGACCCCGCGGTTGTCCACGTAGACCAGCGCGCGGGCGAGCCAGGTGCCCGGACGGGCGACCAGCGTCTCGTTCAGGGTGTTGCCGTACAGGTCGTTGCGCGCGGCCTTGACCACGGCCGAGACCCGCTCGGGGCGTTCCACCGGAACGTCCTTACGGCCGACGAAGAACCACGCCGCCGCCGCGCCGAGCACCGACAGCGCCACGGTGAGGATCGGGACGAGCGCGTGCGGGATGACACTGTGGCCACCCTCTTCGAGCGGACCGACCACCGGCGAAAGCCATTCGGCGAACCGGTCGCCGAGGGCGAAGAACGCACCGGCGCCGATCGAGCCGATCGCCAGGATGATCATCGGCCACTTCATGATCGCCGGAGACTCGTGCGGGTGGAAGTCGCGGCCGTCGCTGGACTTGATCTCCTTCCAGCGTTCCTTGCCGAAGAAGGTCATCACCATCAGGCGGGTCATGTAGAACGCGGTGAGCCCGGCGCCGAGCAGTGCCGCGCCGCCCATCACCCAGCCGCGCCAGCCGCCCTGGCTCAGCGCCGCCTCGATGATCGCGTCCTTGGTGAAGAAGCCCGAGAGCGGCGGGATGCCGATCAGCGCCAGGTAGCCGAGCGCGAAGGTCCAGAAGGTGACCGGCAGGTGCTTGCGCAGCCCGCCGAACTTCCGCATGTCGACCTCGTCGTTCATGGCGTGCATGACCGAACCGGCCCCGAGGAACAGCCCGGCCTTGAAGAAACCGTGCGCGACCAGGTGCATGATGCCGAGCGCATAGGCGATCGGGCCGAGACCGACGGCGAGCATCATGTAGCCGATCTGGCTGACCGTGGAGTACGCCAGGACCTTCTTGATGTCGTCGTAGGCGCACCCGATGATGCACCCGATCAGGAGCGTGACCGTACCGACGAGGGTGACGATCAGGCGGCCGTCCGGGGTGGCGTTGAAGATCTCGTGCGCGCGGGCGACCAGGTAGACGCCGGCGGTGACCATCGTCGCCGCGTGGATGAGGGCCGAGACCGGGGTCGGGCCCTCCATCGCGTCGGGAAGCCAGGCCTGCAGCGGGAACTGACCGGATTTACCGCAGGCGCCCAGCAGCAGCAGGATCGCGATCGCGGTGACCGCGCCGGTCGGGATCTGGCCGACGGCGCCGAAGACCTCGGCGTATCCGGTGCTCCCGACGTACTTGAACATCAGGAAGATCGCCAGCGCGAGCCCGACGTCACCGACGCGGTTCATCAGGAACGCCTTCTTCGCCGCGGTGGCCGCGGACGGGCGGTCCTGGTACCAGCCGATGAGCAGGTACGAAGCGAGACCCACGCCTTCCCAGCCGAGGTACAGCGTCACGAAGCTGTTGCCCAGCACCAGGATCAGCATCGAGGCGACGAACAGGTTGAGGTACGCGAAGAACCTCGACCGGTCGCGGTCCTCGGCCATGTAGCCGATCGAGTAGAAGTGGATCAGCATGCCGACGCCGGTGATCAGCAGCACGAACGTCAGCGAAAGCGCGTCGATCCGGAGCCCGAAGTCGACCTGCAGCGCCGAAACCGGGATCCACGAGAACAGTTTGACGTCCGCGGTGGCCTTCGTGTCGGCCGTGAAGAACAGCAACAGGCCGTACACGAAGGACAGTGAGACGGTCGCACTGCCGAGGAGGTGTCCCCAGCCCCTGGCCCGCTTGCCTGCCAGCAGAAGGATAAGGGCGCCGAGGGCGGGAAAAGCCACCAGCAGCCACGATGATGCGGTCAACTCGGTGCTCCTAGTACTTCAGCAGGTTGGTGTCGTCGACCGAGGCCGAGCGCCGGGTGCGGAAGATCGCCATGATGATCGCCAGCCCGACCACGACCTCCGCGGCGGCGACGACCATCACGAAGAACGCCATCACCTGGCCGTCCAGCGACCCGTTGATCCGGGCGAACGTGACCAGGGACAGGTTCGCCGCGTTCAGCATCAGCTCGATGCACATGAACACGACGATCGCGTTGCGGCGCACCAGCACCCCGACCGCGCCGATGGCGAACAGCAGCGCGGACAGGAGCAGGTAGTACGTCGGGGTCATTCCTTCTCCCCTTCAGGCTTGCCGACCAGAGCGTGGGCGTCGGGAACCTCTTCCGTTCCGGCGACCTGCTTGCGCTCGTGTTCCAGCTGGGCGGCCGAAGTCGACTCGATGATCTCCGAGAGCGACTCCCTGGCGATCGAGCCGTCCGGCAGCAGCGCCGGGGTGGCGACCGAGTTGGCCGTGGCGAAGACACCCGGGCCGGGCAGCGGCGAAGGCCGGTCGTGCTTCCCGGTGAACCGGTCGACGACGAGTTCCTTCTGGTTCTTCTTGCCGCCCTTGGCGTGCCGGTCGGTGAACGCGAGCACCATCGCGCCGAGCGCGGCGGTGATCAGCAGCGCCGAGGTGAGCTCGAACGGGAACAGGTACTTGGTGAAGATCAGCCGTCCCAGCCCGCCAGGGCCGCCGCCGTCGACGTTCGCCGGGTCGAGCGGCATCGCCGGGGTGACGTTGGCCATCGCGCGGGCGAGACCCGCGGCGAGCAGCCCGCCGACACCGATGCCGAGCAGGGTCGCCATGACCCGCTGCCCGCGCAGCACTTCGACGACCGAGTCGGAACTCTCCCGGCCGACCAGCATCAGCACGAACAGGAACAGCATCATGATCGCGCCGGTGTAGACGATGATCTGCGTGAAGCCGAGGAACGGCGCCTGCTGGATCATGTACAGCGCGCCGAGGCACAGCATCGTGAGGACCAGCCACAGCGCCGAGTGCACGGCGTTGCGGGAGAAGATCATGCCGAGCCCGCCGAGCAGCGCGAGCGGGCCGAGCACCCAGAACGCGATGGTCTCGCCAGTGGTGATGCCTGCCGAAACGTCCGTCTGGGCGAGGAAAGCCGTGATCACTGGACCGGCTCCTTCGGCTCAGCGGGCTTCCGTGCGAGTTCCGGGCCGTTGACGTAGTAGTCCTGCTCGTTGTCGCCCAGCCGCATCGGGTGCGGCGGCTGCTCCATCCCGGGCAGCAGCGGCGCGAGGAGGTCTTCCTTGGTGTAGATCAACCGCTGCCGGTCGTCGTCGGCCAGCTCGTAGAAGTTGATCATCGTCAGGGACCGGGTCGGGCAGGCCTCGACGCACAACCCGCAGCCGATGCAGCGCAGGTAGTTGATCTGGTAGTCGGCGCCGTACCGCTCACCGGGCGAGTAACGCGCCTCTTCGGTGTTGTCGCCGCCTTCGACGAAGATCGCGTCCGCCGGGCAGGCCCACGCGCACAGCTCGCAGCCGACGCATTTCTCCAGCCCGTCCGGATGCCGGTTGAGCTGGTGCCTGCCGTGGTAGCGCGGAGCCGCGGGGGCGCCCGCCTCCGGGTATTCCTCGGTGGCGACCTTCTTGAACATCATCCCGAAGGTGACACCGAAACCCTTGATGGGATCAAACATCCCCATCGCCGGCCTCCCTTCCACTGGAAACCGCCGCGGGCTTGCGCTTGGCAGCCCGGGCTTCGGCCTTCGCGAGGGCCTTCTGACGCGGAGTCTTGTCCGGAACCTGCAGGTCGAGCGGCGGCACCGGGAACCCGCCGCCGGTCACCGGGACGTAGTCGTCGTCCGGGACCTTCTTGTCCGGCAGCAGCAGGCTCAGGATGACGACGACGAGGATGAGCGCGCCGCCGCCGATGAGGATCTGCGGCGTGGACAGGCCGCCCGAGTTCTTGATCGCGCGGACCGTGACGATCACGACGATCCAGACCAGGTTGACCGGCACCAGGACCTTCCAGCCCAGCCGCATGAACTGGTCGTACCGCAGCCGCGGCAGCGTGCCGCGCAGCCAGATGAAGCCGAACAGCAGGATGAACAGCTTGGCGGCGAACCAGATCAGCGGGAGCCAGCCCTGGTTCAGCGCGTGGTCGGCGCCGACGAACGGGAACTTCCAGCCACCGAGGAACAACGTCGTCGCGAACGCCGAGACGATCACCATGTTGACGTACTCGGCGAGGAAGAACATCGCGAACTTCATCGAGCTGTACTCGGTGTGGAAACCGCCGACCAGCTCGGATTCGGCCTCGGGAAGGTCGAACGGCGCGCGGTTGGTCTCGCCGACCATGGAGATCAGGTAGATCACGAAGCTCGGCAGCAGCAGGTAGAAGTACCAGCCGGTCTGCTGCGACTCGACGATCGCCGACGTCGACATCGAACCCGCGTAGAGGATGACGCCCACGATGGACAGACCCATCGCGATCTCGTAGGAGATCACCTGAGCCGCGCTTCGCAGTCCGCCGAGCAGCGGATACGGGGAACCGGAAGACCAACCGGCCAGCACCAGGCCGTACACGCCGATCGAGGAGCAGGCCAGGATCACCAGCACGCCGACCGGCAGGTCGACCAGCTGGAGCGTGGTGCGCTCACCGAAGATCGAGACCACCGGGCCGAACGGGATCGCGGCCAGCGCGATCAGCGCCGGTACCGCGGAGATCACCGGCGCGAGGAAGTACACCTTGCGGTCGGCGGTGTCCGGGATGATCTGTTCCTTGAACGGCAGCTTGATCGCGTCCGCGAGGGACTGCAGGTAACCGCCGGGCCCGACCCGGTTGGGGCCGGGACGGTTCTGCATCCGGCCGACCGCCTTCCGCTCCCAGACGATCAGGAAGATCGTCAGGATCGGGCCGATCAGCAGGATGACGACCGTCTTGATCAGGATCAGCCACAACGGGTCGTCCGCCAGCAGCGCCGCCCGCTCGGCGGCGTCCGGCATCTGGCTGAGCAACGGAGTCACTTCTCACCTCCGGTGAGGGTGACGGCCGAACCGTGACCGGCCGCGAGCGCGGCGCGGACGGCCGAGCCGTCGGAGTTGCCCGGGAGCCACACGACGCCGTCCGGCAGGTCCGCGACCTCGATCGGCAACGTGATGGAACCGCGTTCGGTGGAGACCTTCACGGTCTTGCCCAAGCCTTCGGCGGTCTTCGCCGAGAGCTTGGCGACGACCTCGCGCTGCGTGCCCTTGAGATGCGGCTCGCCGTCCTGCAGCGAACCGTTGTCGATCAGCTGACGCCAGGTGGCGAGGAGAACCTGACCGTTCCCCGCCTCCGGACGTGCGATGAAAGCGTCCTTCATTGCGAAATCTGCAATGAAGGAGTCCTTCATCTCACGGGCGGGAAGCTTCGCGAGATCGGCGGCGGAAGCGGCCGGGGTCTGCGTGAAGATGTCCGCGTCCATCTCGACGGCGAGGGTGTCGAGCACCCGGCAGTCCGGCAGGGCGCCGGTGCCTTCGAGGGTGACGGCGAACTCGCGGCGGCGGCCTTCCCAGTTCAGGTAGCTGCCCGCCTTCTCGACCGCCGGGGCGATCGGGAGGACGACGTTCGCGTGCTCGGTGACCGCGCTGTGCCGCAGTTCGAGGCTGACGACGAAGGGCACATTTTTCAAAGCGCGGCGGGCCAGATCCGGGTCCGGCAGGTCGTCCGGGTCGACGCCGCCGACCAGCAGGCCGTCGATGTCCTGACCGGAAGCGGCCTTCAGAATGGCGGTGGTGTCGCGGCCTTCCGTGGCGGGAAGCGTGACGCCCCAAGCCTTTTCGATCTCGGCGCGAGCTGCGGCGTCGGCGACCGAGCGGCCACCGGGCAGCAGCGTCGGCGCCGCGCCGGCCGCCAGGGCACCGCGTTCACCCGCGCGACGCGGGATCCACGCGAGCCGGGCGCCGGTGCGCTCCACCAGCCGGTGCAGGGCCGAGAACAGACCGGGGACCTCGGCGGCACGCTCGCCGACGAGGATCACGGCGCCTTCTGAGGCCAGCGCCTGGTCGACGTCCTGCGCGTGCTGCGCGATGCCGTCGATCGCGGCGGCCTCGGCGCCCGGCGCGCAGGCCAGCAGCTCACCGAAGGTCTTGCGGACCGACGAGGTGGTCCACTGTCCCAAGTGGACGACGCGGGTGCGGTTCTTGCGGGCCGCCTTGCGCAGCCGCAGGAACACGATCGGCGCCTCGTCCTCCGGCTCGAACGCGACGCACAGCACCGTGCGCGCCCGCTCGATCTCGCCGAAGGTGACGCCGCTTTCCGGCGTCGTCCCGACCACGTGCGACGCGAGGAAGCCCAGCTCCTCGGCCGAGTGCGGGCGGGCCCGGAAGTCGATGTCGTTGGTGCCCAAGGCGATCCGCGCGAACTTCGAGTACGCGTAGGCGTCTTCGACGGTCAGGCGACCGCCGGTCAGCACCGCGGCACCCTTGCCGTCCCGCGCCTCGGCGAGCCCGGCGGCGGCCGTGCGCAGCGCGTCGGTCCAGGAAGCCTCTTCCAGCACGCCGTCGGCGTTGCGGATCAGCGGACGCCGGATGCGGTCATCGGCGGTGGCGTAGCGGAAGGCGAACCGGCCCTTGTCGCAGATCCACTCTTCGTTGACCTCGGGGTCGTCGCCCGCGAGCTTCCGCATGACCTTGCCTCGGCGGAAGTCGGTCCGCTCGGCGCAGCCGGACGAGCAGTGCTCGCACACGCTCGGCGAGGACACCAGGTCGAACGGCCGCGAACGGAACCGGTACGCGGCCGACGTCAGCGCGCCGACCGGGCAGATCTGGATGACGTTGCCGGAGAAGTACGACTGGAACGGCTGGCCCGACGTGGTGCGCGAAGCCAGGTCCAGCACGTCCGCGGTCTCCGCGGTCCCGATCTGCTGGTGGGCGCCGCGTTCGAGCAGCTCGATGAACGGGTCGCCGGCGATCTCGCGGGAGAACCGGGTGCAGCGCTGGCAGAGCACGCACCGCTCACGGTCCAGCAGGACCTGTGAGGAGATCGGCAGCGGCTTCGGGAACGTCCGCTTCGTGTCGACGAACCGGGAATCCGCGCGGCCGTGCGCGAGGGCCTGGTTCTGCAGCGGGCATTCGCCGCCCTTGTCGCAGATCGGGCAGTCCAGCGGGTGGTTGATGAGCAGCAGCTCCATCACACCCTGCTGGGCCTTGTCCGCGACGGCCGAGGTCAGCTGGGTCTTCACGACCATGCCGTCGGCGACCGTCATGGTGCACGAGGCCTGCGGCTTCGGCATCGGGCGGCCGCCCATTTCGACCTCGACCAGGCACTGGCGGCAGGCGCCCGCCGGGTCGAGCAGCGGGTGGTCGCAGAAGCGCGGGATGACCGTGCCGAGCCGCTCGGCGGTGCGGATCAGCAGCTCGCCCTTGGGCGCGATGACCTCTTCACCGTCGATGACCAGCTTGACGTGGCCTTCGGGGACCGGAGTGTCCTCTGTGGACGTCCCGGGCTTGTCGGGTGCGATCGTCATGCCTGCGCCCCCACCAGTTCGCGCTTGTTTACCTGACACAACGCGAGGAATTCCTCGCGGAAGTACTTGATCCCGCTCTGGATCGGCGAGACCGCGCCGTCGCCGAGGGCGCAGAACGAGCGGCCGAGGATGTTGTCGCAGACGTCAAGCAGGGTGTCGATGTCCTCCTCGGTGCCCTTGCCCTCGACCATGCGCTCCAGGATCTGCGCCAGCCAGTACGTGCCCTCACGGCACGGCGTGCACTTGCCACAGGACTCGTGCTCGTAGAACTGCGTCCACTTCATCACGGCCCACGGCACGGAAACGGTCTCGTTGAAGACCTGCACGGCCGTCGTGCCCAGCATCGACCCGGCTTCCGCCGCGCCTTCGAAGTCCAGCGGAACATCGAGATGCTCCTTGGTGAACATCGGCGTGGACGAACCACCCGGCGTCCAGAACTTCAGCGGGATGCCGTCCTTCATGCCGCCCGCCATGTCCAGCAGCTCGCGCAGCGTGGTGCCGAGCGGGCATTCGTACTGGCCGGGCTTCTCGACGTGGCCGGAGATCGAGTAGATCTTCGGGCCGGGCGACTTCTCGCGGCCCATCTGGCGGAACCAGTCGGAACCGCCGTTGACGATGTACGGCGCGCTGGCGATGGTCTCGACGTTGTTCACCGTGGTCGGCGCCGCGTAGAGACCCGCGGCGGCCGGGAACGGCGGCTTGAGCCGCGGCTGGCCGCGACGGCCTTCCAGCGAGTCCAGCAGTGCCGTCTCCTCGCCGCAGATGTACGCCCCGGCGCCCGCGTGCACGGTGATGTCGAGGCCGAATCCGGAGTCGAGGATGTTCTTGCCGAGGTAGCCCGCTTCGTACGCCTCGCGCACGGCCGCGTTGAGACGGCGGATGCAGTGCAGCGCCTCGCCGCGGACGTAGATGAAGCAATGGTGCGAACGCATCGCGTACGAGGCGATGATGCAGCCCTCGATCAGCGAGTGCGGGTCCGCCATCATCAGCGGGATGTCCTTGCAGGTACCCGGCTCGCCCTCGTCGGCGTTGATGACGAGGTAATGCGGCTTGTCCTCGTTCGGCGGCATGAAGGACCACTTGATGCCGGCCGGGAAGCCCGCGCCGCCACGGCCGCGGAGGCCGGAGTCCTTGACCAGCTGGACGATCTGCTCGGGAGTGGCCTTGAGCGCCTTGCGGATCGCGGTGTAGCCCTCGAGGGCTTCGTAGGACTGGATCGTCCAGGAGTTGGGCGAAAGCCAGCGCTTCGTGAGGACCGGAGTGATGGGATCGGCCATTACTTCGTCTCCCCTGTTTTTGATGGCAGAGCCGGCAGCGGAACGTCCTTCATGGCGGGCGCGGTCCAGCCGCGGTCCTGCGCGACCTGCGCTCCCCGCAGGGTTTCGACGGCCTGCGAAGGACCGTCGACGTCCGTGCGGTACTGCTGCGCGTCCTCCGGGAAGAACCCGGCGAGCTGCAGTTCGGCGCCCTTGAAGTTCGTCAGCGGCGCGCCGCGCGTCGGGGCCGGCTTCTTGCCCGCCTGCAACGCGTCGACCAGCGCGACGGCCTTGTCCTCGGTCTGGTTGTCGAAGTACTCGTAGTTGACCTGGATGACCGGGGCGAGGTCACAGGCCGCGAGACATTCGGCGTGCTCCAGCGTGATCGAGCCGGGCTCGTTCGGCGTGCCCGCGGTCTCGTTGTGCCCCAACGGCTTCTCGTCGGAGCCGAGGTGCGTCTGGAGCTTCTTGTAGATCGCGTCGCCGCCCATGGCCGCGCAAAGCGTGTTGGTGCACACGCTCACCAGGTGCTCGCCGCACGGGCGGCGCTTGTACATGGTGTAGAACGTCGCGACCGCGCTGACCTCGGCGTCGGACAGGTCCAGGTTCTGCGCGCAGAAGGCGATGCCCTCCTGGCTCACGTACCCCTGCACCGACTGCACCAGGTGCAGCATCGGCAGCAACGCCGACCTCGACTGCGGATACCGCGAAATCAGGTTCTGCGCCTTGGCGTAGGTGTCGGCGTCGAAGATGTCTTCGAGCTTCGCGTTCTCCAGGATCCCTTCCGCCTCGGCGGGATCCGGCGCGATCGCGATCACGTCGACGTCGCCACCGGCGGCGATGTGGGTCTGCTCGGCCAGGCTGGTGCCGGGCTCGGGCGTCGGTGTCGTTCCGGGCTGGGTGCTCAACGGTCCACTCCCCCCATGACGGGGTCGATCGAGGCGATGGCGGCGATCACGTCCGCCACCAGGCCGCCTTCGGCCATCGCGGGCATCGACTGCAGGTTCACGAAACTCGGTTCGCGCACGTGGACCCGCAGCGGCCTGGTGCCGCCGTCGGAGACCAGGTGCACGCCGAGTTCACCGCGCGGCGATTCCACCGACGTGTAGGTCTGGCCCGGCGGGACCTTGAAGCCCTCGGTGACCAGCTTGAAGTGATGGATCAGCGATTCCATCGACTGGCCCATGATCTTGCGGACGTGCTCGAGCGAGTTGCCCATGCCGTCGCTGCCGATCGAGAGCTGCGCCGGCCAGGCGACCTTCTTGTCCTCGACCATGACCGGGCCCGGCTCGAGCTTCTTCAGGCACTGCTTGATGATCCGCAGGCTCTGGTGCATCTCCTCGACACGCAGCAGGTAGCGCGCCCAGCAGTCCGCCTCGGTCGAGGTCGGGATGTCGAACTCGAACTCGTCGTAGCGGGAGTACGGCTCGGTCTTGCGCATGTCCCACGGGAGACCGGCGCTGCGCAGCACCGGGCCGGTGACGCCGAGCGCGAGGCACGCGTCGACCGGCAGGTACCCGACGCCCTTGAGCCGGTTGCGCCAGATCGGCTGACCGGTGAAGAGCTTGTCGTACAAGGGAAGCCGCTCGTCCATCGTCTTGACGAACGCGCTGACGACCTCTTGGTAGTCGTCCGGCATGTCCTGGGCGAGGCCGCCCGGGCGGATGAACGCGTGGTTCATCCGGAGACCGGTGAGGTGCTCCAGCAGGTGCAGGACCTCTTCGCGCTCACGGAACCCGAGCGTCATCGCCGTGGTGGCACCGAGTTCCATGCCGCCGGTGGCGATGTAGACCAGGTGCGAACCGATGCGGTTGATCTCCAGCAGCATCACGCGCAGCAGCTCGGCGCGGCGCGGGGCCTGGATGCCGAGCAGCTTCTCGACGCCGAGGCAGTACGCCATCTCGGTCGACAGCGGGGCGAGGTAGTCCATGCGCGTCACGAAGGTGACGCCCTGGGTCCACGTGCGGTACTCGCAGTTCTTCTCGATCCCGGTGTGCAGGTAGCCGATGACCGAGCGGAGCTGGGTGACGGTCTCGCCCTCCATCTCCAGCACGAGCCGGAGCACGCCGTGCGTCGACGGGTGCTGCGGGCCCATGTTGATGACCATGCGCTCGTCGTGGCGGGAGTCCTCGATGAGGTCTTCCCAGTCACCGCCGGAAACGGTGTAGACGCGGCCTTCGGTGGTGTCGCGCGAGTCGGCTTCGGGAACTTCCGGCGCTTGGAATTCGGTGCTCACGAGTACGACCTCCGCTGGTCCGGCGGCGGGATCTCCGCGCCCTTGTATTCGACCGGGATCCCGCCGAGCGGGTAGTCCTTGCGCTGGGGGTGGCCGTCCCAGTCATCCGGCATGAGGATGCGGGTCAGCGCCGGGTGGCCGTCGTAGACGATGCCGAACATGTCCCAGGTCTCCCGCTCCTGCCAGTCGGCCGTCGGGTAGACCCCGACCAGCGACGGGACGTGCGGGTCTTCGATGTCGAGGGTGACCTCGAGCCGGATGCGGCGGCGGTAGGTCATCGACGTGAAGTGGTAGACCGAGTGCAGCCGCTGCGGGACGTCGACGCCGTAGTCCACGCCGGAGACGGAGCTGAGCAGCTCGAAGCGGAGACCGGTGTCGTCGCGCAGGACCTTGGCGATCTCGACGAGGTGCTCGCGGGCGACGTAGAAGGTGATCTCACCGCGGTCGACCGTGGTCTGCAGGACCGCGTTCGCCGGGATCTTGTTGTCCGCCAAGGCCGCGTAGAACTCGTCGGCGAACTCGTCGAACCAGCCGCCGTACGGGCGCTCCGCCGGGGGCGGGCTGTACGCGGGGAGGCGGACGCCGCCGTAACCGGAGGTGTCACCGGTGCCGCGGACGCCGAACATGCCCTGGCGCTCTTTACCGGTGACGACCGGCTCGGCCGGGCGCGTGCCCTGCGGCTCGAGACCGGCTTCGGGACGCTCGGCGCTGGACTGCTCGCCGCCGGTTTCCGGGGATTCGGGGGATTCTTCAGGCACGTCGCTCACTTCTTCGCGTACTTGATCGAGGAGGCGATCAGCTCGGTGCGCTCACCGCTGGCGGCGCGGATCGCGGCCCGGCGGGCGTTGATCGGCTCGTCCTGGATCTTGGCGTGCAGCTTCAGGATCGCGTCGAGCAGCATTTCGGGGCGCGGCGGGCAGCCGGGGAGGTACATGTCGACCGGGACGATGTGGTCGACGCCCTGCACCACGGCGTAGTTGTTGAACATCCCGCCGGACGAGGCGCAGACGCCCATCGCCAGCACCCACTTGGGCTCGGCCATCTGGTCGTAGATCTGGCGGAGCACCGGCGCCATCTTCTGCGTGACACGGCCGGCGACGATCATCAGATCCGCCTGGCGCGGCGTCGCGCTGAAGCGCTCCATGCCGAAACGCGCGATGTCGTAACGGGAACCGCCGACGGTCATCATCTCGATCGCGCAGCAGGCGAGACCGAAGGTGGCGGGCCACATCGAGTTCTTGCGCGCCCAGTTGACCAGGCCCTCAAGGCTGGCGAGCAGGATGCCGTTGGGGAGTTTTTCTTCGAGGCCCATGCTTCTCTAGTTCCAATCCAGGCCGCCGCGACGCCACACGTAGGCGTACGCGAAACCGACCGTCGCGATGAACAGCACGATCTCCACCAGGCCGAACATGCCCAGCGCGTCCGCGGAGACCGCGAACGGGTAGAGGAAGACCATCTCGATGTCGAACAGGATGAACAGCATCGCGGTGATGTAGTACGCGACCGGCATCCGGCCGCCGCCGACGACCGGCTGCGGCGACGGTTCGATACCGCATTCGTAGGCCGCGAGCTTCGCCTTGTTGGCCCGGCTCGGGCCGACGAGCGGGCCGAGCAGCACCGAGAGCACCGCGAAGCCGAGAGCGAGGACGAACAAGAGGACCAGGGGGAGGTACATGTTGAGATTGGGCACTGTAGGCACCGAGGGGGTACCGGCCTGGGTCAGCACGGGCAACATCAGCACGGGGTTTTCGCCATCCTTTCCGCGCCGCTGCGGTTTTCGAGTCGGGGTTCACCGCTTCCCTCGGTCGGCACCCTAAGTCACCTGGGTCACACCGCCGGGGGTAAGGCAACCCTTACGGGCCGTGCATGACGGCCCCCTTGCTTGTGAAATAGTTCACAAGCCTCCCGTCGAGGATGTGAAGCGATTCACAAAGCATGGGGCGAGTGTAGGACGTGACTCACATTCTTGTCCCTAGGCCCCGTGCTATAAGGCTGCCCTAACTTGACCGCACGGCCAGTACGGTTACTTCCGGCGTGCGGTACCGATGACCTGCGACGTCGTTCCCAAGATCGGCTTCAGAGGTCCGTTTGACCACATATGTCCTGTGACCGATACCACTGCCCGGCGTACCCGTGACTGGTCCAGACGTGTGGAGCCGAAGGGGGCGGTGAGGTGTGAGCCGGGTTGGTCGTGCATCCGCGCGACCGGGCCGACCTCTCGCTCTACTCTCGGCGAGGGCGTTGCGAAAGCCACTTTCGCAACGTTGAAGGTTGCGAAAGTGGGCTTTCGCAACCTCCGGCCGGGGTGCCCTCCCGCTAAGTACATGAAGGCCCCCTTCCTTGCGCTAGGCGCAAGGAAGGGGGCCTTCATGTACTTAGGAACCGTCAGCGCGGTGAGGGCGTCGCCCGCGCCAGAGCAGCGATGAGACGGTCGACGCCGTCCCCGCCCTTGGCGTCGTAGCAGCCCGAAAGTCCCTTGTACACCAACGGAAGGATCGAGTTGATCCGCAGCCCGTACTTCGTCGCGGCGTGCATGACCTTCGGCTTCCCGATCAGCTTCGCGAACACGTTGCCGAGCCGGTAGTAGCCACCCATCAGCTCCGCGACGGCGCGGGGATAGCCCTCCAGCGCCCGCTCACGCGAAGGTCCTTCGCGCCGCGCCAGCGCCTGCACGACGAACTCCGACGCCAGCTGCGCGGACTCCATCGCGGCCGAGATGCCCTCGCCGTTGAACGGGCTGACCATGCCGCCCGCGTCGCCGAGCAGCAACAGCCCGTCGCGGTAGTGCGGGGTGCGGTTGAAGCCCATCGGGAGACCGGCGCCGCCGACCTTGCCGATGGCGTTCTCCTCGCGGTAGCCCCATTCCTCGGGCGTCCCGTCGAGCCACTGGCGCAGCAGCGCGCGGTAGTCGGTGCTGCGGAACGCGGCCGACGTCGACAGCATGCCGAGGCCGACGTTCACCGTGCCGTCGCCCAGCGGGAACGCCCAGCCGTAGCCAGGCAGCAGCTTGGGGTCGCGCGGGTCCGAGCGGTCCCACAGCTCCAGGTGGCCCTCGATGAACGGATCGTCGTGGCGCGGGCTCTTGTAGTACTGCCGCACCGCGACGCCCATCGGGCGCTTCTCGTTCTTCTGGATGCCGACGCTCAGCGCGAGCCGCGCGGAGACGCCGTCGCAAGCCAGGACCAGCGGAGCGCGGTAGCTCACCGGCGTCTTCTCCGGGCCGACCTTCGCCTCGACGCCGATCACGCGACCGGTCGGGCTGGTGATGGCGCCGGTGACGGTGGTGCGCTCGTAAAGCCGGGCGCCCGCCTTCACCGCGGTCTTCGCGAGCAGGTCGTCGAAGTCCTGACGGGTGCGCGAAACGCCGTACGGCGGGTAACTCGTCAGGTCCGGCCAGTCGAGCTCCAGCGTGAGCTCGCCGGTGAGGATCCGCAGGCCGCGGCTGTGCACCCAGCCCGCGTCCTCGCTGGTGTCGATCCCCAGGTCGATGAGCTGCTTGACGCCGCGCGGGGTCAGGCCGTCGCCGCATACCTTCTCGCGCGGGAACTCGGTCTTCTCCAGCAACAGCACGTCGACGCCCGCGCGGGCGAGGTACGTGGCTGCGGTGGAGCCGGCCGGTCCGGCACCGACGACGATGACTTCGGCGTCGTGGTCTGCGTTGCGACGTGTCATGGCCGCGAGTTTACGGAGGGCTTTTTGGCGCGGTGGATGGCGACGACGCCGAACGTGAGGTTCAGCCACTCCACCTCGGTCCACCCGGCGCTCGCGATGATCTCGCCCAGCGTCCGCTGGTCCGGCCACGCGAGCATGGATTCGGCCAGGTAGGAGTAGGCCTCGGGGTTCGACGAGGTCCGGGCGCCGACCCAGGTGAGCAGCTTCGCGATGAACTTCCGGTGCAGGAACCGGATCGGCGGGAATGTGGGCGTCGACACCTCGCAGATCACCAGGCGGCCGCCCGGTTTGACCACCCGCGCGATCTCGGTGAGCGCGGCCTTGGTGTCGACGAAGTTCCGCAGCGCGAGCGAGATGGTGACCGCGTCGAAGCTCTCGTCGGCGAACGGCAGCTTCATCGCGTCCGCGGCCACCATGGGGACGCCGCGGTGCTTGCCCGCCTTGAGCATGCCGACCGAGAAGTCCGCCGCGAGACACCACGCGCCGTTGCGCGCGTACTCGACGGTGGACACGCCGGTGCCCGCCGCGAGGTCCAGCACCTTCTCGCCGCGTTTGGCGTCCAGCACCCGGCCGGTGATGGTGCGCCAGCGGCGATCGAAGCCGAAGGTCATGAACGAATTCGCGCGGTCGTAGCCGTCCGCGACGTCGTCGAACATGGCGGCGACTTCGTGCGGATCCTTGTCAAGACTCGCTCGGGACATACCCCGAACCCTAACCCTGAGGTCCTGAGACAGGTCGGCCAAGCGGGAGCAAAGCGACGCGCCGTAGGTTCACCTGGCCCGGTGAAGCAACGCCGGGGCACGGTGCGCACCGGCCCCCGCGACCTCGCCGGCGAGGATCCTCCGCTCCAGCAACCGCAGTTCCGGCCCCGGTTCGAGGCCGAGCTGATCGACCGAGACCCGGCGCGCACGCCGGTACGCCGCCAGCGCGTCGGAGGTGCGCCCGGCTCGCCAAAGAGCGTCCATCAGGAGGTACTGGGCACGCTGCCGCAACGGGTTCCGCCGCACCAGATCCGCCAGCTCGACGGCCGCGCTCGCGTGCCGCCCGAGGTCCAGTTCGGCCTGGTAGAGCTCTTCGAGCAGGACCAGCCGGTGCTCGGACAGGCGCATCGTCTCGTCCGAAAGCAGGGGGACGTCGAGGCCTTCGTAGGGCGCGCCGTGCCAGTGCGTGAGGGCCTGCCGGATCAGCGAGGCGCGCTGCGCGGGGTCGGCGGCCTTCAACGCCTGGCTCGCCAGCGTCTCGAAGGTCTCGACGTCGAGTTCTCCGGGGTGGACCTCCAGCCGGTAGCCGCCGTTGTCGAAGCCGAGCCGGTCGCCTTCGGGCAGGGCCTGCCGCAGCTTGTGGACGTGCCAGTGCAGCTTCGGTACCGCCCGCGGCTCCCACTTGCTCTCCCACAGGGCCTCGGTGAGCACGTTCACCGGCACGAAGGTGTTCGCGCGGACCAGCAGCACGCCGAGGAGCGTCCTTCTCATCCGGCCCTGCAGCGGGACCGACCGCGAACCGGAAGAGATGCTGAACGTTCCCAGTACTTCGAACCTCACGTGCCGTCCTCTCGCTCGATGGCGTGAGGGGACGATGAATGCCGGTTGTACAAAATGGATACAAAGTATTCAAGTGAGTGCGGAGAGCATTCCCTGCACCGATCGCGGCCAGGCGAATTCCTCCGCCCGGGCTCGCGCCGCCGCGCGCCTCGCGTCCTCGGGACGCTCCAGCAGACCCGTGACAGCGCCTGCGAAGGCCGGAGCACGATCGTCGACGGCCTCGCCGCAGCCGGGACGCACGATCTCCCGCAGCGCCGACGACGCCGAGACCACCACCGGGGTTCCCGAAGCGAGCGCCTCCAATGCGGCCAGCCCGAACGTCTCGTGTGGACCGGGCGCGAGGGAAACGTCGGCGCTGGCCAGCAGCCGCGCGACCTCGTCGCGTCCGGACAGGAAGCCGAGGAAGGTCACCGGGAGCCCGCGCGCCCGCCGCTCCAGCGCACGCCGCCGAGGGCCGTCGCCGGCGATCACCAGCCGCACGCGGTGCCCCGCCTCGGTCAGCTCGGCGACGGTGTCCACGCTGCGCTCGACGTGCTTCTCCGGCGACAGACGTCCACAGTGGACAAGGAGGGCGTCGGCGTCGCCGGACAGTGTGTGCCGCCAGCCGTCGTCGCGCCGGGCGGGGGTGAACGTCGCGAGGTCGACGCCGAGTGGGACGCGGCGCACGTTCGGCGCGGCGATCCGGTCGAATTCCGCGCGGGCGAACGCCGTCGTGCAGACGACCGTGTCGTAGCGCCGCGCCATCCGCCGGTTCGCGACGTCCGCGACGCGCCGCGCGACGGGTTCCGGCATCAGGAACTGCTCCAGCAGCCTGTCCAGCCGCTCGTGCGAGATCACCATGCTGGGCACCCCGTTGCGCCGCGCCCAGACTCCCATGCCGCGCAGGGTGAGCCTGTCGGACACTTCCAGCCTGTCCGGTTCCAGGCGTTCCAGCACCGCGCGCACCCGGTGCGGATCGACCGCGCGGTAGCCGCCGGTGCCCGGGATCTGCGGTGCCGGAAGGGAAAACCGGCGGACTCCCGAGGGCAGCGTCTCGTCCGCGTAGCGCCGCCCTGGCACCACGAGGGTCACCTGATGACCGCTCGCCACGTAACCGGCGCCGAGATGATGCAACGCCGTCCGCAGCCCGCCCGAGCGTGGCCCGTAGAAGTTGGCCAGCTGGACGATGTGCATGGGGTCAGGCCGCGCGCGCGACTTTGCCCTGGACGGCTTCGTAGTGGCCGACCAACTCGTGGCAGACCGCGGGCCAGGTCCGGCCCAACACGACCTTGCGCGCCTTCTCTCCCAGCCTGGCGCGCAGCGCTTCGTCGCGCAGGTCGTTGACCTTGTCCACCAGCGCCGTCGCGAAGCCGGCCCGGTCGGCAGGCAGGAGGTACCCAGTGCGGCCGGGCAGGACCAGGTCCTTCGGGCCGCCCGCGTTCGGCGCCAGCACCGGCAGCCCGGACGCCATCGCCTCCTGAATGGCCTGGCAGAACGTCTCGTGCGGTCCTGTGTGGACGAATACGTCGAGGCTCGCGTACGCGGCGGAGAGCTCTTCGCCGTACCGGGCGCCGAGGAACGCCGCACCCGGGATCCGTTCGCGCAGCATCGGCAATTCCGGTCCGTCGCCGACGACGACCACCCGGATCCCGTCGACCCCGGCGAGCGCGGTCAGCCGCTCGACCTCCTTCTCCGGTGCGAGCCTGCCGACGAAACCGACCAGCAGTTCGCCGTTCGGCGCCAGCTCGGCGCGCAACGCGGGGTCGGCGTGGACCGGCGAGAACCGCTCGATGTCGACGCCGCGCGCCCAGCGGTGCACCCGCGGGATCCCGTGCAGTTTCAGCTGTTCGACCGAGTCCGTCGACGGCGCGAGCGTGCGGTCGGCCCGCGAGTGCAGGCGGCGCACCCAGCGCCAGGCCGCGCGGGCGGCGATGCCGAAGCCGTACGCGGCGGCGAACCCGGCGATGTCGGTCTGGTACACCGCGACACACGGCACCCGCAGCCGTCTGGCCGCGGCGAGCCCGCGGGCGCCGACCACGAACGGCGACGCCAGATGCACCACGTCCGGGCCGAAATCGGCCAGCGCGGTGAGCACCGTCCTGGTCGGCACGCCGACCGGGAGGGAGTTCACGCCGGGGAAGTCGAGGGCGGGAATGCGCACGACCGGGGCGCCGAGGTACTCCACGGGACCCGGCCCCGGGGCGATGATCAGCACGTCGTGCGCGCGGTCGCGGAGGTGTTCCACGACGCGGAGCACGGAGTTGGTCACGCCGTTCACCTGGGGCAGGAAACTTTCGGTGACTATCGCGACTCGCACGCGGATCACTGTCGCATCCGGTTGTGACGCCCACCCCAACAAAAACGGAACAGACGACATGTCATCTCAAGGTCGTGTTCCGTAAACCAGGCTCGGCCACACTAGTCAGGCATGACCCTCCTGTCCTCAAGGCCGCCTCAGCCCGTCGAGCCGGGGCTGGTGTCGAGGGCCCTCGAAGTGGCCGGTCGGCTGGCCAACGACGCGACCGACGTGATCACCGCGACCGCGGGCCGGGGCGCCCAACCCGATCCGAAGGACTCGCCCTTCGACTGGGTCACCGACACCGACCGCATCCTCGAACGCCACACCCGCCGGGTGCTGACCGCGGAATTCCCCGGTATCCCCGTGGTCGGCGGTGAATTCGGTGCCGACCACGGTGCCGACGTCGCCGAATACCGCTGGGTGGTCGACCCGGTCGACGGCACCGCGAACTACGTCGCCGGTGTCCCCTGGTGCGCGTACAGCCTCGCCCTGATCGACGCTTCGGGGCCGGTGGTGGGCGTGGTCGCGGACCCGTACCGCGCCCAGATCTACGCCGCCGCGCGCGGCCGCGGCGCGCGGGCGAACGGCAAACCGATCACGCTCACCGACCGCTGCGGGACCGCCGGGGCGATCGTCTGCACGGAACTCACGCGCAAGGGTGTCTGGCCGGGAATGGGCCAGTTCATCGAACGGGCCGCCGCCGCGCACGCCGGGGTCCGCGTGCTCGGCTCGGCGGCGCTGGCGATCGCGCAGGTCGCCCTGGGCCACGCGGCCGCGGCGGTGCTGCACAACTACCGCGAATGGGACGTCGCCGGATCGGTCGCGCTGGCCATCGAGGCGGGTGCCGTGGTGCTGGACCGGCACGGGGAGGACACCGCCCTGCCGGTCGACGCCCTGCTGGTGGCGGCGCCGGGAGTGGCCGACGAGGTCCTGGGCTGGTGGCAGGAGTCCGTCGCCTGAGTTACGCGCCCAATCACGCGTGTTGCGCGCCCAATCACGCGTGTTGCGCCTCCAATCACGCGAGTTCGCCGGTCCCGCACGGCGAGCCCACGTGCCCGAACTCGCGACTCGCGTGATTGGGCGCGTAACTCACGTGATCAGGGGCGCGACTCGCGTGATTGGAGGCGTAACTCGCGTGATCAGACGGACGACTCGGCCCGTGACCGGACGTTCTGCCGCCGGATCCACCACAGCAGCGGCCCGGCGATCAGCCAGGTGAAGAAGATCATGCTGCCCAGCGGCAGCAGCGTGTTCGCCGCTGAGCGGCCGGCCACCCGCGCGAGTTCCGGGTCGCCGACGTCGTACTCGATGTTCACGAGCTGCCCGGCGGCCAGCCCGGCCGGGTAGAGCACGCCGTTGGCCGGGCTGTGCATGATGCCGTCGGGGGTCGCGTAGTTGATGATCGTGCGGTCGAAGGCCACCGACTCGACCTGCGCCGTCGCCTGCCCGAGCTGGGCTTCGATCGCGCTGTCGTTGCGGATGGCGGCGAACAGCAGCGAGACACCGAGCACGGTGACGAGTGAGGCGACAACGAGGGCGGCATACCACCCGATGCGCCTCACCCGCTCCGTTTTGGCCGTCACGCCGCGAGCGTATCGCTACCCGTCAGTGGGCGTGTCGCTCGGCGAGGAATTCGTGCGTCGCCTTGATCTGCGGGTAGGACTTCGGTGCGACCGGGGCCACAGCGGCCCGGAGTGCCTGCGCGCCGTTCGGGCCCACTGCGGGCTTGCCCTTGGTGTACAGCCACGTCTGGAACAGGTCGTACAGCGGCTTGCCCGAGATCTTCTCCGCGAGCGCGATGAACTCCGGGATCACCGCGGACTTGCTCTTCTTCACCTGCTGCCAGGTCTGCAAGATCCGGAAGAACGTGTCGTCGCCCACGGCCTTGCGCAACGCGTGCACCGCGAGCGCGCCGCGGTCGTAGACGGCCGCGTGGAACTGGTCGTCCGCGCCCGGGTCGGCGGGAAGGACCTGCCAGAACGGGTCCTCGGCAGGCGTGGAGTCGTAGATGTACTGGGCGAGTTCGTCGGCCGTGCCCTCGCCGGTCTCCTCCGACCAGAGGAACTCGCCGTAGGAGGCGAAACCCTCGTTCAGCCAGATCTCGCTCCACTTGCCGAGCGTGACGCTGTCGCCGAACCACTGGTGCGCCTGCTCGTGCGCCACGATCGAGGTGTTGGAGCCGGACCGGAAGGCCCTGGCGCCGTAGACCGGCCGCGTCTGGTTCTCCAGCGCGAAGGTGATGCCGGTGGTGACGACGCCGCCCTGCGCCTCGAACGGGTACGGCCCGAACTTCGAGGCGAGGAATTCGGTGATCTCCGGCGTCCGCTCGATGCTGGCCTTGGCCGCGCCGAGCGATTCGCCGAGGTCGGCACCGTACGCAGTGATGAACGGCTTGCCGTCCGGCGTGGTCTGCTCGTTCACCTCGAACTTGCCGACTTCCAGTGACGTGAGGTACGTCGCCTGCGGTTTGGTGCTGCGCCAGTTCCAGCGCGTCCAGCCGGGACGCTGCACCGTCTTGCGCACGAGCGTGCCGTTCGACAGCGCGGCGACGTCGTTCGGGACCTCGACCGAGACGTCGTAGGTGGCCAGGTCGGTCGGGTGGTCGTTGGACGGGAACCACCAGGCCGCGCTCTGCGGCTCGTCGACGGCCAGCGCGCCGTCCGGGGTCTTCTTCCAGGCGGTGAAACCGTCGATCTTCACCTTCGACGGCGTGTCCGCGTAGGCGACGACGACGGTCGCCGTCTGGCCCTTCTTCAGCGGCGAGGCCGGGGTGACGGTCAGCTCACCGGTGCCGTCGGTCGACGTCGCGAACTTCGCGGGCCGGTTGTTGACCCGGACGCTCGACACCTTCAGCCCGAAGTCGAGGTTGAACGCCGAGAGGTCCTGCGTCGCGGTGAGCAGGATCGTCGTGGCGCCGGACAGCAGGTCGGTGGACGGCTGATAGGTCAGCCGGAGGTCGTAGTGGGCGACGTCGTAGCCGCCGTTCCCGGCGTGCGGGTAGTACGGGTCGCCGATACCGATCGAGCCGGGCGCGGGTGCGGCGGCCGCGGTGCCCACGAGCAGCACCGAGACGACGCCCGCGGTCAATCCGGCGAAGCCGGCGCGAGTCTTCAAGCGCATTGCGAATCCTCCCAGGATTTGTCAGCGCGCTCGAACGTAGCCAGCCGATCAGCGCGGAGACACGTCCGAAGGAGGGGTTCCTAGCCTCTGGACTGAGAGCAAAATCGGCTAGACAGCACGCACGGCCGACGAAACCGCCGTACGGAGGCGCGCGTGCAGCTCGCGGTGGCGCGTTCGGTCCACGCGGACCTCCACCACCCGCAACCCCGGCGCGGGCTTGAGCGCCGCACGGAATTCGGTGAGCGTCTCGGCGACGACGTGCGGCACGCGGTAACCGGCGCACAGGGCACCGAGATCGGCGCCGTGCGGCGTGCCGAAAACGCGTTCGAAGCTGGCGTTGTGCTCGGGCGCGCCCTGCTCCAGCAGGGAGAAGATGCCGCCGCCGTCGTCGTTGAGCACCACGATCGTCAGGTCAGGGCGCTGTTCGGCGGGTCCGGTCAGCAGGCCGCTCGCGTCGTGCAGGAACGTCAGGTCGCCGAGCAGGGCGTACGAATGTCCCCTGTGGACGGTCGCGGCGCCGATCGCGGTCGACACCATGCCGTCGATGCCGGCGACGCCGCGGTTGCGGTGCACGAGGACGTCGGGCCGCAGCCGCCCGGCGAGGGCGACGTCACGGGTCGGGTTGGACGAGCCGACGACCAGCAGCGACCCCTCCGGGACCGCGTCGACCAGCTCGGTCGCCAGGCGCAGCCCGCTCGGCCACGGCTCGTCGGCCAGCGCTTCGGTCACCGCCGCCGACGCCGCCTTGTCCGCGCGCTGCCAGCCGGCGAGCCACTCCGGATCGGCCGGTTTGGTCGGCTCGTCGAACCACTGGCCGACCTGGCGGACGTTGTGCGCGGGCGCGGGCCAGTCCGAATCGGGCCGGACCAGCAGCACCTCGACGTCCGGATCGGACAGCACCCGCTGGACCTGCCGGAACACCGTCGGACGCCCGATGCACAGGACCTGTTCGGGCTTGTGCCGCGAGATGAACTCCTCGACGCCGAGCAGCCACGCGCCGGACGAGATCGCCGTCGCGCCCGCCATCCCGATACCGCCGGTCTCGGAGACGACCGGCCAGCCGTGCAGCTCGGCCCATTCGCTGGCCGCCTGCACGCCGGTGTCGCACGCGATGACCAGGCCATGGCGTGCCGAGGGCACCACGAAAGAGGGAAGCGCGCCGAAGTCCGGCAGCTCCGTCCAGCGAGCGCCGTCCGGACGCCCTTCGAGTGACTCGTACCACTCGCCGTCATCATCGATATCCGGCACGAGCGGCTCACGGAAGGGGATGTTCAAGTGCACCGGCCCGCAGCGCCATTCGCCGTACGCGGCGTTCCAGGCGCGGCAGATCTGGCCACGCCAGTACGAGTTCTGCCCGGCGCGGCGTTCGGCGACGGCGAGCTCGTCGAAGTAGCGGATGGCGTTGCCGTAGAGCTGGTGCTGGTCGATGACCTGGCTCGCGCCGGCGGCCCGCATCTCGGGCGGCCGGTCGGCGGTCAGCACGATCAGCGGGACCCCGGCGCGGTCGGCCTCCAGCACGGCGGGGTGGAAGTTCGCGGCCGCGGTGCCCGACGTGCACAGCACCGCCACGGGGCGGCCGGTGCGCGCGGCGATGCCGAGGGCGAGGAAGGCGGCGCCGCGTTCGTCGATGCGGACGTGCAGCTGGAGCCGTCCGGCGGCCGCCGCGTCGTACAGCGCGATCGACAGGGGGGCGTTGCGTGAGCCCGGGCAGAGGACGACGTGCGAGACGGTGTTGCGGACGAGTTCGTCGACGATGACCCTGGCCTGCGCGGTGGAAGGATTCACCGGCAGACCTCGGGTTTGACACTACGACTCACGGCCACACGTCCTATTCTCCCAAACGTGGATGACGCCCAGGTTTCCGAGCTGTTCGACCCCGCCTCGTGGACGGAAGTCGACGGTTTCGACTTCACCGACATCACCTATCACCGCTCCTCTGAGAGCCGCTCAGGCAAACGTGTCGTACGTGTCGCGTTCGACCGTCCCGAGGTCCGCAACGCCTTCCGCCCGCACACCGTCGACGAGCTGTACCGCGCGCTCGACCACGCGCGGATGAGCTCGGACGTCGGCTGCGTCCTGCTCACCGGTAACGGCCCGTCGCCGAAGGACGGCGGCTGGGCGTTTTGTTCTGGTGGTGACCAGCGTATTCGCGGACGCTCCGGGTATCAGTACGCGGATGGGGAGACCTCCGACACGATCGATCCGGCCAGGGCCGGACGGCTGCACATCCTCGAGGTCCAGCGGCTGATCAGGTTCATGCCGAAGGTGGTCATCGCGGTCGTCCCGGGGTGGGCCGCGGGCGGCGGTCATTCGCTGCACGTGGTGTGCGACCTCACGCTCGCCTCGGCCGAGCACGCGCGGTTCAAGCAGACCGACGCCGACGTCGGCTCCTTCGACGGCGGCTACGGCTCGGCGTACCTGGCCAAGCAGGTCGGGCAGAAATTCGCGCGGGAGATCTTCTTCCTCGGCCGCGAGTACACCGCCGAGCAGATGCAGGCGATGGGCGCGGTCAACTCCGCCGTCCCGCACGCGCAGCTCGAGGCCGAGGCGCTGGACTGGGCGTGGGCGATCAACGGCAAGTCGCCGACGGCGCAGCGGATGCTGAAGTACGCGTTCAACCTCACCGACGACGGTCTGGTCGGCCAGCAGCTCTTCGCCGGCGAAACCACCCGACTGGCGTACATGCAGGACGAGGCCGTCGAAGGCCGCGACTCCTTCCTGGAGAAGCGTTCCCCCGACTGGTCGGCCTTCCCGTACTACTACTGACCTGCGTTTAGCGGGCTAAACGCGATCCGCGGGCAGACGTAGGGTGGAGCGATGCGTGCGGTAGGGGTGGACGGGAGTCCAGGGTCGATCGTCGAGCTGACCGCGGCACTGGCCGAGGCGCTCGACGGCGGTCCGGCCGTCCTCCCCTACTCGTCGGAGGTCCTGCGGGACGCGATGGAGCCGGCGCGCCCGGCCGAGCCCGGGACCGCGGTGATCATCGCCACCTCCGGCTCCACCGGCGAGCCGAAGGGGGTGCTGCTGTCTGCGTCGGCGCTGACAGCCTCGGCTCACGCGACCCACACGCGGCTCGGAGGGCAGGGTCACTGGTTGCTCGCGACCCCGGCGCACTACATCGGCGGACTCCAGGTGCTGGTGCGTTCGCTGCTGGCCGGGACGACACCGTCCGTGCTGCACGCCTCCGGTTTCCGGCCGGACGACTTCGCCGAAGCCGCCGCGCCGCTGCTGTCGCTGGACGGCCCGCGCTACACCGCGCTCGTGCCGACCCAGCTCGGGCGGCTGCTCGACGCGGGCGGCCCCGGACTGGCGGCGGCCCGCTCGTTCGACGCGATCGTTCTCGGCGCCGCGGCGACGACAGCGGATCTCCGCGAGCGCGCCGCCGAAGCGGGCGTGAAGATCGTCCCCGCGTACGGCATGAGCGAGACCGCGAGCGGCTGCGTCTACGACGGCGTACCGCTGGACGGAGTACACGTCGAACTCGAGGACGAGCGGGTCTGTATCACGGGTGACGTCCTCGCGCACGGCTACCGGCTGCGACCCGACCTGACCGCGGAGGCCTTCGAGGACGGCCGGTTCCGCACTTCCGACCGCGGCCGGTGGTCGGCCGACGGGCGGCTGGAGATCCTCGGCCGGATCGACGACATGATCAACACCGGTGGGGTGAAGGTGGCCGCCGCGACCGTCGAACGGATCTTGACCGCACAGCCCGGAATCCGGGACGCGTGCGTGGTCGGAGTACCCGACCCCGAGTGGGGCGAAGCGGTCGTCGCGCTCGTCGTCGGCGCAGGTTGCGACGTCGATTCGCTGCGTGCCGCGTGCCGTGAAGAGGCCGGCGCGGCCGCCGCTCCGAAGCGGGTCGAATTCGCCGAAGAGCTGCCGTTGCGAGGCCCAGGGAAGGTCGACAGGACGGCCGTCAGGAATCTCCTACGAAGGTCGTGAATTCCCCACCGATTACTGGGACGTTGTTGACACGGTCATTACCCGCGGGTTTACGTCTACGTATGACGCGCTGGACACGCACCGTATTGGCCTGCACCGCCGTCACGATGGGACTGGTCGCTTTGGCCGGTCCCGCGCTGGCGGACGAACCGGAGACCGCCGTTCCGAACAGCGGCACGCTCACCTGGACCCTGGAAGACGCGATCGACGACCTCAAGTAGCGCGACTCGTCACCTGCCCGGGATGGCCGGGCAGGTGACGAGCCCCGCATACCGGCCGGTAGTGGCCAGGGCCAGAATGGCGGCATGGCGACTGCTGGTGAATGGATCGAAGGGGCACGCCCGCGGACGCTGCCCAACGCGGTGGCGCCGGTGGTCGCCGGAGTCGGCGCGGCGATCGCGCTCGACGGCTTCTCCTGGTCCCGCTCGATTCTCGCGCTGCTCGTCTCGTTGGCGCTCATCGTCGGCGTCAACTACGCCAACGACTACTCCGACGGCATCCGCGGCACCGACGAGAACCGCGTTGGCCCGCTGCGGCTGGTCGGCTCCGGAGTCGCGAAGCCGAAGGCCGTCCTGGCGGCCGCTCTCGTCTCGCTCGGGCTCGCCGGAGTCCTCGGGCTCGTGCTCCTCGCGATCAGCGGCCTGTGGTGGCTGCTGGCGATGGGCGCGGTCTGCATCCTCGGCGCCTGGTTCTACACCGGCGGCAAAAAGCCTTACGGCTACTACGGTTTCGGCGAGATCGCGGTCTTCGTCTTCTTCGGGCTGGCCGGGGTGCTCGGCACCGTGTACGTCCAAGCCGGACAGCTCAGCTGGACCGCGCTCGGCTGCGCGGTCGCCGTCGGCTCGTTCTCGACGGGCGTGCTGACCGCCAACAACCTCCGCGACATCCCGACCGACGTCGAGTCCGGCAAGCGCACGCTCGCCACCCGGCTCGGCGACCAGGGCACGCGGCGGCTCTACCTGGTGCTGGTCGCGGTGCCGTACATCGCGAGCGTGCTGCTCGCCTTCGTGACGCCGTGGGCGCTGCTGGGCCTGCTGACCGCGCCGCTGCTGCTGAAGTCGGTCAAGGCCGTCGGCGGCGGGGCGCAGGGGCGGGCGCTGATCCCGGCGCTGCGGGACACCGGGTTCGCGATGCTGGGGTGGGCGGTGCTGACCGCGGTGGCGCTGGCGCTGTGAGCTGAAAGGGCCCTTCACCGCATGCGATGCGGCGAAGGGCCCCTTCGTGGCGTCTAATGCGGGGAAAGTCCCCTTCAGCTCTCCGCGAGCTTCCCGCTCACCAGGAACTCCCGGTACTTCTCCAGGTAAGGCGCGATGTCGATGTTCTTCTGCGCCAGCCACTCGTCGTCGTAGTACGTGTTGGCGTACCGCTCCCCGCCGTCGCACAGCAGCGTGACGATACTGCCCGCCTGGCCTTCGGAGACCATCCGCGAGATCAGCGTGAAAGCGCCGAAGAGGTTCGTCCCGGTCGAGCCGCCGGCCCAGTGCCCGGTCCGCTCGCGCAGCACGCGGATGGCCGCCAGCGAAGCGGCGTCGGGAACCTGGAACATCTCGTCGATCACGCCGGGCACGAATGACGGCTCGACGCGCGGCCGCCCGATCCCCTCGATCCGCGAAGGCATGCCGGTGCTGTAGTCGAGAGCCCCGGTCTGCCAGGCGCCGAAGAACGACGAGTTCTCCGGGTCGACGACGGCGATCTTCGTGGTGTGCCGCTTGTAGCGCACGTAGCGGCCGAAGGTCGCGCTCGTGCCGCCGGTCCCGGCGCCGACGACGATCCACGTCGGCACGGGGTGCCGTTCGGACTGCATCTGCGCGTACACCGATTCGGCGATGTTGTTGTTCCCGCGCCAGTCCGTCGCGCGCTCCGCGTAGGTGAACTGGTCGAGGTAGTGGCCGTTGCACTCCGAAGCGAGCCGTTCGGCCTCCGGGTACATGTCCGGCGCGCGGTCGACGTAGTGGCATTCGCCGCCGTAGAACTCGATGAGCGCGATCTTCTCCGGCGAGGTGCTGCGCGGCACCACGGTGATGAACCGCAGCCCGAGCATCCGCGCGAAGTACGCCTCCGAAACCGCCGTCGAGCCGCTGGACGCCTCGACGAGCACGGTGTCCGGCCCGATCTGGCCGTTCACCAGGCCGTACAGGAACAGCGAACGCGCGAGCCGGTGCTTGAGCGAGCCGGTCGGGTGGACGGATTCGTCCTTCAGGTACAGGTCCACGCCCCATTCGGGGGGCAGCGGGAAGACGTGGAGGTGCGTGTCGGCGCTGCGGTTCGCGTCGGCCTCGATGATGCGGACGGCTTCGCGGACCCAGCTGCGGCTCTGCAAGAGGCTCACGCTGCGCCGTCCACCCGGTCGCCGCGCAGCTGCGAACGCAGTTCGGCACGGGCGCGAGCGCGCTTTTCGTTGCGGCGGGCGAGCCCGGCGGTCACGCGCGCGTTCAGCGGGCGGAACAGCAGCAGGCCCAGCGGCAGCCCCACGACCAGGCCGATCAGCAACGCGACCAGCAGCGGGACGTTGACCAGCAGCAAGCCGCCTGCGATGACCCCGACCAGGAGGAACCTGGCCAGCACGTACAGCGTCAGGTCACGGGGCAGGTGATTATCGCTCACATCAACGCAGGCTACGCGTTGCCGTTGCGGCCGTCGTCCAGGCCCGCGTTGTTGGGGCGCCCCTCGAAGCGGGTGGAGAGCACGACGGTGGTGTTCGTGCGGCCGACGCCGGGAATCCGCCGCAGCCTGCCGAGGGTCCGCTCCAGATCGTCGACGGTGGCCACCCGCACCTTGACGACGAAGGCTTCGTCGCCCGCGACGGCGTAGCAGCTTTCGACCTCGTCCAGGGCCCCGAGCGCCTCCGCGACGTCGTCCTCGGTCGCGGTGTCGGTGGGGTGGATGCCGACTAGCGCGGTCACCCCGAGCCCGACCGTGTTCGGGTCGACCATGGCGTGGTAGCCGGTGATCACGCCGGCGGCCTCGAGTTTGCCGACCCGCTCGTGCACTGACGAAGCCGAGAGCCCGACAGACCGGCCGAGGTCGGCGTAGGTAGCCCGCCCGTTCTCCCGTAATGCCGCGATGATCTTCCGATCCACCTGGTCCACCGCTACACCTTAGGTGCCACGGCCCGATTCGCGTGATCAGGGCGCGTTTTCGTACATCCGTGACAAGACCGCGGCGCCGGACGACGCATGTCGTGGTTGTCGGTTTTGACCTTTAAGGGCTCTTTACTGTTGGACAACCGTTCGAGTACCTGACGGGTGAGATGCAACGATTGCCGTGTTGGCTACCCGGCACGACGGGCACAGGGCCCGCCTCCGGTTTAGCACTGGAACCGTGAAGGAGGCGGAAAATGACCGCGACCATGGGCGGCAGGTTGCTCACCCCCGGCGAAGTGGCGGCTCTGTTCCGGGTCGACCCCAAGACCGTGACCCGCTGGGCGACCGCGGGCCGGATCGGCTCGATCCGCACTCCCGGCGGCCACCGCCGGTTCCGCGAGGCCGAGGTGAACGAGCTCCTCGCCGAGCTCACCACCGACGCCAGCGAGCCCGCTCGCAAGGTCTGAGCAGGCATTTCCCGCAAAAAGGACTCCAGTGACGAAGGGCTCGTAACCGCCCTTCGTCACATTGGGGTATCCATGAGTCCCCCCGCGCGCGACAAAAGGGCTAGCCTCGTGGGACCGGACAACGTCCTCCACGCGGAAAGGGACCGAGCATGATCTATCTGCTCGCGGCCATCGGAGCGCTCACCGTCGCCGTGGTGTTGTGGCGCGCGTTCGGGATCGAGCGCGTCGGGGTCCCCTCGTCGCGACCGACGCTGGCCCCGGACGACGACCCCGACTTCCTGCGCAAGCTCGGTGAGCAGCAGCGCAAAGGTAAAGACGAGGACAAAGAGTAAAGAGCGGGACTAGGGCTGGATCGGCTGGTACTGCTGGCCGCCGAAGCCGTCCGCGACGGTGGCCGCCAGTTCCAGCAACGCCAGCCGGGTGTCCGCGTCGAGCCGGTCCAGCTCGATCTCGGCGCCCTCTTCCAGATGCGGGTCGAACGGGATCCGGCACACCGAACGGACGCGCGCGCCGAAGTGCGCGGAGAGCTTGTCGAGATCGACGGAGCCACCCTTCGGTCGCACCGAGTTGATCACCGCGACGGACCGTTTGACCAGGTCACCGTAGCCGTGCGCCTCCAGCCAGTCGAGCGTGGCCGACGCACTGCGCGCCCCGTCGACGGAGCCTGAAGACACCACCACGAGCGCGTCCGCGACGTCCAGGACGCCCTTCATCGCCGAGTGCATCAAACCGGTCCCGCAGTCGGTGAGCACGATGTTGTAGAAGTGCTCCAGCAGGTTGACCGTGCGCCGGTAGTCGTCCTCGGAGAAGGCTTCCGACACCGCCGGATCCTGCTCGCTGGCGAGGATCTCCAGCCGGCTCCCGCCCTGCGAGGTGTACGAACGGACGTCGCTGTACCTGGTGATCTTGTCCGCGTCCCGCAGCAGGTGCCGCACGGTCGCGGTGGTCTCGATCGGGATCTTCTGCGACAGCGTCCCGCGGTCCGGGTTCGCGTCGACGGCGACGACCCGGTCACCGCGCAGCGACGCGAACGTCGAGCCCAGCGTGGTCGTCGTGGTGGTCTTGCCGACGCCGCCCTTGAGGCTCAGCATCGCGATCTTGTAGCACCCGCGCAGCGGCTGGTTGATCTGCGCGATCAGTTCGCGTTTGCGCGTGTCCTTGGGGCTCTCGCCAGGGTTGACGAGCTTGCCGGTGCCCACGTAAAGGGCCTTGCGCCAGCCCGACTGCGGCTTGCGCTTCTGCGGCTTCACCAGGCTCGCGGTGGCGAGTTCGTCCGGGAGCGCGTGCCTGCCCTGCGGCTGCGGCAACCCCGGCACCGCCTGCTGCGGCTGCGCGTACGGCTGCTGAGGCGGGTACTGGGCGGCCTGCTGCGGCGGCGCCTGCTGCGGCTGTTGGGGCTGCAGCGGGGGCAGGTTCTGGTCGTAGGGCTGCTGGTACTGCCCTTGCGACGGCTGCGGCAACGGCGGCTGCTGCTGTTGCTGCGGGTATTGAGCCTGAGCCTGCTGCGGCGGGTACTGCGGCTGAACGACCTGGGTCGGCTCGGCCTCGAAACCCCCCGCGTTCGGATGCGGCGCCGAGTCCGTCCGGTCCTCGGAGAACAACTCCGAGGGCTGGCCGCTCTCGGTGGGTTCGGGGTGGCCAGGAGCCGATTCTTCGCTGGGTCCGGTCACCGCTGAATTCCTCCTCCGCGCACGTCTTCCCCCATACCTCAGTATTGACGGTAGTCGGCGCGCGCGCAGAGGCGGCGGTCAGCCCCCGGCGTAGGAGTGCAGGCCCGACGTCACCAGGTTCACGAAGAACATGTTGAAGATCGTCGCGGAGAATCCGACGATGTTGATGATCGCGGCCCGCTTCCCGCGCCAGCCCGCGGTGGCCCGGGAGTGGAGGTACGCCGCGTAGACGACCCACGCCACGAAGGCGACGGTCTCCTTGGGGTCCCAGCCCCAGAACCGGCCCCACGCCGCCTCGGCCCACACCGCACCGCAGAGCACGCCGAAGGTGAAGATCGGGAAGGCGAAGATGGTGGTGCGGTAGGCGATGCGGTCGAGCACGTCCGCTGCGGGCAGCTTCGGACCGAACTTGGCGAACTTCGCCGGGTTGTCGTCGTGGGCGGCGCGGAAAAGGTAAAGGACGCTCGCGACACCCGGCACCAGGAAGACACCCGAGCCGATGATCGCCGCGGAAACGTGGATGATCAGCCAGTACGACTGGAGCGCGGGCTGCACCGGCGCGGCCGTCGTGTACAGCATGGTGCCGTTGACGAACATCAGGATCACGACCGGCAGCAGCAGGAAACCGGTGAGGTGGCGGACCGGGAACTTCCGCATGATGACGATCCAGGTCACGACGGCGATGAAGGTCGTGGCCATGCCGTATTCGTAGAGATTGCCCCACGGCGCGCGGTGCACGGCGAGCCCGCGCAGCACGATCGCGGCCAGGTGGAGCAGCGCGGCCAGCACCAGCAGCGCGGCGCCCATGCGGCCGATGCGCTCGGGGCGGCCGACCTCGCGCGGAGGCTCGACGGGCGTCCCGTAAGCGGGCGGGCCGCCCGCGCCGACCAGTTCGCGGGCCTTCTGCTTGCTACGTTCCGCCGCGAGCCTGCCCTTCGCGCCGAAACCCTGCTCGACGAGGGCGAACATCAGCGCGAGGACGTAGATCGCCGCCGCGGTGGTGTAGGAGTAGTCGCTGTACTGGGACAGCGTCTCGTTGATCGGCATGACCTCTAGTTGCCTCTCTGCCCCTGGACCAGCTTGTCGCTGATCCGCTGGAACTCTTCGCCGTAGCCCGCCTGATCGGTGCGCGCCAGCCCGGCGACCTCGATCACGGTACCCGTCTCACCTTCGCGCGCCGGGGTCACCCGGACCCACACCCGGCGCCGTTTGACCAGCAGCGATCCCGCCAGCCCGATCAACATCGCGACCGCGCAGACCAGCACCCAGCCCTGCACCGGATCGTGCGAGACCTGGATGGCGACCCATTCCTGGACGCCATCGAAACGGACCTTCGTGCCGTCGTCCAGCACGGTCTCCTGGCCCTGGTCCAGGTTCTGCCGCGTGAGCTTCTTGAGCCTGCCGTCCGCGACGAGCGACTGGTCGATCTGGAAGATCGACTGCCCGCGACCCGCGTCGAGGCCGAGGTCGCCGCGGTAGATGTCGACGGCCACGGCGGGCTTTTTCGCCTCGGGCCGCGAAGACGTGAGCACGTTGCCGTGCATGAACGCGGTCGGCGCGAGCAGGCCGGTGATTGCGAGCTGGCGGGTGCGGCGTTCGATCGGGTCGGTGATCCCCGGCTGGTCGATCTTCGTCGCGCCTTCGGAGAGCTTCGTCGGCTCGTCGGCGGGACGCCACGGAGTGATGTTGGTGCGCACGGTGCCGTCGGGGAAGGTCACGGTGAACTTCGGGGAGTAGCCGAAGTTCAGCAGGTAGACGCGGTCTCCGGCGGTGCGCAGCGGCGAGTTGACCTCGAGCCCGTACGGCTTCCACGCGCCGGTCTTCAGGTCTTCGCCGGACTGGTACTCCATGTTGGAGTGGTAGTAGTTCGCCTGCCCGTTCTCGGTGTAGCGCGCCTCGAAGTCCTTGAGACGGATGCAGAACGCGTTGAGGTCGGTGCCGTCGACGCGCAGCCCGGCGTTGAAGGTGTCGTAGCCGAGGATCCCGGAGTTGCACCACGGGCTGCTGTCGGCCTGGACGATGACCTGGCCTTCGTAGCCGAACATCTTGCCCAGCGCGAAGAAGATGATCAGGCCGAGCATGCCGAAGTGGAAGACGAGGTTGCCGGTCTCACGGAGGTACCCGCGTTCGGCGGAGATGCTCCGGCTTCCGTCGGCCTCTTCGCGCTCGGCACGGCGCCAGCCCTTGAGCAGCGTGTGCGTGTCCTTCATGACCGTCTCGGGGGTCCGGTCGGTCGTGGTGGACACGTGATGCGGCATCCGCGAGAGCTTGCGCGGCGTGAGCACCGGCTTCGCGCGCATCGCCTTCGCGTACTCGAAGCTGCGCGGCGCGAGACAGCCGATGAGCGAGACCATCAGCAGGATGTAGATCGCCGAGAACCAGACGCTGCCGTAGACCTCGAAGAACTGCAGGCGGTCGAGCAGTTCGCCCCACCAGCCGTGCGCGGCGATGTACTCGTCGGTCTTGGCGACGTTGAGATTCCGCTGCGGCAGCAGCGCGCCGGGCATCGCGGCGAGCGCGAGCAGGAACAGCAGCACCAGCGCGGTGCGCATCGACGTCAGTCCGCGCCAGGTGTTGCGCAGGAAGGCGGCGACGCGCTTGAGCGGCGTCTGGCGGTATCGAGTGGTCACAAGGGCAGCCTGAGGTCGTTCACGAGGGTGTTCCGGATCCAGCCGATCATGTCGCCCCACAGCCCGGTCACCAGCAGGATGCCGACGATCATCAGCAGGACACCGCCGAAGACCTGCACCTGACGGCCGTGGCGGCGCAGCCAGTCGGTGGCGCGGACGGCCCAGCGGGCGCCGACCGCGATGAGGAGGAACGGGACGCCGAGACCGAGGCAGTACACCAGGATCAGCGCGTAACCGCGGACGGCGGCGCCGCCGGTGGCGCTGGCCAGGGTGGTGACCGCGGACAGCGTCGGCCCGATGCACGGCGTCCAGCCGAGCCCGAACACCGCGCCGAGCACCGGCGCGCCCCACAGCCCGCCGCGCGGCACGTGGTGCGACCGGAACTCGCGCTGCAGCCCCGGGATCCAGCCGAGGAAGACCAGCGCCATCGCGATCGTCAGCACACCGCCGAGGCGCTGGAGGAGATCCATGTTGAGCTGCACGACGTCGGCGATCCACACCAGCGTCCCCAGCGTCACCACGAAGACGACGGTGAACCCGAGCACGAACAGCGCCGCCGCGCCGACGACGGCGTAGCGGCCCTTCTTGCGCCCCTCGTCGGGGCTGACCGCGGGGGCGTCCGCGCCGACCAGCGCCGCCAGGTACGCGAGGTACCCGGGCACCAGCGGCACGACGCACGGCGACGCGAAGGAGATCGTCCCGGCCAGCAGCGCCACACCCGCTGCGAGCAGCAGCGGCCCTGAGAGCGCCAGCTCGGTAACACCGTTCACGCAAAGGAGCGTAGGCAGTGTGGTCGAGGTGAAAGCGCCGGGGCTGGCCCAACGGGACCTACGTCGCACCCGGTCAGGACCTTGGTCCCGGTGGGCGGATCGCGTTTAGCGGGCTAAACGCGATCCGGGCGTGGGTCAGGCGGGTTCGGCGGCCAGGCGTTCGACGACGGGCAGCAGGTCCGACGCCAGCAGGTCCCGCAGGAACACCGCGGCGACGCGGTGCTGTTTGTCCAGCACGATCGTCGACGGGATGATGTTGCGCGGGTAGCCCGAGAGCTGCAGCAGCGTCCGCCCCGACGGGTCGTAGATCGACGGGTACGTCAGCTTCCGGTCCCGCATGAAGTCCTGCGCCGGCGCCCGGTCGTTGTCCCGCAGGTCGATGCCGACCACCTGGACACCGGACGCCTTGGTCTGGTCGTAGACCTTCTGCATCTCCGGCGCCTCGACGCGGCACGGCCCGCACCACTGGCCCCACAGGTTCAGCACGATGACCTTGCCGGGGAAGTCCGCGATCGAGAGCTGCTTGCCCTCGTTCATCAGGTCGTCGCCGGAGAGCGTCGGCGACGGCTGGCGGTCCGCGACGTCGTAGGTGATGTCGACCTTCCCGCCCGGCGACACGAAGTTGAACGAACCGCCGGTGACGACGGCGTCCTTGCCGGTGGTGCAGCCGGTGACGACGAGCGCCAGCCCGACGACGGCCGCCACGAGTCGCTTCATGCGCCGGTCACCTTCGGGTCGGTCGTGCCGGCGGGCTCGCTGTAGACGATCCGCACGAGTTCTTCGCCCTCGAAGATCAGGCTGGTCAGCGACGCGAGCGAGCACTGCCGGTTGCGCGGGTCGTGCCAGAGCCGCTTCGCCTCCAGGAAGCGCCGCACGGTCCAGATCGGCAACTGGTGCGAGACGCACAGCGCCTCGTGCCCCTCGGCCGCCCGCCGCGCGCGGTGGATCGCGCCGAGCATGCGGTGTGCGATCTCGACGTACGGCTCGCCCCAGGACGGCCGGAACGGGTTGACCAGCTTCGGCCAGTGCTTCGGCTGGCGAAGGGCGCCATCGCCGACGGCGACCCGCTCGCCCTCGAACTGGTTGTCCGCCTCGATCAGCCGATCGTCGGTGTCGACGTCGAGCCGGTGCGCGGCGGCGATCGGCGCCGCGGTCTCCTGCGCGCGCTGAAGCGGCGAAGCGACGACGTAGGTGATGTCGTGCGTCGCGACGGCTTCGGCGACCGTCAGCGCCTGGCGCTGTCCGCGGTCGGAGAGCTTGAAGCCGGGCAGGCGGCCGTACAGGATCTTGTCCGGGTTGTGCACCTCGCCGTGGCGGAGCAGGTGCACGATCGTCGTCTCGCTCACGCCTGGACCGCCTCGGCGGCGGCGCGGGCGGCGACGCGCAACGCGGACTCGATGATCTCGAACTCCGCGTCGCCCATGGCCGCGTTGACGAACCAGGCCTCGTACGCGCTCGGCGGCGCGTACACGCCGTTGTCCAGCAGCGCGTGGAAGAACGCCGGGAACCGCCAGGTCTCCGCGGCCTGCGCGCCCGGGTAGTTCGTCACCGGGTTCTCGCTGAAGAACACGCTGACCAGGTTGCCCGCGTACTGCACGGTGTGCGTGACACCCGCCTCGGTGAGCGACCGGCCGAACAGGTCGCCGAGCCGCTTCGCGTTGGCGTCGAGGGCCGCGTACACGGCGTCGTCGGCCGCGCGCAGCGTCGCGAGCCCGGCGGCGACGGCGACGGGGTTCCCCGACAGCGTCCCCGCCTGGTACACCGGCCCGCCCGGGGCCAGCTTCGCCATCACGTCGGCGCGGCCGCCGAAGGCCGCGGCGGGCAGCCCGCCCGACATCACCTTGCCGAAGGTGTACAGGTCACCGGCGACGCCTTCGAGGCCGAACCAGCCCGCCTTCGAGACGCGGAACCCGGTCATCACCTCGTCCATGATCAGCAGCGCGCCGTGCTCGCGCGCGATCTCCTTGAGACCGGCGTTGAAGCCCTCGACCGGGGCGACGGCGCCCATGTTGCCGGCGGCGGCTTCGGTGATGATCGCGGCGATCGAGTCCGGATTGTCCACAAAGGACTTCCGAACGGCCTCGAGGTCGTTGTAGGGCAAGACGATCGTGTCGGCCGCCTGCGCGCCGGTGACACCGGGCGACGTCGGGAGACCGAGGGTCGCGACGCCGGAGCCCGCTTCGGCGAGCAACGCGTCGACGTGACCGTGGTAGCAGCCCGCGAACT
Source organism: Amycolatopsis sp. WAC 04182 (assembly GCF_003947465.1). Lineage (NCBI taxonomy): Bacteria > Bacillati > Actinomycetota > Actinomycetes > Pseudonocardiales > Pseudonocardiaceae > Amycolatopsis > Amycolatopsis sp. WAC 04182. The sequence goes on from NZ_QHJJ01000004.1 coordinate 62,133, forward strand.
TGATGATCTTCGCCCGGCCGGTGAATCCCCTGGCCAGCCGGATCGCGCTCATCGTCGCCTCGGTGCCGGAGTTGACCAGGCGCACCTGCTCCACCGGCTCGACGCGGCGGATGATCTCTTCCGCGAGTTCGACCTCACCGCGCGTCGGGGTGCCGAACGACAGGCCGTCGACAGCGGCTTCGCGCGCGGCCGCGACGACGTCCGGATGCGCGTGCCCGAGGATCATCGGGCCCCACGAGGAGACCAGATCGACGTAGCGGTTGCCGTCGGCGTCCCAGAGGTACGGACCCTCGCCGCGGACCATGAACCGCGGGGTGCCGCCGACGGAGTTGAAGGCCCGCACCGGGGAGTTCACCCCGCCCGGGACCACGGCCTTCGCTCGTTCGAACCATGCCTTGGACTGATCGACTCCGGTAGTCACGTCCCCAGTCTCGCAAATCACGGATGACACCCGCCGCTAGGTCGTGTCTGGTCCGGGCAGGGCGTGACCAGGCCCACTAGGGTGGGAGCACTCCCGTCGAAACCCTCGCGGAGGAATCCACGTGTCCACGGTGCCGTCACCACCGACCCACCACCGTCGTCTGCGCTGGCAGGCCTTGGCCGGGTTCGTCGCCATGTCGGCGATCGTGGGGATCGTGGCCGGGCTGGCGGTCGCCACCCGCTCCGAAACGCACAACGCGCTGGCCCGCCCGTCGTGGGCGCCGCCGGGCTGGCTCTACGGCCCGATGTGGTCGGTCCTGCTGCTCCTGGTCGCCTTCGCGGGCTGGTGCTACTGGCGCACCGACGGCGAAACGCGCGGCTTCGCCCTCTACGGCGTCTGCCTGCTGCTGACCCTGCTGTGGACGCCGTTGTTCTTCGCCGGCGGCGCGCACGCCCTCGCGCTGGCCGACGTCATCGTGCTGGACTTCGTCGTGCCCATCACGATGGCGGAGTTCGGCCGCCGGTCGAAACTCGCGGCCTGGCTGCTCGTGCCGTATCTGCTGTGGCTGCTGTTCTCGACCGCGGTCAACGCCGCGGTCGTGTGGCTCAACTGACTTTCGGTTCCTTGGGTTTGCGGCCCTTGGCCCGCACAGCGAGCAGGAACTGGCGGATCGCGTCCACCACCAGGATCGCGGCCAGCACGCCCAGCCCGATGGCGCCGGCGAGCGGGCCACCGAAGTAACGCTGCGATTCGAGCGTCGTCGTTTCGCCGTAGGTGATCACGACCGGGACGACACCGGCCTTCCAGCACGCGAAGGAACCCCACACCGCGAGCGCGGCGAGGATCAGTTCGACCGCCCCCACCACGGCGCGCAGGGGTTTGTGCAGCCGGGCGTCACGCCGGGAGTCCTCCGGTGGCCAGAGATCGGCGCCGGTCGGCTGGGGAAGGTCGATCACGGTGAGCAGTTTCTCATGACTCTGTGGTGCGAGCACGCACCAAATCCCCGAGAGCCTCGCGGAGGGCGTCCGGATCCTTGGCCCAGGCGCGCACGAAAACGCCGTCTTCGAGTTTCAACCCGACTTCGCCGTGCTTCTTGGGGATCGTCCAGCCTCCGCCGAGGACCCGCGAACCGACCGGGGCCTCGTCTTCGAGTACCTCGGCGATCCGGTCCGCCTCCAGCGTTTCCCGGCCCTGCCGGTAGCCGTCCGCGGAGACTTCGAGCGAGAGGTACCGGCGACGCGCGTACACCCAGGGCACGGTGATCGCCACCAGCCCGACCGCGACCAGGATCCAGGCGAGCCAGTGGACCGGACCGCCCGTCGCCAGTTCCGCGAGCAGCCCGGCGAGGGCGAACAGCGGCGCCCACAGCAAAGCCGTCCAGCCGACGCCGGGTTCGTCGTAGAGGGACGGCTCTGCGGTCATGGCAGCGTGCGCCCGACCTTCGGGAAATGGTCGGAGACGCTGGGCAGGTACATGAGCACCAGCGCGATCGCCACCAGCAGGGTGGACACCAGCAGGAACACGTTGAGCGAGCCGCGCAGGATCAGCAGTTCCACCAGGACCAGGAAGACCGCGCCTACGGTGAGGACCGTCCTGGCCGACCGCGTTCCCTCACGGGCCTTGTACGCGAACAGCGCGAACAGGACCGCGAAGGTGAGCGCGCCGCCGAACAGCATCCACAGCAGGGTGTTCACGCCGGAAGCGACCTGCGCCGGATCGGCGGGCTGGCCGGGGACCGGGTTCTCCCTGATCTGTTTGAGGATGCCTTCGGTCAGTTCGTCCTTCAGCACCAGCAGGGCGATCTGCCCGGCCACCAGGACGACACCGGCGAGGATCCACAGCCAGAACGAGATGGCGACGGGTTTCGGCACCGTGATCTTCGGCGGCTTCTGGCCGGGGAGGATCGGATCCGGTGACATCCCCCGCTTGCGGCGCTCGTCGTCCGTTTCGTCGGTTCTGCTGTCGCTCACGCTGGGCAGCTTAATCCAGCCAAGCAGCGGCTTCGGCGGCCCAGTAGGTCAGGATCATGTCCGCGCCCGCGCGGCGGACCGAGGTCAGCACCTCGAGGATCGTGCGTTCGCGGTCGAGCCAGCCGTTCGCCGCGGCGGCCTCGACCATCGCGTACTCCCCCGAGATGTTGTACGCCGCGACCGGAACCGTCGACGTCTCGGCGGCGGCCCGGATGACGTCCAGATAGGACAGCGCGGGCTTGACCATGATCATGTCGGCGCCCTCGGCGATGTCCAGCTCGATCTCGCGCAGCGCCTCACGCACGTTGCCCGGATCCTGCTGGTACGTCTTCCGGTCGCCCTTCAGCTGCGAATCGACGGCCTCGCGGAAGGGGCCGTAGAACGCGCTGGCGAACTTCGCCGAGTACGCGAGGATGCCGGTGTCCGTGCGCCCGGCGCGGTCGAGCGCGGCGCGGATGACGCCGACCTGGCCGTCCATCATGCCGCTGGGGCCGAGCAGATGCGCGCCCGCTTCCGCCTGCGCCAGACCCATTTCCGCGTACACACGCAGGGTCGCGTCGTTGTCGACACCGCCGTCGGCGTCGAGGACGCCGCAGTGACCGTGGTCGGTGAACTCGTCGAGACACGTGTCCGCCATCAGGACCGTCGCGTCGCCGAGCTCGGACTTGAGGTCGCGCAGGGCGACGTTGAGGATTCCGTCCGGGTCGACCGCGCCGGAGCCCTCGGCGTCCCGCGTCTTCGGGATGCCGAACAGCATGAGGCCGCCGACACCGGCGTTGACCGCGTCGACGGCGGCTTTGCGCAGCGTGTCGCGGGTGTGCTGGACAACACCGGGCATGCTGGAGATCGGGCGGGGCGCGTCGGCGCCCTCGGCCACGAACATCGGGAGGATCAGCTGGCGCGGGCGCAGCGTCGTCTCACCGACCAGCCTGCGCATCGCCGGAGTGGTACGGAGCCTGCGGGGACGATGTTCGGGGAACACCCCTACGACGGTACTCCCGCTCGCTTGAGGGGCGGTGAACGGCCGAACCTTTCCTAAGGAACGGTAAAGAGTCACCTTTGTCCGATTCCTCCGCGGTGTGACGTGGGTTACCTTCCCCTGCATGTCGAGTTCAACGGTGACCGACCAACTGGAAGAACCGCCCGTCGGCTGGCGCGCACGGCTGCGCCAGGTCGGGCCAGGGATCATGGCCGCGGCGACCGGGGTCGGCGCGGGCGACCTCGTCGCGACGATGGTGGCCGGATCGCGCTTCGGGTACACGCTGCTGTGGGCGGTGCTCGTCGGCACGATCTTCAAACTCGCGCTGGCCGAAGCCGTCGGCCGCTGGCATCTGACCTCGGGCCGGACGATCCTGTCCGGCTGGCGGACGCTCGGGATCTGGGCGCTGATCTACTTCGGGATCTACGCGGTGATCTGGGGCTTCGTCTACGGCGCGACCGCGATGTCCGCGTCGGGCCTGCCGCTGAACGCGCTCTTCCCCGCGCTGTCGGTGCGGTACTGGGCGATGATCTGCGGCCTGCTCGGCTTCGCGCTGGTGTGGTTCGGGCGCTACGCGATCATCGAGAAGCTGATGACGGTGCTCACCGGCGTCATGTTCGTGACCGTGGTCGGGACCGCGATCCTCGTCGTGCCGAACTTCGCCGCACTGTTCAAGGGCGCCGTCCCGACCCTGCCCGACGGCTCGCTCGTCTACGTCCTCGGCCTGGTCGGCGGCGTCGGCGGCACGATCACCATGGCGGCGTACGGCTACTGGACGCTCGCGAAGGGCTGGCGTTCGTCGAAGTGGCTCCCGATGATGCGCACCGACAACGCCGTCGGCTACATCATGACCGGCATCTTCGTGATCGCCATGCTGATCGTCGGCGCGGAACTGCTGATGGGCCAGAAGGTCATCTCGGGCGACAAGGGCCTGCTGTTCCTCGGCGACACCCTCGCCGCGGATTACGGTCACTGGGCGCGGATCCCGTTCCTCATCGGCTTCTTCGCCGTTTCGTTCACGTCGGTGATCGGCGTCTGGCACGGCGTGAGCCTGCTCTTCGCGGACTGGTGGCGCATTCTGCGGCTGCCCGCGGACGCCACGGAAAGCGTTGAGACGTATGAAAAGAAGGCCGGTGAGCGCAGTGTCGCGTACCGGGGATACGTGCTGTGGCTGACCTTCCCGCCGATGGCGTTGCTGTTCCTGGACCAGCCCTTCCAGCTCACCGTGATCTACGGCGTGCTGGGCGCGTTGTTCATGCCGTTCCTGGCGGCGACCTTGCTGGTGCTGCTGAACACCTCGCGGGTGCCGCGGGAAGGGCGTTCGCGGTGGCTGTCGAACGGGCTGCTGGGCGTCTGCCTGGCGATGTTCGCGTACCTGGCGTACACGGAGGTCGTGAAGTTCTTCAGCTGAGCGGGCCCGGAGCATGTCGCGAAAGGACGGTTAGAGCCAAGGGGGTCCCCAGCGCCTCCTGAATGCGGTGGCCTTGGCCGCAGGTCCGTGCCTTGCCGAGTACATGAAGGCCCCCTTCCTTGCGCCTAGCGCAAGGAAGGGGGCCTTCATGTACTCACGACCACCTACAGCGGAATGGTCTTGCTGGTGCAGCCCCCGCCCCCGCAGGCCGCCACGGTCAGTTGAGTCGCGCCCGACGGCAACCTGAACAGGGCACGCTTCACCCCGTCGTCGACGACGATCTGGGTCACCACCCCCTGCGGCGACACGGCGAACCGGGCGGTGAGCGCCGAGACCGGAGAACGATCGGTCACCGTGACCACCACCTCTCCCCGATCGACGGTGCCCCGGACGCTCTGCGCCGCACACCCGAGCGGACTGCACACTTCGAAGGAGGTGGCGGCGGCCGCCGTACCCGGAAAACCGAGGGCCACCGCACCCATGGCGGCGACGGCGAGAACGAGAGATTTCATGAGCACTCCCCAGTGACTGTCGGAATCACCGAGGCTACGACCGGCCGCTACGCATACGGCGAAGTTTCACTGAGGAACGAAAAAGCCCCCTTCCCGCGCGAACCGTGGGAAGGGGGCTTTTCAGCGGATCAGGAGCGGCGGGCCCGCTTCGCCTTGCGAGGCGGCGGGAGCGCGCCTTCGGCACGGAGCCGGGCGGCGTGCTCGGCGAGCGCGTCGACCAGGTGCGGGACGTCGGCCTTCTCGGGCTGGACGTCGACCCGCAGCCCGAACTCCACGGCAGTCTCCGCGGTCTTCGGGCCGATGCACGCGACCAGCGTGCGGGTGTGCGGCTTGCCGGCGATGCCGACGAGGTTCCGCACGGTCGAGGACGAGGTGAAGCAGACCGCGTCGAAACCGCCGGTCTTGATCATCTCGCGGGTCTCGGCGGGCGGCGGCGCGGCCCGGACGGTGCGGTACGCGGTCACGTCGTCGATCTCCCAGCCGCGTTCGCGCAGGCCTGCCGAAAGGGTCTCGGTGGCGATGTCCGCCCGCGGCAGCAGCACGCGGTCGACCGGGTCGAGGACGTCGTCGTACGGCGGGAACTCGGCGAGGAGGCCCTCCGAGGACTGCTCGCCCTCCGGGATCAGCTCGGGGATGATGCCGAAGGAGCGGACCTTCGCGGCGGTCGATTCGCCGACGCAGGCGATCTTCACGCCGGAGAAGGCGCGGGCGTCGAGCCCGAACTCCTCGAACTTCTCCCACACCGCGCGGACGGCGTTGGTCGAGGTGAAGACGATCCACTGGTAGCGGCCGTCGACGAGCCCCTTGACCGAACGCTCCATCTGGGCGGGGCTGCGCGGCGGCTCGACCGAGATGGTCGGGACCTCGTGCGAGGTGGCGCCGTGGCCGCGAAGCCGCTCCGCCATCTCACCGGCCTGCTCCTTGGTGCGCGGCACCAGGACCTTCCAGCCGTACAGCGCGCGCGACTCCCACCACGACAGCTTCGAGCGCTGGCCGACGGCCTGGCCGATGGTCACGATGAGCGGGCCGACGAGCTCGCCGGCCTCGTTCGCGACGGTGGCCAGCGTGGTGTCCAGGGTGCGCTGGGTGTTGATGGTGCCGTTGGACGTCACCGCGACCGGGGTGGTCGGGGCCAGCCCGTGCTCGGTCAGCGCGGACGCGGCCTCGGCCAGGTGCGCCGACGTCGCGTGCAGCACGATCGGGCCGGGGGTCGCGGCCAGCGCGGCCCAATCGACGTCGCCGCGGACGTCGACCTCGGTGTGCGTGCCACCGAGCGCGACACCGGCGTACGCCGGGACGGCCGCGCCGGGCGAAACACCCGGGATGATGTCGAACACGGCGCTGGTCCGGGAAACGGCCTGCACCTCGGCGACGACGGCGGGCTGGGTCAGCGGGTCACCGGCGATCAGCCGGAGCACCAGCCGTCCGGCCTTGGCCTCGTTCACCAGGTCCTTGGCGACCTCGGTGGCCTCGCCGACGGCGGGGCGCACTTCGGCACCTTCGGCGGCGAGGGCCAGGACGCCTGCCGGGACGTCCGGGTCGGTCACCACGACCTCGGCCTTGGCGAGCAGCTCCTGAGCGCGGACGGTCAGCAGACCGGCGTCACCGGGGCCCGAGCCCACGAAGGCGACACGCCCGGTGGTCTTACGCGCGGGGGTCATCTGTGCGTTCTCCTCTTGAGCGGCCGCAGTCGAGCGCGGCCCTACCTTCAACGTTCTGACTCACTGGGCGGGGCCGGACAGCGCGCCGGCCCCCAGGTCGAGCAGCTCGGCGGCCAGTGTCCGGCCGAGTTGTTCGGCTTCATGCTTGTCGGCGAGCGCGGAAGCGCGCACCATGTCGACCGCGTCCCCGTCCTCTTCGACGGCGGCGGTGCCCCTCAGCGAGATCCGCTCGACGACCCGCCCTTCGGCGTCCAGGTCTTCGACGATCTCCGCCAGCGCTCCGACCGGTGCGCTGCACCCGGCTTCCAGCGCCGCGAGCAACGCCCGTTCGGCGGTCGCCACGGCACGGGTGCCTTCATCGTCCACTGTGGACCCGAGCAGGTGCTCGATGTCCACGTCACCGGTCCGGCACTCCACCGCCAGCGCACCCTGTGCGGGCGCGGGCAGCATCTGGATCGGGTCGAGGGTCTCGGTGATCTCCTCCGCCCGGCCGATCCTGGCCAGTCCGGCACGCGCCAGGATGACGGCGTCCAGCTCTCCGTCGGTCACCTTGCGCATGCGGGTGTCGATATTGCCTCGGATCGGCACGATTTCCAAACCGAGACCGAGCGCGCGCAGCTGCGCGGTCCGCCGCGGGGAGCCGGTGCCGACGGTCGAGCCGGGCGGAAGCTCGCCCAGCGTCAACCCGTCACGGGCGATCAGCGCGTCGCGCGGGTCCTCGCGGCGCGGCACGGCGGCGAGCGTGATGCCCGGCTCCGGCTTCGTCGGCAGGTCCTTGTACGAGTGCACGATGACGTCGACTTCCTCGCGCAGCAAGGCTTCGCGCAGCGCGGAAGTGAAGACGCCGACCCCGATCGTCGGGATCGGCGCGGACGATTTGTCGCCCGGGGTCGTCACGGTGACGAGCTCGACCTCGGCCCCGGTGGCGCGCAGGGCGTCGGCGATGGTGCCGGTCTGCGCGAGGGCGAGTTTGCTGCCGCGTGTCCCGATGCGGATGACTCTGCTCACTGATGATCACTGTCTTTCGTAGCGGTGGGACTCGCCACCGCGGCGGGCGCCTGCGGGTCGAGGCAGAACAGCTCGCGCAGCGCGTTGGCGTAATCGGTGTCGGCCGTCTCGGCGGCCAGCTGCTTGACGCGCACCGTCGGCGCGTGGAGCAGCTTGTCGACCACGCGGCGGACCGTGCGGCCGACCTCCTCGCGGACCCCGGGTTCGAGGTCCGGCAGGCGGTTGTCCAGCCGCAGCAGTTCGGCGTCGACCACCTCGGCCGCGCGGCGCCGCAGCGCCGTCACCGTCGGGGTGACCTCGGCGCTGCGCTGGCCGGCGAGGTACTCGCGCACCTCGTCGAGCACGATGCCGGTGGCCTTCGCGGTCTGCCGTTCGGTGGTCGGGGTGCCCGCTTCCCGCATGCGGCGCTGGATGGTCTCGAGATCGACCACGGTGACGTCGGCCAGCTCGGCGACGTCGTGGTCGACGTCACGCGGGAGGCCGAGGTCGCAGACGACGAGCGGGCGTCCGACGCGGGCCGGGACGTGCGCGGCGGTGAAGACGGCGGCCTGCGCCCCGGTGCAGCAGACGACGACGTCCGCTTCGGCGACCGCGTCCGCGATGCCGCTCATCTGGACGGCCTTGGCCGGCACTCCCTGCTCGACGCTCGCGGCGGCGAGGCGGGCGGCCCTGGCCTCGGTGCGGTTGGCGATGGTGATCTCGCCGATCCCGGATTTGCGCAGCTGGGACGCGGTCAGCGCGCCCATCGAACCGGCGCCGACGATCAGCGCGTGCTTGCCCGCGATGTCGCCCGCGGCGGCGAGCGCCTCGGACACCACCGACGCGCCCAGCTGGTCCAGGCCGGTCTCGGTGTGGACGCGCTTGCCGACGCGCAGCGTGGTCTGGATCAGCTCGTGCAGCGTGCGGCCGACGGTGCCCGCCTCACGCGCGGTGGCGTACGAGGACCGGATCTGGCCGAGGATCTGCGTCTCGCCGACGACCATCGAGTCCAGCCCGGAGGTGACCGAGAACAGGTGCTCGATCGCGGCGCCCGCGTAGTGCACGTACAGCGAGTCGTACAGGTCCGCGGGCTGCATCCCGGCCTGGCGGGCGAGCACGTCGGAGACATCGTTCAGGCCGCCGTGGAAGGTCTCGACGACGGCGTAGACCTCGATGCGGTTGCAGGTCGAGACGAGGATCGCCTCGCTGACGTGCTCGGCCTGCTGCAGTTCGTGGAGCACCTTGGTCACGTCGGTCGCGGGGACCGCGACGCGCTCCAGGGTGCTCAGCTCGGCACTGCGGTGCGAGAGCCCGACCGCCAACACGCTCATTTCAGCGCACCACCATTCCGTTGCCGTGGCCGTTCACGCTGCCATTGTCGGCGCCCCCGGGGCCACCGTCTGCTCCGCCGTTGCCGTTAGCGGCCAGATCGGCGCGGCGAGCGACGTGGAACGACAGGATCTGCAGCTCGACCGCGAGATCGACCTTGCGCACCTCGATATGTGCCGGCACCTGCAGCACCACCGGGGCGAAATTCAGGATGCACTGCACGCCACCTGCGACGAGACGGTCGCAGACCGACTGCGCGGCGGTGGGCGGAGTGGCGATGACGCCGATGGAGATCTGCCGTTCGGCGCAGACTTTGGGGATCTCGTCGAGATGCGAGACCGGGAGGCCGCCGACCGGGACGCCGACCAGGTCGGGGTCGAGATCGAACAGCGCCTCGACCGGGAACCCGCGTCCCGGGAAGCCGCCGTAGTTGGCCAGCGCGTGCCCGAGATTACCGATGCCGACCACGGCGACCTTGTGCTTGCGGGTCAGGCCGAGGATCCGCTCGATCTGGCTGACCAGGACCTGGACGTCGTAGCCGACGCCGCGGGTGCCGTAGGAGCCGAGGTAGGACAGGTCCTTGCGCAGTTTCGCGGAGTTGACGCCCGCGGCCTGCGAAAGCTCCTCGCTGGAGATCGTCGTCGCGCCCTGCTCGGCCAGCCCGGAGAGGACACGGAGGTAGACGGCGAGGCGGGCGACGGCGGCTTCGGGGATCGACTTCGCGCGGACCGCTTCCGGTTCGGCGGCGGCCTCGACGGCGGGCATCTCCGCGGTGGGCGCGTTGTCGGCGTCCGGTGTCACCCGGGTGCGCCGGCCTCGTTGCGACACCACGCTTGTCCGCTCCTCTGGTCCTGCTGACGACATGAGTCGCCCGAACCTGGAAATCGGCTCTTGACCCGCGGCGCTGAGTCCGGTTCGATGCCGGGCGCTTTCGGAGGCGACGTATCTACGGTAGCCACTTGTGAACGCAGGCACAAAGTCACTGGTAGGTGCTGTGGTCAGTCTCTCTAGCGCGCGTTGACCGACACCGTGTGCCAGCCGGTGGCGCCGTCGGGCACGGTTCCGGCGCGCTCCGGCGTCTGCGTGTAGCCCGACTGGTCGGTCGCCCGGACGGCGATCTCGTGCTGACCAGTGCCGACCCGCACCTCGGTCCACCACATCCGCCAGGTGTCCTTCGACGTCTCGGCGGACAGGACGGCTTCCTGCCACGGCCCCTGATCGACCCGGACCTCCACCTTCGCGACGCCGGTGTGCTGCGCCCACGCGGTGCCGGACACCACGATCTTGCCCGCGTTCACCGCCGAGCCGGGCGCGTCGATCCGCGACTGCGTCTTCACCGGCGCTTCCCTGGCCCAACCGCGGCCGAGCCAGTACGCCTGGCGCTCCGCCCACGTGGTGATCTCCAGCTCGGTCACCCATTTCGTGGCGGACACGTAACCGTAGAGCCCGGGGATCACGATCCGCGCGGGGAAGCCGTGCTCGATCGGGAGCGGTTCGCCGTCCATGCCGAGGGCGAGCATCGCACCGCGCCGCGGGTCCAGGGCGGCTTCGACCGGGGTGCCGCAGGTCCAGCCGTCGACACTGGTCGCGAACATCTGCTCGGCGCCGGGTTTCACGCCCGCTTCGATCAGCAGGTCGCGCAGGTCGATGCCGATCCAGCGGGCGTTGGAGATGTACGGGCCGCCGACCTCGTTGGAGACGCAGCACAGGGTGACGTCGCGTTCGATCAACGGCCGCGAGCGCAGATCTTCATACCTATAGGTGACTTCGCGGTCGACCATCCCGCGGATCTGCAGGCTCCAGTCCTCGGTGCGGACCTGCGGGACCACCAGCGCCGTGTCGATCCGATAGAAATCCTTCGAAGGAGTGATGTAAGGCGGGGTGCCGAGCTTCGCGAAGTCCGCGTCCGGCGGGATCGGCGGCGCGGTCTTCGCCGCGACGAGCCTGCCGACGGCGGCACGCGACTCTTCGGCGTTCTTCCTGGTCCCGACGATCTGGCCGGTCAGCGCGGCGACCCCGGCCCCGGCCGCGACGGAGGCCCCGGTGATCAGCACCTTCCGCCGGTCCGGGCCCTCGCCTTCACGGTCGTCGAAGAACACCTTCGGGCGGAAGAACGAGTGCAGCCGCGTGAACACGACGAGCGCGACGACGGTGGCGATCACCGGCGCCAGCAGCGCGATCTGCCCGAGGTCGGTGCGCACGAAGACGGCCGCGACACCCGCCGCGCCAAGGACGCCGACGATCACCTGGCCAGGCAGCGGGGTACGGCGCGAGAGCTGCCCGGCCAGCAACGCGAACAGCACCAGCACCACGGCGAGACCGATTTTGAGGACGAACTTGTCCCAGGTCTCCAGCGTCTGCTCGGCCCAGGCGACCACCGCGTGCGGACTGTGGTCGATGACGAAGTTCGCGACGGCGACGAACGGCGAGGCCGTGTACCCGACGAAGCCCGCGACGAGGTGCCCCACGCCGAGCGCGGCCACCAGTGACAGGAGCCCGGTCAGTGCGGCTTGTGAAGAGGTGAGCCTGCGTTCGTCCACGACTCCATCTTCGCCACGGAAACGCCCGGAGGTCGGCCGATCGCCCTTACGAGACTGTTACGCCAGGGCCTTCCGGAGCCGGTCCTCTTCGACGCGCCAGTAACCGTGCTCGGCGTCGTCGACGAGGATCACCGGCACGCGGTCGCCGTATTCGGCCCGCCATTCGGGGTCGCTGTCGACGTCCTGCGCCGACCAGGCGACGCCCAGTTCGCCGCAGATCCGCTTGATGTCCTGTTCCGCGACCTCGCACAGGTGGCAACCCGTGCGGGTCATGACGGTCACGTGGTGGGCCATGGCTCCATCTTCACCTGAGGCGCATCCTGCGCAGTTTCCCGGTGGCCGAATGCGGCAACGATTCGGCGAACTCGACGGTGTGCGGCACCTTGTACCCGGCCAGGTGCTCCGCGCAGTGCTCGACGACCTGCTGCTCCGAAAGCGAAGCGCCGGGCGCGGGAACGACGACGGCCTTCACCGCTTCGCCGGTCCGCTCGTCGACGACGCCGACAACGCCCGCCTCGACGACCTCGTCCAGCATCGAGATCACGTTCTCGACCTCGTGCGGGAAGACGTTGAAACCGTTGACGATGATCAGGTCGTTGGCGCGGTCCACCAGGTGCAGGTCGCCGTCGGTGTCGAGGTAGCCGACGTCGCCGGTGCGGAACCAGCCGTCCTCGTCGGGACCGTGCGAGCCGTCAGGCCAGTACCCGGAGAACAGGTTCGCGCCGCGGATCGACACCAGGCCGGTGCCGCCGTCCTCGTCGAAGGCGTCGCCGAGGTCGTCCGGGTCCAGCGGGACGGGCTCCGCGTCGCCGTCGCTGTCGACCAGCCGGAGCTCGACGCCGGGCAGCGGCCGCCCGACGGAACCCGGCTTCGGGTAGCCGGTGACCAGCGTCGTGGTGACCACGGGCGCGCATTCGGTGAGGCCGTAGCCCTCGTAGACGTCGAGCCCGGTCGCGCCGCGGAGCGCGGTGAGGATCTTGGGGTGCAGCGGCGCCGCGCCCGAGGTCATCCGCCGGACGGTGGACAGGCCCCGCCCGAGTTCCTCGGGGTCCATCGCGGCGAATTCGGCGTACATCGCGGGCACGCCGGCGATCGACGTCACCCGGTATTCGGCGCAGTCGGCCAGCGTGCGCTCGGCGAGGAACCGTTCGGACAGGATCGCCGTCGCGCCGACCGCCGTGGTCTGCAGCAGGCCGGGGCCGAGACCGTAGACGTGGAACAACGGGATGGTGATGAGCACGCGGTCGCCGTGCACGAGCGGCGTGGGCACGATCCGGCTCAGCTGGTCGAGGTTCGCCAGCAGCGCCCGGTGCGACAGCATCACGCCGCGCGGCGGACCGGTCGTGCCGGAGGTGTACGAGATGACCGCTATGTCCTCACCGGCGCCGGACGCGTCGACCGGTTCGGCTGCTCCATCCGAGGTAACAGGCGGTGAGAGGCTTGTCACTCCATCGGGGAGCTCCTCGGTGACTTCACGTTCGAGGACGAGCCGTGCGCCGCTGTGCTCCAGCAACCCGTTCAGCTCCGCCACCAGCCCCTGCGGCGAGATCGGGACGACCACCGCGCCCGCACGGAGCGCCCCGAACAGCGAGACGGCGAACGCGGCCGACGTCGGCAGCCGCAGCGCCACCCGGTCGCCGCGCTCGATTCCCGCGTCGAGCAGGGCGCGGGCCAGCGCGTTGGCCGCGTTGTCGAGCTCCGCCCAGGTCAGCGCGACTCCGCCGCCGGTCTCCTGGACAGCCGCTTTGCCGGGCCACTGACGGGCGGCCTCGGCGAGCAAAGTGGGCACGCTTCCTTCGGCAACCTGCTCCGCGCTCAACTGCGAACCTCTTCCCTCGGTGAACGGCGTTGCCAGTTTGTCATCTCGGCCACCGTCATGGGTGTCACTCGCTTTCGTCGCAGTTCCGTAACCCCGGCACCGCTACCTACTTCGCGGTAACTACACGTATGCTGCTGGGCGTCGTCGAGTGGTGTTGATCACTCGATGGTGAGAAAGGGAGTCCGGACGTGCAGATCTTGCAGGCCCACGCGGCGGTGGGACATGCGGGCCGGTACTCCCTGTCCGGAACGGGAGGTGGACCGTGACTCTTCCCGCGACGAACCCCGTCTCCATGGTGGCGGGCCATATCCTCCGCCGGAGTGGTTTCCCCGCGGCGGCGCCGGCCCGGCCGAAGGTCGAAGAGAGTGACGCCGCGGCCGAAGCCGCCAAGGCCGAGGCCTGGGATCTGGTCAGCGCCGCGCAGGGCGGAGACACCTCCGCGTTCGGGCGGCTCTACGACCGCTACGTCGACGTCGTCTACCGCTACGTCCTGTTCCGCCTCGGCGACCGGGACCTCGCCGAGGACGTCACCAGCGAGACGTTCCTCCGCGCGCTGCGCCGCATCACGTCGGTGAGCTACCAGGGGCGTGACGTCGGCGCCTGGTTCGTCACCATCGCGCGCAACATCATCCTCGACCACGTGAAGTCGAGCCGGTTCCGCCTCGAGGTGGTCACCGACGAGGTGGCCGAGCCCAACGGGGCGCCGATCGGGAACGTCGGCGTGCAGGCGGTCGCGGGGCCCGAACAACAGGCCATCAGCCGCGCCACCCGAGCCGAACTGCTGCGCTGCGTCGCCGAACTCGGCGAGGATCAGCGCGAGTGCATCGTGCTGCGGTTCATGCAGGGGCTCTCGGTCGCCGAGACCGCGGCGATCATGAAGCGCAACGAGGGCGCCATCAAGGCCCTTCAGCACCGCGCGGTACGCCGTTTGGCACAACTTCTGCCCACAGGACTGCGTTAAGGTTCCATATTTGTCCCTCACCGGGCCTTGCCGTAACCCTTGGGCGTCCCCGCTCGTTTTCTCAGCCAGACCGGTGTCAGGACCGGGCTGAGCAGATGGAGACTTCGCCGTGGGCGTGCCGGGATGGTTCGCGCGGGAGCGGGCGGACGGTGACCGCTTCGCCGACCTTGTCGACGGCACCGCGTCCCCGGAGGACGACGGGTTCGCCCACGAGCTCGCCCTGGTCGGCGGTTTGCGCGAGCTGGGCGCCGGCGGCGCTCCCGACGCGGAGACACGGCAGCGGATCCGTGACGAGATCGCCGGGCGGCTCGCCGAGGCCGAAGCCACGCCCAAGCGTCGCGGTCACGTCGTCGCCAACCTCGCCGCGGCCGGCGTCGCGCTCGTGCTGGCGCTGGGCGGCTTCACCCTGCTGCTGTCCAAGGACGCGTTGCCGGGCGATCCGCTGTACGGCATCAAACGAGCGGGTGAATCGACCGCGCTCGGGCTCACCTTCGACGAGCAGGACAAGGCGAAGAAGCATCTGGAGTTCGCCGCGAACCGCGTCGGCGAACTCGACGAACTGACGCGGCAGGGCGCGGCCACCGACGCCTACTTCACCGGCCTCACCGATTTCGAGACGGATCTGCGCGCCGGTGTGTCGCGGCTGACCGCGCTCGTCACCGATCAGGGTGGCCAGACCCGGCTCGCCGACCTCCGCACCTGGGCGCGGCAGCAGTCCGACCGGCTCGGTCTCCAGGTCGGCCACGCCCCCGTCGAAGCCCGCGACAAATTCGCCGCGGCCCGGGTCCTGCTCGACAAGGTCCAGGAGCGCACGACGGATCTCGGCTCGCGCCTGGTCTGCTACACGATCACCACGGGCTCTTCCGACGAACTCGGCGCGGTCCCGGCCGACGGCGACTGCGTCCGCGACCCCGGTTCCCCCCACGCGGTCCTGCCGCCGGTGACGACTCCCCCGCCGTCGTCGGCGCCGACCGGGTCACCGGCGCCGACCTCGGCGCCGCCGTCGTCCGCCGTGGACACCGCGGCCCCGACCGGGCCGATCGCGCCGCCGACCGGAGGAACGCCGCCGCCCGTGGTGCCCGTCCCCGGCCCCACGAACCTGCCCCCGCTGCCGACGCCCACCACCACGCCGAAGCCGCCGCTGATTTCGATTCCGCCGCTCATCCCGGGGTTACCGCCGATAACCATCGGCTGACTCACCGTAGATGAGGGAGGCACCACACCCGGGACAGCGTGGTCGGCCGCTCGCTACGCTGTGCACAGGCACCTGGGATTCCGGAGGCGGTGTGCGTGTCAGTTTGGCGGGGCAGGGACAAGAGTCAAGAGCTCGAACGGCTGGCTGAGCTCGCGGGCGAGGCGTCGGCCGAGGCCGCCATGGCGACCGCGTCCGCCGAAGCACTCGAACCGCCCGCACCGCCCGCACCGCCGGACCTGACGGCGGCCGCGTTCTTCGACGTCGACAACACCATGATGATGGGCGCGTCGATCTTCTACTTCGCCCGCGGCCTGGCCGCGCGCAAGTTCTTCACCTCCGCCGATCTCGCCGGATTCGTCTGGCAGCAGGTGAAATTCCGGCTCGGCGGCCGGGAGAACAAAGAGGACATCAAGACCCACCGCGAGCGCGCACTGTCCTTTGTGGCCGGCCGCACCGTGCAGGAACTGACCGACATCAGCGAAGAGATCTACGACGAGCTGATGGCGGACAAGATCTGGTCCGGTACCCGGGCGCTCGCGCAGATGCACCTCGACGCGGGCCAGCGCGTCTGGCTCGTCACCGCGACCCCGATCGAGCTCGCGGCCATCATCTCGCGGCGTCTCGGCCTCACCGGCGCGCTGGGCACCGTCGCGGAGACCAAGGACGGCGTCTACACCGGCCGTCTCGTCGGCGACCTGCTGCACGGCCGCGCGAAAGCCCACGCCGTCCGGGCGCTCGCGTCACGCGAAGGGCTGAACCTCAAGCGCTGCACGGCGTATTCGGACTCGCAGAACGACGTCCCGATGCTGTCCGTCGTCGGGACCGCGGTCGCGGTGAACCCGGACGGCGGCCTTCGCGACGTCGCGCGGGCACGCGGTTGGGAGATCCGCGACTTCCGCACCGGGCGCAAGGCCGCGAAGATCGGCGTGCCTTCGGTGCTCGGCGTCGGTGCCGTGGCCGGTGCCGTCGCGGCGGGCATGGCCTACCGGAAGCGCTGACCCAAGCACGCGAGTTACGTTTTCCAGCCTGATGCAGGGAGCGCTCCCCACGAGCGACCGGCCCCTTGACTGTCCATAAAGGACACCAGCTCAGCCCAAGGTGCCCGAATTGGGGGGTTCGCGCAGTTTTCCGGCGGGGTCATGAGTGGCAAGGACGGTTCTAACCGCCTTTGCCGCTCACGACCTCGCCGGAAGCCGTGCATATGGGCATCAATCGGGCATTCAGGGCGCAGTAGCGATGGCGTACCGGCGCGCTGATCACGCGAGTGACGTGTTCTAGCCCTTGAAGACGCTCTTCCGCTGCGAAAGGCGTTTGTACAGCGACTGCTGGATCGACTCCCGCACCTGGTCGGTCAGCGTGAAGACCAGCATCGGGTCGTCGACGGCGTCCGCGTCGTAGGTGTCCGTGCGGATGGGCTCGCCGAACTCGATGCTCCACTTCGTCGGCAGCGGGAGCGCGCCGAGCGGGCCGAGCAGCGGGAAGAACGGCGTCACCGGGAAGTACGGCAGGCCGAGCACACGCGCGAGAAGCTTGATGTCGCCGATCTTCGGGTAGATCTCCTCCGCGCCGATGACCGACACGGGGATGATCGGCACGCCGGTCCGCAGCGCGGCCGAGACGAAACCACCGCGGCCGAACCGCTGCAGTTTGTACCGCGACGAGAACGGTTTCCCGATCCCCTTGAACCCCTCCGGCCAGACGCCGACGAGTTCTCCCTTGCGCAGCAAGCGTTCCGCGTCGGCGCTGCAGGCGAGTGTCTGCCCGGACTTGCGGGCGAAGGAGCCGACCAGCGGCACCTGGAACACCAGATCCGCGCCGAGGCCGCGCAGATGCCTGCCGCCGGGGACGTGGTCGTGCACGGCGACGGCGGTCATCAGCGCGTCGAGCGGCAACGTGCCGGAGTGGTTCGACACCAGCAGCGCGCCGCCGTCGGCGGGCAGGTTCTCGACGCCGAAGGTGTCGACGCGGAACCACTTCTCGTACAGCGCGCGCAGCGGCGGCAACAGCAGGGTCTCGGTGAGCTCGGCGTCGAAGCCGAACTCGTCGACGGTGTAGTCACCGGTCAACCGGTCACGCAGGAACCCCAGCGCCGTCCTGAGTGAGGCCGGGAGGAGATCCGCGTCGGCCGGACGGGTCCTGGCGGGCGCGACGCGCGCCGCCCCGGGGAATTCGACGACGGGCGCGTCCGCCCGGCGCTCCTGCTCCAGATGTTCTTGCGCCTCTTCCGACTCGCGAAGATCCCGATCCGCTTGGACGGCCGGGTCCGGCTTCTCTCTGCCGGGGCCGTGCAACGGGATGACCTGCGCTTCAGCGCCGCTCACGTTTTCCGCCTCGCCTTCGTGAGAGTTTTCGGAGTTGTCCTCGTGCGGCCTGCTCACCGGTGTGCCGCCTGTCCGGTCGCCGCGGCCACCAGCACCTTGCTCGCGAACCCGGCCAGCTTGCCGCCGTCCACCACGGGCCGGAGCCCGCGGCCGGAGATGTAGTCGTCGAACGCTTCCCGCGTCGTCCAGCGCGGGGTGTAGCCGAAGTCCTTTTTGAGCTTCGTGATGTCCACGACGCGGCCGAAGTTCAGCAGCCGCACCTGGTCGGCGGAGAAGTCGACCACGCGGGCTCCGCGCAGCACCTTGCCCACCGACGGCACGACGCCGCTGGGCATCGGCAGCTCGACCCGGCCGGCTCGCCGGATCGCCTGAGAAAGCGTGAGTACCCCTTCCGAGCCGACGTTGAACACGCCCGGCTTGTCGTTCAGGGTCGCCTGCTCGAACACCGAAAGCGCGTCCGAGGCGTGCAGCAGCTGGATCCGCGCGTCATAGCCGAAAACGGTCGGGACGAACGGCAGCGCGAAGTAGCGCGAGAGCACGGTGTCGATCTCGGGGCTGATGATGTTGGCGAACCGGAACAGCGTCGTCGTGATGTCGGGACGGCGGCGCATGAGGCCGCGGACGTAGCCCTCCATCTCGACGGCGTCCTTCGCGTAACCGCTGGTCGAGGTGGGGATGAGTTCGGAATCCTCGGTGAAGACGGCCTGCGAGCGGGCGCCGGCGCCGTAGACGGCGGCCGTCGACTTCACCACGAGCTTGCGCACGAGCGGCGAGCGCTGGCAGGCCGCCAGGAGCCGCATCGTGCCGATGACGTTGACCTCTTTGATCGCCGTCCGGCGAGCGGGGCCCGCCGGATGCGCGGTGCACGACGCGTGCACCACGGTGTCGACCTTGGCCGTGCTGATCACCTTGGCGATCAGCGGGTTCCGGATGTCGGCGCGGACGTATTCGGCGTGCCCCATGCGTTGCAGGACCGACTTCCGCGGAGGCGTGGTGTCGACGCCGATCACCCGCTCGAACTCCGGATTGTTGCCGAGTCTGGCGAGCAGCTTCCCGCCAAGGTCTCCCCCGACCCCGGTCACGAGCACGATGTTCGACGGCATAGGACTCCCTGCGGACTTGGGCGGTTCTCGGACTTCGATCACGGGGTCCTGATGACCTTGAGCGCTGGTCCGTCGACCGTGTGTGCGCGTACCTGCACTCATGGGAAGCATCGCGCGGCTGCCCTTGAGATGTTACCGCTCATTAGGGGTAGTCGAGTCAGCGCTTACATGCTATTAACCAGCCGCTCGCAGAGGGGATGCACGTCTCACTCGAATGGGCGGAAACGGCCCACCAAATGGGAATGGCCCGTCCAGAAACTGGACGGGCCACTCACCGGCTGTGTCTTACTTGCCGGCCTTCCTACGCTGAACGCGCGTCCGGCGCAGCAACTTGCGGTGCTTCTTCTTCGACATGCGCTTACGGCGCTTCTTGATCACAGAGCCCATCGTGAGCGCTCCTTCCTTCGTCGTCGGTCACGCTGCCCGGCGCAGCGTCCAACGGGTGGAGCGCACAGGCACGAGCGGTCTTCCAGGGTACTCGCGCCCCGGAAGACGCCCTCGGGCGGGCAGGTTCTGTCCCGCGAAACGGGCCTCAGCCCACGTCGAAGTACGCGCCCTGCAGATATTCGTGAACGGCCTTTTCGGGCACTCTGAACGACTTCCCGACGCGCACCGCGGGCAACTCGCCCGAGTGAACCAGTCGGTAGACGGTCATCTTGGAGACCCGCATCAGCGTGGCCACCTCGGCGACCGTCAGGAACTGGACCTGGCCCACTGTGTTCAGCTTGGCCAGATCATCCTTCTTGTTCGGCGGCATGATTCACCGTGTCCTTCGACACGTGTCGCGCCACGAGGCTTCCCCACCTGTGGTATCGACACGCACGTGCTCTCCTGAGAGTAGCGGGACACGTGTGGCTAAAGCGACGCGAGTCACCGAGATGGGCCCGTATCCGGGGGCTGAAGGACGCTTTCACCGCGTCTTATGCACCGAAAGCGTCCTTCACCGCGTGCTATGCGGGGAAAGTCCCCTTCAGCCTTCGTGGGCGGCGCCCAGCTCGGTCGAGCGGTCCTTCGCGGCCTCGATGGCGGCCAGCAGCGCCGCGCGGACGCCGTGCTTCTCCAGCTCGCGGATGGCGTTGATGGTCGTCCCGGCGGGCGAGGTGACGGCTTCGCGCAGCAGCACCGGGTGTTCGTCGGACTCGGCGAGCATCTTCGCCGCGCCCACCGCCGACTGGATGATCAGCTGCCCGGCGAGCGCGCGGGGCAGGCCGAGCAGGATGCCGGCGTCGATCATGGCCTCGACCAGGTAGAAGAAGTACGCGGGCCCGGAGCCGGACAGCGCCGTGACGGCGTCCTGCTGCGACTCGGGCACCTCGACGACCTGCCCGACGTGCGACAGCAGTTCCTTCACCACCGCGATGTGCTCGGCGGTCGCGTGCGCCCCCGCGGAGACGGCGCTCATCGCCTCTCCGACGAGCATCGGGGTGTTCGGCATGACCCGCACCACCGGGACGCCCTCGGCCAGCCTGCGCTCGTACAGGGCGGTCGGCAGGCCCGCGCACAGCGAGACGACCAGCGACTCGGCGCCGAGCAGCGGCGCGAGCTCGTCCAGCACCGGTTCGATGTCCTGCGGTTTGACCGCGACGACCAGCACGTCGGCCCGGCGGGCGGCGTCGGCGACGGTGACCCCATGCACGCCGTAGCGCTCGGTCAGCTCCGCCGCGCGCGCCGGGTACCGCTCGGTGAACAGCAGGTCGCCGGGGCTGTGCCCGCCGTGCAGCAGGCCCGAGAGCAGGGCCTCCCCGATCTTCCCGGCACCCAGAACCGCGATCACACTCATGTCATTCAGCGTGCCAAACGACCGTCAGCCACCAGGCGCCGGGGCGAGCGCCAGCTGCCGCGCCTGGCAGACGAGCCTGCCCTGCGAGTCGACCACGAGCGCGTCCGAGTCGAACCAGGCCTCGTGCACCGACTGGCTCTGGACGAGCACCCGCAGCCAGCCCGGCGCCGGCCGCGTGCGCAGCAACGCGGTCAGCTGCACGGTCGGCGCCCAGCCGACCCGGCCCAGGTTGTAGACCACCGGCGGGTTCACGTCGCTCGCGAGCAGGGCGAAGAACGAATCCGCGAGCCCGTGCCTCGGCCGGACCCACAGCCGGATCCGCGGCGGGTCGCCGATCCGGCCGTGCAGGTAGCCGACGCTCGCGGGATCGAGCCGGACCTCGCAGCCCTTCGCGAGGTTGAACAGGCCTTCGGAGGTCTCGCCGGTCACGGGTACCGCGCCGGGCGGCGGCTCCGCGGGCATGGCGGGGACGTCGGTCCACTCCGGGCGCCGCATCGGCAGCCGTCCGGTGGTCACCCTGGCCTCGACGCAACTGCGGCCCCGCTGCTCCAGCGTGACCGCGACGACCGAGGCGCGCCTTCCGACCTTCCGGACGTCCATGCGCAGCAACACCGGCCCCACCGCCGGCGGATGCAGGAACTCCGCGCTGATGGCCAGCGGCTCGGACGGCGGCTCGCCGCGCTCGTGGAGGAAGGCGAGGGCGGCCCTTGCCATGAGGGCCATCAGGAAGCCGCCGTGGGGGTGCCCACCGATCGACCATTCGGTCCGGAGGACCGCCGTGAAAGTGCCGTCACCCAGTGATCTCGTCGCGCACGCCGCGTCGAAGGAGGTGCTCGTTTCGTCGGCCGCGCTCACCGAGCACTGACCCAGGCCACGAGCCGATCCATCGGGGTGCGGGAGATCAACAAGCGCAGCTGGTTCACGGTCGGAACTTTACGTGTACCAGCGCCTCGAGCGCAGTGAGGAATGAATCTCCGCACCCGGAGACGATCTTTGTCACTGACCGAGGTGAAGCCTCGCGAACAGGAGTGACTCCGCGAGGTCCCGTGATCGCCGCGCCGCGCTCGGCGACCGCCGGGTGTTGATCTCCAGCACGATCTGTCCGGAGAAATCGCTGTTCACGAGCTTTTCGAGTAGTTCGGCGCAGGGTTCGATCCCGCGTCCGGGCACCAGGTGCTCGTCCTTCGGCAGGCCCGTGCCGTCGGCCAGATGGACGTGCGCGAGCCCGGAACCCATCCGTTCGGCGAGCGCGAGGGCGTCCATCCCGGCTGCCGCTGTATGGGACAGGTCGAGCGTGTAGTGGCGAAACCCTACGTCCGTAGGGTCGATCGACGGCCGGAACGCCGACACGCGGGACGTCCGCGAGCCGCCGGGCGGGCGGACCTTGAACATGTTCTCGACCGCGATCTCGATCCCGCTGGCTTCTTCGAGCTCGTCGACGAGGTCGCCGAACGCGTCGCCGTAGCGGCGCTGCCACCGGAACGGCGGATGCACCACGACCGTGCGCGCGCCGAGCTCCTGCGCCGCGTCCACGGACATCCGCAGGCGCACCTCGGGGTCCGGCGACCACACGCGCTGGGTGATCAGCAGCGAGGGCGAGTGGATCGACAGCACCGGAACGCCGGTGCGACGGGACCACCGGCGCAGCGCGGAGACGTCCTGGCTGACCGGGTCCGCCCAGACCATCACCTCGACACCGTCGTAGCCGAGGTCGGCGGCCAGCTCGAACGCCGCGCCCGCCCGCAACGGCCAGACGGACGCCGTCGAGAGGCCTACCGGAATCTGCTGAACCATTCCGGCATCCTTCCCGAGGCCCCTAACGCGCCACCAGCAGGAGTGCGGCCGGTGAGACCGTCACCACCAGTCCGACCAGTACCGCGAGCACCAGGGTCTGGAGATCCTCCGCCTTGCGGATCTTCCGGACGATCCACACCAGCGCGACGATCACCAGGAGCGCGGCGACGAGCGCGGCGGCGGGGATGTTCACCCACAGCCAGTTGAAGCCCAGCCAGACACCGGCGCCGCCGACGACGCCGAGGGCGAGCTGACCGGCCAGCGCCAGCCACTGCTTCCCCGGCGAGGCCTTCTCGGCGGGCGCCGCGGGCTCGTCCTCGACGACGTCCTCGGCGTTGTCGTCGTAGTCGTCCTCGTACTCGTCGGCCCGGTAGCCGTAGTCGTCGCGGCCGAAGTCCGGGCCGCCGTCCGGGTACGCCGGGTCGGCGAACTCGCGCTCGTACTCGTCGAGGTTGTCCTGGCGGTCGCGGTCGTCGAGCGAATGCGGTGGCACGAACGGCATCGGTGCCGGGTGCCCCATGGTCGGAGGGCCCGCGTCGAACGGGTCCGGTTCGGGGTCGGCGTCCGGTTCGACGGGCGCGACCGGAGGCGGCACCGGCGGGATCCCGCCGATCTCGGTGTCCTCGGACTGCACCTTCTGCCTGCGCTTGCGCCATCCGGCGAGGCCGGCGGGCGGGGCAGGCGGCGGCTCGGCGGGCGTCTCGGGCGCGGCCGGCGCTTCGTCGCCGACGGCGGCGAACTGTTCGGTGCTCGGCTCGGCCTTCGGCTGGGGCGGGCGCGCCCCGGGACGGCGGCGTCGCGCCGGCTGGGCGGGCGGCGTCGCGAACCCGCCGCTGGCCATCGGACCCGGCTGGTCCTGTACGTCTTCGGCCGGGGCATCAGGACCACTGAGGCCGCCGTCGAGTCTCGCCGACAGCCCCGAGGACGGGGGTCCGGCGGGGGGCTCGGGGCGACGGCGGACCGGCGGCACCGCGCCGCGGGTCTCCTCCGGGCGGGGACGGCCACGCGGGGGCAGGCCCTCGGAGTCCGGCGGGCGCTGCTGATAACCGGACTGTTCCTGCGGCGGAGTCGGCCGGACGAACTGACCCGACTGCTGCGGCGGACGCTGCTGGTAACCGCTCTGCTCCTGCGGCGGGGTCGGCCGCACGAATTGACCGGATTGCTGGGGCGGCTGCGGCGGACGCTGCTGATAGCCGCTCTGCTCCTGCGGCGGGCGCACCGGCGGCGTCTGCCGGGTCGGGGTGGACGCGACGTCCGGCGGCACCGGCAGCGGCGCGGAGTCCTGCTGCGGCTGCGGAAGCGGGCGCGCTCCAGAGTCCTGCGGGCGCGAGCGGCGCGGCGGGCGGTTGGGCGGCGGCGGGGTGTCGCCGGACACCCTGTCGATGATCGCCTGGGGCGCGGTGTCGCTCACCGACGGCGCGCGCCTTCCGCGAGTGGGCTCGGGAGCCTCGTCGTCGTCGTCGGCCGCGCGGCGTCGCCTGCGGCGCCCGCCCTCGGGCTGGGCTCCGTGCTGCGCGAGCAGCTCCGCCACGGTCTTCTGTGGCTGGCCGCTCTCTGTCTCGTCCGTCATACCGTGCAGTCCAATGCGCGCTCAAGCCGTTGCGAACCGGCACGCGACGGGGCATCGGCGGCGTCGCGCGCGCTGTCCACCGTCATCCGCATTTCCGTCACCTCTTCACCGTGCCCGTTCTCCGTCGACTAAGTCCAGTCGGGCGCTGCCGCCCACAGTGTCGTCCGCACCGTTCGAATGGTCCAGCCGTCGAAGGATGACACCTTCTCGCAGCGCCCACGGACAGATCTCCAGTTCTTCCAGGGAAAGCGCCCGCATGGTGGCTTGTGCGACGAGCGCGCCGGCCACCAGCTGATGCGACCTGCTCGCGCTGACCCCCTCGAGTTGTGCCAGGTCATGGGCGGTCATCCGGGAGATGAACGCGATGAGCTGGCGCAACGCGGTGTCGGTCAGGGTACGGCGCACATGCGGCCCACTGGCCGACGGCGCCGCTCCGGTCAGCCGGGCGAGCGACCGGAACGTCTTCGACGTCGCCACGACACGATCGGGTTCACCCAATTTGGCGACCTTCTTCGCGAGCGGGGCGAGTTGTTCTTCGAGCCACGCCGAAGTCGCGATGAGCTCCGACCTGGTGGGCGGGTCGTGCTGGAACCGCGTCCGGGTGGTCCGGCCCGCACCCAACGGCAGCGATTCGGCCAGATCCGGCTCCTCGTCGCGGCCCATCGCGACTTCCAGCGAGCCGCCGCCGATGTCGAGCACCAGCAGCTTCCCCGCCGACCAGCCGAACCAACGGCGGACGGCGAGAAAGGTGAGCCGGGATTCGTCGATGCCGGAAAGCACCTGCAGTTCGACGCCGGTCTGTTCCTGGACCTTCGCCAGCACCTTCGGGGCGTTCTTGGCTTCGCGGACCGCGGAGGTGGCGAACGCCATGACCTCTTCGCAGCCGAGCCGCGCCGCGGCCGCCTTCGCCGATTCGACCGCTCGCACGAGGCTGTCCGCGCCCGCGCGGCTCAGGTCGCCGTTGCGGGTGATCTGCTCGGCGAGCCGGAGGACGGCCTTTTCGGAATGCATCGGGGTCGGGTGGGCGCCACGGTGGGCGTCGACCACGAGCAGGTGGACGGTGTTGGAACCGACGTCGAGTACCCCTAGGCGCACGAGCGTCTACGGTACCCGCCCCCACGTCAGGTCACGAAACCGTAACCGTGATCTGTATCGCAGGGGCGCCGCGTGAAGGCCCCCTTCCCTCGGCTCAGCCGAGGGAAGGGGGCCTTCACGCACTAGCTCACGTCTCGAACTTGTAGCCCAGGCCACGCACCGTGACCAGGTGCCGGGGCGAGCCCGGGTCCGGCTCGATCTTCGACCGCAGCCGCTTCACGTGGACGTCGAGCGTCTTGGTGTCGCCGACGTAGTCCGCGCCCCACACCCGGTCGATCAGCTGCCCGCGGGTGAGCACGCGGCCCACGTTGCGCAGCAGGTACTCGAGCAGGTCGAACTCCTTCAGCGGCAAGGAGACCTCCTGCCCGTCGACGGTCACCACGTGCCGCTCGACGTCCATCCGCACCGGCCCGGCGGCCAGCACCAGCGGCGCCAGATCGCCTTCGGAGCCCGGCTCGCCACCGCGGCGCAGCACCGCCCGCACCCGCGCGATGAGCTCACGGGCCGAGTACGGCTTGGTGACGTAGTCGTCGGCGCCGAGTTCCAGGCCGACGACCTTGTCGATCTCGCTGTCGCGCGCGGTCACCATGATCACCGGTACCGCGGAACGCTGCCTGAGCTGCTTGCAGACGTCCGTTCCGCTCATCCCGGGGAGCATGAGATCGAGCAGGACGATGTCGGCGCCGTTGCGGTCGAACTCCTCGAGCGCCTGCTGCCCCGTCACGGCGACGGCGGCGGTGAAGCCCTCTTTGCGGAGCAAGAACGCGAGCGGGTCGGCGAACGACTCTTCGTCCTCGACGATGAGAACCCTCGTCACAGGTTTCCTCCATGGTCGGGGCTTTCTTGCCCTGTTGCCACGAGACGGGGTGTCCGCTCGGGGGTCTTCTCCGGCCGGGACGCCGGCGGAGCCTGTTTCGCGGCCGCGGCCGGTTCGGCGGGGATGTGCGCGGGGATCCGCAGCGTGAAGGTCGACCCGGTGCCGGGACGGCTCCACAGGCCGACCGAACCGCCGTGGTTGGCGGCCACGTGCTTGACGATCGCCAGCCCCAGCCCGGTGCCGCCGGTCGCCCGCGATCGTGCCTTGTCCGCGCGGTAGAACCGCTCGAAGACGCGCTGCTGCTCGTCCTCGGCGATGCCGATGCCGCGGTCGGTCACCGCGATCTCGACCTTCCCGTCGACCAGTCGCCTGCTGATCGACACCGGGCTGCCCGGCTGCGAGTACGCGACGGCGTTCTCCAGCAGATTCGACAGCGCGGTGACCATCAGCGTCCGGTCGCCCTCGATGAGGAGCCCGCTGGCCGCGTCCGTGGTGATGGTGATCTCCGCGGATTCCGCCGAAAGCGTCGTCCTGCCGAGCGCCTCGCGGACGACGGCGTCGACCTCGACGACGTTCAGGTCGGGCAGCCGCTCGGCGCCCTGGAGCCGCGACAGCGCGATCAGTTCGGTGACGAGCTGGCCGAGCCGCGTCGATTCGCGGAGGATCTTGCCGCCGAAGCGGCGGACCTCCTCGGTGTCCTCCGCGGCGTCGAGGACAGCCTCGGTGAGCAGCGCGATCGCGCCCACCGGCGTCTTGAGTTCGTGGCTGACGTTCGCGACGAAGTCCCGCCGGACGGCTTCGAGACGGATCGCCTCGGAGTGGTCGACGGCCTCGACCACGGTGAACCCGTCGCCGAGCGGGCGGACCTCGCCGTGGACGGCCTCGGGCTGGCGCCCCCTCGCCTCCAGCGGGGAGAGGTCGATCTCCATCGGTTCGTCGGTCTCGACCACCTGCTCGGCGGCCTTGCGGGCCCGCGGATCGGCCTGGTTGACCTTCACCAGGCCGAGCTCGTAGGCACGCGGGTTGTGCAGGACCATGTCGCCGAACTTGTTGAGCACGACGACGCCGTTGTTGCTCGACCGCACGAGGCGTTCGAGCAGTTCGGCCACGGTGGGCCCGGTCGGTCGCCGCTCTTCGCGGCGGGCGCGGCCCTTCGCGATCAGGAAGCCGAAAACCACACCGACGATCAGTCCGCCGAGGGCCATGGCGAGTGCAACAGGCGTGGTCACAGGGGAATCGTAAGCGCGTGGGTAGTCTTTTGGCCTAGTCCCGGCCGCGTACTCGTGATGCCTATGACACCTGGGGACACCCTGTTCGCCTGCAGGTCAGACCTCGTTCACGCGACCGAGACCTCCCGGGTGAGACGGGTCACCCGAAACGGGGACATCGGTGACCACTCGTGCCCGGATTCCGACTTTCGTCGTGACTCTCCGGACCGTGATCTGCCCACTCACCGGCGAATAGCGACGTTCCCGTCACGGCCGCCGGGGAATGTTGGAAGACTGTCGCCGTGGAACTCGTCAGTGACATCTCCCTGATTCGCGGAGAAGAAGAGCTGTTCGACCGGACGGCTCATCTGTTCGTCGCGGCGACCGACATCGCGTGCGCGGCCGACGACCTCTACACCTGGGCGCTTTCCCGGCCGTCGCTCACGCGGCAGGGTGAACGGCTGGTGCGCGACAAGCGGATCCGCAAGCTGTACCGCCCCGGCGTCCTGCTGAACGAGCAGACCGCGGAGCACCTGCATCACCTGTCCGGCCTCGGCGCGCAGATCCGGATCGGCACCGAGGAGATCAACGAGACGATCCTGCTCGACGAGCGGGTCGCGATCATGGCCGGCGACGAGGGCAAGGCGGTGCGCTCCTACAGCGTCATCTCGCGCCCCGAGCTGGTGCAGGGCATCCTGTCGCTGTTCGAGACCGCCTGGCTGGCGTCCACCACCCTGGAGACGTTCGACGCGCGGTTCGCCGACATCCGGATGGAGGCACCGCAGATCCTCGAGTTCCTGACCACCGGCTGCAAGGACGAGAAGGCCGCGAAGAGCCTCGGTATGGGCGTGCGCACCTATCAGCGTCGCGTCTCGGAATTGCTGGTCGCGCTCGGCGTGACGTCGCGGCTCCAGGTCGACGCGCGGGCGCGGGAACTCGGCCTCTTGTGAGGCGCTGGGCGGGGCTCGCGGTACTGCTCGCGCTCGCGGGCTGCACCACCGCGGTCTCCGGCACCGCCCGGCCCGAACCGGAAACCCCGCCCTCGAACCTCGCGCTCGTCGACCCGGCGCGGACGGCCTCCGTGCTCACGGCGGTGAAGACGGCCACCGAAGCGGTGTTCTCCTACGACAGCACGGCCGTGCCCGCCTACGAGAAGGCGCTCGCCGACAACCTGACGCCGGGCGCGCGCGACGAGCTGGCGAAACTGTTCGCCGAGGTCCGGAAATCGGCGGAACCGATCAAACTCGTGACGAGGGTGATCATCTCGGCCGCGGTCGACGAGACGCCGGACAAGGCGCGGGTGCTGACGGTGCTCGACCAGAGCAGTACCAGGGCGGGCGCCACCAGCAAGGGCATCGCGTCGGTGCTGCTCGCGACCGTGCGTGAAGGCGACCGCTGGCGGATCGGGAAGGTCGAGGTGAACCCGGCCGTGCCCTCGCCCGCGGCGGAGAAACCGGGCGCGGGCGACCGGGTGTTCGCGAGGGTGCGGGATTCCGCCCGCGACGGCGCTCTCCGCGCGGCGGAGGCGCTGCTGAACGTGGATCCGGCCGACCCCGAAGGTACCTACGCCCGCTACGAGTCCGTGTCGACCGGGCCGTTGCTGGCGCAGTTCCGGCAGGACAAGGCGGCGCGGCTGAACCAGATCCGGTCCGCGGGCACGAAGGCGTCGCCGTCGCCGAACCCGGCCGCCGCGGTCATGGAGGTCGTGGACGACAAGGCGAGCGTGCTGCTCTTCGCGACGACGGACGTCAAGGACGCGGCTGGGCAGGCGACGAAGCGATACCTGCCGATCGTCCTGCGCCTCCAGCGGCTGCCCGAGGGCTGGAAGGCCGCGGGGGTCGAATCGGTCCAACCCCTCCCCTGAACGCAATTCGTCCTCTGAATGCGATGGTCCGAGAGCGAACTACCGCGTTCAGAGGACGAAATGCGTGGGGTGGTCTAGCGGCCCTGGTTCGCCACGGCGGCCGCGGCCTCCTTGGCGGCCTCCGGGTCCAGGTAGGTCCCGCCGGCGGTGACCGGCTTGAGGTCTTCGGTGAGGTCGTAACGCAGCGGGATGCCGGTCGGGATGTTGAGCCCGGCGATCGCGTCGTCGGAGATGCCGTCGAGGTGCTTCACCAGTGCCCGCAGCGAGTTGCCGTGCGCGGCGACCAGCACGGTCTTGCCCGCGCGCAGATCCGGCACGATCTCGGACTCCCAGTACGGCAGCAGCCGCGCGACGACGTCCTTGAGGCATTCGGTCAGCGGGGCGGCGTCACCGAGGTCGGCGTAGCGCGCGTCGCCGACCTGGCTGAACTCGTCGGCCGGGTCGATCGGGGGCGGCGGGGTGTCGTACGAGCGGCGCCAGAGCATGAACTGCTCCTCGCCGAATTCGTCCAGAGTCTGCTTCTTGTTCTTGCCCTGCAGCGCGCCGTAGTGCCGCTCGTTGAGGCGCCAGTCGCGCTTCACCGGGATCCAGTGCCGGTCGGCGGCGTCGAGCGCCAGGTTCGCGGTCGAGATCGCCCGGCGCATCAGCGACGTGTGGACGACGTCCGGCAGCAGACCGGACTCCGCGAGGAGCTGCCCGCCCTTGCGCGCCTCCTGCTCGCCCTGCTCGGACAGCGGCACGTCCACCCAGCCGGTGAACAGATTTTCGGCGTTCCACGTGCTCTGCCCGTGACGCAGCAGCACCAGAGTCCCAAGCTCAGCCATGGGGTTCAGCCTGCCAGAGCGAGCGGAAGCGCCGGTCAGAGGGCCGCGCTTCGCTTTGTTTCTACAGAGAGTGCGTTACCCGCGAGTAACACCTTCACCCGTCCAGAAGACGGGTTGCCAACAAGTCCCGATCCCGGGAAATCAGGCTGCACTCCGTTATCCCCATTTTCCAAGTTCACTCGAACGGAGTAACCGGTAGTCTTGTGATTACAGGTGGAGATCTGACAGGTTGACTACGTCCCGCGCGGCCGGATTCCACGCACTCCCCGGTTCGACGCGGGTGACGACCGCGACTCGTCTCCCCCCTGCCGAGTCGCGGCGCCCGCCGGCCCCGTTGGCATCCCCCTCGTCACCGGGTCCACCTTGGCGGGAACTTCAGCGGGGCGGCTCGAGATCGCGACTCCCCCCTCCCTCGAGCCGTCCCGCCTGTTCATCTTCCGGGGCCCTCGTGAGTGGCAAGGGTGCCTCAGGTATCCACAGCCGGTGCGCCGGTGGCGGTTTCGTGTGACTGAACGGACGACACACGTGATTGAGCGGACGACTCGTGGCGGGCACCCCGCCGCGGTCGTGTCGTCCATCCAGTCACGTGTGTCGTCCGCCGGATCACGCGTGTCGTCCGTTCAATCACTTGACGGCATCAAGGGCCCTGGCCGTTCAGTCCAGCGGGGGCGCGGACGGCAGGTCCGAAGCGGTCGCCATCGCGGGCTCCGCCGGACGGCGCCGCTTGCGCAGCCACCACACCAGCGCGGCCGCGGGGACGCCGAAGACCAGCAGGAACGGCGCCATCGCGCCGAGCACGGTCAGCAGGCCACCGCCGAAGGTCAGGAACGCGTCCCAGCCGTCGGCCAGCCCGCCGAGGAAGCCGCTGCGGGACTGCTCCGCCGCCGCGACGGTCTCCGCTTTTACCTGCAGGGAAATAGTCGACATGGCGACACTTCCGGCCAGGCTTTCGCGCCGCTTCTGAAGCGACTCGAGCTCGGCCTCCCGGCTCGTCAGCTCACTCTCGACCGAGGCGATCTCCGAGACCGACGTCGCCCTCGCGAGCAGCGCGCGGATGCGCTCGACGCTCGCCCGTTGGGTGGCCAGCCGCGAATCGACGTCGACCATCTGCTCGGTCACGTCCGTCGCGGTGACCTCGCGTCTGACCTGCTTCCCGAGCTTCCCCAGCTGGTCCAGCACGCCGTCGAGACGCTCGGCGGGCACGATGACGTTGACCGACGCCCGCTTCTCCTGGGTGCTTTCCTGCCCCGTGTAGCCGGCGGCGCCCTGGGTGATGACGCGCACCTGCGAGATCACGTCGGCGACGTTCGGCGCGGTGAGCTCCAGGCTCGCCGTGCGCACCAGCTTGCGGTCGGTGATGCCCGGCTGCCCCGCCGGCGCCGGGGCCTTCCCCGAACCCGCCTTGCTGTCGGGTGCCTCCTTGTTCGCCGGCCCTTGGTTCGGCACGGCCTGCTTGGTGTCGGCGGACATCGGCGTCCCGGCGGATTCGCTGCTGCCGCCGGAATCGTTCGCCGAACAGCCCGCCAGTGCCAGCACGATGCCGGCGGCGGCGACCCATCTCATTCGCTTGCGCATCAAGACCGTCTCCCTCCAGTGTCGCGGAAAGAGACGGAGCCGGGCTCAGGCCCGTTGCACCATTCGGGTCACGAGTCGGTCAAGGCTCCGGGTTCGTGTCCGTTCGCGGGCTCGACGAGATGTTTGAACGCCTGCAGGTTCGCCAGCGACTCGCCGCGGGAAACGCGCCAATCCCACTCGCGTTTGATCGATTCCGCGAAGCCGAGTTCCAGCAACGTGTTGAAATCGCCGTCCGCGGCTTCGAGCACCTGCCCGAGGATCTTGTCCAACTCGGACTCGGTGACGGTGTCCAGGCCGAACCGGCCGACCAGGTAGATGTCGCCCATCGCGTCCACCGTGTAGTGCACGCCGTACAGCTTCGCGTTGCGGCGCAACAGAAACCGGTAAACGTCCTCATGGGACTCGTCGGGACGGCGGCAGACGAAGGCTTCGACGGCGAAAGCGTGGTCCCCGGCGACCAGCCAGCAGTTGGTCTGCAACTTCTTGGTACCGGGCAAGGTGACGAAGTACTTTCCCTCGCCACGCCTTTCGTATTCCAGGCCCGCATTGTCCAAAGAGGACCGCAAGGTCTCGTCGAGCGTCAAACCGCCACCTCCGCGCGCTGTTCGAGGGCACGCCGGAACGCGCCGGTCGCCTGAGCGTACGTGTCCAGCAGCCGGTCCGTCGTACGGCGCCAGGAGAAACGCCGCGCGTGGACGACGGCGTTGGCCGAAAGTTCGGCACGCCAGCCGGGCCGCAGCGCGACGTTCGCGAGCGCGCCGGCCCAGTCCTTCGGGTCGTGCGAAGGCACGAGCAGCCCGGAAACCCCGTGCGGGACCGCGACCGGCAGCCCGCCGACCTCGGCCGCGATCACCGGCGTCCCGCAGGCCTGCGCTTCGAGCGCGACCAGCCCGAACGACTCGTTGTAGCTCGGCACGGCGACGATGTCGGCCGCGCGGTAGACGTCGACCAGCGACTGGCCGGGCTGCGGCGGCATGAACCGGGTCTGTTCCTCGATCCCGAGGGAGACGGCCAGTTCACGCAGGGCCTGCGGCTGCTCCAGCCCGGTCCCGGACGGGCCGCCGACGATCAGCACCACCAGCCGCGACGCCAGCTCCGGCCGCTCGCGCAGCATTTCGGCCGCGGCCAGCAGGAGGACGTCCGGCGCCTTCAACGGCTGGATGCGGCCCGCGAAGGCCAGCACGATCGCGTCCTGCGGCAGGCCCAGCGCCCGGCGCGCGGCGGGCCGGGAACCGGGGGTGAACCGGTCGAGATCGACGCCCGGCGGGATGGCGTGCACGGCGTGCGGGTCGGCGTCGTACAGCTCGATCAGCTCGCGGGCCTCGACGCGGGTGTTCGCGACCAGGCAGTCCGCCTCCTCGACGACCTGTTCCTCGCCGATCACGCGGGTGCGCGGCTCCGGGGTGTCGCCCTCGGCGAGCGCGGCGTTCTTGACCTTGGCCAGGGTGTGCGCGGTGTGCACCAGCGGCACGCCCCAGCGGTCGCGGGCGAGCCAGCCCGCCTGGCCCGAAAGCCAATAGTGCGAATGGATGAGGTCGTAGTAACCCGGTTCGTGGAACGCCTCGGCCCGCAGCACCCCGGCGGTGAACGCGCACAGCTGCGCGGGCAGCTCGTCGCGTCCCAGCGGCTCGAACGGCCCGGCCGGGATGTGCCGGACCAGCACGCCCGGTGCCAGCTCGGCGACCGGAGGCTGATCCGAGGACGTCGCCCGAGTGAACACCTCGACCTCGACGCCGCGGCGCGCCATCTCGGTGGCCGTCTGGCTCACGTAGACGTTCATGCCGCCGGCGTCGCCGGTACCCGGCTGCTCCAGCGGAGAGGTGTGCAACGACAGGACCGCGACGCGCCTGGGCGCGGCGTCGAACCCGTGCAGGGGGATCGTCACCTGGTCAACACTCCCGAAGTCCTACTGATCGGCGAACCGGCGCAGTAGATCACCGAACTCGTCCGCCGCTTCGGCGAACGGCAGATGCCCCACCTCAGGTAGCCAACGCACGACAGCCCCCGGAATCTTCCCCGCCGCGTATTCCGCCGACGTCGGATCGATCACAGCATCCGCGAGACCATGGACGATAAGTGCCGGTTTGTCCAGATCACGAAGTACGTCCTCGCTCCCGAGGTCGCGCCGGAACAACGCGGAGCGCACCGCGGGCGGGGTGGAAAGGCACGCGCCGAGCAAGGACTGGGCGAGCGTGCCGGACACCGGGGCGGCGGTCATCCGCTCGCTGAACTGCACCAACGCGGGAATCGCGACCGACGGATCGTCCGCCAGCACCCCCGGGATGGCGTCGCGCATGGCGGGCCCGAGCTTGCCGCCGGGCCGGTTCTTGCCGATTTCTGTGATGGCGCCCACAAAAACGACGCCGCCGAGCCTCGACGAGCCGTGCACGCGGAGGTAGTCCGTGATCACCAGCCCGCCGTAGGACCAGCCGACGACGATCGCGTCGTCACCGGCGAAGTCGAGGACCGAGGCGAGGTCTTCGGCCCAGACCCGCGGATCGTCGTAGCCGGCGGAGGGCACCTCGGAATCGCCGTGACCGCGCAGATCCATCGCGACCAGGCGGAACCGCTCACTGAGCGCGGGATCCGCCAGCTGCGGCGCCCAGGCCTTGGCGGACTGGGCCCAGCCGTGCACGAACACGATCGGACGGGTGTTCTCGGCGCCCTCGACCCACAAGCCGATGCGGGTCCCGCCGTAGCCGACTACCTCGGTCTTCATGCCCGCACTTTAGGAGGTCGGCCGGGGTGGTCGTGAGCGCGATTCGGGTTCGCTCGGCCGGCCGGTGTCGCGAAAGCCACTTTCAGGACGTCTGGTGTCCCGAAAGTGGCTTTCGCGACATGGCGCCGGGCGGTCTCAGTAGCACCACAGCGGCAACGACTGCTCGTGAACGACCTTCGCACCCTTGGCAAGTACATGAAGGCCCCCTTCCTTGCGCCTGGCGCAAGGAAGGGGGCCTTCATGTACTTCACGCGAGCAAGGGCTACTTGATCGCCGAGAGGGCCTTCCAGGACTTCCAGTCGTAGAACCAGTCCTTGACGTCCGATTTGGTCGGGCTGCCCAGTTTCGAGCCGGTGATCTCGACCGGGTCGCCGATCATCGCCGTGTCGAAGTACTTCTTGGCGTCCGCGTCGAGCAGGTTCACGCAGCCGTGCGAGGTGTTGGCCTTGCCGATGTTCGCCGCGTTGTCCTGGTTCTCGTGGATGTACTCGCCGTTGTTCGAGATCCGGCAGGCCCACTTCTTGTTGACGTTGGTGTAGCCGTAGCGCGCGTTGTCGAACCGCGCCGTCGGCTCCTTCGTCATCACGATGAAGGTGCCGTTCGGGGTGTTGCGCTGGACGTCGGAGTCGAGGCCGTTCGAGCACGGGTAGCTCGCCGATTCCGACCCGCCCCGGTAGACCTTCATCACATGGTCCGGGGTGTTGATCTTGACCACCTGGTTGCGGCCGATCTTGAAGTCGGTGGTCACGTCGGCCTTGCCGTACGCGCCGCCGCCGAGCGCGACGCCGTAGAGCTTCGCCTCGACGCTGACCTTGATGTTCGCGGGCCAGTACTCCTTGGGCCGCCAGTCGACCTGCGTGTCCGACAGCCAGCCCCAGGAGCCTTCGACGTCCTTGTCGGTCTTCACCTTGAGCGCCTTTTCGGCGGCCGCCTTGTCCTTGACCGGGGACGCGAACTTCACGCTGATCGGCATCGCGACGCCGACCTCGGCGTCGTCGGTCGGGTTCAGCGTGGCGCGAACCTCCTTGGCGGGCTTGACCGTGCTGAACGAGCCCTTGAACTCGGCGGGCTTGTTGTCGCTGCCGGTGGCCTTCGCGGCGTAGGTGTACGTCTTGCCGTAGCCGAGGACCTCGGTGCTGGTCCAGGTGAGCCCGTCGGGCGAAAGCTCGCCCTTGACGTCCTTGCCGCCGTCCCCGGTGACCTTGACCTCGGTGAGCTTGCCGTCGGCGACCTTCACCACGACCGGTGTCACCACGGAGGCGTCCTTGGCGTCGGCGGCGGGTTCGGCGGTGATCTTCGCGATCGGGGCGGCGTTCTGCTCTCCACCGCCACTGCCTTCCGGCTGGGCGTTGCCGCCTTCACCACTGGAGCAGGCAGCGGCCAGCATGGCCGCCCCCGCGGCGAGCGCGGCCTTGAACACCGTGCGCCGTTCGATCACGTGAACCTCCCGTTAGCTCCCCGCGAGCCCCTACCCGCTCAGCGCTGGGAACCTCTCCGACGTTACCCGCGGCGACGGAACTCACCCGCCCCCCTCACGGAGATAGACGCACGGGGACGGCGTGGGGTTGTTCACCCTCGCGCAATTCGTGATTCAGAGCGAGCAGTTGATCAACAGAGGTTCCGGGTGCAGCGAAACACCGAAGCGAGCCTCGACGCCGTCGCGCACTTCGCGCGCCAAGGCGAGAAGGTCCTCCGTAGAGGCCTTGCCGCGGTTCGTGAGCGCGAGCGTGTGCTTCGTCGACAGCGAGACCCTGCCGCCGGGCCCTTCGTGGCCCTTCGCGAACCCGGCCCGCTCGATCAGCCACGCGGCGGACAGCTTCGTGCCGCCGGGCGCCGGGTACTGCGGCACCCGGACGTCCTCGCCGACCACGTCCACGATCCCCGCCAGCACCTTCGCCAGCCGCGCCTCTCCGATGATCGGGTTGGTGAAGAACGAGCCCGCGCTCCACGTGTCGTGGTCGTCGGCGTCCAGGACCATGCCCTTGCCGCGACGCAGGCCGAGGACGGCTTCGCGCGCTTCGGCCGCCGGGACCCGGTCACCGATCTCGACACCGAGCGTGCGGGCGAGTTCGGCGTAGCGGATCGGGGCGGAGAGGCCATCGTCGGTGACCTTGAAGCGCACGGTGAGCACGACGCCCGCGTCGGTCCCCTTCAGGATCGACGTGCGATAGCCGAAGCCGAGCTCTTCGGCGGTCAGCGTGCGGATCTCGCGGCCGGCACGGTCGTAGAGGTCCACTGAGACCAGGGACTCGGCGACCTCGCAGCCGTACGCGCCGACGTTCTGGATCGGTGTCGCGCCGACCGAACCGGGGATCCCGGACAGGCATTCGAGCCCGCCGGCGCCGTCGGCGACCAGGCCCTCGACGAAACCGTCCCAGTTCTCCCCCGCCGCGACCTCGACGAGATCCCCGTCACGTGTCCATCCGGTGGTGCCGACCTTCAGCACCGCGCCGTCGAAGCCGTCGTCGGCGACGACGAGGTTCGAACCGCCGCCGAGCAGCAAGACCGGCTCGCCCGCTTCGTCGGCCTCGCGGACCGCGTCGACCAGGGCCTGCACGGTCTTCGCCTCGGCATAACGCCGTGCCGGACCGCCGAGCCGCAACGTGGTGTGGTCGGCGAGGGCGGCGTGCTGAGTGGGAGTTTCGGCAGTGCTCACGCCCGTGAACGGTACTGTCTGGCGCCATGGCCTCCCGTATCGAGCACCGATCGACGTTCTCCGCAGACCTCGCGACCACGTTCGACGCGGTCGCCGGCGAGGCGGCGCTGCGGGCGAGGCTGGAGCAGATCGGCGGCGACGACGCGGAGCTGCTGGAGTACGCGACGGCCGGGGACGGCGTGCGCTACAAGCTGCGCCAGGGCATCAGCTCCGACAAGCTCCCGTCGGCCGTGCGGACGCTGCACCGGGGCGATCTGATCGTCGAGCGTGAGCAGACCTGGAAGACCGCCGGATCCGGCTACACCGGCACCGCGACGGCGTCGGTCTCGGGCGTGCCGGGCGAGATCACCGCGAAGACGTCGCTGACCGGCGAAGGCGAGCAGGCGACGCTGGTCAACAGCGGCGAGGTCAAGGTGCGGATCCCGTTCGTCGGCGGGAAGCTGGAAGGCGTGATCGCCGAACAGGTCACCAAGCTGCTGGAACGCGAGGCCGAATTCGTCGCGAAGTGGCTGGCCGAGCGCTGAAACCGGTCGGGGCACCGACACGGGGCACGACCAACCCCAACCGGCTCCGCCGCGTCGACCGCTGGCTCGCGAGCGACCCTGACGTGACCCGGCTGCTGCACCGCGCGGACGAACCGCTCGTGGTGGACCTCGGCTACGGCGCCTCACCGGTGACCACGGTCGAGATGGCACGACGGTTGCGCACGGTCCGGCGCGACGTCCGGGTGCTGGGCCTGGAGCTGGACGCCGAACGGGTCGCCGTCGCGCAAGCCGCCGCCGACCGGCCGTGGCTGGACTTCCGGCGCGGCGGTTTCGAACTCGCCGGGACGCGGCCGATGCTGGTGCGCGCGTTCAACGTGCTGCGCCAGTACGACGAAGCCGAGGTCCCGGGTGCCTGGTCGCTCATGCTGGACGCGATGACGCCGGGCGGGCTGCTCGTCGAAGGCACCTGCGACGAGATCGGGCGGCTCAGCACGTGGGTCGCGGTCGGCTCCGGCGGGCCACGCAGCCTGACCCTTTCGGTCCATCTCGCCAGCCTGGAACGTCCGTCCACAGTGGCCGAACGACTGCCCAAGATCCTCATTCACCGCAACGTTCCCGGCGAACGCGTCCACGAACTACTGTCCCTTTTGGACATCTGCTGGGCGACGGCGGCGCCGCACCAGAACTTCGGCGTCCGCGCCCGCTGGGCGCATACCGTCCACCTGCTCACCGCCCGCGGCTGGCCGGTGCTGAACCGGCCGTCGCGGTGGCGGCTGGGTGAGCTGACGGTGCCGTGGTCTTCGGTGGCCCCGGACTAGGAATTCACCGGTCGAACCCCGCTCCGTCACCCCAAAGCGACCTGCGGTGATCACCATGGAACCGTGGAACTGCTGGAGTACGTCACCGGGCTGCTCGAGGGCACGCTCGGATCGCCCTGGCTGTGGGTGATCGTGTTCCTCGTGTCCGGGTTGGACGCGCTCCTGCCGTTCATGCCGAGCGAGACCACCGTCATCACCGTCGCCGTCCTGATCGGCACGGACTTCTCCCAGCTGGCGCTGCTCGCGCTGATCGCCGCGCTCGGGGCCTGGCTGGGCGACTGTCTCGGCTACACCGTCGGCGCGGCCGCGGGTCCGCGAGCGCTCGCCCGCCTGCAGCGCGGCCCGGACGGGATCCGGCGCTACGAATGGGCGAAGATCCAGGTGCGGCGCAACGCCGTCCTGCTCATCCTCGCCGCCCGCTATCTGCCCGGAGGCCGGGTCGCGAGCGGGCTCGCCAACGGCAGCCTCGGCTACCCGCCGCGCAAGTTCGTCCCGCTGGACGCCCTCGGCGCGGGCATTTGGGCGGTGTACAGCGTCCTCATCGGTCTCGTCGGCGGAGCGGCCTTCGCGGACGAACCGGAGAAGGGCCTGCTGCTGTCCTTCGCGCTCGGCCTGCTGCTCGTCGCGGCGATCGAGGTCGGGCGGCGGGTGCGCGTCCGGATTCTGACCCGGCGCCGCGCGGCGGCCGGGACCAGCGACAATGGAGTCCGTGTCGAACCCTGAACGTCGCTATGTGATCTCCTTCGGCTGCCCCGACCGCACGGGCATCATCGCCCGTATCTCGGGTTTCCTCGCCGAACACGGCGGTTGGATCGTCGAAGCGGCGTACCACACGGATCCCGACACCGGCTGGTTCTTCACGCGCCAGGTCGTGCGCGCCGACTCGCTCCCGTTCGACGCCGCCGAACTGCGCACCCGCTTCGCCGACGTCGCGAAGTCGCTTTCGGCCGAGTCGAGCTGGCAGGTCACCGACACCGGTGAGCGTCGTCGCGCCGTGATCCTCGTCTCCAAGGCCGGGCACTGCCTCTACGACCTCCTCGGCCGGGTCGCTTCCGGTGAACTGGACGTCGACGTCGCCGCCGTCATCGGCAACCACGCTTCACTGGGCGACATCACCCGCGCGCACGGCATCCCGTTCCACCACGTGCCGTTCCCCGCCGGCGACGCCACCGCCAAGGCGTCCGCCTTCGCCGAAGTGCGGAAACTCGTCGACGAGCACGACCCGCACGCCGTCGTCCTCGCCCGGTTCATGCAGGTCCTGCCGCCGGAACTGTGCGAGGCGTGGGCCGGTCGGGCGCTCAACATCCACCACAGCTTCCTGCCGTCGTTCGTCGGCGCGCGGCCGTATCACCAGGCCCACGCGCGCGGGGTGAAGCTCATCGGCGCGACCTGCCACTACGTCACCGCGGACCTCGACGCGGGCCCGATCGTCGACCAGGACGTCATCCGCGTCGACCACGGCGACTCCGTCGAAGACATGGTCCGCAAGGGCCGCGACATCGAAAAAGTGACGCTGGCGCGCGGGCTGCGGTGGCACCTCGAAGGCCGCGTGCTGGTGCACGGGAACCGAACTGTCGTCTTCTGATGGTTGACTGGGGTCCATGGGGACTTCAGAGATCAAAGTGATCGAGACGCGCGAAGCGCTGCGTGAGCACCTCGGCCACCCGGCCGAGCGCACCAAGGGGAAGATCATCCCCTTCCTCGACCAGCACGCGCGCACGCTGATCGAGCACTCGCCGTTCTACCTGCTGGCGACGGCGTCGTCCGACGGGACCTGTGACGTCTCCCCGCGCGGCGACCCGGCCGGTTCGGTGAAGGTGCTCGACGACAAGACGCTGGTGCTGGCGGACCGGCCGGGCAACAAGCTGCTCGACAGCCAGACCAACATCCTCGAGAACCCGCACGCCGGGCTGCTGTTCCTGATCCCGGGGATGAACGAGACGCTGCGGATCAACGGCCGCGCGAAACTCGTCGCGGACGCGCCGTTCTTCGACGACCTCGTGGTCAAGGGGAAGCGGCCCGCGCTGGCGATCATGGTCGAGGTCGAAGAGCTGTACATGCACTGCGCCAAGGCTTTCCTGCGGTCCTCGCTGTGGAAGCCGGAAACCTGGCCGGAGCGGGCCGGCCTGCCGACCGCCGGTCAGATCTTCCGCGACCAGATGAAGCTGGACATGTCGGCGGAAGCGCTGGACGCCGCGCTGACCGAAGGCGCGCTCACCACCCAGTACTGAGCCTCACGCGTGCTAGGAAAGGACCGTTCCTTGCAAAATTTGCAAGGAACGGTCCTTTCATTGCACGCGAGGCAGGGTCAGACGCGGACCAGCATCTTGCCGGTGTTCGCCCCGCCCAGCAGGTCGAGGAAGGCCTGCGGTGCGTTGCGGATACCGTCCACAATGGTCTCCGAGTACTTGAGCTCACCGGAGGCGACCAGCGGCGCGACCTCCTTCACGAACTGCGGCTGCAGCGCGAAGTGGTCGCCGACCAGCATGCCGCGCATGGTGAACCGCTTCGCGATGATCGACGCGAGATTCCGCGGCGCCGCGGCCGGTTCGGTGTTGTTGTAGACCGAGATCATCCCGCAGATCGCCATCCGGCCGTGCAGGTTGATCGAGTCGATGGCCGCTTCGAGGTGCTCGCCGCCGACGTTGTCGAAGTACACGTCGATGCCCTCGGGCGCGGCCGCGCGCAGCTGCTCGGCGACCGGGGCGTCCTTGTAGTTGAACGCCGCGTCGAAGCCCAGTTCGTCGGTCAGCCACTTGACCTTTTCGTCGGTGCCCGCGCTGCCGATGACGCGCTTCGCGCCCTTCAGCTTCGCCAGCTGACCGACGACGGAACCGACCGCGCCCGCCGCGCCGGACACGAAGACGGTGTCGCCCTCCTTGAACTCCGCGACGTCGAGCAGGCCGGCGTACGCGGTGAGCCCGGTCATGCCGAGGACGCCGAGGTACGCGGTGATCGGCGCGGCCTCGGGGTCGACCTTCACCGCGTGCTTCGCGTCGACGACGGCGTGGGAGCGCCAGCCGAGGCCGTGCAGCACGATGTCACCCGGCCGGAAACCGTCCACGGTGGACTCGACCACTTCACCGACGGCGCCGCCGTGCATGACCTTGCCGACCTCGTACGGTTCGGCGTAGGACTTCGCGCTGCTCATCCGGCCGCGCATGTACGGGTCCACGCTCAGCACCTGGTTGCGGACCAGGATCTGTCCCTCGCCGGGCACCGGGATCTCGACGTCGGCGATTTCGAAGTTCTCGAGCGTGGGGACGCCGTGCGGACGGGAGGCGAGCCGGATCTCGGTTGCGTTCACGAGGTAACTCCAAGTCTGTTGCCCAAGCGGGGCGATCGCCCCGTATTCACGACCGGTACAACGAGGGAACCGGGGCGACCATTCCGGTTGTGGCGAGTACTACACGACCTCGGCGAGTTTGCCGAGCACGCCCTCGTAGATCCGCTTGAGCCCACCGGGCGCGAAGGTCTTCTCGAAGAAGCCGCCGATGCCGCCGGCGCCGTCCCAGGTCGTCTCGATGCGGACGACGCTGCCGTCCGGCACCTCGCGGACGGTCCAGGTGGTGACCATGCTGGAGTTCGCGTCGGTTTCGACGAGGGTGCCTTCGGACGGCTCGGTCACCGTCGCGGCGACGTCACGTACACGCTTCGAGGTGGCCTGCAGCTTCCAGCGCGCCTTCGTGCCCGCGCCGACACCGCCTTCGGTGACCTCGTAGTCGCGGTAGTGCTCGGTCAGCAGCTTCGGCCGGGTTTCGGCGTAGTCCGCGACGAGCGCCCTGACCTTGTCCGCCGGCGCCTCGATGGTGCGCTCCGCGATGGCCGTGACCTTTCCCATCCCACTCCCTTTCACCCGTGGTGCAACGACAGCGTCCACGATTCCACCGGCGCTCGCAGCGGGAGCGAGCGCCCCTCCCCCAACTGCGATGAAGGGGCCTTTCATAGCAAAATTTGCTATGAAAGGCCCCTTCATCTCACGTGTGAAGAGCCTCAGATGAGGGACTTCTCCTTCAGCCAGTCCTTCGCGACGTCCGCCGGCTTCTCGCCGTCCGAGTCGACGCGCTTGTTCAGCTCACGCAGCTGCACGGTGTCGAGGGCCTTGCTCACGGCGTTGACCGTGGCCACGAAGTCGGCGCCGCGCTCGTCGAGGACCTTCTTGCTCACCGCGGGCACGACGTTCTCGGTCGGCACGATGGCGAGGTCGTCCTCCAGCGCGACGAACTGCGGGTCGCCGACGAGCGGGCTCACCGAGTCGATCGGGATGACGGTGACCTTGCCGGACCGCAGTTGCTCGACGCGCGGGCCCGCTTCCTGCACGGTCTGGAACGTGGCCTTCAGTTTGTAGACGTCCGTGAAGCCCTTGAAGCAGGGAAGCCGCTTCTCGCACTCCGGGCCACCCGCGACGATGACGTTGTCGACCTTGGACAGGTCGCTGATCTTCGCGAGACCCTTCTCCTTGGCGAGGTCGGCCTTCACGATGTAGGTGTTCTTGTCCTCGGCGGGCGAGTAGTCCAGCAGGCCGATGCCCTCGGGCTCGAACAGCTTCTTGAGTTGTTCGTGCTCGCCCGCCGCGTCCTTCGCGGCCTCCTTGCCGAAGCCGGTGGTGATGGCGGCGCCCTGGTATTCCGGGATGAACTGGAGTTCGCCGGATTTCAGTGCCGGGTAGATCAGTTCGCGCGAACCGAGGTTCAGCTTGCGGGTGATCGGGAAACCCTCGGCCTCCAACGCGTTCGCGTACAGCTCGGCGAGGATCACGCTGTCGGTGAAGTTGAAGGACGCCACCACGATCGGCGCCCCGCCCTTGCTCGGTGCGGCCGGGGCCGCCGCGTCGTCTCCGCCCCCACAGGCGGTCATACCGAGGATCGCGGCGGCGAGCACCGCGCCCACTCGAACATTCCGTGTCCAGCGCACGTGCACACACTCCTATGACTTGTCAGAGGAAAGAACCGTATCCCCGGCCCCCGACAAGAATCCACATTTTGAGAGTTGCACCCCGTCCGCTCCCAGAGAACGGAATCCGGCCGCCCGAACGGGGTAAGGTCGGCCGGTGCGAGCATCCTCCGCTTTCCCCGTTCCCGCCCAGGGCGGACGGCCGCTCTTCGAGTGGCGGTGGGTGGACCGCAACCTCGACGAGATCTTCGAGCGGCTGGGCGAGCACATCACGCTGACCGCGGCCGCACTCGCCATCGGACTGGTGGTGTCGATCGGTGTTTCCGTGGTTTCGCTGCGTCGCAGGTGGTTCTTCGTCCTCGCGCTGAGCACGGCGGGTTCGTTGTACGTCATCCCGAGTCTCGGCGCCTTCGCCGTGCTGGTGCCCTTCACCGGTCTCACGTCCTTCACCACCGCGGTGATTCCCTTGGCCACGTACACGTTGCTGATCCTCATCCGCAACATCGTCACCGGTGTCGAACAAGTGCCCAAGGAAGTCCGCGAAGCCGCGATAGGCATGGGTTTCACGCGTTCGCGGTTGCTGTGGCAGGTCGAACTCCCGCTCGCGCTGCCGGTGGTGATCGCGGGCCTGCGGGTCGCGGCGGTGACCACGATCGGGCTCGTGACGGTGACTTCCATGCTCGGCAAGGGCGGTCTCGGGTACTTCATCCGCAACGGGATCCAGACCGCGACACCGAACCCGACGTCGATCATCGTCGGCGTCGTGCTTTCCGTGGTGCTGGCCGTGGTGGTGGATCTGTTGCTGTGGCTCGGTGGGCGCGCGCTCGCGCCGTGGTCGCGGAAGGCGGCGTCGCGATGAGCATCATCGACCAGACCATCGAGTGGTTCGGTGAACCGAACCGCTGGAGCTGGACGGATCCGGCGGGCGTGCCGTACCGGACCGTCGAGCATCTCCAGTTCTCCTTGCTGGCGCTGGCGATCTCGGCCGTGCTGACGATCCCGCCCGCGTTGTGGCTGGCGCACTACCGTCGCGCGCAGTTCCTCGCCACGAGCGCGGTGAACATCGGCCGCGCGATCCCCAGCTTCGGGCTCGTGATCCTGTTCTGGTTCCTGGCTTCCCGGCTCGAAGTGGACACGACGTTCTGGCCGTTGATGCTCGCGCTGGTGGCCTTGGCGCTGCCGCCGTTGTTCACGAACACCTACGCGGGCGTCATCCAGCTGGAGCAGGAAACCGTCGACGCCGCGCGAGGAACCGGCTACCGCGAGTGGCAGATCATGCTGCGCCTGGAGTTGCCGCTCGCTTCTCCGGTCATCCTGGCGGGTGCCCGCGTCGCGTTCCTGCAACTGGTGGCGACGGTCGCGATCGGCGCGATCGTCAACGACGGCGGCGGGCTCGGCCGGTACATTGTGGACGGTTTCGCCCTCGGCGAACCCGGGCACGGCGAGATCCTGGCGGGTGGCATCGCGGTCGTCGTACTGGCGTTGGTATGCGAAGGCGTTTTCGC
Organism: Amycolatopsis sp. WAC 04182; assembly: GCF_003947465.1. Classification (NCBI taxonomy): domain Bacteria; kingdom Bacillati; phylum Actinomycetota; class Actinomycetes; order Pseudonocardiales; family Pseudonocardiaceae; genus Amycolatopsis; species Amycolatopsis sp. WAC 04182. The sequence continues at coordinate 106,945 of NZ_QHJJ01000004.1, forward strand.
GCTCATCACGCGGTGGGTGACCCCGCGCGGGCTGGCGACCCAGTCCCGCGCGGATGCCCGCACCTGAGAGTCAACCGGTAAGTCCTTTGTGGACAGCCTCACTCGACGGGGCGCGCGAGCCCGTCGATCACCTCGGCGCCGGGCAGCGACGCGAGGGTCGAGCCCGAGATCAGCAGCTTGCCGCCGCGGACACCGCTGCCGATGACCAGTTCGGGCTCGTCGGCGACGCGCTGGTCGATCAGGATCGGCCACTGGCCGGGCAGGCCAACCGGCGTGATGCCGCCGTACTCCATTCCGGTGAGCGAGACGGCCTCGTCCATCGGGGCGAAGGAGGCCTTGCGGACGTCGAGACGGCGCTTGATCACGCCGTTCACGTCGGCGCGGGTGGTGGCGAGGATCATCGCGGCGGCGAAGCGGACCTCGCCGGCGCGTTTGCCGGCGACGACGACGCAGTTCGCGGACGCGGAGAGCGGTGAGCCGTAGGCCTCGCAGAAGGCGGCGGTGTCGGCCAGCTCGGCGTCGATCTCGACGACGCCGACGGCGTCCGGATCGGGCAGGGCGGCGAGCGCCTTGGCGACGGGCTCGGCGAGCAGGTCCGTGCGAGTGAGGGCGGGGACGACGGTGAGGCTTCCGGCGATGGTCCAGTTGGTCACAGCGCCACGATAGTCACCAGTTGCGGCCGCCGCGTTGCACCTCGATGAGCTTGGGGCGGACGTCCACGAGGTAGACCAGGACCGCGACCAGTGCGGGCAGCCACAGGATCATGCCGCCGCCGTAGAACTGGAAGACGGTCAGCACCACGGTGGATCCGCCGGTGATGAGCATCCAGATGGGCTTGGTCTTCCGATCGGCGGCCGAGTACGCGTCCGCGCGCTGCAACAGCGCATGCACGAAAGCGAACAGCCCCGTCAGCGCGCCGCCCCAATGGATGGCGATGAGGATCCAGGTGGCAACGAACACGGACTCAGCTTACGTCAAACCGGGCGAATGACCCGGGCCCCCGGCACCGAAGCGGCGCCAGGGGCCCTGGAGTTCACGCGGACCTTACTTCTCGGTGGTCTTCGGCGCGGTGGCCGGCTTCTTGGCGGCCGGGCTGGTGGTGGTGCGGCGCGCGGTGGTCGTGGTCTTCGGCGCGGTCTTGTTGGCGACCTTGCGCGAAGCCGAGCGGGTCTCGTGCGCGAGGTCGTCGCCGATCTCCTCGACCTCGTCGGCGATCTCGCCGGCGACCTCGGTCACCTTGCGGGCGGTCTTCTCGCCGACGGAACGGGTGCCCTTGGTGACCTTGCCGAGCACGGTGTCGATGCGCTCACGGGCGTCGGTGGTCGCGCCCTCGACCCGGTCCTGCGCGGTGCTGATCGCGTCCTCGAGCTGCTCGATGGCCTTCTTGACCTGCGGCTGCGCGGCGATCTTGTCCCACGCCTGCTCGCCGGACTCGGCCAGCTTGTTGTACAGCTTCAGCGCGGCTTCGGTGTACTCGTCGATGACCTTGCGCAGCTCGGCCGGGTCCAGCTTCTCGCGGAGGCCCTCGACGTCGTGCGGGAGCTCCTCGATGTTCTTGCGGGCGGTCTCGCTGCCCTCGACGACCTTCTCCTTGGCCTTCGACACGGCGTCGACGACGGCCTGGCCAGCCAGGTTGCCGGCACCCAGTGCGGCCAGCAGCGGCGTGCGGACCTGGTCGAGGGCGGTGTGCTTGCGGTCGTTCTTGGTGGCCGTGGTCATGCTGACTCCTTGGTTTCTGTGACCTGGTCTTCGGTTTTCGCCTTGGCCGCCTGCTCGGGTTTCGCGGCGGCGTTCTCGCGGCGGAACGATTCGTAGACGTCGAGCAGGACCTGCTTCTGCCGTTCGGTCAGCTCGGTGTCGGCGCGGATCGCGTCGCCGACCGGGCCGCCCGTGGGCAGATCGAGGATTCCCGCTTGCACGTAGAGCGCCTCGGCCGAGATGCGCAGGCCCTTGGCGATCTGCTGGAGGATCTCCGCGCTGGGCTTGCGGACCCCGCGCTCGATCTGGCTCAGGTACGGATTGGACACGCCGGCGAGTTTCGACAGCTGCCGCAAGGAGATCTTCGCGTTGCTGCGCTGCTGGCGGATGTACTCGCCGATGTCGGAAGCGATGTCCGCGACCTTCTCCATCGGTCCACCCGATGCGGGCTGATCACGGTCGATGTCTGACATCGGTCACCTCCTCGCGACGTCTTCAACGCTACGCTCGGGTGCTAGCAATTGCAAGCACTCTGCTTGCAACCATCGGGTGTGGTGGTGCTCACCCCGCTACCGTGGGGGGATGTCGAACGCGACGCGGCTACGGCGGCGCCTCGTCGAGCATCTGCTCGCCGAGGGCGTGCTGCACGACGCGCGCTGGATGACCGCGTTCCGCTCTGTGCCGAGACACGTCTTCCTGCCGCGGTTCTTCGTCCCGGCGGCGAACGGCTGGGCCGCGGTCGAAAGCGGCGACGACGAGTGGCTCCGGCGCGTGTACTCCCCCGACGTGCTGGTCGTCCAGCTCGACGACGACTCCGGGCTCTGGGAACGGGCGCGCTATCTCGGTGCCCAGCCCGGAACGCCGACGAGTTCGTCCAGCCAGCCGTCGATCATGGCGATCATGCTCGAAGAGCTCCGGGTCGCCGACGGGCATCGCGTACTGGAGATCGGCACGGGCACCGGTTACAACACCGCCCTGCTGTGCCATCGGCTCGGCTCCGGGCTCGTGTACACAGTGGACATCGACCCGGACCTGGTCGACGCCGCGCGCAAACGTTTGGCGGAGATCGGGTACGCGCCCTCGTGCGCGGCGGCCGACGGCGCCGAGGGTTTCCCGGCGGGCGTGCTCTACGACCGGGTGCTGTGCACCTGTTCGGTGTCGTCGATCCCGCCCGCGTGGCTGGCGCAGACGATGCCGGGCGGGCTGATCGTCACCACGCTGAACCGGCCGATCGGCGGCGGGCTGGTCCGGATCGTCGCGGGCGAAGGCGCGACGGGACACGGGCGGGTGCTCGCCCGCGACGGTCGTTTCATGCCGCTGCGCGCGCACCGCTTCAAGCCGTCGAAGGCGCTCGAAGGCGATGTCTCGTGGCGGCCGACCCGGCTGCCGATGGGCGTGCTCACCGAAGTCCGCAGCCGCTTCGAGTTCTTCGCCGGGCTCCACCTGCCGGGCGTGACGGCCGCGCGGACGGGGCAGAGCACCACACTGGTCCATCCGGACGGCTCATGGATGCGGCATCGGCAGCGCGGCAGCGAGTTCGAAGTGGCCGAAGGAGGCCCGCGGCGGCTGTGGGAGATCGTCGAAGCGGCGCACGAAGACTGGCTCGGCCTCGGCGAGCCGGGGCGGGACCGGTTCGGGCTCAGCCTCGACGGCGAAGACCAGGTGATCTGGCTGGATTCACCCGACGGCCGCACTTGGCCGTTGCGTCCCTGAAAGCAGGCCTCGCACCCACTTCTCGACGTGGTCGACGGCGTCGTCCACCGGGATGTGGGTGGTGTCGAACAACTCGACCGGCGGATCCATCGAGGGCGCTTCCGCTTGCAGCCACTCGTTGAACTCCAGCATCTCCTCGACCCGCTCCTCGTCCCACTCGCGCCAGGCGGGCCGCGCCAGCAAACGCTTGCGCAGGGCCTCGGGCTCGCTGACGAGGGCCAGGTAGTGGATGTCGGAGAAGAAGACGCGCTCGGGCAGCCGCTCGAACTCGGGCGGCGCGACGGTGCCGCACAGGACGACCGGCCGCCCGTTCTGGTGCAGCATCGCCGCCATCCGCAGCCAGGTCGAGCGGAACGCGGGATGGCCGGGAACGTCGTCACGCAACGCCCCGGTCCACAACACGTCCTGCTCGACCACGAGCGCGAGATCGCCGAGGCGGTCCGCCAGCCGCGGCCCGACCGTCGACTTACCGGCGCCGCTCGGCCCGGTCAGCGCGAACAGCGGAAGCCGCCGGAACGGCCACCGGTGCGCGCATACCGCGCACACCAGCAGCCCGTTCTCGACTCGTGGCCGTTCGGCGCGATCACCGCAGGCCGGGCAGATCTTGAGATCGAGGACCACGGTCAGTCGAAGAGGCCCTCGAGGAAGCCGCCCTTACGACGCTTGTGGCCGTAGCCGTGCGGCGAGTCCGCGTAGCCGCCGCGGTGCCCCCGGGGCGAGTCCGCGTAACCGCCGCGGTACCCCTTCGGCGAGTCGGCGTACCCACCGCGGTGCGGACGCGGGGAGTCCGGCCGTCCGTAGTGCGGGGCCGGCGCGTGTCCACCTCCCTGGTACGGCGGGGGCGGCTGATGCCCGCCGCCGTAGTACGAGTTCTCGGCACCGGCGATGGCTTCCAGCTCGCCCCTGTCCAGGAAGATGCCGCGGCATCCCTGACACTGGTCGATGTGGACACCGTTCTTGTCGACGGTCTTCATGGCGTTCTGGCACTTCGGACAAATCACGTATCAGAGATTACGCATTTTTCTCGTCCGAGGTCAGCAGGCGCACAGACAAAACGGGTGCCCGGCCGGATCCGCGTACACCCGGAAGGTCTCCGGCGAGTCGTCGAGCAGCTTCGCGCCGATCTTCAGCGCGCGCTCGTGAGCGGCCTCCATGTCGGTGACGTCGAGGTCGACGTGGGCCTGCTGCGGGTTCTCGGCGGACGGCCACGCGGGCGGCCGGTGGTCGGGCACGCGCTGGAACGAGAACCGCGCCCCGCCCTCCGGGTTCCGCAGAGTCACCCAATGGCCGTCTTCGGCGACTTCGGCCGCCTCCCAGTCGAGCAGCTCGCGGTAGAACTCCGCGAGCGCGACCGGGTCCGGGCAGTCGAGGGCCACCGCGCCGAAGGTCGGTACCGCACCCATGGTTCAGCCTCCAGAAGGATCGAGTAACCAGTGAAATGAGTATGCGGGTTATCGGAGCCGATGACAACCGGTCTCGCCCGTACACTGGGCGAGGTGAACACCGACGCGTCCCTGGTGGTCGAGTTTCTGAACACGGTGAACGTCGAACGCGGCACCGACCTCCTGGACGATCTGGAGTCCTGGCAGCACTGGGCCCGGGATCACCGGCTTCGCGCGGATACCCCCGCGGCCGCACGCGAAACCCGGGACGCGCTGCGCGCCGCGATCGGCGACCCGCGGCTCCCGCGGCCCGGCCTGCGCGCGCCGGCGGAGATCGTCCTCGGCCCGGAAGGCCCGCTTCTCGTCTCGGAAACGGTCTGCGAGGCGGTGATGGCGGCGTCGACGCGGCTGACCGTGCTCGGCGAATGGATCCGGCTCAAGATCTGCCCCGCGGACGACTGCCTGTGGGCGTTCTACGACGAATCACGGAACCGGTCGAGGACGTGGTGCTCGATGCGGGCCTGCGGGAACCGGGAGAAGGCGCGGGCTTGGCGGGCCCGGACGGCGGACATCTCGACCTGAGCCGGCGGTGTGGGCTACCTACTTGCGGGAGCGAGACGCGCGTAACTCGCGTGCGTGAGGGCGCAACTCGCGTGATCAGAGGCGCAACTCGCGTGATTGGGCGAGTTACGCCTCGCCCGGACTGCCGCTTTGCGCGTGCCGGCTCCTCACGTGGCGCCCGCGCCGCCCCGGATCCGCCTCACCCCGGAACCCGAGGCACCCGAACGACCACAACTTCTGGTGTCACCCACCCCCGAGTTACCCCCAGGGGTTGTGCACACCGTTAGGCCAAAAACGTGAAAAGCTGTGGATAACCCTGGGGATGACTCCACTTCCTGTGGACAACTCCCGGTGAGGCCTCCGGAGTGTGGTATACGCGCGGCCGCTCAGAAGAGCAGCTGCGCGACCGCGTAGATGACCAACCCGGCGAGCGCGCCGACCACCGTGCCGTTGATCCGGATGAACTGCAGGTCCCGGCCGACCTGGAGCTCGATCTTGCGCGAGGTCTCCTCGGCGTCCCAGCGCTCCACGGTGTCGGTGATGATCGTGGTGATCTCCTGGGAGTAGTGCGTGACCACGTAGGCCGCCGCGCCCTCCACCCAGGTGTCCACTTTGGACCGGATGTGGTCGTCGGAGACGAGCCGCCCGCCGAGGGTCTCCAGCCCGGTGCGCACGCGGCGCCGCAACTCGCTCGACGGGTCCTCGGCGGCGTTGAGCAGCATCTCCTTCGCCGTCGCCCACGCCGAGCCGATCAGCTTCTGCACCTCGTCGTGCCCCAGCATCTGGGATTTGACCTGCTCGGCGCGCGCCATCACCTCGGGGTCGGTCTGCAGGTCCTGGGCGAACTCGCCGAGGAACTTGTCCAGCGCCAGCCGCATGGGGTGGTTGACGTCGGTCTTCACCGCCCAGACGAACGACAGCACCTCGCCGTAGACCTTGTCCGCGAGCATCTCGTCGACGAATTTCGGCGACCAGCTCGGCGCCCGGTCCGAGACCACGCGCAGCATCGTCGTGTGGTTGTCCCGCACCCATTCGTAGGCGCGGTCGCACATCAGGTCGACCAGCTTGTGGTGCGCCCCGTCGGCGAACACCCCGGCCAGGATCTTGCCGAGCGGCGGGCCCCACGGCTTGTCCACGATCCGCTTGACCACGGCCTGTTCCATGATCGCCTGGACGTCTTCGTCGCGGAGCACCTTGACCGCCGCCCGGACGACGGTCGCCAGTTCCGACGTCACCCGCTCCGCGTTGGCGGGCTGCGAGAGCCAGCCGCCGAGCCGCTTCGAGACCTCGACCCGGCTCAGCTTCTCGCGGATCACGGTCTCGGACAGGAAGTTCGAGCCGACGAAGTCACCGAGGCTGCTGCCCAGCGCGTCCTTCTTGTTCGGGATGATCGCGGTGTGCGGGATCTTGATCCGCAGCGGATGCCGGAACAGCGCCGTCACCGCGAACCAGTCGGCGAGCGCGCCGACCATCCCGGCTTCGGCGGCGGCGCGGACGTAGCCCACCCAGGCGGGCCAGCCTGCGGCTTCGGCCCAGCTGGTCAGCAGGAAGATCACCGTCGCGCCGAGCAGGAACGACAGCGCGACCATCTTCATCTTGCGCAGGCCGCGGCGCTTCTCCTCCTCGGCGGCGCTTCCACCGGGCGGATCGGCTGGGGTCACCTTGGCGGGCGTCAGTTGCTCCACACGGCCATTGTCCGTGAGGATGGCTGATCGTGCGCGAACCTGTCCTCGTACCCCGCCTCCAGCCCTTCACGTCGACCATCTTCGCGGAGATGACGGCGCTGGCCGTCCGCCACGAAGCCGTCAACCTCGGCCAGGGTTTCCCCGACACCGACGGGCCCGCCGGAATGCTCGACGCCGCCAAGAACGCGCTGTTCGGGGGTGCGAACCAGTACCCGCCGGGTCCCGGACGGCCGGAGCTGCGCGCGGCGATCGCGCGTCACCGGCTCCGCTACGGCATCGAGTACGACCGCGACACGGAGATCCTGGTCACCGCCGGTGCCACCGAGGCCATCGCGGCGTCGCTGATCGCGCTGACACAGGCGGGCGACGAGGTCATCGTCATCGAGCCGTACTACGACTCGTACGCGGCCGCGGTCGCCATGGCGGGCGCCGAACGGCGTGTCGTCGGCCTGGTGGAACGCGACGGCCGGTTCGCGCTGGACATCGAGGGCCTGCGCGCCGCGGTGACCGGCCGGACCAGGGCGATCCTGATCAACTCGCCGCACAACCCGACCGGCACGGTGTTCACCCGCGCCGAACTGGAAGCCGTCGCCGCGCTCTGCGTGGAACACGATCTGATCGCGATCACCGACGAGGTGTACGAACACCTGGTCTTCGACGACGCCGAGCACCTGCCGCTGGCGACCTTCCCCGGCATGCGCGACCGGACCGTCTCGATCTCCAGCGCGGGCAAGACGTTCAACTGCACCGGCTGGAAGATCGGCTGGGTCTGCGCGAGCCCCGAACTGGTCGCGGCGGTGAAAGCGGCGAAGCAGTTCATCACCTTCGTCTCGGGCGGGCCGTTCCAGCCCGCCGTCGCCCACGCGCTGGACCACGAGCTGCCGTGGGCCGAAGACCTGCGCACGAGCCTCCAGGGCAAACGGGACCGGCTCGCGGCGGGCCTCGCGGAGGCCGGGTTCGCGGTCCGGCCGACCGCCGGGACCTACTTCGTCTGCGTCGACGTCCGGCCGCTCGGCTTCGACGACGCCGCGGAACTGGCCTGGGAGCTCCCCGAACGGGTGGGCGTGGCGGCCGTGCCCGTAAAGGTGTTCACCGATCACCCAGACGAGTGGAAACACCTCCTGCGTTTCGCGTTCTGCAAACGCAACGAGGTCATCGACGAAGCGGTCACCCGATTGCGCAAACTTCGGTGACTCGTCCGATGTTCACGGCACTGTTCACGCCCAGCCGCTCTTTTCGAGTGTCCGCCTGAGCCGGTCCAGACACCGTCTTCGCAGCCGGCCCACACTGGCCGGGCTGATGCCCAGTTCCCCCGCGAGCTGGGCGTAGGAGAGCTCCGGCCGGTACGCGAGGAGCCGCATCATCCGCCGATGCGACTCCGGCAGGCGATCGACCGCCGCCCAGAGCGCGCAGTCACGTTCGGCGCGGACGACCTCGGCCTCCGGCGTCGTCTCGGACTCGGGGAGCGGACGCGGTGTTTCGCGCCTGTTCCTGGTGATCATCCGGAGCGCGCGGCGCCGCGCGGTGGTCGTCAGCCAAGCACCGAGCTTCGCTTCGTCGCGTAGTGCGCCGGGCGCGCGAAGCAGTTCCAGCCACGCGTCCTGGCAGACGTCCCTGGCGTCGGCTTCGCTCAGCCGATACGCCTTCAGCGTCCTGAGCACCGCCGCCGACAGCGCGTTCACGTCCCACATCCCGGACCCTTCCTTCCCGGCGGCTCGCGTTCGCCGCGCCGATCACCGAACGCGACTTCGACGGCACGCACCGCAGCAGGGATCCCGAAAAGGTCAGGTCACCGAGGATTTGAGTAGTTCCACCCCTCCCCGGATGGCCGCTCGGCACATACCGAGAGTGATCAACACCGGTACTCCAGGCACCGGAGCCGGTTGCGTCGTTCCGCCTAACGGGCTGGATCGGCGGCGGCTGAAGTGAAACACTCCCCTCCGGTGCTAAAACTGGTGCAGCCCCGGGGGAACTGCGACCTGGCCGGAAGAGACCCCAAGAAAGATCGAACTCACGCGGGAAACGTGGGTTTCAGGCGCGGACGGTGGTGATTGCTGTGAGTGGTACGGCAGTCGTGCGCCGTGGCGGCCTCACCACCCCGAAGCGAATCCTTTTCGCGGGCGGGCTCGTGCTCACCGGCTGGATCCTCGGCGCCGTGCTGAGCACCCCGGCTTCGGCCGGCGAACAGCCGTCCGTGCCGCCGGAGACCTCCGTGGTGCAGCCCGCGGACGAAACCGGATCCGGGAAAACGACTGCCCCCGAGAAGTCCACTGAGTCCACTGAGTCCACTTCGGACTCCACCGCGACCGAAACCGCGAAACCCGCTGAGACCACCGAATCCTCTGCAGAAGAGCCCGCTCCCGTCGTGAACGAGGAGCCTGAGGCCACTGTGGAGGAAGAGGCGGTTTCGAGCGCGAGTTCCGTCGAGAAGACTTCTTCTCCGGAACCGGCGACGAAGACCGCGAAGACCTCGACGTCCACTGGCTTGCTGGGCGGCCTCATCGGCGGCGTGCTGAATGTCGTCACGAACACGGTCGGCGGCGTCGTCAATACCGTCGGCGGTGTCGTAGACGGAATCGGCGACCAGGTCGTCACGCCGATCATCACGCCGAATCCGTGCTGCGGCTCGGGTGGCCCGGTGATCCTGCCGGGCACCGGCGACATGCTCGACCCCGTCTTCGGCGGCGGCTCCGGCGAATCGGCGGGCGGCTCGGTCACCATCGCCGTCCCGGCCAAGGCCGTCACGCAGAACGCGCCCGCCGCTCCGGCCCCGCGCCGGGTCGTGCCCGCCGAGAGCCCCGCTCCGGCGACGGTGAGCCAGAACCACCGCGTCACCTTGCCCGTCCGGGTCAAGACCGACACTCAGCCCGCTCCGCCCGCGCCCGCCGACTCCGACACGCACGCGTCCCCGGACGGCGGCGGCTCGGGCGGCGGCGGTGGCCTGCCGAACACCCCGGTGGCCCCGATCGCGCCCACGACGACCGCCCAGCCGGGGCACGACAACACCGGTGGCGGCCGCGGGCCGCTCGCCGTGCTCGACTCCGGCGTGCCCGCCACGCAGCTGAAGCTCCTCGGAACCGGCTGCGACCACGAAGGCGAGCGCACCGGCAGGGAAGCCGCGCTTCCCGCCACCTCCCCCGACTGACCTGACCGGGTCGCCGGGGAGAACCACGTCCAAACCAAGATCAACTTCGGGTTTCGACGTCTGCTGATCCCTCTGGCACAAGCCGCTTTTCCGCCTGCCCTCATTCAGGCATCCCTTTGTCTTCCCGAACGGCCGACCGCGCCCGGCCGGTTCGGATCCCGGCCCCGGCGCCGCGCTGCCTCGGCGGCGCCGGGACCAGCACCGGGTGGACTTCGGGGGTTTCTGCTCACCGCGCCGAGCAGGAGCCGGCCAAGCTCGAAGCCCGCCTGAACCGCGGGCGGTTCCCGGCACGTCGAGGGGCTGTGCCGGGTAACCGCCGCGGTGCCCGTCCCGAGGTTTCGGCCTCGGGGCGGGCCGGATAGCCGGTGCGCTGGTCGTGCGGCGCCGATGCCCTCCCTGGAGCATCGGCCGCCCCGCCGGCGCACCGGCTATTTCCGTTTCCAGCCCTGCGGGGAATCAGGTGACCTGGACGGCGACCGGGGCGGCCGTGCCGGGGGTCGCGGTCACCGAAGCGGCGGCGGCACCCAACCGCCGCACGGCCTCGAAAAGCCGTTCGGCCGGCAGCGCGTACGGCAGCCGCAGCCAGCGCTCCAGTCCCCCGTGGACACCGAAGCGCGAACCCGGCGCCACCTGCACTCCGTGCCCGGCCGCAGCGACGGCCAGCCGCGTGCTCATCGGTTCCGGCAGACGGCACCACAGCGAAAGCCCGCCGCGCGGCACGGTGAACGTCCACTCCGGGCAGTACCAGTTCAGCGCCCCGGTCAGCGCGTCCCGCAGCGCCAGCGTCTCCTGACGGCGGTGCGCCAGCGCGGCCCCGCCGTCGTCGAGCAGTTCGGCCAGGACGAGTTGCTCGAAGACCGGCGACCCCAGGTCGACGGCGAACCGGGCCGCGATCAGCCTCCCGATGACGTCCTCGGAAGCGCGGATCCAGCCGAGCCGCAGGCCGGCCCAATGCGATTTGGACGCCGAGCCGATCGTGATGCCGAGGTCACCCAGGTACGCGCCCATCGGCGGCGGCCCGTCGGCCGGGTCGCCTTCGAGGTCCAGCTCGACCAGCGTCTCGTCGACGATCGCCGGAGTCCGGGCGCGGTTCAGCGCGGCCGCGAGGCGCTGACGGCTGTCGGCGTCCATGCGCAGGCCGGTCGGGTTCTGGAAGTCCGCGACGAAATACGCGAGCCTCGGCGCGGACTGCCGCAGCGCGGCCTCGATCCCGACGACGTCCCAGCCGGTGGCCGGATCCAGCGGCACCGGAACCGGGATGGCGTGCGCGGCGCCGATGGCCTCCAGCGAGTTCGGATACGTCGGCTGTTCGACCAGCACCCGGTCGCCCGGACCGGCCAGCATCCGCAGGACCTGCACGAACGCGTGATGCGCGCCGTTGGTGATCATCACCTGATCGGCGTTGGTCGGCAGCCCGCGTTCGGTGTAGCGGCGGGCGATCCGCTCGCGCAGGATCCGCAGGCCGCGCACCTGGTAGCCGTTCTCGCCGAGGTGGTCCACCAGGGCCTTCCGCGCCGCGTCCACGGCCGGGACCAGGCCGGCGACGGCGGGAGGACAGGCCTGGGCGAGGTCGATGAGGTCTTCGCCGGTAGGCAGGATCGCGTCCCGCCCCCGGCCGCCGGGTGACGCGATCCACGAGCCCGCCCCGCGACGGCTGGCGACCAGACCGTCGGCCCGCAGCTTGTCCAGCGCGGCGCCGATCAGCGTGCGGCTGACCTCCAGCGCGTCGGCGAGCTCGCGTTCGGCCGGGAGTTTCGTGCCGAGCGGCAGCCTGCCGTCGAGGACCAGCAGCTCGACGGCCGCCGCGAGATCCGCGGCACCGTGTCGAGAACCACTCTGGCGCCAGTTCCCCAGCAAAATGGCCAATTTCGCACCTGAAACGCGTCCAGTCAGCGGGATCAGCGGTTCCATAAGGCCAATTGTTCCAGATTGGCCATGGTCAAGGTAGCCACTTACCCCTGATGGTGGACCCGTGGCACTCAAACTCGATCTCAGACCCGTCGGCATCTCCCAGGACACCACCCGCCGCTCGGTCCAGCTCGTCGCCGGGCTCGTCCTCTACGGCGGCAGCATGGCCATGCTGACCAGGTCCGGGCTCGGCCTCGACCCGTGGGACGTGCTCCACGAAGGGCTGATGAAGATCACCGGCCTCTCGTTCGGCACGGTCACCGCCATCGCGTCGGTGCTGGTGCTTTTGCTGTGGATCCCGCTGCGGCAGCGGCCGGGGATCGGCACGGTCGCCAACATCGTGGTCATCTCGCTCACCGTCGACTTCGTGCGGCTCTTCCTGCCCGACCAGGACATGCTCGGCTGGCAGATCGTCAACCTGGTCGCCGGCGTGGTGCTCAACGGCCTCGGCGCCGCGATCTACGTCGGCGCGCGGCTGGGTCCCGGCCCGCGCGACGGACTGATGACCGGGCTCTCGGCCCGGACGGGCAAGTCGATCCGGCTCGTCCGGACGCTCATCGAGATCACCGTCCTGGCCGCCGGCTGGCTGCTCGGCGGCACCGTGGGTGTCGGCACGGTCCTCTACGCCCTCGCGATCGGACCGCTGACGCAGGCGTTCCTGCCGTACGTCATCTGGCGGGAGCGCACCGCCGAACTCGCGTGATCAGGGGCGCGACTCACGTGATTGAAGGCGTAACTCGCGTGATCAGGGGCGTAACTCAGCTGGCCTCCCGTTGTTCCAGCAGGCGGCGGACGGCGAGGTAGTCGATGCCCCGCTGCGCGAGCACGTCGGCCGCGACACCGGGGACGGCGGTCATCGCGAGCAGCAGGTGCTCGCCTTCGATGCGCTTGCTGCCGACATCGATGGCTTCGCGAAGGCTCTTCTCCAGCACCTTCTTCGCCTCCGGCGTGAACGGCCGATGGCCGCGGCCGGCGCGCCGCCCCCCGGTCAGCGCGCCGGGGCCGTGGGTCTGCTCGACCCTCTCGACGATGTGCTCGACGTCGATGCCGAACCCGCTCAGGGCTTCGACGTCGGCGTCGCTCATCCCGCCCCTCCGCCGGACGCGGCGGAGGTCGTCGGCCAGTTCGTCCGCCGGGCAGCCCAGCGCGGCGAGCACGCCGGTGTGCCGGGCGAGGGACGTCAGCAGGTGCAGCGGGTCGACGTTCCCGGACACCTCGTCCGCCGCGACGCGCTGGGCCCCGACGACGACGTCGCGGGCTTCGGTGGTGAAGCGTTCGAACATCAATGCCTCCCGTACTTCTTGTGCACCGCTTGCCTGCTGACCCCGAGCTCGGCCGCGATCTCCTGCCAGGACCAGCCGTGCACCCGCGCGCTGCGGACCTGCACGGCTTCGAGTTGTTCCAACAGCCGGCGCAAGGCGGCGACGGCGCGCAATCCCACCCGGGGATCGCGGTCGCCGGCTCGCGCGGCCAGATCTGTCGCTTCGGTCATGACGTCAACCTACGTTGACATCGCGCTCACGTCAACCTCGGTTGACAGTTAGGGTCGGGTCATGGTCGAAATCGCAGTGGCGGAAAGGGACGGAGTGGGCGCGGACGGAGCGACGCGCCCGACCGAAGACCACGTCGCGGTACTCGGCAACGCCGTGGTGGTGCTCGACGGGGCGACCGCGCCGCGCCCGGATCTGCCGTCCGGCGGCTGGTACGCGAGCCTGCTCGTGCACAGCCTGTCCCGGGCCTTGAGCGCGGAACCCCAGGCCGATCTCTCGGTGCTGCTGGCCGAGTCGATCGCCGACGTCGCCCGCCGCGAGGGCCTCGAACCGGGACGATCGCCGTCGAGCACGGTCGCGATCGCGCGCTGGACGGACGACACCGTCGACGGACTGGTGCTCGCCGACAGCCCGATCGTCGCCTTCGGTCCTTCCGGCGCCGATCCGCTCACCGACGACAGGCTCGTTTCGCTGCGGGAAAGCGGGCAGCTCCGCACCGGCGCCGACGTCCGCGCGAAACGCAACGCGCCGGACGGCTTCTGGGTCGCCGAGGCGGAACCGACGGCGGCCGCCGAAGCCGTCCGCCGCAGCTGGCCGCGCTCGGAGGTCGACGCCCTGCTGCTGGCGACGGACGGCGTCGCGATCGGTGTCGACGAGTACGACCTGTTCGACTGGCCGGAGGTGCTCGCCATCAGCCGGGAGCGGGGGCCGGACGCCGTCCTCGACGCGGTGCGCACGGCGGAGAAACAGGACCCGGACGGCGAGCGCTGGCCCCGCGCGAAAAGGCACGATGACCAGCTACTGGTACTGGTCGACTTCGGGGTAGCCCCAGGGTAAAACCGGGGGCTTCCCGGATCGGAAATCCGCGCCCGCGCGAGCACGCTGGACGCATGACGTTCCCTGGGGAGAGATCGCGGACCAAGCCCTGGCTGATCGCGTCGGGCGCGGCCATCGGCTGGGCACTGTTCACCATGGTCGTGCTCCACCTGATCAGCTCACGCGATCCGGTGTTCGACACGCTGTCCAGTTACGCCTACGTCGATCGCGGCACCGGCATGCTCGGCGCCAGCGTGCTCTCCCTGTCCATCGGCTCGCTCACCGCGCTCGGCGCACTGGCCGCGGCCGGGATCCCGCTCAGCCGCACCACGAAACTGCTGTTCGTGCTGTGGTCGCTCGGGCTGGCGGCGGCCGCGATCTTCCCCGCGAGCTACCCCGAATTCCCGGATCCGGTCAGCGGCGAGATCCACCTGTACGCCTGCCTCATCGCGTTCCTCAGCCTGCCCGCCGCCGGGTTCACCCTGCGCGACAACCTGCGCGGCACTCCCGCGGCCAAACTGGTCGGCCGCCTGGCGTGGGGCAGCGCGGCCGGGTTGATCGTCTTCGGGCTCAGCTTCATCTTCGTGCGGCTGTCCGACATCCCGTTCTTCATGACGCTGACCGACATCGCGCCGGTCGGCGTCATGCAGCGGGTTTCACTGGTGGCGCACGTGATCTTGATCGCCGGGTTGCTGAAGGTCGCGTCAGCCGCGCACCGCGTCGGCGAATTCGGGGGCGTACCCGTAAAGGCCGGGCAGACCGCCCGTGTGCAGGAAGACAACGTGCTCGTCGGACGCGAAATGGCCTTCGGCGGCCCACTCGATCAGCGCGGCGCCCACTTTGCCGGTGTACACGGGATCGAGCGCGATCCCTTCCGTGCGGCCGAAAAGCCGCACCGCGTCCCACGTTCCGGCGGTCGGGATCCCGTACCCGGGGCCGATCGTGCGGTCGTCGATGCGCAGGCCGTCGAGTGACGGCGGCTCGCTCCCGAGCAGTACGGAGGCCGCGATGGTGAGGTCGGCCAGGTTGTCGAGGGCCTCGTCGACCGGATGGCTGACGCAGGCGATGTCCAGCGTCAGCCAGTCGAGGTCCGCCGTTCCGACGATGAGCCCGGCGGAGGTCCCGCCGCTGGCGTGCGGGGCGACCAGCCGCGCCTGGGTGATGCCCAGCTCGCCGAGCTGCCCGGCGATCTCCCGCGCGGCCGCCACGTAACCGAGCGCCCCGACTCCGTCCGAGCCACCGACCGGGAACGTGGCCACCTCGCGGCCCTCGGCCGCGGCCTCGGTGATCAGCCGCTCGTACGTCCTGCCCATCTCCTCGCCGTCACGGCAGATGTGGACGTTCGCGCCGAAGAGATGATCGAGGGAGACGTTGCCGGATCGTTCGTACGCGTCACCTTCTCGGGGAACCTTCGCCGTCAGCACGAGTTCGCAGCGCAACCCGAGCTTCGCGCAGGCCGCGGCGGTCTGACGGCCGTGGTTGGTCTGCAGGGCGCCGAACGTGATCACCGTGTCGGCTCCGTTTTCGATCGCCGCGCCGAGCAGGAACTCGAGTTTGCGCAGTTTGTTCCCGCCCACGCCGAGCGGATGCACGTCGTCCCGTTTGAGCAGCAGATTCGGCAGGCCGAGGGCCTCGCCCAGCCGCGGTGCCGGATGCAGCGGCGTCGGATAGCCGCCGAGGTCGACGCGGGGGAAGCGATCGAGGTTCATGAAAGTCACGTAACCACACCGAGGCTACCGGGTGGTATCGTTCGTTTGAACGAACGAGACGTGCAGGGGGACCTCATGACCACCTCGAAACCGGACCTCGCGTTCACCGGCCTGACCGAACAGGCCTCGATGCTCGCCACCGGAGCCACGACATCGGTCGAGCTCACGCGCTTGGCGCTCGAAAAGGCCGAGGCCAGCCAGCCCGTTCTCAACGCCTTCAAATGCCTTCGCGCCGAAGAGGCCCTTCGCGAGGCGGAAGAAGCCGACCGAAGGCTCGCCACCGGGGAGACCGCTCCCCTGCTCGGCGTCCCCACCGCCATCAAGGACGACCTCGACGTCACCGGCCTGCCGACGGCGTTCGGCTGCGAGGGCGACTTCGCCGTCGCGACTGCGGACTCCCCGCCTGTCGTCGCGCTTCGCCGGGCGGGCGCGGTGCTCATCGGCAAGACCAACACCCCCGAACTCGGCCAGTGGCCGTTCACCGAAGGCCCGGCGTTCGGCGCGACCCGCAATCCGTGGGACACCGAGCGCACGCCGGGCGGTTCCTCCGGCGGCGCGGCGGCGGCCATCGCGTCGGGGGTGATCGCCGCCGCGCTGGGTTCCGACGGGGCCGGGTCGATCCGGATCCCGGCCGCGTGGACCGATCTGGTCGGGATCAAACCGCAGCGCGGCCGCGTCCCGACCGAACGCGAACTCTTCCACGGCCTGACCGTGGTCGGCCCGCTCGCGCGCACCGTCGCCGACGCGGCCCTGCTGCTCGACGTCGCCGCCGGCACCGGCACCGCGTTCCAGGCCGCCGCCCGCCGCGAGCCGGGCCGCCTGCGGATCGGGCTCTCCACCAGGATCCCTTTCACCGCAACGAAAACCCGGCTCGACCAGCAAGCACACGCGGCCGTCGTCCGGCTGGCGGAGCGGTTCGCCGAACTCGGCCACGAGATCGTCGAGGTCGAACCCGACTACCGGCTGATCGGCCTCACCTTCCTGCCGCGTTCGCTCGTCGGCGTGCGTGACTGGTCCCGTCGCGTCCCGGACCAGGCGCGGCTCGACCCGCGCACCCGCGCCAACGCCCGGCAGGGCTCGGCGCTGGCCGGGCCGGCGCTGCGGCTCGCCCGCGCCACGGAACCGTTGCTGCAACGGCAGATCGGCTCGGTGTTCGGCCGGGTGGACGTCGTCCTCACGCCGACCACGGCCACGCCGCCACCGCGGATCGGCAGCTTCGACGCGCTCTCCGGCTGGCAGACCGATCAGGCCATGATCGCCGCGTGCCCCTACGCTTGGCCGTGGAACGTGCTGGGCTGGCCGGGCGTCAACGTCCCCGCCGGGCTGAGCCCCGAAGGCCTGCCGCTCGGCGGGCAGCTGCTCGGCCCCTCGCACGCCGAGGAACGGCTGATCTCGCTGGCCGCGCAACTGGAAGAGGTCGAACGGTGGCAGGACCGCAAACCCGAGACCGCTTGGTGAACACCCGCGAAGCCATTCTCCACGCCGCGCTCAAGGTGGTCGGGGAGCAGGGCGTCGGCGGGCTGACCAACCGCCGGATCGCGACCGCGGCCGGTGTCTCGCTCGGCACGCTGACCTACCACTTCCCCAGCCAGACCGCGTTGCTGCGCGAGGCGATGCTGCTGTTCGTCGAAGAAGAGACCACGAAGCTGACCGGGTTCGTCGACGCGTACCGCGAGCAGGGTTTGAGCGTCGAGCAGGCCGCGTCGGTGGTCGAGCAGGTCATCGCGCAGCTGCCCTTCGGTACCGACGAACTCGGCGCGCACGAGCTGTACCTGCAGGCCGCGCGCGACCCCGGGCTCCAGGACGCGGCCGCCCGGTGCTTCGCCGCTTACGACGAGTTGGCGCTGGTGATCCTGAAAACGCTCGGCGTGCCTTCCCCTGAGCGGCTGACCGGCCCGGTCGTCGCGCTGATCGCCGGCCTCCAGTTGCGCAGGCTGGCCACGGGCGACGACGGTGTCGAGGTGGCGCAGTCGTTGATGATGCTCGTCCGCGGCGCGTCATGAGCGGTCCGCCGATCGTCAAGGGGACGGCGGCGTGGAGGTACTTTGGCGACTTCCGGGCCGGGCTGCTGGCCGGCCAGGTGCTGGTGCTGCAGGTCGCGCATCCGGTCGTCGCGGCCGGGGTCCGGGATCATTCCGACTATGTCGAGGATCCGTGGACGCGGCTGATGCGCACGGCCGCTTCGCTGTCCATCTACATCTACGGCGGCCCCGAGGGCGCGCGCTACGAGGCGAACCGGCTGCGCGAGCTGCACCGGACGTTCACCGGCGTCGACGACGAAGGCCGCCGCTACAGCGCGCTGAACCCGCGCGCGTACGCGTGGGTTCACGCCACGCTCGTCATGGTTCCCGTTGACACACAACGGTTCTACGGCACGCCGATGACTCCGTCCGAACTGGACGAGTACTACGCGCAGATGTGCGACGTCGGACGGCTCCTCGGTCTGCGCGAGCAGGAATTGCCGCCGACGTGGCCGGAATTCGCGCGGTACTACGAAGAAATGATCGACGGCTTCGGCCCGAACGACACGATCACGACCTTGTTCGAGACGATCCGCACGGTGAAGAAGCCGTGGCGATGGCTGCCCGACAAACGCTGGGCGCGGTTGCGGCGGTGGCAGCATCGAGGGCAGATGTTCGTCATCCGCGCCACGCTGCCGCCCGCGCTACGGGACCGCCTCAGTCTACAGTGGACGGATCGGGACCAGCGCCGGTTCGACCGGTTCCGCGCGGTGGTGCGGCTGGCCGGCGGGCTGGTGCCGGTGCCGTTGCGGTCTTCGCTCGTGCGCCGGATCGGCAGGCTCAACGTCTGGTTCCGGGCGCATCCGCGTGCCTATCGCTTCCTCGGCGGGGGCTGAAGGACGCTTTCGTCGCATAAGACGAGACGAAGGGCGCTTTCGTCGCATCACATGCGGGGAAAGTCCCCTTCAGCCCCCACCGGAGTAAGGGTCCTCGTCCCCTTTACGGGGGACCCCGGTTCACCCCGCGCCGTGACGCTTTCGGCGACCATCGTCGTTAACTTCGGCCAGGATGGGGAATTCACCGAGGGGGCGGCGCACGACGCCGTTGGTCATCGCCCGCGTACTCGTGCTCTGCGCGCTGGCGTCCTTGCTGCTGGGCGGCACCGCGCAGGCGGACGGCGTGTCGAGCGGCGCGGACGTCCAAGTCGCGCAGACGCTCGGCACCCGCGATCTCACGGTCATCCTGCGGCGGATGGACATCGCGCCCGGGCCGCTGCACGTCGACGTCGTCACGCACACCGGAAGCGCGCCGGGAACGCTGAAACTGCGCGCGTCGGCCGCCGGGACGACGTTTTCCGAAACCACGATCCAGCTGGACGGGAAACCCGGCGCCCACGCGGCACAGCTGCGGGTCGACCAGCCGGGGCCGTGGGAACTCGGCCTCGACGACGGGACGGACACCGCGTCGATCCCGTTCATCGTCCCGGCCAGGGTCATCCCGCCGTGGGAAAAGGCCACCTTCGGCGGTTTCGTCGCCGCGGGCGTGTTCCTGGTGCTCGGTCTCGTCGTCGCGCTGCGCGTCAAGCGGCCGCAGCTCGCGCTGATCCCCGCCGGCGGGATGGTCGCCGCGCTCGCGGTCGCGATCACCGGCGCGATGCTCTCCGCGTCCACCCCGCCGCCGCCCGCGCCCGGTACCGCGCTGGACCCGACGATCGACAACATCCAGGACCCGTACGCGAACGCGCAGATGTCCACTGTGGACTTCTCACGGCCGCCGGTGAATCTGGCCGTGCGCTCGCCGAACGCGCGATCGGGCGCGCTCGCCGAGGTCCGGATCGCCATCGCCGACGGCGCGACCGGCCGCCCCGTCGACGACCTTTTGGTACACGACAACGCTTTGATCCACCTCGTCGTCATCTCGCCGACGGGCAGGCTGTGGCATCTGCATCCGGTGCGGGTCGGCCCCGGTGACTACCGGGTGAAGTTCACCCCGTCCGAGGCCGGGACCTACGCCGTCGCCGCGGAACTCGCCCGTCGAGGCGGCGGCGTGCAACTGGCCCGCACCACACTGGGTGTCGCGGCCGGCACGGACTCCCCCGCCGAACCCGTGCCCGCCGGCGCCGGGAAGCGGATCGTGCACGGGAACCCGGTCGACGTCGAGGTCGAGCCGGGGACGCCGACCACGATCACCGCGCGGTTCGGCAAAGCGGATCTCCAACCCTGGCTGGGCATGCTCGGCCACCTGATCGTCGTCGGCCCGATCACCGACGACAGCCGGGTCGGCGCGGATGCCGCTGCCGCGCCGACCTGGGCCCATGTGCACTCGATGATCCCGCAATCCCCTGGGATGCCGGGGAAACCGGATGAGACCGTCGCCGCGTACGGCCCCGACGTCCCGTTCACCTACACCTTCTCCGCGCCCGGCAAGTACCGGATCTGGTTGCAGGCCGAACGCGACTACACGGTGCTGACCGTGCCCCTGCAGATCGAGGTCCCGGCGGAAGGGGCGCCGCGATGACCACCGACCGTTCCACAGTGGACGGACGCAAGCCCGTCCTGCTGATCTCCGTGGTCGTGGTGCTCGCGGTGGCGATCGTGGCCTGGCTGGTGTGGCCGAGCGGCGGCGGGGCGCAGGTCCAGCGCTCGACGCAGGGCCCGTACACGGTGCAACTGTCGGTCGAAGATCCGCATCAGGGCGGCAACGTCTTCGCACTGACCGTCACCGGTGCCACGCCGGACGTCGTCACCCTCGAACCGGTGATGCCGCAGATGGGGCACGCGCTCGCCCCGTCGCCCGCGATCGCGGAGGCACCGGGGAAGTTCCGCACCGGCGACGTCCTGCTGCCGATGTCGGGGCAATGGGAGATCACCGTTTCACTGCGCGGGCCGTCCGGTGCCACGCAGCACGTTTTTCCTTTGCTGGTCAAGTAAAGAGAGGGAGGTCGGGGGTATGGATCTCACCGCGGGAGGGGCGAGGACCGTCTCGGTGGCACGAAGTGAACGCACCGGTCTCGTGCCGGCGGGCACGGTGCTGGCCGGATCGGTGATCTCGCTGGTCGGGCTGACCTGGGACATCCAATGGCACGGCGACGTCGGCCCGGACACGTTCTTCACGATGCCGCATCTGTTCCTGTATTCGGGCAGCGCGATCTCCGGGCTCGCGAGCCTCGTGGTCGTGCTGATGACCACGGCCGCGCGCCGGGCGGGACGGCCGGTCGACGCGCGGGTCGGCGGCCGCGCGATCAACGTCTTCGGCAAGGTCTTCGCCGCACCGGCCGGCTACCTGGTGACCGGCACCGGCGCGGCGATGTTCCTGCTGTACGGCCTGTGGGACCAGTGGTGGCACGGTCTCTACGGCTTCGACGCGGTGATCGACTCGCCGCCGCACATCGGGCTGCTGTTGTCGATCACGCTGAGCATCATCGGCACGGTCATGGTGTTCGCGGCCGCGCGGGAACACCGCTGGGGCACCGTCGGCGTTGTCGGCAGCCTCGGTGTGCTGATCGCATTCAGCACGGTGACCGTGCTGGGGTTGCAGCAGATCGACGTCGACGGGCTCGACGTCGTCTCCGTCGGCATCGCGCTGCTCTCGGTGCTGCTGGTCTCGGCGGGCGCCGGCTTCTGGGGCAGGCCGGGCGGAGCGGTCCGGGTCGCCGCGGCACTGGCGGTCATCCAGGCGATCACCTGGTGGTTCTCGCCGTGGGCCGCGGAGGCGTACGCGGGCGCCGTCGGCCTGCCGATGCGCGACTACATCGACGGCGTGCCCGCGATGCCTTCGATGATGCCGATGGCGCTGCTGCCGATCGCGGCCGTGCTCGAAGCGGTGTATCTGCTTTCGCGGCGCGGCTGGTCCCCGGGCCGGGTTTCGGTGCTGGCAGGCGGAATAGGCGGACTTCTGGTCGGCGCGAGCATGCCGATCCAGAACGCGATCGTCTACGGGGCCGACTCGGTCAGGTGGCCGATCGTGTTCGCGACGGCCGCCGCGGGCGCGGTGGTCGGGCTGCTCGGTGGGTTCGCCGGGTGGCGTTTCGGCGGGATGCTGGGGCTGCTGGCCCCGGCGAAGGGGGACAACACGCATGCGTAAGGCACTGCTGGCCCTGGCGGCCGCGATCGGCTTGCTGTTCGCGACCACGCCGGCGGCGAACGCCTACGAACCGGTGAACATCGTCCACACCGAACGGGTCCAGGTCGGGCCGTACGGGATGACGGTCGGCTTCAGCACGTGGCCGTTGCGCGCCATGCAATCGCTGGACTTCACGTTCATCCCGGACGACGGGATCGCCGGGAAGTCGGGGACGCTCGCGTTCCTCGATCCGGAGACCGGGCGGCTGGGCCGTCCTCAGCCGCTCGCGAAGCATCCGCGGAAACTGGAGGTGTGGGGACTGGACATCCGCGCCCTGCAGACGCAGGGCTCGTGGACGTTCCGGTTCGAGATCGAGGGCCCCGCGGGCAAGGGCACGGGAGAACTGCGGGAGCTGGCGGTGCTCGAACAGCCGGGACCGCCGATGGCGGTGAGCTGGTCGATCAGCCTGATCCCGCTGATCGTCCTCGCCGTCCTGATCGCCGTCGCCTGGCGCCGAACGAAATCCAGGCTGCGGGGGAACGGGCTCCCCGCCACGGGGTGACTCGAAGTGACCGAAGATCGGATGGCTCGCGTGTCCCGATGGGCACGCGAGCCCATCGTCATGGGCTCAAATCGAACTGTCCGGCCTTGACCGCCTTGAGGAAGGCGTTCCACTCACCGGCATCGAAGACGAAGACGGGACTTTGGGCCAGCTTGGTGTCACGGACCCCCACCAGGCCTTCCTTGCCGAGGTTGACCTCGACGCAGTTCCCCCCGTTGGGCTCACTCGCGAAGGACTTCTCCCACGCGGAGTCGTCGAACAGCGACACGGCCGTGGTCGGATCGTAATCCGCCGCCGATGGATAATCGGCCATTGGTCGTACCTCCGAACGTCGGTCGGGGGTGCGGGCCGCGACCTGCGCGAACCGTCACCGTCCCGGCTTCTCCCTGCCTCAACGGGACTATCCCGCACGGCCAAGTGGGTGATCAACTCCGCCCACCCTCGACATGAAGATTATTCCAGGAGTAGGATTAATCGCAGCGGCCGGGGCTCGGTTGTTGGTGATTCGCTCGCAGTACGCGGACATCCCGGCGACGGACGTCACCGGGTGCGTCAGCAGGGAGTTTCGCCGTTCCGGCAGGCCACCGACGGCAGGTGACCGGCAGGGACACCCACCCCGCGGCGCATGACCACCCACCGCCGACCTCGTGGGGGAGGATCAGCGTGATCATTCAGGACACCATGCCGACGACGGTACTCGCCGTCGGCAGGCTCATGGCCGGGACGGCGGGCGAAAGCCGCCGCTCCGCGCACCTCTTCGACCTGCACACCGGGGGTTCGCACCCCGAGTTCCTGCACGCCCGCTGCGGCGCGGCGATGCCGTACGACCACCTGGAATGGGTCCCCGTCGGTTCGGGGATGCCCTGTGAGCGTTGCCTCGGCCTCGCCGGTTCGGGCGACCAGGCGCGGTTGCCGCGTCCGAGCCGGGGGGTGTGACCGCCGTGGCCGTCCGTCTCACCACGCTGCTGTTCCGCCGTGAGGACGAACGCCTGGCCTCGGCGAAGCACCACCACCGCACCATCGGGCTCGAACTGCGTCAGCGGTTCGGGTTCAGCCTCATCCAGGCGCCGCTGCGCAAACAGCCGCCGTGGAACTCCGAAGTCGATGCGCCCGGCGCGCACCGGGACCTGATCAGGTCCGGCCGGCCGCTCGAAGGTCAGTTCGAGCTGACGCCCCTGATCGGGCATCTGACCGGCCGGGCCTAGGCCGTGTCCTGCAAGTCTGTTCGATGGGCTTCGTGATCCAGGTGGTTCCTGGCGGTGCGGGCGGGTCGGCCTCGTACCGGGTCGTACTCGGCCGAGCCCGCCCGTGCCGTCAGGGAGCACCTGGGCGCGAAGACCGCGAACAGACTTGCAGGACACGGCCTGAGACGCTCAGGGCTTGCGGCCCAGTCCGCCGAGCCCCCCGGTGAAGGTCGGGTCGTCCGCGAACCGGTCGCTCGCCCGGGAATCCGCTTCGTCGAGATGCCAGGTGGCCATCCAGTCGATACCGGGCTCCACCAGCTCCAGCCCGTCGAAGAACGCGGCGAACTCCGCGCGGGACCGCAGGTGGAACGGCGCGCTCGTCTTCTTGTACAGCTCCTGGACGTTCTCCCGGTTGTCGCCTTCCTTGCGGGTGACGCCGTCCTCGGTCAGATGCGAGGACAGGAAGTACGAACCCGACGGCAGGAAATCGAGGTACCGCTGGACCATCTCGTGCACGGGCTCCTCCGGGCCGAGGAAGTACAGCAGGCCGACCATGACCAGCCCGATCGGCTGCCGCGGGTCGAGCACCCCGGTCTCGAGGGCGCGTTTCCAGATGTCGGCGGGATCCCGCACGTCGCCCTGCAGGACCGCGTGCCGCCCGAGCAGCCCCTCCCGTTCCAGCAGCAGCTGGGAATGCGCGACGGCGACCGGCTCGATGTCGACGTAGACGACGCGGCTCTCCGGATTGACCGCGCTCGCGATCTGGTGGACGTTGCCGACGGTGGGCACGCCGGAGCCGATGTCGAGGAACTGCGTGATCCCTTGGCGTGCCAGGTACCCCACGCCGCGGCCGAGGAAGTCACGGCCGACCCTCGCGAACGTCTTGACCTCCGGGAACTGCTTCAGCACCTGCGTGCCGAACTCGCGGTCGATGGCCCAGTTGGCCGAACCGCCGAGGAACCAGTCGTACACCCTCGCCACGTTGGGTCGTTCGAGATCGACCCCTTCGGGGGCCGCGGGGTCGCTGGGGTCGTGCTGCGTCGTCATACCGTCACACCTCGTCAGAAACCGGGTTTGCGGGCGACCCCGCCGATGGCGCAGTTAAGCGCAGGCGAGTGGGGGTCGTCCAGCCGCCATGCTCCGACCGGGACCAGACCCGGTGCCACGAGGTCGAAATCGCCGAAGAAACCGAGGATCTCTTCCTTGTCGCGGAAGGACGCGGGCGTGCTCGACTGCTCGTACTGCTTCACGACGCGCTGGACCTGTCCCAGCTCGTCGCCTTCCACGCCGGACATCGTGACGTGGGACAGGACGTAGAAGGAGCCCGCGGGCAGCAGGCGCCGGTAGCGCGCGATGACGTCGGCTAGCCCGGGGCCCGGCACGAAATGCAGGACCGCGACGGTGAGCAGGGCCACCGGTTTCGCCGGATCGAGCACGCCGGTGTCGAGGGCGCGTTCCCAGATGTCGTCCGCGTCGCGCAGGTCTCCGCCGAGCACCGCATGCCTGGCGGGATCCCCGTTCCGCTCCAGCAGGATCCTGGCGTGCGCCACGGCGACCGGTTCGTTGTCGACGTACACGCACCGGCTGTCGCGGTCGGCGTCGTCGGCGATCTCGTGGACGTTGCCGACCGTCGGCACGCCGGACCCGAGGTCGAGGAACTGGTTCACGCCGTGCTCGGCGCAATGCCGCACCGCGCGGCCGAGGAAGGCGCGGTTGGCCCTGGCGAGCGAACGGATCAGCGGGAACGCCTTGACCAGCTGCTCGCCGAATTCCCTGTCCACCGCCCAGTTCGCGGTTCCGCCGAGCGCCCAGTCGTAGATCCGGGCGGCGTTGGGCCGCTCGAGATCCACGCCGTCGGGCAGGAAGCGCGGGTCCATCTCAGGATTGCATCTGGGTTCTGTACAGCTCGGCGAGTTCCTTGAGGAACTGCCGGGTCTCCTGGCGCTCCAGCGCGGCACCGCGCAGCCGGTCCCAAGAGTCGACGAAGATGTTGAAGTCCTTGACGTCGTCGAGGTACAACCCGCCCGCGGAATGTTCGATGTAGACGAAATCCCTGGTGCGATCGGGAAACCGCATGATGGTGAAGTCGTTGGGCACCGCGGCGAGCCGCGCGCCGAACGGCAACACGTGCACATACACGCGCGGATGCTTCTCCAGCGCCAGCAGATGCTCGACCTGGTCCAGCATCACCGCCGGGGCGGAGCCGCCCGGAGCGCGGCGCAAGGCGCCTTCGCTGATGATGAACCGGTAATAGGGCGGCTGCTGCTGTTCGAAGACGGCCTTGCGGTCCAGCCGGTTGCGGACCAGTGAGGTCACGTCGGTGGCGCCCGCTTCGGTGAACTGCTTGAGCATGTAGTGCTCGGACTGCAACGGGCCGGGGATGCGCTCGCCGTGCCAGGTGAGGATCTCCGCGGCCGCGGGTTCGAGGTCGGTGAAGGTGCGGAACCAGTGCGGCACCACGGATCGGTAGCCGGACCAGTGGCCGCGTTGCCCGGCCGCGGCGCGGGCCAGGTTCATCAACGTGTCGGCCTCGTCGCCGTTGATCCCGAACGCGTTCAGCATGGATCGCACATCCCCGAGCTTGACCCCGACGGCACCGGACTCGATCTTGTTGACCTTGCCCTGGGTGCAGCCGAGAACCTCGGCGACCTGCTGCTGTGTCATCCGCGCGGCGTTGCGGGCATGCCGGAGCTCGTTCCCGAGCTGCTTCCGGCGCGAGGTGACGGTGCTGGCCATCGCCTTGCTCTCCCGGACCTCATAACCAGGACCGCGGCTGCCCGCGGTCCTGCGCGCGAATACTCGAACCCACCCAGGGTACTTCACCTTGAGGGGTTCGATGATGACATTCCGCAGCGTTCCAGGAAACGGCCGAAAACACCAGTCACCTGGTACGTCACCCTGGTGGCGGAGCGATCTCGTCACATTTCGGGCACGACGGTCGGGCATAGTGACCGAGTGGACCAATCCCCCTTCGCCAGGCAGGTCTCCGATGGTGTCTTCGGGTACGTCCAGCCGGACGGCTCGTGGTGGATCAACAACTGCGGCTTCGTCGCCGCGGGCGAGCACACCGTGGTGATCGACACTTGTTCCACCGAACGGCGTACCAGGGCGCTGCTGGCGACGGCGGAATCGGCGGGCGGGGCACCGGTGACCACCGTGGTCAACACGCATCACCACGGCGACCACACCAACGGCAACTACTTGGCGACCGGCGCCACGATCGTCGGCCATCGGAAGACGCGCGAGGTGATGGTCGCGACCGGGATCAACACCTACGAGAACTCGTTCACCGGCAACGACTGGGGCCATCTGGAGCTGCGGCCGCCCGAGGTGCTGTTCGACGACCGGCTGACCGTGCACGCCGGCGACGTCCGGCTGGAGCTGATCCACCCCGGGCACGCCGCGCACACCACCAACGACGTACTCGTCTGGCTGCCGGAGCGGCGGGTGCTGTTCGTCGGCGACCTGATCTTCAACGGCGGCAGCCCCTTCGCGTTGATGGGCTCGCCCGCCGGCTGGCGGAAGGCGCTGGACCTGGTCCGCGAGCTGGAGCCGGAGACGATCGTGCCGGGCCACGGCCCGGTGTGCGGCCCCGAAGCGATCGACGTCGTCGACGGATACCTGGGTTTCCTGCAGAAGCTCGCCTCCTACGGGAAGGCCGCCGGGCTGACGCCGCTTCAGGCCGCTCGCGAAGCGGATCTCGGGCCGTACGCGGCACTGTCCGAACAGGAGCGGCTGCCGGCGAACCTGCACCGGGCGTATGCCGAACTGGACGGTCTCGAATGGGGCGGGCCGATCGATCTGGGAGCCGCGCTGGCGGACATGGTCACCTTCAACGGCGCCCCGATCCGGTGCTTCTCCTGACACGCTCCTGCTACCGGTGTTGCGAAAGCCACTTTCGCAACGTTGAAGGTTGCGAAAGTGGCTTTCGCAACCCTGCCCAGCCCCCGTGCCCTGCCCCGCACCCGAACGTCATGAAAGGGTCGTTCAAGGCACTTTTCGTCCTGAAAGACCCTTTCAAGACACCCCAAAGCTCCACACGCAGCCCCCACCCGTCCCTGGGGGGCGACCCCGAACCCAGCGTACCGGCGCGAGGGGCCGACCGGGGCGCGTGAGCCGAGTTGTCCACAGACGGGCCAGGTTGTGGACAACTCCCGGTTGATCCCTTCTCGCCCCGGCGCCGTATCCCACAACGGGGATAGGCTCGGCACGGGAATCGAAGCGGAAGGGTGCGGATGAGCAAGAAGGCGAGCATCGGGGTCACGGGCCTGGCGGTCATGGGCCGCAACCTGGCCAGGAACCTGGCGAGGCACGGGCACACGGTGGCCCTGCACAACCGTTCCGAGCAGCGGACGAAGGAACTGGTCGAGCAGTTCGGCGACGAAGGCAACTTCATCCCGGCGTATTCGGCGCAGGCGTTCGTCGACGCGCTGGAGCGGCCGCGCCAGGTCGTGATCATGGTCAAGGCCGGTGCGCCGACGGACGCCGTGATCGACGAGTTCGCCCCGCTTCTCGAGAAGGGCGACGTGATCGTCGACGCGGGCAACGCGCACTTCGCGGACACCCGCCGCCGCGAGGCCGCGCTGCGTGAGAAGGGCATCCACTTCGTCGGCACCGGGGTGTCCGGCGGCGAGGAGGGCGCGCTGCACGGGCCGAGCATCATGCCGGGCGGGTCCAAGGAGTCATACCAGTCGCTCGGGCCGCTGTTCGAGGATATCTCGGCGAAGGTCGACGGCGAACCGTGCTGCACGCACGTGGGCGCGGACGGCGCCGGGCATTTCGTGAAGATGGTGCACAACGGCATCGAGTACGCCGACATGCAGCTGATCGCCGAGTCGTTCGATCTCCTGCGCGGCGCGGGCGGCTACTCCCCCGCGGAGATCGCCGACGTGTTCCGCACCTGGAACTCGGGACGGCTCGACTCGTACCTGATCGAGATCACCTCGCAGGTGCTCGCCCACACCGACGCCACCTCCGGCAAGCCGTTCGTCGACATCGTGGCGGACCAGGCCGAGCAGAAGGGCACCGGCCGCTGGACCGTCCAAATCGGACTGGACCTGGGCGTGCCGATCAGCGGCATCGCCGAAGCCGTCTTCGCACGTTCGCTGTCCGGCTCGTCGAACCTGCGTGAGGCCTCCCGCGGACTCGGCGGTCCCTCGCGCGCTCCGCTGACAGGGTCCGCTTTGGACACCTTCGCGGACGACGTCGAGCAGGCGCTGTACGCGTCGAAGGTGGTGGCGTACGCCCAGGGCTTCAACCAGATCCAGGCCGGCGGCGCCGAATACGGCTGGGACATCGACCTCGGCAAGGTCGCGTCCATCTGGCGCGGCGGCTGCATCATCCGCGCGAAGTTCCTGAACGACATCACGGCCGCGTACGCCGAAGAGCCCGCGCTGCCGACGCTTCTGACTTCAGGTGGCTTCCGCAAGGCCGTCGAGGACGCCCAGGACTCTTGGCGTTCGGTGATCTCCACGGCGGTGCGGCTCGGCATCCCGACCCCGGGCTTCTCGACCGCGCTCGCCTACTACGACGGTCTGCGCGCGGAGCGGCTTCCCGCCGCGCTGGTGCAGGGGCAACGGGACTACTTCGGTGCCCACACGTACCGCCGCGTCGACCGCGAAGGTTCGTTCCACACCGCCTGGGCAGCCGACGGCCGCCCCGAGTCCTCCGCCTGACAGAGCTGAAGGGGACTTTCCCCGCATAAGACGCCACGAAGGGGCCCTTCACCGCATGGCATGCGGTGAAGGGCCCCTTTCGTCAACTAGCGATCCGCACATTCGGTCGAGCCCGAGCCGCGGCCGCGGCATGGGCGGCCCGCAGCTCGGCGGCCACCTTGTCCGGCTCGGTCCGCAGACGCGACGGCAAGGTCTGGAGAACCAGCACGCCCGCCGCCGCATACCGCCCGTTCCTCGCCAAGGTCCGGTCGAACCCGTCCACGACCTGGAGGTGGAATGACAGTGAGTCGATCTCCCACGCCAGCCCGACTTCGTCGAACCAGGCGTCCGGTTTCGCGACGAGCCTGCCCGCCTCGTCGTACAACTTCTTGTTCCACATCGGTTCCGGCAGGCCGGACCGTTCCCAGACTCGCCGGGCATCGATCTCGGCTATCGACTCCTGTCCGGAAGCCAGTTCCGTGAGCACAAGCCGAGGCACCGCGCTGCCCCGCTGGCTGCCGTGTGCCAGTTCGTGGGACAACCGCTCGAAAGAGCTATATCTGCGCTGAACCACCTCGCTCATCAGGGCCCGGACAGGCCTGACTTCCGTCTGCCTGCGAGAGACGTCGAGAGTCGCGCGGGTGATTTCTGCCAGCGGACGCCCATCCCGGGTGACCGTGCGAGGCATCCGCTGGGTCCGCTCGACGACCACGAAGCCGTAGTTGTGCAGCTTCCGTTCGTGCGGAACGAGAAGGTGGACCTCATCGCCGGTTCCGGGCACATTACGCAGGCCATGGATCCGGCAAGCCTCACCACCGGTGATCAGAGCGGACTCGCCGCCGTACAGCATCGCCGCGGCGATCTGCTGTTCTCGAGAGGGTGGCGCGTTGAAGAGAAGGACAATGCCCGGCAGGAGTCTTGTCCAAGGGCCGCTCGGCCCGCATCTTCGATACGTCGTGGTCGAGGAGACGCCCATTTCTTGAAGGCGCATCACGCGGATGACGCCGTGGTCGCTGTTCTCCATCAGGAGTGCGGGGTCGTCGCCCCATGATCCTTTTTTCATACTTCGATCGTGGGGCCGGCCACGACGCCTGCCCAGACCCGATTCCCGCGCCTGTGGATAACCGGGGTGTTGTGGATAGGCGCTGAAGGGGACTTTCCCCGCATCGCATGAGACGAAAGCGTCCTTCACCGCGCGACATGCGGTGAAGGACGCTTTCAGCCCTCTCTGGACGCGACGATCTCCTCCAGCGCCCCCAAGATCGTCGCTTCGGCCTTCTCTTTCGTAAGGCCAAGTTCAGTCAGCAAGTCGTCGCCGAGTTCGAACAGGGCCAGCAGGATGTGCTCGGTGCCGATGTAGTTGTGCCCGAGCCGCAGCGACTCCCGCATGGTCAGTTCCAGCGCCTTCTTCGCCTGCGCGCCGAACGCCATCTTCGCCGCCTCCACCGGTTCGTCGGCGGGCTCCGGAAGCCGCGACTCCGCGGCCTCACGGACGGCATCGAGAGTCACCTTCTGCGCCACGATCGCCCCCGCGGCGAGCGCGGCCGGTTCCGAGAGCAGGCCGAGAACCAGATGTACGGGCTCGATCTGTGGGCTCTTCGCCGAGACCGCCGCGTCCCGTGACGCGACGACGACGTGCCGCGCGCGATCGGTGTAGCGGCTGAACACCTTCACCAGGTCTTCGAGCGAAGAGCCACTGGAGTCGACGAAGCGCTTCTGGGCGGCCTGTTTGGACACCCCCATGTTCTTGCCGATTTCGGTCCAGGACGCACCAGAACGTCGCGCCTGGTCGACGAAATGACCGATCAGGTGGTCGGCCACTTCGCCGAGGTGCTCGCCGAGGAAGACCGCGTCGGACAGCTGGCCGAGCACGTCGCCGTCGGGATGCTGCTGCTTGATGTGGGAGATGAGGTCGTCGAGCCGGACTGGGTTCGTCATGCCGTCAACTTTAGGTTGACGATAGCCGATCGTCAACCACGGGTTGACGCAAAGGTGGCCTTGAGGTCGAAGCCGTTGGCCTCCAGCGTTTCGAACCTCGGCTCCGGATCCGCGGCGAACAGGCGGCGCGCGGCGATATGGTCCGGCGGCCGGTTCACCGACTCCACCCCGACGAGCACGCCGTCGCGGAACGACAGCACCGAGAACTTCCCGCCGTCCCGATCCCCGGTCACGACGGTCTTGTCCGCCCCGGTCAGCAGCCCGGCGATCTGCAGTTTCGCGCCGAGCTGGTCGGTCCAGAACCACGGCAGGCTCTCGTAGGGCGCGGGTTCACCGACGATGACCGCCGCGACGGCCCGCGCCTGGTCGACGGCGTTCTGCACCGACTCCAGCCGGGTCGCCGTCCCCGCTTGGACACACGGGAAGTTCGCGCAGTCCCCCACCGCCGAGATCTTCGGGTCGCTGGTGCGCAGGTGTTCGTCGACGACGACGCCGTTCGCCACGGCGAGCCCCGCCTCTTCGGCGAGCCGTGTCCGCGGCACCACCCCGACCCCGACCAGCACCAGGTCGGCGAGCAGGCGGCTGCCGTCGCTCAGTTCCACCTCGGCCACCCGTCCGTCACCGTGCAACGCGGCGACCCCCGTGCCGAGCAGGACCGTGTGCCCCGCCCCCTCGTGCAGGGCCGCGAAGTACGCCGAGACCTCGGGGGTCGCGACACGGGCCAGCAACCTGTCCTGCGCCTCCACGATCGTCACGGGCCGTCCGGCGTGCGCGGCGAATTCGAGCCCGATGAAGCCGCCCCCGACCACCACCACGTTCTCCGCGTTTTCCAGCGCGGCACGCAGCACGTCGGCGTCGTCCTTGGTGCGCAGGGTGAATACACCGTCCAAAGTGGATCCCGGGACCGGCAGGACACGGTTGTCCGCGCCCGTCGCGAGGACGAGATGGTCGTACTCGTGGGCACTCCCGTCCTCGAGTACCACCTTCGTGTCATCGCGATCCACCGATGCGACACGGCCGGGGATCAGCTCGATGTCCTTCTCCCCGAAGAAGTCCTCGGGCCGCAAACGCAACTGGGCGTCGCCCGCGGTGCCGGCGAGGTAGCCCTTCGAAAGCGGAGGCCGCTGATACGGCAGGCCGGGTTCGTCGCCGATCAGCACCACCCGGCCGTCGAACCCCTTGTCCCGCAGCGAGGTCGCCACTCCGAACCCGCTCTGCCCGGCCCCTACGACGAGGACGGTCTCCATCGGCGCTCCTTCCGTTGTGCCCGCTGTCCATTCAACACCGCTTCTTCGCAACGTGATCCTCACGCGGTGGACGCGCTACGGTCATGCCCGGCGAGTCCACTGCTTGTTCCCGCACGTGAGAAGGGGGCTTCATGAGCAGGCCCGAGGTCCACCCGGTCGACGCCCGCCCGCCGCTGCCGAAGCTGACCCTGCTCGGCCTGCAGCACATGACGATCATGTACGCGGGCTCGGTGGCCGTCCCGCTCGTCGTGGGCAGCGCGCTGAACCTGGACGCGGCGACGATCGCGTTGCTGGTCAACGCGGATCTGCTGGTCGCGGGCATCGCGACGCTGATTCAGGCGGTCGGGATCGGGAAGATCTTCGGCATCCGGCTGCCGGTGGTGGCGGGCGCGACGTTCACCGTGGTCAACCCGATGATCATGATCGCCTCCCAGTACGGCATGCAAGCCGTCTACGGCGCGATGATCGCGTCGGGTGTCTTCGGCCTGCTCATCGCGAAACCGTTCGCGAAGATGATCCGCTTCTTCCCGCCGCTGGTTTCGGGCACGCTGCTCATGGTCATCGGCATTTCGCTCATCGGCCCGGGCGTCGGCCTGATCGCCGGCCACGACACCGGATCGCCGGACTACGCGAAGCCCGCCAACATCGCGCTCGCGTTCGGCGTGATCGCGGTGATCGTCCTGTTCACCCGGGTCCTGCGGGGGTTCGCGAGCCAGATCGGCCCGCTGCTGGCGCTGCTGATCGGCCTGGTCGCGGCCGTCCCGATGGGTCTGGTGAGCTTCAAGGGGATCGCCGACGCCGGTTGGTTCGGCCTCGCGTCGCCGTTCCACTTCGGACCGCCCACCTTCCCGATCGCGGCCGTGCTCTCGATGTGCGTCGTGATGCTGGTGACCTACACCGAATCCACCGCGGACCTGGTCGCCGTCGGCGAGATCACCGGACGGCCTGCGACGGACTCCGACCTCGCGCGCGGCCTCGCCACCGACGGCCTTTCGGCCATCCTCGGCGGCGCGATGAACTCGTTCCCGGACACCGCTTTCGCGCAGAACGTCGGCCTCGTGCAGATGACCGGGGTGCGCAGCCGATGGGTGGTCGCGATGGCGGGCGGCCTGCTCGTGCTGATGGGCCTGGTGCCGAAGGTCGGCGCCTTCGTCGCGGCCGTACCGGAGCCGGTGATCGGGGCGGTCGCGGTGGTCATGTTCGCGATGGTCGCCGCGGTCGGCGTGCAGAACCTGAAGAAGGTGGAGTTCTCCGGCAACCACAACACTTTCATCGTCGCGGTGTCGGTCGGGGTCGGGCTGCTGCCCGCGTTCGCCACGAACCGGTTCGGGAACTCGATCTTCTTCCAGCATTTCCCGGCGTGGCTTCAGACCATCTGCGGCAGCCCGATCACGGTCGCCGCGATCGTCGCCTTCACCCTCAACCTGCTGTTCAACCACCTCGGCAAACGCCGGGACCCGGACCTACTGCAAGCGCCCTAGCAGAACAGCCACTTCGGCCACAGATTGCACTCTTCAGTCGGCGTCGTCGAAGGCGGCGGCGGAGTCTGGTTGGGCGGCTGCGGCACGACGGTGGACCCGGTCGTCCTCGGCGGATCGGCGGGGTCGTTCGACGACGTCGGCGTGGTGGGATCCGGGGAGTCGGACGTCGACGCGGCCGAACTCGACGTGCGGCGGCTGGACGACGTCCGGCTGGGCCGCGAGGAGGGCTCCCCCTCACCGGTCACGACCGTCTCGGTGGACGGGACCGCCGACGTCGCACCGGCTCCACCATTGTCCGAGGGGCGCTTCGGCATCTCGATGACGCTCATCTGGTGCGGCGCCGCATTCGGTTCGGGGTCCGAATCGAACCCGACGAGAACAGCGGCCGCGCCACAGGCGACCACCACGGCGATCACCACCGAGATAACTCTCCAGCGTGACTTTGCCCGTGACTCCTCGTGGTCGTCCCAGCCCTCGCGAATAAGCAGGTCGGCGACCGAAACATCGTCGTCATCCACCAGCTGAAACCTTTCGCACCGGTAACGAGCGAGGAGTAGTTTTACCGCAACTCACCGCCGAATGGGTGAAGTTAACCAAAAATTATTCACCCGATGGAAGACGTCAGCGTAGGCCAGTCACACAGCGTGTATTCAACCGCTTCCGCTCATATCGGCGGTGACCGACCTTCGGTTCGCGTATACAGCGCCCCCCGCGGGTGGTGTAATCGACGGTGCCAGCACCGGAAGAGGGGGTTCGGACGGATCATGGAGGCTGACGCCCTCGCCGTGCCCGGAGCCGGGAATTCCGGTCGCCCGGCAGGCGCCCCGCTCGGAAACGGGCCGGTCGGCGATCTCGGCCTCGCGGGCGACCACGCCGCCATCTGGTCGTACGACTTCGAGCACGAGACCCTGTCCTGGCTGCCCGGACTGGAGAACCTGCTGGGTGGAGGAGTCCTCACCGAAGCCGAGATCGAGTCCAGGCTCGCCGATCTGGTGGCCCCGTTGACCTCCGGCACCCGCACTTCCCCGCCGTGGCGCGAATTCGAACTCGAGCAGTCGTTCCGGAACCCGGCGGGCGAGGTCCGCTGGGTGCGGTTGCGTGCGCGCACCATCGGTGACGACACCGGCTCGACGGGTCTGCTCGGCATCGCCACCGACGTGACCGACATCCGCGAGAACCGGCAAGCCCTCGAAGATCTCACTGACCGTTACCGGCTTCTGGTGGAACTCAGCCCCGACGCGGTCTGTGTCCACGAAGCCGGCGTTGTCACCTACGTCAACCGAGCGGCCGTCACCGCGCTCGGAGCGTCTTCGACCGCCGAGCTGATCGGGCGGCCGATCATGGACTTCGTCGCCGACGAGTCGCTCCCGGCCCTGCTGGACAGGATCGCGTCGCTCCACCGCCAAGGCGCGTCGACCGACCCCGCCGACACCGTCATGCTCCGCCTCGACGGCACGAAGTACCTGGTCCAGAGCATTTCCGTGCGCACGACCTGGGAAGGCAGGCCCGCGTTCCAGGTCATCATGCGCGACATCAGCGCGCAGAAGGCCGCCGAAGCGACCCTGCGCTACCAGGCCGCGCTGATCAGCCACGTCAGCGACGCGATCATCGCGACCAGCGGCACCGGGGTGGTGACCAGCTGGAACCCCGCCGCCGAGAACGTCTACGGCTGGACGGCCGGCGAGGCGATCGGCGGCACGGTCAGCGAACTCGTCGGCGCCGAACTCGACCCGGAAACGGTGCTGCGCAGGGGCGGCGTCATGCGGACGACCCACCGCCATCGCAACGGGTCGACCTTGGCCATCCGCATCTCGGCCGCGGAGATGAACGACGGGTTCGTCCTCGTCTGCGCCGACGAAACCGCGCGGCGGCGCGCCGAACAGCACTACAGCACCGTGGTCGCGTCGCTCGACGAAGGCGTGGTCGTGATCGGCCCCGGCGGCCTCATCGAATCGGCCAACCCGGCGGCGTGCCGGATCATCGGCGTCGGCCACGACGACCTCATCGGCGTCCCGTGCGTGACACTGGAGCTGTACGACGAACAGGGCCGGATCCCGCCCGGCCGGATGCCGTCGGTGATCACCCGGCGCACCGGGGCCACGCTGACCGGTCTCGTGCTGCGGCTGCGGAGGCCCGCCGGCGACGACGTCTGGATCTCGCTGACCTCACGGCTGCTGACCCCGGAAGACCCGTCGGCCCAGGCGGTGGTCGCCTCGTTCACCGACATCACCGAACGCCGCGCCATCGGGGAACGGCTCGCCCACGAGGCGACGCACGACCCGCTCACCGAACTCGCGAACCGGACGCTGGTGCTGGACAGCCTCGCCGAGGCGCTGTCCGGCGCGGGCCGCGCCGAGCTGACCACGCTGCTGTTCATCGATCTCGACAAGTTCAAGGTGATCAACGATTCCCTCGGGCATTCGGTCGGGGACAAGGTGCTCCGCATCGCGGGCGAACGGCTGCGCCGGGGAATCGGCGAGAACGATCTCGTCGGCAGGCTCGGCGGCGACGAGTTCGTCGTCGTGACCGCGGAAATCACCGAGCCGCACGAGATCAAGGCGCTGGCGGAGCATCTGCGCGAAGCGCTGACCGAACCGATCACCGTCAACGGCAGACAGTTGCACATCGACGCCAGCATCGGCATCGTCACCGCGGCCAACGACGACACCCGGACCGCCGAAGACCTCCTGCGTGACGCGGATGTCGCGATGTACCAAGCGAAAACGCTCGGCCGGGCGCGCTACGAGTTCTTCGACGTCGAGCTGCGCGAGCGGATGCAGCGGCGGCTCCGCATGGAACAGGACCTGCGCGACGCGCTGCAGAACGAGGAACTCTGGACGGCGTACCAGCCGGTCGTGGACATCGAATCCGGTGAGATGGTCGCCGTGGAAGCGTTGCTGCGCTGGAAACATCCGGCGCACGGCACGATCTCGCCCGCCGAGTTCATCCCGCTCGCCGAGGAAAGCGACCTGATCAACCTGATCGGCAAGTACGTCCTGCGCACCACCACCCGCGAGATCGCCAGACGGCGCGAGCAACTCGGCATCGACCTCAACCTCAAGGTCAACCTCTCGGCCCGGCAGCTGGACGACCCGCATCTGGTCGCCGGGGTGCAGGACGCGCTGAAGACCACCGGGCTCCCGCCGCACGCGCTGACCCTGGAGGTCACCGAGAGCGCGCTGATGCGGGACCAGGCCGCGGCCGCCGAAGTCCTGACGTCGTTGCGCGATCTCGGTGTCTCACTGGCGATCGACGACTTCGGCACCGGCTACTCGTCGCTCGCCCAGCTGCAACGGCTCCCCTTGGATACGCTCAAG
This sequence comes from Amycolatopsis sp. WAC 04182, assembly GCF_003947465.1. Lineage (NCBI taxonomy): Bacteria > Bacillati > Actinomycetota > Actinomycetes > Pseudonocardiales > Pseudonocardiaceae > Amycolatopsis > Amycolatopsis sp. WAC 04182. The sequence continues at coordinate 144,458 of NZ_QHJJ01000004.1, forward strand.
ATCGACCGCACCTTCGTCACCGGCATCGCGGAATCGCGCGACGCGGCGGCGATCGTCAAGAGCATCATCGCGATGGCGCACGCCGTCGACCTGATCGTCGTCGCCGAAGGCGTCGAAGACGAAGAGCAGCTCGCGATCCTGCGCGAGCTGCGCTGTGACCAGGCGCAGGGCTTCCATCTCGGTCGCCCCGCGCCACCGGACGAACTTTTCGGAGCCGTGGGATGAGTGTCGAGATCAAAGCCGGAGAAGACCGCTACGACATCGTCGTGGACGGGAAGTCCGCCGGGTTCCTGGAAACCCGCACTCGCCCGGACGCGATCCTCTTCCTGCACACCGAGATCTCGGACGACTTCGCGGGACAGGGCCTGGCGGGCAAGCTCGTGACCGCGGCGCTCGACGACGTCCGGTCGCAGGGCAGGTCCGTCCTGCCCTACTGCCCGTACGTGCGCTCGTTCATCGCGAAGCACCGTGAATACGAGGACCTCGTCCCCGAGGACAAGCGCGCCGAATTCGAACTCTGAGCTTTCAACCCGGATAGATAGTCAGCAGCTTCGCGAGCTCGTCCTCGGTGAGGACGACGTCCAGCTCGCGCAGTGTCGCGTCGAGCCGCTCGGGCGGGATCGTGGTGGTTTCCTTGGTCCCGTCCGGGCGTTCGACGATGAACTCCTCGCCGACCAGTTTGCGGCTCAGTCCTTCCTCCAGCCGCATGACCACCAGCTGCCCGGTGAACGGCGACCGCGGATGCGTCGACGTGTAGTGGTGGTAGACCTCGTAGTCGATCCGGTGCATCGGCGTGAGCGTGAAGGCGTGCAGGTCGGTCCAGTCGTCGCCCTCCTGCTTCTGCAGGCGCCACCAGTCGCCGTCGGCGACGAGCCGGTGCGGCCAGCCCGCCTGATCCACCACCGCGCCGTCGACCAGCGGCATCGGCACCAGCATCCCGGCGCCGAATCCGACGTCGACCAGATGCGGCACGCCGTCCGCCTCGACCATGAGCGTCATATGCGTGTACGGCCCGTTCTTCTGCGGCTGCACCCGCGCGACCAGGCGGCGTACGGGGTAGCCGAGCCGCTCCGCGGCCGCCGCGAAAAGGCTTCCGTGCTCGTAACAGTAGCCGCCACGATGACGGCGGACGAGTTTGCCGATCACGTCTTCGAGCGCGATTCCCTTGTGCTGCCCCAAAACGACGTCGACGTTCTCGAACGGGACGGCCAGGACGTGTGCCTTCGCCAGCTCACGCAGCGCGGCGGCGGAGGGCTTCACGCGTTCCTGACCGATCCGGCCGAGGTACGCGTCGAGGTCGAGGGTGTCGACGGTCCATTCGTCGACCTGCTCGGATGTGATTGTCATGCCCCGATCCTGATACCTCTACCTTACTCGAAGTCAAGGTCGATCTTGGCCCGGGAAAACCGTTACCCCAACTGGTAACTGGCAACGGCCACCGACTTTCGTCAGTTCACGGACGAGTGACGATTGGCCACCCTTCCGGAGTGAGCCGGTGAAACACACCGGTGTGGAAGGAGAAAGCAGATGAGGACTCGTACCCTCGTCGCCGGTCTGCTGACCGGAGCGGCCGCCGTGCTCGGACTGGCGATGCCGGCTTCCGCCGCCGAACCGCCCTCGGGCGTTCAGCCGCTGATCGTGGGCGGTGTGGACGCGACCGAGACCTACAGCTTCATGGCGTCCATGCAGACCAAGAGCGGTGACCACAACTGCGGTGCGTCCCTGATCTCACCGGAGTGGCTGGTGACCGCCGCGCACTGCGTCGAGGGTGAGCAGCCGTCGAACTGGCAGTACCGCCTCAACACCACCGACCACACCAAGGGCGGCGAGGTCGCCGAGGTGGACAAGTTCGTGGTCCACGAGAAGTACGACGGCTCGGGCCCGTACGACATCGCCCTCGTGCACCTGACCAAGCCGGCGGAGGCGGCGCCGATCGAGATCGGCCAGTCCCCGGCGGCGGGTACCGACGTGCGGGAGATCGGCTGGGGGCTGACCTGTCCCACGCGCGGCTGTGGTTCCGCCCCGGTGGTGCTCCAGCAGCTCGACACCAAGATCGCCGAGGACAGCGGGTGCTCCGGCTCCGGCGCCTACGACGCGCAGACCGAGCTGTGCATGGACAACCAGGGCGGCAAGGCGAGCGCCTGCTACGGCGACTCGGGCGGCCCCGCCGTCGTGAAGGCGGGCGACAAGTGGACGCTGGTCGGCGCCACCAGCCGCGGCCAGACCGCGAGCTGCCCGGAGATGCCGGGTATCTACACCGACGTGACCGCTTTCGGCGACTGGGTCAAGCAGCAGACCGGTAAGTAGACACCGAGTCCCGCGACGCGCGGTGGCGCCCGATGCTCCTGCGACATCGGCCGCCACCGCGCGTTGCCGTGAACCCGGCCCCAGGCATGAAAAAACCGCCTTGATCTGGATCAAGGCGGTTCGTCGAGCGGTGGCCAGGGCCGGGGTCGAACCGGCGACCTTCCGCTTTTCAGGCGGACGCTCGTACCAACTGAGCTACCTGGCCGGGAACGCCGGCAAGGAGCCGAACGATCTTGCGACCCTGACGGGACTCGAACCCGCGACCTTCGCCGTGACAGGGCGACGCGCTAACCAACTGCGCCACAGGGCCTTGCATACTGCTTTGTAACTGTACTGCGTACTCCCAACGGGATTCGAACCCGCGTTGCCGCCTTGAAAGGGCGGAGTCCTAGGCCGCTGGACGATGGGAGCCCGGTTCGGTTTCGGCGAACCGACCGACCCGCGCTCTCCGGTGTCCCCGGGAGCGAACATAACTATAGGACACCCCCATTTCCGCTTCCGCACAGGGGGTCCCTTAGTTGTTCACAGGGCTGGGACCTGCGAGAACGCGGTGAGTTCAGGATATCAGGGCCGGGACGCCCTCCGAGCCTGAAACGAAGCCCGGCCGCGCGGCACACCCCGCGCGACCGGGCCCCGTGAACGAACTCAGCGCTGAACGGGCGCCTGCCCGTCCTCGTCCAGCGTCAACCCCAGCATGTCCAGCAACTGGACACAGTCATCGACGCCCAACGCCCCGTTGGCCACCGCCAGCCGGGCACGGCGCACCTGGTCGTCGGACACGCGCTGCGCGTCCCCCTGACCCGTGCGCTGCGCCGGCAGACCACCGGCCAACGTCGTCGAGCTTCCCCCATCGGCACCTTCGTACCGAAGGAGGAACTGTCGAACTTCCACAGACCCACCCATGGTTCCTCCAGACGGCCAACGAACAGCTTGGCCGCGAGGCTAGCCAGAGCCGGCCGCGACACACAGCCCCCCGGAGAGTGAACCTGTCGCCACGCTCCGCACAACGCAGAGCGATCACACGTACGGTCCACGCCACATGAACCCCAGGCGAACCACAGGTGGCGCCCTGCCCGGAATTCTGCCCGCGCCCACTCGCCCTTCTCAGCAAACCGTGCAACAATCGATTTGCTGACACACCCCCGGTCAGCGCCTGTGGAGATCCCCTCCGACCCCCGCGTTCCTCCCCCTGGCGCGGGGGTCGCTCCGTTTTCTGGGGGCCACCCCCAGACCCCAGGTTCCTTGCGGCGGCGGTTGGCAGCCCAGGGTCGGGAACCTTGATCGAATTTGTTCCGGGTGCTTTCGGTTGCGGGTTGTGATCATGGGAAAAGGTTTTCCTGTCGGGGTTGGGCCATTCGAGACAAAGAATTCGGTGTGTCGTGGCTCACTGTGGTTGGTTTGCCGAGACCGAACCGTTATCGTGGCCCGGTGCCCCTTCCTTCCTTGAGCCGTCGTAGCGGCAGCCGCACGAACCTGAAGCCGGTCAACCCGGGTCGTCACCGCAACTCCGCCTCCAAGGAGGCCGAAGCGGTCGTCGAAGACACGGAGCTCACCAGCTACCTTCGTGCCCTCGCCCCTGAGAACGACCCGGAAAGCACCGGCACCGGCAAGCGCTTCGGCGAAGCGCAGGTGTTCCAGCTGCGCATGAACCTCATCGCCTGCGAACAGCTCAAGGACGCCGCCGCCGAGCGCAACCTGTCGCCGCAGGCGCTCGCGCAGGAATGGATCCTCGAGCGCCTCTCGTGGGAATCGCAGGCCAACTCGGCCCAGCAGCGCCGCCACGAGGAAGCCCACACCGACGAATTCCGCTTCGACGCCAACGCTTGGGAACAGCCCGTCCCCCGCTGATCTCCGTCACCCGGAACGGAACAGCACAACAGAAGAAGCTTTTACAGCAAGAGAAGAGCCCCCGGCGAGATCGCCGGGGGCTCTTCTGATCAGTCTGAGCAACGCCTGAAGGGCGGACTCAGATCGCGCGGACCTTCTGGGCCTGCGGGCCCTTCTGGCCCTGACCGACCTCGAACTCCACTCGCTGGTTCTCCTCGAGCGTGCGGAAACCGCGACCCTCGATCTCCGAGTAGTGAACGAAGACGTCGCCCTCGCCGCCATCCTGCGCGATGAAGCCGAAGCCCTTCTCCGCGTTGAACCACTTCACAGTGCCTTGCGCCACCGCTTTACTCCTCGTTGCACATCCGCTTCGAGTGCCTCCGAAGCGACACCCAGACCGTCCCGGGCGGTTCCAACGAGTCGAGCGAAGAGCGCGTCACCGGCTCATGGCTCGCGTCAGAAGTTCCGCGAGTGTGAAGCCACGAACACGCAAAACGACGGCCTGATGGCAGCGTACCGGGATCTGGCCATATTTGAAGCCCGTGATCGGACTCTGGGCACCCCCAAGTACCAAGGTCACCGGAACGTCGTACGCCGATCCGACTTCTGTCGGACCCCCTCGCTACCCTTTCGCCGCACGCCGACCTCAGGTCATCGCCGGACACGGACCGAAGTCGGTCATGCCCCGATCGTGAACCACGATCCACCCGATTGTGACTCGCATCACTCTCAGTGGGATCAACTTAAGGGGCGGTCCGGACGTCATGGTCGGTGTACAGGGGAGCAAAGGGGAAGCTTTGAGGTTCACGGAAACCGCGCGCCGCCGGGCGGCGTTCGCGGCACTGGGGTTGGTGGCCGTTCTGACGCTGGGGGCGTGCAGTAGCGAGCCGACCGTCTCGGCCAGCGGGCCGGACGGCGGCGGGCCGGTCAGCAGCGACACCGGCGGGAAGGCGCCCGCGCCCGCCAAACTGACGTACGAACCCGCGGCGGGCGCGCAGGACGTCGCGCCGGGGCAGCCCATCAAGGTCACCGTCGCCGACGGCACGCTCGATCAGGTCGTGCTGACCAATCCGGACGGCAAGCAGGTCGCCGGCCAGCCGTCCGAGGACAAGAAGAGCTGGTCCACCACCGAACAACTCGGCTACGGCAAGGCGTACACGTGGTCCGGCAAGGCCACCGGCACCGACGGCAAACCCGTCGAGATCGGCGGGAACTTCACCACCGTCAAACCGCGCAAGCAGGTGGGCGCGAACATCAACGTCTTCGACGGGCAGACGTACGGCGTCGCCATGCCGATCACGCTGACGTTCCCGAGCAAGGTCACCGACAAGGCGTCGGTCGAGAAGGCGCTGTCGGTCGAGACCACGCCGAAGACCGAGGGGTCCTGGGCCTGGGTCCACGACGACACCTCGGTGCACTGGCGGCCGAAGGCCTACTGGCAGCCTGGCACGACGGTGAAGTTCAACGCCAAGATCTACGGCGTCAAGATCGGCGAGGGCGTGTACGGCAAGGAAGACCGCTCGGCGAGCTTCACGATCGGCCGCTCGCAGATCGTCAAGGGCAACACCCAGACCCACCGGCTCGTGGTGATCCGTGAAGGGCAGCAGATCGCGGACTACCCGGCCAGCTACGGCCTCGACGCCGACCCGGGCCGCGTCACGCCGAGCGGCACGCACGTGGTGATGTCCAAGCACGACACGTACTCGATGACCAACGAGCGCTACGACTACGAGAACATCGTCGTCCCGTCCGCGGTGCGGTTCTCGACCAACGGCGAGTTCATCCACGGCTATGCGCCCTCGATCTGGGCGCAGGGCAAGAAGAACATCTCGCACGGCTGCGTGAACCTGGCGCCGGCGAACGCCAAGGCGTACATGGACGGCGCCCTGGTGGGCGACCCCGTCGAGATCGAGGGCAGCACGGTGAAGATCAACCGGGCGCGCGACTACAGCGACTGGACCTACTCCTGGGACGAGTGGCAGCGTTTATCTGCCCTGCGCTGACGGAAACATTTCCGCGGGGAGCCCGGTCACAGGAAGCTCACGTTTCCTGTGCGGGGCGCCCCGCAAAAATGTTTCCGGGGGCCTTCGGCCCAAAGAGGGCGCAGGGCGGGTGAAGTCTCCCGTCGCGCTGACGCGCTCTCGGGAGACAGTCTGCCGGTCACCTTGCCGGTCCAGTCGGCGATGTGGTCAACCGCGAAAGATTCGATGCAACCTGCGGTCGGTCGGGACGCATGTCTAACGACGTAAGGCGCCGCGGCCAATGAGCGGCGCCCGGATCGAGGAGACACTCTTGCGTACTCGTATCGCTCTTTCCCTCGGCGCGCTGCTGCTGGCGGGCGGCGCCGCCTTCGCGACCACGTCGCTGGCGTCGGCCGATCAGAGCGCCCCGTCACCGACGACCACTCAGGCGCCCCAGCCGCCGACCCAGGCCCCCACCGCGGTTCCTGGCGAACCGACCCGCGCCACCACCGCCCCTCCGGCGCCGGCCCCGCCGAAGACCAGCGCCGCGGTCGTGAAGCCGGGTGAGCACCGCGTGCCCAAGGCCGTCCCCGCCGGGCCGACCGGGGATCTGCACCTCCCCGCCATCGTCGAAGGAGCCGGTAGCTAGGTGTCGCCGAGCCGCTCGTCGAAGACCGGGACGGGCTCGCCGTGGGACGGCGAGTTCGCCCGGTACTTCGACGAGCGCGCGCACAACCTGCGTGCCACCGCGTACCTCCTGTGCGGCGACTGGCACCAGGCCGAGGACATCACCCAGGCCGCGCTGCTGAAGCTGTACCTGGCTTGGCCGAGGCTCTCCCGGCACGACGCGCTCGACGGCTACGCGCGCAAGATCGTGCTGCGCACCTTCCTCTCCGAGCATCGGCGCGTGTGGCGCAAACGGGAGAAGCTCACCGACACCCTTCCCGACGTCCCGGGCGAGGCGGGTGGCACGGAACAGGAGATGCTGGTCAGGCACGCCCTGTCCGGCATCGCCCCGAAGCAGCGGGCCGTACTGGTGCTGCGCTACTTCGAAGATCTCGGCGTCGAAGAGACGGCCGCGGCGCTGGGTTGCAGCACCGGGAACGTGAAGAGCCAGGCCGCGCGGGGGCTGGCGACCCTGCGTAAGCGGCTTGGACCGCATTTCAGTGAACTGGCCTTGAGCGGAGCGCACGACGATGGGAGGTGAGGAGATGGACGAGGACATCAAAGGCGTGCTTTCGCACGGGGTGAGCGGTCCCCCGCTGGGTATCCGGGCGGCGGACATCATCGAGCGGGGTGGCCGGATCCGGCGACGACGCAAACGCCTGGCGGTGGCGGGGAGTTCGCTGGCGACGGTCGCGGTGATCGTGTTCGGCGCGATCGCCGTCGGCGGTCGTGGCGGCGAGGGTTCCGCGCCGGTGCAACCCGCTGGGCCAGGCCTGTCGACCATCGCCCCGGCACCGGTTTCGCCGTCGCCTTCCGAAACGACTCCTCGCCCGGAAGTCTCTCCCGAGAGGCCGCCGCCGTCGTCGGCTCCGAAGACCGATCCGACACGCTCGACACCGAGGACCGTCCAGCCAGGCCGTACGACGACGGCCGGTCCACCTCCTCAAGCTCCTTCGCCGACGAAGCAGCCGAGCGAGCCCCCGACAGCGATCACGACCAGCTGATCCGCCGCCCGGAACGTCCGATTCCCGAAGTGTGACCCAAAGTAATCGGAAATTCTCCGACAACGGCTTCACCTGGTGCTTCGTCACCGATTCGGGGGAACGGCGTCGGCGCGACCGATCCAATGCGCTGAATCAGGACGTTTGAACGCCTACGGTCGAGGGAACAAACCCTCGACGATGGGTAAGTAAACGGGTGGGTCGGGAGGTCAAACCCATGGCCGAAGAGGCGCTGAGCGCGTCACATCAGGAAAAAGGGGAACCGGCGGAGGCCCCACCTGAGCAGATCAGAAAGGCCGTCGCCGGAGCGGCGATGGGTAACTGCATCGAGTGGTACGACTTCGGTGTTTTCGGCTTCATGCCCGCCATCCTGGGGCAGGTCTTCTTCAACGCTTCGAGCACTTCCGAAGGTGCGCTGGCGACCTTCGCGGTCTTGGCGATCACCTTCATCGTGCGGCCGTTCGGCAGCTTCGTCTTCGGCCCGCTGGGGGACAAGATCGGGCGCCAGAAGGTGCTCGCGCTGACGATCATCCTGATGTCCGGGTCGACGTTCATCATCGGCCTGTTGCCGTCCTACGCGACGATCGGCCCGGCCGCGGCGGTCCTGCTGATCCTGTTGCGCACCATCCAAGGCTTCTCGGCGGGCGGTGAGTACGGCGGCGCGGCGACGTTCATCGCGGAGTACGCGCCCGCCCGGCGCCGGGGTTTCTGGGGCAGCTGGCTGGAGTTCGGCACGCTCGTCGGGTTCGCGATGGGCGCCGGCTTCGTCACGATCTTCACCGTCGTCCTCGGCGACGAGGCCATGCGCGAATGGGGCTGGCGCCTGCCGTTCCTGATCGCGGGCCCGCTCGGCATCGTCGGTCTCTACCTGCGGAACAAGCTGGAGGACACTCCGCTGTTCCAGGAGATCGAGAAGAAGGACCAGGTCGAGAAGTCGCCGCTGAAGGCGCTGCTCAAGAAGCACTGGACGTCGATCCTGCACCTGATCGGCATCGTGGTGATGCTGAACGTCGCCGACTACATCGTGATCACCTACCTGGAGACCTATCTCAAGGACGTGGTCGGGTTCAGCGGGCACGCGCCGTTGCTGATCATCCTGGCGACCATCGGGCTGATGCTGATCTTGATCGTGCCGATCGGCATGCTGTCCGACCGCATCGGGCGAAAACCCATCCTGATCGCGAGCTGTGCGAGCTTCCTGGTGCTCCCGATCCCGGCGTTCTCCCTGATGGGCGCGGCCGCGGACGACCAGAACGGGTGGCAGCTCGCCCTCGGCGTGCTGATGATCGCGGTGCCCTTGGTGCTGATCCTGGCCGTGCTGGCGGCGACGCTGCCGGCGATGTTCCCGACGCAGGAGCGCTACGGCGGTTTCTCCATCGGGTACAGCGTTTCGACCGCGGCGTTCGGCGGCACGGCGTCGTACATCATCGGCAGCCTGGTGACCTCGACCGGCGACAACCTGTGGCCCGCGTACTACCTGATGGGCTCGGCGGCGATCGCGGCCATCCCGATCCTGCTGCTGCCGGAAACCGCCGGGGTGTCGCTGCGCGGCATCGTGAACTCGCGGATCGCGCGGCGCCGGAAGCCGGAAACGGCCACTCCCGGCGGCGCCTCGGAGCTACCGGCGAGTTAACGTCTTTCCATGAGCCGTATCTCGCAGCCGTGGCCGCCGGTCGAAGTCGAACCGGCGACCGTTCACCCGAAAGCCCCGCAGCCGGGCAGTCACCTCGGCATCCACTTCGGTGAGTGTTTCGGGTGTGGCGACGAGATCGAGGCCGGGCTCCACCTGCATTCGACGGTGGGCGAAGGGACGACGGTGTACTCCAAGTTCACCGTCACCTCCGCCCACCAGGGTGCGCCCGGCCTCGCCCACGGCGGCCTTCTCGCCTGCGCCTTCGACGAGGCGCTCGGCGCGACCGTCGGCAACCTGCTGCGCCGCCCGGCGGTCACCGGGAAGCTGGAGACGGACTTCCTCCGGCCGGTCCCGGTCGGCTCGACCCTGTACATCGCCACGAAACTGGACGGCGTCGCCGGCCGGAAGATCTACGTGAGCGCCGACGGACGGCTCGACGCCGAAGACGGACCTGTCGCGGTGCGCGCGAGGGCGCTGTTCGTGCGGGTCGAGTTCGAGCACTTCAGCACCCACGGGGATCCCGAGGCGCTGCAGAAGCTCGCCGCCGCGCACGAGAAGGCCAAGCGCGAACGCGAGTGGGACATCAACCCCTGAGCATTTCGCCCTAGGTCAGGGTCCTGGGCCGGATCGCGTTCGCCTTGTCGACGAGTTCGACACGCTGGTCGACCGAGCCGGCCAACCGGGCCAGCGTCCGGTAGCAGCGCTCGAGCCCGAACCGCAGATCTCGTTCGTCCAGCTCGCAGCCCAGCACCTTCGCCCCCGGCGTCGGCCGGTTCTGCGCGTTGAGCCAGCCGTACGCCGCTTCGAGGACCTCCGCCGACAAACGCGTGCGGCGTTCGGCGTCGAGCTGCAGACGCTCCAGCCTGGTCGAGGCGTCGACGAGATCGCGCTCGGACACCATCACCGGGTCCTTGCCGCCGCCGTTGATCCTGGTCTTGATCTTGATCGCGGCCACCTGCGCGGCGACGTGGTGCGACGACGACGCGGGAACGGCTTCGAGCACCTCGATCGCACTCGCCCTGGCGCCCTGCGCGAGGTACACACGAGCTAGGCCGAAGGCGGCGCTGACGTACGACCGGTCCGTTCGCCACACCAGCTCGTAGTAGCGCGCGGCGCCGAAGTAGTCCCCGACGCCCTCCGCGCTGACGGCCAACGCCAGCTTCGGCGCGATCTCGCCCGGCAGGTCGTCGTACACCGCTTCGAACGCGACGTGCGCGACGCGGGACCGCCCGCCCGCGAGCTCGATCAGCCCGCGGTACCAGTCGATCCGCCAGTCGTGCGGGAAACCCGCCTTGATCGCGAGGTACTGCGCGGCCTGCAGCTGCCGCTGTGCCTCGACGAGCTCACCCAGCTCGATCCGGGCGCGGACGATGCGCAGCCGAACCTCGATCGACTCGCGCGGCGCTCCGGCCAGCGACTCGATCGCGCCCTTGGGATCGAGCGCGACCGTCGACGCGAGCACGCCCGCCGCCGGGTCGTCCGTGTCGACCTGCGGGATCGGCAGCCCCGCGACCACCTCGCCGGGATCCGGCAGCGGCACACTCCCGCCGTGCTCCGGGACGACCATGTCGACGCCGAACGTGCGCGTCTCCGGGCCGAACACGGTCGAAGCGCCGGGGCGCGGCTTCCCGGTACCCAGCGCCATGATCTCGCGGAGCACACCGGTCAGCTGGTCGGCCATCTCCTCGGCCGCGATGAACCGGCGATCCGGGTCCGTATGCGTGGCGCGCTTCAGGAACCGGTAGTACGAACCGAAGAGCGCGAACAACGGGACGACGTCCGGGCCGGGCAGGGTCGTCTTGTACTTGGTGGTGTAGCCGGAGAATTCGAAGCTGAGGACGGCGAGCGTGCGGCCGACCGTGTACAGGTCCGAGGCCACCGAAGCACCGTGCGTCGCCAGCTCGGGCGCGCTGTAGCCGGTGGTGAAGAACAGCGGGCTCTCGTAGTCGTCGATGCGGCGGACCGCGCCGAGGTCGATCAGCTTGAGCTGTTCGTGCGTCTGGATGACGTTGTCGGGCTTGAGGTCGCAGTACAGCAGGTTCTGGCCGTGGAGGTAGCCCATGGCGGGCAGGATTTCGAGCCCGTAGGCGATCACCTGGCCGATCGGCAGCGGCTCCGGGCGCTTCGTCTCGCGGTGGTGCGCGAGCGCGAGCTGCCGCAGCGACTGGCCGCCGACGTACTCCATGACGATGTAGCCGACCGAGTTGCCGGTGTCGCCGTCCGGGTGCTGCACGAAGTTGTGGATCTTGACGATGTTGGGGTGTTCGACCTCGGCGAGGAACCGCTGCTCGTTGGCGGCGGCCGCCATCGCGGTGGCGTCGCCGGTGTCGATCAGGCCCTTGAGCACCACCCAGCGGTCGCTGACGTTGTGGTCCTGCGCGAGATAGATCCAGCCGAGCCCGCCGTACGCGAGCGCGCCGAGCACCTCGTACTGGCCGCCGACGATCTCGTTCGGCCGCAGCTTCGGGACGAAGGAGAACGGGTTCCCGCACTTCTCGCAGTTGCCCTCGGGCGAACCGGGTTCGCCGTCCTTGCCGCGGCCGACCTTGGCGCCGCAACTACCGCAGAAACGCTTCTCCTCCGACACCATCGGGTTCTCGAGGACCGCGGACGCCGGGTCGCGGTACGGCACCTGCGGGACGTCGACGAGCCCCGCGCCGAGACGGCCACGACGCGAGGTGCGGGACGACGTCCGGCGCGCGGTGCCGGGGAACGAACCGGTGCCGGTGCCGGTGCCCGTGCCCCGGCTGCCCGATCCGGTCCCGGTGCCGGTTCCGCGGCTTTCGCTGGAGCGTTCGGGGAGGACGCTTTCCGTGCCGGGATCCGGCAGCGGCCCGGGTCCGTTGTCGACGCGCGGCGTCGGCGGCATGATGCTCTGCGTCTCCGGTGCCGGCGAGGCGAGCACGCTGGTCGGCTGCGGCGCGTCGGCGGGCGCCTGCCAGTCAGGACGGACGACCTGGGTCCTGGGGCTCACCGGGGCCATGTCGCCCGGCGGACGAGTCGGATCCTCGGCGCCGGGGATCGGCCGCTGCTGACCGCGCGGCGGAGTCTGCGGACGCTGGACGGGCGCGTGGATGGCCGTGCGTTCGGCGTCCCCCTCCGGCCTGGGCCCCTGCTTGGGCCGCGATGGCTCGGAGAGATCGAGCCTGCCGGAAATGGACGGTTCGGGCGTTTCCCAGCGGACCGGCGCCGGCGGCGTCCAGGAGGCGGACTCCGCCTCACGGTCCGGCGTGGCGTCGTCCGGCGCTGCGTGCCGAGGACGGCGCGGCTCTTCCGACACTGGTACCTCCCGAAATCCCCGCGACAGCGTCGCCTCCGATCCTAGTGGTGCGCAGGCAGGTCGTGCCCGCGCCGGGTCGAACCCGCTACGGTGCGATGGAGAACCGATTCAGCAGGTGATGAGGGGGAGGGACCGGTGCCTGCGTCATTTTCGATGTCGATGGCCCAGCTCGACGTCGTACTCGAAGATCTCGGACTCGGCAGATTCGTGCTGCCCTTCGAGATCCCGACCGTCGGGACCACCATCTCCGAACGCGAACGGCACTGCGAAGAGATCTGGGCCGAGCTGGCCGACCGGGGTTTCGCCCGCGGCGGTGAACTCCTGCGCGACTACGACCAGGCCCTCCGGCTCTGGGCCACCGGCGATTTCGTCCTCACCATGGAGGCGCACGAGGTCGAGCAGGACGCCGAATACCTCTACCGAGGTGCGTGGAACAGCCGACTGGGTGTCGTGAGCCAGCAGCGCGGGTTCGACATCCTCTTCGAGCCCGTCTACCCCGAACAGGTCGTCGCGACCCTCCTCGGCTATCTGCCGTCACTGCAGCCGTTCCCCGGACGGGTGACGACGTCCAACACACTCCCCCCGTCCAAGCGACCGGACGACCCGTTCGACGAAGACCCGGACAACCTCCGCCTGGGTGCCGCCGCTCGCTTCTTCGAGCACCCCCTCGCGCGACTGGGCACGGTCAGCGTCACCCTGCGCGACGACCGGGGCAAACCGCAGCAGAAAAGCGTCCAATGGTTCGACAGCGTCCAGGGCCGCTTCATGCTCGCCACCGACCGCTTCCCCGACGGCGAAGTCCGCCGCACTTTCACCCCGACGAGTGGCTCTCACCTGGCACGATGGGTCCACGACCTGGTCGAAGCCGCCCGCGTCGGCAGCGCGTGATCCTCGCCGGAAGGCGGCCTTCGGGGCCGTTTCCGCTGATATCGTGATCTGACGAGCGCTATGAGTAACCGGGACTTGGTACAGGGGAGAGACCATGACTGAAGGTGGCGGCGGACCGCCGGGCAACTTCTCGGACATTCTGGGCGACTTCTCGGCGCAGGCCGATCGGATGGTGACGGCGGCGAAGGAGGGTCGGTTCAAGGTCAGCGAGGAGGCCGGGGAGGCCCTGAAGACCGCCATCGATGACTACATCTCGGATTGGGTTAAGAACCAGCGGTCCTTTCAACGACTCGCCGAGCACCCGAAACTAGGCACAGGCCCCTTCGCTCAACAAGTCGGGCAACACGCCTCCCGGGTGGCCGACGGCGACGAACTGTCGGCCAAGACCCAACTGGACGCGCTCCAGAGCGTGCTCGGCCGAGCCAAGGCGGCGATAGAGCTGGCCAAATCGAAGTACCGAGAACAAGACGCAGGCAGCGCTGACCGTTTGAAATCTCTGCAAAAGGACTGACTCGAACCGACATGGACACCAATCCACGATCTTTGAAGCTTGCCAGCCTGCCGATCGCGATCTCCCTCCTCCTTGCCGGTTGCTCGCATGAGAAACCGGGAAATGCGGTTCCGGGGCCCTCGTCTACGTCGCCATCGAGTTCGCAAAGTGTGAGCCCGGCTAACGTCTTCGGCGATCTCAAAGCCTGCGAACTCCTCGAACCCACCACGACGCCCAAGGGCTTCGCTGCCCCAGAAATCGAACGATACGAAAGTGATAACGGTTGCGCAGCCCAAAAGCGCGGCTACGCATCCGTGAGCATCTATCTCGTTCCCGAGGCGGGCATCGACCAGCTGTCCCCTGGCCAAGGAACCAAGATCCCGACCAAGGTCGGTGGCCGTGAGGCCGTCGAAATTCCAGGTGACTCTGGCACCGAAGCTTGCACCGTCGCGATCGCTGTCACACCCACTGCCCGGATGACGGCATCGACGTCCCTCAACGAGGGCACGAATGAAGAAGCGTGTGCCCTCGCCAGGGAACTTGCCATCGCCGCTGAGCCCAAACTTCCCAGGGTGGGCTGATGCCCCTTCGTTCGCGCTCTGGTTCTCTGATCGCTCCGATCGCGGCACTCGCGGTTGTGACCAGTGCTTGTTCGTCGGAGCTTCCGGGTAGTCCCGTGCCTCGGGCTGCGGCAGTCAAGTCCAGCACTCAACCGGCCGATGTGTTCAGGAACCTCAAGGCCTGCGACTTGCTCGAGCCGACGACTACGACCAAAGACTTCGACCCTCCTGCCGAGGAGACCTACGAGAGCGACAACGGGTGCGGCACGCGGAAGTATGGATTCGGTTCTGTGACCCTCTATCTTGTCCCCGAGGCAGGAATCGATCAGCTGTCCCCCGGGCAGGGAACCAAGATTCCGACGAAGGTCGGCGAACGTGAAGCCGTGGAGATTCCTGGGGATGCGGGTAAACAAGCCTGCACAGTGGCGATCGCCGTCACCCCGAATGCCCGGATGACGGCATCGACCGGCCTGAACAAGGGAACCAACGAGGAGGCCTGCGCGCTGTCCAGGGAAATCGCCACGGCTGCTGAACCGAAACTGCCCAGGGGAAGCTGATGGCCTCTCGTCTGTGCCTTGGTTCGCTGCTCGCGGTACTCGCGGTGGCGGCGAGCGGTTGCTCGTCCGACCTTCCAGGCAGTGCCGTCGCGTCGGGACCAAACGCGACACCGGTGCAATCGGCCAACCGGTCAGGCGATGTGTTCGGGAGTCTGAAGGCCTGCGATCTGCTGGAGCCGACGACCACGGCCAAGGGGTTCGAGCCCCCAAAGGTGGAAACTTATGAGAGCGACAACGGATGCGGGACCGCGAAACGTGGCTATGCCTCCGTCAGCATCTATCTCGTCCCCGAGGCCGGGATCGACAAGCTGTCGCCTGGTCAGGGAACCAAAGTCCCCGCGAAGGTGAACGGTCGCGATGCGGTCGAAATCCCGGGTGACGCAGGAACCGATGCCTGCACGGTCGCAATCGCCGTCGGCCCTGACGCGCGCATGACCGCGTCCACCACCCTGGAACAGACGGGAACCAACGAGGAAGCCTGCGCACTCTCCCGCGAGATCGCAGAAGCCGCTGAACCGAAACTGCCCAGAGGCAACTGACTACGGAACGGGAGGGACCATGGTCAACGTCGGCCAAGACGACTTCGACAGCAAGTTCTCGGCGATGGGCAACACCGGCCGGACGTACGAGGCCAAGCGGTACTCCGAAACGTACGAGGAGGTCAACGCGGGTCCGGGCGGCAACTCCGTGACGGCGAGGCTGACGGCTGAAGCGAAGGCGGGGCAGTATTCGGCCGACCAGGCTGCGGCGCTGGCGCAAGGCCAGGAGTTCCGCGCCGGCCTCAATCCGTCGGACCAGCGCTATGAAGCGGTCCCGCACGGCGAACTGAAGAACATGGTCACGCAGGATCTCGACCCGAACGACATCGACGAAAAGGGCCAGCTCTGGAACAACCAGGGCAACTCCCTGAACACCTTCAGCAACGCCGTCCGTGACGCGATCGGCAAAGAGGGTGAACACTGGCAGGGCGATGGCGCCAAGTCGGTCACCGATTTCTTCTCCAACATCAGCAAGTGGGCCGACACCGCGGGCGACGGCGCGTATCTCGCGTCCAACCGGTTCTCCCAATCCGCCGCCGCGGCCACCACCGCGAAGAACTCCATGCCCGAAGAGGTCCCGTTCGACCGCAACGCCGAGTACAAGAACGCCCTCAACCAGCTCGCGACGGGGAACCTCGCGGGCGCGGTGGACACGGTCGGCAACATTTCGGCCAAGCAGGAGCAGTCGTTTCAGGCGCATCAGCAGGCCGCGCAGGTGATGCACACCTACGACCAGTCGCTTTTCGACGTCAACTCCAAACAGCCCACGTTCGCGCCGCCGCCGGAGATGGGTGATTCGACGTCGGCGTCCGGGTTCTCCGGGGGGACCGAGGTCAACGGCTTCAGCGGTGGGCCGGGGCCCAACAGCGGGCCTGGGCCGGGGACGCCCGGGCCGGGTGGTCCGAGCGCGCCGGCGCCGGGGCCCGGGATTACCACGGGTGGCGGGCACACCGGGGTGCCGTCGCCGGGTCAGCCGGGCGGCGGGCCGCCGGGGACGTTCCGGCCTGGGCCGACGCCGGGGTTGGCGGCGCTGAACACGCCCGGTCCCAGCGGGCTCGGCCGGTTGGGCAGCGAGCAGTACCGCGGCAAGCCCGGCCGGACGACGAGCGGGCCGGGTGGCAGTGCGGCGAACCGGTTGACCAGTGGCGGAGGCGGCGGGTTCGGGCGCAACGGCGGGTCTGGCAACGTCGCCGAGCGGCTCGCGGGCGGCAAGGTTTCGGCCGGTGAGGCCGAGAAGCTCGCGGGCAAGGGTGGCGGCTCCGGGGCCGGCAAGCTGCCGGAGGAGCGGATCACGCGGGGTGGCGCGGCCGCCGCGGGCAAGAGCGGCGGTCCGGGCGCGATGGGTGCCGGTGGCGCTCCGGGCGGCAGGGGGCAGAAGGAAGAGGACAAGGAAAAGAAGGCCCCGAACTACCTGCAGGAGGAAGACGCCGACGTCTTGTTCGGCGGCTACGAAGGCGAAACGAAGCCGGTGCCGCCGGTGATCGGCGAGAAGTCCCCCTGAGCCGAAGCGGGCCGTTCGGGAGCGAATCCCGAACGGCCCGTTCTCACTTGTACTGGGCTGGAGGCGGCGTCCCGCCCTCGAGTTTGTTCCCGATCCATTTCGCGTAGCTCGTCTGCCACGCGCCGCCGCGCACGTTCTCCAGCACGGCGTTCACGAACCGCACCATGTCCTCGTTCTCCTTCGGGACACCGATGCCGTAGTTCTCCTCGGTGAACCGGCTCCCCACGATCTTCAGCGTCGGGTCCTGCGCGAGCATCCCGGCGAGGATGACGTCGTCCGTCGACACGGCCTCGACCTGCTTCTGCTGCAGCATCACCAGGCAGTCCGACCAGTTGTCCACCGAGACCGGCACCGGCTTCGACGGATCCGCCGCGATCTTCGTCAGCGAGGTCGACGTCTTGGTCGCGCACACCCGCCGCCCGCCGAGGTCCGACAGATTCCCGATCTTCGAACCGGATTCGACCAGGATCCGTTGCCCCGCCTGGTAATACGCGGTCGAGAAGTTGACCTTCTTCAGCCGGCTGCAGGTGATGCTGTAGGTCCGCACCACGATGTCGACCTGCTTCTTCTCGAGCACTTCTTCCCGCAGTTTCGACGGGATCGCGCGGAACTGCACACGGCCTTCCGCGCTGCCGAAGATCGCCTTCGCGATCTCGTTGACCATGTCGATGTCGAAGCCTTCGAGCTGGCCAGACGTCGGGTTCCGGAAACCGAACAGGAACGTCGTCTGATCGACCCCCGCGACGAGTTTGCCGTTCTCCTTGATCTTCGCCATCGTCGAACCGCTGGTGATCGACGTGCCGCTGGTCGGCCGCAGGCTGGCCAGCGGGTTGCAGCTCGTGTCGGTCGTTCCGCCACCGCCGGCGTTGTCGGCGCCGCCGACGTTCGCGGGCTGCGGCGGCGCGACCTCGCCGACGGGGGCCGGGTCGACCGGCGCCCCCGCGCTGCCACAAGCCGTCGCCAGCACCAAGACCGCGCCGAGCACGGCCGTTCGCAGACCGTTCCGCATCACCGGTACTCCCTCAGCCGTTCACGGATTCCCAACGCGGACCCCGCCGCCGCGATCAGTGCCAGTACCGCGATCCCCGGCGCGAGCAGGGTCAGCGCGCGTTCGGCGCCGCGGGTGTCGTCGAGGAATTCCTGCCGTCCCACGTTGATCGCGGCCACCAGGTTCTCGTCGAGCCGCAGGAACGCCTTGGCGGCGCCGTCCGGCTTGTCGTCACGGATGGCGGTGTCGACGGCGTCCTGGTAGGAGCCGTCGTCGTCCTGCCGCCGCACTTGACCGTGCGCCTTGAACCAGGCCGACGCCGCTTGGATGGCCGCGTCCACCTTGTCCGCGGCCGCGCCGCCCGCGGCGAGACCGCGGGCCTCGCCCAGCAGGCCGCCCTGGCCGTCCGTCCCGCCGAGTTGCCCGGCGAGATCGATGAAGTCCTTTTCGTACGCCGCGCCGTCGCCCCGGGCGACGAGGGTCAGCGTTTCGTCGGCTCGTGCCTGCAGCGCCGCGATCCGGGCGCGGACGAGGACGTCCACCTGGTGCGAGCCGTCTTCTTCACCGCTGCCGACGAGGGAGCTCTGCACGATCAGCGCGACCGCGCCCCACAGCAGGGCCACCACCACCGACACCGTCGCGACGACCAGCCCGACGTTCAGCAGCCGGTTGGTCTTCCGCGTCAGATGCACCTGCGTGACGATCAGCGCGGCGAGCAGGGCGAGCACCAAAGCCGTTGCCAGCCAAGGGAATCCGGTCGCGTCGTCCTGTTCGGCGGCGAGCCGGTCGGTGTCGATGCGGTACAGGTCCTGTGCGGCGGGAAGGATTTTCGCCCGCATCAGCTCGGACGCTTCCCGCAGATACGAGGCACCGACGGGGAAACCCTGCCGGTTGTAGGTGCGCGCGGTCTCGATCAGTCCTGTGTAGACGGGGATTTCGCGGCCGAGGGTGTTGATCCGCTCCGCCGCTTCGTCGACGCCGGAGGAGTCCGATGCCGCCTTCGCCAGCGCCGCACCGGCCTCCGCGATGTCGCGTTCGTACCGCTGGCGCATCGGGAGCGGCTCGGTGCCGATGGAAAGGAACGAACTGGCCGCGGTCGCGTCGGCGTCCGAAAGCGCGCGGTAGACCTGTTGCGCGGCGGCGGCGAGCGGTTCGCGGTGGTCGATCAGTCCGTTGATCGTGTCCTTCTTGTCCTGCGCGGCCAGCGTGCCGAACAGGCCCGCGACCAGCGACAGCAGGACGAGCCCGATCGCGATCACCGACAGCCTGCCCGGCGTGGTCGCCGCAGACCGGACGATCGCGCGGATCCCGTTGCCCGGCAGTTCGAGCAGCCCGGCAATCCCTCCGCGACCTCCCGGCGCAGGGGGCGGCTCGGGGCTCCCCGGCGGCCCCGGCCGGGTCACTGTGCTCGTCATCGCCGATCCTCCCCATTGGCTCTACCCGCAAAGAAGGTATCCGAGTCGGGATCGGCGCAGCCAGTGACACCTGCGTGTGTCATCGGCACGTGATCTCCCGAGGGCGTCAGAGGCCTTTTTCCAGGCCGTACCGCACGGCTTCCGCACGATTGCGCACACCGATCTTGGCGAAGGCGTGGTTGATGTGGCTTTTCACGGTGGCTTCGCCGATGAACAGTTCGGCGGCGATCTCCGGATTGGACAGCCCTCGCGCGATGAGGCCGAGCACTTCGGCTTCGCGCGCGGTGAGCCCGTCCGGGAGCTCGGCCTTGACCCTGGTGGCCGTTCTCGATTCGAGCGCGGCGACGAGCCTGTCGGAGACTTCGGCGGCGAAGATCGCCTGCCCGTTCGCGGCGGAGCGGACGGCCGCCCCGATCTCGGCGCGTCCGGCGTCCTTCGTCAGGTAGCCGCGGGCTCCCGCGCGCACCGCGTCGGCGATCGAAGTGTCGTCCGCGTACGTCGTGAGGACGACGACCGCGACCTCCGGGTGATCGCGTTTGAGCAATCTGGTCGCGGCCACCCCGTCCAGGACGGGCATGCGCAGGTCCATCAGCACGACGTCGGCCGCGGTGTGGCGGAGCAGGTCGAGCGCCTGCCGCCCGTCGCCCGCGGAGCCGGCGACCTCGACCCCGTCGATCAGCCCGAGCAACGCGACGAGCCCTTCGCGCATGACCTGCTGGTCATCGACCACGACCACCCGGATCACGCCCGCACCACCGCCTCCACCGTCCAGCGCCCGTCGTCCGGACCCGCGGTCAGCGTGCCACCGGCGAGTGCGAGCCGCTCCCTCATCCCGGTGAGACCGAATCCGCCGACGTCCTCCGATCGGGCGGTCTCGCCGAGTTCGTTCCACACCCGCAAGCGAACCTCCGTCCGGGTGAAGAGGAGGCGGAGCGACACCGGCCGCCCGGCGGCGTGCTTGGCCGCGTTGGTCAACGCCTCCCGCGCGACACCCACCAGCGAGACCACCTCGGCGGACGGCAGCGGACGCTGCTCCCCCTCGACTTCGAAAGACGCTCCGCCGTGGTGCGCGTTCGCCAGCTGCCGCAAGGCTTCGGGCAGCGACGGGACATCGCTGCGCAGGGCGGCGACCGCGTCGCGGGCCTCGGCGAGCCCGTCCGCGGCCAGCCGCCGCGACAACCGGACCCTGCCGAGCGCACCGTCCACATCGGACTTCTGGGCCAGCAGGGCCTCGGCGACCTCCAGGTGGATTCCCAGTGCCCCCAGCGAATGCGCGAGGACGTCGTGGATCTCCCTGGCGATCCGTGTGCGCTCGTCGAGCGCGGCCGCCCGCGCGTGTTCCTTCTGTGCCAGCTTGGTCTGCTCCAGCAGCGCGGCCGCCTGCGCCGCCTGCACCTCGTACTGCCGCCGGTTCAGGCCCAGCAGCATCAGCACGAGCAGCACGCCGACGTTGCCGAACACCAGCGGTCCGGACGCGCCCGCGACCAGGCCGGTGACCGCCGCGAGGCTCGCGTCGAGCCCCACCACCCCCATGATGGCGGCCACCGACGGCTCGGTCAGGGTGGCGAACCGGCTGACCGTGACCACCGCCAGCACGATGGCGGAGGAGTCCTCCGCCCAGCCGAGCGCGATCGACGGCGCGACACTCGCCACCGCGAGCAGGACGGTCGCCACCCGGGGAAAACGCGGGGACGCCGCCACGAAACCCAGCCAGCAGGCCGCGCAGACGCCGTACGCAGTCCAGATCCACGCACTCGACTCGCTCGCGGTCAGCAGCACCACCACGACCGCGGCCGTGCCGAGCAGCTGGACGACCAGCCAGCTGGGCGCGATCGTGTCCGGCAACAGCGGCTTGTCCCGCTTCCCCATGGGCCCCCTCAGTGCTCGCTCAACCGCGTGATCATCTCCACCAGGATCAGCCGGTAGGCCAGGAATCCGAGCAGGACGACGACACCCACCACGACCAGCGCCACCAGGCCTTTCACGTTCATCTTTCCCATGCCACGGACGTTAGGCGCGCGGCGGGGTGGGCCGGGACCGTCGCCGGGTGGAGGCCGGGGTGGATATTCAGGCGCGGACGGCGGGCGCGACCGAATGCGGCAGGACCTCGCCCTCGGACGGCCGTTCGACGACCACCTCGACGTCGTCGTCGAACCGGTACGGCCTGGCCAGCAGGAACCCGCCGAAATGCCGTCGCATCCTGGACATCTCCGCGCGGACGGTGACGGTGCGGCCGGCGTCGCCGAAGAGGTCGCGCGACAGTTCCGACGCCGACCTGCCTTCGCGATGCCGCGCGAGGACGTACAGCATCTCCGCGTGCCGCGGGCTCAGCCGATGCGACCAGGTTCCCGCGGCGCCCGAGACACGCAGCGTGCTTTCCCGCGATGACCTCAGATCGAGTACGACCCGCGTCGGCGGCGCGTCCTCCTCCTCGGTGAGCCGGACGAGCCACCCGCCGGGCAGCGGCTCCAGCAGGCATTCACCGTAGGCGGGCAACCAGGTGCGGCCGGGGGCGGCGTCGTTCGGCAACGCGATCCGGCCGACCGGGACAAGCCCGGCCGAGGCCGCGATCCAGCCGTGCGGGTCGGCGATGACCGCCCGGCCCTTCACCTTGGCGAGCAGCGGCGTGGCCAGGCCGCGCAGCCGTTCGAGATCCGAGAGGTGGGTGGTGCGCAGATGTGCTTCGGCGAGCTTCGCGACCGTGTCGACCAGGGCGAGGGTCGTCGGGTGCACGGTGGAGGCCGGTCCGGAGAGATCGACGGCGCCGAGCAGCCTGCCGTCCCTCGGATCGTGCAGCGGCGCCGCGGCGCAGGTCCAGTCGTGCTGGTTGCTGACGTAGTGCTCGGCCGAGTAGACCTGGACCGGATGCCTGGCGACCAGCGCCGTCCCGATGGCGTTGGTGCCCGCGGCGCGCTCGTGCCAGTCGACCCCCTCGACGAAGCCGAGCCCGTCGGCGCGGCGGCGGACCGCGGTGCTGCCGTCACGCCAGAGGACACGGCCGTCGGCGTCGACGACGGCCATGATGTGCGCGGCCTGCTCGGCGAGACTGATCAGGCCGCCGCGCAGGACGGGGAGGACGGCCGCGAGGCCGCTCTGGCGGCGGCGGGCTTCCAGCCGGTCCGGGGTGAGCGCGGACGACGGCGAGCCACGATCCGGGTCCAGGCCGAGACGCCGCATACGCTGCCAGGACGCGCCGATGACCGCTCGCGGAGCACTCGGGAGCGTGGTCCCGGCGAGCGCGGCCTCGCGTACCTCGGCGAGGGCACGCGCATGCCGCCGCGGGTCCGCACCGACCGGCAGCGCCGCCTCCAGCTGCACCTGGCCTACTCCTTTGCTCTGTTCAGGCCAGTGTGCCCGGACGTCCCGGGGAGCGGAAGGTCTCTGTGACCTGGGCGCGGTCTACCCGGGGAAGGGCGCGTCCGCGAGGCGGGGCGTCGGGACGGCCTCCGCCGGCTTCCGGCCCAGCAGCAGACCGGTCCTGGTGGCCTCGGCCATCACGGCGCGGACGTCGACGCACCACGGGCCGTCGGGCTTCAGCTCCACGAAAGCGCTCTCTCCCGGCTTGAGCACGAAATGCGGTTGGCCGTCGAGCGCGATGGAGCCGCCGGCCGCGTTGAGATCGACGCGGACCCCCGCGTACAGCACGCTCCAGCCGCGGACACCCACCGCCCGGACCTCGCCGGGCGCGATCGGCGCCTGCACGACGTACGGCGTCTCGTCGACCGGCCCGAGCGAGACCGCGACACCGTCCACAGTGGACTTCGGGCTGGGGCACAGCCGGCCGGGGATACTCGACAGCCCGACCCCGTCCGGGACGGCGAACGTGCAGTACAGCTCGGTCAGCGACGCGGGGTCCCACCGGCTCTCCGAACACACGCTGACGTCGGTCAGCGCGATCTCGCGCCGGGCCTTCGTGACGACCTCGAGCACGGTCGCGCGGTTCGTGACCAGGTCCGTGTCCACCTGATGGGTGGCCACCAGCCCGGCGGCGAGCCCGGCGACGGTGGACTGGTCGACGCCTCCGGCGGGCAGCATCAGCAGCGGCACGTCACCGCAGGCGGCCGCCGCCGCCCGCATCATGGTCTCGTTGCCGAGGCAGATGACCACGCTGGCACCCGCGTCCACCATCCGGCGGACGGTGCCGATGATCTTCCCCGCGTCGGTCCACACCATCACGCGGCCGACGCCGGCCACTCTCAGTGCCGAACGCAGGCTCTGGATGTCACGCTCCGAAGCGGGGTTCGCCACGATCCCCGCAACCGCTTCGCCCACATGTCCTCCGCTGCCGCGCCAAGTCCCTACAAGGAAACGACGTCCGGGCCACGAAAGAAAGAGTTGCACGAGGTTGCATCACAAAGCCACCACGGCGGACGAAGGCAGCGCGGGTTCGAGGATCGGCAGGATCCGCTCGGCCGGCATGGCGACCCCGACGAGCCGCGCGCCCTGGCCGAGGTGGACGTACTCGCTGAATCCCGCCCGGGCGAGCCGTCCGGGTCACCTCGTGGCGGACTCCCGGTGTCCCCCACGAGGGGATGTGCCCGGTCCGCGGCGTCGTTAGCGTCGAGCCATGGATTCGTACGGCGGCTCCCTGGGGTGGGCGCTCCTCACCGGACGCGACGCCGATCTGGAACCGCCTTCGGCCTGGTGGCGCGGCCCGGTCTGGGTCAAGACACTCCTCGCCGGATCCGCGCTCACGGTGCTGGTGGGCCTGACCTACGGCACGTGGGCGCGGTACCTCGGCGGCAGCAGTGCGCCGCTGGTCTTCTTCCTGCTGCTCCTGCAGATCGTGCCGCCGTTGCTGGTCGTCAAGCGCCCGCTGACCGCCGTCCGAGTGGCGGCGGCGGGGATGGTCGGCGCGATCATCGCGGTCCTCTTCCCCGCCGACCACGCGCTGTTCGGCCGGACGGTGCCGGACTGGCCGTTGCAGGTCCACGTCCTGCCGTATCTCCCGGTGCTCGCGATGACGCTCGCCCGCACGAAACCCGGGCAGGGCAAGGGGATCTCGATCATCGCGGTGACGCTGGCCGTCGGGGTCGGCGTCGCGCAGCTACCGCGCACGGGTTCGAAGACCCTGGTGTGGTCGTTGATCGTGGTGGCCGCGACCATCGTGGCGGGTTACGGGATGCAGCAACGCCGCCGGGCGCTGGAGCAGGCCGACGCGGCCGAGCGCACGACGGTCGAAGAACGGGCGAAACGGGCTTCGTTGCAGGAACGCGCGTTGATCGCCAGGGAACTGCACGACATCATCGGCCATCACCTTTCCCTGATCGCGTTGCGGACGGACAGCGCGCGTTACCGCGTCCCGGATGTGTCCGAGGCCGCGGAGGAGGAGTTCCGCGCCATCGGGGTCGCGGCGAGGGAAGCGCTCGACGAGGCCCGGCGGCTGGTGGGCGTGCTGCGGGACACGGAGGCCGAGCCGGAGCACGAGCCGCAGCCGGGGCTCGCGGAGGTGCCGTCGCTGATCGACGGCTGCCGGGCCTCCGGGATCGGGATCCGCGCGGAGATCTCCGGCGGGGACGACGTTCCCGCCCTGATCGAACTGGCCGCGTACCGGATCCTCCAGGAGGCGCTGAGCAACGCGGCACGGCACAGCCCGGGTGCGGAAGTGGACGTCGAGGTGCGGCGAGCACCCGACGGGCTCGCGATCCTCGTCGAGAACGGGCCGCCCACACGGCCTGCCGTACCTTCGGCAGGCGACGGCACCGGCCTCGCCGGGATCGCCGAACGCGTTACGCTGATCGGCGGTTCCTACGAGGCAGGACCGCGCGCCGACGGCGGTTTCCGCGTGGCCGTCAAGCTGGCTCTCCCGGGGGTGGACGACGCGTGACGACCGTTTTCATCGTCGACGACCAGGCCTTGGTGCGGGAAAGCTTCGCCGGCCTGCTGAACGCGCAACCCGGTCTGGACGTGGTGGGCCAAGCGGGCGACGGGGTCGCGGCGCTCGCGGGCCTCTCCGCGCTGGTCACGCCACCGGACGTCGTCCTGATGGACATCCGGATGCCGGTGATGGACGGTCTCGAAGCGACCAGGCGGCTGCTCGAAGGCGACGGCGAGAAGCCGAAAGTGCTCGTCCTGACGACGTTCCACCTGGACGACTACGTCTACGAGGCGCTGCGGGCGGGCGCGAGCGGGTTCCTGTTGAAGGACGCGCCGTCGGCCGAACTGCTCAACGCCATCGAAGTGGTCGCCGCCGGTGACGCGCTGCTCTCCCCCGCGGTCACGAAGCGGCTCATCGCGAACTTCGTGGCGAGCGCACCGGTTCCGCAGCCGTCCCCGGCGAGGTTCGACGTGCTCACCGAACGCGAGCGGGAAGTGCTGCGGTTGATCGCGAAAGGACGGTCCAATCCGGAGATCGCCGCGGATCTGGTGCTTTCGGCACAGACCATCAAGACGTATGTCGGCCGGATACTGGCGAAACTCGGGTTACGGGACCGGGCGCAGGCGATCGTGCTCGCCTACGAGGCGGGACTCGTCTCCCCCACCTGACGGTCGACCAGCACGCGGACGCCGAGCGGGACCAGCGCCAGGGCGAGGGCCACCGCGGTGACGACGCTCAGGAACTCGCTTTCCTTCAGCACTCCCATCCAGAGCGTGCACGGCCAGAGGAACAGCAGCGCCCGCACGATGCCGAAAGTGCCCGCCCGGAACGCGCCGATGGCCAGCAGCAGCCCGCCGGCGTATTGGCCGACCGACGCGGTGACCGGGATCCGCCACAACCCGTAGGACAGGTCGACGTAGTCGTCCATCACCAGCTTCGTCGCCTGGTCCAGACCGAGCTTGTCGACGAGCTCGAAGGCCGTCAGCTCCACACCGGCGAAGTAGACCCGCGCGAACAAACCCAACGCGAGCAGCAGGAATCCCCAGGCGGCCAGCGCGGGCGCCTTCGCCGCGACGATCTTCGCCAGCATGAGAAAAGCCGGCAACAGGAGGACCGCTCCGAGCAGGAAGAGCGAGTAGGCGGCCGTCACGAAGCCCGGGTTCGCGGCGTACGCGGCGAGCTGTCCAGGCGCGGCGAAGGGCTGCTGGTCGAACCAAGCGACTTGCTCCGGTGTGAAGTCCTTGAGCACCAGGTGCCGCAGCACCAGGCCCGCGAACCACACGAGCGGGGCGAGAATCAGTGCCACTCCGCCGATCCATCGGCCGGTTTTCCCGTTCATGGCGGAATCGTCGCCGGTGAGGGCGGCGCGAGGCAGCGCACGAAGGTCAGGCGGATGCCTCGACTTTCGTCAGGTTCGAGGGGCGGCGGCCGATGGGCGCGGGCTCCGTGAGGGACCTAGGGTCCCTCGAAGTTCCCCTCGCTCGCCGGGCAGGTGGCGTGAGGACGCCGGAAAGCAGCAGGGCCGCCCTCCCCGAGGGGAAGACGGCCCTGCTTGGAAAACCTGGATCAGATCACGGTGACCGAGGTGGCCTGCGGACCCTTCGCGCCCTGCCCGATCTCGAACTCCACGCGGGCGTTCTCCTCGAGGGTACGGAAGCCGTTGCCCTTGATCTCGCTGTAGTGCACGAAGACGTCGCCGCCGCCGTTGTCGGGAGTGATGAAGCCGAACCCCTTCTCGGAGTTGAACCACTTCACAGTGCCCTGAGTCATAAAATCTCCATATGCAACACAAACAAACAGGAAGCCACGTCGGCAGCCCGGGTCATGACCAGACGGTTTGCTTCCCCGGAAACACGAGGAGACACTACGCCCGCTGAGTTCTGCGAGCGTGAACCAACACGAACACAAAAAACGAGACCTGAATCAGTAAAGCACACCTCACGCAGGCCGACAAGCGTCGTCACCCGGGTGTGCCCGGTCGCACTGTACCTCTCCCGCCGAAGGCTCCGCCGTCCGGGTTATTCGCCGCTGGCGGCGCGCAGGGGTACCTCGGCGCCGAACGGCGAACGGCGCAACGCCTCCCGGTTCGTGGCCACGACGGCGATGTCGTGGGTCTCGGCGTCCGCGCTGAACTGCACCGGCACCACGCCGGAAACGGACTTGTCCTGTGGCTTCGTTTCGTCAGCCATGTTTTCTCCCAGTGTCAACACAAGGCTCTAAGTACTGCGTGCCAACAACTTCACCGGTGATCGTCCCGGTCCATATGGGACCCTCGGTGTTGCGGCGATTGTGCCACGGACGACCGACAAAATCCGGTCTCCGCGACCGAAAGTCGGCCGAGTCGTCACCGGTTTCCCACCCTTTGGGGCAGGTGAAGGCGGCACTACAAGGGTTTCTGTGTATCCCCTGAGAAAAAGTACCGTCCGGTAATCGGCGCGGCGGCCGCTACTGGCCTCCTTGCTGCGGCCTCGCGGCGCCCAGCAGGCTCGTCAGCCGGATGTCCGGGGTCACCACGTCCGGGTCCGTCCTGATGTCGATGACGCACGGCCGTTGGCGCACCAGCGCGCTCGCGATGATCGGCTCCAGCTCTTCACGGTCGTCCACCGTGTACCCGGCGGCGCCGAGCCCGCGTGCCCACGACGCGAAGTCCGTGACGGGCACGGTGACGCCCGAAAGCCGTCCGTGCTTGCGCGCCTGGTGCACGGCGAGCGGGCCGTGCACTCCGTTCTGGAACACCAGGACGGTCACCGGCACGCGGTAGCGGACGGCGGTCTCGATCTCCTGCCCGGTCATGAGCGCGCCACCGTCGCCCGCCATCGCGATCACCGTCCGGCGTGGTTCGGCGAGTTTCGCCGCGACCGCCGCGGGGACCGCGTAGCCCATGGCCGCGTTGCTCGGCCCGAGCTGGCTGCGCGGCGCGGTGAAACACCAGTAGCGGTGCATGAACTGGGCGAAGTTGCCCGCGTCGCTGGTCACGATCGCGTCCTCGGGCGCGAGTTTGCGCACCGCCCGGATGACGTCGGCGGGATGGACGCGGGTGGCGCCGCTGGTGTCGGGCGGCGTCATGAAGGTGTGCACGGCGGCGTTCGCGGCCGACGCGCGCCGCTGCCGCGGTGAGGCGACGTTGCGCAGTTCGCGCAGGAAGGGCTCGACCTCGGAGTCGACCCGGAAGGTCAGCCCGCCGCGGCGGGCGGGCTCGATCCCCGTGCCGACCAGCACCAGCGTCTGCGACGGCGTCGGGTAGCGGAAGGACTGCGTGGTGACCTCGTCGAGCTGCGTGCCCAGCGCGAGCACGAGGTCCGCGCGCTCCAGCGCGTCGAGCTGCCGCGCGGGGATGCCGATGCCGAGGTGGCCGGCGTAGCGCGCGTGGTTCTCGGGGAAGGCGTCCTGACGGCGGAACGCGTTGTACACCGGCAGTGCGAGCTCGTCGGCGACGGCGATCAGCTCGTCGCGCGCGGCGCGAGCCCGGCCGCCGACGATCACCACCGGGTAGCGGGCCTCGTCGACCAGCTGCGCGACCGCCTCGGCGGTCCGGCCGAGGGCGCCGGTGGCGGGCGGGCGCACGGCGGCGACCGGTTTGGCCGAATCGAACGGGACGCCCCAGAAATCGGCGGGGACGGCGACGACGGTGGGCCCCGGCCGTCCTTCCCGGCAGCGGGTCAGCGCCTCGACCAGCAGGCCGGGGACCTCGTCCGGCGATTCCGCGCGGCCGGTCCACTTGGAGATCGGCTCGAACATCGCGGTCAGGTCGGCGGTGGGCAGCTCGCTCGTCGGGCCGGGATCCTGCGGCGGGTTCTCCAGGAGGACGACCATCGGGCTCTCGTCCTGGTACGCCGTGGAGACGCCGATCGCGAGGTTCGCCGCGCTCGGGCCGCGGCCCGCCAGCAGTACCGCGGGGTGCTCGGTCAGCTTGCCTTCGGCCTCGGCCATGAAGGCCGCGCCGGAGTCGTGCCTCGCCGAGACGAAGGTGATCGAGCGTTCGCGTTGCAGCGCGTCGAGCAGATCCAGGAAGGACTCACCCACCACCGCGTACACACGGTGGATCCGCGCCTCGGTCAGGATCCTCACGGCCGTCTGGGCGACGGACGCTCCCGGTTGGTATCTAATGAGAAGAGCTTAGGCGGGCGGTGATCGGTGCCGTCAAGCGATCTTCCGATTCCGGCGACCCCGGAGCGGCGGAATGTCCGAAATTCGGAACGTGTTCGAGCAAGGGAGCACGAAAACGTGACCTCAGCCACCGCCGGACGTGAAACTGTTTTCACTTACGGGGCGCCTGCCTTGAAATACGGCACCGGGTCGAGCGACGAGATCGGCTACGACCTCACCCAGTACGGCGCACGCCGGGTGCTCGTCCTGACCGACGCGGGTGTCGCCGCGACGGGCTGGCCACAACGGATCGCCGAAGGCATCGAAACCTATGGCATCGAAGCGGTCGTCTTCGACGGAGTGCACGTCGAGCCGACCGACGTCAGCATGCGGAAGGCCGTCGACTTCGCCCGCGGGCAGGGCGAGTGGGACGCCTTCGTCGCCGTGGGTGGCGGGTCGGCCATCGACACCGCCAAGGCGGTGAACCTGTTGACCAGCAACGACGGCGACCTCATGGACTACGTCAACGCGCCGGTCGGTGGCGGCCGCGCGCCGAGCGCGCCGCTGAAACCGCTGGTCGCGGTGCCGACCACCACCGGGACAGGCTCGGAGAGCACCACCGTCTGCGTGCTGGACGTGTTGTCACTGCGCGTGAAGAGCGGCATCAGCCACCTCCGGATGCGGCCGAGCCTCGCCGTGGTCGACCCGCGGCTGACGGTCTCGCAGCCACCGGAGGTCACCGCCGCGAGCGGGATGGACATCCTCTGCCACGCCGCGGAGAGCTACACGGCCAAGCCGTACACCGAGTTCGACCGGAAGCGGCCGGAGGACCGGGTCCCTTACTGTGGCTCGAATCCGCTGGCCGACATGTTCGCCGAGCAGTCGCTGCGGCTGCTGTCGTGGGCGCTGCCCGCGGCCGTGCGGGACGGCTCCGACCTGAAGGCGCGCGAGGCGATGGCGCTCGCGGCGACGTTCGCCGGGCTCGGGTTCGGCAACGCCGGCGTGCACATCCCGCACGCCAACGCGTATCCGATCGCCGGGCAGGTCCGGGACTTCCATCCGTCCGGGTATCCGGGCGACGAAGCCATGGTGCCGCACGGGATGGCGGTCTCGCTGACCGCGCCGGCGGCGTTCCGGTTCACCTTCGACGCCGCGCCGGACCGCCACATCCGGGTGGCCAGGCTGCTCGCGCCGGACTACGAATGGCCGGGCGATCTGCGCGATCATCTGCCCGCGGTGCTGGGGCAGATCATGCGGGAGATCGGGATCCCCAACGGGATCGGCGCGGTCGGCTACACCGAGTCCGATGTGGACTCACTGGTTTCCGGCACGGTGAAACAACAACGGCTGCTGGCGACGGCGCCGCGCGAGGCGTCCGAAGCCGATCTCGCCGTCATCCTGCGGGAGTCGGTGACGCTGTGGTGAACGCCGAGTACCCGCACTGGCAGACGGTTCCGTTGCGGTGGAAGGACAACGACGTCTACGGGCACGTCAACAACGTCGTCCACTACTCGGTGATGGACACCGTGATCAACACGTGGCTGATCGAACGCGGCGGACTCGACATCGAAACCGGCGAGGTCATCGGGCTGTGCGTGGAATCGCAGTGCAAGTACCACGCTTCGGTGTCGTTCCCGGGCGAACTCGAGGTCGGCCTGCGGGTGGGCCATCTCGGCCGGTCCAGCGTCCGCTACGAGGTCGGGATGTACTCGAAGGACACGGTCATCGCGGAAGGGCGTTTCGTGCACGTCTTCGTGGATCGCGAATCCCGGCGGCCGGTCCCCGTCGAAGGTCTACTCAGGAGCGCGCTCGAAGAACTGCGCACTGGGCTGGGGTAGCCGCGGCGACCACGCGTGCATGAGCTGGGCGTAGCGCGTGGATCGGTCCATGAGTTCGAGGTGGGTGCCCAACGCGGTCTCCTTGCCGTCCATCACCAGGACCCGGTCCGCGCGCAACGCCGACGACAGCCGGTGCGCGATCACCACCAGCACCCCGCCCCGCTCGGCGAACGCCCGTTCCGCGCGGGCTTCGGCGGGCGGGTCGAGGTGCGACGTCGCCTCGTCGAGGATGACGACGCCCGCGTCGCTCGCGTAGACGCGGGCGAGCGCGATCAGCTGCGCCTCACCGGCGGACAGCGTGCCGTGCCCGATCTCGCCGTCGAGCCCGCCCAGCCGCGTGACCAGCGGTTCCGCGCCGACGGCCGCCACCGCGGCCAGGAGTTCGCCGTCCATCGCGGTCTGCGCGAACAGGCCGACGTTGTCCCGCACGGATCCGGCGAAGACGTAGGCCTCCTGCGGGATCAGCGCGACCATCCGGTGCCGCAGCGCCGCCGGGACCTCCCGGACCGGCGCCCCGCCGAGCAGCACCCGGCCCCCTTGCGGTTCGAGCATGCCGGTCAGGAGCCCGGCCAGGGTCGACTTGCCGATCCCGCTCGGCCCCACGACCGCGAGCCGCTCGCCGGGCCGCAGGTGGAGATCGAGTCCTCGCACCACCGGTTGCGCGGCCGCGCCCCAGCTGAAGGTCAGGTCGCGCACGTAGATCGCGGTCCCGTCGGGTTCGGCCGTACCGTCGGGTTCCGGTTCGGCCTGCGCGGTCTCCGCCAGCCGCCGCAGCGCGACGATCAGCCGCAGCACCACGGTGCTCGCGGTCGCGGCCAGCCCCCGCAACGCCGGTTGCATCGTCGTCGCGAGGTAGACGAGCGCGCCCAGCGCGGCCCCGGCCGTGAGCACCCCGTCCCTGACCATGCCCGGCGCCACCAGCAACGCCAGGAGCAGCGGCACGAACCCGCCGGTCGCGATCACCACCGTCCTGGCCGCCCCGGACCTCGCCACCCGCACGGCCGCCGCGGCCTGCGTGTCGATGGCGTCGTAAAGCTCCAGCGCGGCCAGCGGTTCGGCGCCGCAGGCGACGACGTCGCGCATACCTGACAGCGACGCGCCCGCGACCTCGGCGGTCCGCTCGTCGGCCAGTGCCAGCGCGCGCTGACGGCGGGCCAGCGACGGGAGCAGGCAGGCGAAGACCGCGACCGCGACCACCACCGGGATCGCGACGATCAGCGCGAGCGAACCGGCGACGGTGAACAGCCCGGCCAGCGCCGCCACCGTGGTCACGATCATCCCGCGCGCCTGCACCAGAAGCCCGGCCGTGGCGTCGCGGACCACTTCGACGTGCTGGGTGATACGGGCGACGCCACTGGCGTCCGGCTGGTTGCGCGGCGGCGCCGGATCGTGCAGGACCCCGCGCACGACGGCCGTCACCAGCGCGTCGCGCAACGGCTCGACGACCTTGCCGAGCTGATGCCACACCAGCCGTGAACCGAACGCGCCGATCACGGCGACCAGCCCGAAGACCGCGAGCCAACGCAGTCCGGTGCCTGGCCGACCCGCGGCAAACCCCTCGTCAACCGCGAGTTCGACCAGGCGACCGGACAAGAACGCGGGCGCGCTTTCCAGGACGGAGCAGGCCAGCAGGACCAGCCCGCCGCGCCACTGCCCGGCCAGCGCCGAGCGATAGAGCCCCCAGACGCTCATTGCGCGCCCTCGGTGAAAACAGCCCGATAAGCCGGATCCCGCCACAGCCCGTCGTGCGTGCCGACCGCGCGGACGCGTCCTTCTTCCAGCCACACCACCGTGTCCGCCCGCGACGCGGTGGCCGCACGATGGGTCACCACCACCCGGGTCCGGCCGGGGAGCGTGCGTTCGATCGCCTCTTCGACGGCGGCTTCGGTGACCGTGTCGAGGCTGGCGGTGGCGTCGTCGAGGATGAGCACCCGCGGCGCGTGCGCGATCGCGCGCGCCAGCCCGATCCGCTGTGCCTCCCCGCCGGAAAGCGGCGTCTCCGAAAGCGGCGTCCGGTAGCCGTCCGGCAGCCGGACGATCAGGTCGTCGACCTGCGCGGATCGGCACGCGGCGCGCACGGCGGCCTCGCCCGCCCACGAGCCGTAGCCGACGGCGTCACCGATGGTCGCGCCGAGCAGCGCGGGCCGCTCGAACGCGAACCCGACGACCGCGCGGAGCTCGTTCGGCCGCAGCCGCTCCAGCGGACGGCCGTCGAGCAGCGCAGTTCCCTGGCCCGGGGTCAGCAGGCCGCCGAGGACGTTGACCAGCGCGGACTTCCCCGCACCGGATCGCCCGACGACCGCGGTGAACCGGCCGCCCGGCACGAGCAGGTCGACGTCGCGCAACGCGCCTTCGACGGTGACACCGCGCAGTTCGAGCGTGCCCCGCCCGGGGACGACGCCGAGGTCGCCCGGTTCCGGGACCGGCGAGTCCAGCACCTCGTTGATCCGCCGCGCGCACGACCGCGCGCGGGAAAGTGTGGTGAGCAAAGGAATCTGGGTGATCAGGCCCATGCCGAGCGCGACGTAGCCGAGCGCCGCGAGGACCTGGCCGACGGTCAGCCTGCCTTCCAGCACACCGAAACCGGCGGCGGCGAGCACCGCGATTTCCACCGCGGGCAGCAGCAACCCGGAGCGCCACACCATCCTGGCCTGCGTCCGCCACATCCCGCGGCCGGCGAGGCTCATTTTCGGCAGCGGCCGCAGGACCCGTTCGGCCTCGCGGTCGGCGGTGCCCGACGCGGCGATCGTGCGGAGCCCGGCGACCGCGTCGACCATCCTCGCGGCGAGTTCGCCGGACACCTCTTGGTAGGTCAGGACGTCGTCCGCGGTGTTCTTCAGATGCGTGCGCGCGAGCATCAGGCCGAACGGGATGCTGCCGAGGAAGACGAGCGCGAGCCGCCAGTCCATCAGGGCGAGCAGGACGACGGCACCGCCGGAGATCAGGGTGGTCGACCCGAGCTGGACGACGACCGAGGCGACCATGCCCGCCCCGGTGCAGTCACCGGTGAGCCTGCTGATCGCGTCGCCGTCGGCGAAGGTCGATCTGGTGCCGAGCGCGAGATAACGGTCGGCGAGTTTCCGGCGCAGCCAACCGGTCGCGGCCGCGGTCATCCGCGCGGTGAGGATGCCGCCGATCAGGCCGACGGCGATTTCGGTGACACCGAGGACGATCAGCCAGGAGACCTCGGGAAGGCTGGGCCGCCCGGCGACCACGGCGTCCACCGCGGCGGCGAGCGCACCGGGCAGCAGCAGCCCCGCCGCCGTCCCGGCGAGCGCGCTGAGGATCAGCCCGATCAGGCGGGGGCGATCGAGCAGGGTCACGGTGACCAGCAGGCGATCGGCTGAACCCGCCATCCCGCTCCTTTCGTCGAGCCGGAGTTGAGGGGCTCACGTCCCACTTCGTGATCCGTGATCCCAACGAGACGAACCAGACGGCAAAATAAAGGCGCGGGAGCGGCGCACTTGGCCTGTGCCGCTCCCGCGCCCTCAGTGATCAGCCGTGACTCAGTGGCAGGTCAGCAGGCTGACGGTGCTGTTGGCGCAGGAGGCCAGCAGGCTGAGGTTGCTCGCGCCGCCGTGGCTGCCACCGCCGCCGCCTTCGAGGACCTCGGGGGTTTCCAGAGCCTGCAGGTCGAGAACCAGTTCCATGGTGTTCCCTTTCACTAGTTATCTCTTGGTCCGCTGTCCTCACTGGACAGCAGTTCGGGAGGACAGGAAAGGCAGCGCGGCCTTCCCGTCCAGGGTGGCGGCCAGTGCGAGCAGGACGCCCGCGCCGCCGGTGACGACGTCCATCGACAGCCGCAGCAGCTGGTTGCCGGGGAACGCCAGGCCGCCCTTGTACGGCACCGCGTACCAGGCCAGCCGGGAAAGATGCAGGTCGATGGCGTCGCGGACCCGCTGGTCCGGTTCGGCGCCCATGGCCAGCGCGGTCATCAGGCCGCCCCGGCCGAACAGCAGTCCGGGATGGATGACGAACTCGCCGCGGCACGCCTCACGCAGGCCGGGAAGGCTCTTCAACGCGTTCGCGCCGGGGCGGTACTTCGCCAGCTCCTCGGCGACCATGAGGATCCCGGCGCTGCCGACACCCGCGTAGGGCAATGTCCGGGTCTCGCCGTCGCGGACCTGCAGCGAGCCGTCGTCGGACTCGACGCACTCCTCGATGTCCCGCTCCAGCGCCTGGTCGGCGAAGGACAGCCAGCCCTCTTCGCGGGTGCGCTCGAACAGCCGCACGAACAGCAGCGCCGGACCGGACCAGCCGTTGAGCAGCCCGGCCCGGCCGAAGTCGCCGGGCGGGTCGGCGGTTTCGAGCGCTTCGGCGAGCCGGACGGCGGTGGCGAGTGCCTGCCTGCCGAACTCGTTGTCCTTGCGGGACACCGCGAAGTGCAGCTGGGTGAGCCCGATACCGGACAGGCCGCCTTCCAGACCGTGGTCGGTGGTCTGCTCGACCAGCGTCGCCGACGCCGACAGCAGTTTGGTGGCCTCGTCCCGGTAGCCGAGTTCTTCGAGGACGTACGCGATCCCGTACGAACCGTCGTAGAACCCCGGACGTCCCGGCGGTTCGCGGCGGATCGAGTCCAGCAGCCAGCGCTCGTGATCCCGGTGGCGCTCGCCGCAGACCGTTTTCAACGCGTAGAGGACGCCGGCCGCGCCGTAGCCGAAGCACGCTCCGCCGACGCGGAACTGTTCGATGTCGCCGGGGAAGAGCCGGTCGGTGCGCTCGGGGGTCGCGCTGGCGAGGATCGCCTCGGTGATCTGCTTGCGCACCAGCGCCCAGTCCGGCTTGTCCTGGTCCAGCTCGGTCACACTCGTCAGCGGCGGGGTGTTCCGGGGTGCGAGCTCGGCCACGATCGAGTCGGCGTAGCCCTCCGGGACGTCGAAGCGCTGCTGGACGAAGTCCGCAAGCCCGCGCAGCTTCGCCGGGGCGAGCTCGAGAAGCGTGGTGAGCGGCAGGAAGATCCACAGCTTCAGGACGGCGAGCGCGTACTCGTCGACCTCGAAGCCGTTCCGGTCCCGCGGGGCGCGGAAGCCGGGCGCGCCGAGGGCGGGTCGCGTGCCGCTTTCGATGTCGGACGCCATCTCGAAGTCGATCAGCGAGACGGCCTTGTCCTCCCCGTCCTCCACGTCGACCAGGATGTTCAGCGAGTGCAGGTCGCCGAAGACGATCCCGCGGCCGTGCACCTCACCGACCATCGCCTCCACCCGTCGGACCAGCGCCAGCGCGCGTTCGGTGTACGCGGCGATGTCGGCCTCGGTGGTGTCGCGCCTGGTGAGCGGGTAGTTGCGGGCGAGCCAGTTGCCCAGCGAGACACCGGGCATGTACTCCATCGCCAGGAAATGGTGCTCCCAGACGGTGAAGCGGTCGTAGGTGGCGGGGATGCCGTCGATGCCCTTCAACCGCTCCAGCACCTCGTGCTCGCGGCGGAGACGTTCGACGGCGTCGACCTCGTCGCGGTCCAGGCCGGCGAACGGCCGCGCCTCCTTGAGGACCACCCCTTCGCCGTCGGACTTCCGGTCGGCGAGGTACACGCCGCCGCCGTTGGAGAAGTGCAGCGAGCTTTTCACCTGATAGGGGAACTGATCCGCGCCGCCGCTCTTGCGAGCCGCGAGATGAGGCGCGAGGAACTCCGGAATCGTCACCCAGTCGGGGACGGAGAAGGTCGGCTCGCGTTTGTCCGGGACCAGGGTCCCGTCCGGTTTGCGCACCGCGAGGACCCGCTTGCCGTCGAGTTCGACCCATTGCTCGGCGAATCCGCCGTAGCGGACGTAGAGCGGACCGGCACCGTACCGGAGATCACTGAGAATGTATGCCCCTGGTTCGCCGTCGAGTTTCGCCGACAACTCGGCGAGAACGCGCTCGAGCTCGTTGTTGTCAGCTGGATAAAGAGTCAGTAACTTACCGCTTCCGTCACGCGGAGCGTATTTCGAATTTCTCGCGAGCAGGGTGCCCCGTGAGCGCAGATGCTTGTAGGACACCTCGTGCTCGACACAATGCTCGTGCACCTTCACGAGCACTCGCTCGGCGTTGCCCAAACCTGCGGAGACGTGGATTTTCCAGCCTTGCAAGGGAAGGTTTCGAGCAACAGGGTGCAACAGCCGCCACACTCCACGCACTCCCGTGCGCCAGCCGGCCTCGGGAGCGGGCAGCAGGGAGGCGAAATCGTCGGCGGCGTCCCCGTTTTCCCTCTGCTCATCGAAGAACAGTGGATCGGCGAAGCAATACGCTTCGTACCGGACGTCCATCGAGCGCCCCCTCCTTGGCACCAATCGGATGGGCCATGTGCACCATCGCGATGGAGAATATTCCACCCGCCGGACACCCAACGGCCAATCCGCCATACCGGGGGTTCGGATGGGCTGTTCAGGGTCGTGAATTCGAAATCTACCGAATGGTAGGGGTACCCAGCGTGAGATCAACTCATATTTCAACCACCCGGTCGGTGTGTAACAGGAACGAACCGGCGAGGTAATCCCTGGTCCAGGTAGCCGGCGCAATAACGCGCGACCGAATTGGCCGAGCGCCAACCGAGCGCGCTTCGTGATCTATTCACCCGAGGTCTGGACCACTGCGCCCCGCCGTGGCGCCCGCCACGCGCCCCACCGGTCGCCCGTCGGCGATGATCGGCCCGGAGGTACGTTGTCGCCGGTGGAGCAGGTAAGGAGGCCGACGTGATCACAGGCTTCGCGGTGACCGTCGCGATCTGCGCGACGCTGGTCGCGGCGTGGAGTTTCGTCCAGGCCGCACGCAGGAAACTGCCCGACAACGCGCTGCTCGCCGGCCTCGCCGTGGTCGAAGCCCTGCTGGTGGCCCAGCTCGTGATCGGTGTCGTGCTGCTGATCGGCGGCGGCAGCCCCGGCAGCATGGCCACCTATCTCGCCTACCTGATCGGCTGCCTGGTCGTGCTCCCGCTCGGGACGGTCTGGGCCCTGGCCGAGCGCACCCGGTCGAGCACCGTGATCCTCGGCATCGCCTGCCTCGCGATCCCGGTGATGGTGCTCCGGCTGCACGAGGTGTGGGCGGGCGCCAGTGCGTGAGGAAACCGAGGAGAAGACGGTGGACAAGGCCTCCGGCCCGGGACGCATCCTGGTCGCCGTGTACGCGATCTTCGCGCTGGCGGCGACCTCACGCGCCGCGGTGCAGATCAGCACCAAGTTCCACGAAGCCCCGCTGGCCTACGCCCTCTCCGCGTTCGCGGCCGTCGTGTATCTCCTGGCCACCGTCGCGCTGGCCCGCCGCGGCGCGGGCTGGTGGCGGATCGCGCTGGTCGCCTGCGCCGTCGAGTTGCTCGGCGTGCTGACCATCGGCACGTTCAGCCTCTTCGACCGCGAGGCCTTCCCGCACGCCACCGTGTGGTCGGTTTACGGCCAGGGTTACCTCTTCATTCCGCTGGTGCTGCCCGTGATCGGGCTGTACTGGTTGCGGCGGACGAAGCCCTGACAGCGAACTCGCGTGATTGAAGGCGTAACTCGCGTGATTGAAGGCGTAACTCGCGTGATTGAACGCGTAACTCGCGTGATCAGGGGCCGAACACCACTCACGAGTCGAAGCAGCCCTTTTCGTTGAGCGGCCCGAAGGTGGGCAGCACCAGCCCGCACAGGTAGCCGTCGATCCAGCGCCCGTTGCCCGCGACGTTGGTGAGCACCCGGATCGCCGGCGCGAACGCGGCGATCCCCTTGGCCAGCGAATCCTGGTTGCGCTGGAGCATCGACGTCAGCCGGTCGAGTTGTTCGAGCACCGGCCCGAGTTGCCCGTCGTTGTCGGCGATGATGCCGTCGAGTGCGGTCGCGAGCCGTTTCGAGCCGTCGAGCAGATCTTTGATCGCCTGCTGCCGGGTGGAGATCGCGCGCAGCAGCGCGTTGCCGTCCTGGATCAGCCGCTGGACCTCGGTGTCGCGGTCGACGAGGGTCTGCGACACCTGCCGGGTGTTCGCGAGCAGTGTCCGGAGTTGCCGGTCGCGGGAGGCGATGGTGCCGGAGAGCTTCGAAATCCCGTCCAGCGCGGAGCGGACGTCGGCAGGCGTATCGGCGAAGGTCGCCGAAATCGTGTCGAAGCTTTTCGCGAGCTGGCCGACATCGATGGCGTCGACGGTTTTCGACAAATCCCGAAACGCTTCAAGAACGTCATACGGCGCGGTGGTCCGCCGCAGCGGAATGGGGTCGCCCGGATCGAGGATCGCTTCGCCGCGCGGGTCGAGCGCCAAGTACTTCTGCCCCAGGACGTTCTTGATCTGAATGGACGCGCTCGTGGCGTCGCCGACCCAGGCGTCCTTCACCCGGAAGGAGACGAGCACGCGATCGCCTTCGAGGTCGATCTCGGAGACCTTGCCGACCTTGACCCCGGCGATCCGGACGTCGTTGTCCGCGCGCAGTCCGCCCGCGTCGGAGAATTCGGCGGAATAGGTGGTGCCGCCGCCGATCACCGGCAGCGCGTCGGCGTTGAGCGCCGCCGCCATCCCGAGGGCCATCGTGGTGAGCCCGGCGAGCGCGAGCTTGATCGGATCCACCGCACCGAAGGACCTCATCGTCTCACCTCGCAGGTCACAAGCGGCAAAGCTTAGGGGCCGCTCCTGCCCATCGCCAGGCGAAACGTTGCACCGATCGGGTGGCAACGTCTGTCTATTGTGGACATACAGCTAGCGCCAGAGCCCGTCCGCCGTTCCCCGCGCGACATGCTCCTCGTAGATCTCGACCTTCCGGCTGATCAGCTCCAGGCAGTCGGCCAGTTCGGCGATCCGCTCCCGGACGGTGTTCTGATGTTCGCGCAGCAGCTCCAGCCGCTTTTCCTCGTTTCCCGGCCCTTGCCGGACGAGTCCGGCGAATTCGCGGATGGTGGCGAGCGGCATCCCGGACGCCCGGAACTTCGTGCAGTTCACCAGCCAGTCGACGTCCTGTTCGGTGTACACGCGGCGGCCGTTCGCGTCCCGTTTCACCGGTGCCGTGAGCAGTCCTTCCTTCTCGTAGAAGCGAAGCGCGTGCACGCTGAGGCCCGTCCGGGCGGTGACCTGGCCGATCGCGAGTTCCGTCACCCGGACGACGATAGCGTTTGACCTAGAGAGCCCTCTAGGTCCTAGCGTCCGCCGCATGACCACTGCACAGCACAAGATCGGCTCCGGCTTCGGCGCGCGCAGCACCGCCGGAGAAGTACTGGACGGCATCGACCTTTCGGGCAAGCTCGCCGTCGTCACCGGCGGTTATTCGGGGCTGGGCCTGGAAACCACGCGCGCGCTGGCGAACGCGGGCGCGCACGTGGTCGTCCCCGCGCGCCGTCCGGCCGACGCCGAGGCCGCGCTCGCCGGGATCTCCGGTACCGAGGTCGGCGAGCTCGACCTCGCCGACCTGGCGAGCGTCGAGGCCTTCGCCCGGCGGTTCCTCGGCACCGGGCGCCCGGTCGACCTGCTGATCGCGAACGCCGGGATCATGGCCGCGCCCGAACGACGGGTGGGCGCCGGCTGGGAGTCCCATTTCGCGATCTGTCACCTCGGCCACCACGCCCTGGTGAGCCGTCTCTGGCCCGCGCTGGAGGCGGCCGGCGGCGCCCGCGTCGTCACGGTGTCCTCGGCCGGTCACCATTCCTCGCCGATGCGCTGGGACGACGTCCAGTTCGAGCGCGGCTACGACCGCTGGCTCGCCTACGGCCAGGCCAAGACGGCGAACGTGCTGTTCGCGGTGCGGCTGGACACGCTCGGCGCCGACCACGGGATCCGCGCGTTCAGCCTCCATCCGGGCGCGATCCTCACTCCCCTGCAGCGGCATCTGCGGCAGGAGGAGATGGTCGAGCGCGGCTGGATCGACGAGCACGGCAACCAGGCCGACCCGGATTTCAAAACGCCGGAGCAGGGTGCGGCGACCCAGGTCTGGGCGGCGACGTCACCGCTGCTCGACGGGCTGGGCGGGCTCTACTGCGAGGACTGCGACATCGCCGAAGTCGTCGTCGACGAGGGCGAATGGGTCGGCGTGCGCCCGTACGCGATCGATCCCGGTGAGGCCGCGCGGCTCTGGGAGCTCTCCGAGAACCTCACCGGGACCTCGCTGGGCTAGTTCCAGAACTTGATCTCGGGATCGCCCGGCACCGGCCCGTCCAGCAGCGGCTGATGCCCGCCGCGCAGGTTCTTGTCGAAGAACGCGGAGACGTACGCCCTGGTCAGCGCCATGCCACGCGCGCCGTCGAGCAGACCGGGCTGACCGAGGCCGAGCTGTTCGCCGAGTACGCCGACGTCGGTGAAGGACGCGTGCCCGGCCGCCGCGACACTGATCCAGCGCTTCCAGCCGATGAGGTTCGGCCAGCTGCCCGCCCACGTGGTGTCCGGACCGGCCGGGGTGTACTCGCTTTCGCGGCCGAGCAGCAGGAACGGCCGGGCGATCCCGGACGCGGGGATCGGCGACCACAGCCTGCCGTCCAGGTCGGCGCCCGCGCGGATCCGCCGGTCGTCGACCATCGCGGTCGGCGTGCTGTACCCGCCGATCGAATGGCCCGCCATGCCGATGCGCGTCGGGTCGATCAGCCGGGCCCAGCGCGACGAAGGCCTGGTCAGCGTGTCGAGGACGAACGAGGCGTCCGCGGAACGGATCGGCGGGAGCAGCGTCGACTCGGACCCGCACGCGGCACATTCGGTGACGCGCCCGTCCGGGAACGCGGTGCCGTGGGACTCGTAGTTGTGGCCGATCAGCGCGACGACGAACCCCTTGCTCGCCAGCTCCTCCGCCAGTCCGGTGAGCGTCGTACGCGGTTTGCCGAATCCCGGCGACAGGACGACGAGCGCGTGCTTTCCCGGCAACGGGGGCGCGTCGACCCTGGCGCTGGCCCGGGTCCCGGCGACCAGTGCGGGGTCGATGTCGGGCAGGCCCGATTCGGTCAGGAACGCCTTGGCCTCGGCCAAGGTGAGGTAGGGCCGTTTCGGGCCGATCGGCACCAGCGCGGGGTAGAACATCGACACCATCAGCTCGCGCGGCCCGGACGGCACCCAGGGGTCCTGGCGCGAGCGGTCGACGAGATGCAGGTCGGTGGAGCCGACGGGATGCGAGCCGGTCGGCGGCGGCAGCGTCAGGCGTGGGGCCGCCGCGGCCGGGCTCGCCAAGGACACCATGCCGGCGAGGGCGGTCAGCGCGACGAGAAGCCGTCTCATGAGGTTTCCGTTTCTGTCGAGGATCTTCCTGCGTCCAGGCTGGAGCCCGGCGCCGTATCCGCGCGTCTGCCGCAGGTCGTATCCCGAGGTCTGCCGCGAGAGGGATCCGCGGCGCCCGATCCGGGATTACGCTCGGCTGGTGCCGGCCTTCCTCCAAAATCACCCGAGAGCCGTCGACCGCGGCCTGACCATCCTCATCGGACTGTCCACAGTGGTCACGGCAGACGATCCGGAAGGCTTCGAGTGGTGGCTGGTGTCCTTGGTGGCCTTGGCTTCTTTGCTCGTCCGGCACCGGAATCCCACGATCACCTTCGCGGCCGGGGGCACGGCCTCGCTCCTGCATCTGGCGATGGGCAACGACCTCAAACCCGTCGACGTCGTGGCGCTGATCGGCCTCTTCTCCGTCGCGGCCTGGGGGTCGCGACGGAGTTCCGTCGCCCTGCTGGCGGTGGGACTGCTCGTCGCCGGGGCGTGGTCTTTCTATGCCTCGGAAGCGAACGCGCGGACCCCGGGCCCGACGCCACCACGCCTCATCATCATCGATCGGCTGGCACCGGCCGACCCCGAAGCCGACGACCACCAAGTGCAGGACTGGGGTGGTTTCCCGGCCATCGGCCTGTCGCTCGGCGTGGCGTGGCTCGCCGGGCTGAACACGCGGCAGCGCCGGATCCGGCTGTCGGTGCTGGAACAGCGGGCCGCCGATCTCGAACGCGAGCGCGACACCCAGGCCGCGCTGGCCGTGGCGGCCGAACGCGGCCGGATCAGCCGCGAACTGCACGACGTCGTCGCCCACGCGCTTTCGGTGGTGGTCCTCCAGGCGCAGGGCGCCCAGGCGGAACTGGACCGGCGGCCCGAGCGATCGCGGGAGGCGCTGGACGCCATCGTCGACACCGGGCGGACCGCGTTGAGCGAGATCCGGCGGCTGCTCGGCGCGCTCGGCCAGGACGAGCCGGACTGGGAGCCCCGGCCCGGCGCGGAGCGACTGCCGCGGCTGGTCGCCGACATCCGGGCGGCGGGCACGCCGGTCGAGTTCCGCGTCGAAGGGGAACCCCGGCCACTTCCGTCCACAGTGGACTTGGCGGCCTACCGGATCGTGCAGGAGTCGCTGACGAACGTGCTGAAACACGCCGGTCCGGACGCGTCGGTGACTATCGTGATGCGGTACGGGCCGGGGGCGCTGGAGATCGAGGTGACCGACGACGGCGTCGCGGCGGAAGCGCCGTCCGGCACCGGGCACGGCCTCGAAGGGATGCGGGAGCGAGTGAACGTACTGGGCGGCACCTTCGACGCGGGACCACGGCCGGAACGCGGCTTCGCCGTCCGCGCGTCCCTGCCGTCATGACGATCCGGGTGGTCATCGCCGACGACCAGACGCTCGTGCGCACCGGCCTGCGGATGATCCTGGACAACGCCGACGACATCGACGTCGTCGGCGAGGCGGGCGACGGCGCGGAGGCCGTCGCGCTCGTGGCGGAGCTCGATCCCGACGTCGTGCTCATGGACATCCGGATGCCCGAGATGGATGGCGTCGAGGCCACCGCCGCGATCGCCGCGGCGCAGCGAGCCCGCGTCCTGGTGCTGACCACGTTCGACCTGGACGAATACGTCTACGCCGCGCTCCAGGCGGGGGCCAGCGGCTTCCTGCTCAAGGACGCGCTGGCGCCGGATCTGCTCGCCGGGGTCCGGGTGGTCGCCGCGGGCGAGGCGACCCTCGCCCCCACCGTCACCCGGCGGCTGCTCGACCGGGTCGTCACCGGCCTGCCCGCGTCGCCGCCGGACGACCGGCTCGCCCTGCTCACGAGCCGCGAGAACGAAGTGCTCCAGCAGCTGGCTCGTGGCCTGTCCAACGCCGAGATCGCCGAGCTGCTGTTCCTCTCGCCGGGCACGGTGAAGACCCACGTCGGCCGCATCCTCACGAAACTCGGCCTCCGCGACCGCGTCCAGGCCGTCGTCTTCGCCTACGAATCCGGGATGATCAGCCGCTGATCGCGGCGGGCGTGCGCCAGTGCTTGCCGCGCCGGGGCCGCCGGTGCTGTCCACGCCTGCCGAGGTCGGCGAGGCTGTCCAGGGGACGCGCGGCGAATTCTTCGGCGGTGATGCCCATCCGCACGAGGTACTTGATCTCGCCACGCACCACCTCGGTGTCGCGCAGCCTGCCTTCCTCGCGGAAGCCGAG
The DNA here is from genome assembly GCF_003947465.1 of Amycolatopsis sp. WAC 04182. Taxonomy (NCBI): domain Bacteria; kingdom Bacillati; phylum Actinomycetota; class Actinomycetes; order Pseudonocardiales; family Pseudonocardiaceae; genus Amycolatopsis; species Amycolatopsis sp. WAC 04182. The sequence goes on from NZ_QHJJ01000004.1 coordinate 189,111, forward strand.
ACCGCCGTGCAGCGACAGCGACGCCAGGTTGCCGCCGTACACGCTGACCTCGCATTTGCGGAAGCCGCGCTGCCCGAACATATGCGCCAGGAGGACGGTGATGGCGTCCGTGGCGTAGCCGCAGCGCTGGTGGCGCGGGGCGATCCCGATGCCGTACCCGAACCGGCCGGTCACCGGGTCGGCGCCGATGGTGCAGACCGAACCGACCAGCATCCGGCCGCGCACGGTCTCGATGCCGAAGTGGATGTCGTCGCCCGAGGATCCCGAGCGGTGTGAGGCCCAGTGGCGGTGCCCGCCGCCGATCAGCGGCGTCGCCTCGCGGGCCATGTCACGGTCGAAACCCATCAGGACCCGGCGATCCCCCAGCCCGACCTCGCGCAACCGCACCTTCCGCCCGACCTGCTCGGGCTCCAGGGCGGAGCGGCTCACCGCGTCCGGCCGCACGGGTGCTCACGAACGATCACAAGCATGCATCGACGATATCGGGTCCCGAAACGCCCGAAGGCCCCCACCCGGTTACGGATGGAGGCCTTCGGCGTGAAGAAAGTCAGATGGCGACGACGCGCTGGGCCTGCGGGCCCTTCTGACCTTGGCCGATCTCGAACTCGACGCGCTGCCCTTCGTCCAGGGACTTGAAACCGCTGCCCTGGATCTCCGAGTAGTGCACGAAAACGTCCGGTCCGCCGTCGTCCTGAGCGATGAAGCCGAAGCCCTTTTCGCCGTTGAACCACTTAACGCTGCCCTGAGCCATACTTTTTTACCTGCTCTTCATAGCGAGTCTGAGCCCATTCGATGCCCCGATCTCGCCGTCCATTGTCGCAGGTCTTGCCGCGTCGCACACGTCGCCGTCCCAAATTTTTGTAGATCCCCAGGTCAGGATCACCTTCGGCGAGTCATCCGGCGGCCGGACTCAGTGCTCTTCCGGCTCGGAACCGATCCGGTAGGGCACCGGCTTGCCGTCCTCGTCGCGCACCTGGACCGGCTTGCCCTCGGCGTCCACGATCTTGCCGTCGACGATCCGGTCGCCGTCCTTGAGCCGGGAGAGGGCCTTGAGGTCGGAGTAGTCGATCACCCGGGTCGCGGTCGCGAACACCGACGGATCGGTGCCCGCTTTGGCCGGTTTCAGGTGGTTGAACAGCAGGTTCAGCACGACGGCCATGAGCGCGGCGGAGCTGATCCCCGAGTGGAAGATCGTGCCGACCCACGCCGGGAAGTGATGGTAGAACTCCGGCGCCGCGATCGGGACCATGCCCAGCCCGACGGAGGCCGCGACGATCACCAGGTTCATGTTCCCGTTGTAGTCCACTTTGGACAGGGTCTTGATACCGGACGCCGCGACCGTGCCGAACAGCACGAGACCGGCGCCGCCCAGCACCGGGTACGGGATCGCGGCGACGACCCGGCCGAGTACCGGGAGCATGCCCAGGACCAGCAGGATCACGCCGCCGGCGGTCACCACGAACCGGCTCCGGACCCCGGTGATCGCGACGAGACCGACGTTCTGGGCGAACGCGCTCTGCATGAACCCGTTGAAGACCGGCGCGACCGCCGAGGACGCCATGTCGGCGCGCAGCCCGTCGCCGATCCGGCGTTTGCCGACCCGCGTGCCGACGATCTCCCCCACCGCGAGCATGTCGGCCGTGGTCTCGGTGAGGGTCACCAGCACGACGATGAACATCGACACGATCGCGGCGACGTCGAAGGTCGGCGCGCCGAAGCCGAACGGGGTCGGCACGGCGAAGATCGGGCCGTCCCAGACCTGCGAGAAGTCGGCCTTGCCCAGCACGGCGGCCAGCACGGTGCCGACCACGATCGACAGGAGGATCGAGAGCCGGGAGATGGCCGGGACGGCGACCTTGCTGAGCAGCAGCACGATCGCCAGCGTCATCGCGGCCAGCCCGATGTTGGAGACCGAGCCGAACTCCGGCGCCTTGGTGTTGTTGCCCATCGCCCACTGGGCCGCGACCGGCATCAGGCTGAGCCCGATCACGGTGATCACCGTCCCGGTGACGACCGGCGGGAAGTACTTCACCAGCCGGGAGAACACCGGCGTGATGAGCAGGCCGAGCAGCGCGGACGCGATCACCGAGCCGAACACGGCGGGCAGCCCGCCGTCGGCCACGATCGCGGTCATCGTCGCGACGCCCGCGAAGGAGGTGCCCTGGACCAGCGGCAGCCGGGAGCCGAAGAAGGGGATGCCGAACGACTGCAGGATCGTCGCCAGGCCGCCGATGAACAGGCACGACGCGACGAGCAGCCCGATCTCGGCGGTCGAGACGCCCGCGGCGCCGCCGATGATCAGGGGCGGCGCGATGATCCCGCCGTACATCGTCAGGACGTGCTGGATGCCGTAAGTGAAACTCTTGCCGATCCCGAGCCGTTCGTCCTCGGGCCTGCCGCTCGCGGCCGCTTCGGCCCGCGTCCTCTTCACCATGGATCCGCCTCTCGATAGAAGCGAGCGTCGCCGGGCAATTTCAATCTGCGGAGGTTAACTTCCGCATGGCAGAACTCGCAAGACCCTGCCCGTACGGGTCGTCCTCCCGGCGGGCGGGCAAAGATCCTTTCCTCACAGCGGGACCGCGGCGCGGCGATGGTAGAAATCGTCTGCCCAGTCGGTGCGGTTCCCGAGGCAGGAAAGACGGCATACATGGCGAATCCGCTGGTCGCTGAGCGCCAGGACTCCACCAAGGCGCACTCCGGTGTCCCGCTGCTGGAATCGGCGATCGACCTCAAGGAAGGCATCGAGAAGGGCGACTGGGCCGCGGTCGCGATGGGCGCCGTCGGGACGGCTCTCGACGCGTTGTCGATGGCCATGGACCCGTTCGGTTCGATCCTCGCCGCGGGCGTCGGCTGGTTGCTCGAACACGTCGGCCCGCTCTCCGACGCGCTCGACGCCCTGACCGGCGACGCCGATCAGATCAAGGCACAGGCCGAGACCTGGTCCAACATCGCCAAGGAACTCGGCGCGATCGGCACGGATCTGACCGATCTGGTCAAGGCCGACCTGCAAACGTGGGCCGGCGACGCCGCGGACCGCTACCGCGAACGGTCCCAGGACACGGTCACCGTGCTCACCGCCGCGCAGAAGGGGTGCGAGGGCGCGTCCAGCGGGGTCAAGACCGCGGGCGAGGTCGTCGCCGCCGTCCGCACCCTGGTCCGCGACATCATCGCCGAACTCGTCGGCCACCTCATCAGCTGGGCGCTGCAGGTGCTGTTCACCCTCGGCATCGGCCTGACCTGGGTGGTGCCGCAGGTGGTGACCGCGGTCGCCAAGACCGCTTCGAAGATCGCCGACCTCACCACCAAGCTCGTCAAGGCGCTCAAGGGCCTGATGCCGCTGCTCAAGAAGGCCGACACGCTCTTCGACGACGCGGCCAAGGCCCTGCGCAAGCTGCAGGGCGGCAAGGTGGACGCCCCGCCGCCGCCCAAGACCAAGGGGGGCAACGACCGCGGGATCGACGAGGGCACCAGTAGTTCCAGCGCCGACGGGAGCGGTAGGCCCGGCGGCAACGACGGCAACACCAACGACAAGAGCACGAACACCAAGAGCGACAACGACCAGACGAACACCAGCGGCACCGGTGGCGGTGGCGGCACCCGCGACCGGGGCGGCGTCAACGACACCACCAAGAAGGACGGCAACGGCGACCGCTCGACGTCGTCGGATTCCAAGAACTACTGCGGTGACCCCGTCGACGTCGCGACCGGCGAAGTCGTCATGAAGCAGATCGACGTGACCCTGCCCGGCGACGCGGGCGATCTCGAACTCTCCCGCACCCATCTGTCGTCCTACACCGCGGGCCGCTGGTTCGGTCCCTCTTGGACGTCCACAATGGACCAACGGCTGGCGGTCCAGTCCGACCGTGTCCTGTTCTATGCCGAAGACGGCATGGTGCTCACCTATCCCGTCCCGGCGGGTGTCCCCGTCCTTCCGGCGCAGGGCCCACGGCACCGGCTACGCCGTGCGGCGGACGGCTATCGGTTGTCGATGGGCGAGCGCGAGCTGCACTTCGCCGGCGCGGGCCGGATCCTGCCGCTCACGGCCATCGAACAGAACGGCGTCCGCACCGAGTTCGCCTACGCGGCCGACGGCACGCCCGCGCGACTCCGCCGTGCCGACGGCGTCGAACTCGCGATCGGCACCGCGAACGGGCGGATCGTCGCGCTCGGGGCCCCGGGACAGCCACCGCTGGTGCGCTTCTCGTACAACAGGCTCGGCCAGCTGAGCACCGTCATGGACTACGCCGGCCGCCCCATGACCCTCGACTACGACTTCGGGCACCGGCTCGTCGGCTGGAAGGACCGCACGGGCACCTGGTACCGCTACGTCTACGACGACGCCGGGCGCTGCGTCCGCGCCGTCGGGGCGAGCGGTTACTACAACGCGACGTTCGCCTACGAACCCGGCACGACCCGGCACACCGACGCCGACGGCCACACGTGGACGTACCGCCTCAACGACGCCCGGCAACTGATCGAACGCGTCGATCCGCTGGGCAACTCCCAGCGCTACTCCTGGAACCGGCGCGACGAACTGCTGTCCCAAGTGGACGGACTCGGCCGGGAGACCGGCTACGAGTACGACGAAGACGGCGAACTGGTGGCCGTCCACCGTCCCGGCGGCACCACGGTCCGGCTGGCGCGCGGCACCGGCGGCGAGGTGCGGCTGTCGGCGGGCGGCGTCGAGCGCGTGGTCCCCGCGTTCGACCCGGCCACCACCCTGGTCGGCACCGGGATGCCGGTGGAGATCCCGGACGCGCCCGACCCGCTCACCGACGCGCCGGTGACGGACCGCCCCGGCGACCGCGACCTTTTCGGCCGTCCCCGCCTCGCGTACACGGCCTCCGGCGGCGCGGCGAGGCTCGGCTGGACGGCCGACGGACGTCGTGCCTGGCGGCTCGGCCCAGACGGGGGCCGCGAAACGTGGGTGCACGACGCCGAAGGTCACGTCGTCGAGCACCGCGACGCAGCGGGTGCCGCGCGGCGCCGCAAGTACGGCCCGTTCGGCCTCGTCCTGGAAGAGACCGACGCCGCGGGCGCGCGGACGCTGTTCACCTACGACGGCGAACTGCGGCTCACCTCGGTGACCAACCCGAACGGCCGCACCTGGCGCTATGTCCGCGACGCCGCGGGCAGGCTCGTCGAGGAGGTCGACTACGACGGCCGCCGGATCGGCTACGCCTACGACGCGGCGGGGCAACTGCTGCGTATGACCAGCAGTACGGGTGACGCGACCGAGTACGACTACGACCTCCAGGGCAACGTCGTGGCGAGGCGTACCCCGGACGACGTCACGCTGTACGAATACGACGCGCTCGGCAGGATGACCGTCGCCGAGAACACCGAGTCGCGGGTCGAGATGGTCCATGACGACGGGGACCGGGTCGTCGTCGACACGATCAACGGGCTCGGGGTGTGCTGGCGCCACGACGGCGACGTACTCGTCCGCCGGACATCGTCCGGTGTGGACAGTGAGTGGCGGTTCACCGGGTCAGGACTGCCGCGGTCGCTGCGGATCGCCGGTCACGACGTCGAATTCGGTTACGACGACGCCGGACGGGAGGTCACGCGCAGCATCGACGGCACCGTGGTGCTCCGGCGCCGCTTCGACGCGGAAGACCGGCTCGCCGAAGAGCACATCGCGGGCGTCGGGCCGCGCGTCTACGGCTACCGGCCGGACGGCAGGCTCGCCGCCGTCGACGACGCGATCCGGCCATGGCAGCTCACCTACGACACCGCAGGCCGGGTCAGCGAGGCACGCGGGCCCGCCGGGGCCGAACGGTTCACCCACGACGCCACGGGCGCCATCGCCCTCGCCGAAGGCGTCTACAGCGACGACGAGCGGGGCCGGGTCACCGCCGACCGGTCCTGCGCCTACGAGTGGGACCACCTCGACCGGCTGCGCTCCGTGCGTACCCCCGACGGCGCGTTCTGGACCTACCACTACGACGCGCTCGGACGGCGGTTCGCCAAACGCCGCTGGCGGATCGATCCGGAAGGGGAAGCCGAGCTCACGCACGACGTCCGGTTCCTGTGGAGCGGGATGAACGTGGTCGAGCGGATGGACTACGACCCCGCCGACGAGTCCTACCGGCTCCTGACCTGGGAACGCTACGACGACGACCGCCCCGTCGTGCAGATCGAGCGCACGGGCGCGCTCGAAGACGCCGTCTTCCGTGCCGTGATCACGTCACCCGCGGGGACGCCGACCGAACTGCTCGACGAACACGGCACGCTGGTCTGGCAGGACCGCAGCAGTTTCTGGGGTGTGCCGCTGCCCGGCGCCGACACCGCGTCGATGCCGCTGGCGTTCCCCGGCCAGCACCGCGACGAGGAAACCGGGCTGCACTACAACGTCTTCCGGTACTACGACCCCCGGACCTCGCGCTATCTCAGCCAGGACCCGCTCGGCCTCGCCGCCGCGCCGAATCCCGTCGGCTACGTCGACCAGCCGCTGCTCATCGGCGACCCGCTCGGCCTCGTCCCGCCCTGCGGCAAGTCCGGGCCGGGCAGCCAGCAGCGGCCCCAACCGGCCGGCCCCAGCGGGCAACCCCAGCCGCCGCGAAGGAGCCCGCGGAAGCCTCCCATCGACGTCGACAAGATGTCGAAGGAGGAGTTCGAGAAGTTCAAGCCGAAGCTCGACCAGATCCTGAAGGCGGACAAGCACTTCTTCTGGTCCGGCGGCACCAAGAAACGCAAACGCGGCGAAGAGGACGAGTACCTCGGCTCGGTCGAGGAGAAGGCCACCAAGATCGCGAAGCAGAACGGCGGCAACACCCTCGAAGGAACCCTCAAGGACAACAACATCAAGATGCCCGGGTGGATCAACGATCCCAAGGACCCGAGGAAGCCGCTCGTCCAGGAGAAGTGGGACTACGTCTCCGAAACCTTCGCCAAGAACTCCAACAAGGACACGCACGTGGTCTTCCCCTACTGGCCGGGCAAGGGCCACGACGTCTACCCGCATCGCCGCGAGGACAACGTGTTCGACGTGACCGAGTACCCGAGGCTCGAGAAGATGGGGATCGACGACATCACCAAGCACAACGCGGAGACCGGGCACACCCGCCCGTACCGGCACACCAAGTGACGTTGCTCCAGCCGGGCCGCTTTGGTATACCAAAGAGGTGTCTTCCGTGATGATCCGTGACGTCCGCCCCTGGGGTGGACCGCGCAGCGACGTCGAAGTGGCCGACGGCCGGATCGCCGCGGTACGGCCGCACGATCCCGGCGCCGCCCCGGCACCGGACACGGTCGACGGGCGCGGACGGCTGCTGTTCCCGTCGTTCAGCGACGTGCACGTCCACCTGGATTCGACGCGGATCGGCCTGCCGTTCCGGCCGCACACCGGCGCGCCGGGTGTCTGGGCGATGATGCTGAACGACCGCGAGAACTGGCGCGACGCCGAGGTCCCGCTGCCCGAACGCGTCATCGGGACGCTGGAGCGCATGATCGCCAACGGCACCACCCGCGTGCGCACATACGCGCAGGTGGACGTCGACTGCCGGCTCGAGAAACTCGACGCCGTCCTCGCCGCGAAGGAGCGCTTCGCCCAGCACGCGGACGTCGAGATCATGGCGTTCCCGCAGGCCGGGATCCTGCGCGAACCCGGCACCGTGGACGTGCTGGAGGCCTCGCTGCGCTCGGGCGCCACGGTCGTCGGCGGGATCGACCCGTGCTCGCTGGACAAGGACCCCAAGGGGCATCTCGACGTCGTGTTCGGGCTCGCCGAGAAGTACGGCGTCGAGGTGGACATCCACCTGCACGAACCCGGCCACCTCGGCGTGTTCTCGACCGACCTGGTGATCGAACGGGTCCGCGCGCTGGACATGCGCGGCAAGGTCACCCTGTCGCACGCGTACGACCTGGGGTCGATCTCGGAATCGGTGAGCCGTCGCCTGATCGACACGTTCGCGGAACTGGACATCGCGATGGCGACCGTCGCGCCGTCCACCGACGGTCAGCTGTCGCTCGCGGACCTCACGACCGCGGGTGTGCGCGTCGGCCTCGGCGAGGACGGCCAGCGGGACTACTGGAGCCCGTACGGCAACTGCGATCTGCTCGACCGCACCTGGCAACTGGCCTTCACCCACGGCTTCCGCCGCGACGACCTGATCGAGATGGCGCTGGCCGTCGCGACGATGGGCGGCGCGTCGATCATGAGCCACGACGTCCCGCGGCTGGCCGGTATCGCCGACCGTCCGGGTGTGGCCGTCGGCGACCGCGCCGACCTGGTGCTGGTGGACGGTGAGACCCCGACGAGCGCGGTGATGGACCGCGGCAAGGACCGCACGGTGCTGCACGACGGCGTCGTCGTGGCGGACGGGCTTTCGGTGCTCGGGTAAAGCGCTCGCGCGCGACGGCGGGCGCTGCTACCTTGCCGGAGGCCGTGCGAACGAACGAGGAGGTGGTACCCGTGGACATTTCGACCAGGGTGCTCCCCTCAGGGGTCACGGTCGGGCGATAGGTCGTCCGGGAGCGCCGTTTCACGCGCACTCCCGAAAGGCACGACCATGCACTTCACTTCCGAACGACGCCTCGAAGACGCCCTCGAGCGCGAATTCACCCTCGGCGACATCCCCGGAATCCTGTGGACGCCCGAATCGGCGGCACCGGCCCCGCTGATCCTGATGGGGCACCCCGGCGGACTCGGCAGGATGTATCCCCGGCTCGCGGCCAGGGCTCTGGCCTGCACGGCGGCGGGCTACGCCGCGGCCACCATCGAACTCCCCGGAGCCGGTGACCGGCCCCGCTTCCCCGCTGTCGACGAAGCCCGCGCGGACCTGCAGCGCGCGTTGAAGGCCGGCGAGCCGGTCAGCGACGACATCGTCGACCGGCTCGTCCTCCCCCTGGTCGAAACGGCGGTCCCGGAATGGCGGGCCACCTTGGACGCCCTCCTCGCACTACCCGGGATCGGCGGCCCGGTCGGGTTCTCGGGCGGGGTGATCGCCATCGCCACGCGGCTCGCGGTGGTCGAACCCCGGATCGCGGCCGCCGTCCTGTTCGCCGGAAGCTACGTGCCCCGCCGCATCCTCGAAGAGGCCCGGAAGGTCACCATTCCGCTGCTGGTCCTGCTGCAGTGGGATGACGAGGGGAACGACCGGCAGCACGCCCTCGACCTGTTCGACGCCTTCGGGTCGCAGGAGAAGACGTTGCACGCCAACATGGGCGGGCACACCGGCGTCCCGCACTTCGAGGGAGACTCGGCGGGCCGGTTCATCGCCCGGCACCTGAAGTAGGCCGCGGCGCCGATGTCGATTTCCGGGTGCGGCGTTCGTGGGGTAGTCGAGCGGTCGCCATGAGGGCGCCGCCACGACCACTGGAGACACGATGTCGCACCCGGAACCCGTCGCCCGCCGCATGTTCGACCTGGTCGAGCCCATCGGCCTGATCCCCTTCTTCGCCGACGAGCCCGACGAGGCGCTGATGGCGCTCGGCCTGCGCAACCAGTGGGACGCCTACTTCGCCGGGCGGGCCGCGCCGTTCGGCCGGTCGGTGCCCGCCGAGGTGATCCACGCGATCTTCTACAACTTCGCGCCGGGTGAGGTGGCACGTCATCTCCCGAAGGTCTGGGAGCTGACCACGCCCGAGGCGGCGCTGGCCGCCCGCGAGCGGGGCTGCGTCGCGGGGATGCGGCGGATCCTCGGTGACCTCGCCGACGCCCCCGGCGTCACGCGCGCCGGCGACCTCCTGCTGAAGGCGGCGACCAGCGCACCCGTGGAGGGGCGCGCCCTCTTCGCCGCCGTCCGAACGCTGCCGGTCCCGGTGGAGCCCGTGGCGCGGCTGTGGCACGCGGCCACCCTGGTGCGTGAGCACCGCGGCGACGGCCACACCGTCGCCTTGGTGGCCGAAGGCATCGGCGGGACCGAGTGCCACGTGCTCCACGCGCTGTCCGCCGGCATCCCCGCGCACGAGTTCGGCCGGGTCGGCCATCTCCCCGCCGCGCAGCTGGCCGGTGTCGTGGACGGGATGCGCGGCCGCGGCCTGATCGGATCCGACGGCCGGCTCACCGACTCCGGCCGGGCCGCGAAAGAGCGCGTCGAGGCGACGACCGACCGGCTCGCGGAGGCGCCTTACCACGCCCTGAGCCCGAGCGAACTCGAGAACCTCGTCACCGACCTCGAACCGATCTCGGCCGCCATCCGAGCCACCATCCCGTGGTAGTCACCGGACGCGATAACGCAGGTGGGTGGCGGCACCCGCGACGGGTTCACCCAGGGGGACGAGCTCGCCAAGGTGCCCGCCGAACACGGAGGTCCCCTGCCCCAGCACCACGGGGGCGAGGTGCAGGTAGACCTCGTCGAGCAGGCCGGCCGCCAGCAGCTGCCCCGCGACGTCGGCGCCCATCACGAGCACGTCCTTGTCCCCCGCGGCGTCCTTGGCACGGCGGACCGCGGCCTCCAGCCCGTCGAAGGCGAACGTGCCGCCGTTGTCACCGAGGAGGTCTTCCCTGGTCCGGTGGGTGACCACGAAACTGGGGACACCGGGCCACGGCGTCCCGCCCCACGGCCGCAACCCGAGGTCGAAGGTGCGCCTGCCGATGACGGTCGCCCCGGCCATCGCGTTCACCTCCTCGAAAACGCGGGCGTCGGGCCCCTCCCCGGCCATCCAGTCGTGCAGGCGTTCCCCGCCGTCGCCCATGGGCTCTTCGGCCCGGACGTTCGGCCCGGCGGTGAAGCCGTCCAGCGAAATCGACACATCCAGCACCACCTTGCTCATCGCAAGGCCTCCTTCGCTCCCGTGCGGCACATTCAGGAGGGAGTCGGAGCGGGCTCGGCCGTCTCGACATCCACGCACGAACGCCCTTGTCCGGTCCGGACAAGGGCGTTCACAGGCAGGGGTTTTCAGTCGTCGGTGCGAAGTTCGGCGTTGAGGCGCTGCGCTTCGTGGAGCTGGTCTTCGAGGGTGACGATGCGGCAGGCGGCCTCGACGGCGGTGCCCTGATCGACCAGTTCCCGCACCCGGGCGGCCAGGCGAAGCTGGTGCCGGGAGTAGCGGCGGTGGCCGCCGGCGGAACGCTGCGGGGAGATCAGACCGGCCTCGTCGAGGCTGCGAAGGAAGCCTTGGGTGGCGCCGAGCATGTCGGCTGCCCGGCCCATCGTGTAGGCGGGGTAGTGCTCGTCATCGAATTTGTCGGCCCCGTCGGCCGATCCGTTCTGGTCAGGGATCATTCCACCTCCACATCACAAAGGACCCCGGGTGCCAGAACGGCACCCGGGGTCCTCAGGGTTGGGTTTCACCATTGTCAACCGACGTGACCGCCGGCCTCTTGCACCCGCGTCCGGGGAACAACCGGATTCCGCGGGGATCGCTGATTCGTGACCGCGAACCACCTCCGTACTCGATGGAACTACGGCACCCGCGCGGCGCTACCCTGCCGCTGCGGGCGATCCAATGATGTCGCCGTTCCCTTCTTTCCTGTGTTTTCACCTTGCTGGGTACTGCTACTTCACCTGCCGCGAGCGACACCGCCGGAACCCTTTCACTGATCGGTCCCAGCACGCTGACGCCGCTGGTCACTGCCCGGAGCCCCGTTCACTGATCGGCTCCGGCCACCTGACCGGTCCTGCAACTGCACTTACCGACTACAACTGCGTTTTCTTCACGGACGCACCTGCTCCGCCCGTGTCCTGCACTTTCCTTCCAGGGCCGGCACTACCTGGTCGAACCTTCTTCACAACCCGGCCCTGGGGTCCTGCTCCCGATCACCGTGCGGGACCTGTTCCTTGATCGGCCCCGCGCCGCCTGACCGGCTTGTCTCACCTCGCGGGTAGTTACGTCATCTCCCGCGCCTGCTTGACGTTGTCTTTCTCGGTACGAGGAGAACACTACACACACCCGCCGTTGAATGTCTACCCCGGCCACCATAGATTTTCTGAGGCGCGTCGGACGGGTGAAGGCAGAAGGAGAGACGACCATGAGTGACGACCTCGCCGGGGATTCGCTCGACGAGCGGTACGGCCTGGCGGAGGTGCGTGACCTGGAGGAGTACGCCGAAGCCCTGTCCCGGCTGGTCGAGCAGGGGCTGCGAGACCAGCGCGCGACCTTGCTCTCGGAAGCCGAGGCCTACGCGGTGGCGGAACTGCTCGGCCGGTTCGCGCTCGTCGAACCTTGGAACGCCTTGAACCAGCTGGCCGCCACTCTGGCCAGCCGGATCTACAACCGCCTCGGCGCCTGAACACGGCGGAGCTCTCTCCTGGTGGCCTGAGTCACAAGGCCGATCTGTCACGGGATCGACGTCGCCGGGATCTCTTGGTCACAACGCCGAGAGAAAAGGAAATCCGCTCATGTCCACGACGACGGGCCCGCGGTCACGCATGCCCAATCCGATCCCTTTCGTCCCCGAGATGGCCGAAGTCGCCGGTGGCCTGCACAAGGTCCTCAAGAACGGCGCGATCCCCTCGACGACCATCGCCCTGCTGCAACTGCGCGCCGGGCAACTGCTCGGCAGCACGTACTTCACCCTTCGCGAGACCACGAATCTCCGGCAGGCCGGGGAGCCCGAGGAACGCATCACCGCGGTGGCGACCTGGCACGACGCCACCTGCTTCACGGATCCCGAACGCATCGCGCTGGAGCTCGTGGAGGCCGTCCTCACCCCGAATCCGTCCGGCGAGCGAGTCCCCGATTCGTTGTACGCCAAGGCATCCGAATGCTACGACGCCAAGGAGCTCTGGACGCTCGTCATGGCGATCGCGCATATCGGCTTCTTCGCCCCCGCCGCGCTCATCGCCAAGCCGATCCCCGGCATGCCGCCCGGCCGCAACTACACCGACTGACTTTCCGCGCTCGAGAAAGGTTTCCCATCATGAGCAAGTTCGCAGTGGCCGGGGCGACCGGACGGCTGGGACGACACGTCGTCGACGTCCTCACCGAACGAGGACACCAGGTCGTGCCGATGTCCCGGGCCACCGGCGTGGACATCATCACCGGCGAGGGACTCGCCGAAGCGCTCGCCGGCGCCGAGGTGATCATCGACGTCGCCTCATGGCACGGCTCCGAGCAGGAGGCGGCGACGGAGTTCTTCCGCACCTCGGCCCGCAACCTGCACGAGGCAGGCCGTCAGGCCGGGGTCGCCCGGATCACCGCGGCGTCCATCATCGGCGCCGACAAGGCCACCGCCGGTTTCCTCGCCGCCAAGAAGGTGCACGAGGAACTCCTCCTGGCCGGGCCTCTTCCCGTTCGTCTCCTGCGGGCCGCGCAGTTCCACGAGTTCGTCGGCCAGCTCCTGGAGTGGCAGCAAAGCGACGTCGTACATCTGCCCGCTTTGCCCACCCAGCTCGTGGCCTGCCGCACCGTCGCGGAAGAGCTGGTCGACCTCGCCGTCGACACGAGCGACCCGGGAACGCCGATCCCCGAAATCGCGGGGCCCCGCAAGGAAATCATGGCGGACGCGGCCCGGCTCCTCGGCGCCCGCCGGGGTATCGAGGTCATCGGCGTCGACGGCGCCGGCATGCCCGACGCCGACATCGCCGCCGCCGGCGGCTTCCTGCCCAGCCCGCACGCCAAGCTCGCGGGCCCCACGTTCTCCGACTGGCTCGACGCCCAATCCTGAACGGAAGGCAGAAAATGACCCGAACCATGCCGATTCACATGCGCCGGGACGGTCTCAATCCCGTCCGGGAACTGGCGCGGGTTCGCGACGGCGAAGGTGTCGTGCGAGTCGAGACACCGTTCGGCGTACCCGCGTATCTGGTCTGCCGCAAGGAAGACGTCCGCCAGGTGCTGGCGGATCCGGCCCGGTTCAGCAGCGCCACGTCGCTGACGGGAGCCGGGCAAGAGGACGTCACGGCGGGACAGCTGATCAGACTCGACCCACCAGAGCACACGCGCTTGCGACGGCTGCTCACCCCGGAGTTCACCGTACGGCGGATGAGCAGGCTCGAACCGCGGATCACCGAGATCGTCGAAGCGGCCCTGGACAACCTGGAGGGAGCCGGCAAACCCGCCGATCTGGTGGCGCACTTCGCGTTGCCGGTGCCGTCGCTGGTGATCTGCGAACTGCTGGGTGTCCCCTATGCCGACCGCGGCGAGTTCCACGAGCGTGCCGCGCGGATTCTGGACACCTCGTTGCCGGTGGACCAGCGGATCGCCGCGCACCAGGAGGACCACGCCTACATGGCCGGTCTCGTGGCCCGCGCCCTGGCGGATCCGGGCGAGGACATGCTGGGCATGCTCGTGCGCGAACACGGCGACGATCTCACTTCCGCTGAGCTGACCGGCGTCGCGAGCCTTCTGCTGATCGCCGGACACGAGACCACCGCGAACATGCTCGGCCTCGGCACCCTGGCCCTGCTGTGGCACCCGGACCAGCTGGCAGCGCTCCGCGAAGATCCCGGCCTGATCGAACCCGCCGTCGAAGAGCTGTTGCGCTGGCTGTCCATCGTCCAGTCGCTGCCGCCGCGGACGACCACGACGGACGTGGAAGTGGGCGGGCACCACATCCCCGCCGGATCGCTCGTGATCTGCTCGATCCCGGCCGCCAATCGCGATCCCGCCCTGATCGACGATCCCGAAACCTTCGACATCACCCGGGGAACGGCCGGCCACATCGCCTTCGGGCATGGCGCACACCATTGCCTCGGGGCGCCGCTCGCGCGGATGGAGCTGCGCATCGCCCTCCCGGCGCTGCTGCGGCGCTTCCCCCGTCTCGCCTTGGCCGATCAAGTGGAATTCCGCGAGTTCAGCCTCGTCTACGGCGTGCGCAAGTTGCGGGTGACGTGGTGAACGGGCGATTCTTCGGCCTGCTGAAGGCGAGCACGCTGTTCCTGGCGGCCACGCTGCTGGTGCAGGGGATCACCGCCGGGCAGCTCCTTTCCGGCGCGGGCGGCGGCGGGCTGCACCACGCCACCGGACCGTTCGTCACCGTCGCGATGGTCCTGCAGATCGTCGCCGCGGCCCTGGTGTGGCGGCCAGGCCGCGGATCGGCGCGGTACCTGGTCGTCAGCGCGATTCTCTTGGTGCTGGTGAGCGTCCAATTCGTGGTCGGTGGCAGCGGTGATCTCGCCGTCCATGTGCCGCTGGGAGTGGCGTTGTTCGGGGCGAGCGCAGTGCTGGTGGCGCAGGTTTGGACACCTCGCGCCAGCGGGTGACCACGTCGCTCGTGTCCTCCGGGTGGTCCACTGAGCGTGAGCAAAGCGAACAGTGGGCCGCCTCCCCGGCGTCAGGAGAGGAAACCGGCACGAAAGCCGGCAGCGACCGCTTCGGCGCGGTCGTGGACGCTCATCTTGCGGAAGATCCGCTTGCAATGGGTTTTGACGCTGTCCTCGGAGAGGGCGAGATCGGCGCCGATCTGCACGTTCCGCTTGCCGTGGGCCATGCCCCAGAGGATCTGGAGCTCGCGTTCGGACAGGTGAGGACGTTCGACGGCGGGCGGTGCGGCAGCGATGGCCGGCTCGGGGTACAGACCGTCGTAGTTCTGGAGGAATCCGCCGACACCGGGCACCAGTGCGCTGGTCGCCGCGGCGACCGTGCCGGACGATCCGAACATGATCACCGAGGCGTCGGGAGCGACCGACAGCAAGGTCGCCGCGGCCGCGGGACCGGACGGCTCGCCCGGCCGGACGGCGACGAACACCACGTCGGCAGGCGACCGGACGTACCTGCTGACGAGTTCGTCGCCGGTCGCGGCGCATTCGACGCGCCCGATTCCCGGCGCGCCCTGCAGCAATCGCGCGACCCCATGACGCGTATTCAGCCGGTCGGCGTAGACCAGAATCTCCACCGCGGCGGCCATTTCCGAAGGTTCTTCGCGATCGCGCTCGTTTCGGGGATTGAACACGGCCTCCATGTCCCGGAAACGCGGGTCCACCCATTTCCTTACGCGGGATGGGCAAAACGTTATGCAGTCGATCACGGCGACGGTTTCGCCGCGCCACTACCAGCGACAACGACGCGCCGTTATCGAATCGTGACTCTTGTTCCCCGGTGCTGCCAGGTCCGAACCGCGACGAGCAGTCGAGCACCGGTTTTCCGATTCACCCGATCGTGCACTTTGGGTCGGGCGCCCTCATTTCGGCACCGACGGAGAGTGGTTCATTCGGGAGCAGGTGACTGTATGGAGTGGCGACGGCGGGTCCCGTAAGTGGCAGTTCCCTATCACCTGCCGGGTCCTTACTGTCGTCTGTTGGGGCAACCCCTTCGAGCAAGCCGGAAATGGTGGAGTGCGATGGTGTGGCTGCGAACGACTCGGGGTGAAACGGGCACGTCGCCCGTTTCACGCGGTCGTCGCGGGCGCGCCTTGCTCCGTTTCGGCACGCTGGGCGGACTGGCGATCGCCGGATTCGCCGGCGCCGCCGTCCTGGCGGGTTCGGCCACCGCGGAGGAGGTTTCCCCTCTCCCGGTCGCCGCTGATGCACCGGCCGAAGACTCTCCGGAAAACCCGCCGCGATCCGTCCCTGTTCCACCGACGACGAACGTGGGAGATCTGGTGCGGACAACGGTCCGCGAGGTCACCTCGGACGCCGTCGCGGCGACACACCAGGTGCTCAGCACGGCGAACACCGCGGCCGCTGTCGTCGGCACCGCCGGCGAGGCGGTCACCGCCTTGACGGAGCCGGTGCTGGAGACGACGACGCGGACCGTCCGTTCGGTGACCGACACGGGTTCGGCGCTGGTCGCGCCCGCGGTCCAGACGGTTTCCGAAGTGGCCGCACCGTTGACCGTGACAGAGTCGGCGACGCAACGGACGGTCGGCTGGGTCTCGGTGACGGTCACCTCGGTGATCTCACCGAAGACACCCGCACCGGAGGCCACGTCGTTCGTCCCGGCGATACCGGACATCGCGCCGGTCGCGGCGCCGGAACCGGCCGCTGACGCGCCGGTGCCCACGGCCGACTTCGCGGCCGCGGCCGTCGGCGTGACCGACGCGGCGCCGCTGTCGCCGGCTCCGGCGGCCGATCACGCACTGCCTCGCCTGACCGACCCCGCCACCCCATCGCCGCTATCGCCGATCGTCCCGGTCGCGCCGGCGGTGTTGCCCGGTAGCGCCCCCTCGTCGGGCACGTCGGCCGCGCAGGGTGGTTCATCGACTTCCGCCGCGATCTTCGACGGCGGACCGATCGGCTCGCGGTTCACGATCGGCGAGCCGGTCTCGGATCACCATCTCCCGCTCCGTATGCGTGCGGATGATCCTTCGGTGTCGCCGGACTGACGTGTCGGCTGCCAACGCGATTCACGCGTAAGCGATCGCGAAGCAAATCCTTTGATCGGTAGCGACAGCAGGACCGTCGAGGTGCAACTCGACGGCTGGCTCGCGAACTCAGGGCTGAAATCGCAAGTCAGTGGTTCCCGCTGCCACTACCTCCATCAACGGCTGGTGTCCAAGGGCTGTCGGCGAAAACAAGACCCGTTTCACAGCAGACACGTCAACCGCCGTGCCGATTTTATCCGTTATCGGCAGGCGCTCATGAACTGGAGCGTTGAAATGAAATTCACCCGTCGGGCTCGGCGCCATCGCGCTGATGTCCCCAGCGGAAGGGCCCCCGTCGGCCTTTCCCTCGCGAATCCCTGTTCCCGCCGGTCGAGTCGCAAGCTGCGCAACGCGGCCGCGATGTCGGTCACCGCGACCTTCGCGCTGATCGGCTTGACCGCCAACGCCGCTGCCGCCTCCTTGCCGGGCCTGGATGGCCTTGGCCTTTCCGGAACGGACACCACCTCACTGTTCGCGAGCTCTCAGCCCAGCTCGCCGGTGAGTGCTTCCGGAACGAGCGGCACCCACAGCCGGCCCTCGACCAGCCTGTTCCCCTCGTCGGCCTCGTCCGGTGGGGACCTCCCGACCGCGCAGATCCCGACCGTGGGCAAGTTCCTCAGCGGCGATGTGCTCAGCGGTGGCATCTTCACCGGTGGCCTGTTCGGCGGCGAGACGAAGCAGACGTCCGTCGACCCGAACCAGTCCGGCGGTGGCCACTCGACCGGGGACACCTCCCATGAGGGCGGCGGCGACGCGTGCGACTTCTTCCTGCAGCACATGTGGAAGAACGAGGACGGGATCCCGCTGCTGGGCAGCAACTCGCACGCCCTGACCTACCACACGGACCCGGCGTACAAGAACCTGATCCTGTCGATGGCCAGTGGTGCGATCGGGAACTCGCATATGCCGGTCGTCGACGCCTACGGCGGACCGCTGGGCTGGATCCCGATCTTCAACCCCTCGCACGTGCGGGGCCACGGCACCGACTACCTCACGATGGCGACCGGGTGCGGCGGCATGGGCCTGCCCATCGACACCAAGACCATGGCCATCGACATGTCCCGGCTGCCGACGCCGGACAAGGTGGCCAACTTCGTCCAGAAGGGGATGCCGAGCATTCCCGACCCGGCGAAGGTCCTGGCACCGGACTACCTCTACAACACCCTCCAGATCGCCGAGATCATGAACCGGCTCGGCCCGAACACGGTGTTCACCCCGGACGAGTACTTGTCCTTCGCGGGCAACAACTTCGACGCGATGCGCCTGCTGTGGCAGACCGCGTTCGAGAAGATGAGCAGCGGCGACCCGGCCGCGATGCTGGACGTCCTGAAGATCACCGACAACATCAAGACGCTCCAGTCGCTCGGCCTTCCGGGCCTGCCCGGCTCGAGCGGAGACACCCTCACCGGCGGCCTCCCGACCGGCGGCCTGCCGATCATCGGAGGTGCTCTCGGCGGTTCGCCTGCCGGCTCGACGCCGATGCGACCGGGCGTCCCGGCCGTCGGCGGCAAGCCGATCTCCGGCGAGGGTCCGACCATCCCGGCCGGCTCGCCGGTCTCGGGTTCGGTCACCTTCACCAACAACGGCACCGAGCCGCTCACCAACCTGAGCGGCTCGTTCCCCGGCGGCACCGTCACCCCGTCCGCGGCCTCGGTCGCGCCGGGCGGCACCGTCACCTACACGTTCACGGCCCCGGCGAAGCCGGGTTCACAGAGCGCGAAGCTGACGATCACCGGTACCAAGCCGAACGGCTCGACCGTCAGCTCGGAGACGACGATCCGCTACGTCGGCACGCCTGCTCCCGGCACGCCCGGTACCCCGGGACAGCCCGGCGCACCCCTTCCGGGTCTGCCGAGCCTTCCGGGTCTGCCCGGCCTTCCGGGTCTCCCCGGCGCCGGCCAGCCGGGTGAGTCCCCGCTTCCGGGTCTGCCGGGTATCGGCGGGATCCTCTCGCCGGTGACCGGTCTGCTCGGCACCGTGGTGCCGGGCACGACCCCGCAACCGCAGCCGACCCCGGTTCCCGTCCCGCAGCCGCAGCCGGCTCCGCAGCCGACCCCGGTTCCGGTCCCGGCCCCGCAGCCGGCTCCGCACCCGGTTCCGGTTCCGCACCCGACGCCGCAACCGACTCCGGTTCCGGTCCCGCAGCCGCAGCCGCAGCCGCAGCCGTCGGCGAGCATCTCCGTCGGCACTCCGTTGGTGAACGGGAAGGCCGCGGGTACCGCTCCCGGCCCGAACGTTCCGTCGGGTAGCCCGGTCACCATCACCGTCCCGGTGACCAACAACGGCACCGTCCCGGTGTCCGGGCTGGGTGGCAACACCTCGCTCGGCACGCTGAACTGCGGCTCGGGCCAGCTGGCGCCGGGCAGCACCACCCGCTGCACGGTCACCACGACCGCGCGGCCGGGCTCGAACTCCGCGCAGTTCAACTTCACCGTGTCGGGTCCGAACGGCACCCAGCAGAGCAAGGCCTGCCGGGTCTTCTACACCGGTACGCCCGCGGGCACCGGCAAGCTGACCATCTCCGGCAACCCCACGGTCAACGGCGCCGTGGTCGGACCGAACTCGACCGCGACCGTCCAGGCCGGCAGCAAGTCCACCATCAAGGTGCAGATGACCAACACCGGCACCGCGCCGATCACCAACCTGCGGGGCACCTCGCAGAACGGCCAGGTCAGCTGCACCGCCACGACGCTTGCCCCGGGTGCCGGCACCCAGTGCACGATCGCGTTCACCGCGAGTCCTGGCGCCAAGACGGTGAAGGCCACCTTCACCGGTAAGGACGCCGCCGGCAACACCTCGACCGTCGGCTTCTCGCAGCGCTACACCACCACCGGTGTGTGCACGTGCGACCCGGCCAACTCGACCGCCACGGCCACCTCGACCGGGTCGACCACGTCCACCAAGTCGGCTGCTTCGACCAAGGCGAGCGGATCGACCACGTCGACCACGTCGACCGGATCGGCGGCAGCCACCTCGCCGCTGTCCGCGCTCACCGGCGCGAGCACCCACTGACAGGCATTCGCTGACGACAGCTGGACACCCCAGAGATCACTGATGACAGATCACTGATCAGCCCCAGCAGAGCTTGGAAAGGTTTCTCA
This sequence comes from Amycolatopsis sp. WAC 04182, assembly GCF_003947465.1. Lineage (NCBI taxonomy): Bacteria > Bacillati > Actinomycetota > Actinomycetes > Pseudonocardiales > Pseudonocardiaceae > Amycolatopsis > Amycolatopsis sp. WAC 04182. The sequence goes on from NZ_QHJJ01000004.1 coordinate 209,403, forward strand.
TGCGTACCTGGGTAAAACGGTCCATCCAGGCCGGGTTACTCGCAGGTGGCTTGATGCTCCTCGGCGTGGGTGTGGCCCACGCCGAGGAGACCACCGGACCTCCTGAACCCAGTAACCAGGCGACCGACACGACCGCGGGCACCAGCCCGCTGACCACCGTGACGTCGCTGGTGTCGGGACTCGTGCAGCCGCGGCAGGCGGCGTCGACCAGCACGACCTCGGCATCCGCGTCGACACCCACCACATCGGCGACCACGACCGGCACCGGTTCGACCAGCTCGGCCACCTCGGCGGGCAGCGGATCGGCGACCCGATCGGACTCGCCCGTGACACGAGTCCTCGCGCCGGTCAGCTCCGCGCTGACCGCACGATCCGGCTCGTCCAGCCCGGTGACCGCCGCTACCTCGGCGATCACCGGGGGAACCGCGCGACACGAAGCCAGCGTCGCCAACACAATGCCGGCGGCCGAGCCAACGGTGGCGCCGACAGCGGCGACCTCCGCCGGCGGTACCGGCACAGGTGACAGCACGGTCAGTGCGACCACCACCAGCCCGGCCGACACCGGGTGTTCGTGCCACCTGACCATGGGCACGCCCACGGTCAACGGCACCAACGCCGGATCACCGGACAACGCCGTACCGGTCACCGCCGACCAGCCGTCGACGGTGACCATGCCGGTGACCAACACCGGCAACGAAACCATCAGCAACGTCACCAGCGCTACCTCCAATGGCGCCTTGACCTGCTACGACAACACGCTGACCGCCAGTGAAAGCACCCTGTGCACCGGGCCGTTCACACCGGCCGCGGACACCACCACGGCCCCCGTCACGGTCACCGGCACCACGGCGAACGGCGAACAGGCCAGCACCACTGGCACCGCCTACCTCGCCCCCGCCGGCCCGGCACCCGTTCCGCCGGGCTCCGGCAGCGACAGCGGGTGTTCGTGCCACCTGACCATGGGCACGCCCACGGTCAACGGCACCAACGCCGGATCACCGCACGACGCCGTACCGGTCACCGCCGACCAACCGGCGACGATGACCGTCCCGGTGACCAACACCGGCACCAGCACCGTCAGCAACGTCTCCAGCACCACCCCCAATGGTGCCTTGACCTGCGATGACAGCACGCTGGCCGCCAAGGAAAGCACTAAGTGCACCGGAACGATCACACCAGCCGCGAACACCACCGCGGCTCCGGTCACGATCACCGGCACCACGGCGAACGGAGAGCAGGCCAGCACCACTGGCACCGCCTACCTCGCCCCCGCCGGCCCGGCACCCGTTCCGGCACCGGCACCCGTTCCGGCTCCGGTGCCGGCACCTGGCACCGGTGACCCGCACGGTGGCTCCGGGAACCCACCTGGAACCCACCCGGGTTCGCCGTCCGGTGGCAGCACCGGCGGAACCGGTGGCACCGCCGGTCACCAGACCGGTGGCTCCGTGCACGGCACCACCGGTACCGCGGCCGGCTACCCGGTGGGTAGCGATCACGGTGGTCTCACTTCGTCGGCGGTCGGCAGCGCCCACGAAGCCGGGGCGCACAGCGGTTCGGTGGAAGCGGCCACCCACGGGTCCACGGGCGAGCATGTCGACGCCGGGTACCCGGTGCCGGCAGGCGCGGTCGAGGCCGGCGGTGGCGGCACCGCCGATGATCACCAGGGCATCGACGGCGGAATCGTCGGTGGCGGACTGGCAGTTCTGGTGATCGCCCTTCTCCTGGTGACGGCGGTATCCGCGCGCCGTCGTCACCTCCGCTAGGGGGAACGGTGTGGTGTGGCCGTGCCCCGGCCACACCACACCGTCCCGCCTGTTCGACTGGAGTGGGTCATGACCGAGGGTGTCGAAACCATCCGGACCCGGCTCGTCCTGCTCGCGCTGGTCGGCCTGTCGTGGATGCTGGCGGCCGTCACGTTCCTGCCGGCCGACACCCGCTTCGCCGTCGTGAGCGCGACCCTCCTGATCATCGCCGCGGTCGGCTGGGAAACGCTCCACCAGGCCGGTCGGGAGTTGCGCCGGGACAAGGACTCGCCACGCCTCACACCGCGTCCCTCCTTCGGCGCGATCACCTCCGCCTTGGCCGCCGCGGCGGCGTTGGGGCTGGTGATCAGCCTGACCGCGGACACGACGTCACCGGCCGCGATAGCCGCCGCGCCCGCCGCTCCGGCCTCACCGTCGGCCTCCCAGCCGTCGCCGCCGGCCGTCGACCCCGCGATCCGGGTGGCCCCGATCGCGGTGCACATCCCCAAAATCGACGCCGACTCGTCGCTGATCAAGCTCGGCCTCGACGCGAACCGGCGGATGCAAACCCCGCCGGTGGCCACCCCGATGCAGGCCGGTTGGTACGAGCCGGGACCGGCGCCCGGGCAGACCGGGCCCGCGGTGATCGTCGGTCACGTCGACGGCGCGACCCAGCCCGGCATCTTCTTCCGTCTGCACGAACTCGCGGCGGGTGACCGCGTCACCGTCGAACGCGCGGACGGCTCCGTCGTCGCCTTCGTGGTGCACCGAACCATCCACGCCCCCAAAGATCGCTTCCCCACCAAGGAGGTCTACGGCCGCACCGGCGGCCCGGAACTGCGGCTGATCACCTGCGGCGGCTCCTTCGACCGGACCGCGCGCTCCTACCGCGACAACGTGATCGTTTTCGCCCAGCTGGAAGGAGGCAGCAGCCGCGTCGCCGGCGATGGACACGACACGCACGGTCCGCTCAGGGCTTCAGGACCGTCGAGTTAGCCGATGAGGCCGCAAGACGGCACCAATCGGAGCCACCGGAAAGGCGAACTGGCCGTCGAATCGGCGATTTCCGCTGGTCAGCGGAGCACTGATGGTGGGCCGCCTGGGGCTCGAACCCAGAACCTACGGATTAAAAGTCCGCAGCTCTACCAATTGAGCTAACGGCCCGTGCGGGCGAGTCTAGTAGACCGCCGTCGGCCACCAGGATGCCGGGGCGGCCGCCGGAGCGCCACGGAATTGTCGGGGGTCTCTGCCATGGTCGTGGGCATGGACACGATCCCCGACGAGAACTACGCGGCCGGCTGGGAGGGCGACCGTCCGGAGCCTCCGCGTGTGGCGAGCGAGCGCGAGATCCTGACGTCCACCCTCGACTGGCATCGCCGCACCTTCGAGCTGAAGTGCCAGGGGCTGACGCGGGAGCAGATGGCCCAGCGGCCGATCGAGCCGTCGGGCTTGTCGCTGCACGGGCTGCTCAGGCACCTCACCGGCGTCGAGCGCTGGTGGTTCCGCCTGCAGTTCGCGGGCGAGGACGTCCCGCTGCTCTATTACTCCGACGAGTGGCCTGAGCAGGACTTCGAGGACATCGGCGGTGACGTCGAGGCCGCATGGGCGGCTTGGCATGAGGAGTGTGCGCGGTCGCGGGAGATCGTGGCGGCCGCCTCGCTCGACGACACGGGCAGGAGCCGCCGGGAGGGGGAGCCGTTCTCGCTGCGGTGGCTGCTGACGCGTCACATCGCCGAGTACGCGCGTCACGCCGGCCACGCCGATCTGCTGCGCGAGCGCATCGACGGGAGGACAGGCCACTGAAACCTTGAAATGCGATGCTGGGCCGATGAACGCCGATCCCGATTCCGGCCTCCTGTCCCCGGTCCGCGCCGGCACGCCCGCCGAGGCGGCGACGGGTGATCTCGCCTGGGTGCGGGCGCTGTTGGACACGGAGGCGGCGCTCGCCAGGGCGCAGGCCAGTACCGGGCTGATCCCGCGGGCCGCCGCGGAGGCGATCACCGAGGCCGCCGCGGCGGTCGAGATCGACGTGGTCGCGTTGGCGCGGGCGGCTCGTGAGACGGCGAACCCGGTCGTAGGGCTGATCAAGGAGCTGACCGAGGCCGCCGGCACGGAGTACGTCCATCGCGGCTCCACCAGCCAGGACATCTTCGACACCGCGATGATGCTGGTCGCCGCCCGGACACGGGCGATCCTCGTCGCCGACCTCGAGGCGACGGCGGACGCGCTGCGGGACCTCGCTCGCGCGCATCGCGACACGATCATCGCCGGGCGCACCCTCACCGCCCACGCCGTCCCGACCACGTTCGGGCTCAAGGCGGCGGGCTGGCGTCAGTTGACGCTCGACGCGCTCGACAGGCTGAACCGGGTCGTCCTGCCGGTCTCGCTCGGTGGCGCGGCGGGCACGAGGGCCGCGTACGCCGAGTACGCGCGCCTCGCCGACCTGCCCGACGGCTATCCGCAGCGGCTCCAGACGGCCTTCGCCGAGGAGACCGGTCTCGCCGAGACCACGCTCCCCTGGCACACCCTCCGCACCCCGACGGCGGACCTCGCGGCCGCTCTCGCGTTCACGGCCGCCGCGCTGGGGAAGATCGCGGTCGACGTCCAGTTCCTGACGCGCACCGAGGTCGGTGAGGTCACCGAACCGGCGGGTGAGGGCCGTGGCGGTTCCTCGGCGATGCCGCACAAGCGCAACCCGGTGCTCGCGACGCTGATCCGGTCAGCGGCGCTCCAGGTCCCGGTGCTGGCCACCGGCGTCACCCAGGCCCTGGTCTCCGAGGACGAACGGTCCGCGGGCGCGTGGCACGCCGAGTGGCAGCTGCTGCGCGAATGCCTGCGCCTGACCGGCGGCGCCGCGCACACGGCGGCCGAACTCGCCCGCGGTCTGGTGGTCGGCGACGAGCGCATGCGCGAGAACCTCGGCCTCACGCACGGCCAGATCGTCTCCGAGCGCCTGTCGACCGTGCTCGCCCCGCTGCTCGGCAAGGCGCGGGCCAAGGACGTCCTGGGACGCGCGTCCAAGCTCGCGCTGGAGCAGGACAAGCCACTCGGCGAGGTTCTTTCCGGCCTGCCGGAGATAACCGGAGTCCTCCCCGCGGATTCCCTCGCCGAGCTGCTGGATCCGGCGAACTACACCGGGTCGGCCGGAGTGCTGACCGACGCCGCGCTGGAGGCCCGCGAAGAAAATCCGAAAACTCCTTGAACCGGTCCCGCACGGGCTCCGTGTAGGGGGTACAAGCTCACCGCGCCAAGCCGCGGAACCCCTACGAACAAGGAGAAATCCCATGCTTCGCAAGCGTTTCGTCGTCGCAGCGGCGTCCGCGGCCGTGGGCCTGGTCGCGCTGTCGGCCTGCTCCGGTGGCACCGAGACGGCGGCGCCGGCCGTCGCTCCCGCCGCCGCGGTGGCCGGCGCGGGAGGGAACGCCCCCGCGGCCAAGGGTGAGACCAAGGTGGCCGTGGCCGAAGCCGGTGATCTCGGCCAGGTGCTCGTCGACAAGGACGGGTTCACCTTGTACCGCTTCGACAAGGACAGTGCGAAGCCGCCGAAGTCCAATTGCGACGGTGACTGCGCGAAGACCTGGCCGCCGATGCTGGCCGAGGGCGACGTCCAGATCGAGGGCGTGGACCAGGCGTTGGTCGGCGAAGTGACCCGCGCCGACGGACGCAAGCAGGTCACTGTGGGCGGCTGGGCGCTTTACCGCTACGCCAAGGACGCCAAGGCGGGCGAGGCGAAGGGACAGGGCGTCGGCAGCACCTGGTACGCCGCGAACGCCAAGGGCGGCAAGGCGGGCCAGGCGGCCAAGGAAGCCAAAGAGGCTCCTGCCGAACAAAAAGACGGCGACACGAAGCTGGTCGCGAGCAACGTCGACGGTATCGGACCGGCCATTGTGGACAAGGAGGGCTTCACCCTCTACATGTTCACCAAGGACAAGAAGAACAAGCAGCCGACCTGCAACGGTGACTGCGCGAAGGCCTGGCCGCCGGTGCTCGCCGAGGGCGAGGTCCAGCTCGAAGGCATCGACCAGAAGCTGCTCGGCACGGTGAAGCGCGCGGACGGCACCACGCAGGTCACCGTCGGCGGATGGGCCGTCTACCGCTACGCCAAGGACGCGAACGCCGGCGAGGCGAACGGGCACGGCGTCGGCGGCACCTGGTTCGTCATCGAGCCCGCCGGCTGCAAGAGCACCGCGCCGGTGAAGAACAAGGCCGCCCAGAGCGGGAACGCCGCCCCCAAGAAGGACGAAGGCGCTCCCGTCCCGGACTACGGCTACTGAGACCTAGGCGCTGTCCTGCAAGTCATGTTCGCGGTCTCCGCGCCCATCGAACAGACCCACAGGACACCGCCTAGTGGGCGAGGCCCGGCGGTCGCTCTTCCCGAGCGACGGTCGGGCCTTTTTCATGCTTCGGCCGTCGCGAGCCGTCGGGAAGGGGCTCGACGACCGTGGCGCTGTCGGCCCGGTCCGCCACCACGTTCTCCTCTTCGTCCTCCGGCAGCAGCACCTTGTGCCGCGCGGGCAGGAACGCGATCAGCAGCCCGAGGGCGGCGAGGCCGAGGTGCAGCCAGTTGTCCGTCGCGTTGAGGTTGAACGGGTTCCCCGCCTCTGAAACCGGATTCGTCGAAACGGTCCCGGTGATCATCAGACCCCAGACGAACAGCGCCCCGAAGGCGGCGAACGTCAGGAGACCGAAGACCCTGGACCGGCCCGAGCCGAAGGTCAGCAGCAGACCGATCGCGCCCAGCAGGACGAACCCGAGGTTGTAGAGGGGATTCACCGAGAACCCGAGCACCGTCGCGTCGCTGCGGCCGGCGAAATCGGCGAACCCGGTCCTGGTGAAGCCCACGATCCCGAACACCAGGAAGGCCAGGCTCGACAGCCCGGCGAGAACCTGCGCGGGCTGGAGACCCGCCGTCCGGATACGAGCGCGTTGTGCACGTGCCATTGCTCCGCCTCCCAGAGTTGGCGACCTGAATTCAGGCTTGGACGCCGGATACCCCGGGGTCCTCCCGGGCAAACCGAGGCGGCCGAACGGCCTAGCCGTGAACACGATCGGGTGATCCGGGCAAGAAGTCGTGTGGGCAAGGTGAGCGGAGTAGTCCTCCTGGTGGGGTTGTGCCTGGGAGCCATTCTCGCGATGGTGCTGATTCCGCCGCCACGCCCCGGCCCGGCGGTGGTCGCGGCCGCGGCGTCGGGGGACACGGTGATGACCGTCGAACCGGAACCCGAAGCGGAACCGGTCGAATCCCCGCCCCCGTCCTCCTCGGCGGCGCCGGGACCGCCGCCGAAGTCCGTCGACACCGACGCACTCCCAGGCCTCGTCCCAGGCGGGCAGGTGAGCGTGGTCGTCTACGACCGCACCGCCAAGAAGACCACGGTCTCCGTCAAAGCGGACCGGCCGTACACCTCGGCTTCGCTGGTGAAACTCCTCATCGCGCTGGAAGCGCTACAAGCCGGCACACCGGCGAGCACCGTGCAGCGGATGCTTTCGGCCAGCGACGACGACATCGCCAGCAGGCTGTGGACGGCCCACGGCGGCCCCGCCATCGTCACCCGGTGGGCGACCAAGATCGGCCTGGCCGGCACGCGTCCGCCCGAGGATCCCGGCCGCTGGGGCGACACCCGGATCACCGCCGCGGACGTCGCGAAGATCTACCGCTACCTGCTGGACCAGGCGGGCGCGGGAACGCGGACGACGATCATGCGGGCGTTGAGCGGCGCGACGGAGAGCGGATCCGACGGCGTCCGGCAGTACTTCGGCATCCCGGACGCCGTCGGTTCCCTTCGCTGGTCGGTCAAACAGGGTTGGGCGTGCTGCCGCGGCTCGCGGATCCTGCACAGCTCCGGCACCGTCGGCGAAGACGATCGCCACATCGTCGTCGTCCTGACGTCCCAACCGGTGTCGACCACCTACCCCGGCGCCGGCAGGCGGGTGACCGAGGTGGTGAAGGCGCTTCGACCGGCTATTGACGACCTGTAAACAAGGTGGGACAGTGGCCGCACGCCACTCTTCCGGGAGGTCGTCATGAGCACCGAAGCCCGTCTGCCCGCCGTGGCCCCGCTCGGACCGGATTCCGTCGCCTGGCGAGTGGTCGGCGACCGGAGACTGCTGCTCGGCGCGGGGACGGCGTTGCTGCTGCAGGTCGCTCATCCGGTGGTCGGCGCCGGCGTCCACGACCATTCGAACTACACCGAAGACCCGTGGGGCCGCCTCGACCGGACCATCGATTCCTTGCTGTGCCAGGTTTTCGGCGGCCGGGAGGCGATCGCGGAGGCCGAGCGGCTCCGCGAGCTGCACAAGGCGATCAAGGGCGTCGACCACCACGGCGAGCGCTACCACGCGCCGAACCCCGAGGCCTACTGGTGGGTGCACGGATCGACGTTCTGGACGACGGTCCGCATGCAGGAAGTGTTCATACATCCCTTGTCCCACGCCGAAAAGCGCCGCTTCTACACGGAATGGCGACGCCTCGGCCTGCTGCTCGGCCTTCGCGAGCACCACATGCCCGAGGACATCGAAGGATTCGACGCCTACTTCGACGACGTCGTCGCGAATCGGCTCGAGGACAACCACACGGTCCGGGAACTGCTCCACTCGATCACCATGCGGGACACGCCGCCTCCGCCGTGGTGGTTCCTGCCGGAGTCCTTGTGGCGTCCCGTCCGGCCGGCGGGCGGGAACGTGCTGACCCTGTGCGCGATCGGCTTGCTGCCCCAGGCGCTTCGCGACCGCTTGAGTCTCAAGTGGACGGACGCGGACGAGCGCCGCCTCCGGCGCCTCGGCGGGGTCACGAGGGCGGTCGGTAACCGCGTTCCCGACCGGCTTCGGTTGTACCCCAAGGCATACCGCGCCTAGCTACTCGACGACGTCGACCAGCGCGCCCTTGGCACCGGTGTTCGGCAGCGGCCACGGCTTGACCCCGCCGCTGCCGATGATCTTCTTGTCCTGCGGCGCGCTCGGCGGCGCGGTGCGCGCGCCGATCCACGCCAGCACGTCCGGGATCTGCGCCTTGAAGGTGTTCATGTTGTGCCCGGCGTCCGGGATCCGCCAAAGGGACAGCGTCGCGGGCGCGCGGACCGCGGACTGGAGCTGGTCGAGCGAGAAGCTCTCGAAACTTTCCTTGTCGCCCGCGATCGCGAGGATGTCGACCGGCGACGGGTGTTTCTGCAGGTTCAAGGTGATCGTGTTCGCGTCGACGATGTCCTGCCTGCCCTTGAAAAGGTTCTCCGTCTCGGCGTCCACCGCGGCCTTGTAATAGCCGCTGACGCTCGCCGCCTGGCCGTACCACTGCGGGTGCCGGGTCACCAGGTTCATCGCGCAGTAGCCGCCCGAGGACCAGCCCGCCATCGTCCACGCCTTCCGCTGCGTGCTCGCGCCGAGCTTCTCGATCGCCCAGTCGCGGATGTCGGCGGTCAGGTAAGTGTCGTTGGCGGCGCCGTTGACCTCGTCGATGCATTCGGTGTCGTGGCCGACCTTCGGTTTCCCGGTCGGGTCCGGGATGATCACCAGGGTCGGCGGGAGCACGTGCTTCGCGATGGCTTCGTCGAGCCTGGCGGGCATCCCGTACGGGCCGGTGACCACTTCCGGGCCGGAGGGGTAGTTCGGGATCCATTCGATGACCGGGAATTTGAGCGACCGGTACGCGGGATCGTAGTACTGGGGCGGGAAGTACACCGAGACGTCGCGGGTGAGGCCGGTGCGTTTGCCGGTCACCGTCATGTGCACGACGGAACCCTTGCCCTCCTTGGCCCGCATCGCCCCGGCGTCACGCAGTTTGTCGAGGTCCGAGCCGTTCTCGCCGGCGACGGCGTCGACGTTTTCCGCCGAGTACACGCCGGTGCCGAACAGGGCACCGACCGTCGGGAAGAACCCGCCGATCATGTTCCCGCCCATCGCGGTGCTGACCACGATCAGCACCACCGCGACGAGGATCGTGCCGCTGCGGCCGAGAAGCTTGCGGCGCCAGCGTTCCCAGAAGAACGGCACGGCGACGATCGCGAGCAGGGCCAGCACCACGACGATGACGAGGTTCAGTGTGGAATCGAGCCGGATGGCACTCAGTCCCAGTCCCATGGCGATCGTGTCCCTCTCCGGCGGCGGCACGCCCCCTGCACCGCACTTCCCACATCTGGATCAAGAGACGTGCGACCACCGGAAAGTGTTGTCCAGGGTGACGCGTGTCACCCTGGACAAGGCGCTCAGCCTTCGAGTGCGGTGCGCAGCACCCCGATCGCCTGCGCGATCGCGGCTTCCGCGGCGTGCGTTCCGCGCAGCGTGTTGAGCATGACGAAGTCGTGCACGATGCCCTGGTACCGCACGGCGGTCACCGGGACTCCGGCCTGACGCAGCTTGGCGGCGTACGCCTCGCCTTCGTCGCGCAGGACGTCGGCCTCGGCGGTGATCACCAGCGCGGGCGGCAGACCCGCCAGGTCGTCGAGGCTCGCCCGCAGCGGCGAAGCGGTGATTTCCGCGCGCTGTGCCGGATCGGTCGTGTACTGGTCCCAGAACCACTTCATGCCGTCGAGGGCGAGGAAGTAGCCCTCGGCGAACAGCCGGTAGGACTCGGTGCCGAAGTTCGCGTCGGTGACCGGGTAGAAGAGCACCTGCTGCCGGAAGGTGACATCGCCGCGCTGCTTCGCGAGGAGGGTGAGCGCGGCGGTCATGTTGCCGCCGACGGAGTCCCCGGCGATCGCGATCTTCGTGCCGTCGAGCCCGTTTTCGGCGCCGTGCTCGGCGACCCACTTCGCCACGGCGTAGCTCTGCTCGATGGCGACCGGGTAGCGCGCCTCCGGCGAGCGGTCGTATTCGGGGAAGACGACGGCCGCGCCCGCGCCGACGGCGAGCTCGCGGACCAGGCGCTCGTGGGTGTGGAAGTTGCCGAAGACCCAGCCGGCACCGTGGATGTAGACGATCACGGGCAGCGGGCCGGTCACGCCCTGGGGCCGGACGATGCGGACCTCGACGCCGTCCACGTGCGTGGTCTCGACGTCCGCGGCGGGCAGTTCGACGTCGCCGCCCTGGACCTCGTCGACGGCCTTGCGTCCTTCCTCCGGCGGCAGCTGGAAGAGGAACGGCGGGGTGGCGGTGGCCTCCACGAAAGCCTGCGCGGCCGGTTCGAGGGCCAGGTTGTGCGGGTTGGCGGTCATTTCTGCCTCCTGGGAGCCGAAGTCGATGTGACCGAAGATAGCCCGCAACTCAGTTGTGCACAACTAAAATGTACTCAAGGAGATTTGGCTCACTCGAGTGGCGGTCTGCGGCATGATCGACGCACCATGGGACGAGGAGGACCGATGCCGACGGACAACACCGGATCGCTGTGCCTGGACGATCAGCTGTGCTTCGGGCTCTACGCGGCATCGCGGGCCGTGACCGCGCTCTATCGCGTGGTGCTCGACGATCTGGGCCTGACCTATCCGCAGTACCTGGTGATGCTCGCGCTCTGGGAGGAGGACGAGCGGCTGGTCAAGGAACTCGGCACCGTGCTGAACCTCGACTCCGGCACGCTGTCGCCGCTGCTCAAACGGCTGGAGAAGTCCGGGCTGGTCGAGCGCGTCCGGCAAGCCGACGACGAACGGTCCGTGCGCATCAGCCTGACCGGGGACGGCGCCCGGCTCCGGGAACGCGCGAGCGGGATCCCGAAGATCATCGGCGACGCCATGGGGCTCGACGCGGCCGGTCTCGCCCGCACCCGCGCGGAACTCGATCGCCTGACCGAATCCGTGAACGCCTACCGCGAGGCCTACGTCCCGGCCGGTTAGCATGGGATTTCCGGCGCGGACAAAGGGATGACGATGATCGATCACGACGCGGCGCTCAAGGCCGTCGAGAACAGCTTGGACCGGCCGTCCGCGGCCCGCGTCTACGACTACTTCATCGGCGGCGACACGCACTACGCCATCGACCGCAACTTCGCCGAAAAGGTGCGCGAGCGCCTGCCGCTCATGGGCGACTACTGCAAGACCAGCAGGCAGTTCCTCGGCCGGGCCGTGCGGCGCTGCGCCGAACTGGGCATCCGCCAGTTCGTCGACATCGGTTCCGGCCTGCCGACGGCGGGCAACGTGCACGAGGTCGCCGACGAAGCGCGGCCACAGGAGGACACGCACGTCCTCTACATCGACAACGAGCCGATCGCGCTCGCGCATTCGACGCTGCTGCTCGCCGACACCGCGGACCCGGACCGTCACCACGCGATCGCCGCCGACCTGTTCGACCCCGGTGACCTCTGGGACCGGGTGATGGACTCCGGCATCATCGACGTCCGGGAGCCGATCGCGCTGGTGGTCAACGCGGTCATGCACTTCATCAAGGACGAGCAGGACCCCGACGCGCTGCTGGACTTCTACCGCGACCGGCTCGCGCCGGGCTCACTGCTGGTGCTTTCGCAGATGACCAACGAGAACCCGGCCAACGACGAGGAGCGACAGGCGCTGCTCGACATCCTCGAGTACTACGAGACCACGACAAACCCCGGTTTCCTGCGCACCATGGACGAGTTCCGGCGGTTCTTCGGCGGCTGGCCGCTGCTGGAGCCGGGTCTGGTCTACGCGCCGGCGTGGCATCCGGACGAGAAGACGATCTTCGCCGCTTCGCCTTCGGAGTCCCGCGTCATCGGGGGAATCGCCCGCAAGCCGTAGTTTTTTCCCGTGAAGGCCCCCTTCCCTCGGCTCAGCCGAGGGAAGGGGGCCTTCACGCGCTTTGTGACCCACGTCGCCTTGCAGTGCAACTAGGTGCATATGAAACTAGGTGCATGGCGCTGGAGCACGCGATCCTGGTTTCCCTGTCCGAGCGGTCCGGCTCGGGCTACGAGCTGACGCGCCGCTTCGAGAAGTCCATCGGACTGTGGTGGAGCGCCACCCACCAGCAGATCTACCGCGTCCTCAAGCGGATGGAGGACGCCGGCTGGGTCGCGGTCGCGCCGGTCGCGCAGTCCGGGAAACCCGACAAGAAGGTCTACACCGTCGGCGACGCGGGACGGGCCGAACTGGCCCGCTGGCTCGCCGAACCCGATCCGTCGGCCACCGCCAGGGAACTCGCCGTGAAGATCCGCGGCGCCACCCTCGGCGATCCGGCCGCCGTCGCCGCCGAGGTCGCCCGGCATCGCGACGCGCACGCGGCACGACTCGACGCCTACCTGCTGATCGAGAAGCACGACTTCCCCGACCCGAGCGTCCTCAGTGGACAGTCGTTGCATCAGTTCCTCGTGCTGCGCGGAGGAATCCGAACCGAACAGGGCCACGTCGAGTGGCTCGAGGAAGTCCTCCGGGCATTCCACCACGATGCGTAAGGACCAGCGATGAGCCAGTACCCGAACCTGCTGTCCCCCCTCGATCTCGGTTTCACCACCCTGCGCAACAGGGTGATCATGGGTTCGATGCACACCGGCCTCGAGGACAAGGAAGCGCATTTCCCGCAACTGGCCGAGTACTACGCCGAACGCGCCCGCGGTGGGGTCGGGCTGATCGTCACCGGCGGCTTCGCCCCGAACCGGACCGGCTGGCTCCTGCCGCTGGCGTCCAAGCTGTCGACGCGCGCGGAAGCCAAGGCGCACAAGCGACTCACCGACCCGGTGCACGATGCGGGCGGCAAGATCGCGCTGCAGATCCTGCACGCGGGCCGATATTCCTACCATCCGCTGAGCGTTTCCGCGTCGGGTATCAAGGCTCCGATCAACCCCTTCAAACCGCGGGCTCTTTCCGGATACGGCGTGCTGCGCCAGATCCGCGCGTTCGCCGATTGCGCCTTCCTGGCCAAGGAAGCGGGCTACGACGGCGTCGAGATCATGGGTTCCGAGGGCTACTTCATCAACCAGTTCCTCGCCGAGCGGACCAACAAGCGCACCGACAAATGGGGCGGCAGCGCGGAAAACCGCCGACGGATCGCCGTCGAGATCGTGCGCCGCACACGCGAAGCGGTCGGCGAGGACTTCATCATCATTTATCGGCTGTCCATGTTGGATCTCGTCGAAGGCGGACAGCGCTGGGAAGACGTCGTCGCGCTGGCCAAGGAGGTCGAAGAGGCGGGCGCCACGATCATCAACACCGGCATCGGCTGGCACGAGGCGAGGGTGCCGACGATCGTCACGTCCGTGCCGCGTGCGGCGTTCACGTGGGTGACCGGCAAGCTCAAACCGCACGTCGGGATCCCGGTGGTCACGTCGAACCGGATCAACATGCCCGAGGTCGCCGAGGAGGCGCTGTCGAGCGGTGACGCGGACCTGGTGTCGATGGCGCGGCCGTTCCTCGCCGACCCGGAATGGATCCGCAAGGCCGAGAGCGGGCGCGAGGACGAGATCAACACCTGCATCGCCTGCAACCAGGCCTGTCTCGACCACGCGTTCAAGCGGAAACTGGTGTCCTGCATGGTGAATCCGCGTGCGGGCCACGAGACCACGCTGACGCTTTCGCCCACCCGCAAGACCAAACGCGTCGCCGTCGTCGGCGCGGGTCCCGCCGGGCTCGCGGCCGCGACCGGCCTCGCCGAACGCGGGCACACGGTCGAACTGTTCGAGGCGGACGACGAGATCGGCGGCCAGTTCGGGATCGCGCGGAAGATCCCCGGCAAGGAAGAGTTCGCGGAGACCATCCGGTACTACACGCGACGGCTGGAGGTCACCGGCGTCAAGGTGCGCCTCGGCACGCGCGTGGCCGCCGCCGACCTGGTCGACGCCGGATTCGACGAGGTCGTCCTGGCCACCGGCGTCACGCCGCGGGTGCCGTCGCTCCCCGGTATCGACCACCCCAAGGTTCTGTCCTATGTGGACGTCGTCCGGCACGGGAAACCGGTGGGCGGCAAGGTCGCCGTGATCGGTGCGGGCGGAATCGGCGTGGACGTCAGCGAGTTCCTGACACACACCACCTCCCCCGCGCTCGATCTGGACGCGTGGATGGCCGAATGGGGCGTCACCGATCCCGAGCGGGCGGCGGGCGGGCTGACCGAGCGGAAGGTCGAGCCGTCACCGCGGCAGGTGTTCCTCCTGCAGCGCAAGAAGTCCGGCATCGGGGCGGGGCTGGGCAAGACCAGCGGCTGGGTGCACCGGGCCGCGCTGAAGGCCAAACGCGTCGAGCAGCTCACCGGGGTCACCTACGACCGGATCGACGACGACGGCCTGCACATCACCGTCGGTGACCGGCCGCGCGTGCTCGCTGTGGACAACGTCGTCGTCTGCGCGGGACAGGAGCCGGTGCGCGACCTCGTGGACGACCTGCGCGCGGCCGGACTGCCGGTGCATCTGATCGGCGGCGCCGACGTCGCGGCCGAACTGGACGCCAAACGGGCCATCGATCAGGGAACCCGCCTCGCCGCCGTTCTCTGACGAGTGGGCTTGTAGATGGCAGGATGAACCCTTGTGCGGGACGTATGCGTGATCGGGCTCGGGTTGATCGGTGGTTCGCTGCTGCGCGCGGCGCATTCGATCGGCCGCACCACGTTCGGGGCGACGACCTCCGAAGCTGACGCGGACGCCGCCAGCAGAGCGGGTTTCGACGTGACGACGCAGGTCGAAGCCGCGCTGGGCAAGGCGGCGGAGCGGGACGCGATGATCGTGCTCGCGGTGCCGCTGCCCGCGGTCGAGGAGGTGCTCCGGACCGTTTCGCGGGTCGCCGGGCACTGCGTGCTCACCGACGTGACCAGCGTGAAGGCCCCGGTGCTCGACTCGGTCCGCCGTCGCGCGCCGTACGCGAAGTTCGTCGGCGGGCACCCGATGGCCGGGACGGCGAACTCCGGCTGGAAGGCGAGCGATCCGGCACTGTTCGGCGGCGCGGCGTGGGTGCTGGGCGTCGAACACGACACCGATCTGACCGCTTGGGCGGAGGTCGCCCAGCTGGTGCTGGACGTCGGCGCGCGTGTCGTGCCGCTGCCGGCGGACTCGCACGACGAGACGGTCGCGCGGATCTCGCATCTGCCGCATATCTTCGCGGCCATCCTGGCCACGATCGGCGCGCAGGGCGGGCCGCTGGCGATGTCGCTGGCCGCCGGGTCCTACACGGACGGCACGCGGGTGGCCGGGTCGAGCCCGGCGCTGGTGCGGGCGATGACCGAGGGCAACCGGGACGCGCTGCTGCCGATCGTCGACGAAGCGCTCGGGCGGCTGGGCGCCGCACGGGGCTCGCTGGCGTCGACGGGTGGCCTCGCGGTGACGGTCAACGCGGGTCACGAAGGGGCGCAAGCGTTCGCGGCCGCGAAGGACGCGGAACGCGCCGGGGTGCGGGTCAGTCTGAGCGCGCCGGACGCGCGGGACGGCCTGATCGCGCTCGGCGAGCGCGGCGGCTGGATCACGGCCATCGACGGCGACACCGCGATCGGCGAGGTCTCCTGACGCGTTTCGTCCTCTGAATGCGGTAGTCGCGCGTGCAAGGACCGCATTCAGAGGACGAAACGCCGAGGGTTACCGGCCCGGCGGCGGGTTCTGGGACGGGGTGTCCGGGGTGTCGTCGAACTTGTTGATGAAGCCCTTCGCCTTCTCGACCCCGGAGTCGATCTGCGAGTCGTGACCGGAGAACTTCGACTTCGCGAAGTCCGCCGCCTTGTCCAGGCCGCCCTCGATCTTGTCGTTGTGCTCGCGGAGAGCGTCGGTGGCCTTGTTCTTCAATTCGTCGAAGTTGATGCCCATGGCCACATCGTCACACAGGTACCGGCGAAGACGCCCCGGCGATCACCCGTCGTGGGGACGCTCAGAACGGCCGGTCGCCCACGATGGCGACGCGCTCGGCCACGCGCGCGTACGGGTGGTAGTCGTTGACGGCGTAGTGCTGGGTGGCGCGGTTGTCCCAGAAGGCCACCGAACCCGGCCGCCAGCCGAAGCGCACCTGGAACTCCGGGATGTGCGCCCGGCTGAACAGGTACCGCAGGAGCCGGTCGCTCTCGTCGCGGTCCATGCCGACGATGTGCGTCGTGAACGCCTGGTTCACGAAGAGGGTGCGCCGCCCGGTTTCCGGATGCGTGCGGACGACCGGATGCTCGACCGGCGGGAACGCGTCCTGGTGGCGCAGCAGCAGTTCCGGATCGGAGAAGCGGTCGAATCCGGGGATGAAGTCGTGCACCGCGGTCGACCCGTCGATCCGCTCGCGGACGTCTTCCGGCAGGTTGTCGTAGGCGGCGGCCATGTCGGCCCACATCGTGTCGCCGCCGACCGGCGGGACCTCGATCAGCCGCAGGACCGAACCGAGCGCGGGCTCGGGCCGGAAGGTGACGTCCACGTGCCAGATGTTCTCGAACGCGGGCATGCTCGCCGAGCGGGTGAACCGGGTGGTGTCCTCGGTCTCCCCCTTCGGGATGAACGGGTTCGTCTCCAGCTCACCCCAGTTGGCGGCGAAGGCGCGCTGGTGTTCCGAAGTGATGTCCTGGTCGCGAAAGAACAGCACCTTCCACTCCAGCAGCGCGCGATTCAGCTCTGCGTGGAGAGCGGGCGTCAGCGGCCGGGCGAGGTCGACGCCGCCGATTTCGGCACCGATCACCCGTCCCAGCGGACGCAGCGCGAAAAGTTCGTACGGGCGTTCTTCGACGCCTTCCGGCAGGCGCCGCAGCAGCCGCGGCCCTTCGAGGATCCCGCCATCGGGGACGGTCGCGGGGCGGAGGTGGACACGGTCGGGCAGGGCGATGGACATACGTGCTCCCAGGATTCACCGTCGGATGACTTGGCGAGATGAGGAGCTACGCGGGCGGGGAGCCCAACCGTCCACGGCGCAGGAGCAAAGCGGCGACGCCTTCGCCGGCCGAACGCGTCGGCGCGGACTCCCAGTGGACGGACACGGGGCCATCGTGGGCGTGATTTGGCGTGCGGTCAATAGCGTCCACCGAGCGGGACGATCATCGCCTCCGCTCGGAGGGGAAACTGCCCGACCACGTGTTCCGCTCCTCGCGCGGGCGCAGCGCCTCGGCCAGCACCCACTGCGAATGCGTCGTGCCGCCCCGGCCGACCGGGCCGAGCTGGAAGGTGACCCAGCCGACCCAGTGCCCCGTCGTCGTCGCCCGCCACATCCCCAGCAGCCCGGGGACGGTGCCGGTCAGATCCAGGCCGTCGGGCAGGCGGGTCTTCACCGCGCCGACGGGGTAGACCAGCGTGAGATCGACCCAAACGGGCTGGTTGGGCCGGACCATGCGCAGGTGACGCGGCCCCGGCGGCAGCGTGTCACCAGTGTCGAGCATGCGTCGATTATGCGTGAAAACTCGAACATTAGTTCGAGATGATGCTCACCCTCCCCCGTCCGGGTGGTCGGCCCTCAGGCTCGGCGGTGGTACGGCAGGAACCGCCGGACCAGCCGCAACGGCGCACGTTCGACGAGGTCGGGGCCGCGCACGGCGTCGAAGGCGGCACCGATCTGGTCGACGACGCCGGACAGCTGCTCGTTGTCGGGCATCGGCATCTCCGCCGGTTCCCGTTCTTCGCGGACGGCGGCCGCGAGTTCGGTGAGGGCGGCCGTCAGGAGGGCGATGTCGGCGTCGGCCGGGGCGGGGGCGCCGCGGCCGAGGGTGACACCGACCTCGGTGACGGCGTCGGCGACGCGTTCGAGCCCGGCGATCACCGGCCACCAGGCGACGGCCTGCCGTCCGGCGGCGGAGGGTTCGACGACGACCTGCTGGAACGCGGTCCGCAGATCGGCCAGCGCGCGGTAGGCGCGGCGACGGGCACGCGAACGTTCCAAGCGCGCTTCACCCGACGGGGCGAGCACGAGCCCCTTGTCGACGTATTTCACCAGGCTGTCGAGGCTGTCGGCGAGCCGTCCGCCGACCTGCGGCCGCCGGCTGCCCGGCCAGAGCAGGTAGCCGAAGAGCAGGACGATCGCGCAACCGAGCACGGTGTCGACGAGCCGCGCGAGCACGACGTCCCAGCTTCCGGTGCTGGCGAGATCCATCTGCAGGATGATCAGCGGTGTCACGAAGGCGCTGAGGATGCCGTAGTTGCGGACCTTGCCGACCGCGACGCCGCCCGCGAACACGGCGATCAGCAGGACCAGCAGCCAGCCTTCGCCGCCCGCGGCGAGTACGGCCGCGCCGATGCCCACCCCGATCACCGTGCCGATGCCGCGCAGCACGGCGCGGCCGAAGACCGAGCCGAAGTCGGGTTTGAGGACGATGCCGACGGTGAGCGTGATCCAGTAGGACCGTTCGAACGGGACGAGCAGCGCGACGACTTCGGCGATCGCGACGCACAACGTGAGGCGGAGCGCGGCGAACCAGGTGAGCGGGCCGGAGATGAGCGACCCCGCCCAGCCGCGAAGGCGTTTGTGCCATGGCTGGACCTCGCGCCGTTTCCGGTTGTCGCCCTTGCCTATTCGGCCGAGCCCGGCGTAGAGCGCGGCGAGGACCGGGTCGGCGTCTTCGGGCGCTTCGGGCGGCTCCGGTAGCTCCTGGTTCGCGAGTACGGCGGCCGAGGTCGCGATGAAGTGATCGATCACGTCGTCCGGGGCGTGACGGCCGGCGTTGACCATCGCGACCGACGCCTCGACGGCGGGAGTGCTGGCCGAAAGCAGGTTGAGCAGCTGGCGGTAGGTGGCGTCGCGGCCCGACAGCCAGGATCGCGCGGTGAGCAGCCGGTCGTACGCGGTGTTCATCGCGGTCGTCAGCTGGTGGCGGGCGACGCGGGAGGTGGCTTCGTCGGTCGCGGACAACATCGCGGCGAGTTCGACGTAGACGTGCGCGACGGCGCCGCGTTCGGGGCTGGTGGCGCGGAAGGTCCAGGTGGCGAGCGCGACGAGCAGGCTCCAGGCGGCGCCGACGCAGAAGTAGCCGAGGAGGACTTCGACGCGCAGGCCGGTGACGTGCTGGCCGGTGCCGAGGACGCAGAAGACGAACATCTGGAGCCCGGCGACCGACGCGTTGCTGCCCGCCGCGCTGATCAGCGCGGACACCGCCGCCACACCGACGACGACCGGGATGGACGCGGCCGGGATACCGCCGGTGATCAGCCCGGCGAAGTAGCCGAGGGCGGCGGCCGCGGTGGCGCCGCCGAGCCGCCGGGCGCGGTAGCGGTACGGGCCGGCGGATTCGGAGAGGACGGTGGGCAGGGCGCCGGTGGAGATGAGCGCGCCGACCCCGATGTCGCCGAGCGCGTAGCCGACGGCCAGCGGGACGGCGAGGGCGAGGACGGCGCGGGCGACCATGTTCCACGGGATGGGAACCGGTGTGCTGCGGAGCAGCTGCACCAGCCAATGTGGTGCGGCGATCTCGCGGCGCGTCGTGCTCACGCCCCTATCTTGACTTATCCGTGCCGGCCGGAGCGGTTATCGTCGCCACATGGGCAAGACGTACTCCTTCGAGGTCAACCGGACGAGCAGCGCCTCGCCCGCTTCTCTGTTCGCGCTGGAGGCCGATGGGTCCCGGTGGTCGGAATGGGCGAAGCCGGTGGTGTTCCACTCGCGCTGGGCGCGGAAACCGGACGCGGACGGGGTGGGCGCCGTCCGGGCCGTCGGGCTGTGGCCGGTGTACCTCCACGAAGAGACGCTGGAGTACGAACAGGACCGAAAGCACGTCTACGGCTTCGCGGGTCTCGCGCCGCTCAAGGACTATCGCGCCGAAGTCTCGTTCACGCCGAACGCTTCCGGCGGCACGGATCTGCGCTGGACCGGCCGGTTCACCGAACCGCTGCCCGGCACCGGCGCCGCCGTCCGCACGGCCCTGCGCACCGTGATCTCGATCCTGGCCACGCGCCTGGTGAAACACGCGGAACGCACCTGACCCCACCCCCCGCCCTTCCCAAGGGGGGCGACCCCGAGTCCAGTCTACCGGCGATGGGCGCGGGAAAGGGCCGCTCGGCGGAGTTGTCCACAGGTGGCGATGGTTGTGGACAACTCCTGTGGGGAAGTGAAGGACGCCATAGCCGCATAGGACGCGGCCAAGGGCGCTTTCGTCGCATAAGACGCGGCGAAAGTCCCCTTCAGCCCGCGCCCAGGCACAGGAAGGGACGCCGCAGCGGATCGGCGGCGGTCGCTTCCGCGAGCGCCAAAGCGGGCGCCGTCCCCGAAGCCAGCCGCCGGTGCAGGTCGGACATCGCCGCGGCGGCGGCCTTGTCGCCGACCCGCGCGATCGCGCCGATGACCGTCCGCGAACCACTCGCGAGCAACGTCCCGGCGAAACCGAGTGCTTCCTCGCCGGGCCGGATATGACTCATCGCGAGCTCGCACGCGGCCAGCACCACCCGTTCCGGCGGCTTCGCGAGCCGGGCGGTTTCGTGCGCGTACAACGGGCCGTCGACGAGTTCCAGCCGCGAGAACAACGCGTTCGCCGGTTCGTGCGCGCCGTGCGCGACGAGATGCGCCATCCCGGCACCGTCCAAAGCGGACAGTACGGCGTCGCTGGTCGCGTCCTTCCCGTCGACGAGGCGGGCCTGCGGGTACACGGTCCGCAGGTTCCGCACCTCACCGACCGAACCCGGCACACCGGGCCCGCCGGCGAGCAGGACCGGGCCGGAACTCCGCCGCCCGGTCGCGGTCACCCAGGCGGTCGCCGACGGCGCGATCGACACCGGATGTCCGTGCAGCGACGGCAAAGCACCCCACGGCAACGCGTACAGCGAGCCGATCGGCACGATGATCAGCTCGCGGTTTTCCAGGGTCTTCGCCAGCGACGCCGAGATCAGCTTGTCCAGTTTGTCCGCCCGGCGCCGCGCGGAACCGGTGACGACCTCGACCAGCGGCGCGGGCAGGTTGTCCGGGGCCAGCGCGTCGAGGTCCGCGTGCAACTGCCGCGCGGTCTCGACGATCTCCGCGAGCGGACCCAGCTTCAGCAGCCGGAACCGGCCGCGGTCGACGACCACCGCGTACAAGGTGTCGCGATACCCCATCAGGCTGACCAACACGCGATCGCCGAGCCGCTCCACCACCTCTTCGGGTGCCGAGACCGGACGCGGACGACCCCATTGGCTGGTGTACCACCCGAGCCGCGTCGCCTCCCGCTGCAGACGGTCGTAGCGCTCCTCGAGCTCCCCGACCGGTTCACCGGACAGCCGCCGCGCCTGGATCGTCCCCTGCACGTGCCGCATTTCGTTGATGTGCCGGGCGAGCGCGGGGTCCTCGATGACCGGCAGCGGTTCGTAGCGGTACACCTGCGCGCGCGTGCGTTCCAGCCACGCGAACAGGCTCTTCGCCCCGGCGCCGCTGCGCCTCGCCTTCTTGAGCACCAGCGTGAGCGCGAGTTTGCCCAGCTCTTCGCCGTGCGCCGCGGTCCCGCAGACGAGGTCGAGCCCGCCCATGCGGTCGCGGATCTGCCCGAGTTCCGCCAGCCCGGCCCGCGCCTGCGCGAGCGCCGAACGCGGCCGATGCGACGCCACCGCGAGTTCGGCCCGGCACAACCGGAGCTGCATCCGGTGGTCGATCGGCGTGGTCTGCCGCGGTTTCGGTACCTGCGCGAGGAGTTCCTGCGCGGCGACCGTCTCTTCGCGACGGATCAGCAGCCGCACCGCGAACATCCGGGCCGCGCCCGCTTCGTCGCGCAGACCGAGCCCGGCGAGCCGGATGGCGAGATCGGCCAGCCGCTCCGGAAGTTTCGCGGACGGCTTCTTCTCCCGGTCCGCCAGCACCTTCACCGCGTCCGCGCGAAGCCGGGTCAACTCGGCGATCTCCGCCCACCGGCCGTTGCCACGCCGCAGGAAGCTCCGCCGTGCGGACGTCGCGAGCTTCTTCGCGAGGACGTGGTCACCCTCCAGGATGGCCGCGCCCGCCCGCGCGACCTCCGCTTCCGCGACGAGATGGTGCGCGCCGTTGTCCCGGAGTTCGGGGATCGCCTCGTCGAGGTGTCGCGCCGCCTCCTCGGCGAGCCCGGCGGTGAGCAGGGCCTTCGCCTGGTCGAGCCGAACGAGCGGCAGCGAGCCTGGCCCGTCGGTGACGAAGATCGAGGCCGCCTGTTCGTAGTGCCGGAGCGCTTCGGGGATGTCGCCGAGCAACTGGGCGTGATCACCCAGGTTGTGCCGGATCTTCCCTTCGAGCATCCGGTGCCCGTGTTCGACGGCGATGTCGAGCGCGGCGACGAGATCGGCGTGCGCCGCCTCCGGATTGCTCATCTGGAGATGCAGCCAAGCCCGGTTCACCAGGTTCCGGGTGAGCAGAAGGCTGTGCTTCGCCGCTTCCGCGACGAGGTTCGGCATCGCGGCGTTGTACAGCGCGAGCGATTCGTCCAGGTGCCCGGACCTCATCAGCACCACGGCTCGCTGGAGCACGACGGTGAAGCTCAGCTCGCGTCGGATGTCGCCTTCCGGCAACTGGAGCCGGACCTGTTCCGCCTCGGAGAGCCGGGCGAATCCGTCCTGCTGGGACGCGACCTCCGCCTCCGCGGCCGCCAGGCTGATGAGGATCCGGACGCGGATCGCCAGCCGTTCGACACTGCCGGATTCGACCGGCCCGAGGCGCGCCAAGCCACGCTGCAGCAACCGGATGGCCGCGCCCGGACCGTGATCGGAGGCCGCGGCCCTCGCCTGACGGTGCAGATCGGCCGCCGCCTCGGCTACGGGATCGACGACAGGAAGCTGCACGGGCACACGCACTATGGGAGCACACCCGCGCCGCATAACGGAACAGCCGTCCGGTTACAGCACCACTGTCGGTGTCACGACGGTCCGGCGACAGGTCACGTCGCCGAGGTGGATCACGATCTGGGTGGTGCCCTGGGGGACGTTGTCCAGCACGAATCGGCCTCCCTCGTCGGCGGTGGTGGAACTCGTGCCGTGCTCGGCGACGCGAACCTCCACTCCGTACTCGCCGGCGGGCACGAGCCAGCCGTCGATCCGGTGTTTCTTGCCGATCTTGGTCAGGTTGATCATCACGGTCAGGTCGCTGACGGTGAAGGTGATCGTGCCGGTGTCGCTGCCACGAACGCCCGCGGTGGCGTCCATCCGTTCCCAGCGGGCGACCTCGACGTCGAGGTTTTCGAGCGCGAGCGCGAACTGAACCCGCTGCACCAGGTCTCCCGGTGGCGGGTCCAGTTCGTCCATGAAGCGCCCGATATCGGCGAGCAAGGCCTCATCGCCCGGGGAGGTCATCTCCCCCGGCGTCCCGAGGTCGTTCATCGGCTTCCCCCTTCGTGGGCCAGCAGGTCGCGCATCGATTCGAGGCAACGGCCCCTGGTCGGGCCGACACTTCCGCGCGGCATACGGAGTGCTTCGGCGACCAGTTGGTATTCGGCCCGCCCGGCGAGCACGGTCAGCCGAAGGAGCTGCTGACAGCGGTGCGGCAGGCGGAGGAAGGCGCGCCAGACCCGGCGATCCCGGTCGGCGCGGACGGCTTCCTCTTCGGGGGCCGGGTGGGTGCTCTCCATGCTTTCGGCCAGCTCGTCGGTCAGCGGGACAGGCTGGGCGCGGCGGCCGAAAGGATGCTGAGCTTCGCGTCTGGTGGTGGTGATCAACCAGGCGGCGAGCGCTTTGGGGTCCCGAAGTTTCTCGAGCTGGCTGAAGAGGGCGAGCCACACCGTCTGGACCACGTCCTCGGCGGTCAGGCGGTCGAGCCCGTTCGCGCGCGCGACGTGCCACACGAGCGGGGTCAGCTCGTGCACAAGTCTGTCCATCGCCTGGCGGTCACCGGCCCGCGCCGCGCGCATGCAGGCGGCATGCAGGTCGGCACCGGTCAGTCCTTCCCATGGCGGGTCTACCTCGGTCGTTTGCACGTCGGTCACCGTATCTGCCCCACTTCGGACGTGTCTTCGTGTCGGCGCTGGCAGTATCGCGGGCCCTTCGGGGAGAAGGAGCGTGCAAGAGGCTCTGGGATACATCAAGTCACTAACTTTTTTGTCGAATTTCGGTCGTCCCCCTCGGTCTGGGGTGAAGGACAAAGGCACCGGCCGGCGCGAGTAGGTGTGGACTGCGCACCGGCCGGTCCTTTTTTCCCTCCCCCCGGGCCCGCTCCCCAACGGGCCCGCGTCCGGGCGTCCCCCTCCCCCGAAGGAGCACCCGGAGGCAATGCCCGGAGGCCCCCTCGGCCTCCGGACATCACCTGTCTGTGTTGATTCAGTTCACCGGCGGTTTGGTGCCGTTCGGGTCCCAGTTGCCGTCCGGGCTGGTGCCGGGACGGGGCGGGACCGGCGCCGTGATCGGCTTCGGCTTCGTGGTCTCTTCGAGGTCCTCGGTGGCCGTGGCCTCGTCGTCGACGGGTGCGGTGTTGGTCTCGGTCGTCATCGGGTGTCCCTCATTTCCTCGACTGCTCCATAGGACGCAATGAGGCTGCCACCAGATACACGCAGAGCCAGCTTTTTCGCGGAAATTTCTTAATCTGTGGCAGGCGGGTGACCTGATCAGCGTTTTTACCCGGAAATCGTGTCGCTGAGTAGCCGCCGGCTCACGTCCGCGAGTTGTCCGGCCCAGCGCCGGTAGCCCTCGGGGCCGGGGTGGAAGCGGTCCTCGGCGAAGGTCGCCGGGTCCAGCATCGCGGCGGGCATCGGGACGTGAACGACATCGGGCAGCAGCGCCAGCCGCGCGGCCGCGGCGTCGAGGACGGCCGACCGCGCGCCGAGGACGTCCCGCAGCGGACGCGGCAGCGAGGGGAACCGGCCCATCGGCGGTACGCCCGCGAGCACCACCGGGACCCGGCCCACGCGGCGCCGCACGGCGACGACGAGGTCGAGCAGGTCACGCCGGTAGCGCGTGGCCGAATGCAACTCGATCGTGTCGTTGACGCCCAGCGCGATCACCACGAGGTCGGCGGGTTCGAGCAGTGGCAGCAGTTCCTCGCGTGCCACGCGCGCGTTGGCGCCGGTCTTGCCGATGGCCTGCCAGGCGACCGCGCCGCCGTCCCGCGCGAGTTCCTCCGCGAGCCGTCCGGTCAGCGCCTCGGCGTGGGTGGCCGCGCCGACGCCGTCCACGGTGGACTCGCCGAGCACCGCGAGCCGCAGCGGACGGCCGTCACCCCGCACGAGGCCGGTGACCGGTCCCTCGGCACCGGGCAGCCTTGGCGTCGTGCGGCGCACCCGGACGGCTTGCGCGAGCAGGATCGGGGCGAGCACCACCGCACGGCTGATCACCCCGCGACTCTACTTCCGCGTTTCGTCCTCTGAACGCGATCGTTGCGCACGCAACAACCGCATTCAGAGGACGAAACGCGGGGTGTCAGCCCTGGGCGATCGAGACCGCCTGGCGGACGAGCGAGTCGTCCGCGGCCGCGCGGAGCAGGTAGTCGGCGACGTCGGCGCGGTTGATGCTGTAGCTACCGCGGACGTTGCCGTCGGTGCGGGCGGCGATCGCGCCGGTGTGCGGCCCGTTCAGCAGGCGCGGCGGGCGCACGATCGTCCAGTCGAGGTCGCTCGCGCGCACGATCCGCTCGGCGGCGACCATGTCCGCGAAGGCGTGCCGGAGGACCCTGCCCAGGATCGGCTTGACGATGTTCCGGGTGAAGAAGGCGTCGCCGTCGACGAACGGGCCGCTGGCGCTCACCAGGAGCAGCCTCCTCGTACCCGCCGATCCGAGCGCGGCGACCGCGGCGTTCGCCCCGTCGGTGACGATGGTCGTCGGGGTGCGGTCGCGGGCGCCGAGGGCGGAGATCACCACGTCGCGCCCGGACACGGCCTCGGTCAGCGCGCCGTGCTCGGACAACTGGGCGACGACCACCTCCAGCAGTTCGCCTTCCGCGTTCAGGCGGGACGGGTCGCGGACGACCGCCGTGACGTGGTGCCCCGCGGCCAGCGCCTGCTTGACGACTTCGGAGCCGACCCCGCCCGTGGCACCGAGAACAGTGAGCTTCATGGTCACGCCTTCCTGGGTTAGTGAACACTCACCCACTATGGTGAGTGTTCACTAACCACTTGTCGAGCGAACGCTGAGAAGCCCTCAGGAGCGAATATGGGAAGCCGCGAGGAGATCGTCGCCGCGGCGGCGAAGGTGATGCGCGAGCAGGGCTACGCGCACGCCACGACGAAGGCCATCGCGCGGGCGGCGGGCTACTCCGAGGCGTTGCTGTACAAGCACTTCAAGGACAAGACCGAAATCTTCACGAGCGTGCTCACCGAGCGGCTGCCCGCGCTCGGGACGACCTTGGACGAGCTGATGAGCTCCGCCGCGGACACGCCGCTCGTGGAGAACCTCGCCCGGCTGGCACGGATCACGCTGTCGTTCTACCTGGAGAGCTTCCCGATCGCGGTGTCGCTGTTCTCGTCGCGGGAGCTGCTCGCGACCCATCGGGACCGCGTCATGAGCCGGGCGGGCGGGCCGGACGTCCCGCTGGTGCGCCTCTCCGCGTACTTGGGCGAAGAGGTCCGGCTCGGCAGGGTTCGCGAGGACGCGGATCTGGACGCGGCGGCGTCACTGCTGCTCGGGGCCTGTTTCCAGTACGCGTTCCTGGCGTCCTTCGAGGACCGTGAGCCGTCCGCGGAGGAGCTGGACCAGTGGGCGAAAAGGCTGGCCGGCACGCTGGTGGTCGCGGTGACCCCGTGAGTGGCACCTTCACGCCTACCCCAAGTACATGAAGGCCCCCTTCCTTGCGCCAGGCGCAAGGAAGGGGGCCTTCATGTACTGGCACGCGATCAAAGGCGCCGGAACATCGTGGGTCGCGGTGGTCGTGAGTGGCAAGCGACCATCCGCGCCCGCGCGACCTACTTGCCCTTTTCGGCCCGCATCTCGTGCCACTTCGCGTACATGTCGTTGAGTTCCTTGATCATGAAGCTCAGGAAGTCCCGCATCTCGGCGACCCGCTCGCCCGCCGGCGTGCCTTCGCCCAGCGCCGAAACGCCCTCGTCGGCCGCGTCGCGCCACATGGTGATCATGCGGTCGCGTTTCATGAAGGTGGCGTACCAGAGGTCGTCGAAGAGCCGGTAGTGGTCGCGGCGCGAGCCGGGCTCGCGTTCCTTGGCGACCAGGCCGATCTGTTCCAGGTACCGCACGGCCCCCGAGATCGCGGCGGGGCTCACCGAAAGCTGGTCGGCCAGCTCGGCCGCGGTGAGGCGGCCGGCGTCGGTGGTCATCAGCGCGGCGAACACCCTGGCCGGCATCCGCTGCATCCCGATCTGGGAGAGCGTGAGGCCCAGGTGCTCCACGTAACGGCGGACGGCGTCCTCGTCTCTCTGGGTGCTCGAAGCACTCTCAGGCGTCGTCGTCATGGACACATCCTCTCCTACGTCCCCCAGAGTGATCACGCCATCCATATGTTTTCTTAACTTCACAACTTCGTGAAATCACTGTACCTTCAGAGTCATGGAAAACGCCATCTCCATCTCCGGCCTCCACAAATCCTTCGGCCGGACCAAGGCTTTGGACGGCCTTGACCTGCAGGTACCCGTTGGGGAGGTGCACGGTTTCCTCGGCCCGAACGGCGCGGGGAAGTCGACCACCGTCCGGGTCCTGCTCGGCCTGCTCCACGCGGACTCGGGCGACGTCCGCCTCCTCGGCGGCGACCCCTGGAAGGACGCGGCGAGCCTGCACCGGCGCCTCGCCTACGTCCCCGGCGACGTGAACCTCTGGCCCAACCTGTCCGGCGGCGAGGTGATCGATCTGCTGGGGCGGCTGCGGGGCGGGCTCGATCAGCGCCGCCGCAAGGATCTGATCGAGCGGTTCGACCTCGACCCCAGGAAGAAGGGGCGCACCTACTCCAAGGGCAACCGGCAGAAGGTCGCGATCGTGGCCGCGCTGGCCTCGCACGTGGACCTGCTGATCCTGGACGAGCCCACCTCGGGCCTCGACCCGCTGATGGAGGCCACCTTCCAGTACGCGATCCAGGAGGAACGCGAGCAGGGCCGCACGGTGCTGCTGTCGAGCCACATCCTCGCCGAGGTCGAGGCGCTCTGCGACAAGGTCAGCATCATCCGCAACGGGCACACCGTCGAGACCGGCACGCTGGCCGAGCTCCGGCACCTCACCAGGACGTCGATCACCGCCGAGCTCGCCGGCCCGCCGAACGGGCTGACCAGGCTGGAGAACATCCACGACCTCAAGGTCGAGGGCAACCGGGTCCGCTTCGACGTCGAAACTCGCTCCCTCGACGAAGCGCTGCGCCAGCTCACCCAGGTCGGCGTCCGCAGCCTGACCAGCCAGCCGCCGACGCTCGAAGAGCTCTTCCTCCGTCACTACACCACCGAAGCGAGCGCGAAATGACCGCGACGCTGGACCGCCCGGCGACCGATTCCGGGCCGTCGCACGGACTCGTCGGCACCTGGACGCTGACCAGGCTGGCGCTGCGGCGGGACCGGATCGTCCTGCCGATCTGGATCGTGCTGCTCGGGATCATGCCTTCGACGTCCTCGGGGACGTTCGAAACGCTGTACCCGACGGCCGCCGAACGGGCCGGGCTCACCGCGAGCATGGGCGCGAACCCGTCGCTTTCGCTGATCTACGGCCCGGCCTTCGACCTCTCGACCGCGGGCGGGTTCACCGCGTGGCGGCTCGGCGGGTTCCTCGCCCTGATCGTCGGGCTGATGGCGGTCTTCACCGTCACCCGGCACACCCGCGCCGAGGAGGACTCCGGCCGCGCGGAACTGCTGGCCTCCGCGGTGGTCGGCCGCTACGCCCTGCTGACCGCGGGTGTGCTGGTGTCCGCCGGCGCGAGTGTCCTCATAGGACTCGTCGAGACCGGGCTGATGATCGGCGCGAAGCTGCCCGTCGAGGGCTCGCTCGCGCTCGGCGCCGCCACCACGATGACCGGGCTGGTCTTCACGGCGATCGCGGCCGTGGCCGTCCAGGTCGCCGAGTATTCGAGGACGGCCAACGGGATCGGCGCCACCGCCGTCGGGGTCGCGTTCCTGCTGCGCGCCGTCGGCGACTCGACCTCGGACGCGACCTGGGTCTCCTGGCTTTCCCCGATCGGGTGGGCGCAGCAGATCCGGCCGTTCGCCGACGAGCGCTGGTGGGTGTTCCTGCTGCCGCTGGCCGCGACCGTGGTCGTCGGCGCCGCCGGGTACGCGCTGCTTCCGCGGCGTGACGTCGGCACCGGCATCATCCCGCCGCGTCCCGGGCCCGCCGAGGCCGCGGCGTCGCTGCGCAGCCCGTTCGCGCTGGCGTGGCGGCTGCACCGGGGCCCGTTGATCGGCTGGCTGATCGGCACGGCGGTCTGCGCCGCGGTGTTCGGCTCGGTGGCGAGCGGTATCGGGGACGTCGTCGGGGAAAGCCAGCAGGCGAAGGAGATCTTCCAGCGCCTCGGCGGCACGGACGGGCTCATCGACGCCTTCATGGCCGCGATGGCCGGCCTGTTCGCCATGGTCATCGCGCTTTACGGCGTGCAGTCCGCCTTGCGGCTCCGCGCCGAGGAGACCGCGGTGCGGGTGGAGCCGCTGCTCGCGACGAGCGTGGGCAGGATGCGGCTGCTGGGGAGCCATCTCGTGTTCACGTTCGGCGGCACGGCGCTGATGATGGTCGTCAGCGGTGTTCTTTTAGGACTGTCGAACGGGATGCGGGCAGGAAGCGTCTCCGACTCGGTCGGGGACATGGTGCTCGCGTCGCTGGCGCAGCTTCCGGCGGTGTGGGTGATCACCGGCCTCGCCGTGACGCTTTTCGGCTTGGCGCCGAAGCTCTCGACGGCGGCGTGGGCGATCGCCGGGCTGGCGTTGCTGCTCAGCCTGTTCGGCCCGGTGCTGAACCTGCCGCAGGCGGTCGTGGACGCCTCACCGTTCTCGCACGTTCCGAAACTGCCCGCCGCGGAGTTCACCGCGACACCGCTGGTCTGGCTGACCGGGGTGGCCGTGGTCGCGCTCGTGGCCGGGCTCATGGGCTGGCGGCGTCGCGACGTCGGCTAGCCACAGGGGATGACCGTGGAGGCCGTTCATCGGGGGCGGCCTTCACGGTCCTTGCCGTACTTCGCCACCGGGCGTCACGACCAGCTTCGCGACCGGCACGCCACCTCCGCACGCCTTGTTCACCGGATAGGCGATCGCCGGGGTCACGTCGAGGACGTGGGGCTTTCCATCGTCGAAGGTCACCGTGGTCCGGACCGGCGTGGTCGGCAGGCCCCGGGTCGGGATGAAGACGTGCACACCTCCGGGCGCGGACTCGGTCACGCAGGCACCGGCCCAGCACAACTCCAGCGACACCCGGGTGACACCGGCGGCCACTTCCGGCGGGATATCGAGGGATATGCCCTCCGACAGGCCGATGGCCGCACAGGCCGTCTCGCCGGGATGGCACGCGGTCAAGGACGCGAGCAGGAGCACGAAAACGGGGAGCCGCCGCATACCGGACAGACGGCGCGAGGGGCCGCCCAGGTTGCCTCAATCGCTGCGGAACCCCGTGGTCGTCGACGGCGGCAGCGCCGTCGAGGTGGGGGAAGGCGTCACCGTCCGAGTCACCGTGCGCGGTGCCGGCGTGCTGGTGCGGGTGATGACGAGCGGTTCCGGGGAGCTGCCCGGCACGGTCACCGTGACCGGCCCGACCGAACGCGAGGTCGTGGTCGGCGACGGGGTGGTGCCGACTTCGTACACGCGGCGCTCCGGCGCACGGCCCGCTACCAGGAGGGCGGCGACGAGCAGCCCGGTCGCGAGACCCGCGATGGCCGCGACCGTGACGGAACCGGTGGTGGGACCCTGACTCGACATCCGGCACCCCCTCGCCATGCGAAGCGCAGGTACGAGGACTTCTCGCGTTGATCTTACGTTTTGTTACGTAGCGTGCGCAATCCGTCGACAATGATCCGCACGAGATGACGCTCTTCGAGTGAATACCGTTCCGCGGCCAGGCATCCGGCGATCAGGGCGCGCAGATCGTCGCCGTCGATGTCCTCGCGGACCGCGCCCGCGGCCTGTGCCCGGGTCAGCAGTGCCTGCGACGCCGCCCGGAAGTCGTGGCCCGCGCTCGCCTTGAACCCCAGCCCGGTCGTCTCGGCGAGCGCGTCGCAGAGTGCCCGGTTGCGCGACGCCTGCTGGACGACGCGTTTGAAGAAGTCGAAGAACGCTTCGCCGGGGTCTTCGGCGGTCAGGAGTTCGCGTGCTTCCCGCGCGAACTGTTCGAGCCGGTCCACGACGACGGCTTGGAAGAGCGCTTCCTTGCTGGGGAAATGCCGGTAGACGGTGCCCGCGCCGACACCGGCGATGCGGGCGATCTCGTCGAGGGGGACGGCGAGGCCGTCGACGGCGAAGGCCTCTTCGGCGGCCGCGAGCACCTTCGCTCGGTTGCGGCGCGCGTCGGCGCGCAGCACGGGCTTGTCCACTGTTCCCCCTCCTCAACCGGGTCCGGCGTTCCGATTCAACGCCGCCGGTGACGAGGGCATTCCTCAGTGGACCGCGGTCTGCGTCCCATCCGGCGTGAGCAGGCCCTGGACCGTGGTGAACAGGTACTCCCAGACGCCGGGGATCAGCACCACCGCGGCGACCGCGAAGACCGGGAAGATCAGCCGGTTCTCCACGTTCTTGCCGGTGCGGAACCGCAGCGGTTTCGGCGGCCGGATCTCGTACCAGGTCTCGCCCGCGATCGGGATCGGGAACAGGAACGGGCAGCCGGACTCGGTCAGCGCGTCGCCGAGGCAGTGCACGAAACACCCGGCCGCGACGGCGATGCCGAGCCAGCCGGAGATCTCCGCCAGTTGCGCCGCCTTGTCCGGCGGGGCGGTCCACACCCACCAGCCGACCGCGGCGCCGCTGACCGGCAGGAGCCAGTCGCCGAGCGCACCCTCCGCGAGCAGCAGGCCGAGGACGACGACGCCGAACACCGCCCACGGGCCACCTTCGGCGGTGCCCCAGGAGGTCAGGAAGCCGAGACCGACGGCGAACAGCACGGTGTGCGAGAGATGGCGGTGCTTACCGGTGACCTTCTCGTCGCGGGGTCCCTTGGTCAGCGCGTAGAGAGCCGCCGAAACCCGGCGGAGCAGCCAGGAGATCGCGCCGGTGAACCAGCCGAGCAGCTTCGACGCGCGAGCGCCCGGATGGTCGAGGTCGGGCAGGAGGGCGAACCCGGCCGTGGTCGCGGCGAACACGACCGCTTGGTGCACCGTGCCGGCCCCTACGACGGGTGCGAGCGCGAGGCCCGCGCACCAGCCGGTCAGGGCATGCGTCCGCCCCATCATCGTGCTGCCCCCAGGTGTCGCGGATCACGAGCCCACGACCGTAGCGGGGGATCAGGCGGGGGGCTCTTCCGACACGCTGAGGTGCTCGGCGACGCCGGTGAGCTCGATCACTCGGCTCACCTGCGGGCTGGGCACCAGTTCGAGCTCGACCTCCTTCTCGGCGGCCTGACGCTGTGCCTGGAGCACCACGTTCAGCGCGGAGGAGTCGAAGAACGTCACGCCGGTCAGGTCGGCGACCACCCGACCCGACGGTTTGCCGGTGATCAGGGCCCCGAGGGTCTCCTGAAGCTGCGGGCTCGTCAGCAGGTCGAGCTCACCGGTGACCACCACACGCGGTTCAGACGCGTCGGCGTCCAGCGTGATGCTGAAACCGGGCGGCGTGGTGTTCTGGTCCGCTGCGGGCATGCACATTCTCCTCATCAGGTGAGAACCGACGCTCAGCGCCGGAACGCGCCTGTGGTCTCAAGCGACGGCCGCGCCCAGTCCGGACACGGACGCACGCTCTTCTTCGGCGGGTAGGCGTGGCTGTCCCCGCAACGACAGTCCCAACCCTAACCCAGTACGGACGGGGCGCCACGATCGCCGTCGCGCGCGTCGCCGACCGGTGCCCGGGACGCGCTCAATGCGCGGTCAAGGCCTTGCGCCCGGCGCGGCGCTCGCGGAGGAACAACTCGCGGCGCTCGATCTCGCCCAGCCCGCCCCAGATGCCGTAGGGCTCCTGCACCGAAAGCGCGTGCTTGCGGCACTGCGCCAGCACGGGGCAGGTCTGGCAGATGGCCTTGGCCCGCGATTCGCGCCGCTCGCGGGCCGAACCGCGCTCGTTGTCCGTGTGGAAGAACAAGCTGCTGTCGGCGCCTCGGCACGACCCACGGAGCTGCCAGTCCCACTCTTCCGCCACCACGTTCGGCAGCCGGCTCACGTCAGCCATGTCGGTCCCCGCCTTCCCAGGAGATCGTTTGTCGCCGGTTACATGCCCGCCCCCTGCACGGCTCAAACGTGGGTTTGGTTTGCTCACACCCAGGGCATCTGACGGATCGGCAGCGCAGCTCGAGAGAGGAACACACGTGGTGGACAACACCCCGCCCGGCGGGGAGGGCGCTCAACTCATCGAGGTACGCACGGCCGCGGTACCGCACGTGGTACCGACCCTCCGGACGATCGTCGCGGACATCGCGATGCGCCAGGACTTCGACCTGGACGCCGTCGAGGATCTCCGGATGGCGGTGGACGAGGCCTGCTCCATGCTGCTCCCCTCGGCCGCCGACGGGCATCTGAACTGCGTTTTCTCGTGGAAGGACGGGCGGATCGAGGTGACCGTCTCGGTGCTTTCGGACTCTCCGGAACCCGACGACGAGACCGGTCTGTCCTGGCAACTGCTCACCGCGCTGGCGACGTCCGCGCGGCGGAGCGTCACCCCGGCCGACGGCGGCTACCTGTCCAGGGTGGAACTCATCCGGGAGAGCGAGGCGGCCCGGCCGTGACCGAACCCGTCGAGCAAGACGGCGCGGACGTCCCGGCCCTGTTCGAGCGCATGTGCGCGCTGCCCCCAAGCGCTCCCGAACGCGAAGCGCTGCGGGACGAGCTGGTGCGCGCGCATCTCGAACTCGCGCGCAACCTGGCGCGCAAGTTCCGCAACCGGGACGAGTCGATGGAGGACCTGGTCCAGATCGCGACGATCGGGCTGATCCACGCCGTCGACCGGTTCGACCCCGGCCAGGGCAGCGACTTCCTGGCCTTCGCGGTCCCCACCATCTCCGGCGAGCTGCGCCACCACTTCCGCGACAACAGCTGGTCGGTGCGGGTGCCGCGGCGGCTCAAGGAGCTGAACGCGAACATCTCGGCCGTGCGCGAGGAGCTGACGGTCCGGCTCTCCCGCGCGCCGAAGCCCAGCGAGATCGCCGCCCATCTCGGCGTCCCGATCGACGAGGTCTACGAGGGTCTCCGGGCCGGCCAGGGCCGGTACGGCGCCTCGCTGGACAACCTCCTGGAGAACTCGGCGCACACCCGATTCGGAGAGGCCGACGCGAATCTGAGCCAGGCGGAGCTGCGCGAGGCGCTGCGGCCGATGCTGGAACGGCTGCCCGACCGTGAGCGCAAGATCGTCGCGCTGCGGTTCGGGTCCGGGATGAGCCAGTCGGACATCGCGCGCCGTGTCGGCGTTTCCCAGATGCAGGTGTCCAGGCTGCTGGCTTCCACACTCAAGAAACTGCGTGAAGGACTGACCGAGACGGAACTCACGGACGGGACCTGATTCGACCGCGGCCCTTGTGGGTATCAGGGAGGCGAACAGCGGATCTGGGAGTCTCTCGTGAGGGGAGGTGCGGAACCATGACGATGTCCAAGACGCGATCGGAGGGCTCGTTGCCGGTGGTCTCCCTCCCCCTGCCGGTCGCTGTGACGGCACCCGCCGTCGCGCGGCAGGCGGTGCGGGCGACCCTGGCGGGGTTCGGCCTCGACGGCCCGGCGGTCGACGACGTCCTCCTGGCGACCTCCGAGCTGGTCACGAACGCCTTCGAGCACGGCGAGAAGCCGGACAGGCTCGAAGTCGAATACTCCGACGGCCGGCTCACCCTGCGGGTCTTCGATTCCGGAACGGAGCGGCCGAAGCTGAAGGAGCCGTCGCCGATGGCGGCGCGCAGCCGCGGTCTCCAGCTGGTGCACGCGTTGTCCGACGACTGGGGCCACGAGCTCTGCTCCGGCGGCAAGTACGTCTGGGCCGTGTTCAGTCTCGACCGGGCCGACGCTCCAGCTTGAGCGCGGCGTCCGTTTCGGCGATGCGTTCCCGGAGCGATTTCCGCTCCAAGGCTTCGACGGCGGCGACCAGTACCTCCCTGAGCGGGTACGGCAGTTCGGCTTCCAGCTGCGCGGCGGCGGCGCTGGTTGCCGCCCATTCGGCTTCGAGCGTCGGCATCAGGCGCCGCGTCTTCTCGGTCAGCGAAACGATCCGCTGCCGGGCGTCGGCCCCGGGCCGGAGCGAGACGAGGTCCTGACGCGCCATCTGCGCGATCGTCTGGCTGGCCGCGGAATGGGTCACGCCGACTTCGGCGGCCAGGTCGCGGATGGCCAGCGGCCCGTGCGTGACGATCGCGCGGACGAACGGCGTGAACCGCGGGCGGTACTCCCCCAGCCCGATGTCCTCGAAGAACGCGGCGACGTCCGCCTCGGTCACTTCGAGGACGTGCCTGAGCAAAGTGCCCATCCCTCGTTCGCGCGGCGGCCTCCCCACCAGCGGATCATAACGACATAATCGCCGGATGACGCCCGAAGAGCTGCTGACGACCACCCGGACCGTCCGCAAACGACTGGACCTGACCCGGCCGGTACCTCTCGAACTGGTCAAACACGCCCTGCAGGTGGCGTTGCAGGCGCCGAGCGGGTCGAACACGCAGCGCTGGCACTGGCTCGTGATCACCGACCCCGGGCAGCGTGCCGAACTCGGGAAGCTGTACCAGCGGGCGTGCCGCGAGTACCTGGATTCCCCGCACGCGGCCGGGAAACTGTTCGCGGACGACCCCCAGCGGTCGAAGGTGCAGAAGCGCGTCGGCTCCAGTGTCGAGTACCTGGCCGACAAGATGGGCGAGGTGCCCGTGCACGTCATCCCGTGCCTGGAGACGAGCGGCGCCGAACTGCCCGCCGGCAACCAGGCCGGGCTGTGGGGGAACCTGCTGCCCGCGGTGTGGAGCTACATGCTCGCGGCGCGGGCCGTCACGCTCGGCACGGCGTGGACGACGCTGCACCTCGCGTACGAGAAGGAGGCCGCGGAGATCCTCGGCCTGCCGGACAACGTGCACCAGGCCGCGCTCATCCCGACGGCGTTCTACACCGGCGACACCTTCAAGCCCGCCCCGCGTCAGCCGCTCGAAGAGGTCATGCGGCTGGACCGCTGGTGAGATAGGACTCCAGCCGGTCCGCCAGTTCCTTGGGGTGACTCAAGGGCACGGAGTGGGAGCCGTCGATCTCGTCGGGCGCGAAACCGAGCCTGTCCTGGACGACCCTGCGTTGGAACTCGGGCGTGAAGAAGCGATCTTCGCGCCCGATGAGCACCTTCGTCGGGACGTCCGGCCACTCGCCCAGCGGCCACGGCTGTCCCCATTCGGCGCTGACCTGGTTCCGGCCGTGCGAGCCCGCCTCCGCGACGATGCCCGCGGGGACGCCGTTGTAGAACTTCTCTTCGTCGGTGAGGTCCTTCGCGTCCTCGAAACCCGTGTTGCCCCACCAGTCCCCCGGTGTCTCGCCCGGTTTCGGGATCATCGGGGTCAGCAGCACGAGCAGCCGCGCCGGAAGCTTCCCGGCGACGATCGGCGCGGTGAAGCCGCCATAGGAATGGCCGAGTATCACCAGATCCTCGCGGTCGCCGATCGCGTTCACGACGGCGTCGACGTGTTCCGGGAAACCGGCCTTCTCGTCGTCGATCGGCAGGTTCACCGCGACGACGGCGTGCCCACGGCCGGTCAGCTCCGCCTCGAGGAGGTGGAAGTCCCAGGCGCTGCCGCCACCGCCGTGGATCAGTACGAAGGTCGCCATCGCCCCAGCCAACCCGAATCCGGGCGGATCAGCAACGACCGAGCATGTCGCCGAGCGCGCTCTTCTCGGCGGTGGTGATCGTGAGGCCGTAGTAGTGCTTCACGGTGATCCAGTCGGTGGCGTAGGTGCACCAGAACGAGACGAGCGGCGGCTTCCACTGGTCCGGCGCCTTGTCGCTCTTCTCCTGGTTGACGTTGTCGGTGACGGCGAACAGCTGCGGGCGGGTCAGGTCGTTCGCGAACTGGCGCCGCTTCTCGTCGGTCCACGACTTCGCGCCGCTGACCCAGCTCTGCGCGAGCGGGACCATGTGGTCGATGTCGATGTCGGTCGGCTTCGTCCAGGTCTCGCCGTCGTAGATGCTCGTCCAGCTGCCGGAGGTCGGGGCGCAGTCGGAACCGGCCTTCACGTCCTTGCCGTCACGCTTGAGCACGAACTCGCGGGTGTTGCAGTTGTTCCCCTGGTTGTCCCAGTGCGGGTACTTCTTGCGGTCGTAGCCGTCCATCGAACCGCGCGGCGCGACGGTGAGTTCGTCCAGCTGCTTGCGCGCGTCGGCAGCGCTCGCGGGGTTGGCGGGCTTCGGCTGCAACGCGTCGCCCTTGCCGCTCACGAACCAGAAGACCGCGAGCACGACGGCGGCGAGGGTGATCAGCAGGAGCAGCCGCTGGGCCGTGGTCATCTGGCTGGTACGCGTGGCCACCGCGCGGTTCCTCTCGACGGGGATTGGGGAGCGCCAAGTATCGCCGCGGCGGGCGGGGAAACCGGGTGCGACACGGCGATGACACCCGGTAGTTGTTGTCACATCCGGGTCCTGAGCAGCGACTACCCCAGGGACGCTGCCGGAAGGAGCGGGCTTGTGGGCGCCGAAAAACGTAAGTGGAACACCCGGGTCGACGACTATCTGAACCGGAAGGCCGCGGAACGCGGGCACGTGATCGCCATGGCACGGATGGGATCCACCGCGTTGGAGCGCGGCGATCTCGACGAGGCGGAGGCGTGGTTCCGGAAGGCCGCCGAGGGCGGGGACAGGGTCGCGATGGGCAACCTGGCGCACCTCCTGACCGAGCGCGGCGTGCCGGAACAGGCCGAACGCTGGTACCGCGAAGCCGCGACGGCCGGTGATTCGCAGGCCATGTCGCATCTGGGAAATCTCTGCGCGCGACGAGGGGATTCCGACGCCGCCGAGGACTGGTGGCGGCGGGCAGCCGAAGAGGGCCGCGTCGAGGCGATGGCGGAACTGGCGCGGGCGTTGCACCGGCGCGGCGATCTCCAGGAGGCCGAGCACTGGGCGGGCGAGGCCGCGGAGGCGGGCAACGTCGAAGGGATGATCACGCTCGGCGCCGTGCTCTGCGACACCGGCCGGACGGCCGAAGCGGATCCTTGGTGGCGCAAGGCGAGCGAAGAGGCCGACGCGGCGTCGCTGATCAAACTCGGCCGCCAGGCCCAGCAACGCGGCGACCTCACACGCGCCGAAAGCTGCTACCACGCGGCCGCGGCCGCCGGCGCCCCCGACGCGGCCGTCCGTCTCGGCCTGGTGCTGCACCGGCGCGGCGAACTCGACGCCGCCGAACGCTGGTACCTCAAGGCCGCCAAACGGGGCGACGCCGCCGCGATGACGAACCTGGGGGTGCTCGCCAACGACCGGAACGATCCCGGCGAGGCCACCGCCTGGTACCGGAAGGCCGCGGAACTCGGCAGTGTCCCCGCGTACACCAACCTCGGCAGGCTCGCCGCCGACCACGGGAACTTCCAGGAGGCCGAACACTGGTTCCGCGCGGCCGCCGACACCGGCGACCAGGCGGGGCGGCGGGATCTGGAAGAGCTGTACCGCAACCGTCAGCGGTACTAGCTCTGCCAGTTCCGCATCGCCGCGAACCCCTCGCGCAACCGCTGGAGTTTGCGGCTGCGGTACGGGTCCTCGCCGTCGTCGAGCCGCCACCGCTCCTCGACGCCGGCACGGAACACCGCGAGCCCCTCGAAACCGAGGCCCGCGGTGAAGTCCGCGATGTTCACGTCGACGCGGCCGGAGCCGTCGAGGTCCAGCCGCAGCAGCCACTCCGCGAGTTCCTTGGGCTCCGGCGGCGAATCGGCGCAGGCTTCCGCGTACAACGCGAGCGCGCCCGACACCTCGGAGCCGAGCGCGCCGAAGGAGTCCTCGACGAAGTCCAGCGCCTCCACCACCAGCTCGATGACACGGCACAACAACGGCCCGTCCATGAGTTCCCTGGCGGTGGCGAGCACCTCGCGCACCTTCTCGGTGTACGCGACCGTGCCCTGGAAGCCGACGAAACCGCGCAACCGCAACGTTCCCTCGACGTGCCGCCGCAACGCGTCGAGGTCGCCGCGGCCGGCCTTGAGCGAGAGTTTGCGGAACAGGACCGGGTCCTCGTTCGCGTGCCCGACGAGCAGCTCGACCAGCTCGGCGCGGTCCAGGGTCTCGACGTACCCGCGGATGTCGGCCGCGCCGCCGTCCGCCACGCCCTCGAGGACCAGCAGCCCGACGGCCACGCAATGCTTGCAGAAGAAGCCGTCCGCCGCGTGCGGGCAGGAGCACTCGCCGACCAGCTCGCCGTCGACGTTGCGCAACCGGACCGTGTACCGGTCGGTGCCGCTGACCACCGCCGTGACCCCGCCCGCGACGTCGTCCAGCGTCTCGACCGACTCCAGGTACTTGGCTCCGCGCGCGAAGGAGACGTCACCGGCCTGCCTGCGGAGTTCGTCCTCGCTGAACCACGTCACCGGCCTATTCTGCGCCTTGGCCCGGCGGCCCGAGGAACAACCCGCCGCTCGCCTCGATGACCTGCCCGGTCACCCACCGGGCGTCGTCGGAAGCGAGGAAGGCGACGACGTCCGCTATGTCCTCCGCGGTGCCGAGCCTCCGGTGCGCGGTGAGACTTGCTATCGCGGTTGTCAACTCGGGCGTGAAGATCGCCCCGTTGTCCGCGGTCCTGGTGGCGCCCGGCGCGACGACGTTGACCGTGATGCCGCGGGGTCCGAGCTGGTGGGCGAGCGTGCGGCTCATCGTCTCGAGCGCGCCCTTGGTCATCGCGAAGGACGTCTGGGCGGGGTTGGCCATCCTGGTCGCGACCGACGAGACGTTGACGATGCGGCCGCCGTCGTTCAGCGGTGCCCGTTGGATGAGGAAGTACGGCGCTTTCACGTTCACCGCCATCAGGCGATCGAAGCTTTCGGGCGTGTCCGTCTCGATCGGTCCTTGCGGCGCGGCTGCCGCGTTGTTGACCAGGATGTCCAGGCTGTCGATGCCCTCCAGGGCTTTGTCGACTCCCTCCATGGTCGACAAGTCGGCCTGCTCGCTTGAGCGTTTGATCGTTCGTATGCCGTCCTGCTCGAGCCTCCGCGCGATCGCCGCCCCGATCCCCCGCGACGCCCCGGTCACCAATGCCGTCTTCATGCACACCCCAGATGTTAGTGACTAACACTTTGATAGTGTCTACCACGTGAGCCTCCGAGACCGCCAGCGCGCCGAAACCCGGCTTCTTTTGCAGGAGCACGCGATCCGCCTCTTCACCGACGTCGGCTACGACGCGACCACCGTCGCCGACGTCGCCGCGGCCGCCGGCGTCTCGGCGATGACGGTCTACCGGCACTTCCCCACGAAGGAGGACCTGGTCCTCTACGACGAATACGACCCCGTGACGGCTTCTGCCGTGCTTGGGCAGCCAGCTTCTTTGCCTCTGTCCGCGCGGATCGGGCGTGCGCTGGAGTCGACCGCCGCTTTGGGGTCGTCGCAGGAGAAGGCGTTTCTGCTGGCGCGGCTACGGCTGATGATCTCGGTGCCGGCGCTGCGGGCGCGGCATCTGGACAGCCAGTACGCGACGGCCGATGCGATCGTGGCCGCTCTCTGTCGTTCTTCGCCCTCGCCGGACGAGGAGTTTCAGGTGCGGGCTACGGCGATGGCGTGCCTTGGGGCGGCGCATGTGGCGCTGCTTCGGTGGGCGGAGACTGGCGGGGAGGCGGATCTGGCGGGGTTGATCCGACAGGCCCTGACCAGCGTGTTCGGAGACTAACTAGTTAGCCACTTGGTGAAAACCCGCGTCAATTCGGCCTTGAGGTGTTCGGGCGCGCAGTACGTGAGCGGACCTGCCATCGTGTGCCCTACCCCCACCTTCGGGACAGCCTCGATCGGTGCTACGACAAACGCCTCACCCTCGTCTATGAGCGACGTCCTGGCCTCGACCAAGTAGGCGAGAGCCTGGTCGTAGCCGCTCCGCAAGTACACACCTTTGTCGGTGTACTTGCATTCAATGACCACCCCGCGCTTGTTTGCAGGGTCCATCAGGAACAAGTCCGCACCCCGAACATAGCCACGGCGCACCAACCCGCGGGTCGCCTCGACGTAAGGTTCGGTGTTCTTGGTGAAGTCCCAGATTTCCGACGCTTCGAACCACAAATCCCACGGCGCTGCACCAGGAACTTCTACTCGAAACGCGGGACCGCGCGAGCGTCCAGCCAGCGGACGACGGCTAACCGGCCGACATTTCTGTTCTCTCAGTACACCGAGCATCGTTCCTAATACGCAAAGGTGAAAAAGCCGCCACCTGATCTCGTCGTCTGGAGTCAGCAGCTCGACAGCAAGCCGAGCCAGATCACTGGTTTCCTCCTGGCGGAGCAGATCGGACAGATCTCCGACAACCCGCCACAACGGTCCGGCACGCCGGATTCCTTCGACCATCAGCCGATCCGGTGGCTCAGCTTCCACAGCTTGCAGCTCCGACGTCGCCACCAGCTCGTCCAAAGTGGACAGCTGTACCTGAACCTTCTTTCCGATCGTAGGACGCATCTCCTTGGCATGCAGGTGTACTGCAATGAGACGCTCGACCGTCCAGCGCAAGGTGCTCAGTAGTTCGTCGTCCACCCCACGTCGACGGGCGCGCCCGAAAAATTCGGTCGGCGGCCACCCCTGCCGTCGAGTAGCCGGCCAGTCGATAGCTCCCCGCGGAGACCGGCTGCGCACCGTCTCGGCTTGGCTGACAACGGGTAAGACCTTCAACCAGTCCTGGACGTTCGTAGGTAGCTGCTCAATCAGAGGTCGGCATTGTTCGAAGAGGATGAGGTGTGCTCGACGCTCGACATCCTTCTCCGTCCACTCGAATTCGTCCTCGCTGAGGACCGCGGCCAAGCCCGCATACAGCTCACCCTTACCGGACCAGCTACGGAAAAGTTCCACAAGACCGTCCTCAGGAAAGGACAGCTTCTTCGTCATCGAAGAGCCTTCAGATGGTCAAGCAGCCAATCCCACTGATCACCCAGCACCGCAGTTGAGCCCAGCTCAGTTCCTAGCCTGCTCAGCCTGCTTCCGTCGTAGCCGGACAGCCAGGATCCCATGCACGCCAGATAGCCCTCGGCAACCAACTGCGTGAGGCCAGACTCAGCATCTGCCAGCAGCCCCGAAGCCACATAGTCGGAAACATCAAGGAGCGCCGCAGGCCCCATCGGGTCCAGAACGTCGACTTGAGCAGCATAGATACGTTCCAGAATGTCGCGAAGACGCTCTGCTTGCGGCTCTGGCACTTGCGCGTCGGCCCCAGCGATCCTGTTCCTGAGGGCCTCGGAGAACTCATCACCTACCGGGGCTGACACCGGAACATGACTGAAGCGTCGACCGAGTGCCTGACCGAACCGGAACACGCGCTGCGCATCGACAGCGTTGTAGGTACCAATGAGTCGCCAGTCAGTCCCAGCCACGTAGTAGATCGGCTCGTTCGATGAGCCTTCTCCTCGAAGGCGTTCTTCTCCAACAACAACGCTTTCCGGCTTCGTACCCCAGGTAAGGATGATCGGGCTCGACCTCGGATCTGGACTGACTCGACCAACCATGACCTCCTTGCCAGAGAGCCACGTCAACAACCCGCCGAAGATTCGGTCCAGATCAGCACGATTTGCCTCATCGAGGACAAGCCACTGATCTTCTGCAATGGCTTCAAGCACGTGCCCCGGACTGAATCGCAAGTGCCCGTCGTCGTCAACGGTGTCGCCGCCAACCAGATCTCGGGTAGTCCATGACTCATCCGGAGTAACGATGAGTGGGTTGTGTACTAGCCCCATCCCGAAGGACTCTGGGTCCCTACCGATTTCTTCAATGAGCTCGCCAACCAGCTGAGTTTTCCCTGTTCCGGGCGGGCCAACCAACATTACTGACTTACTGGACCGCACCGACAACCGAAGCATGCGTCGGATTCGTTCGTCGATGACCAGCGGATGTGCAGGCGTCCTCACCTTCCGATCCGTGACCACGACACGCTCCAGCAACTTCCCGAAGAACTTGGCTACCTCTTCAGCGGACGTGATCTCGGCGTCGATCTGCATGCCGACCCACTTGACATCCCAGCCAGCCCCATCTTGGCCGAGAAGAAGCGCGGCAGGCGTCTCATTCGAGCGCAGGTATTCGCGCAGCGCGCCTACAGCACGGTCGGTGTCAGTTGAAGGGACGACCACCACCACGAGCTCAGCGTTCTCGACCCGTGTTGAACGGTCCAGCTGACCAGCCAGCTCGGCCGCCCTGCCGATTTGAATTGCAGCAACGCGAGTCGCTCGGATGCCAGCAACGCTTCCTAGGTAGTACTCAAGGCGCGAGAACTTCGTCCCACTGGGTGAGTCCAGATCGACCTCGCCCAGGCCGTCTCGGAGCAACCTCTCGGGCGTCCATTCCTCCGCTTCAGTCATGAACCGAAGGTACCGGCGAGCACGCGACGAGCCGTCACGCCACGCGCGGTAAGCAGCCCCAGGGCATGCCTTCCCGATAGCGGGCACGCTTCGTGCCGGGAGTTGCACGTACGCAACCTTCGCGCCACTACACTCAGTCGTCTGCGTCACACGGAGGGGTGGTTGTGGACGAGAACGGCCTGCACGAGCAGCTTCGTCAGCTTCAGACCAAGAAGGTCGGAGCCCAGCCCGCGCTGCACAAGCCCTTGTTGCTGCTCTGGCTCTTCGGTCGATATCTCGATGAGCGCTCCTCTGTCACGACGTTCGCAGCCGCGGAGGCTCCTCTTGATCACTTGATCGATCGGTTCAGCCTGCGGAAGGTGCCTGCATCACAGCCCTTCTGGGAGCTGGAACGGACGTTATGGACTCCGCTGACAGGAGATGGGTCACCCATCGCCGAAACGCCTCGGTCAGCGAAGTGGCTACGGGACAACGGAGCACGAGGCAGCCTCCGCGATGAAGTAGTGAACGTCCTCGACGAACCTCGTGGCGTCTTCTCAGCGGCCGACGTGCTCTACGAGCACTTCGCTCCTAGCGTCGTTGACGAACTCCGGAGCGCAGTCCGACTCGTCCCGCCAGTCTTCCTCCGTCCCGCCGTACTGAAACGCGAGACACCAACAACGACCTCGAAGCTATCTCCGACCCCGCGGTCAAAAAGCAAGGAAGTTCCCATCGCGTTTGAACGGTCGGTCCGTAAAGCAGTCTTCAAGTGGCTCGAAGACCTGGCAGCGCAGAACGGTGGCCCGATCCCGTTTGCGCAGCTGACCAACTTCACCTTCGAAGACACACGTATCGCGGTCCTCAACCCTCAGTCCGGCATTCACAAGCCAGCGAAACTCGGTAGCGCCTTGTCGATAAAGACGGTGTACAGGCGCCCGACCGAAGAACGCCCGTACGAAGACGAGTTGGACGGAAGTGGCCGAATTCTTCGCTACAAGTATCGAGGTGAAGACCCGCTCCACTCTGACAACGTCGCCCTGCGGAACGCGATGGAGCGCAAGCTTCCGCTGTTCTGGCTCAAGGGGGTCG
Organism: Amycolatopsis sp. WAC 04182; assembly: GCF_003947465.1. Classification (NCBI taxonomy): domain Bacteria; kingdom Bacillati; phylum Actinomycetota; class Actinomycetes; order Pseudonocardiales; family Pseudonocardiaceae; genus Amycolatopsis; species Amycolatopsis sp. WAC 04182. The sequence goes on from NZ_QHJJ01000004.1 coordinate 254,302, forward strand.
ACCCTAACGCAAACTACGAAGCACACTTCCCTCTGTGGCTGACGGCAGAGCGACCGGAGGAGCACCTCTTCGAAGTGTCGTTCGACGGGCCGCCGCAGGACTAGTCGTCCATACCCTGATCGCTACACCGCAAATGCGTTGCGTTGGAGCAGCTGGTAGGTCATAGTTGACCCACCAGCCAGACACAGGAGCAGCCATGATGAACAGGCACGAGCGAAAGGCGCAGCGCCGGCATTCAGCCGTCGCGCCCATCGCCGTATGTCCGTCGCGCTGCTCCTGGCGACGTTCACACCGGGCTGACCAGCGGGTTCTGGTCGACGAGGGCTCCCCATCATGACGCCATAGCGCACATGATGTTAGGGAGCCGCCCATCAGGAAACTGATCCGGGCGGCTTCTCTTTTGATATGCCAAAAGCAATTATCTATCGGCGAGCTTGGGAAGCGGAACGGCCTCCAAAACCGTATCCAGGGGGTTCGACTCCTCCCGCCGGTGCTCGACGCTGCCCATTTCAGCGCGAACCTTGAGAATTGAATACTTTTCCCAAAGCTCGTCCCCGTCGCCGAAAGAGGCAGCCAGGACGAGCGCCGGTGGAGGCGTGCACTCGTCTCCACCTCACCCCTGTAGCTCAGGTGGACAGAGCGCCGCACTACGAATGCGGAGGTCCCAGGTTCGAGTCCTGGCAGGGGTACTGGTCGGCGTATCGGAGGGGGATACGCCGGTCGACGGATGCGAGGGGCACTGGCCACCCCGCCTGATTTGGGATCAGGAGTCACCGCGTTCGAGTCGCGGGCGTCCGACCAAGCAGCGCAGCACGGAGGATTGGCCGAGCCAGGTAAGGCAACCGTCCCGAAAACGGTGGTCGGCGCGAGAGCGTCGCGCGGGTTCGAATCCTGCATCCTCCGCAAGCCCTCGTGGTCCAACGGATACGACGCCGGCGTCCGAAGCCGGGAACGCAGGTTCGACTCCTGCCGAGGGCACGAACTCCGACCCACTTCACGACGGTCGTGCGGCGGCTTGCAAAGCCGTTGGACTCCGGGTTCGACTCCCGGGTGGGTCTCTTGTTCCCCTACCGAGCGAATCGGATGGCACACGCGGCACCAGAGTTCCACCGCCGCAAGTCCGTGCGCTATCTTCGGACACACGTTCGAACGGGAGGTTCCGTGTCCCTGGATGAGCTTACGAGCAGCGAGGCTGTGGTCGAGGCGTTGCGACAGTGCGACGTAGTCGACCTTGGGGCTTCTGTGCCCGGCTTCGGCCCCACTCGGGACTACGTCCTCGAGTTCGGCGGCAAATACTACCACCCCAAGCAAATCGCCAGCGTTGCCTACGGCGTCCAGCATCCTGACCGCGGCGCACTGCCTGCCACCGAGTTCAACAAGACGGCCGCCGAAGTCGCAGAGCTCTTGGAGCGGCTGGACTTCACGATCACCACGACCGTCGAGTTACGGCCGCCCAAGGTGGGAGACGAGTACCCAGACCGAACCGCCATCTACCATGCCTATGGCGGCATCAAGTATGCGGGGATTATCAAGTTTCCCCGCGAGACTGTCGTCAACGCCTTCTCCGACGAGAAAGGGCCCTACTCAGACGAGCCGCCAAACCTGGTGACGCCGTTCGAGTATCGCGGTGAAGGACAGACTGGCAAGCAACGACTGGACGCACCGGGCAACAAGATGCTCGAGGAAGCCCGCAGGAAGCGTCATGCAGTGCGGTACTGGTATCGCCCGTTGGGTGGTGTCTTCAGGTTCGTCACGTGGGTGGCTGTCCTCAACCGAGCGCAAGTGTGGTCTCCAGACAACAAGAAGGAGTTACGCCTCGAGTACGCGTTTCAGATGATGGCGGTGCCGAGCCCGGATGTGGACACCTGGTCGTCTGACGTGCAGTCACTGATCGATGATCAGGAGATCACAGACACTTCTCCACCCAAGCCGCCTGCGCAGAACGCCAGCAAGCAGGCCCGCCAGAAGACCTATCAACAGTATCTTCAGGACATCGGCGATCCGCAGAATCCCGACGATGAAGAGCCGGGACCAACTAGGCGAGGTCGCAACCACTACCGCCGCAGCGTTAAGTCTCGCCAAGCAGTACGCGTTCGCGCCAACGATGAATGCGAAAACGACCGGTGCACTGGTATGCCAGGAGACACCAAGCCCGACGGCTCTGCGATCCTCGAAGTTGACCACATTGACGATCGGGCGCGCGGTGGCTCCGATCACCCCACAGCCATGATTGCCCTCTGTCCCAACTGTCACGCCGCGAAGACGTACGGGCGCGACCGAGCGGCCTTCAAGAAGCACCTGCGCGCCAGGCTTGCTGCTCTGCACCGCTAGTCCACAACGGACAGACAAAAAGGCCCTCCCGCGAACGGGAGGGCCTTAGTGCTGTCTCAACCAGACGTGCGCCCGAAGGGATTCGAACCCCTGACCTTCTGATCCGTAGTCAGATGCTCTATCCAGCTGAGCTACGGGCGCTTGTTCAGTTATCAATCTAGCACCTGCCGGAACAGGTACCAGCGGAGGCTCCGGGATTTGAACCCGGGAGGGGGGGTTACCCCCAACCGCATTAGCAGTGCGGCGCCATAGACCAGACTAGGCGAAGCCTCCCAGGCCCAACGACCACTGCTCAAATAGGTTACACACCCCGCGGACCCCCTTGGAAGGCACCCCCCTTAGACGCGTTGCAGGGCTCTGAGCAGGCGATATGGGCGCCCGCCGAGTCCTTCGGCTTCGAAGACGGCGACGCCGACTCGGGGGAGGTCGCGGGCCGCGGGGTAGGCGAGGTAGCGCGGGACCCAGCGCGGCTGGAACTTCGCGTTGAAGCGGTAGAGGGTCTCGATCTGGATCCAGCGTGAGAAGAATCGCAATGTCCGGGCGGACAGGCGGGCGACGGGGCCGGCGCCGATGCGTTGGCCTTGCTCCAACACCGCGCGGAAGGCGGCGAAGTTCAGGGAGACGTGCTGGGCGGGGGTCGTCAGGAGGAGTTCGGAGATCATCAGTTCGTTGACGCCGTTGTCGGCGGTCCGGTCGCGGCGCATGACGTCCAGCGAGAGGCCCTTCTCGCCCCACGGGACGAACTGGAGGATTCCGCGCACGCGTCCGTCGTGTTCGGTGGTCACCAGGATCGAGCCGGGGTCGCCCATGCGGCCGAGCGCCATCGAGAAGCCACGTTCCGTGTCGGTGCCGCGCCAGGTGGCGGCGAGGGTGCGAAGTTCGTCCAGCTCGGCGAGAGGCAAGTCTTCGGCTTTTCGGATGCGCGCGGTGTAGCCGGCGCGCTTCGTGCGCGAGACGGCTTGGCGGACTCCGCGCATGACGCGGCCTTCGAGGGTGAAGGTCTCGGTGTCGACGACGGCCTCGTCGCCGATTTCCAGCACCTCGAGTCCGAAGCGGGCCCAGACGGTCGCGCCCAGTTCGGAGCAGCCCATGGCCGCCGGGGTCCAGGCATACCGTCGGCAGACGTCCAGGTACTCCTCGATCGCACCGGGCCACGCTTCCGGGTCACCGAGGGGGTCCGCCGAGCACAGCGCGACCCCGGCGATCACCCGATAGGTCACCGCGGCCTTCCCCGACTTCGAGAACACCACGAACTTGTCCCGGCGCAGGGCGAAGTACCCCAGCGAGTCCCGCTCCTCCAGCAGCCCGCGGAGCCGCTCGACCTCGTCGTCGGTCAGCTCCGGCGCGGGTTCGGCCGAGCGGAGCAGGAAGTAGGCCGCCAGCAGCACGGCGCCGATCCCGAACAGCAGGCCGACGGCGGCCGACAGGTCTTCCAGCCACAGCGCGGGGAACACCACCGGACCGCTCACACCGATCAGGGCCAGCGTCGACTGCGCCAGGCGGTCGCCGACACCCGCGTCGACAGGCGCGACCGACAGCAGCGCGAAGTTGATCGCGACGCCGGCGACCGTCAGTTGCAGGAAGACCCGGACCGCGCGCCACCGGCCGGTGACCGGATCGGGGAGCGCGATGAAGTGGCGCCGCGTCGCGGTCAGGGCGATCAGCAGCGCGAGCGACACGAGACCGGCGCCGAGGGCGTGCCGCAGCCCGAGGTGCGACACGGTCAGCAGCGCGGCGGTGGCGACCGCCAGCTGCCAGGCCCGGCGCTTGCGCCGCTTGAGGCCGGTGGCGAGCAGCATCAGCAGCACACCGGTCACCAGCGCGACCGTCGCCGCGCCGACCGTGGCCTCGTGCGGCAGTTCCAGCCATTCGGCGACGTGTCCGCGCAGGGTGCGCCGCCCGGCCGGGACCAGCACCGAGACCAGGGCCAGCAGTCCGGCCAGCCGTGTCACCCAGGTGATCACCGCCACCGAGGTGGCACCCGCCACCCGCCAAGCGCCCGCCAACTTCCGTCCCTACGTTCAGCTCCTCGCCAGCTCCACGAACGGTACAAGGGCGTCGGGGTTCAGCAGGGCATCCCGGCTGACGGCGCGGTCAGGTGAAACCCCCGAAAGGATCTTCTTGACCGGAACCTCGCATTTCTTGCCGTTGAGCGTCCGGGGCACCTCACTCACCCGGACGAACCGGTCGGGCACATGCCGCGGCGAGAGGGCCCCGCGCAGTTCCTTGCGCAGAGCGGGCTCGACCTCTTCGAGTGACGCGCCCTCGGCCAGCACGAGGAAACACAGCAGCTGCCCGTCCTCGTTCCCCGCCGCCGACGTGTCGATCACCAGCGAGTCCGCGACCTGGTCGAACGACTCCACGACGCGGTAGAACTCGGCCGTTCCCATCCGGACGCCGCCACGGTTGAGCGTCGAGTCGCTGCGCCCGTAGATGACGGCGGAGCCGCGTCCGGTGATCCGGATCCAGTCGCCGTGCCGCCAGATCCCGGGGTACATCTCGAAGTACGCCTCGCGCAGCCGTGAGCCGTCCGGGTCGTTCCAGAAGAACACCGGCATCGACGGCATCGGCTCGGTGATCACCAGTTCGCCGACCGTCTCCACCACGGGCTTCCCGGCCTCGTCGAACGCGGCGACGGCGGCGCCGAGCGCGCGGACCGAGAGCTCGCCCAGCCAGACCGGGACGTCCGGGGCGGACGCGACGAACGCCGCGCAGAGATCCGTGCCGCCGGACACCGAGCAGATCTGGACGCGTTTGCCGACCTCGTCGACGATCCACCGGAAGCCCTCGACGCTCAGCGGCGCGCCGGTGGATCCCAAGGCGCGCAACGCGGTGAGGTCGTACCGTTCGGCCGGTTTGATGCCGGCCTTCAGGCAGCTCTGGATGTACGGCGCCGACGTGCCGAAGTAGGTGACGCGGTGCTGCTCGGCCAAGTGCCACAACACGTTCAGGTCCGGATGCCCCGGGCTGCCGTCGAAGAGCACGATCGTGGTGCCGGTCAGCAGGCCGGAGATGAGGAAGTTCCACATCATCCAGCCGGTGGTGGTGAACCAGAAGAACCGATCGCCGGGACCGAGATCGCTTTGCAGGGCAAGGGCTTTGAGGTGTTCGAGGGTGATGCCGCCGTGTCCGTGGACGATGCCCTTCGGCAGGCCGGTGGTCCCCGAGGAGTACAGGACCCACAGCGGGTGGCCGAATTCGACGGGCTCGAAGGTCAGTTCCGCGCCCGCGTTGTCGGCGAGCAGCGTGTCCCAGTCGAGCGTGCCGTCGAGGCGGCCGCCGGCGTAGTCGACGAGCACGGTCGCTTCGAGCGTGGAGATCTCGTCGCGCAGGGCGTTCACCGTCGACCGGCTGTCGAACCACCGTCCATTGTAGACGTAGCCGTTGACGGCGATCAGGACCTTCGGCTCGATCTGTGCGAAGCGGTCGGTGATCGCGCGGACGCCGAAGTCCGGCGAGCACGACGACCAGATCGCGCCGAGGCTCGCGGTGGCGAGGAAGGCGATCAGCGTCTGCGGGCAGTTCGGCGCCAGCGCGACGACCCTGTCCCCTTTGGACACTCCCAGCTTGCGGAGCCCTTCCCTCGCGGAGGCGACGGCGGACCGCAGAGCGCCGTATGTCAGCTGCGACGAAAGCCCGTCTTCGCGGTGGAAGATCACGGCGACCTCGTCGTCGGCCTTCGCGGCGCTCGCGACACCGGGCATGAGCGAATGCTCGGCGTAGTTGAGCGTGCCGCCTTCGAACCAGCGCGCGTGCGGCATCTCGCCGGTGAGCACCGCACCGGGTTCGTCGTGCCAGCGCACGCCGAGGAAGTCGGCGACGCCGGACCAGAACTCCGGCCCGCGCTGGACGGAGAACTCCCACAACGCGGTGTAGTCGTCGACCTCCACGCCGCGTTCGGTGCGCAGCCACTGGCGGAACGCGTCGATCTTGGTGTCGGGCAGGCGGCTCGGCTCAGGGCGCCAGAGCACTTCTGGGGCGTCGGCGGTGTGCGTCACCCCGCGATGTTAACCCTCGTTAACCGAACTGGCGAGCCCCCGTGAACAGCTCGTACGCCATCGTCTTGAGCCGCGACGCGTCGAGCGGGGTGACGGTCAGCCACCCTCGATCGCGACGAAGCCCGTAGCGCCCGTCGGGGGTGTCCACCCAGGTCAACGTGCCCTCGCCACGCACCCAGCGGCCCTCCCACGACTTCCTGGCCGCACCGAGCCGTCCGCCGCCGATCCGCTGCGTCACGACGCGCACCATCACGATGACCTCGGGTTCCCGCAGCCCGGCGTCGCGCAGGACGTCGGAGAACGCCGGCTGCCCGCCACGCTCCCCCGCCTCGCAAGCGGCCGTGTAGTCGTCGACGCGCAGGTTGACCGAGAGACCCCGTCCCTGCTCGCACGGGGGCAACGCCTGCAGCAGGGTCGCGGCGACGAGCGGCTCCCGCAGGGCCGACAGCTCGACGTCGGTGCCCGAAACGCCGATCGCGACCGCGCCGCGGTCGGACACGCAGCCGACGGCCCGGTACGCCGGGTCGCCGTCGAGCCTCAAGTCCAGCGTGAGCTCGCTGTTCGCGACGGTGTGCAGCAGCCGCACCAGCTCGGGCGCGGGCGCGTCGACCGTGCCGAGGCCGCGTTCGGACAGCGTCGCGCTCGCCGTGGCGACCAGTTCCGCGCGGAACTCCGGTGTCCGCCCGACGTGCGGGATCTCCAGCACCGCGGGCAGTTCGTCGCGTCCGTGCGCCGACCAGAGGAGGAACAGCTCGCCGACGTGCAGCCGGATCCAGTCCATCAGCGGTCGGTCCTCGGGTCTTCGCCGATGACCGGCGGGGTCACCTGCCCGTTGAGACCCCAGACGTCGGAATCCTCGACGAGGTAGTTCGGAGTCTTGCGGTTTTGGCCCTCCTGTTGCCCTTGCGGCGGCATCATGCCCATCGGCATCCCGCCGACGCCGCCCATCCCCGCGGCCGCGGCGCGGGTCCCGGCGACCTGGCCCGGCTGCTGTCCGGACGGCCCGAACCCGCCGGCACCGGAGCGGCCACCCTGCCCGAGCTGCTCCTGGGTCCCACCGGACGTGCCGGGTGGCGGCGGGGAAAAGGCGCCGCTGCTCGCCCCGGGCTGACGCGGCGCCTCGACCGGCTCCCGCACCTGGATCGGGGCGGCGGTGTCGTCGACGCCGCTGCTGCGCGTGGTGTCGTCCGGCGGCGGCACCGGTTCCGGTGTCGGTTCGGGCTTCGGTTCCGGTTCTTCGGGTGTCTCGAGGATCTTCGGCTGCTTGCCGTACGAGGTGAAGGTCGGAACGTTCTCGTAGACCTCGCCCGAGCTGCGCTGCATCCGCGTCATCACGTCGGCCGCCTGCCGGTGCAGATCCTGCGAACTCTCGTCGGTGGGTTCGGCGATGATCCGGCCCGCCTCGGCGAAACCGCCTCCCGACGGCGGCGAGGCCGACATGGCCTGCGTCGAATCCGGATCCGAGACCGGGATCGGGCGGCGTTTCGGCGCCTCCGGCAGCTTGGGCCGCGGCAGGTATCCCGGCGGCTCGGGCATCGTGCGCCGCGCGGTGTCGGCGATGTCCGCCTGGCGGCGCACGCAGTTCGCGACGTTCTCCGCGCGCCAGCCCGTCTCTCCCGCCCAGTCGACGAGCTTGATCGCGGCGTCACGGGCCCGGTCCGCGCCCTCGCCCGTCCAGCCGTCGGCGGTGGCGACGAGCGCCGCCCGGAGTTCGGAACCGACCCGGTCCAGGAACGCGCTGATCTTCGTCCATTGCGCGGCGACGGCTTCCGCGCTCGCGAGGTCCAGCTCGTCGTGGACCATCTGGTAGAGCTCTCGATGCGAGTAGCTCATCCAGTCGATGTCGGCGTTGAGGTGTTCGGGGCCCGGTTGCGGTTCGGGCTCCCGCGGCGGCCACGGCATGGGCAGGATGCGCATCAGTGCTCGTCCTTCCGCTCGTGGTCGACGATGTCCTCCATGTCGAACCGGCGGGCGACCCGTTCGAGCTGCTCCTGGCCTTCCTCGTCCGCGGCGACGTACATCTTCCGCGCCGCCATCACGGTGAGCTGGAAATCCTTGAGCACCACGGCGAAGTCCTTGAGAACGGGCACGGCCGCTTCGGTCCCCTTGTTCGCGGCGCCCTGGAAGCGTTCGCTCATTGTGTGACCGACGAAGTTGGCGCCCAGCTTCAACGGCGCGTTGAACTCCGTCGAGTCCTTGATCAGCGCGTTGAGCTCGTGGCGTGCTTTCAGCAGCGCGTCGACGAGCTTCTTGGCGGCGTCCTCGGAGACCTTGACGGCCCCCTTCTTGGCATCGGTCTTGGAGTCCCTGATCTGACCCGCCACCGGCGCCAAGGCCGGAGCCGAAGCTCCGAACGCCGCCTGTGGCGTCGCGGGTAGCTTGGGTGACTGTGCCATCGGACCCCTCCCCTGTCACATCTCAGGGGAATGCTAGCGCGAACGGGTCAGCGCAGGTGGGCGTCGAACCAATTCAGCGTGCGCTGCCATGCCTCCGCGGCCGCGTCCGGGTCGGCGTCGAAACGGTGGTTGGCGCCCGGGTAGTGGACGACGTTCGTCGCGACGTTCGCCGTCGCCGCCGCGTCACGCAGCTGTTCGACCTCGGCGCCTCCGGCCTCGTCGCCCGCGTCGCCGTACATGCCGAGCCAGGGGCTGGTGAGCCGTCCGGCGATCTCGACCAGGACCGGCAGCCCGGTGACGCCCTGCCCGCCGACGCTGACCGCCGCGCCCAGCCTGCGGTTCGACGCGACGACCAGCGCGGCCGTCCCGCCGAGGTCGAACCCGACGACACCGACGAGATCCGCCTGGATACCGCGCTCGCCGAGCCACGCGAGCGTCGCGTCGGTGGCTTCGAGGAGGTCCTGCTGCGTGAGGTCGTCCCGGTCGAGATGCGGGGTGACGGTGAGCCAGCCTTCGCCGGCGAGACCGGCCAGGAGCAGGCCCAAACCCTCTTCGACCTCTTCGGCCTCCTCGTGCAGCACCACGAGCCCGCCGCGGACGACACCATCCGGTTCGGCGAAGGTCAGGCGCAGCGTGTGGCCGTCGGCGTGCTGGTGTTCCACGGTGGTCGTGAGGGTCATTCCTCCATCAGACCACTCTTAGGTAAATATTCGGAGCTTGCGTTCGCACGGGAGGATACGGTGTCGGAGCCGTCCCCCAGACGTAGGAGCGCCGAAGATGTCACCTGTTTCGCCGCGTGCGGATCTCGAATCGTTGCCGAAGTACGTCCCTGGCCGGACAATCCAGGGCGCGATCAAGCTGGCGAGTAACGAGGTCCCCGGTGGGCCGCTGCCGAGTGTGGCGCAGGCCATAGCCGAGACGGCGCGGGGCATCAACCGGTACCCGGACATCACGGCGTCCGCGCTCGTCGAGCGGCTGGCCCGCGAACTGGACGAGCCGGTCGAGCGGATCGCCGTCGGCTGCGGTTCGGTTTCCCTTTGCCAGCAAATGATCCAGGCCCTGTGCGGCCCGGGCGACGAGGTCGTCTTCCCGTGGCGTTCGTTCGAGGCGTACCCGATCGTCACTCAGGTGGCGAACGCCGTCAGCGTGAAGGTGCCGCTCACCGCCGGGCATGGGCTGGACCTGGACGCCATGCTGGCCGCGATCACGCCCAAGACGCGGCTGGTCTTCGTGTGCAACCCCAACAACCCGACCGGGACGGTCGTGCGGCGGGCGGAACTGGAGCGTTTCCTCGACGCCGTGCCCTCGGGGGTGCTCGTCGTGCTCGACGAGGCGTACAAGGAGTTCGTGACCGACGCCGAGGTCCCGGACGGCGTCGAACTGGCGCGTGGCAGGGACAACGTCGCCGTACTGCGGACTTTCTCGAAGGCGTACGGCCTCGCCGGTCTTCGCGTGGGTTACGCGGTGGCGCCGGAAGCGATCACCGTCGCGCTGAAGCAGGTCTACGTCGCGTTCTCGGTGAACATGATCGCCCAGGCGGCGGCCATCGCCTCGCTCGACGCGGCCGACGAGCTGCTGGAACGCTGCAAGGAGATCGTCTCGGAGCGCACTCGCGTCCGGGACGCCTTGGTGGCCAAGGGTTACGAGGTACCGGAGACGCAGGCGAACTTCGTCTGGCTGCCGCTGGGCGAGCGGACGACCGAGTTCGCGGAGCACGCGCTGGAGCGCAAGCTGATCGTGCGTCCCTTCGCGGGAGAAGGCGCGCGAGTGACCATCGGGACGCCTGAGGAGAACGACCTCTTCCTCGAAGCGGCCGGGGATTTCCCGCGCTGACAAGGCTTCGCGGCGGGCCCGCACTTCGTGGACGGAGTGCGGGCCGTTCCTATTTGAGGAGCAGCTGCACCATCGCGGCGAGGCCGATCACGACGATCACGCCGCGCAGCACCTTCGGCGAGAGCTTGCGGCCGATCTTCGCGCCGATCTGGCCGCCGATCGTCGACCCGACCGCGAGCAGCGCGACCACGGGCCAGCTGACCGGCGCGATGAAGGCGTAGATCGCGCCCGCGACGATGTTCACGACCGCGGACAGGGCGTTCTTGACGCCGTTGAGCCGTTGCAGCGACTCCGACATCAGCATCCCCATCACGGCCATCATCATCACGCCCTGCGCGGCCGTGAAGTATCCGCCGTAGATGCCGATCAGGAAGATCAGGAACAGCAGGAGCGGCCCGATCTTGTGGACCGTCCCGTTCTCCTCGCGGCGCTTCGCGACCCAGGCGGCCACGCGCGGCTGGACGATCACGAGCACCACCGCGAGCCCGACCAGCGCGGGTACGACGGTCTCGAAAGCGTCCTTCGGCAACGAGAGCAGCAGGATCGTCCCGCAGATCGCGCCGAGGAACGACGCCACGGCGAGTTTGGCGACCTGGGGCCAGTAGCCCTTGAGCTCCTCCCGGTAGCCGATCGCCCCGCTGACCGTGCCGGGAGCGAGGCCGATCGCGTTGGACGTCGTCGCCGTCAGCGGCGAGTAGCCGAGGGCGACCAGAACCGGGAAGGTCACCAGCGTGCCCGAGCCGACGACCGTGTTGATGGTGCCCGCCCAGAGCCCCGCGACGAAGATCACTACCGCGTGCCACCACGTCATAAAGCGCTCACGTCCGCACCCTAAGCACCGTTACCTCCTTTCGCGCTCCGGATGTGTCTAGTCGAACATTCAACGAGCCCGTTATGTCTCGTTCGGCGGGAAGACGCAGAACTCGTTGCCTTCCGGGTCCTCGAGAACATCCCACTCGACGTCTCCGCCCTTGGCCCGCACGAGCTTCGCCCCGGCGGCGACCAGCTCGCCCGCGGAGCCGAAGACGTCGATGTGCATCCGGTTCTTCACGGTTTTCGCTTCGGGCACCGGGTTGATCCAGATCAGCGGGCCGCGACCGGCCGGATCCTCGATCGCCACCGGCCACTCCACCGGCCGCTCGTCCCGGTGGCGGCGGACGTACCCCATCGCGGCGCACCACCAGTCGGCGAGGGCCTGGTGGTCGTTCGCGTCGAGACAGATGTCCTTGAACACCGCCGCCATTCAGTTCTCCTCCGGCAGATGAGCCGCGGTGATCTCCGCGGCGACCGTCCAGCCGAGCGCCAGGTACAACGCGCGGCCCTCCTCCGTGGCGACCAGGACCGCTCGCTCCGCCCCGGCGGCGACCGCCACCTCGTCGAGCCTGCGCATGACGAATCTGCCCAGCCCTCGCCGCTGGTGCTCGGGCTCCGTCACGACCTGGTCGATCACCGCCGTGCCGCCGGCTATCGCGACCCGGCCGGTGGCCGCGCGTGAGCCGTCCGGCGCGCGGACCACCACGTCGGTGACCACGCCGTCGCCGACCAGCTCCGCCCGGTACGGCTCGGGCGCGGCCATCACGGGCCGCAGCGCCATCGGGGCGCTCATCAAGTACTCCGGCGGGCCGACCTCCCATTCCGGCGGGACCGTCTTCGCCACTTCGTCCCGCGGGCCGCTCACCTTGAGCCACGTTCCCGGCTCGGTCAGCGAACGGGCCCGGCTGGCCACCGATCCGGCGTCCGCCAGCACATATCTCACGCGATGCCCGGGACGCCCGACGTCGAGCCGGTAGCCGTCCGGTTCGGCCACCGGGACACCGACGCCGCGGGAGAGCGCCCAGCCGTGCACCCATGCCTTGATCAGTCCTGCCACCCCAGTCATCGTTCGATGATGGCATCGGCCACCGACAGTCCCGGACGAGCAGGCGAACCTGCGAGGATGGCGCCGTGGCCGACGACGAGCGCGAACAGGTGTGGAGTGCGACCGTCGATCATCTGCGCACGATGATCGATTCGGGCAGGCTCCCCGCCGGATCGAGGCTGCCCGCCGAACGGGCGCTCTGCGAACAGCTCGGGATCAGCCGCGGTTCGCTGCGGCAGGCGTTGCGGGTGCTGGACTCCATCGGTTACGTGCAGGTGCGGCCGGGCTCGGGCACGTACGTCCGCGAGAAGATCGACGAGCGGCCCCTGCGCGGCTGGTTCTCCGAGCACGAGCAGCTCGTCGAGAAGCTGTTCGACCTGCGGACCACCGTCGAGCCGACACTGGCCGAGCGGCTCGCGCTCGACCACACGCCGCGGGTGCTCGCCCGGCTGGAAGGCACCGTCGAGGAGATGGACCGGGCCGCGGCCGACGGCGACATGCTGCGCGTGATCGCGGCCGACGCCGAATTCCACCGGGTGATCGCGGAGAACGCGGGCAACGACGACGTCACCGATCTGCTGCGTTCGGTGCTGTCCCTGGTCGGCGAGGAACGGCGGGCGGCGCTGCGGCTTCCGGGGCAGATCCGGAAGGCCGTCGACGAGCATCGCTCGATCCTCGAAGCGATCCGCGGTTCGGACGCGGCGGCCGCGCGGGACATCACCCTGCGGCATCTGCTCGACGCCAAGACCTACGTCCACGACTACACGACCCGGGATTGACGCTTCCTTGATGGCGCTCGCGGAGCCGCACGGGTAGAGTTTTCAGAAGGTTGTGAAACTTCTGACGGGGGTGTGCGGTGGAGAAGGTCCGGTTCACCGAAGAGAAGGCGACGATGCTCGCGACGCTGTACGGCCGGGCGCTCGACGCCCGCGGCGACCGGCCGATCCTCGGCGACAAGGCCGCCGACGAGGCCGTCAAGCAGATCGACTACGACTTCGCTTCGCTCGGCGTGAACGCCGACATGGGCCTGACCGTCGCGATGCGGGCCAAGCCGATGGACGACTGGGCTTCGGCGTTCCTGCGGGAACACCCGGACGCGACCGTCGTCCAGCTCGGCTGCGGGATGGACAGCCGCGTGTACCGCGTGGACCCGCCGCCTTCGGTGCGCTGGTTCGACGTCGACTACCCCGAGGTCGTCGACCTGCGCGCCCGGATCTACCCCGCGCGGGACGGCTACCGGACCATCGGCTCGTCCGTGACCGACTTCGGCTGGCTCGACGAGATCCCGTCGGACAAACCCGGTCTGGTGATCGCGGAGGGGCTGACGATGTACCTGCGGCCGTCCGAAGGCGAGGAATTGCTGCGGCGGCTGATCGCGCATTTCCCGCAGGGCGGCGAAATGGTCTTCGACATCTTCAGCAGGCTGGGAATCAAACTGCAGAAGCTGAATCCCGTGGTCCGCAAGGCCAAGGCGACGCTGTACTGGGGCATCGACGAGATCTCCGAACTGGAACGGCTCGGTTTGACGCTGGTGTCGGGACTCGACTCGACGGATTACGCGACGCCCGAGGTGAAGGCGCGGATTTCGGCGTCGATGCGGGCGCAGTTGTGGGTCGCGGGGCTGTTCCCGGCGTTCAAGAAGATGGGGCGGATCCTGCGAATGCGGTTCTGAGGCAACGCGGCTCGTGAGTGGCTAGGACGGTTCTAACCGTCCTAGCCACTCACGAGGCGTCAGCGTGGCTCCAGTACCCGCTCGACGAACCGGTGCAGCTTGTCCTCCAGCCGGAAGACCCGCTCCTCCAGCGTCAGGGACTCGAACGGCTGCGGCACGTCCGAGTGCAACTCGCCGCGGATGTACTGGCTGCACGCGAGGTTCGCGCACGCGTAGATGCCGAGCGTGTTCCCTTCCCGCCCGGCTTTCCCGGCGCGGCGGCCGGAGAACAGCGCGATGTCGGACAGGGGATGTGTCGTCGTGCACAGGCCGCACATGTTGCTCAGCAGGACACGGCCCTTCGGCCGGGGAGCGGCACGGAGGGACAGCCCGACGGTTTCCCCGCGGTACGGCAGCACGAGATACGCCCGGGAGGCGGCCTTCGGATCGCGCCAGCCGAGGAATTCCCTTTTCTCCCAAGGGATCTCTTCGGGCCGGGTGGGGAGCGTGACCCCCTTGGCCTCGCCTCGGGTGCAGTTCACGAAGGACGCTCTGATCTCGTCCTGGCCCAGCGGTTCCATACCCGCACGGTAACCAGCGCACCCGAGAACGGGCGAACCGTTTTTCGCCGGAGGTCATACGATCACCGGGTGCGCGGGATGACGATGTCGAGCCGGTTCCGGCTGGTGCTCAGGACCAGTCTCGGCTTCGCCGCGCTCGGCGTCGGATCCAGTGTGTGCGGTGCCGGCGTGGTCGCGTTGCTCCTGCTCCTGCAGGGCCTGCCGAGCGAGGTCGGCGATCGCGGCTGGATCCTCGGTGTCACCGCGGCCGGCATCGTCGCGCTGTCGCTGATCGTCGGCACCTTGTGGACGGCATGGCTGCAGCGGCGCACGGCGGTCTGGTTCGTGTTCGGCCGCCCGCCGACGAAGGCCGAGGCCGAACTGGCGCTCCGGCTCCCGGTCGACATGGGGATCGTGAGCGGGACCCTGTGGCTGATCGGCACGATCGTGCTCGGCGCGCTCGCGCGGGTGCTCGGGTCCTGGATGGACGCGCTCGGGATGGCGCTGGTGATCGGGCTCGGCGGGCTGACCACGGTCGGCCTCACCTATCTCGCCGCGGAATGGGTCGCGCGGCCGGTGATGACGATCGCGCTCAAGGTGACGCCGCCGAAGGGAACGCTCAGGGTCACCGTGCGGACCAGGGTGGTCGTCACCTGGTCGCTGGCGAGCGGCGTGCCGTTCCTCGGGGTGCTGCTGGTGGCCGCCCCGCCGGACCTCGGCCAAGGCGACCACGTCGCGAGCCTGATCATGCTTTCGGCGATCGGTCTCGGTGTCGGCGCGATCGGGACGGGCCTGCTCGCGAAGGCCGTCGCGACGCCGCTGCACCGGCTGCGGGTCGCGCTCGACGAGATCGCGCGCGGCAACAAGGAGATCGTGGTCGACGTCGACGACTCCAGCGAGATCGGCCTGCTCCAGACCTCGGTCAACGACCTGGCCGCCGGGCTCCGCGAGCAGGAGCGGATGCGGGATCTGTTCGGCAGGCACGTCGGGGACGAGGTCGCGCGGCACGCGCTCGAGTACGGCGCCTCCCTTTCGGGTGACGTGCGCGAGGTGACGGCGCTGTTCGTCGACGTCGTCGATTCGACGGCCCTGGCGAGCCGCACCCCGCCCGAAGATCTCGTGAAGACGCTCAACCGGTTCTTCACCAGCGTGGTGCACGCGGTCGGGGCACGCGGCGGGCTGGTCAACAAGTTCCAGGGTGACGCCGCGCTCTGCGTCTTCGGCGCCCCGACCAGGCTCGCGGACGCGCCGACGGCGGCGCTTTCGGCCGCGCGGGCCATCCGGGACGCCGTTCAGGAGACGGGCGAGCTGGACCTCGGCATCGGCGTCGCGAGCGGGCGGGTCTTCGCCGGTCAGCTGGGGACCAGCAGCCGGTTCGAGTACACCGTCATCGGCGACGCGGTGAACGAGGCCGCGCGCCTGACCGAGCACGCGAAATCCGCCGACGGCCGGATCCTGGCGAGCGAGGCGGTGCTCGAGGCGGCGTTGGAGAGCGAGCGCGCGCACTGGAAGCCGTACGCGGAACTCGAGCTGCGAGGGCGCCAGGAGCCGACGCACGCCTGGGAGGCGAGCGCGCTCAGCCCGGAATGACGTCCGGCCAGCGCAGCAGCGTCGAACCCCAGGTCAGCCCGGCGCCGAAGGCACCCATCACGACACGGTGCCCCGGCTGGAGCGCCCCTTCCTTGGCCGCGTCGGCCAGCGCGATCGGGATCGACGCGGCGCTCGTGTTGCCCACCTTCTCGATGTTCGAGTACATGACGTCCTCCGCGAGACCGAGCTGCTTCGCGCAGGTCTGCAGGATGCGGATGTTCGCCTGGTGCCCGATGAACCGGTCGATGTCGCCGACCACCCAGCCCGCGGAGTCCAGCACCGTGCGCGCCGATTCGGCCATGCGGGCGCAGGCGTGCCGGAAGACGGTCTGGCCCTGCATCACCAGATAGTGGTCGCGCGGGTCGTCCGAGCGGCGGTTCTTCGCGCCGCCGGCCTCGACCCAGAGCAGTTCCGCGAGCGCGCCCTCGCTGTGCAGGTCGAACGGGCCGAGCGCGCCGAGCTCGTCCGGGTCGCCCGCGCGCAGCAGGACTGCACCCGCGCCGTCACCGAAGATCGGCACCGTGCCGCGGTCTTCGGGGTCGACGAGCGAAGTGAAGACGTCGGCGCCGATCACCAACACCCGCCGCGCGATCCCGGCGGCGATCAGCCCGGCGCCGGTGGCGAGCCCGTAGACGAACCCGCTGCACACGGCGTTGACGTCGAACGCGGCGACACCGTTCAGCCCGAGCTCGGTCGCGACCTGCGGCGCGCTGGCCGGGCACAGCTGGTCCGCCGTGGACGTCGCGAGCACGACGGCGTCCGCCGCGGTCTCCCCCGCCGACGCCAGCGCCCGGCGCCCCGCCTCGACCGCGAGGTCCACTGTGGACGTTCCGGGATCGACGACCCGGCGTTCGGCGATGCCGGTCCGCGAGCGGATCCACTCATCGGAGGTGTCCAGCCGCTGGGCGATCTCCTCGTTGCCCACCACGCGCGGAGGCAGCCATGAGCCGAGACCGGCGAGAACGGCGGCCTGAGATGAGGGCACCAAGGAATCCTTTCGCGGGGAAATGAGAGGTCTGCCATTCACTTGTAAGCGCTACCATTCAGTAGACCCGTCAGTTGTGTTCCGGGTCACAATTCAAAGAATTCTCATCTTCTCCCGGGAGTGACCGGGCACACGGGCCGAGCACCCGAACGGGTGACGCACACCGCGTCGAGGCGCGAGCAAAGAACAGGCGCCCGGGAGAGCCGTCCGGCTAGCCTGACCTGGTGCACACACCCGACCTCGACCGCATGGACGTCGCCATCCTCGCCTGTCTCCAGTCCGACGCCCGCACGATCGCCGAGCACATCGGCGCGAAGGTTGGCCTCTCGGCGGCCGCCGTTCAGCGGCGGATCAAACGGCTGCGCGAGACCGGGGTGATCGAACGCGAGGTGGCGGTGCTGTCGCCGCGGGCGCTCGGGCTGTCGATGACGTTCGTGGTGATGGTCGAGATGGAACGCGAGAACCTCGCGGTCCTCGACGGGTTCCGGCGCCAGGTGCTCGCGGACGACAACGTCCAGCAGTGTTACTACGTCACCGGCAACGCGGATTTCGTGCTCGTGGTGACCTGCCGGGACATGGCGGATTTCGAGACGTTCACGCGGCGGATGTTCTTCGACAACCCGAACGTGCGGCACTTCACGACGTCGGTGGCGATGGACCGGGTCAAGACCGGGCTGACGCTGCCGCTGGAGCCCTGAGGGTCCAAAAAGGACAGCGCGACCTCGTCACCACGGGTGTCCGCCCGAACGCAAGGGGTCTGTGCCCGGCGTTACACCACTATGGACATATGCAGCCGATAGCGTGAACGTCGTCGCAGTCGCGTCATCCGGCGTACGTCCGGGCATCTCCTCCCCGAGACGAAAAGTTCGCGCCGCGCGAACCACGAGCACCGAGGAGTGGCCGTGCACACCGACGCAATTCACCAGAGCCAGTTCGTTCTGCTGAACAACAGCAGCACGCCCGTTCTTTCCCGCCTGTCCTTCCACGCCGGCGAACCGTTCGCGGTCACCGTGTCGTTCCGGACTGA
Organism: Amycolatopsis sp. WAC 04182; assembly: GCF_003947465.1. Lineage (NCBI taxonomy): Bacteria > Bacillati > Actinomycetota > Actinomycetes > Pseudonocardiales > Pseudonocardiaceae > Amycolatopsis > Amycolatopsis sp. WAC 04182. The sequence continues at coordinate 272,531 of NZ_QHJJ01000004.1, forward strand.
GCGCGGCCGGTGGGTCGAGTGGACCTTCGCGCGTGAGCTGCTCGTCACCGGCCTCACCGACCCCGCCGGGCTCGGCGACGTCCGCGTCCGCCCCGACCTCTCGGAGGACGAGGCGTTGCTGACGCTCGAAATCGAGTCACCCGACGGTTACGCGTCGTTCGAGCTGGAACGTGAGGACGTCGAGACGTTCCTCGAGTCCACGTACGAGCTCGTCCCGCTCGGCTCCGAGAGCGAGCACTTCGACGTCGAGGCGCTGATCGAGGAGATCAGCAACGTCTGAGACTTTCCCGCGGCACGAAGACGAAGGGCGGCCCGAGTGCGCTGGAGGCACTCGGTCCGCCTTTCGTCCTGTTCAAGGGCCGAGGTCAGCCGAGGACCAGGGAGGTCCCGGTCGCGGACAACGCCGGCCGCACCGGGAAGAAGTACGTCACCGAGCTGTTGCCGCCGGACAACATGCCCTGGGCCTGGTTGCCCGCGATGAACGAGCCGCCGGAGTCGCCCGCCTGCGAGCGGACGTTGGTGGCGGTCATGCCGTAGACCGTGCCTTCGGCGTAGCGGACGGTCTGGTTCTTGGCGCCGACCGTGCCGCAGGTCCAGCCGGTGGTCGACCCGGACTTGCAGACCGACGCCCCGGTGGCCGCCACGGTCGAACCGCTCACGCGGGTGCCGTTGTTGATGATGCCGCGCGGCACCCAGTTGCTGTTGACCCGGACGTGGCCGTAGTCGTTGGTCGGGAAGCTGACGCGGGCGAACGAGCCCATCGCCACCCGGTTGGAGCCGGTCACCGTGCCCGGGCCGCAGTGCCCGGCGGTGAGGAAGCCGCCGTTGACCGAGAAGCCGATCGAGCAGCGCGAAGAGCTGTTGATGTAGTACGCGTCGCCACCGCGGACGTCGTACTTCAGGGTCGGCACCGAAGTGGTCTCGACCACCGCGACGGCGGCCTTGTCCACTTTGGTCTTCTCCAGATACGAGTCGACGACGCCGCTCTTGCCCGGCAGGACGTTCACCGTCACGCGGTTGGTCTTGGTGTCGACACCCCAGCCGGTGATCGCGCCGTCCGCCGCGCGCTCACCCGCGTTCAGTTTGTCCACAGTGGAATCGAGCTGGGCGGCCGAGAAGCGCACGAGTTCCGCTTCCGCGCCGCTGGCGAGGACCTGCCCCAGCTTCGCCGCGTCCGTGACGCCGACGCGGAGCTTGCCGGTGGCCTCGTTGTAGCTGGCGCCGCCGAAGCTGCCGGCGAGCGCCGAAGCGAGCGACTGTTCGAGCGTGCCGGCGGCGGTCTCGCTCTGGATCCTGGCGAGTGCCTGGCCGGCGGTCAGGCCGAGGTCCCGTTGCAGGGCGGGAACCATTTCTTGATTCAGCAGAGTGTCCGAGGTCGCTGCCGCGGGGGTACCCGTGACGAGCGCGCCGGTGGCCAGTGCTGCCGTGGCGGCCACACCGAGGAGCTTCGTGATCTTCATGCTTCTCCCTCGTCATCACGCACGGCTCCGGTTCGCCATGCGATGTCCCTCCCCTGACGGGTGAGCGTTCTGGACTCGGACGAAGGCCGCAATCCGGGTCGGCGCGGGATAGGTATACCCATTCTTCGGGAGCCGAATCCGCTGCTCCAGGGGCGGCCACCTACAGCAGGCACCCGGACGGACACGTCCGTAAGTAGGGTTTCGAAGCAAATACCTTGCGTAGTCATGGACACCCCCTGAACGTGGGATGAATCGCTGAATCGGGTTTGTCGCCGACGTTTCGGGTGTCCGGTGATTTTCCAACCGACGATCCGTCAGCCAACCGGTCACGCTGCGTCCTCGGACGGCCTCGGGGGGTGCCCGTGGTGTCCGTGTTGGGTGGTTTACGACCAGGTAGGCAGTGCTTAGGCTCCGCAGGTCAACGCACAAGATCGTGTCGGGCTCAGCGGGAACTCCCCACCGAGGAGCGCATGATGTGGCTTGCCACCCCTCGCCCGACCTCGGTTTCGGTCCGCGCCGGATCGACGGCGCTCGTGGGCCGCGACGTCGAGGTCTCGGCGATCGTGAAGATCCTGCTGCGCCGTCCCGCCGCCGTGCTGATCGAAGGCGAACCCGGGATGGGCCGCAGCAGGCTGCTCGACGAGCTGGCCGGACGCCGGGAATTCGCGGCCGCCCGGGTGCTCCGGGGTGCCTGCCAGCCGATGCGCGAGCCGTTCCCGTTCGGACCGGTGCTCGAAGCGCTGCGTTCGGCGGGCGACCGGCCGCTCGGTCCACTCAGCCCGGTCGCCGGGGTGCTGAGACCCTTGCTGCCCGAACTGGCGGAAAGCCTTCCGCCCCAACCGGAACCACTCGCCGACCCGTGCGCCGAACGGCACCGCCAGTTCCGCGCCGTCCGCGAACTCCTGATCGCCTGCGGGCCCGCGCTCGTCCTGATCGACGACCTCCAGTGGGCCGACGAAGGCACCCGTGACCTCATGCGCTTCCTCGCCGCGGCCATGCCCGCCGAACTGGCCGTCGTCGCGGCGTACCGGACCGGCTCGCCGTCGGGACACGGCGGGGCGGGCATCCCCTTCCGCACCCCGCCGAACGTCCAGACCGCCCGCGTGACGCTGGGCCCGCTCGACGTCGAAGCCGTCGGGAAGCTGGCAGAGGAACTGCTGGACCTGCCGCGGGTTTCCGCGCCGTTCATCGCGAAGCTCCACGAAAGCACCGCCGGGATCCCGTTCGTGGTCGAGGAGACCCTGCGGGCGCTGCGGGACGCGGCAGGCCGCCTGCCGATCGGGGAAGTGCTGAGCGACCGGCTGCTGGAAAGCCTCGAGGTCCCGATCTCCCTGCGCGAGGCCATCACCGAACGGCTCGAAGCACTGCCGGAGCCCGCCGTCCGGCTGGCCCGCGCGGCGGCGGTGCTCGCCGTCCCGTCCGAGCCGTCGGTGATCGGCGAACTCGCCTGCCTCGACGGCGACGGGCTCCGCGCGGCCCTTTTGTCCACTTTGGATGGCGGTGTCCTCGGCGAACTCGGCGGCGACCGCTACGGCTTCCGGCATCCGTTGGCCCGCAAGGCCGTCTACGACACGGTGAGCGGCCCGGAGCGCACCCTGCTGCATTCGCGCGCCATCCAGGTGCTCGCCGGGCAGCCGGTCCCGCCGCTCACCCTGCTGGCGAACCACTCGCGCGCGGCGGGGCGGACGGAACAGTGGCGCCACTACGCCGAAGCCGCCGCCGACGAGGCCATCGCCCACGGTGACACGTCACGGGCCATCGACCTGCTCCAGTCCGTCCTCGCCGAGGCGGGGCTGGGCGAGGACGACATCGCCCGGCTGGCCACGAAGCTCAGCCAGGTCGCGCTGCGCGGATTCCGCCCGGACGTCATCGAGACACTGGAGCGGATCCTCGAAGACCTCACCGACCTGCGCCCGAGCGTGCGCGGGACGATCCGGCTCAGCCTCGGGATGCTGCTGGTCCGCACGATCGGGCGCCTCGGCCGCGGCCGGGTCGAGGTGGAGAAGGCGATCACCGAACTGGTCGACGAGCCGGAGCTGGCCGCGCGCGGGATCAACCTGCTCGCCCAGCCGATCGACGGGCTGACCCCGTTGTCCTGGCACGAGGTCTGGATGGAGCGGGCCCGCGAGGTCTTCGGCCGGATCGAAGACCCGGAACTGCGGCTCGCGCTCCTCGGCGACCGGATCTCCACCCAGGCGCATATCGGCGACGGGTCGGCCTGGACCGAGTTCACCGAGCTGCCGGACCAGGGCAGCGGGGTCGCCGAGCGGGTCCAGCTGGCGCGGCTCTGGTGCAACCTCGCCGACGCGCAGTCCTGGGCAGGCCATCTGACCAGGGCGGAAAAGCTGGTCACGGAAGGGATCCGCCGCGCGACCGACGCCGGCGCGCTCTACGCCGCCGGGCTCGCGCAGGGCACCCGCGTCCGGCTCGACTGGGTGCGCGGCGACTGGTCCGGTCTCGCGGAGACCACCGAACAGCTGCGCGACGCCTATCCCGACCTGGGCCCGATCGTCATGGAGTGCTCGCTCGTCCTCGGCGGGTTGTCCGCCGTTCGCGGGGAATTCGCCGCCGCGCAACGACATCTGGCCGCGGCGAGCGTCCACGCCCCGGAACACGGCCCCATCCCCGTCGTCCTCTCGGCCGCCGGGGTCCTGATCAGGGTGCTCCTCGCGACGGACGACGTCGACGGCGCGTGCGCGGCGGCCGACAACGCCGTCGCGGCGGCCCGGCGCAAGGGCGTCTGGGTGTGGGCGGCGGCGCTGGTCCCCGCCGCGGCCGAGGCCTACACGCGGGCGGGACGGTGGTCGGAGGCGGACGCCGTGGTGGAGGAATTCGCCCGCGGGATCGACGGCAAGGACTCGCCGGTCTCCCGGGTCGCGCTGCTCGCCGGCCGGGCGATCCTGCTCGACGCGCGCGGCAAACATCCCGCCGCGGCAACGGTTTTCGACGAGGCCGCGGCGGGCTACGAGGCACTGCCGATGCCGTATCAGGCGATCGGCGCCCGGGAGCGCGCGGCGCTGTCCCGGCTCAACGCGGGCCGCCAGACCCCGGGCGACCGCAAGGCGATCGAGGAGCTCGCGGCGGCCGCGGAGGCCTACGAGCGGCTCGGCGCGACCAGGGACGCCGGCCGCTGCCGCCACCAGCTGCGGGAACACGGCGCGTGGGCCCCCTCACAACGCGGGCGGCGAGGCTACGGCCAGGAGCTTTCGCCCCGGGAACTGGAGGTCGCGCGCATGCTTTCCGACGGACGGACGAACCGGGAGATAGCGGACGGGTTGTTCCTCTCCCCGCGTACGGTCGAGCAGCATGTCGCCAAGGTGCTGCGGAAGCTCGGGGCCCGTTCGCGGACGGACGTGGCCCGCCGGATGACGACCTACGCGCCCGCTTCCGCCGACCGCTGACAGCGGCCCCCGAGGTGTCCTGGCTCCGCGTGAGGTACATGAAGGCCCCCTTCCTTGCGCCTGGCGCAAGGAAGGGGGCCTTCATGTACTGGGCAAGGCGTGAAGGTCGAGTTTCCTCGGCTGAGCCGAGGGGAGGGGGCCTTCACGCGCGGCCATGTGACTGCTAGTGCAGGTGGGGCGCACGTGGCGGTCACCAAGGTGGTGCCGCCACTCCGAAACCGTCTCTTGTGGACAGTCGGCCACTGTGGCGAGCCCGCCCGGTGGATGTCGCGAAAGCCACTTTCGGGACATCAGACGTCGCGAAAGTGGCTTTCGCGACACCCCCGGCCCGGACGAGCCCACACCCCCTGGGAGGCGGGCTGAGCAGGCCCTTCACCGAGCCCGGCATTCCTTTAGGGGCAAGAAAAGTGCCCGATCGGGCATGGTGATCCATTCCATCGGGTCCAGCCGTGTGCGTATGGTTCCGTAGTGTCATGCGCTGTGCTAGTTTGTTTTGGCCATTAACAAAGTCGGGGCCCGGCGCCCTCGAGGGAGTAGCGCAGAAGCATGGCTGAGCGAGCCGATTTCGCGCTGGGGACGGTAGAGGCGACCGTGGTCGGGCAGGCGCTGGGCGTCGACGTCCGGCTGTTTCCCTTGCGCGTCCGCAACACTTCGATCGACCCGGAGCGCTACGCCACGGTCATCCGGAAGGTCTACACCGACCTCGAACAGCGCCGCCTGTCGATCAACGGCGAGCTGAACCAGGCCGTCCGCACCGCGTTCGCGCTGCTGGGGAACCACCGGATCACCGTCTCGATCAACGGTATCGACGGCATCGGCCAGGACATCGCCGTCCTCGCCCTCACCGACGGCAGGCAGGCGCTCGGCATCACGCAGGCCCACGGCGAAGACCTCCTGCAGTTCGCGCTCTTCTCCGACGAAGAGCTGGTCGAGGTCCTTTCCGGCGTGCTGCCGCGGATGCGCCCCGCGTCGACCGGCCGCCGCACGATCGTGCAGAAGGAGGAGCGCGCCGTCTCCGCGATGACCGCGCGCCGCCAGGCCGAGGCCGAGTTCGACGAGGAGGAGACCGACGCGTTCGGCAACCTCCAGTTCACCGGCGTCGTCCGCGCCCGGCCGGAGGCCCCGGCCCGCCGCACCGACGAGAGCGACGTCGAGGTCTTGGAGAGGGTGCTGTCCGGGACCCGTCTCGGCGGCGGATACATCATCGTGAGCGGGATCGGCCGCCGCGGCGAACGGCTCCGGTCGACGCCGCTGAGCTGGCTCGACACCGAAGACGGCCGGTACCTGATCCGGACCGAGACCGACGAAGCCTCCGGTGCCGTGATCGGTCACTACGACCCGGCGAGTCAGTCGGGCGTGGCGAACGCGATCCGGGACGCCATCGCTGACATCTACTGACCCTCCTGAACCGGGCGAGAGGATCCTCCGTTGACCGAGGAAGCACAACAACTGCAGCCGATGATGGCGGTCCGGGGCCGGCTCGCGGGCACGGAGCTGAAGGCCCTGGCGAAGCAGGGCCATTTCGCCGTCGACGAGAGCACCGGTGAAGAGATGATCCGGTCACTCCAGGGAGTGATCGACAGTCTCGAAGAGCGCTGGAGTGCGCTGACCAAGCTGCAGAAGACGCCGCCGATGAGCTCCACCGCGACCGCGCGCTGGGTGTCCGAGCACATGCACGGCACCGCGACGGACGCGCAGGGCCTGCTCACCCAGCTCGAAGCCGCCCGCGCCGAATTCCCGACCTACGTCGAGGCGATCGAACTCGCCAAGCGGAACTACCGGGAACGCGACGACGAGAACCGGCGCACCCTGACGCGGATCGACACCGAGATCTAAGAGGAGAGACCCGTGACGGAATCCGCGGAGAAGACCGCGAAGGTCTCCGATCCCCAGTCCGAGGAGTACAACCCGGACGACCCCTTCTACGACGTCACGGCCGACTCGTCGTCGGCCTATTACGTCGGGCCGCTGGCGGACGAGGCCAAGTCCGGTGACGAGATCCGGGCCGGGGCCTCGGCCGGGACGGACCTACTCTTCACCATCCTCGGCTGGGGCGACACGGCCCTCAACGGCTTCAAGGACATCTTCACGCAGAAGATGTACGAGGCACAGCTGGACAAGGCTCGCGAAGGTCTCGACAAGGATCTGGAGATCCGCAAGCCCGGCGAGCCGCCGTCCACGGTCTGGGCCAACGCCACCCACGAGCAGATGCAGGCCGCGATCGCGGACAACGCGGATCCGGCCGCGGTGGGCGAGACCTCCGAAGAGTGGGTCCGGGCGGGCAACGACCTGGCCACGCACCAGCGCAACCTGGCGAAGGCGATCAACGCGAGCACGGCCAACTGGGAGGGCGAGGGCGGCGACGCGGCGCGCGAACACCTTGCCGGTGTCGGCAAATGGCTCGGCGCGACCGCGAACGGCGCGACGCTGGCCGGACGGCAGCAGCAGATCCACTCGCAGACCCTCAACGAGACGCAGAAGCTGATGGCGGCGAACCCGCCGGTGGCGTTCAGCGTGCAGGAGGCCAACGCCAACCTGCAGAAGATCACCGACCCGCACGTGTACATGGCGCAGCTCGGGAAGGACCTCTCGACCTTCAAGAAGCAGCAGGACGCGCGGGACCAGGCCGCGAAGGTGATGACCGACTTCGACAGCACGGTCGGCTCGGCGATCGCCACCCCGGCGTTCCCCGCCCCGCCGAAGCTGCCGACGATGCAGGCGACCCGGCAGTTGCAGGGCACGCCCATCGGCGGTGGCGCGGGTGCGCCCGCCGGCACGCTTCGCGACCGCATGGCGGCCGAAGGTACCCCCTTCGAAGCCGGCTCGGACCGTACGCGCCCGGACGGCCTCGTCGCATCGATGGACGGGACGCCGCAGGGCGGGGCCGGTGGTCCCGGCGGCGTGTCGCCGTTCAACTCGCCGACCGGCGGACCGGGTGGCGGCCCCGGCGGAGGTCCTGGTGGCTTCCCCGGCGGCGGTGGCCCCGGTGGTGTCGGTGGTCCCGGCTCCAGTCCGGTCATGCCCAACATCGGCGTCCCGAACGGGCCGACCGGCGGCGAGGCCTACAAGCCGGCGGCGTCGACGGGCCCCAACCTCCCGAACATGCCCAAGATCGACGACAGCACGCGGACCACGGGCTACACCCCGCCGTCCGTGACGCCGCCGTCGTTCACCCCGCCGAACATCCCCATCCCGGAGAGCGGCGGCCCGCGGCCCGGTGGCGGTCTTCCGTTCACGCCGCCGAACATCCCCATCCCGAACGGGCCCAACGGCAACGGGCCCACCAGCGGCGGGCCGAGGCCGGTCCTGCCGAACATCCCGCCGATGCCGCGTCCCGGCGGTATCGGCGAGCGGCTCACCGGTCCCTCGTTCCCGGACGGCAACTCCTACAAGGGCACGCCGTACAACGCGCCCAAACTCGGCATGCCGAACATCCCCGGCGGTGGCGGCACCGGCGGTACCAGCGGCTTCGGCGGCGGTAGCGGTGCCGGCACGGGCGGTGCCGGTGGCGCGGGCGGCGGAGGTCTCGGCGGGGCCGGCCGGGCGACGGGTTCGCTCGGCATGGGCGGCGCCGTCGGCGCGGGCGCGATGGACGCCGAAGCGGCCGCGGCTCGTGCGGCAGGCTCCGGTGGCAAGCCGGGTACGCCCGGCGGAATGGCCCCGATGGGCGGCATGGCCCCGGGCGCCGGCAAGGGACAGGGCCAGGAGGACAAGGAGCACAAGGTCGCCGACTACGTCGAGTCCGACGACCCGTCCTTCTTCGCCGCCGACGAGGTCGTGGCGCCGCCGGTGATCGGCGACTGGAAGAACAAGGACTGGAAGTGACGGCTTCGTTCGAGGTCGATCCGGACGACCTGACCGCGCACGCGAGCCATCTCGAAGGGCTCGTCGACCGGCTGAACACCGCGCACGGCGCGACCGGTTCGGCGATGTCTTCGGACGCGTACGGCCTGCTGTGCGCGTTCCTGCCGCCGATCGTCAACCCGGCGGGCGAACGCGCGGCGGAGACGATCAAGGCGGCCGCGGAAGGCATCCAGGCGACGGCGGACAACGTCCGCACCGCGGCCAAGTCCTATGTAGACGGTGACAAGACCAACGCGGAACCGTTCAAGGCGGACTTCAAGGCCTTGGACATCGGAGGAAAGCAGTGACCGGCGGCAACGAGCTCGGCGAGCTCATGCTGGACCCCGACGAGGCCCAGCGCAAAATGGACCGATGGGCCGCGGGGCTGGAAGAGAAGGCCCAGCGTTACGCGGCCGCGCAGGAGCGGACGGAGCAGCTGCGGCTCACCGCGTCCAGCTCCGACGGCGCGGTCAAGATCACCGTCGGCGCGGACGGCGGCGTGACGGACATCGAGTTCGGGAACAAGGCCAGGACGTATCCGCTGGAGGAGCTGTCGCGGCAGATCCTCCAGACCATGCACAAGGCGCAGTCCGGGATCGCGGGCCAGGTCGCCGAGGTCATGCAGGAATCGCTCGGCGACGAGGACCAGGAGACCAGGGCGCTGATGATCGGCACCCTGCGCAGCCGCTTCCCCGAGATGGAAGAGGAAGAGTCTCCGGACACGCCCGCTCCCCCGGCGTCGTCCGCCGACACGCCGCCCCCGCCGCAGGCGCCTCGCGACAAGCGTCACGAAGCGCCGGACGACGAGGAAAATTCGCCCTGGTGAACTCCTCGTCCCTGAATCACGAGGAAGGTCGTCGTGGGTAACCCGCTTGTCGCCGAAGTAAAGGACTCGACGAAGGCGTACACCGGCTCGTCGCTGCTGGAGTCGGCGTTCGAACTGAAGTCGGCCATCGAAAGCGGCGACTGGGCCTCGGTGGCGCTGGGCGCGGTCGGGACCGCGCTCGACGCGCTGTCGATGGCGATGGACCCCTTCGGCGCGATCCTCGCGAACGGCGTCGGCTGGCTGATGGAACACGTCGGCCCGCTCAAGGAGGCGCTCGACGCGCTCACCGGCAACGCCGACGAGATCGCCGCGAACGCCGAGACCTGGAAGAACATCGCGAACGAACTCGGCGAGGTCGGCGCGGATCTGGCCGGGATGGTCTCCGCCGATCTGCAGAGCTGGACCGGCACCTCGGCCGACGCCTACCGTGCCCAGGCCAAGGACACGGTCACGCTGCTGGAGTCGGCGAAGGCGGGTTGCGAAGGCGCCTCCAGCGGGGTGAAGACGGCGGGCGAGGTCGTCGCCGCCATCCGCGCGCTGGTGCGCGACATCATCGCCGAGCTGATCGGACATCTGATCAGCTGGGCGCTGCAGGTGCTGTTCACCCTCGGCATCGGGCTGACCTGGGTGGTCCCGCAGGTGGTCAACGCCGTGGCGAAGACCGCGAGCAAGATCGCGAACCTGACGAAGAAGACCGTCAAGGCGCTGCAGGCGCTGATGCCGCTGCTGAAGCGAGCGGACGACCTGTTCGACAGCGCGGCGAAGGCGCTGAAGAAGCTCCAGCCGGGCAAGGGCGCGCCCGCGCCGAAGCCGAACAAGCTGGACGAGGGCACGACGCCCAAGGGCAGCCCCGACGGTGGTGGCACGACACCGTCCGGCGCGGGACCCGGCAAGAGCGATCCGCCGCCGGTCAAGTCGGATCCGCCGCCTCCGCCGAAGAACGAGACCCCGGACGGATCGACCACGCCGTCCGGCTCGCCGCCACCACCGCCCAGGGACCGCGGCGCCCCGAAACCCGAGACGAACAACCGGATCAAGGACAACGAAACCACCCCGGGGGACCGCGTCCCGCCCAAGGACCGCGGCGGCTGCGGCGACCCGATCGACGTCGCGACCGGCTCGATGATGCTGACGCAGGACGACGTCGTGTTCGCCGGCGTCCTCCCGCTGACCGTGTCGCGGACGCATCTCTCGTCGTACCGCCTCGGCCGGTTCTTCGGCACCTCATGGGCGTCCACTGTGGACCAGCGGATCGAGATCGAGGACGACGGCCTGCATCTCGCGCTCGCCGACGGGACACTGCTTTCTTATCCTGTCCCGCTTTCCGGCCCGGTCCTCCCGGAATTCGGGCAGCGGCTCCCGCTGTCCAAAGTGGACGACGGCTACGGAGTGATCACTCCGGACGGGATGCTGTTCTTCTCCGGGCCCGGGGACACACTTCCCCTGCGCGCGATCGTGGACGGCGACGGTCACCGGATCTCCGTGCACTACGACGACAACGGCGTCCCCCGGGAACTTGAGCACTCCGCGGGTTACCGCCTGCTCGTCGAGTCGAAGGACGGGCTCATCACCGCACTTCGGCTGCCCGGCGCGGAAACCGCGCTGCGGAGCTACCGGTACGACGAGCGGCGCCGCCTGGTCGAGATCGCCGACGTCGCCGGTCAGCCCTTGCGGTTCACCTACGACGCCGAAGGCCGCATCGTGCGCTGGGAAGACGTCAACGGGCGCTGGTACGGATACGGCTTCGACTCCGAAGGCCGCGTCGTGCGGGCGCAGGGCACCGGCGGCTTCCTCGACGTCGACATCGAGTACGACCGGGAGAACCTGGTCACCTCGGTCACGAACTCGCTCGGGCACGTCACCCGGTACCAGCTCGACGAACTGCACCGGATCGTCGCGGAGACCGATCCGCTGGGCAACACCACGCGGTCCGAGATCGACCGCTTCGGCAAGCTGCTCAGCCGCACCGACGCCTTGGGCCGCACCACGCGGTGGGAGATGGACGAGGACGGGAACGTCGTCACCGTGCTGCAGCCCGACGGCGGCCGCGCGCTCGCCGAGTACTCCGCGCCGGGCCGCTGGACCAGCAGGACCGGGCCGGACGGCGCGGTCTGGCGCCGCGAGTACGACGAGCGCGGAAAGCTCGTGCTTGCCACGGATCCGACCGGCGCCGTCACCACCTACGGCTACGACGACGCGGGCAACGTCGCGGTCGTGACCGACGCGCTCGGCGGCGTCACCCTGATCGAGTCGAACACGGCGGGTCTGCCGGTCGCCGTCACCGACCCGCTCGGCGCGGTCACCCGGTACACCTACGACGAGTTCGGGCAGACCACCTCGATCACCGACCCGCTCGGCGGTGTCACCCGGACGAAGTGGGACGGCTTCGGTGAGATCGCCGAGCAGATCGATCCCGACGGCTCCGTGTGGCGCTGGAATCGCACCACGGCGGGTTCGGCCGACGAAGCCGTGGACGCCCGCGGGCTCGCGGTGCGCACCGAATACTCGCAATTCGACCTGCCCACCGCCGAAATCGGCCCGGACGGCGATCGACTGTCCTATGTGTACGACACCGAGCTGCGGCTGGTGTCGGTCACGAACGAACACGGTCTCACCTGGCGCTACGACTACGACCCTGCCGGGAACCTGGTCGGTGAGACCGATTTCAACGGGCGCACCACCCGCTACGGCTACGACGCCGCCGGGCAACTGGTGTCGCGCACCAACGGTCTCGGGCAGACGGTCACCATCGAATACGACGCGCTCGGCAGGGTCGTCGGCCGCCGTGCGGGCGACGACGTCGCCACGTTCACCTACGACGGCGCCGACCGGATGACCTCGGCGCGCAACGCCCATTCCGAAGTCACCATCGCCTACGACGCGCTGGGCCGGATCGTCTCGGAAGCGCTCAACGGCCGGGCCGTCCGCTCGGAATACGACGCCATCGGCCGTCGCGTCGCGCGGCGCACCCCGTCGGGCGCCGAGTCCTTCTTCGCCTACGACGCGGCGAGCCGCCCCGTCGCGCTGCGAACCGCTGGGCGCACCCTGCGGTTCGAGTACGACCCGGCGGGCCGGGAAGTGGCGCGGCGGCTGGACGGCACGCCGGTCGAGCTGCGCCAAGGCTGGGACGCCGCCGACCGGCTGATCTCGCAGACCGTGTCCACCGGCCGGGGTGTCGTCCAGCACCGCGAGTACGGCTACCTGCGGGACGGACTCGTCTCGTCGATCGCGGATTCGCTGTCCGGGCCGCGCTCGCTGCGGGTCGACCGGGCGGGCCGCGTGGTCGACGTCCATGGTCAGGGCTGGCGGGAGAGCTACGGCTACAACCTCGCGGGCGCGATCACGCAGGCCGGCTGGCCTGGCGCGGATCCGGCCGTCGGACCGCGGCGCTACCAGGGCACCCTGATGACCGTCGCCGGGGCGACGTCGTACCTGCACGACGCCGAAGGCCGCACGATCGCGCGCCGCGAACCCGGCCGCGCCTGGACTTATCAGTGGAACTCCGACGACCGGCTGACCGGCGTCGTCACTCCCGACGGTGAGCGCTGGCTCTACCACTACGACGCGCTCGGACGGCGGATCGCCAAGCAGCACCTGGACATCCAGGGCCGGATCCTCGAACAGATCGACTTCACCTGGGACGGCTCGAAGCTCGCCGAAGAGATCCGCGGCGGCACCGCCGTCGTCTGGGACCTGGAGCCGGGCACCGACCGGCCGATCACGCAGATCGAACGGATCCCCGGCCAGGACGCCCGCTTCCACGCCGTCGTCACCGACCTCGTCGGCTCACCGACCGAACTGCTCGACGAATCGGGCGATGTCGCCTGGCATCTGCACACGTCGTTGTGGGGCAAGGTGCTCTCGCCGCCGGGGCGGGCGTACACGCCGTTGCGCTTCCCCGGCCAGTATCACGACCCGGAAACCGGGCTGCACTACAACTTCAAGCGCTACTACGACCCGGCCACCGGGCGGTACCTCTCGCACGACCCGCTCGGCCTCGAACCGGCGTCGGACTCGCTGGCCTACGTCGGCAACCCGACGGACATGATCGACCCGCTCGGCCTGGCACCGACGAAACCGAAGACGGGCACCTGCGGCAAGGGGACCCGCGGGGGCGGCGGCAAGACGAAGTCGCCGGGAAACCGGGTCACCAAGCCGAAGCCGACGCCCGGACCGAAGAAGCCGCGGCGCCCGCCGCAGAGCTACCTCGACGGCACGCACGGCGCGAAGAAGCGTGAACAGAACCGGCTCACGGCGAAGTACGACAACGAACTCAAGGGCGACGGCCGGGAGAAGGTCTCCGGAGATTCCCACGAGTCCGAGCACCCGGTCCCCTACGAGGCGATCGGCCGTGGCAGTGGCGGCGCACGGGGTTCGAGTCACGAGCAAAAGGACCTGGAGAACCACGCTTGGGCGTATCAGGAGGCCAAACCCGCGCACTCGTCGCATATCGGTACCGGTAACAAGGGCGACCAGGACCTGACGGAAGGTTCGGCGAACCCGAGCGGCTTCAAGAACAGCCAGGAGTACCGCGACTCCGAGCGCAACGCGCTGGAAGGCGGCGACCCGAACACCGCGATCCAGCTCAACCAGCTCGACTACGCCTTCCGGGACGGGTTCAAGAACACCGACGGCACCCTCGACGGCAAGATCGCCGACGACTCGTACCACAAGATGATCGACGACGCGCACGCCAGCGGGAAGGGCCTCACCTACTCGACCGGCCCCGGGACGACCGCGACCACGCCGCCGCTGTCCAGCCACGACGTCAAGGAACTGCACATGGCCCGGGACACCATCCGGGACGGGGACTGGCCCGAGGAGATGAAGCGGCAGAACCGCGAGACCTACGAGCAGGAAGTCGATCGGATCCACGACAACTACCCGGAGCCGAGCGCGGCCGACCGGGCGAAGTACCAGACCGGCGAGGGCGGCTGGGGCGACCTGGATTACGGCAAGAAGGACCCGAACGCGATGGACGTCGACTGACGCATTTCGGTTTTCGCGTGACCGAGGATGACTGCCGCATGGCCTTCGTCTTGGGGACTTGTGTCGTGATCACGGTCGCGCAGGGGTCGCGTCAGTTCGGTGGCGAGCCGCCCGCCACGGCTTCTGACTGTCCACAAGGGACTCTCGGCCGGATTGCGGCGCCCGATTTGAGCACTTTGCACAGTATCAAGCGGGGGTCGTGAGTGGCAATGGTCGCTCTAACGCTCTTTTTCACTCACGACCTCCGCGAGAACCGGACATCGTTGCACCAATCGGGCGCGCAATCGGCTAGATGTGTCCTTTGTGGACACTTCGTGACGGGGTCGGGCCGTAGGTCGGTCCGGGACCCTGTCGTCCAGGGTGGCCATCTCATTGCGAAGTCGGCGAAGACGGCCTGCGCGACAGGGGTTCGTCCACGCCACGTTTTGACTTGCGGCTCAATAACCCATACAGGCATCAAGCAGGCGCTCGCCGCCCGGTGAGTGCCCGCATCCAGAGGACTGAATGCGGGTCGTCAGGCGGCGGCGAGGGCCACGACGCGGTTCCGCCCGCTGTTCTTCGCCTGGTAGAGCGCGGAGTCGGCGACGTGCAGCAGCCGTTCCAGCACGGTCCCGCCGGACGGGTAGACCGCGGCGCCGATCGACACCGAAAGTCCCCGCACGACGCGCGGCCCCGTTGCGGTGGCGACCTCGACCTCCAGGGCCATCACCGCCCGCCGCACGCGCTCGGCCACGGGGAGCACGTCGGTCTCCGTCGCGCCGGGAAGCAGCACGACGAACTCCTCGCCACCGAAGCGGCCGACGGAGTCGTAATCGCGGACGTGCTCGGAGATCGTCTCCGCGACGACCTTGAGCACGACGTCTCCGGCGAGATGCCCGTAGACGTCGTTGACCTGCTTGAAATGGTCGAGATCGAGCATCAGCACGCCGAGTTTGCTCTTCGCCCTGGCGGCCGACGTGAGCTCCCGTTCGCTCAGCGCGTGCCACGCGTGCGCGTTCAGGACACCGGTCTTGCCGTCGATGTTCGCCGCGATCTCCAGCTGCCGCACCAGCACACTGCGGTGCAGCACCAGCACCGGCAACAGGACGAATGGGACGAGCGCGGGCGCGTGCACGATGCCGAGCGCGGTCGAGGTCCCGAGCACCAGCGTGGTGATCTCGAGCAGGTTGTCGTCGCCGGTGCCGAACAGCGAACGCGGCGCCCTCGCCCCGGTGTGCAGGTACACCGAGAGCGCCACGATGAACGCGTTGACCACGGTGAACACGGCCGCCGCCTCGACGATCTTCAGCGAGCCGGCGAACCCGACGGGCAGACCGTTCCACCCGGAGACAATGGCCCCCGAGGCCAGGCAGGAGATCACGATGGCCGCCGCGCAGTACACCACGCGATACGCCGGGCGGTGGCTCATCCCCCGCCACACCCGGAGCCAAAGATGCAGGTAGATGAGCAGTCCCAGGGCCAGCGCGAGCCCCTGCGGCAGGACGAGCACCCCCGCGAACGTCCACACCGAAGTCATGTTGATATGCGGCCGGTCACAAAGCGTGCGCCGTAACCGTTCCACCGAACGCGAAAGCTCGGCCTGCAGGACGGCGAGGCCGAGCAGTGATCCAAATCGGACGAATTCCGTAGTCTCGTAGTTCGATCGGAGCAGGGCGATTACGGCGACTGCCGCCGCAAGTCCTTCCACCACAAGAAAAACCGCGGGCACTCCCCGTGGTCCGGACCATAAGTCCCAGTTTCGGACCCAGGCTCTCAGACGTGTAGCGGTCCCTTCTCCGGCGAGTTCCGCATCCCCCATAATCATCGTCACCGGTCCCCCTTCCGTACACAATTCAATGTATCCGAGGTAGTACTGAGGGTGGCTCGAGTCAATTCCGGAACACACAGATGGAGCAGTGGGAGGGAGGACCATCATGAACGGTCGCGAGGACTGATCCCACCAATTCAGCCGGTCCGGCTCCCGGCCGGGAGCCATACATCGGGTCCGGTGGCGATGGCGCGTTTCCAGGCCATCGCCATCGGCCCCGCCGTGGCCACGGCGACCGTCGCGGCCACCCCGACGGCCACGAACGGACCGGTCAGCTGGGCGAGACCGCCCGCGAGCATGATCCCGATTCCTTGCACGGTCACCAAACTCGTCGAGGTCAGGCCCATCACCTGCGCCCGGACGCCGTCGGGCACCGCGCGGGCCATCAACGCGACGGCCTGCAGGTGGTACGGCGCCGCGAAGGCCCCGCTGAGCCCGATCAGCACCAGGCACACCGGCAGTGGCGGGCGAAAGAAGAGAAAGACCAAAGGAACGACGGATGCGATGGCGAGAATGCCGACCATTCGCGTTTTCCGTCGCGCCGGAACCCATTTCGTGAAGATCCACGATCCGATTACCGAACCCACCGGATCCGCCGCGAGAATAAATCCGACCGCGAATGTCCCCGCCCCGAGGCCGACGGCGAGCGGCGCCGCGAGCCCTTCCGGCGCGATGGCGAACCCGGCGAGCATCTTCAGCCCGAAGAGCACTCGGATTCCTTTGCCCTGCCACAGTTCTCTGGCACCTTCACCACTGAAAGCCCGTGCCACCCGGCTTTTCACCGAAGATTCCGTGGCGACGGGCGTCCGGCGACGAACCCCTGTGGACACCAGCAGCGCCGAGACCACAAAGGTCACCGCGTCGATCACCAGCCCCCAGTAGGGCGTCACGAACCCGATGACCAGCCCGCCACCGCCGAATCCGGCGAGCTGTGCCGTTTGGATGGTGATCGTGCGGACGGCGAGCCCGGCGATGTACCGGTCTCCTTCGAGGACGTCCGGGAGCAACGCGAGCTGTGCCGCCCGAAAGGGGCCGCCCGCCATCGTCAGGATCACCAGCAGCCCGGCAAGCACCGAGAGCGGCATCCCCGGCACGGCCATCAGCGCCGCGAGCGCCGCGCGCAGCAGGTCGCAGACGATCATCACCGTTCGCCGCGGATACCGGTCCGCCAAACCGGCGAACAGGGTGCCCCCGATCAGCGTCGGCAGGTACGTCAGGCCGTAGGTGAGCCCGGTCAGCCCCGCCGACGCGGTTCTTTCCCAGACCAGCACCGACAACGCGACCCTGGCCAGCTGGTCACCGGCCTGCGAAAGCGCCTCCGCCGCCCATAAAGCCCGGAACTCCCCGACCGCGAAAGCGGCCTTGAACGTGGTGCTCCGAGCGGAATCCCCCTTCTCCATGAGCCCCTCCCCTTGGCTCACGGTAGTCGATCACTTCCGCAGTGTCAGCGTCCATCCGGCCCACGACATCCGTCAGCGTCCACTGTGGACGGACAGTTTCGCGTGGTCCGCGGCGGCGCGGGCGAAGGCCTGGACGAGCGGATGCGGCCGGGTCCCGTCGCCGGCGAGTTCCGGTTGGAACAGCGTCGCCAGGAAGAACGGGTGCTCCGGCAGTTCCGCGATCCGCGCGTCGCCCTCCCCGTCGAATCCACTGAAGACGACCCCGTTCGCCGCCAAGGTGTCCAGGTGCCGGGCGTCGAGACCGTACGAACAGTGGTACCGCTCAACGGAACGGTCCACCCCGAGGACCCGTGCCGCGAGGGTGCCCGGCGTGACGTGGACGGCGCCCTCGTGCCCGACGAGCGAACAAGCGAGCGGGACGATCAGCCGGTCGGCCGCGTCCGGCGTGTTCTCCCCGTGCCCGATCCCGTCGAGGCCGCAGACGTTCCGCGCGAATTCCAGCAGCGCGTGCTGGAAACCGGCGCAGGTGCCGAGGAACGGGATGCCGTTCTCGCGGGCGGCGCGCACGGTGTCCACCGCGCCGGCTTCGGACCGGTACGGGCTGCCGGGCACCAGCCAGACGCCGTCGAAACCGGTGAGGTCGCCGGCGGCGTCGGTCGGAATCCAGTAGGCGTCGAGTTCGAGGCCGTCACGCTCGGCGAGACGCGCGAAGAGCGTCGGGATCCGGACGTGGGAGCGGACGCCGTCCGAACGGTCGCCGACCAGGGCGACGCGGGCTTTCTGTGTCATGCGGCCATCCTGACCCGCGAACCGAGTTCAGCGCCAACGATGATCCGTGCTGGTTCGATAAGCGATACTGATGACCATGGAGACCCATCTGCTCCGCACCTTCGTGGCCGTGGCGCGCGGCGGCTCGTTCTCGCGGGCCGCCCGCGACCTCGGCTACACGCAGTCCGCGATCTCCCAGCACATCGCCACGCTCGAACAGGATCTCGGCACCACACTGCTGACCCGGCGGCCCGTCGCGCCGACCCGGGCCGGGGAACGTCTCCTCGAACACGCCGGTCCGCTGCTGACCCGGCTCGACGCCGCCCGCGCGGATCTCGCCAGGCTCACCGCGGCGCCCACCGGCCGGGCCGTCCTCGGGCTGACCCCGCTGTCGCTCACCGCCGAAGTCTCCGCCGCCCTGCCGCGCGGCGCCGAATTACGCGTCCTTGGCCGCGAAGCCGTCCTGACGGAGGTCGCGGCGGGCGCGCTGGACCTCGGCCTCGTCGACGGGATGACCGCGCCGAGCGATCCGCTGCCGCTGCCGGACGTCGGCCCGCTCACCACCGCCGTCGTCGGCGAACGCCCGCTCGCGGTCGCGGTCCCCGCGGACCATCCGATGAAGGGACGGGCCGTCCGGCTGGCCGAACTCGCCGACGCGGGGTGGATCGACGCACCGGACACCGCGATTCCCTTGGAACGCTTGAGGAAAATCGCCGCGACCGACGGGTTCCGCGGTCGGCTGCGGTACACCGGGACCGACGTCCGCGGCCTGCTCGGCCTGGTCGCCGCCGGTCAGGGGCTGGCACTGCTCCCGGCGGACGTTCTCACCGGCGTGAGCACGCTTTCCCTGTCCTCGCCGCGTGTGGTGCACCGCACCGAACTCGTGCACGGCGACCCCGGCGAGGGCTCCGCGCTGGCCGCCGCGCTGACCGGTCAGCGGCCGTAAGTCATCATTCCCTGCGCCATCTCCATCGCCAGCGAACTCGCCACGACGGGATCCATCATGCTCCGGAGACCGTCGGCCGCCTTGTCGCGCGTTCCGGTGTCGGAACGCGGCTGCTCCGGCGGTTTGGTCTCGGCGGGCGGCAGGGCGACGACCTGCTCCTTGGCGGCCTTCTTTTTCGTCGCGGGCACCTGCTGTTTCACGGTGACCGGGACGTAGACGGTCACCGGGGCGGCCTGCGGCGCGGGCTGCACGGGCTGCGCGACCGGCGGCGCCTGCTGGGTCGCCACGGCGGGCAGCGGCCGCTCGGGCAGGGCGGTTTCGCCGACCGGCTCGACGGCGAAGGTGCCGGCGAACCAGCCGATCGCGAGCAGCGCCACGCCCGCCCCGCCGACCAGCCAGGACCGGGCGCGACGGTGGATGACGACGGCCTTGGGCCGCAGATCCTTGTCCACGACCGGTTCGCAGACCGGGGGGCGCACCGGCATCGGCTCGGGCTCGGGTTCGTTCTCCGGGCTGCGCCGTCGCTTCGGCAGGCTCGCCGCGATGATCCCCGTCCGGTCGAGGAGTTCGACGGTCTCGACAGGCGCGGAGAACGCGTCGGTCGACGGACGGCGCTGGGCGGCGCGCGGCATGGGGACCTCCGGAAGCGGAATCACGAACTTGAGCATTGTGGTGCATTTCCGACGCCGCCGTAAGTAATGCACCCCGATCGAGTTATCCCGAGCCGTCCGGAGCACGGAGGGTTACTCCGTTCAGAGCCGTTTCATTCCCAGGCGCCCCAGCAGGGCGAGCGGCCGCTGGTAAAAAGAGCCGAGCACGCGAGGAATCGCGTCGATGGCGTACGCGTCCGGGCCGATCAGGATGCGCGCCGTCCCCCGTTCGATACCGCGCACGATGGTCTGCGCGGCCTTCTCCGGCGTCGTCCTCGCGATCTTTTCGAATCCTTCGGCCGCTTTGCCGATGTCCCGCTCGACGCCGCCCCGCGCGTCACGGGCGATATTCGTCTTGATGCCGCCGGGATGCACGCAGCTGACCTTGACCGGATGCCGGGCGATCAGCATTTCCTGCCGCAGCGCCTCGGTGAACCCCCGCACCCCGAATTTCGCCGCGTTGTAAGCGCTCTGCGTGGGCACGCCGATGAAGCCGAACACACTCGAAAGGTTGACGATATGCCCGTCACCCGAAGCGATCACCTGCGGCAGAAAGGCTTTCGTACCGTTGACCACGCCGCCGAGATTGATCCCCATCAACCAGTCGTAGTCGTCCCAGGTCATTTCCTCGACCGTGGCGCCGAGCGCGACCCCGGCGTTGTTCACCACGACGTTGGCGCCGCCGAAATCGACGGCGACCTCCTCCGCGTGCGCGAGGACGGCGTCACGGTCGGCCACGTCGAGCGCGTACGCCTTCGCGGTCGCGCCCGCCTTCTCGCACTCCGCCACGGTGCCCGCCGCACGGACGGCGTCGACATCGGACAACGCCAGCCTGGCGCCCCGCCCGGCCAGTTCGATCGCGAGCGCCTTGCCGATCCCCGAGCCCGCGCCGGTGATCACCACGACCTTGTCCGTGAACGACTTCATACCCGCTCCAACCCGCTCGACTGTTACCGGAGGTAACACATACTACGGCTGTGAGCTTGCTGTGCGTTGATCGATTCGGGCTGTGTTCGCGTCCCACTTATGGTGATCTGGAACCCGGACGGCCGTGGACGAGCGAAAGGAAGGCGATGCGCCGCGCCCTGTTGCTCGTGCTCTGTGTCGTTCTGTCCGGTTGTTCCGCCGCGCCGGATCCTGCCGCGACCGCGGGCGGCGCGACCGTGGCGGCCACCCCCGCCGCGCCGCGGACCACTCCGGCGATCGGCGCGCTCTTCCTCGACGGAACGCATTTCTGCACGGCCAGCGTCGTCCACAGCGCCCCCGGCGACCTCCTGCTCACGGCGGCTCATTGCCTCCACGACGGCGAAGGCGGCGAATACGCCACAGGGATCACGTTCGCGCCCGGCTATCACGACGGTGTCGCGCCCTACGGCTATTGGGACGTCTCGGATCCGCAGGTCCCCGACGGCTGGGCCGAGTCCTCCGATCCGGACCTCGACGTCGGCTTCGCGACCGCCCACCAGGCGGGCACCACGAAGACCCTCGAAAGCGTCACCGGCGCCAACACGCTGCTGACCGGCGGCGGATTCGCCCATGCGATCACCCTGACCGGCTATCCCGACGAACGCGAGGCGCCGGTCGTCTGCCACGGCTCCAGCGCCCAGGCCGACACCTACCAGATGCGCGTCGCGTGCCCCGGCTTCACGACCGGCACCAGCGGCGGCCCGTGGGTGGTCGGCGCCGACCCCCAGACCGAACTCGGCACCGTCGTCGGCGTGATCGGCGGCTACCTCTACGGCGGGGACGATCCGGACACGTCCTACAGCAGCTACTTCGACACCGATGTCGCCACCTTGTACCGCAAGATGGACGCACGGGGATGATCTCTCCATGAGCATCCACGACGTCCCGATCACCGGCGAGCCGATCCGCCTCGGCCAGTTCCTCAAACTGGCCAATCTGGCCGAAGACGGTTCGCACGCCAAAGACCTCCTCGACGCCGAAGAGGTCACGGTCAACGGCGAGGTGGAGGTCCGGCGCGGCCGTCAGCTGACGAACGGCGACGTCGTGGAGGTCGGCGGCGAAGGCGGCCGCGTCGTCCTCGCCTGAGCCGAAGGGGACTTTCCCCGCATGCGATGCGAGGAAAGCGCCCTTCACCGCGTCAGACGAGGGGAAAGTCCCCTTCAGCGGCCCTGCAGCGGCGCCAGGCGCAACGCCCTCGCGAGGTCTTCGAGTTCGCGGTGCACCGGCTCGTTCAGCGGGACACCGAGCGCCTGGCACTGTTCGAGGTACTGCGCCTCACGCCAGCCCGGATAGCGGACCGGGGTCCCGCCCTCCCAGCCGAGCAGGCTGCCGAACAACGCGCTGGCCGCCTTGTAGAACCCGTCGGCGCTGCGCAGCGTCGTCGGCGCGATGGCCATCACCATGAGACCGGTGTCGTGATCGTGGTCGCCGACGCCCGAAAGCACCCCTGCGAAGATCTCCACCAGCAGCGCGAAGCCCGCGACGGCGGCGCTGTCGACGTCCGCCAACGTGTCCAGGTCGAGCACGAACTCCGGGTACGCGCCGGCCGGGGCGGCCATGCCGAGCGGGTTCGCGGCCTTCCCGAGCTCACCGCCCGCCGCCATGACGAGCCCGATCATGGTGTGCGGCAACGCCCTCGCCGCATGGTGCCCGGCACGGCCGAACGGACCGACACCGCGGACCGACATGAGCCCGACGCCGTACCGGCCCGCCCGGGACACCGCCCGGTCCATCGCGTCGCCGACGGCCCACAGCCCGGGCGCGCGGCGGTAGTCGATCAGGGCCGCGGCGCCGCGGTCGGCGATCATCAGCGGTTCGGCCCTCGGCCGCACCGTGCCGTCGACCAGCATCGGCAGATGCAGCCGGGTCAGTTCGGCGACACCGGACTCCGGCGTCCCGGTGAGATCGCCGTGGCACAACGCCTCGGCGGCCATCCTGGCGCGCGACCACGACAGGTCGTGGGCGGTGAAGATCTCGGTGACCAGGTCGATCAGGGCGTCGATCGGGACGCGCTGCCAGACCTGTTCCGGAATCGGGGAGGGTTCGGCCGGTTCGGGGATCGGCTCGACGGGCGCACGGCGGAGAGAACGGGGTCTGAGGGGCACTCCGCCGAGGGTGCCCAACCGCGTTTTTCGGCGTCAACGAACCACGGCAGCTTCTAACCGACTGTGTGATCGAAGCACTCGGAAACGTCGGTGGGCGGACGTACCATCGGGCCATGTGCCGGAACATCACGACGCTTCGAGGGCTTGAGCCGGCGGCGACGCCGGACGAGATCGAGGCCGCCGCCCGCCAGTACGTCCGCAAGGTGTCCGGGGTGCAGAGCCTGTCCGACGCCACCCGCGAGCCCTTCGAGGCCGCCGTCGCCGAGATCACCGAGATCACCCGGCGGCTGCTGACCGAACTGCCCGCCCGCCGTCAGCCGCCGACGACTGTGCCGCCGTTGCGCCGCCCCGAGGTCCAGGCGCGAATCGCGGCAAAGGCCGCGAAGAGCCAAGCTTCCTGAACCCGGGCGGTTACGGTGAGCGGGTGACATACCCGCAAGACCCCTACGGTCACCAGCAGCCCTACGGCCAGCAACCTCCGTACGGGCAGCCGTACCAGCAGCCGGGCTATGGGTACGGCCCGCCGCAGCCGCCGCAGGAACAGGGCCTGGCCATCGCGGCGCTGATCGTGTCGATCACCAGCCTGGTCGCCTGCAGCGGGCTGCCGTCGATCGCGGGCGTCATCATGGGGCATATCGCGCATTCCAAGGCCAAACGCGGGGAAGCCGGCGGTCAGGGGATGGCGCTCGCGGCGATCATCATCGGGTACCTCGGCGTCGCCATCGTGGTCCTGCTCCTGGCGGGCTTCATCTTCGTGGGGATCCTGACCGACTGGGACTTCGACTAGATCCGAAGCATTCCAGCATTAAGCCGTCGGATACCCTCGATAGCGGTAGCGTGTCCGAGCGGCCGAAGGAACATGTCTTGAAAACATGCGAGGGCTCTGTCCTCCGTGGGTTCGAATCCCACCGCTACCGCCAGTCTTGAAAACGAAAGCGCCCCAGGCCCGCAGGCCTGGGGCGCTTCGCGTTTACGCGGGCACGAGAGCCCAGACGGTCTCATCGCTGCGGCCGCCGTGGAAGGGCCGCTGCTCCAGGATCGAAGCCGTGCCGTTGTTGACCTGCCGCACCGCCAGTTGGCTCGCCCGGTTCACCAGCCCGTAGCGCATGTCGGCGCTGCGGAGCAGCTTCCACTGCTGGTTGGTGGCCGAGCCGCAGTGCGTCTGTTCCAGGAGCGCGCCCTCCGCGGTGCTGCCGGAGACCGGCCGCAGGCACTGACCGCTGCGCTCGTTGGAGATCTTCCAGTACCCGCCGCCCGCGTCGGCGAGCCGCCACTTCTGGCCGTTGTCGTTCTGCCGGGCCACGTGGGTGATCTTCGCGCCCGCCGACGACGAACCGTCGACGACCGCCGCACTGTTGCCGTTGGTCGCGACCGTCAGGTAGTACTTCAGGCCCGCCTTCGGGCCGGGGTCGGCGACGGGGTTCAGCGTCCACTGCTGGTTGGCCGCCCCGGTGTAGGGCTGCTGGACCAACGGCGCCGGATACGCGCCGCCGTCGGTGACCGCGTAGCCGGTCAGGTAGTTGAAGATCGCCACCTTGCCGTTGCCGAGCGGCTGGAACGCCCACCGCATGCCGTTCTGGCCGTTGCAGTTGTACTGGAGGATCTGCGTTCCGGGCGCCGTCCCGCTCTGCGCGCTGTCGGCGCACAGCTGGCTGTTGGCGTTGACGAGCTGCAATCCCGTGTTGTACCCGAGGATCCACTTCTGGCTCGTGGCGTCGTTGCGCGGCCGGTGGCTGAGGTTGACGAGGCCGCCGGTCGACGAGCCCACGACGTCGATGGCGTCGCCGTTCGCGCCGGTGATGACGTAGGTCTTGCCGCCTCGCGCGTGGCCGTCGTCGTTGTCGGGGGTGTCCTTCTTGATCAGGAAGGCGCTGTTGGCGACATTCCAATGGGTGGCGAGCCAGCTGCCGGGGGTCGGGTTCGTGCTGAAGTAGTCGTCGTTGCCGCAGTCCAGCAGCCGATCGAAATCGCGTTCCGTGCAGTCGAAGGACTGGGTGTCGCCGTAACACATCAGGTCCCATTCCTGGGAGCAGTGCCCGCCGCCCTGGTAGTGCGGGGCGCCCGGCAGGACGGCGCCGAGCATGTGGCCCAGTTCGTGGGCGGCGGCGTTGACCCCCCAGCAGGGGACGGCGATCTCCGTGTAGTGCCTGCCGTTGTTGAAGGCGTTGGCGGGACCGGGCTGGTCGTCGCTGTCGCCCCAAGTGCCGGCACAGGTGTGCGGGTTGTCGGAGAACAGCATGTAGTCGCGGTCGGCGTGGTGGAAACCGGCCTGGATGGCGCGGTCACGGATCGCGCCCGACTGGTACGTACCGTCGGGCACCACGAGGTTCGCGACGGCGACCTGGCAGCCCGCGCCCGCGGTCGTCACGTACCGGAGGTGCCTGCTGGCGCCTGTCGCCGCGGCGCTGTCGTTGAACGCGTCGTCGATCCCGGACGCGTAGGCGCGCAGAGACGGCACCACGGTCGCGTACCGGTCGGGCTGACCGGCTTCACGGACGTAGACGAGCTCGACGCGTTTGCCGGAAACCCCGTCGCCCTCGCAGACCACCGGATTGGCGGCGACCTGCGCCTGGGCGACGGTGGGAGCGAGCGGTGCCACGGGGGCGGCGCCGGGTGGAAGCGGATGAGTGTGGTCCTTGGCGACAAAGGCCACGGATTCGTCGGAGGCCGCGGCCTCGCCTACGAGCAAACCACCAAGGAGACCGACTATGACGAGCAGCCGTTTCGCCTGGAACAAGGGCTCTTCCTTTCGCGAGGGAGGAACGCGATAAGAACGCTAGAGGTCGGATGTATAGACCACCAGGCAGAAGGACCGGCAGACTGCCATTACCCTTCCGGCATGCCCAAGTACCTGCTGCTCAAGCACTACCGCGGCGCTCCGGCGGCGGTCAACGACGTGCCGATGGACCACTGGGCCCCGGACGAGATCACGGCGCACATGAACTACATGAAGGACTTCGCCGCCCGGCTCGTCGAGACCGGCGAGTTCGTCCTGGAGCAGGCTCTCGCGCCCGAAGGCACCTTCGTCCGGTACGACGGCGAGGGCAAGCCACCGGTCACCGACGGCCCCTTCGCCGAGACCAAGGACCTCATCGCCGGTTTCATGGTGATCGACGTCGACAGCCACGAACGAGCGCTCGAACTGGCGGCCGAGCTGTCGGCCGCACCGGGAGCGGGCGGGAAGCCGATCCACGAGTGGCTCGAACTGCGTCCGGTCCTGAGCGAGCAGCTCGTCATCACGGAGTGAACGCCGAGCTGGACGAGGCCCTGCTCCGGAGCCTCACCCCGAACGTCCTCGGAATCCTCTGCCGCCGCGGCGCCGACTTCGCGGCGGCGGAGGACGCCGTGCAGGAAGCGCTGATCGAAGCCGTCCGCGTCTGGCCCGGCGACCGGCCGAAGGACCCGAAAGGCTGGCTCGTCACCGTCGCGTGGCGCAAGTTCCTCGACCTGGCCCGGTCGGACGCCGCCCGTCGCCGGCGCGAGGACCTCGTCGACGAGGAACCCGCCCCCGGGCCAGTCCCCGAGGCGGACGACACGCTGCAGCTCTACTTCCTGTGCGCCCACCCGTCGCTGACGCCGTCTTCGGCGGTCGCGCTCACCCTGCGCGCCGTCGGCGGGCTGACCACCCGCCAGATCGCCGAGGCGTATCTGGTGCCCGAAGCGACCATGGCGCAACGCATCAGCCGGGCCAAACGCACCGTCTCCGGAGTGCGTTTCGACCAGGCCGGCGACGTCGCCACCGTGCTCCGCGTGCTCTACCTGGTGTTCAACGAGGGCTACTCCGGCGACGTCGACCTCGCCGCCGAAGCCATCCGGCTCACCCGCCGTCTCGCGGCCTCGATCGACCATCCCGAGGTCGCGGGTCTGCTCGCCCTCATGCTGCTCCATCACGCCCGGCGCGCCGCGCGGACGGCTCCCGACGGCGAACTGGTGCCGCTCGCCGACCAGGACCGCGGCGAATGGGACACCCGCCTGATCGCCGAGGGCGTCGAGATCCTGCAGGCGGCGCTGGCCCGCGACCGGCTGGGCGAGTTCCAGGCCCAGGCCGCCATCGCGGCACTCCACGCCGACGCGCCGACCGCCGAGGAGACCGACTGGACGCAGATCGTCGAGTGGTACGACGAACTCGCGCGGCTGACCGGCAGCCCGGTCGTCCGGCTCAACCGCGCGGTGGCCGTCGGCGAGGCGGACGGACCGCGCGCGGGCCTGGCCGCGCTCGCGGAACTGGACGACTCGCTGCCGCGATACGCGGCGGTGGCGGCGTACCTGCACGAGCGGGACGGCGATCTGGCGACGGCGGCGCGGCTGTACGGCGAGGCCGCCGTCAAGGCGGCGAACCTGGCCGAGCGCGCGCACCTGACCCGTCAGGCCGCGCGGCTCAACGCCCTCAAGAAGTGATCGGCGGCAGGCGCGGAAGACCGTCGATCTCCGACAGGTGTTCCAGAACCCGCCCGAAAGCCTTCCCCAGCACGCGCTGCTCCTCAGGGCTCAGCAGGTCGATCAGATGCTCGCGGACACCCTCGACGTGCGTCGGCGCGGCACCCTCCAGCAGTTCCGCGCCGCGTCCGGTCATCTCCGCGACCACACCGCGTTTGTCCGCCGGGTCACGCGTGCGGCGGATGAGCCCGTCGGCCTCCAGCCGCACCATCTGGTGCGAAAGCCTGCTCTTGGTCGAGCCGAGCATGCTCGCCAGCTCCGTCATCCGCATCCGCCGGTCGGGCTGGAGCGAAAGGCAGACCAGGACCTCGTAATCGGCGAGGGTGACATCGTGGCGTTCGGAGAGTTCGCGGTGCAGGCGCTGCCGCAGCCGCATGGTGGCGACGATGTACGAGCGCCAAGCGACCATCTCCGACTCGGACAGCCAGCGCACTTCCTTCTGCTCCACCGCCATCCACGCAGAGTAGAGCGTTGATCGCACAAGGCGCATACCCACCGGTCACTTTTCGGCCCGTGAAAAACCCGGCGGGACATTCGCCCGAAGGAGGGTTACGAAAAGGTTGAGACTCGGCGCGAAAAGGCGCATTCTGCTTGTCAGCGGATGGTCGGGCAAGTAACGGGCGATCTCCTCGAAGGGTCGCCGACCTGCTCCCCAGCCGGGAAGGGTCAGGTGGTGGTATGGCGGGTGATTCTCGCGGTTGACCGCCTGCTGTGTCCCCGCGACCGGAACGGAAAGGACCGGGTCGGTCGCGACTGCGAACAGCGATGAGCGCGGGCATCTCAAGATGCGCTCGACAATTCTCGCGCATTCGGCGTCACTCCGGCCTGTTTCGGGTTCGCGGCCTCTTCGACCGCCTCGGCAGTGCCCGGCGCCGGCCCGGTGATCGCGGCCAACCGGCGATCGGAACAAGACAACCTCGGTAGTTCTGGGTGCGGCCGCTCCGGGTGGCCGCACCCAGGCATATCCGGGGTCTTCCGGCTACGCTTTCCCCCGTGCGATTCGACGAAGGCGCGGGCCTGGACACCTCCGAGGTCGAGGACCTGCGCGGCGGTGGTGGCGGCGGTATCGGCGGCCGGGTGGCACTCGGCGGCGGCGGGCTCGGCGTGGTCGGCCTCGTCATCTACTTCCTGTTCTCCCAGTTCGGCGGCGTGAGCCTGAACCCGTCGTCGAGCGGGCTCGGCGGCGTGGGCACCGGACAGCAGATGGACAACACGTCGCTGTCGCAGGAATGCCGGACCGGCGCGGACGCGAACCGGAACCACGACTGCGCGATCGTCGCCATCATCAACTCGATCCAGGACTACTGGGGGCAGGAGTTCCAGCGGTCCGGGTCGACCTACCGCAAGGCCGTCACCAACTTCTTCAACGGCGGCGTGAACACCGCCTGCGGCAGCGCGACTTCGGACGTCGGGCCGTTCTACTGCCCTGGCGACTCCGAGGTCTACATCGACCTCGGCTTCTTCAACGAACTCCGCACCCGGTTCGGCGCGCAGGGCGGGCCGTTCGCGGAGGCGTACGTGCTGGCCCACGAATACGGGCACCACGTGCAGAACCTCACCGGAGTGTCCAAAAAGGGCACCGGGAGCGGGCCGACGTCCGGTTCGGTGCGGCTCGAACTGCAGGCCGACTGCTACGCCGGTGTCTGGGCGAATCACGCCACGACCACCCCGACCGAATCCGGGCGGCCGCTGATCACCGAGGTCAGCCAGGGAGACATCGACTCCGCGCTGGACACCGCCTCGCGGATCGGTGACGACTACATCCAGTCGAAGCTCGGCGGCGGCCGGGTCGACGAGTCGAAGTTCAGCCACGGCACCTCGGCGCAGCGGAAGAAGTGGTTCACCACCGGCTTCCAGACCGGCGAGCCGGCCCGGTGCGACACCTTCGCGGCCAAAAGCCTGGGCTGAGACCTCAGCGGCGCACCCGATAACGCAGGTGAAGCACCCGCTCGCCCTGGAGCACCACGTCGGGATCCTCCAGCAGGTGCCGCGCCTGGACCGACCCGAAGTAGCGCTTGCCGGACCCGAACACCACGGGTACGACGTCCATGCGCACCTCGTCGACGAGGCCCGCGGCCAGCGCCTGGCCACCGACGTCGCCCGCGGCGACCTCGACCACGCGGTCACCCGCGAGCTCCCGCGCCTTGGCGACGGCCGCCTCGACGCCGTCGACGAAGTGGAACGGCGCTTGGGGATCCCAGCCCTCGGGCGCGGGCCGGTGCGTCACGACGACCACGTGGTCGATCCCGCTCGGCGGCTTCCCGTCCCAGCCGTCGGTCAGGTCGAAGACGTGGCGGCCGGCGATCGTCACCCCGATCTCGTCCCAGTACGGCCGGGTGTAGTCGTAGGACGTCTGCGACACCTTCAGCGCACCGCTGTCGTCCAACGGGACGTCGCCGCCGGTCAACCAGTCGAACAGCGGTCCGGGCTGGTCGCTGTCGTCCGCGATGAAGCCGTCCACCGACACCGAGCCGTACATGACCACCTTGCCCACGGGCTCTCCTCTGCTTGGGGTGCCCCGAAACTAGCCGGTCGCGAGCCGTCTCTCTTGTAAGAAATCACTCGACGGGCAGCGGCCACCCGTCCAGCGCGTGGCCGGGATGTTCGCGCAGGAACCGCCGCCGGACTTCGAGATACCTGGTCGGCGTGAGCCCGGTGAACTCCCGGAACTCGTGGCCGAAGTGGGCCTGGTCGAAGTAACCCGCCCCGCTGGCCAGGTCGCCCCAATCGACCGGCCCGGCGGGGTCGATCGCGAACACGGTGGCGGTGAGGCGGTAGGCGCGGGCCAGCCGTTTCGGCGTGACGCCGACGAGTTCTTTGAACCGCTTCGCCAGGTGAGTGCTGCCGACCCCGGCCGCCACGGTCAGGCCGCCGATCGCCGCCGCCCCGCCGGTCGCCGCGAGAACGGTGCTCGTCTGGCGGACCAGCTCCAGGCCGGCGGTCTCGCGCAGCCGTCGCATCAGCTCCTCCTCGAGGAGCGTCAGCATCTCGGGCGGTCCGTCCGCCGTGGCCAGCCGGTCCCGCAGCTCGGCGACGGCGGGCCTGCCCCAAACCTGTTCCAGGGTCACCGGCCGGTCGCAGAGTTCGGCCGCGGGCATCGGCAGGAACGACGACGGCCCCCACGGCTTGAAATGCACGCCGACGGACCGGGTCCCGGGTGGATAGCCGAAGTCCAGCGCGCGGGTGGGCGTGGTGACCACGCAGCCGTCGGCGTACTCGGCCGTCTCGATGTCGGTGCCGGCGCGGATGCGGAACGGCGCTCCGAGGTTGACGATGAGGAACGCGCCGGGCATCGGCGGCAGCGTCAGCCGGGCGTACGGCGGCGCGCCCGCCAGGTAGTAGAGGTCGTCGATCAGCCCGTCCAGCGGCGGCCGCGGCACTCTGGACACGTAATCCACAGGCACAGCATCGCCGAAGCCCCCTTCCTCGCGCCAGACGCGGGGAAGGGGGCTCCGGGTATTTCGGTATTCGGATCAGGCGGCGACGTGGTGGTCGTCAGCGTGGACCGAAGCCGTCATGCTCCGCTGCTGCGACCGCTCGGCCGCGCGCAGTTCCTGCGCCTTCGCGGCCCTGGCACCCGAGACACCGTTGATGTTCTCGGTGCTGGTCGCGTACACGCCCAGCGCCCAGGCGACGGCGTCGGAGTTGCGGTCGAGCGCGACGCGGTCGACGTTGCCGAGGTTGTCGCAGGCCTGGTGGTAGCACTTGTCGTAAGGAACATTGGCGCTACCGCCCCACTTGGCGGCCTGTGCGGCGGTCTTCACGCCTTCGGCACCGGTGAACAGGCCACCGGCCGGGATACCGGCGCGGATGAAGCCCTGGTAGTCCGAGCGGCCGGTGAAGTCCGTGCCCTCGACCGGAACACCCTTGCCGAGCTGCAGGTAGTCGACCAAGGTCTTTTCGAGCTGACCCGAGCCGTACGGTCCCGCGCCCTCGCCGACACCGTCGGAGTTGTCACCGTCGTAGGCGAAGTACGCCGCGTTCGGCGAACCGATCATGTCGTAGTTGTAGTAGAGCGCGATGTCGAGCTGCTGCTCGAAGGTCAGCGAATTGACGTAGTGCGTCGAGCCGACGAGCCCGAACTCCTCGGCGCTCCACCAGCCGAAGCGGACGGCGTTGTTGGCCTTGGGCTTGCTGCCCAGCTGCAGCGCGGTCTCCAGCAGCGCGGCGGAACCGGTGCCGTTGTCGTTGATGCCGGGGCCCTCGGTGACGCTGTCGAGGTGGGCGCCGAGCATCACGACGTTGTCCTTGCGGCCGGTCTTGGTCTCGGCGAGGACGTTGTAGCTGGTCCGCGCCTCCTGGAAGGCACGCAGGTCGAGGGTGACCGAGGCGCCCGCCTTGGTGGCGAGCGCCTGGCCGTCGGCCTGGGTGATGCCACCGGTCGGGATCTTGCCCGCGGCCGGGTCGCCCAGGGTGCCGTTGACCGGGCCCGGGACGTTGTTGTAGACGATCGCGCCGAGGGCGCCCGCCTCGGCGGCCGTCGCCTGCTTCTGCGCGAAGGAGCAGCCACCGCGCTGGATCAGCGCGATCTTGCCGGCGACCCCGCCGGCGTAGTCGGCCGCTTCGCAGCCGCTGGTGTCGTCGACCGGGACCACCGCGAGCGGCGCGGTGATTCCGCCCGCGGGCGTCGACGGGCTGTAGGACATGATGATCACCGGGACGTCGGTGCCCGCGACGGTCAGGCTCTCCGCGAGGGTTTCCGCGTAGGTGAAGGGGAACTCCTGCCGCGTGACCGCGAAGCCCGCCTGCTCCAGCTTGGTGGCGATGTACTCCGCGGACTTCTTGTGCCCCTCGGTGCTGGCGGCGCGGCGGCCGCCGTTCGCGTCGGAGATCCGCTGCAACGCGATCAAGTGCCGGTTGACGTTGTTCACGTTGACCTTGTTGACGAGCTGCTTCGCCAGCGCGGGACCGTCGATTTCCGTGGTCGCTGTCGCAGCGGGAGCCATCCCGACCGTGAGCGCGGCGGTGGCCGCCACCACGATCGAGGGAACAATGCTTCTTCGCGAATATGACATGGGCGTCACCTTTGTGTGGTTTGCGCCACAGGTCAACCGACGTTCGGCGGACTTTATGACACCGGGATAGGGTCGGTGGTATGTACGCGATCACCATCCGTGAGCCCGGCGAACCCGATGTTCTCGAATGGACAGAGGTCCCCGATCCCGTGGCCGGTGAAGGCGAAGTCGTCCTCGACGTCGCCGCGAGCGCCGTCAACCGCGCTGACCTGCTGCAACGCCAGGGAAACTACCCTCCCCCGCCGGGTGCGAGCGAAATTCTCGGACTCGAATGTTCGGGCACCGTCGCCGAAATCGGCGAAGGCGTCGAAGGATGGCGAATCGGCGATGAAGTTTGTGCTTTGCTCGCCGGTGGCGGCTATGGCGAAAAGGTCGCCGTCCCGGCCGGACAACTGCTTCCGCTTCCCGCCGAAGTCGAATTGCTCGCGGCCGCCGGACTGCCCGAAGTCGCGTGCACGGTTTGGGCGAATGTGGTGATGCACGCCGGCCTGTCCGAGGGTGAGGTCCTGCTCGTCCACGGCGGCGCGGGCGGCATCGGCACGCACGCGATCCAGGTCGCTAAGGCACTCGGCGCGACGGTCGCGGTGACGGCGGGCTCGGAAGACCGGCTGGAGAGCTGCCGTCAGCTCGGCGCCGACATCGCGATCAACTACAAGGAGCAGGACTTCGTCGAGGTCCTGCGCGCCGAGACCGGCGGCGCGAACGTCATCCTCGACAACATGGGCGCCAAGTACCTCGACCGCAACCTCGACGCACTGGCCATGGACGGCAGGCTCGTGATCATCGGGATGCAGGGCGGGGTCAAGGGCGAGCTCAACATCGGCAAGGTGATGGGCAAACGCGCGAGCCTGTTCGGCGCGGGCCTGCGCTCACGGCCGCTGGAACAGAAGGCGGCGATCGTCGCCGACGTCCGCGAGCGGCTGTGGCCGTTGGTGGAGCAGGGTTCGGTGAAACCGATCGTCGGACAGGTCGTCCCGATGGCCGAAGCCGCCGCCGCGCACCGCGCGCTCGAAGACGGCACGGTTTTCGGCAAGGTCTTGCTGGCGGCGAAGTCCTAGCGGATTTCTTCCAGCACCCGGACGAGCTGATTGACCTCGAAGACGTTCGAGTAGTGCGCGAGTCCGATGCGGACGGCGCCGCCGACTTCGGCGGCGCCGAGCGACCCGAAGACACCGCTCGTACCGTCGTCGGCGAAGGCGCAGAGTCCCTGGGACGCCAGGTATTCGGCGACCTCGGGCGCCTTCTTGCCCGCGACGGCGAACGCGAGCGCGGGGATCCTGCGCATGGCGTCACCGATGACCATCACGTGCCGCAGCGACCGCAGTTCCGTGGACAGCTGCGCCAGAAGTCCCGCGTGGTACGACTTCGCCGACCCCAGCGACGTCACGAGCTTCTCGCGCCGCGAGCCCATCGCGGCGTCGTCCAAACCGGCCAGATAGTCGATCGACGCGACCAGACCGGCCAGCAACGGGTACGCGTGCGGCCCCAGCTCCATCCGGGCCGGACCGCGCGCGGCCGGATCGAGCGACACCGACGGCAGGCGTTCGAGCAGCTCGGGATCGCGGAAGACCAGCGCCCCCACCGACGGCCCGCCCCAGGCCTGCGCCGAAACCACCATCACGTCGGCGCCGAGCGCGTTCAAGTCCAGAGGGACGAACGGCGCCGCGTACGTCGCGTCGACGACCACCAGCGCGCCGACCCGTTTGGCGAACTCGATCACCGTCGGGACGTCGGGCCGGGTGCCGACCGAACCGGACGCCAGCGTCACCGCGACGGCCTTGGTGCGCGCGGAAACGAGGTTCTCGTACTGCCAGGCGGGCAGCTCGCAGGTCTCGATGTCGATCTCGCCCCAGCGCACGACCGCGCCGACGCGTTTCGCCGCGCGGCGCCACGGCGCGAGGTTGGCCTCCTCGTCGAGCCGGGAGACGACGACCTCGTCGCCGATCGTCCAGCGGTCGGCCATCGCGTCGACGAGACGACGGATGAGATCGGGCGCGTTGGGCCCGAGCACGACTCCGGCCGGATCGGCGCCGACCAGGTCGGCGACCGCCCGGCGAGCGGCCGTGACAATGCTTTCCGCACGCTGGGAGGCCGGAAACGCTCCACCCGGTCCGGACACCGGAGCGCGCATGGCCGTGGATACGGCCGAAGCGACCTGTTCAGGTACGAGCATTCCGGCGGCGCCGTCGAAGTGAATCCAGCCGTCACCCAGCGCGGGAAACAACCCACGGATACGAGCGACGTCGAACGCCATGGGGACACCGTACGGACGTGCGGTTTGGCGCTTTACCCGGGGTTGGCTGCCCGACCACGGGGTGCGACGATTCCCGCTACGCTCGGAGACGGCGCCGAAAACCACACTGCGCTTCGCGCCCGACGTAGGCCAGGATGGAGCACATGACCGACCCAGTTTCCCGCGAATCGACCACCCCCGGTGACGGCGGCGGAGACTCCCCACACCATGTGGTGGTCGTCGGTCCCGACGGCACCCCGGTCGGCACCGCACGTATCGCCTCCCCCGGCTCCGACGACGAGGCCTCTCAGGAAGAGTCGCTCGGCGACCTCGTCGAGGAACCCGCCAAGGTGATGCGCATCGGCACGATGATCAAACAGCTGCTGGAAGAGGTCCGCGCCGCGCCGCTGGACGACGCCAGCCGCAACCGCGTGCGCGAGATCCACCAGACCTCCATCCGCGAGCTGGAGCAGGCGCTGGCGCCGGAACTGCAGGACGAGCTGGAGCGGCTGGTCCGGCCGTTCACCGAGGACTCGACGCCCTCCGACGCCGAACTGCGGATCGCGCAGGCGCAGCTGGTCGGCTGGCTGGAAGGGCTGTTCAGCGGCATCCAGACCGCGCTGTTCGCGCAGCAGATGGCCGCGCGGGTGCAGCTGGAGCAGATGCGGCGCGGGCTCCCGGCCGGGCCTTCCGCAGGCGGCGCCCTCGGCGGGCACGGGGCGGGCGGCGAGTCGCACGGACCGGGCCAGTACCTCTGACACGCGCCATGAAAGGTCCTTTACTGGCAAATTTCGCCAGTAAAGGACCTTTCATGGCAGTCAGGAGCGCAGCGGCCGGAAGAACGCCCGCAGGTCTCCGATGAGCAGATCCGGCACCTCCAGCCCGGGGAAGTGACCCCCGCGGTCCGGAGTGGACCAGTGCACGATGTTGTCGGTGCGCTCGGCGAGATGCCGGATCGGCAGGCCGGTGTCCTTCGGGAACGCCGCCACCCCGGTGGGCACTGTGGACTTCGCAGGCCCTTCCCCCCAAGCCGGACCCAGCGCGGCGTAAATCCGCGAAGACGAGTTCGCCGTACCGGTGAGCCAGTAGAGCATCACATTGGTGAGCAGATCGTCGCGATCGATCGCGTCCTCCGGCACGTCCCGCGAGTCCGAATAGGACTTGAACTTCTCCACCAGCCAGCCGAGCTGCCCGGCCGGTGAGTCGGTGAGCCCGTAGGCAAGCGTTTGCGGCTTGGTCGCCTGGATCATCGCGTAGCCCAGCTCGCCGGTCTGGAACTCCAGCCCACGCGCCAACGCCGCCTCTCCCCGCGCCAGTTCGTCACCGGTGAGCCCCGCGAGATCGGCCTCGGACTCCGGCACCGCGTGCGGCACCATCGTCAGATGCGCGCCGATCACCCGCTCCGGGCACCGGACGCCCACGTCACGCGACACGATCGCGCCCCAGTCCCCGCCGTGCAGCCCGAACCGCTCGTACCCGAGGCGCGACATCAACACTCCCCAGGCATCCGCGATCCGGCCGGTGCCCCAGTCCGCGTCGGTCGTCGGCCCCGAGAACCCGAACCCCGGCAGCGACGGCACGACGACGTGGAACGCGTCCGCCGGGTCACCGCCGTACGCGCGCGGGTCGGAGAGGGGGCCGACGACGTCGAGGAATTCCGCAATGGACCCCGGCCAGCCGTGCGTGAGCACCAGCGGGATCGCGTCCGGCTCCGGAGACCGCGCGTGCAGGAAGTGGACGTTCGCGCCGTCGATGTTCGTCAAGTAACCCGGGAACCCGTTGAGTCGCTCCTCGTGGGCACGCCAGTCGTAGCGAAGCCGCCAGTACTCGGCCAACTCCTGGAGGTACCCGAGCGGCGTCCCGAGCCTCCAGCCGACGCCGTCGATCTCGTCCGGCCAGCGCGTGTTCGCCAGGCGGGCGGCGAGGTCGTCGAGGTCGCGCTGCGGGACGGCGATCGTGAACGGGGTGATCTCATCGGTCATGGGACCGACGGTAGGGAGGATCGAGGACAGATACGGTCCTCGATCCTCCCTGGTCTAGCGCCTACTCGAAATCGATTCCCCAACGCTGGTTGGCGAACTGCCGGCAGTCGTAGATCGTCAGACGAGTACCGTCCGCGTCCCCGCCGCCCAGCGTGCTGAGGCATCGGCCGGAACCGGTGTTCTCGATCATGCCGTCCGGGCGCTGGAACCAGCGCTGGGCCGTCCCGTAGTTGCAGTCCCAGAGCTGAACCGGCGTGTCGTTCGCGGTGGCACCGTTGGTGACGTCCAGGCAGCGGCTCTTCATCCTGATGGTGCCGTCGTTCTGCACCAGCACCTGCTGCGCGGTGGATCCGCTACAGGTGTACAGGTTGATCGCCGTGCCGTTCGCGTCGTTGTTGTAGTACACGTCCGCGCACTTGCCGGTCACCCCGACGATCCGCCCCTTGTGCGGGAAGGACCGGACGACGCTCCAGGACTGGGGCTGCGAACCCGTGCAGGTCTGGATCGTCACCGTGGTCGGCCCCTGCGTCGAGTCGAGACACTTCCCGGACTTCGGATTGACGAGGGATCCGTCGGGCCGGAGCTGCCAGAACTGAGCGGCGTCACCGGTGCACTGATACGACCAGACAGGGGTCCCGTCCGCGACGGCACCGTTCTTCACATCGAGGCAACGGCCGAGCGCACGGATGCTCCCGTCCTTCGCCAGGGTCCAGGTGTCCGACAGGGACGCGATGCAACCCGTGGTCCCGATGCCCGCTCCGTTGCCCACGGCACGTCCGGTGACATTGAGGCAGGCACCGAACCCGTCGGTCAGCTGACCCGCGGGGGCGGACCGTTCGGAGATCTTCCAGATCTGCTGTGCCTGGCCGTTGCAGTCCTGGATGGTGATGGCCGCGCCGTCCGCCGAACCGGCCGCCGACAGACAGCGTCCGGCCGCGAGGTTGAAGATCCGGCCATCGTCGAAGATCTGCCATTCCTGTGTCGAAGATCCGGCACAGCCCACCGCGACCACGCGAGAACCGGCCGATGTAGCGCCGTTCTGCACGTCGAGGCACTGCCCGACGACGTGGAGCGCGGTGTCCCCGGCCGTCCACTGCTGGGCGACGGAGCCCGAACAAGTCCACATATGGACCGTGGTGTTGGTCGGCACGCCACCGGACAGGTCGAGGCAAGCGCCGCCGACACCGGTCACCAGGCCACTCATCGAGACCCGGTTCGAGCGCGTCCTCAGGTTGCGGAACTTGACCTGGTCACCGGTTCCGTGGCCGGAGAGCTGGACGTAGGAGCGCCGGTTGAACATCGACGGCGCGGTGTACTCGTTCACCTTGGTGCCGTTGAGCAACACCGTCACCTTGGGACCGGCCACGGTGATCTCGAAGGTGTTCCACTCCCCGACCGGTTTCGCCGCCGTCGCGATCGGGGCCTTGATTCCCTTGATCGCCCCGGTCGCGTCCGTGGGTGCCGCCGAGGCTCCGCCGATCGCGATCTGCGCCGCGGCGGGGCCAGGACCACGGGGAAGCCCGACGTGCACGGCCGACTGCGAGTTCGCGCCCGTCGCCTTCCAGTCGACCCTCAGCGTGTAGTCGTTGTCGAACAGGTTGGACGGGTTCCACGGTCCGGCGGTCCCGGCCAGCGTGCCGAATTCACAACCGTCCTGCGCGGCGGAAGTCGTTCCCCAGCGAGCGAGGGAAGACTCGGCCCGGCCGTCCATGAGCGAACTGAAGCCGGGTTCGAGGTTCGCGTTGACACAGTTCCCCGCCGGAGCGGCTGCGGGGCCTCCGACGAAGTAGCCGGTCACGTCGGCAGTGAGCTCGGCCTCCCCTTCGGTGTTCGCCGCACTGAGCTTCCCGCTCGGGCCCAGCGGGACCAGTGCCGTGACCGGAGCCGTCTTTCCCTGGTCGG
The DNA here is from genome assembly GCF_003947465.1 of Amycolatopsis sp. WAC 04182. Taxonomy (NCBI): domain Bacteria; kingdom Bacillati; phylum Actinomycetota; class Actinomycetes; order Pseudonocardiales; family Pseudonocardiaceae; genus Amycolatopsis; species Amycolatopsis sp. WAC 04182. Next base: position 311,261 of record NZ_QHJJ01000004.1, read on the forward strand.
CCTGCAGAGCAGGCGCGTTGGCGAATCCGGTTTCAGGAGCGAAGAAGGACACGCCTGTGCTGATCACCTTGTCCGCCGCCGATCCGGTGATCACCACGCCGGTCGCGCCGAGCGGGACTCCCGCCGTCCCGGCGACCTGTGCGGTCACGGTGGCGCCGCGCTTCAAGGTCCCCATCGGGACCCCGGTGCCGGTGCCGGTGTCGATCACCCGGCTGGTCCCGAGGGCAGGGACGAACTTCGCCCCCTCGCCGGGGGCGAACCAACCCAGCAGGTCGACCGCGAGATGGGCCAAGCCGGCCGAATTCCGCAGCCGGATCTTCCCGTCGTCACCGATCCGGACGAAGGCGACGTTGGACCGTCGCTGGCCGACGTTCATGAAGACGCTGCTGGTGTCGGGCGTGTAGGTCTGCGGGTACGCCGAGATGAAGGTCCCCGCCGTCGACTGACCGGCCGTCAGGTTCACCACCACCGAGGTCGCGGTGGCCGGAACACCCGACACACCACGGACCTGAACCGCGATCTCCTCACCTCCGCCGAGCGGCGTGTTCTTCACCGATGCGAGGTCCTTCGTGTCGAGAAGCCTGGCCCCTCCCGCCTTGGCCGTGTAGGTGCCCACACCATCAGGACTGAAGTAGCCGGCGAAATCCACCGTCATCCCAGGCGTGCCGACGGTGTTGTGGATCCGGACGGCCCCGTCACCGCCGAGTGGAACGATGACGGTCAGGGTGGTCTGCCTGCTGGTCTGCACCGGGAACCGGATCGGTTGAGCGGCGCCGGGGTTGCCGGCGGTGAACCGCAGTTCCGTGGGCCCGTCGGCGAGGCCGGCGGTCACGGTCAGCACGACCGCCGTCGCATTGGCCGGCGCACCGGGGACGGTCAGCGCGAAGGTCTCACCCGCGGTGAAGCGCCGCTGGTGTCCACCGACCGCGGTGTTGGTGTCCAGAATCCGGGTCGGGTTCGTCATCGCGGTGTAGCCACCCGGCTGCGCCGCGACAGCCGATCCCGGCGAACCGGCCCAGAGCACACCGACGCCCCAGTCGTTGGGCGATCCGCCCGCTACCGCTTTCGCGCGAGACTTGAGCAAGTACTCCAACTGCGTGGCGTCCAGCTGCGCGTTCGCGCCCTTGAACAGGGCTGCCACCCCGGCCACGTGTGCGGCGGCCGCAGAGGTCCCGGTGAAGAGGTTCGGCGCTTTGGTGAACGTCGAAACGCCGGCGAAGCCGGTGATGTCTGGCTTGGTCCGGCCGTCGACCGTCGGGCCATGGCTGCTGTAGGGCTCGAGTTGCCCCGATGCGGGTTTGGTCGCTCCGACGGCGAGCGCGTAGGGAGAACTGGCCGGCTCCGCGATGCTTCCCGCCGGAGTCGACCACTGGAGGCCCCCGGTCTCCCCGAGCTTGGAGAGGTAGAGGTCGAACTTCGTGGTGAAGGGAGCGTTGTTGTTCTTGACCCAGGCGTAATAAGTGCCACCGGAGCCGGAATCGTTGGTGAAGGTCGCTTCTTCGACCGGCGCACCCCCTCCGGCGGTGTCACGCTGAGCGAGCGTCGACCGAGCCACCACATGCGGATCGTTCGGACCGGTCGGAGCGGACGACCAGTCGGTGATGTAGAGGTCGAGGTCCTTCGTCGTGACCGGCCAGGCATCCCAGCGCAGAGTCACCGTCGCAGGCTGTCCCGAACCGACCGAGAAGCTGTTGACCTCCGAAGCACCACTGAACTCGACCCAGGTGGAGGCCCCGGTCCGGTCCGCCGCCTGGCCGGCGAAATGCCGCTCGCCGTAGTTGCCCGCCGCCGTCGACCACAGGATTCCGGCTTGGCGAGACCGCTGGACGACCTGGGCCGGACTGTTGACGTCCGGCCCGGTGCCGTCGCCACGCCCGGCTCCCGGAACCGCGATCGCCGCGCTGATGATCTGCACACCCTGCTGCTGCAGCCAATCCGCGGCAGGCGCGAATCCCATGTCGTCCTCGACGCACGCGAGATAGAGCTGCGCGGCGGGCGCCATGTCGTGGACGATCTCCGCGACGTTCACTCCGTGCGGGTCGTCCATCGTCGCGTCGAGACAGTTCGAACCGTTGGTGACGAGCTGAGTTCCGCTCGGAAGCTCACCGGCTGCCTGAGCGGCGGCAAGGCCCGCGAAACCGACATCGAGGATGCCGATCTTCACCCCGGCGCCCTTGTTGTTCGTGTCGATCCATGCCTGGGCCCCGGAAGGCACGACACCTTCGGAAGTCACGCTCGACGGAAGCACTCTGGTCGGCCGCTTCAATTCGCGAACGCCCGACTGCTTCGCGAGTTGGTCGACCTTGTCCTCTGCCACCGCCGCCCTGATCCGTCCGGGCTGTGCGGCGGAAACCGTACCGCCGACCGCTTTGACCGCGTTTCGGAGGTCGGACTCGTTCTGACCGTGAACGTAGAGGAGCACGTGGCCGTTCTGATCCTTGGCCACTCGCTCCTTGGGTCTCTGCCCGGCCACCGATTCCGCGACCGGCGCGTCGCCCGGTGGCGCCGCGCCGGCAGGCAACGTGAAGCCACTCACCGCCAAGGACATGGTGGCGGCTACCAGGGCCGCACGTCGCAATGTCTTCATTTTTCCTTCCGATTCACTCAATAGTGAAATTCACTCGATGAAAATTCGTCAAAGAAACGTCTGTCATTGAAGTTGTCCAGCAAAACTTCGTGACGGAAGCCGCCATCGAAAAGCTCGACTAAGAATTCTGCAATCGTCCCGTAAAACTCGCCCCACCCGTCTCCATGATTATCAATGAAAACCGTCGTCAAAGCGACCGAGCCGGGGCACCAGAAGTATGTATTCTGATCTCCGTGACCCCACGGAACCATGCCGCCTTCCTCTGGATGATAGAAATGTGGAAATTCCTCCGGTATCTGCTCGCGCGCATACCGAAACGTTTCTCCCTTCGATTCAACCACCCCAAAGAAGGTCTCTCGCCACTCCTTCGATTGGACAGGGTTGTAGAAATTTATAATGCCACCAAATGACCCAGAAGGGAAAATTTCACATATGACCTTGAAGTCTTCATGGACGGGACATCCCAACCTTTCTTGCACACTCTCCCAGGAGAGTCGTCGTTCCACGACCGAAGCATGGCGCCCGAGAATACGCGCCAACCTATGGGCCACATCTTGGTCTTGGGTCATTTCCTTCCTCAATATTGAGAATCAAAACCTCGCAATAGTAGCCTCCACTGCCAATGGCCACGGCTTTAATGCTTCGCGGCACCGGACTGGAGCCAGAATATGAGGCAGTGACTTTGTAGAAAACTTTCTGCGGAGGTTCACTGGGAGTTCCGTTCACCGTCCGCTTGGTCTTCATCTCGATAGAGTGCAGAAAGTCACGAATGTTAACAGTCGGCCACTGAGGGACGATATTCTTTACGTCGTTAGTGCCCCAGAACATCGACGCGATCAGATGGCCACGATGCATTCCTGTTTCGTACCCAAACGGATCATCAGGGCTACCACTGCGCTTCCTGGTAGAAGTCAGACAAACCGAACCGCCAACTGCGCGCATGCCAGTAGTGCCATCACGGGCTACCGCAGGCTGCATATCAGCGTACTTCGGAAGATTCTCCGCCATCCCGAACTGCCCACAGAAATCCGGATAGGAATAGTCTTCCTGGCCGCCGGGGCTTGTCGGCCTGGATTCTGCATCTTGCGTTATCTCATTGGCGTCATCCGAATACCCTTCGTTCGGATCTCGAATAATGGTCCGCTCATTCGTGGCATCCCTGGCGTCAACCAGATCGACAACAGTAGCGCCGGGCGCCAAGCGGTCTGCCGGTCGCAGCGCTTCTTTTATCCAAGGGGGTGGAGGAGGCGGCAAAGGCCGCCGGATTACAACCCGTCGTCCCCCATGCTTACGAACTCCGGGCTCATAACGTCCGGACATCGTCGCTTGCGACGAGGGCCTACTTCTTCGCGAATCGTTGAGACTTCTAATCTCTTGACTATGCCAATCACGATCTGTCCGGTCGTACCGTCCGTAATTCGGCCTTTGCTGCTGACACTGCCTGCATTCGGCGTCGGCCACTGGTTCTGCACAGGCCGCGTCCCCGACAAGCCCACCGATAAGCCCACCGAAGAAGCCCCAATACGATCCAATGACGTGCCCCGCGACGCTGCAAATGACATTGTGTCCGCTGGGATCGGCATTCCCTACGGAGTCCCCATTGCCATAGGTGTAGCGGTTGGTAGCCGTCGAAGGATCGGGAGCGAGTTCCCAGTCGTCCCGCGAAAGGAACCCACCGCGCTCCGGCGAGTACCACCGCGCCGTCATGTTGACGTCGCCGGAATCCGGACTGGTCCAGTCTCCCTGGTACCCCAGGTTCGAGGTGTCGCCCGACGACGTCGTCACGACACCGAACGGATCGAACGTCCGCTGGCCGTCGACCACCGCACCGAGGTAACGCCCGACGACGTCGCCGTGCCTGTCGGCATAGAGCAACTTCCCACCGGCACCGGCCTTGTCGCCCAGCGCGGTTCCATCGGGAAGCCGGGACACGGTGCGCATGCCGTCAGTGACCGACTCGTTCGACAGACCGTCGTAGGTCAGTGTGACGTTGTTGCGGGTGTGGACGCGGTCCTTGCTGTCGTACTGGTAGTTGGTCGCGCCTTGGGTGACCAGACGATCGAAGGCGTCGAACCCGCTCGTCGTCGTGGTGCTCCCACGCGTCACCGCGGAAACGGTGCCGCGCTTCGTGTAGGTGTACGCGGCGCCGCCACCGGACAAGAGCTGGTTTCGCTCGTTGTAGGAGTAAGCCGCGCCGTTGACCGACGATCGGTTACCCGCGTCGTCCCAGCCATAGGTCGTCTGCTGGGTACCAGCCGTCCACGAGGTCAGGCGGCCGACACCGTCGTATCCGTAGGCATTCGCGGCAGGCGCGCCAGGACGTGTCGAGGTCTTCGCGGTGACCTTGTCGTCCTTGTCGTATCCGTAGCTGTCCCCGAACACGACTCGTGCACTGGTGTCGTCGAACTGCGTCAGGTTGTCCGACGCCAGCCTGCCGAGCTTGTCGTAACCGATGTTGCGAGTGACCCGCCCGGACAGAGCTCGGTCTTTGGTCAGCGACAGCCGGCCCGCGTTGTCGTACCGGTAGTCCACCGTCCGGCCGCTGATCGGGTCCGCGGCCGAGTAGAGCCGACCCGCGGCGTCGTAGGTGAACGTCGTGGTTCCGGCCGCGTCCGCGCGCGTCGCGAGAGTCCCGTCGCCGTTGTAGGTGTACACGCTGGAGCCCATGGGACCCTGCGAAGTCCGCAGGTTGCCGCGGTCGTCGTAGCGATAGTGAGTGTCACCACCAGGGCTGCCGACCTTCGTGACGCGACCCGCCAGGTCGTAGCCGAACGTGCGATCCGTGGTCGCCTGTTCCGCCCCGGCGCCGCGTTCGGTGGTCAGCCTGTCCTGGTCGTCGTACTCCCGGGTGCGAGTGACACCTCCTGGAGCGACCAGCTTCGTCGCGCGTCCGACTGCGTCGTAAGAGGTGGTCCAGGAACGATCACCGAGTTGCGTCGCACCGGCGACCGCCGGTTCGATCACCGATTCCGGCAGCCCCCAAGGGGTGTACGTGTACTCCGTCGCATTGCCCTTGCCGTCCACGAAGTGGCTGCGGCTGCCCAGCCGGTCGTAGCCGGTCCACGTCGTGATCGACTTGGTGGCGTCGACCTTCTCGACCTGCTTGACGAGCCGGTTGAGGAAGTCATAGCCGTAGTCGACCGTTCGGCCTTCCGCCGAGACGGACTGCAGCACGTTCCCGTTGCCGTCATAGCTGGAAGACGACGAACGCTGCTGCTGGCCGTCGACGATCTGCGCGATTCCGGTCATCCGGCCCGCCAGGTCATAGGTCCTCTTGCTGACCAAACCGGTCGGGTCGGTGACACTGCTCTGCCGACCCGAGTCGTCATAGCCGTAAGTCACCGTGCGGTTGGTCTCGTCGGTTTCGCTGATCAGCTCGTTCGCACCGTTGTAGGCCTTCGTGCTGACGAAGCCTTGCGGAGTGGTCTGCGAAGTGACGTTCCCGGCGTCGTCATATCCGGTCCGGGTCGTGTAGAAGACGTTTTGGCCGCCATAACGTTCGACCTGCGTGGCGGTGATCCGCCGGCCGAACTCGTCGTAGGTGAACTCCTCGCGTGCACCGGTCGCGTCGGTGCTGCTCAGAAGTTCACCGTTCCCGTTGTAGGAGGACTTCAGAACCGACGGTGTATCGCCGATCTGCGGCAACGTCGAGGTGAGTACGTGGCCATAGGGGTCGTAGGTGTTCGTCGTGGTCCGGTTCAAATGGTCGGTGACCGTGAGTGCGTTACCGCCACGGTCATAGGCCGTCCGCGTCACCGGGGTGATCGGCTGACCGCCTGGCGGCGTGTAGGTGGGGAGAATCCCCGCGGTCGCCCTGCCCATGTTGTCGCGCTCGGTCGTGGTGACGTTCCCGGCGCTGTCCTTGGCTTGGGTGATCTCGCCGAAGGTGTTGCGCCCCAACGACTCGCTCAGTTCCACGTTCGCGGTCTTCTGGCCGTTGACCCACACGTCCACGGCAGGCTTGATCGTCGAGACAGCCTGACCGGTCGCGTCGTAGGTGTAGCGGGTTTCGACCTGTCGCCGATCGGTGCTCGCCACTGCCAGCCCGCGCTCGTCAAAGGTCGTGGTCGACGACAGGACCAGCCCCGTCGACGCGATCGTGTCCTGCCTGCGCACACTGCCGTTGGGCGCGTAAGTGAAGTCGGTCGTCTCGACGCGCGCGGGATCGGCCGCACCGGTCGAGGAGACGCGTGTGGGATTGCCCGCGCCATCTCGAACGAAGGTGGTCTTCCGCTTCACTCCGTCCGGGTCCACTGTGGACTCTGTGGCGTATCCGGCGGGGTCGTACGCCGTCGTCGTCTTGCGGCTTCCCGCGGTGACCTGTTGGGTCAGATTCCCGGCTGGGTCATAGACACGTTGCTCCAGCAGGACGTCCCGGGCAGGCCCGGACGGAGGCTGATACCCCTCCAATGTCGCTGTAGCCAGCAGGCCATCGCCGTAGTAGCCGTACCGGGTGGCCCGGTTCATCGCGTCCTGCACCCGCTCGAGCCGCCCGGCGGGGTCGTAGCTTCGGTTTTCCACCCGCAAGCTGCCCATGCCCGAAGTGGCGGGATCCGCCCCGATACCACTGGCCACTCGTGACAACAGGCGGCGCTCGTCGTCGAACTGATCGGTCCACTTCGTGCCGAGGACATCGGTGGTGACGACCTTCAGCAGATCAGGCGAGCGCTCGTACTGGACCACACCGCCATCCGGGTAGTTGACGCTGACCCGCTGATCGAAGGCGTTGTAGCCGAAAGTGGTCTTGCGAGCGAGGTCTCCGCCCGTCACGTCGGAGACCGTCGTCTCCAGAAGGTTTCCATTGCCGTCGTAGACGTTGCCGGTGACGGGAGTGTGCGTCACGCCGGTGATCGTGTTGGTCACCGCCGGTTCCGTGATCTTCGCGATCTCGGATTTCGGCGTGTACTCGAAGGTCCGGATCCCGAAGACACCGCCGGCGGCGTTGCCCTCCTGCTGCGACAGCCGTCGGCCGATACCGTCATACGTGTAGGACGTGACCAACCCCATCACGTCCTTGGCGAACGCCAGATCCCCGTTCGCCCGGAACGCGTTGCTCGCGGCCTGGTTTCGCCGGTCGGTGGCCTGGATCAGCAGCCCGGCGGGCACCTTGCCGCCGCCCTCGGCGGTTTCGGAACCGTTGGAGTAGGTTCGCACCTCCGTCGGCGCGGCGATCTGCCCTGCCGGGATCGGGAACGTCGTCGTGGTGAGCCTGCCCGCCGTGTCATAGGCGTAGGACGTCCGGTACCGGGTGTCCGTGGCGCTCGACGAGCGGGCATCGGAACTGGTGGCGAGCTTGTCCCGCCTCGGATCGAGAGGATCCGACGAAGTGACGTAGGTGAAGTAGGAAGTGTTGCACGACCCCACGGCCCGGCAGGTCTTGCGGCTCAACACGTTGCCGCGGTCGTCCGTGGTCTGCTCGACCCGGTTGTCGAGTTCGTCGACAGTCGCCTTCAGGAAGCCCTTTTCGTTGTACTCCCAATGCTTGTCGAATCCCTTGTGGATGACCGTCGTGAGGCGGCCACCCTGATCCGCGTCGAACTTGTACGTCCACTCCGGGTAGGGGCCGCGCAGCGTCACCGTGCGCTCCGCGTTGTTCCGTACCGGCGGATCGAGCGTCCACTTGCGACCGTCGTGATCAGTGAGCGCCTTGGCCCGGTCGGCTCGGTCGTCGTAGCCGATCTCGGCGAAGACGCGGCCGTCCTGCGGCAAGGTGATCTTCGTGAGCTGGTCGATCGTCCGCGCGGCGCCGAAGTGCTGGGCGACGGCGAAAGGACTCAAGGTGTGCTGGTAGAGCGCGACCTCGTCGATCGAACCGGAGAAGTAGAAGTCACCGCCGTTGGTCGACGGAAAGTTCTTTCCGACGCCTCCACCGACCACCAGCTTGCCCAGCGTCCCGTGATCGATCAGCCCGGTGATCGTCCCGATCGCCGCGCCATCGAGGTACAGCGTCTGGCGGTCGACCGCGGACGTCAGCACGGCATGGTGCCATCCGTTGTCGTTGACCGGGTTCGTGCTGACCACCTGGCTCGGCCCGGTCACGTTGCGGGCGGACAGCCCACCGTAAAGGTGGCCGTCGATTCCCACGTAGAGCAGCGGCCGCCACTTGGCAGGAGCGGTGGCGGGGAAGGCCTGATCGGCATAGCTGAGCAGAGTTCCGCTCGCTCCGGTCTTGAACCACAGCTCGGCCGAGACCGACATGTTCTCCCTGAGCAGGTCGTCCGGCAGGGTCAGGTGGCTGGCCATGCCGTCGAAGACCGCGGCCGTGTCGGTCGTACCGCCGAGTGCTCCGACAGCCCCGAAGCCGAGGCCGTTCTGCTTGCCCGCGTCCGCACCGGGTGTGCGGGCCGCGGCGCTCGCCGTCGTCGGCCCGCTGTCCTCGTTGAGCCGCCAGTACCCGCGCGGCCCGTCGTCCATGACCGAACTGCGGTAGTGCGAGCCGGCGAGACGCCCGTAGCTCGTGCAGTTCGGCGCCGCGCCAGGCGCGCAGACACCGGTCAACGTGTCGCCGTCGTAGGTGTAGGTCCAGGTCAACGGCTCCTGCCCGGCAGCGGGCGGAGGCGTCTGCACCTTGGTGACGTGCGCTCCCGTCCAGGTGATCCCCAGCGACCGTCCGGAGACGTCGTTCACCACGGCCGTCACGTGTCCGGAGGTGTCGTACTCGAGGTGCTCGGTGAGCCCGGCCGGGTCGGTGATGCGGATCAGCTTGCCCGCGTTGTCGAACAGCCAGCGGCTACCGGTGACGTCTCTGAGGGTGTAGTAGCCGGTGCCACTGTCGTAAACGAGGTCGACGTTCTGCCCCATCGGCGGCGCGAAGGAGCCGTCGGGGTTTCGGCCGAACCGTGCCTGCCTTCCGTTCGGATAGGTCAGCAGGACGTCGACGACGACGTTCTGCGCGGACCGGTTCGGGACGAGCCGGGTGTCCAGGCGGGACGCCCAGCCGACGCCGAAGGCGGTGTCCCGCCGGGGATCCAGGCTGTTGTATGTCCTCGTGATGGTGAGGTCCGGGCCGACGGTGGCGACGCTGGCGTCGGTGACGACGGTCGAGTAGTTCCCGATCTGCGGATCGAGACCGGGACCGTTCACGGTGTCCGGACTGCCTGCGAGGTGCGAGGTGATCTCCGGCTGGGGGACACGCGTGGTCAGCGCCAACGGGCCGACCCAGTTCGGTGACGGACTCACGGTGTCATGGGTCTTGACACCCCAGTAGTAGGTCTTGCTCCATACCAGCTTGCCTGCCGGTGGCACCCAGCTTTCGGGGCCCCACGGGGAATCCGTGCAGTTCTGGGTCAGCGCGACATCGGTGCAGATCCGGAACTGGAACGTGAACCCCTTCTTCGGCCAGTCGTCGTCATCGACGGCCCTGGCGAACAAGGTCGGTGTCAAGGATTCGACCGTCGCGCCGTTTCCGGGTTGCTGGTAGTTGGACCCTGGCGGCGTGTTCTGGACCTTCAGCGGAGCCGAACCATAAGGAACCTCGTAGACGACGTGGAAATCCTCGTTCGCGGGGTTCCACATGGTCAGGAGAAGTTCGTAGTCGCCCGGCGCCAACGCGGTCAGCGGCACCGTGATGGTCGCCTGGCCACCCGGTGGCACGTCCACGCCCGGCGGGACTCCCTGCGAAGTCTTGATCACCGTGCCGTTCTGCTTGACCAGATAGCCCAGCCGATACCCGCCACCGGCCGCCCAAGTGGACGACCCCTGGTTCGTGACCTTCGCGGTGAACGTGCCCTCTCGCGTGTTGGTCGGCAGGAGAACGTCGGTGAGCTCGTATGCGGCGCCCTCCGGCGCGTAGCGAACATCGAGGTACGGCTTGTTAGGAGTATTGGCGGACGCGAAGCGTTTGAAGGCCGCGCTGTCGCCCTCGTTCGCGGCACGGATGGTGAAACCGTTGCCCAGGGCCGTTCCGTGCGACCACTGGATGGCGATGTCCTGCGGCAGGACGAACTTGGTCAGGTGCTGGCCGGCGCATCCGGCACCCAGGGCCGGGACGTCCACGGTGGCGAGCGCCCGGCCCGCCGCCGCCCCCGGCCATACGGCGTTGTTGCCCCAGCCCTGGGTGACCTCGAAAAGAGTGACCGGGCGTGTCTGGCACGAATGAACGGCCAGCACGTCGAGGGTCGCCCCGATGATGTACTGGTTCCGAAGGGCGGCGGAGACCGACTCGAGCTTCAGGTACGACCGAGAGATCGTCCTCCCGCCGTTCGGCGAACCGACCTCGAGTTCGATGTTCCCCGAGTGGTTCTGGGTCGTACCGGACTTGACGTAGGTGTCGTCGTTGACCCAGACCTTCCCGACACTAGGGTCCACAACGACGGGGAAGACGCGGCTCGGATCCTTCAGCCAGGCAGAATCCAGGTCGACGCGCAGGGTCCAGGACTGGGCACCGGCCTGCGCGAGCGAGTACCGGACGCCCTCGCTTCGGACGCCGGTCCCGGTCACCGGATCGACCTTTCCGTCGATCATGAAGCCGGCCGGAATGACCCCTCGCGTCACACCCGCCTGGTCGACCAGCTTGATGTCGCCATCGACGATCTGCGGGCGAAGTGCGCCCGTGCGCAAGGTGAACTCGTAGCTCGACCGCGCCTTCGAGGAGTGCAGTACGAGCTCCTCTTTGAGCCCGCCGTTGGTGGCCGACAACCGGAGATCCACATCCGGCAGAGCACCGGGGTAGGTCACCGTGTCATCGGTCGGCCGAGCCGGCACGGAGACGGCTCCCTGGAGCCCGTAGGCCAGCGTGTGCCCGCCGTCCAACCCGACGGTCGCTACCTCCCTGGCGTCCGCGAGCGGCGCGAAGCTGACCGCCGTGGGAGCCTTTCGCGGGGACCACCGGCCGTCCGGGCCCGCTTGCAGGGTCAGATCGATCGGAGTCCAGCCACCGTCGGCCTCTCGAACGTTCGCCTGCCCGGTGTGCACCCGAAGAGTGCGGCTGCCATCCGGGTTCTCGAACGTCTGGGTGTCGGCGGTGCGGTCCTGCGGCCGTTCGACGGCCTCGGGGTCGATCGCGGGCAGCCCGCTTCGCTGTTCGAGCGCCGGCTTGACGTGTTGCCCACCGTTGACCACGCCGTTGACCTGAGGCGGCGCGGCGGCCGAATCGGCCACCGCGCCGGCGGGGCGAGGCGTGTCCCGGGGCTCGAGCCCGGGTCTCTCGTCTCTCCCTGAGCCTGGCCCGGTACCGAGCCGCTGCTCGGGCGAATCAAGTGAGGCCCCCAGTGGCAACGGCTCGGCCGGTTTGGCGTACTCGACGGCCGAACCTGCGACCGGAAGCAGAACGGCCAGCACGAGGCCGAGAATCAACCAGTTCCGCGCAGCATTGACTACACGTGCACGCGCCACAGTGACGTACCCCCACGGACCGAACGGTCGTCCCCCGACGCCGAGCGGAACGTTAAGTGCGCGTAAAACGATCAGTCAATGGAGCAGGCCACGAAGTACTCGAATGCCGTAACAGAACGGAACATCCTATGTACTCCAAGTGGCCGAGTCGTCAACTACGGATGAGTCGGGCCCACCGCCGCCGCAGCGGAGTCACTTGAGCTTCCGCGGGGCCGTCCGGCTCCGGTTCGGGACGAACCACGGGCGAGTAGATGGTCTTCGCCAGGTCGCGTTTCGCCTTCTTGAAACCGGCCAGGGCGTCGGGTGCGTATCCACCCGCCTTCGGCCGATCCGGAACCTCGCTCAAGTCCTCCAGCAAGGTCCAGTTCGACCCGAGCGCCGCCAGGGAGCGATGCTTGGTCGCGTAATAGTCGGGGTGGATCGAGACCGCGACCCCCGAAGCGCCTCCCGCCGCCGCCAGCATGTGCAAGTGGAACCTGGTGGAGATCCAGGTCTGCCGGGGCGAAACCGGGAGTCCGTGCGTCCAGATGTGCGAAAACGGGTAGAACCGGGCGCCGGGCAGTTCCCGCTCGAGGAGCGCGAACACCTCCCTGTCGACGCGTGGAACCCCTTCGACCACGCCGATCTTTTCCGGCGGGATCTTCCAGGCCCGCAGCATCGACAGCACCGCGCCCGCCAGCTTGCCGACCCCCACCTCCACCAGGTCGGACTGAAGGCAGAGCATGACCTCGGGAAGGTCCTCGGTCTCCTCGTAGAGGTGCCGATCGATCCCGATGAACGCGTCGTCGAGCCCCACCGGCACGTCCAGCAACTCGGCCGAAGCGTCGTCGCGGACTTCCACGATCTCGAACCTGTCGGCCAACGCCCGCAACAAGGGTGCGACGTCGTCACAAGCGGGCAACAGCCCCTGCCCCGTCATGGCCGCGCGGCCACCCGAGCGCTCGGCGGCGGCCGCCGCTCCGGCAAGGAGACCGATCTGTTTGGGCCAGAGCTTGTTGATGTAGCCGCCCCCGACGACGTGGATCACGTCGACCGTCGCGAGCAGTTCGATCCCGTGATGCAGCCTGGGCATCATCCCGGGGTTGTGGATGGCTTCCCGGACCCATGCCGCGGCCTGCCACGGGTCATCGGAGGAGGCCTCCCAGCACAGACGCCACAAAGTGTCCGTGAACTTCGCTCGGGGATGCAGACCGTCGAGGAGGACGGCGGCGGGGCCGGGTGAATGGGTGTCCACCCACACATCCGCGTCTGGGGCCACTTCGGCCAGGTGCCGGAGCCAACTCGCGGCAATGAGTTCGTCACCATAATTGGGGTGACCGACCGGCGCGACCAGGTAATACAGTGCGCGCCGGGCAGGCTTCGAAACCGAAGCCGTTCTGTCGGGGACCGGCATTCGTGCATCGTAACGCCGCACACACCGTTACCGGAGCGGGAGCGCGAAACCTGCTCGGGGCGGGGCGGCCCAGGCATCATCGGCCCCATCGGTACCCTCGTTCCCGTGCATGCCACCAGCACGGTTCACGCCGCCGACGGTGCTGCGCCGACCTCGGTTCCGCCGATTTCGGACAGCAAGACCTTTTCGCGCGCGTTCGCCGACATCAAGACCGGTTTCGCCGCCAAAGAGCTCTGGGGACACCTCGGCTGGCAGGACATCAAGCAGCGCTATCGCCGCTCGGTGATCGGCCCGTTCTGGATCACGATCAGCCAGGGTGTCATCGCGCTGGGCCTCGGGCTCCTGTACTCGCAGCTGTTCGGCATGCCGATTTCCACGTTCCTGCCCTACCTCAGCACGGGCTTCATCATCTGGGGCTTCATCAGCGGCTGCCTGTCCGAGGGCATGGAGACCTTCATCTCCAACGAGGGGTTGATCAAACAGCTCCCGGCACCGCTTTCGGTCTACGTGCTGCGCACGGTCTGGCGCCAGACCCTGATGCTGGTGCACAACCTGATCGTCTACGTGATCGTCATCGCGATCTTCTTCACCTCGCTCAACCACCAGTATTCGTTGAACTCCGGCAACTGCAACGAGGGCTTCTCCGGCATCTGCCACCCGGGCCTCGGCTGGTACTCGCTCACCGCGATCCCCGGCTTCTTCATGCTCGCCTTGAACGCCGGCTGGGTCACCCTGCTACTGGGCATCATCTCGACCCGTTACCGCGACATCCCGCAGGTGATCAACTCGCTGATCCAGCTGCTCTTCTACATGACGCCGATCGTGTGGCCGATCGACCAGCTGCTGGCGGGCGGCGCGCGGGCCGCCACCTCGTGGGCCCTGCCGTTCGTCCACGGCAACCCGTTGTTCCACTTCATCCAGATCGTGCGCGCACCACTGATCGGGCAGGAAGTCAGCATCAACAGCTGGTACGTGGTGCTCGGCATCACCGTCGTCGGCTGGGTCCTCGCGCTGGTCGCGATGCGCAATTACCGTTCCCGCGTCTCTTATTGGGTGTGACAGATGGTCAGCATTGATGTGCACAACGCCTACGTCGACTTCCCCATTTTCGACGCGAAGACCCGCTCCATGAAGAAGAAGGTGCTGGGCAAGGTCGGCGGCAAGATCGGCACCGAAACCAAGGTGCCGATCATCGAAGCCCTGCACGACGTGACGCTTCAGCTGCGGGAAGGCGACCGGGTCGGCCTCGTCGGCCACAACGGCGCCGGGAAGTCGACGCTGCTGCGGCTGCTGTCCGGCATCTACGAGCCCACCCGCGGTTCGGCGAAGATCACCGGCAAGATCGCGCCGGTCTTCGACCTCGGCATCGGCATGGATCCGGAGATCTCCGGGCTGGAGAACATCCTCATCCGCGGCCTGTTCCTCGGGATGACCGCGAAGCAGATGGAAGCCCGCGTCGACGACATCGCGGAGTTCACCGAACTCGGCGACTACCTGCAGATGCCGCTGCGGACGTATTCGACCGGTATGCGGGTGCGCCTGGCGCTGGGCGTGGTCACCTCGATCGACCCGGAGATCCTGATCCTCGACGAGGGTATCGGCGCGGTCGACGCGGCGTTCCTCAACAAGGCGAAGGACCGGCTCAAGGACCTCGTGAAGCGGTCGGGCATCCTGGTGTTCGCCAGCCACTCGGACGAGTTCCTCTTCGAGCTCTGCGACTCCGCCATCTGGATGGACGAGGGACACGTCAAGCAGCGCGGTTCGCTGCGCGACGTGCTCACCGGCTACAAGGGGCGCGACCCGTTCGAGAACATGAGCAAGGAAACGCTGGAGCGGTTCGGCCTCGAGCCCGACCCGGTGGCGACGACGAACGGTGGCCAAGGATGACCAGCGAGACCCGGCAGTTGCCCGAAGGCGCCGTCGTCGGCGTCGTCGTCACTCGCCATCGGCGGGAACTGCTCGCGGACTCGCTCAAGGTGATCGCCGCGCAGACGCGCCCGGTCGAACACCTCGTCGTGGTCGACAACGGGCCGGACAAGTCGGCACGGGACATCGTCGAGAACTACCCGCTGCCGGTCACGTACCTGCCCTCGCACCGCAACCTCGGCGGCGCGGGCGGGTTCGCGCTCGGCATGCTGCACGCGCTCTCGCTGGGCGCGGACTGGGTCTGGCTGGCCGACGACGACGGTCGCCCCGCCGACGAGAATGTCCTCGCGATCCTCCTGGAGGAGGCCGAGAAGCGGGGTCTTGCCGAGATCTCCCCGGTGGTCACCAACATCGACGCGCCGGACAAGCTCGCGTTCCCGTTGCGGCGCGGGCTGACCTGGAAGCGTTCGTCGTCGGAGCTGGGCACCGACTTCCTGCCGGGCATCGCCTCGCTGATGAACGGCGCGTTGTTCCGCGCGTCCACTTTGGACGTCGTCGGCGTGCCGGATCTGCGGCTGTTCTTCCGCGGCGACGAGGTCGAACTGCACCGGCGCCTGGTGCGTTCCGGGCTGCCGTTCGGCACCTCGCTCAAGACCGCGTACCTGCACCCGGACGGCTCGGACGAGTTCAAGCCGATGCTGGGCGGCCGGTTCCACGCGCAGGACCCGGAGAACGAGGTCAAGCGCTACTACACCTACCGCAACCGCGGGTACCTGCTGTCCCAGCCGGGCATGCGCAAGATCGGCGCGCTCGAAGTGGTGCGCTTCGGCCTGTACTTCGTCGGCGTGAAGCGGGACCCGAAGGCTTTCCTGCAGTGGCTCAAGCTCGTGCGGCAGGGCCGTAAAGAGAAGTTCTACCGCTACTGAGAAACACGAAAAGGGGCCCCTCGCTCGCGCGAGGGGCCCCTTTTCGTTCGTCTACTCCCCGATGACCGGCGGAGCGGTGCGCATGTCGGTCCCGAAGACCTCGTCCGGGTCGCCCTCGACGAGGTACGTCGGACGCTGGTGCTCGGTGTCCTCGTCCCCGTCCGCCTGCTGACCGCGGCCGCCCATGCCGCCGCCCATACCCGGCCCGCCGCGACCGCCGGCGCCACCGCCGAGACCGCCCATACCGCGGCCTGCTGCCGCTTCGGCGGCGCCGATACCGCCGGGGCGCGCCGCGCCGGAAGCGGAGCCCGAACCGGGCGTGGAGCCACCGGCGCCGCTGCCGGGACCGAACCCGCTTCCGCCGCCACCACGGCCGGTGCGGCTGTTGTAGTCCGAGTCGCCCATGCCGCCGCCCATCATGGGTGCCATCGGCATGGGGCTCATCGGCATCGCGGTGTTGTTGTTGGGGCCGGGGGTGCTGATCGGCGCCGGCGTGTTCTGGAAGCCGGACGGCGTCGTCCCCGACGGGATGCTGCCGGAACCCGTGCTGCTGCCGGGGCCGGGGAGGTTGGGCGTGCCGTAGCCGCCGCCACCGCCTCCACCGCCGCCGTTACCCCCGCCGCCACTGCCGGGCGGGATGTAGGTGTTGCCGGGGTTGTTGGAGCCAGGTGTGTTCGAGCCCGGCGGAACCTGGTAGATGTCGCTCCGGTCGCCGGTCCCGCCGCCACCGCCGACACCGAACTTCGGCGGCTCCGCGAACGCCGGCTGCTTCGACGCGGCGTCGTACAGCGCCTTGTCGTAGCTGTGCATGGCGGAGGCCGCTTGGGTGTGCGCTTCCTGGCTGTCCTGCTGCTTCTGGATGGACTTGTCGATGTTCTCGCCGAGGTTGAACGGGTTCGACGTCATCCACCCCCCGACCTCTTCCTTCCAGTTGAAGGGGATCGGTTTGGGCATCGTGTTCTTCACGGTGGAAGCCGCGGTGCCCTGGTCGTAGATCGTCTCGGACGCGAGCTTGGCGTTCTGGGAGTTCGTCTCGGACCATTTGCTGAGGCTCTTGAAGTAGCCCTGCGCGTTGCCCGCCGCGTCGCCTTCCCAGGTGCCCTGCGACGAGGTGACCGCCTTGTCCATGGTCTTCGAGAAGGTGTCGAAGGCCTTGGACAGGTCGTGGTACGCCGTGGAGACCTGGGTGACCTGCTCGACGTTCAGATCCGTGTTGACGAACTGTTCGAGCTTCTCGTGGTCGTAGCCCTGGTAGTCCGCGTTCGACGGCTCCAAGCCTTCGACGTACTGGACGTCGCCGTTCTTGGTCAGCTGGTCGACGTTCTTGTCGCCGACCTCCTGCGACTGCTGATTGGCCTTCCCGGAGGCGATGAACCGGTTGACCGCGCCGAACAGCCAGCCGTCACTGGGGTCGACGCCCTCCTGTGCCTTCTGCTGGTAGTACGCGTCGCGAGCCGCCGGCGAAAGGTCGGAGACCTGCTGCTCGGTCAGGTTCGGTGTCTTGGTGGTCATCCTGGTTCCCCCTTAGCCCTTCGGAAGCTTCGGTTCGACGATGTCGGCGACCTTCTCGGCGATCCCGCAGGCCTTTTCGGCGTCGTCGGCCGCGACCAGGAGATCGACCCGTGCGGCCGGGCCGAGTTCGAGCGCCATCAGGCACCCTCCCGGGGGCCTGGGCGCGAGGACCGCCTTGCGTCCGTTGACGTTGCCGGTGGTCTTGCCGTTGCCGGAGTCGCTCACCGTGTCGAGACCCTGGGTGTCGCGGACACCGACACCGATCGAGAGGGTCTCCGAGGCTGTCGCCGCCTCTTTGTTCAGCGTGCAGAGCCGGGCTCCGCCCGCGTTTTCGTTCGTCGGCGGCTTGAAGGTCCCGTAGGACGCCAGGTCCGCCGCGCTGACGAGCGAACACGGGTCGATCGACGCGGTGTCCCCGCCGGAGGTGGGCGCGGCGCTCGAAGCGCTCGACTGCGCCGGAGGAGCCGACGGCGCGGGACTGGCGCTGCCCGGCTTCTCGCTGGAGCACGCGGCCAGTACCAGGGCGGCCGCGGCGAGCGGCAGCACGCAGAGTTTCTTCATCGTCCCTCAGGCCTGAATCTTCTTGGTGGCGTCGATCGCGCGGTCTTCGACGTCCTTGTACAGTCCGGCGGCCCTGGCCAGCGCCTCGTCGGCGTCCTTGACCACCTGCTCGAACTGCCCGATGATCGCGCTCGCGGAGTTGGCGGACTGGGCGGCGCCCTTGTGGTCGTGGGCGGCGACGGCCTTGCCGTACGGGTGCCCGCCCAGCTGCGGGGCCTCGTTCAGCGCCATGGTCTTGATCTTCAGCGCGCCGAGCTCTTCCGACATGTTCGCGAGCGCCTCACGGAGGGGCTTGACGCCTTCCTCGGTGATCTTGAAGCCGCCGCTCTTCGCGGCCGCCACCAGCTTCTGGGTTTCGGCGCTGACCTTGGCGATCGCGGCCTGGTTCAGGCCACCCGCCTCCACGTACTTGGCCGCCGCCCCCATGGCGGAGCCGATCGAGAAGTCCGGTGCCGCCTGTCCGCCGTCCGCTTCGAAAGCCATCGCCCGCCCCACTGCATCGTCTGCTCGCCCGTGCGTTCCGCCCGGAAGTCTACTAGCCGGGCACTCAGCGCAACGGTGATTCCCCGATCACCGGAGATCCCACCGGAACTGTGACGAAACGGGCGTCACGCCGGTTCCCGACGGTTCAGAACTGGCCTTCGAGCTGGGCGTACAGCTGCTGCGCGATCCTCGCGTTGTCGGCGGGAGCGTAGGTCAGCCAGCTTTGCCCGTCGGTCGCCTGGCGCGAAGTCATCATGAACCGGCCCGCTTCGGTGTCGAACCACGCCAGCGGCGGGAAGGCCTGGCCGCCGCGGATGAACACGCTGAACTGGCCCACTCGCTTCATCGGCTTCTCGAAGATCCGCTCCACGTGCCGCTGCTGGGGATTCGACCCGTGGGAACGGGGCCCGCTGACCTGGGCGAAGGGGTCGTACGTGTCGTCGTTCCGAGGGCGCTTCGGCGCGCTCACCGGCTTCGCGATGGTGACCGACTGGCCGGGGCCCGCCGGGGTGAGCGGCAGGAGGTCGACGATCGACGCGACGATCGCGGTCGGCCTGGTCTCCTCGAACACGAGCAGGTTCTCGTCCTGGCGCACGAGGACCGCGAACTGCCCGTTCGTCGCCGCCCGCGCGAACAGCTGCTTGTCGTCGTCCATCTGCGCGACCGTCCAGACCGCGAGCTGCGGGGTGACGAACGTGGCGAGCGCGAGTTCGACGTCGGCGTCGAGCCTGCCGCCGCGCATCATGCCGCGGCCTTCGAGGTCGCGGAAGACGGCCTCGCGCACCATCGCGCGCTGATCGGTCGTCGTGCCGATGTGCGGGACCTCGAACGGGACCGGCGCCGGACCGAACCGGCCGTGTTCGAGCAGGATGTCCACCGCCGCCAGCGACAACGAGAACGAATGCGGCATCGCCATTTCCCCCCGCGGGTGTCTTGTTCGTCGGGATGAACGTAGTCCACCCGCCCGATACGCCCGCAGCGAACCCGCTTGCCCGGCCGTGATCAAGGCTGGTGCCATGGATTCATGGCAGACCAGAAACCCGCGCTCGTCCTTCATCTCGTCGCCGGCGGCGAGCCGCTGCTCTTCGCGCTCACGGCGGAGGAAACCGAACGGCTGACCAAGGATCTCTCGCATTTCGTCCGCACCGGCGCGGTACAGACGATCCAGACGAGGGACGGCTCCGAGGTGGCGATCAACTTCTCCCACGTCGCCGCCGCCTACATCGACGACCTCAACCGCAAGACGCGGGTGTTCGGCCTCCACTAGGCCGCGTCCTGCGGGAAGTGGCTTTCCGGACGAGCCACTGGGGGTGTCGTCCGACGAGTACCGACGTGCTGCCGGTGGCCACGACCAGCGCGCCCGCGGCCCGGAATTGCGCATCCTCGCGCGGGTCGTGAGTGATAAAGAGCGTTCTAACCCTCCTTACCACTCACGACCCCTTGGCGAAACCGTCCCGAAGAGCCGAGCCAAACGTCAGGAAAGGGTCGTTCAGGACGAAAAACGTCCTGAACGACCCTTTCCTGACACTTTGAGCGAAGCAGACTACAGCTTGTAGAGGCGCTTCCAGTTGTCCCGCGAGGTCAGCTCGGGCATGGCGCGCTTGTACTGCTCCTGCACCGCCGCGCCTTCCTTGCGGAGCCGCTGGATCACCTTCGCGCCGCGGCGCGCCAGGTCGAACATCTTCGCGCGGTCGTACGAGCGGACCCGCACGCCTTCCTGCGAAGCGTCGGTGACGACGGCGGTGTCGAAGGTCGCGACGTGCCACCAGTGGGCCTCGTCGATCGGGATCGCGCCGAGCGAGTGACGGCTGCGGCCGAGCACCCGGTCGAGGATCCGCTTGATCAGCACCAGGCGCTGCATGCTGGGCCGCGGCGCGCTGTTGATGATGCCGATGTCGTTCGACGCGATACCCGGGACGTCGGTGGCCTTGTGCCGTTTGGTCTCGGGGTACTCGTCGCGGATCCGGCGGATCTCCTTCATCGCGGCGACGCCGCCGTCACGCAGGACCTCCGGCCCCTCGAGGAAGTCCTCGACGGCCTTGATCAGCGTGGCGGACAGGCCGTACTGCATGCCGAGCAGATACCGGACCAGCTGCGCGATGAGCACGCGCGAGAGCAGGTTCAGGTTGAACGGCGAGTGCAGCGCGGCGGTGATGATCGAGTTCCGCAGGTTGAAGTAGCGGTGCCACTCGTCCCAGTCCTTCCAGTGGAAGTCGGCGTGCCAGACGCCGGCGCCCGGAAGGGTGACCGTCGGGAAGCCGGCTCCCCGCGCGCGGTAGCTGTACTCCGCGTCGTCCCACTGGAAGAAGAACGGCAGCGGGTAGCCCGTGGCCTTGACGACCTCGTACGGGATCAGGCACGACCACCAGCCGTTGTACCCGGCGTCGAGGCGGCGTTCCTGGCGGTTCGGCTTGAGGGTCTCCTCGTCGACGCCGAGCAGGTCGGCGGTCGAGAGGGAGTGCTGCACCGGCTGACCGGGCTCCAGCGTGTTCAACCGGGCGTATTCGGCGCCGACGTGCAGCTGGTTCGGGTGCAGCAGGTTCAGCATCTGCCCGCCGACGATGACCGGGTTGACCGTGCGGTTGGAGAACGCGGTCATCCGGATCACCAGATCCGGCTCCAGCAGCACGTCGTCGTCCATGAACAGGACGTTCGCGTGCTCGGTCTCGGTGTGCCCGGCGACCTCGTAGAGGCCGCGGGTGAAGCCGCCGGCGCCGCCGAGGTTCGGCTGCTTGATGTAGTGCAGCTTGTCGCCGAGGTCCTTGGAGACCTGCTCGAAGCCGTCCCGCGACTCGACGAGGTCGGTGCCCTGGTCGGCGACGTAGATCGCGTCGAGCGTCTCCAGCGAGGAGACGTCGGCGGCGAGCGCCTGGAGGTTCGACAGGCAGTCGTCGGCGCGGTTCATCGTGCAGATGGTCACCGCGGTCGGGCGGATCTTCTCCGGCGCTTCGACCGTCCAGCGGACGTTCTCGACCCGCAGCGACTGGCCGCCTTCGGTCTCGAGGTCGAGCCAGAGCGCGCCGCCGTCGTAGAACTTGTCGAGCTTCGCGGTGAGCGTCACCTTCTGCTGCTTCGCGCCCTTGACGATCTCGGCGGCGACCACGCGGGCGTCGCCCTCGATGTCGGAGGCGCCGACGGACAGCTGGCCGTCACCGGTGACGACGGCCTCGACCTGGACCTCGGTCACATCGGTCCAGCGCTGCCAGTAGCTCGCGGGGAAGCGGCCGAAATAGGTGTTGCCGGACACCTTCGACGCCGGCTCGATGGCGATGGCCGCACGCTCGCGCACGGCGGTGCCCCATTCGAGCTCGGCGTAGAGGTCTTTGCTGACGATGGGGGCCGGGCCGGCATAGAGCCCGCGCTGCGCGGTGAGACGGCCCTGCGGGGTGCGTTCCGCGAAGCGGGTGTCGTCGACAGTGCTCACCATGGCGCTCGGGGCCTCTCCGGTGACGGCGGCTTTACCGGGCATGAATCCTCAGTTCTCCTCTTTGCTGGTGGCGGTGGCGCGGGGCTCACGGAAGACGACCCACTTGAGCATGACGAAATTGATCATGGTCGCGGTTGCCTGCGAAACGACCCAACCGAAGGTGGCCTTCCAGGCCGACTCCGGCAGGACGTGCAGCATCGTGCGGTTGACGCCGACGGCGACGAGGAACGTCACGGCGTACAGGGCCACGAAGCTACCGATCTGACGCGCACCCTCCTGGCGTCCACCGGCGAAGGTGAACTTGCGGTTCAGGAAGAAGGCGGTCGTGGTGCCCACGATGAAGCTGAGCGCGCGAGCGACGTCCACCCACGGCGTCGTGTCCATTCCGAGGGCGCGAAGCCCCTGGTAGACACCGAAATCGACCAGGGCGCAGAAGCCGCCGATGAGGCCGAAGCGGATGAGCTGCCCGAGCAGCCCAGGAGAGGACGGCGCTGCTGCCGTCACGCCGGCTTTCGGGTCGGTCGCCACCACTGCTCTACCTCATAAACTGCTGGGGCTGGTGCGCAAAGTGTAGAAGCGAGCACTTCAGGGTCACGTTCCGGGCATTGTTCGGCGTGGTTACCCTGGTCGGCGTGACCCAAGCACCCAAGACACAGCGGCAGTCGCTCATGGGCTGGGCAAGGACGTCGCCGACCATCGCGGACGTCCTGAGCACCCCCGACGTGGAGGCCATCGCCCGCGCGGTGACACAGGCCGGGGAACGCGGGGTCATCGCGCGTGGTCTCGGCCGCTCCTACGGCGACCCGGCGCAGAACGCGGGCGGCCTGGTCGTCGACATGACCGCGCTGGACCGCATCCACTCGATCGACCCGGATTCCGGCATCGTCGACCTCGACGCGGGCGTCAGCCTCGACAAGCTGATGCGCGAGGGCCTGCCGTACGGCCTGTGGGTGCCGGTGCTGCCGGGGACGCGCCAGGTCACCATCGGCGGCGCGATCGCCAACGACATCCACGGCAAGAACCACCACTCGGCGGGCAGCTTCGGCAACCACGTGGTGTCGATGGACCTGATCACCGCCGACGGGCAGGTGCGCACGCTCACGCCGGACGGCCCCGACGCGGAGCTGTTCTGGGCGACCGTGGCCGGTATCGGCCTGACGGGCATCATCGTCCGCGCCAAGATCCGGATGACGAAGACCGAGACGGCCTACTTCAAGGCCGACATCCAGCGCACGGCGAACCTCGACGAGACCCTCGCGCTGGTCACCGACGGTTCCGAGGCCAACTACACGTACTCGTCCGGCTGGTTCGACTCGATCTCCAGGGGCTCGAAGCTCGGCCGCGCGGCCTTCCAACGCGGCTCGCTCGCCAAACTGGACGAACTGCCGCCCAAGCTGCGGACCGATCCGCTCAAGTTCAACCCGGGCACGCTGGCCACCCTGCCGGACGTGTTCCCGAACGGGCTGGCGAACAAGCTGTCGTTCTCGGCGATCGGTGAGCTGTACTACCGCAAGACCGCGAAGAACGCGCGCGACCAGATCCAGAGTCTGACCGCGTTCTATCACCCGCTCGACCTGTTCGGCGAGTGGAACCGCGCGTACGGCTCCAAGGGTTTCCTGCAGTACCAGTTCAGCACGCCGCTGAACGCGCACGAGCCGCTGCGCCGGATCATCCAGAAGGTCGCGGACTCCGGGCACGTGTCGTTCCTCAACGTGTTCAAGCAGATGGGCGAGGGCAACGCGGCGCCGCTGTCGTTCCCGCACCCCGGCTGGATGGTCTGCCTCGACTTCCCGATCAAGGACGGGCTGAGCCGGTTCTGCCAGGAGCTCGACGAGGACGTCCTCGCGATCGGCGGCCGTCTGTACACGGCGAAGGACTCGCGCACCTCCGCGGAGAACTTCGCGAGGATGTACCCGCGGCTCGAGGAATGGCGCAAGGTCCGCGCTTCCGTTGACCCCGAAGGCGTTTTCGCCTCTGACATGTCCCGAAGGTTGGAACTGTGATCGACGCTGTGGGCAACCCCCAGTCCCTGCTGCTGCTCGGCGGCACCTCCGACATCGCGCTCGCGATCGCGGAGAAGTACCTGGCCGAGAAGCCCCTCCGGGTCGTGCTGGCCGGACGCCGATCCCCGCGGCTCGACGCGGCCGCTCAGCGGCTGAAGGACAAGGGCGCCGAAGTCTCCACTGTGGACTTCGACGCGAAGGACATGGAATCGCACCCGGCCGTGCTGGACAAGGCGTTCGAGGGTGGCGACATCGACGTCACCGTCGTGGCGTTCGGCCTGCTCGGCGACCAGGAAGAGCTGTGGCAGGACCACGCGAAGGCCGTCGAGGCGGCGACCGTGAACTACACGGCCGCGGTTTCGGTGGGGGTCGCGCTGTCGAACAAGCTCAAGAAGCAGGGACACGGCAAGGTCATCGCGCTGTCGTCGGTCGCCGGTGAGCGGGTCCGCCGGTCGAACTTCGTCTACGGCTCCACGAAGGCCGGTTTCGACGGCTTCTACCTGGGCCTCGGCGAGGCCCTGTCCGAGTTCGGCGTACAGATCACCGTCGTCCGCCCCGGGCACGTGAAGACCAAGATGACCGAAGGGCTCAAGGACGCCCCGCTGGCGCAGACCGCCGAGCAGGTCGCCGAGATCGCCGTGAGCGCCTCGCGCGCGGGCAAGGAACTGGTGTGGGCGCCCGCGCCGTTCCGCCTGGTCATGTCGGCCCTGCGGCACGTGCCCCGGCCGATCTTCCGGAAACTGCCGATCTAGCGGGCGGGCAGCAGGTACAGCTTCTGCGTGCCCATCCAGGGCGAGCTGATCGTCCAGGTCGCCAGCGCGTTCGGCGGTGGCGACTTCCGGGTCGTGACCAGCACGAGATCCGGTGTCGCGGGCGGGACGCTGTGGTCGAAGAACCGGAAGTTCGCCTCCAGCAACGCCTTGCCGAGATCGCTGCTGCGGTTCTTCGTCTCGACGATCGCCGGGTCGACGGAGCCGCGGTCGGAGAACTGGTCGACGATGTCGCAATCGCAGGAGTACGCGAGCGCGCCGACCTCGCCGGCGCTCTCCACCTTGCGTCCCTTGGTCAGTTCGCCCAGTTGCGCGCCGATCGCGCGGTACTCGTCGGACGCGGCGTGGTTGCTGGTGATGGGCGCGAACCGGCGCGGCAGTTCGGGAGCCGCGTAGGCGACGGCGCTCACGAGGAGGAACGCGCCCGCGAGGATCCCCGCGCCGAGCCGCGCACGGCCGGGCACAGCGGAGGCCCCGGCGGCGAGGAAGACCGTCGCGCCGATGATGCTGGGCGCGTAGTACCAGTGGTACGGCGGGACGTTCAGCCAGCAATAGGCCAGGTAGTGCGCCGCGCCGGCGATGGCGAGGGTGGCGAACGGCAGCAGCCGCTTCGCCCGCTCCGAACCGCGCCGGAAGTGGAGTGTCCACAGTAGACCGGCGAGCGCGCCGATCACGAGCGGCAGGAA
Source organism: Amycolatopsis sp. WAC 04182 (assembly GCF_003947465.1). Lineage (NCBI taxonomy): Bacteria > Bacillati > Actinomycetota > Actinomycetes > Pseudonocardiales > Pseudonocardiaceae > Amycolatopsis > Amycolatopsis sp. WAC 04182. Next base: position 336,808 of record NZ_QHJJ01000004.1, read on the forward strand.
GGAAAGAGTCGCCGCCACCGGGAAGTTGCGCAGGTACAGCAGCGGGCCGTTGGTGAAACTGAACGGCCCCCACGAGCGCTGCATGATCTTGATGACCAGCGTGTCCGGCACCGCCGAACCCAGCACCAGCCAGCTGAACAGGAACCACGGCAGCATCACCCCGAGCGCGGCGAACGTCATTCGCCAGATGCCCACCCAGAATTCGCGGCGTCCGAGGAACAGGACGAACGCGATCAGCAACAGGTCGATCCGGATCAGCGCGATCAGGCCGATCACCGCGCCCGCGGCGGCGGGACGGCGTTCGTGCAGGAAGACCATCGACCAGACGACGGCGGTCGCGCCGAGGGCGACTTCGAGCCCGACCGACGACAGCAGCAGCGGATTCACCAGCAGCATGCCCAGCGCCAGCGGGGCGAACCAGCCGGGGAGACCGGACGCGGCGCCGATCCGGCGCAGGCCGAGGACGAGCGCCACCTGGCTCGCGACGAAGACGATCCCCGCGGCGAAGACGGCGTCCCGCACGATGAAGGTGACGAGCGCCAGCACGAGGACGTTCAGCGGCGAGGTCGCGGTGTTGGCGGTGCCTTCTTCGATCAGGCCCCAGTGGCCGTGGAAGGCGAGGTTCTTCGCGTACGAGAGCGTGATGTACGTGTCGTCGATCAAATGCCCGCTGACCAGCACGAACACCAGTGCCGAAGCGACCGCCGCCCCGGCCGGGAGCACCCAGGGGCGGGTAAGGACGGCGGCTCCCGGCAGCGCACCGGGAGCCTGGGGCAGATCAGCGGAGGCGCTTCGCATCACGAACACCGTACACGGCGGCGTGATGATTCCGTTATCTACCCGCCGTGGGACTCGTCACGCCACCCGCGGTCGCCATGGCCGTCACGGAAGTCCCGGTGCATGCCGGGACCGCCCGGACCACGGTGTTCGCGGGAGATACCGGGCCGCCGATCACCGTCGCGGGAGGCCAGTCCGACGGCGGTGCCGATGATCCCGCCGCCGAGGATGAAGCCCAGGGCGCCGACCGCGACCAGCTGCGTCGCGCGGTGCCCGGCGAACCGGCGGAATCCGCCCTTCTTCGGCGGAGCCTGCGTCTTCGGGGTCTCGTCCGCCACCAAGGGCTGCTCGACCGTCTTGTCCTCGTCTTCGGACGGCCGCTGCGGGTCAGTCATCTTTCGCTCCTCAAGGTGATGGGGGCGGGCGCAGTGCCCGCCCCCATCACCGAGGATGCGTGCGCATCCTGTGGATGCGCTGTGTCCGAGCTGTCGATCAGAGATAGAACGACAGGAACAGCGTGACGACCCAGCTCGCGCCGAGCACCTGGAGCACGCGGTCCTTGAGCGCGATCTCCTCCGGCTCGCCCGCGTTGCCGCCGTCGACGTCGACGGCGTACCGCAGGACGGCCACCACGAACGGGACCATCGAGACCACGGCCCAGACCGAGTCGTGCTCGACCTGGCGGATCTCGAACGCCCACAGGCAGTACGACATGATCAGGATCGCCGCGGACGTCGCCCAGACGAACCGCAGGTAGCTCGCCGAGTACTTCTTGAGCGAAGACCGGATCTTCGCGCCCGTGCGCTCGAAGAGCATGATCTCGGCGTAGCGCTTGCCCGCCACCATGAACAGCGAGCCGAACGCGGTGACCAGCAGGAACCACTGCGAAAGCGCGATACCGGCGGCGACACCACCGGCGATCGACCGCATCAGGAAGCCCGAGCCGACGATGGCCAGATCGACCACCGGCTGGTGCTTGAGCCCGAAGCAGTAGCCGAGCTGGACGGCCTCGTAGACCGCGAGCACGACCGCGAGCTGCCAGCTGGCGAGGAACGAGATGCCGAGGCCCGCCGCGAAGAACACGGCCGCCGCGACGAACGCCACCGGCACCGGCACGATCCCGGCCGCGATGGGCCGGTTCCGCTTGGTCGGATGGGCCCGGTCGGCCTCGACGTCGATCGCGTCGTTGATGAGATAGACCGAGGAGGCCACCAGCGAGAACGCCGCGAAGGCGATCAGCGCGGCGATCAGCAGGCCGGTCCGGTCCGTCGACTTCGAAAAGGCGAAGAACGGAGCGGCGAACACCAGCACGTTCTTCACCCACTGGCGCGGGCGTGCCGTCTTGATGATGCCGCCGACGAGACCGCCGGCGACCTTCTTCGGTTCGGCGGCCTCGGCCACGGGTTCTACGTCGTCGGGCTTGGAATCGGCCTTCTCGGTCGTCTCACTCATCGTCGCTTCAGCTTCCTACGTATCAGGCCGCCGACTACGCCCCCTAGGGCCGCTCCGGCCAGAACGTCGGTTGGGTAGTGAACGCCGAGCACCAGCCTGGAGGCCAGCATCGGCGGTACCAGGGCCGGGACCAGGTTACGCCCGGTCAATCCGGAGTAGAGCACCGCCGCCGCCGTAGTCGAGGTCGCGTGCGAGGACGGGAAGCTCAGTTTGCTCGGCGTGGAGACCAGGACCTCGACGCTCGGGTGGTCCGGGCGGGGCCGCCTGACCACGCGTTTCACCGCGATGGAGGCGGCGTGGGCGCCGACGACGCCGGCCGCCGCGACCAGCCAGTCCTTGCGGCGCTTCTTGTCGACCGCCGCCCCGACGAGCCCCAGCGCGAACCATCCCGCGCTGTGCTCGCCGAAGTGCGAAAGACCCCGAGCCGCCTTGACCGTCACGTCACTCTTCAGGACGCCCTGTGCCTTCGCGAGAACCGCCACCTCGCCGGTGGGCGCGCCCTTCTCAAGCATCGAGGGACCCGTCGATAGGCGCGCCATCGGTCAGGTGCGGCGCGATCTTGTTCTCGAACGCGGTCAGCGCCGAGCCGATGGCCATGTGCATGTCGAGGTACTTGTAGGTGCCCAGCCGCCCGCCGAACAGGACGTTGCGCTCCTTGGCCTCGTTCTTCGCCAGCTCGCGGTAGGCCTCGAGCTTCTCGCGGTTGTCCGGGGTGTTGATCGGGTAGTACGGCTCGTCGGCCTCGCCGGCGAACCGGGAGTACTCGCGGAACACGACCGTCTTGTCGTTCGGGTAGTGCTTGCGCTCCGGGTGGAAGTGCCGGAACTCGATGATCCGGGTGTAGGGCACTTCTTCGTCGTTGTAGTTGACCACCGAGGTGCCCTGGAAGTCTCCCGTCTCGACGACCTCGGACTCGAAGTCCACGGTGCGCCAGGTGAACCGGCCCGCGGAGTAGTCGAAGTAGCGGTCGAGCGGACCCGTGTAGACGGTCGGGGTGCCGGCCGGGATGTGCTCGCGGACGTCGAAGTAGTCGACGTTCAGCCGGACCTCGATGTTCTCGTGCTCGGCCATCTTCTCGAGCCACGCGGTGTAGCCGTCGACCGGCAGGCCCTCGTAGGTGTCGTTGAAGTACCGGTTGTCGAAGGTGTAGCGGACCGGGAGCCGGGTGATGATGTCGGCGCCGAGGTTCTTCGGGTCGTTCTCCCACTGCTTGGCCGTGTAACCACGGATGAACGCCTCGTACAACGGGCGGCCGACCAGCGAGATCGCCTTCTCTTCGAGGTTCTGCGCGTCCGCGGTGTCGAACTCCGAAGCCTGCTTCGCGATCAGCTCACGGGCCTCGTCCGGCGTGTGCGACTTGCCGAAGAACTGGTTGATGAGCGCCAGGTTCATCGGGAACGAGTAGACCTGGTCCTTGACCCGCGCGAACACGCGGTGCTGGTAGTTCGTGAACTCGGTGAAGCGGTTGACGTACTCCCACACCCGCTTGTTCGACGTGTGGAACAGGTGCGCACCGTAGCGGTGCACCTCGATTCCGGTCTCCGGCTCGGCCTCGGAGTAGGCGTTGCCACCGATGTGGTGACGCCGTTCCAGCACGAGGACCTTCTTGCCGAGCTCGGCCGCGGCCCGTTCGGCGACGGTCAGCCCGAAGAATCCGGACCCGACCACGATGAGGTCGTAGCCGGTGAAATCGGCTTCAGTAATCTTGTCGGGGTTCGTGTGCGCGCTCACGGGCGTCGAGGGTACGCACGTCGACTCCGTGCCCTGCAGCGAGCACCGGTTTTCACCTTCGACAGACACATTTAGGAAGCAGTGCCTACTCCGGACACCTTCTGGTCGTACTTCGGTGCGACCCTCACCTACCTGGCCGTCCTGGCGGTCCCTGGCGGGCTCGTCGGCCGGGCCGCGGGCCTGCGTGGCTGGGCCCTGGCGGGCCTGGCCCCGCTGCTGTCCTACACGGTAACCGGACTGGCCGGTCCGTGGCTGGCACTCGCCGGTGTGTCGTACAACCCGCTGACCGTGGCGGGCGTCACGGCCGTGCTCGCCGGGATCGGCTTCGGCCTGCGGAAGCTGGGGCAGGCGCGCGGCTGGATCAAGCCGGGCGCCGAGGAACCTCCGACGAAGTGGCACCCGCGCGCGCATTACGCCGTCGCGGCCTGCGTCGCGCTGGCCGTGGGGATCTCGATCCTCGTGGTGCTCTCGGCCCGAGGCGGGACGACGGCGGTGTTCCAGCGCTGGGACACCGTGTTCCACGCGAACGGCATCCGCTACATCGCCGAGACCGGCGACGGCTCGCTGACCGGGATGGGCACCGTCAACTGGTACCCGGACGGCTCGTTCTACCCGAACGCGTATCACCTGGTTGGCTCGCTCGTGTACTCGATTTCGGGCACGACGATCCCGGTCACGCTCAACGCCATCACCATGCCGGTCGCCGGCGTCTTCGCGCTGTCCATGGTCGCGCTGATCCGCCAGCTCGGCGGGCGGGCGGTGTTCGCGGGCTGCACGGCCCTGGTGGCCGCGGCGGCCACCACCGGCGCGTACGAGTCGGTGTCCAGCGGGCTGCTGCCGTTCGCGCTCGGGATCGTGCTGACGCCGCTGGCCGTGGTCGCGCTGGCCCGCTTCCTCGCGCGGCCCGGCTTCGACACCGGCTACGTGCTCGCGCTGACCGCGGTCGGCCTGCTGGCCGCGCACTCGTCGGCGCTGTTCGGCGCGCTGCTGTTCGCCTTCCCGCTGGTGGTGCAGCGCTGGTACCGCGCGCTGCGGCACAAACCGCTCGACGGGGTGCCGGAAGGCCGTGGCGGCTGGCGGGTGATCGGCGGCGACGTCGTCAAGATGGTGCCGGTGATGGTGGGCAGCGGCCTGCTCGCGGCGCCGCACATCCTCGGCGCCCTGAAATTCACTTCGGGTTCATACCCTTATTACGCGTGGGGCTCCGACCTGCCGGTCGTGAAGTCGCTCGGGCTGCTGGTGACGTTCCGGCAGGTGCTGAGCGCCCCGCAGGTGTGGCTGACGGTGCTGCTGGTGATCGGCGTGCTCAGCCTGTTCCGGCTCGGCCGGATGCGCTGGGTCGGTCTCTCGGCGATCGGCTTCTCGGCGCTGTTCGTGCTGGTCGCGTCGTTCGGCGCCGAGCCGTGGGTGATCTCGCTGTCGCGGCCGTGGTGGAACGATCGGTACCGCCTGATGGCGCTCGCCGCGATCCCGCTGTGCCTGCTGGCCGGGCACGGCATGGCGGAGCTGCAGCGCTGGTTCGCGAAGTGGGCGAGCGGGCGCTCCTGGGTGAAGAGCCGTCCCGCGCTGCCCGCCCGGCTGGGGCTGGCGACCGCCGTGTTCATCGTGGCCGCGTCGGCCGTGCTGACCAAGGGCTTCTACACCGAGTCGAACGCGCACGCGGTGTCGTTCCTGTACTACAACGGGCCCGAGGGCGAGGTCACGCCGCCGGTCAGCGCCGACGAGCTCGCCGCGATGAACGAGCTGACCAAGATGAACATCGGACCGGACGAGAAGGTGCTCAACGAGCGCTTCGACGGGACGGCCTGGCTGTACGCGATCACCGGTATCCATCCGGTCGCCGGGCACTACGACCCGGGCGTGCCACCGCCGGACGCGAAGTACCTGGCGCTGCACTTCCGCGACTACGACACCGACCCCGAGGTGCGGGCCGCGGTGCGGCGGCTGAACATCAAGCACGTGCTGATCGGGAGCACCCCGATCAAGATCGGTGAGCCGCCGGCACCGGGGCTGCGGGATCTGGACGGTCTGGGCTTCCTGCGGAAGGACTTCTCCAACGCGGGCGCTTCGATCTACACCCTGACGCGCTGAAGGACGCTTTCACCGCATGTGACGTGGTGAAAGCGCCCTTCGCCGCGTCGCATGCGGTGAAGGACGCTTTCGGCCCCCTACGGAAAAGGCTCGCGTGGTCGCGGACTGCCCCTGCCGCGACCACGCGAGCCTCAGTCCCCCATTCACCCCCGGGGTGACCCATGAGGGGCAGCCGTCACCGGCCGCGCCCACTCGCTGTACTTGTCTGTCAGACGACCAGGGGGCGGAACCGGTTTACCGGCCCCGCCAACGTCACCCGATCGGCCTAAGAACTTCTTCCCTGGAGTACCGGGAGTACGTCGCCGGCGACCTCTTCGAGGGTCGACTCACGGCCGACGTAGTAGTCCCCGGACCGCGGCCAGTGAGTGACGATGTCGGTGAAGCCGAGTTCCCCGGCCCGCCCGGCGGCGTCGGTGAACGCGCTCACGCTGGAGAGCGAGAAGACCGGCGCCGCGTCGAGGCTGAGGAACCGCTGCACGCTCGCCTTGTCCCTGCCCACGACGTCGAGCCGCTCGTCGAAGGTCTTCACGAGTTCCGCGACGCCCTTCCACCACTCGTCCTGGGTGTCCGCCTTGACGCCGGTGGTGGCCCAGCCCGCGCCGAAGCGCGCGGCGAGCGTCATCGTGCGCGGGCCGTTCGCGGCCACCAGGAACGGCAAGCGCGGCCGCTGCACGCAGCCAGGCTGGTTCCGCGCGCCCTTGGCCCGGTAGTACTCGCCCTCGAAGTCGAAGCCGTCGGTCATCAGCAGCCCGTCGAGCGCTTCGACGAACTCGGCGAAGCGGTCGGTGCGCTGTTTGACCGACAGTTCGGGGCCGTCGAGGACGGTCGCGTCGTAGTTGGTGTTCGGGACTCCGGCGCCCACGCCGAGGATGAAGCGGCCGTCGGAGATGTCGTCGAGGGTGGTCAACTCGCGGGTGAACGGCACTGGGTGCCGCGCGACCGGTGAGGCGACGAAGGTGCCCAGTCTGATCCGTGACGTGACCATGGCGGCCGCCGTCAACGTTGGCATCGCACTGAACCACGGGCCGTCGACGAGGTTCCGCCAGCCGAGGTGGTCGTACGTCCAAGCGTGGTCGAAGCCGTATTCCTCGGCGGCCCGCCATTTCGGCTCGGCCGCCCACCAACGATCTTCCGGAAGGATCACGATGCCTACGCGCACACCGGGAAGGTACTGGTCCAGACCGACACTTCGCCCGATGGGCGGATCTTCGGGGATGATGTGCCGGTGGAAAAGCCTCTCTTGATCGCCTCCGATGTCGACGGCACCCTGCTCGGCCCGCTGGAGGTCCTGTCCGAACGCACGATTGACGTCGTCCGCCGCGTCGCCGAGGCCGGAGTGCCGTTCGTGCTGGCCAGCGGCCGCCCGCCGCGCTGGATCGCGCCGATCGCGACCCCGCTCGGCCTGACCGGGTACGCGGTCTGCGCGAACGGCGCGGTGCTGTACGAGATCGGGACGGACCGGATCGTGGCGGTCCACGGCCTGCTGGAACCCCAGGTTCTGCACGACACGGTGAGTGCTCTTGATCACGCTCTCCCCGGCTGCCGGTTCGCCGCGGAGCGGGTCGGCGAGTCCGCGCTCGACCCGGAGATGCGCAACTTCGTGATCGAGCCGGACTACCACAATCCGTGGGGCAACCACGAGGGCACCGAGGCGCCGCGGGCCGAGGTGCTCGGGCATCCGGCGATCAAACTGCTGATCAGCAGGCGCGGGATGAGCTCCGACGAGATGGCGCGGGCGGCACGCGAGGTGCTCGACGGCTCGGTCGACATCACCTACTCGACCAACACCGGCCTGATCGAGATCGCCGCGCACGGCATCACGAAGGCGACCGGGCTGGCCGAGGTCGCCGAGCGGCTCGGAGTCCCGGCCGAGCGCGTGATCGCGTTCGGGGACATGCCGAACGACGTCGAGATGCTCGGCTGGGCCGGGCACGGCGTCGCGATGGCCAACGGGCACCGTTCCGTGCTGGACGTCGCGGACGAAGTGACCGCGCCGAACTCCGAGGACGGCGTCGCGCAGGTGCTCGAACGCTGGTTCTAGCGGCCTTCGCGGTCGAGCTTCGCGGCTTCTTCCGGTGTCGGCGCGGTGCCGCCGAGGTGCGCGGGCAGCCACCAGCGCTCGTCGTCGGACGACGGCTTCTCCGGGTAGCCGGCTTGGACGCGGTCCACGAGCGCGGACATCCGCACGCGAAGGTCCTTCGAGAGGATTTCGGCGTCCTCGTCGGCCTTCGGGTGCATCGGCTCGCCGACGAGGATCGAGATCGGGACGTGGCGCTTCGTGAGATCCTTCGGACGGCCCTTGGTCCACAGCCGCTGCGTGCCCCACAGCGCCATCGGCACGACCGGGACACCCGCTTCGGCGGCCATCCGGACAGCGCCGGACTTGATGTCCTTCACGGTGAAGGACCGGCTGATCGTGGCCTCGGGGAACACGCCGACGACCTCTCCGGCCTTCAGGCGATCGACGGCTTCGCGGTACGACGCGAGACCCGCGCCGCGATCGACGGAGATGTGGTGCATGCCGCGCATGAGCGGTCCGGCGATGCGGTTGCTGAAGATCTCCTTCTTCGCCATGAACCTGACCAGGCGTTTCGCGGGCTGCGCGCCGAGCCCGCAGAAGATGAAGTCGAGATAGCTCACGTGGTTGCAGGCGATGACCGCCCCGCCCGTCGACGGGATGTGCTCGGTCCCCTCCACCCGGATGCGGTTGTCCAGCACCCGGAACATCAACTTCGCCGCCATGATGACGGGCGGGTAAACGAGCTCAGCCATTCGTTCAGGTTACGCTACCGTAGGGTAACCAACCTACGGTCGCGTAGGTCACATCACTCCGAGCGTTCCTGACGCGCGAAGGTCACCAGCGCCAGTGCGACGCCGAGCACCGTGCAGTACAGCGCGATCACCTGGTGCTTCACGTTCTCCAGGCCGTCGCCCAGCGCGGCCAGGACGAACTGCCCGGCGGCGACGGCGAGCAGGAAGCCCAGCACGACCCCCAGCGCGGCGCGCCGGGTCTTCCAGCCACGCCAGGCGATCAGGGCCCATATCGGCAGCAAGGCGAAGAAACCCAGTGGCGCCAACAGTTTCGTCACGGTCGAAACGATCGGGACGCGGTATTCCTGTGTCTCCGGGGCGAAGCCGGCCGACCGGTCGAAGCTGCCGAGGTAGGGCGGCCGCGCGGTGAGCAGATCACCCGCCGCACGGTCCAGGATCTCGACGGTGCGCCAGGGGTGCGTCGCGAAGTACTCGACGACGTTGCGCCTGCTGATCTGTTCGCGGTACTTCGGGTACTCGGGGTCCTGCGTCGCGGGCTTCGGATGCCACCAGCCGTTGCCCGCGTACTGGCCGAACGAGGCGGGCAGCCCCAGCGCGGCGAGGTCGGCCCCGGTGTCGTGCCGACCGTCCACAATGGTCAGGAAGATCGTGTTGAACATGTTGATCTCCCGCGAATCGTCGCCCGGCCGCGCGGCGAGCGAGCCGTCGGGCAGCTTCGCCGGTTCGACGGTCTGCTGCGCGTAGGCCGTGCCGCCGGCGAGCGCGCCGATGACGAAGACCACGGGGAGCCAGCGCTTCAAGCCGCGGACGCCCGCCGGACGGACGAGCAGCGCGGCGAGCGCGAGCAGCGGCAGGATCATCAGCGTCTGGACCTTGGCGTTCACCGCGATCAGGCCGCCGAAGAGCAGCACGGCGAGTCCCGCGTAGCGCCACCAGCCGGGCCGCGCGGCGACCAGCAAGCCGCCGACGGCGAGCAGGAGACCGAGGAAGGCGGCACCCTCGCCGAGCACCGAAGCGAAGTAGCCGAAGAACGCGGAGTCGGCGACGACCAGCAGCAGCCCCACGGCCGCGAAGCCACGGACGCGGCGTGAGTACGGCAAGCCGACGACGATCAGCGCGACCGCCGCGGCGGCGAGGACGCTGGTGAGCACGCCGAGGACGACCAGGCTGAGCGTCGATTCGAGGCCCAGCAGCCCGCCGATCGACCGCGCGATCCGCGCGAACCAGCTCTGGGTCAGGAGATAGGTGGCGTCGCATTCGCCCGCCGGGACGGTGTAGGCGAGGTGGACGAACCCCTCCGGCTTGCCCTTCCACGGGATGCCCGCGCCGCACAGCACGCGGAAACCGTCGCCGTTGTCGGATATCGCGATCGGCCGCGGCACGAGGAAACGGATCAGGAGCACGGCGAGCGAGGCGGCGAACACACCGAGGCCGAACAGGCGGGAACGAGCCTCGAGCGCTGCCGGCCGGCTCAGGGAAACGCGTTCGTCGACACTCACGAAGGGCACGGTACGTGGCGGAAATCGCGCGAGCGGTCGAGGGCCGCCGTGACCGATCGCTCGACGTCCGCCCGTAGGAACACCGTGATCCACGACGAGGTTCCTTCGCGCGCGAAGGTCGCGACGCGATACCTGGCCGCGTACGCCGGGTCGATCACGCAAGTCTGCTTCGCCGAGTAACCGCTGTCGGTGATGACGGCGATCGTCGGATGCCGCCGGGAGACGACGACCTCGCCCGCTTCCTCGGTCTGGCCCCGGACACCGACGATCTGCAGTTGCGTCCCGGCGTGGTACGACAGCACGCCGGGCGCGGAGGTGCTCACGACCGAACCGGGTGGCAGATAGGCGTCGAGCCAGCGGCCGATCTCCTCCATCTGCGCGCCGTGGTCGTGCCAGGCGCGCACTCGGGCGAGCATCTCCGGGCTGAACACCGACACCAGCACCGCGAGCCCGGACAACGCCACCGCGGCGGCGGGCATCAGCCGCTGGACCGGCGGACGCGGCCGCGGGCTCGGCTTCGCGGGGGAAACGAGCACGCCGTAGACGGACACCGCCGCCACCGACAGCAGCGGCGGGATCGGCGCCAGCAGCCGCCAGGCGGGCCCCGCGTCGCCGCCGAAGAAGACCACGAAACCGGTGAGCGCGACGGCGGTGGCCAGCATCAGCCAGATCAGCGACCTGGCCTCGGCCTCGTGCGGCGTCCGGCCGGTGCGGCGCAGCAGCAGGGCCACCACCGAGATCAGGCCGAGCAGCAGGAATCCCTGGTGGACCAGGGAGAACCCCGAGAGATACCGCCACCCGCCGTCGATCCGGGCGGGGAGGCCGAGATCGAAGGGGATGATGGCCGACGTCGGCAGGACATGGTCGTAGTAGGTCACCCGCCAGGCGATCCACGGCGCCGCGAAGACGAGCCCGCCGAGCAGCCAGCCCACCGGCGACCACCAGGTGTAGCGGCCGCGCGCGGCGGCGGCGACCAGCCAGATCCCGACCAGGACCGCGAACAGGAGCCCCGCCGGGCGCGTCATCATCGCGAAGGCGACGAGCACCCCGGCGACCACCGGCCGCCGGGCCGCGAGCGAGGCGAAGACACCGAGCACGAGCAGCACGAACAACGGCGTCTCGGTGCCCGATCCGCCGTACGCGGCGAGGCCCCCGGCGCCCGCGACCAGCACCGCGGCGGCCACGCCATAGGCCGGGCGCGCCTCACCGGCCGCCCGCGCGACCACGCGGTTCACCGTCACATGGGCGAGCAGGACGGCGCCGAGCGTGGCGAGAACGCCGAGCACGATCGCGGAAGTCTCGATGTCGGCCCCGAATGCGGCCTTCGGCAACGCGACCACGATCATCCAGAGGAAATTCGCGTAACCCTCGATCCGCTCGCCGGGGTTGAACACCGGCCCATTGCCGTCGGCGATGTTCTGGACGTAACGGAAGGTGATGTACGCGTCCTCCGCGATGGTCGAAAACATCAGCTGGTGCACCAGCGAGAAACCGAGGGTCAGCATCAGCGCGAAGGCGCGCCAGGTCTTGTCCGCGCTGATCTTGGGCCAGGCCACCAGGACGAAGACCGCGACCAGGATCCAGGCGACGACGAGCGCGATCACCACCTGATCCCCACCCTCCCGGGCCGAGCCACTCCCCTGCCGAAAGACTACGGTCAAGTATCGATCACCGCGCCGGTCTGTTTCTTTCGGCGCAGTCAATTGACACGAATGGGCCAGCAAGTGTGCACAAAGTAGGCAACGGGTCGCCGTTTTGCCCGTGCGGATGTGACTCCTTCGGGTAACGGTCCCCGGCGGTTAATCTGGCTTCCCATTCCGTTCCGCACCTCGGGGGTTCTGTGCGGATTCCCCACCCGAGGTAGCCCGTGCCCACCCAAACCTCCCTGGCGGCCGACGTCATCACGCTGTGCGTCGCGCTGCTCGTCCTCGGCCTTCCCGGTCTGCTCACCGGACTCGCCGCCGGCCTGCGTGGCTGGGTGCTGGCGGGGATGACGCCGCTGCTGAGTTACGCCATCGGCGGCCTCGCCGGGCCGTGGGCGGCCGCGCTCGGGCTCCCGTTCAACCCGGTCACGTATGCGGTGGCGACGGCCTTGTTCGCCGGAGTCGCGTACGGCCTGCGGCGGCTCACCCTGCGCCGATGGCCGCCCGCGCCCGAGGAACCGCTGTGGGGACGGTCCGGCCATCTCGCGGTCGGGGCGTGCCTGCTGCTCGCGGCCGCCGTCGGGATGTACGCGGTGGTGCGCGGGATGGGCAGGCTGGACGCCATCCCGCAGGGCTTCGACGCCGTCTATCACGCCAACGGGGTCCGGCAGATCGCCGAAACCGGGGACGGCGGCCTGTTCGGCACCGGCGAGGTCAACTGGTACGGCGACGCGGCGCCGGTGTTCTACCCCAACGCGTACCACCTGCTCGCGTCCGTGATGTACCTGCTCGGCCCGGCGACCATCCCGCTGACGCTGGACGTGAACACCGCGCTGCTGCCCGCGCTGCTGGCGTTGTCGCTGGTCACGATGGTGCGCGTGTTCCGGGGGCGCGCGGTGTTCGCGGGCGCGGCCGCGCTCGTCTCCATCGCGCCGGTGATGGGCCTGTACGAATCGATGAGCAGGGGACCTTTGCTCCCGTTCCTGCTCGGCCTCGCGCTGACCCCGCTGGCCGCCGTCGCGGTGAAGCGCTACCTCGACCGGCCCGCGCCCGACACCGGTTTCGTGCTGCTGGCGAGCACCGTCGGACTGCTGTGCGTGCACTCGTCCGCGTTGTTCGGCTCGATCCTGTTCGCCGGCCCGCTCCTGCTGCAACGCTGGATCGCGCCCGGTGAACGGTGGCGGCGGATCGGCCGGGACCTGCGCGCGCTGGCGATCGTCGGTGTCCTCGCGATCCTCGTGGCGTGGCTCCAGCTGTTCGGCGCGATCGGGCTCGCGAACGGCGAGGTGCCCTACCGCAGCTGGCCGGTCGAATGGCGGGCGACGACGGCGCTCGGCGCGCTGCTGGGCTTCCAGCACCACGAGCCGTATCCGCAGGTCTGGCTTTCGGCCGCGTTGCTGCTGGGCTTCATCTTCTTCTCGCGGCTGGGCGGGCTGCGCTGGATCGGCGTCACGGCGTTGATCACCGGGTTCGCCTACATCGCGGTCACGTCGTCCGAGCAGCCGCTCGTGCTGGCGCTGTCACGGCCGTGGTGGAACGACCCGTACCGGTTCATGTCGATGGCGGCGATCCCGCTGGCGATCATCGCGGCGCACGGCCTCGCCGAAACGCAGGCGTGGCTCCGGGACAACGTGGCGCACCGGAAGGTGCCCGCGTTCGCCGTCGCGCTGGTGGTGTTCGGCACGTTCGCCTTCCTGAGCAACGGTTTCTACGCGCCGTCCAACGCGGACAAGGTCGCGCCCGGCTACGCGAACACTCCCGATGTCGATCCGCACAAGCTGCCGGTGAGCCCGGACGAGGTCGTCGCGATGGAGAAGCTCGCCGAGTTCGCGAAACCCGGCGAGCGCGCGCTGAACGACCGGCTGGACGGGACGGTGTGGACCTACGCGCTCTCCGGCGTCCGCACGACTTCCGGGCATTTCGACGAGACGCTGTCGCCGTCGGACGCGCGGCTGCTGGAGTGGCATTTCCGCGAGTACCCGTTGAACGCCCAGGTGCGGGCGGCGGTAGCGCGGCTGAACGTGCGGTGGGTGATCCTCGGGCAGTACGGCTACCCGACGGGCGCCCCGCGCCAGGCCGGGCTGCGCGACCTGGACGGGCTGGACTTCGTGACCGAGGTGTACCGCAACGCCGACGCTGTCATCTACCGGCTCAACCCCTGAGGCGGGAGGTGGCGTGATGCCGGAGCCGTGTCGCGAAAGCCATCCACGAGGAGCGCACGATCTGTGCTGAAGGGGACTTTCCCCACATGCAGTGAAGGCCCCCTTGAGGGCGCCAGGCTCCCTCAAGAGAGGACTAACCGCGGGAGGTGACGAGGCGGGCCGAGAGGGCGGCGCCGCCGGCGGTGATCAGGTCCGCGACGGTGAACATGACCCGGGAGGCGATCGCGAACGCCGTCGCCTGGACGACGGTGAGGCCCGACGCGGTCAGCACGGCGACCTGCGCGACCTCGCGGACGCCGACCCCGCTGGGCAGGATGAACGCGAACGTCCCGACGGTCATCGCGACGGCCATCGCGCCGACGCACAGCACGAACCCGCTGAACCCGGGCGTGCCGACGGAGTTCGCCAGCAGCCACAGGTGCACACCCTGGAGCGCCCAGGCGGCGGTCGACGAACCGAAGACCTTCCCGACGACCGACCAGCTCAGCCGGTGGTCCAGCGGCGGACGGCGCAGGATCCGCAGCACCAGCGACGTGCCCCAGGTGAGGACCCGCGGGTGCAGCATCGCCAGGCCGACCGGGATCAGCACGAACAGCCACAGCGCCCGCGGGCTGTTGCTGAACACCGCGGGTGCCGCGAGCAGCGAGACGACCAGCGCGGACACCACACCGACGCCGAGCTGGATCAGCGAGCCGGTGAAGATCCGCGCCCTGGCGAGCCCGGCCTTGCGGCCCAGCTCCATCTGCAGCAGGTACGCCCACACCGAACCCGGCACGTACTTGCCGAGCGAGCCGACGAGGCAGATCTGCGCGCCGCGGGCGTAGCCGATCGGCTTGCCGAGGTCGTCGACCATGACCTGCCAGCCGTAGGTCGACACCATGATCGCGGCGATGAGCGCGAGCAGGCTCAAGGTGGAGGATTCCCACGCGACCTCGGACAAGGTCCGCCAGAATTCACCCCAATTGGTGACCAGGGTCTTCGCCGCGAAACCGACGACCAGCAGGATGGCGACCCAGCGGACGACGTCGAGGATCTTCGCCTTGGTGGATTTCGGTTGTTTTACCGCAACCGAAGACTCCTCCTCGGGCGTTTCGACGGTCGTCACTGAACCTCCTCTGCTGCTACCTCGTAACCGCAGGTCAGGCCTGCACGGTCACCAAGCGGCTGAACTCCGTCAGCAGATCGTAGCCGTCCCAAATCGCGGAGAACGTCAGGGCCGAGCCGAAAGGAACGACACGGTCGACGCCGCGGCCCGCCAATTCCGTCACGAATTCGGTCAATTCTTCTTTGATGAAGCCGAATTGACCGACGGTTTGATCTTTGCGGAGCACGATCGGGACGAGGTCGGAAAGCGTGTCGACCCGCGCGTTGGCGAAAGTGCCCGCGCCGAGCCATTCGCGCGGCAGGATCGCGGGGTCGGCCAGCTCCAGCGTCGCGATGCCGTTGCCCTGGAACTCGATGCCGTTGACGAGCCCGTCGACGGCCGCGCCGTACGCGGAAACCCGCTTCTGCACGGCCATGGCAGGCTCGGTGACGTGCTGTTTCGTCGCCAGCACCTCGGCGAGCAGCTTCCGGAACTCCTGCCCGGCTTCCCGGGCGCCGTCCTCGTCGCCGACCCAGAACACCGCGCGCGGCGACGAGCAGGCGGCCTGGTCGAACCAGTACGAGTCGTTGTAGAAGCCCTCGGCCGCGCCGCGGCGTTCGGCCTCGGAGGCCTTCTGCCAGCCGCGCACCGACGCGACCGCGAACGACGACCGGTCCGGGAAGGTCAGGTCACGCGCGTGCGGCGCCAGCGGGTACTTGCGCAACGCGGCGACCGAGGCGTCGCCGCCCCAGATGACCCGCAGATCCGCGGCGACCGAGAGCGCACCGCTGATCGCGTCGCTGCGGTCGTAGGTGACCATGCGCTGCGTCGCGGTGATCGCGGCGGCCGTGTCGGCGTCCACTTCGGACAGTGCGGCGTTCAGTGCCTCCAGCACCATTTCCGCCGCACCGGCCGAACGCGACGACACCCGGACGACGTTGTGGTTACCCGCGAGCGCGGAAAGCGCCCACGAGTACACGAAGATCGTGTCGACGTTGGCGGGCGGCACGTGGAAGACGAGCCCGCGCGGGAAGCGCAGCGCGTCACCGGAAGTCTCCAAAGTGGACAGCGCCTTGGCGATTTCTCCCTTGCGCAGGAAGAAACCGAGCGACGCCAGCTCCGGGAAGCGGCGTGCCGTCGCGGGGGCGAGCAGCTTGCGCGCGAACTTCGTCAGGAACTCGACGACACGCGGGTCGCCCACCCGCAGCCGACCGCCGGCAGGCTCGGCACGCAGCTCTTCGACGAGCTTGTCGACCTCGATCGTGTCCGCGAGCGGAAAACGCTGGTTCAGGCTCATGCCGCCGCTCCCTGGAAGGTGTCCGAGCAGCCGCGGGCCTCGGCCTTGGGCAGCCTGCCCATGACCGAGAAATGCTTGCCCGGCCAGTCGCCGTCGTCGATTCCGTTGTAGACACCGAGGTCCTCGGTGAGCAGGACGTGCCCCGGGTACGAACGTGGCAGTGTGCTGACGACCTCGATCACGCCGGGCTCGCCGACGGGCTGCTCTTCCCAGGTCTCCGGGTTCCGGATCACCACGTCGGCGAAATCGGGGCAGTACAACGAGTTCCCGGACGGGCCTTCGAGGAACACGGTGCCGATCTGCTCGATCATCCCGTAGTAGTTGTGGATCCGGGTGAGCCCGGTGTCCTCTTTGAACCGGCGGCGGAACTCGGTGTTGTCCACCGCGCGGTCGATCAGCTTCTTCCAGCCGCCGGAGTGGATCAGGATCCCGTTGGACAGGTCCAGCTCGTGCTCACGCGCGACTTCGTACAGGTACTGCCACACCATGAAGGTGAAGCCGAAGATCAGGAAGGGCTTGTCGCCGTACGTCGCCAGGAACGTCTTGACCGCCTCGACGTCCGGCTGGTCGTTCTCGTCGAGCACGTAGGTGTGCTTGCGGCCGAAGTTGGCCATGCCCAGCACGCCCGCGCCGCGCGCGGAGAACGAACGGCGGTTCTTGATGATGCCGATGGTGTCGACCATCAGCATCGGCAGCCGCTCGCCGCCGAGGACCTCCTGCAGCGTGGCGCCGAGCTGTTTGGTCTGCGCGCCGGCCGCGGCCTTGTCCAGGTAGATCCGCGACGCGCCCGCGCCGGTGGTGCCCGACGAGGTCAGGGTCTTGAAGATCTCGGACTCGGGGATGCTGCGCAGGTCGTGCGTCTTGAACATCCGCACCGGCAGCCACGGCAGGTCCGCGATCGAGGCGAACTCCGCGTCCCGCGCGATGCCGAGCGACGACAGGATGCGCTCGTACCCCTCGGAGTTCTCGCGGTGGTGCGCGGTGAGTTCGGCGAGCTGTGGAAGCAGGTGCTTCTCGCGCTCAGCCTGCGAAAGCGTGAACACACTCATACCTGGGCCTCCAGCGACCGGTAGTCGATCTTACCGCTGGCCAGCAGCGGCACGGTGTCGATCGGGCGGACGTCGAACCCGCTGGTGTGCAGGTGGAGCCGCTCGGACAGCGCCTTCGCGGCGTCCTTGCAGATGTCCTTGTCGGCCGCCTCGGCGAACAGGACGACCTTGTCCCCGGCCGGGACGGCGGCCACGACGTCGATCCCCACCGAAGCGGAACGCACGGCGTGCTCGAGATCGTCCAGGCTGACCCGGTTGCCGAAGACCTTGCCGATCCGCTTGAGGCGTCCGGTGATGTAGAGGAACCCGTCCTCGTCGAGGTACCCGAGGTCGCCGGTGGCCAGCACGCCGCCGTATTCGTCGCCCGCGGCCAGCCCCGCCTCGTCCTCGGCATATCCCATCATCACGTTGGGCCCGCGGTAGACGACCTCGCCGACGATCTTCGGATGCGTGGTCTCGGAACCGTCCTCGCGCCGGATGGCGAAGGAGCCGCCTGGCAGCGCGGGCCCGGCCGAACCGAGCTTCTCCGCGAGCCGTTCCGCCGGGACAGTGGTCATCCGCGGCGCGGCCTCGGTCTGTCCGTACATGACGAACATCCGGCCGCCGACCTCGCGGATCTTGTCGTTGAACTGGGCGACGAGGTCGTCGCGGAGCTTGCCGCCCGCCTGGGTCAGCGTGCGCAGCGTCGGGTACTTCGCCGGGTCGAACTTGAGACGGCGCAGCATCTCGTAGTGGTACGGCACGCCGGCGAGCGAGGTGACCTTGTGCTCGTTGACCGCGTCCCAGAACCCGCGTCCGAGCACGCCCGACGGCTCGATGACCACGGTCGCGCCGCGGACGAGATGCGAGTTCAGCACGGACAGGCCGTAGCTGTAGTGCAGCGGGAGGCTGGTCGGCGCGATCTCGTGACGGTCGATGCCGAGCACCTCGGCGATCGCGTCGGCGTTCGCCAACATCGCGCCGCGCGCGAGCCGGACCAGCTTCGGGTTGCCGGTGGAACCGCTGGTCGGCAGCAGGACCGCGAGATGCGGATGCGGCTCGACCCCTTCGGCGGACTTCCGGACCCAGTGCCCGTCGGAAACGCCGTAACCCTCGGGGGCGGGCGCGTCCGGCGCGGACAGCACCGCGGCCGGGCGGAACCGCTCGATGAGCCCCGCCAGGACGTCGGCGTCCAGCGCCGGGTCGATCAACGCGATCGCACGGCCTGCCTCGAACGCGCCGAGGTAGTTCAGGACGCTGGGGAGGTCCACCGACATCCGCGCGAACAGCGCGCCCGGCGGCAGCAGCGACAACGCGGCACCCACGCGGGTGACCTCGGTGTCGAGTTCCTCGCCCTCGAGCGTCCTGCCGCTCGTGACGTCGATCAGTCGCGCACCCACACCCAGAAGGGTCATTAGAGAACCAAGCCTCCGTCGATGCCCAGCACCTGCCCGGTGATGAACGAAGCGTCATCACTGACGAGGAACCGGATCGCGTTCGCCACGTCTTCGGGCGTGCCGAGCCGCCCGAGCGGGGTCTTGCCGATGTTCTCGGCCTTGGCGTCCTCGGTCAGGCCCGAGGTCAGGTCGGTGTCGATGACGCCGGGCGCCACCGCGTTGACCCGGATCCCGGACCGGCCGAGCTCCTTCGCGGCCGAACGCGCGATGTTCGCCACCGCCGCCTTCGAGGCCGCGTACACCGTCTGACCGGCGCTTCCGTGCTCGCCGACGATCGAGGCCAGCACCACGATCGATCCGGTCTTCTTGCGCATCATCGCCCTGGCCGCGGCCTGGACGGTGTGCAGCGTGCCGGCGACGTTGGTGCTCAGCGTGGTGTCGACCAGTTCCTCGCGGATCATGCCGAGGAGCGCGTCCTCCATGATCCCGGCGTTGGCGACCACGATGTCGAGCTTGCCGTGCTCCTTGGCCACGCCGCGGACCAGCGTCGACACGGCCTTGGCGTCCGTGACGTCCAGGGCGAGCCCGCTCGCGGCCCCCGCCGCTGCCGCCGCTTCCTTGGCCTTCGCCTCGTCACGGCCGGTCAGGACGACGGTGGCGCCCGCCTCGGCGAGCGCCCGCGCGGTGGCCAGCCCGATGCCCCGGGTACCGCCGGTGACCAGGGCGATCCTGCCTTCGAGCATCACTTGGACTGGAGGTCGGTCACCATGTCGACGGCGACCTTGAAGCTGGACATGTCGATCACCTGGTCGGTGTCGAACTCCACATCGAACTCGTCCTCGATGGCCGCGACGAGCGCCATGTGACCGACCGAGTCCCAGGCCTCGATGTCGCGGTACTTCAGGTTTTCGACGTCGACGTCGCCATCGAGGTCCAGCGCCTCGACGAAGACCTCACGCAGCTTGCCGGCGACTTCCGCCATGTCCGTACTCCTAGTGCTCGTCGCGTGGACGGGCGTCCCACGCCTTCACCAAGGTAGAGAGGTCGCCGGGCAGCCGGTCGGCCAGCCCGTCCTCAGGGAGACCGGCCTTACCCTTCAGCCACGGCCCCAGCGCCTCGATGGCGGCCTCGTCCAGGCCTCGGCGGGACAGGCCCACGGTGTTGACGCCGGTCACCCGCGCGGGGTTGCCGACGGCGATGGTGAACGCGCCCACTTCCTTGCGGACCGCGGAGCTCATCCCGACCATCGCGCCGGGGCCGATGACGACCCGCTGGTGCAGGATCGCGCCCATGCCCAGGTTCGCGCCGGACCAGATATGGCAGTGGCCGCCGGTGATGACGTTCGAAGCGACCGTGACGGCGTCCTCGACAATGCAGTCGTGGGCGATGTGGCTCCCGCGGAGGAAGTAGCCGCCGTCGCCGATGGAGGTGGTGCGCCAGGTGCCCTGGTGGACGCTGACGTACTCGCGGATCCGGTTCCGGCTGCCGATGACGACGCCGTGGCCGTCGTGATCGGGATCACCGTCCGGCGCGGACTCCCAGGCGACGGGGTGCTCGCGGCCGCGATCCTCACCCGGGGTCCCGATGGTCACGTGCGGGCCGATCCAGTTGCCGTCGCCGATCCGCGTGGGGCCCACGATGACCGTGAACGGTCCGATGACGTTGTCCTCGCCGAGCTCGACACCCTCGCCGATGACTGCTGCCGGGTGGATGCGGTTCACCACGTGAGTTCCGTTCGTCGTGGCTGGAGGCAGCCTGGGGTCTTGGGCGCTTCGGCGGTCCCGGTAACGTGTGGCGCGCGCCAGCGCGGGCAGCCGGGCGCAGAAACGGCAGCTCACCGTACCGGACGCACCTGAACGCCCCGTCGAGAGAGACTTGCAGATGATCCCCATTACCGTGGTCGACGTCCGTGACGCGGAGGACCTCGTCGTCGAGGTGCTCCGATCCGGGGTCATCGCACAGGGACCGATGGTGAAGCGCTTCGAGGACGCGTTCGCGAACGTTTCCGGCACGAAACACGCGATCGCCGTCAACAACGGCACCACCGCGCTGGTCGCCGCCATCCAGGCGCTCGGTCTTCAGCCGGGTGACGAGGTCATCACCTCTCCGTTCACCTTCGTGGCGACGCTGAACGCCATCCTGGAAGCCGGCGCGACCGTCCGCTTCGCCGACATCCGGCGCGACGACTTCGCGATCGACCCGGACGCCGTGGCCGCCGCGATCACCGACCGCACCAAGGTCCTCATGCCCGTGCACCTCTACGGGCAGACCGCGGACATGGGCAAGCTCGCGCCACTGGCGGCCGAGCACGGCCTCCAGGTCATCGAGGACTCGGCGCAAGCCGTCGGCGCGTCGTTCCAGGGCAAACAGGCCGGCTCCTTCGGGATCGGCTGCTTCTCCTTGTACGCCACCAAGAATGTGACCACCGCCGAGGGCGGCATGATCACCACGGACGACGACAAGCTGGCCGACAGCCTGCGTGTGCTGCGTAACCAGGGCATGCGTGCCCGGTACCAGTACGAGGTCGCCGGGCACAACTACCGGATGACCGACCTGCACGCCGCCGTGGGCATCCCGCAACTGGAGAAGCTGGACCAGCTCACCGCAGCACGCCAGGCCAACGCGAAGCGCCTCTCCGAGGGGCTCGCCGGCACCCCGGGCCTCGACGTACCGCGGGTCCTGCCGGGCCGTGAACACGTATGGCACCAGTACACCGTGCTGGTCGGCCCGCATGCCTTCCTCTCGCGTGACGAACTCGCCGCCGCCCTCACCGAAAAGGGCATCGGTAACGGGATCTACTACCCGAAGATCGTCTTCGACTACGAGTGCTACCGAAACCATCCACTGATCCCCGACGCGCGTGTCGAGGACTTCCCGGTGGCCTCGACCGTCATCACGCAGGCGCTTTCACTACCGGTGCACCCGTACCTTTCCGAGTCCGATCTGGACACCATCATCGAAACCGTCCGTGAGGCACTCGGCGCATGACCGCCCACAAGATCGCCCTCATCGGCACGGGGAACATGGGTTCGCTGCACGCCCGTGTCCTCGCCGCGAACGAACGCGTGGACCTCGTCCGCGTGATCGACCCGCGCGAAGAGGCAGGCCGCGAGGTCGCCGACCGCTACGAAACCCGGTGGGCGCCCGAAATCGGCTCACTGTCCGATGTGGACGCCGTCGTGCTCGCTTCGGCCACCGAGGTGCATTACGAGCTGGCGCAGGAGATCCTGGGCCAGGGCAAGCCGATGCTGGTCGAGAAGCCGGTGTGCAACAGCTTCGAATTCTCCCAGGAGATCGTGGGGCTGTCGGCGAAGAAGGACGTCCCGCTGATGTGCGGGCTTCTGGAGCGGTACAACCCGGCCGTGATGACCGCGCGGGCGCTGGTCAACGAGCCGATCCACCTGATGGCCCGCCGCCACGGCCCGTACGCGCCGCGGATCAAGACCGGTGTCGCGTGGGACCTGCTGGTCCACGACGTCGACCTGGCGATCCAGTTCTTCGGCGGCGCGACCCCGCAGCGGGTCGCCTCCGGCGCGGGCTACTTCCACCCGAACTCGGTCGAAGGCGCCGAAGACACCATCGAGACGGTGCTGTCGTTCGAGTCCGGGCTGGCCACGGTTTCCGCGTCCCGCCTCGGCCAGCGCAAGGTCCGCTCGCTCTGGGTGTCCGAACTGGACCGCATGATCGAGATCGACCTGCTCCGCCGCGACGTCACCATCTACCGGCACGTCTCGCACGACTCGGTCACCCCGGACGGGCTCGGTTACCGGCAGCAGACCGTCATCGAGATCCCGGAACTGGTCACCGCTCGCGAGCCGCTCGCGACGCAGCTGGACCGGTTCGTCGACCTGCTCGAAGGCAAGGTCGACGCCGACACCGAGCGGGACCTGATCCTGCCGTCGCACGCCGTCGTCGATCAGGTGCTGACGCAGGCCGCGGCCTGATTCATTTGGTGAGGCGCTGGCCCCTCGCGTCGTACGCGATGAGGGGGGTCAGCACGTACGGCGACTCCACCTGGCCCGGGTCGAACCAGAAGATGACGACCGACGGGTCCTCGCTCCACGGGACGGCCTTGGCCTCGACCGGTTTCCCGCGGACGGTGCTGGTGACCCGCGCCGCCGGACCGGCGAAGTAGCCGAACACGGGCACGAACGTGCCCCGGATCAGGTCACCGCCGTCCACGGCGTGGAAGCCGAACGACCGGTCGGACCCCTTGAACTCGTTGGCGGCCAGGAGCGCGTCGTAGTCACCGTCCCCGTTCCGGTACGCGACCTGCAGGCCGAACTTGACGTCCGGCATCTGCGGCTCGTCGATCGCGAAGGCGTGGATCACCAGCTCACGGCCACCTTCACCCTTGATCCCGAGCGGGATCGCCTTGCCGAAGGGCGCCTCCGCCGGAGCCGCGGTGATCGTCGGCGCCGGGACCGGTGGCGGCATCGGCACGGACGCGGGCGCGCTCGCGGCGGGCGGAAGCGGCTGCTGTTCGGAGGAGGACGAGCCCCTGAGCGCGACCGCGCCGACGATGACCAGCACCGTCACCAGCGTGGCGGCGACCCCGCCCGCGCCGGTCGCGAGGCGACGGCGACGGCGGATCCGCCTGCCCTTGGTCATGATCGCGCCGAGGTCGGGCTCGGCGAAGTCCTCGGCGGGCGGTTCCCGCAATGCCGAACGCAGCGTCTCGAGGTCGGTCATCGTCCCAGCCCCCCGATCAGTTCCGTTCCGTCCTCCGCGGTGATCCGCAGCTTGGTCAGGGCGCGGGAATTGGTGCTCTTCACGGTGCCGATCGAGACACCCAGTTCGCCGGCCACGTCGGATTCCTTCAAGTCGAAGAAGTGCCTGAGCACCACGACGGCTCTCTCCCGGTCTGTGAGCGTACGCAAGGCGTCAAGGAGCCATTTCCGCTGGACAACGGCGCCGGCGACGTCCAAGCCGCTCGGCTGCTCGGGGATGTCCTCCGTCGCGTTCTCGCGGATCGGGCGCCGCCAGCCGTCGATGACATGGTTGACGAGGACCTGCCGCGCGTACGCGTAGGCGTCCTTGCGGCGTACCCGCGACCAGGCCGCATACGTTTTCGCGAGCGCCGTCTGGGTGGCGTCCTCGGCCTGATGACGGTCGCTGGTGAGCAGGTAGGCGGCATGCTGAAGACGCGTCGCGGAGTTCCGCACGAACTCGACGAACTCGTCATCGCCGCGAGCCACCCTGGTCCTCATCTCCGTTCGACGGTTGACCACCTGAAAGGTTGCCTCGGCCGCTGGCGTTCCGTGAAGCCTCAGTCCTTCCGACGAGTGAACCGGAGCGCGACGACCACACCGGCCGCGACCACGGCGACCGCGAGGACGATCCACACCCAGGACGGCACCAGGTCCTCGGGAGTGGTCTCGCCTGCCTGCGGCGCCGGGCTGGCGCTGCTCGCCGGGGCGGGAGCCTGGCTGCTCGGCTGACTCTGGCTGCTCGGGGCGGCCGCCGGGGCGCTGAGGTTGAACTTCACCGAGCCGCTCGAAGCGTGCGAGTCGTCGAAGGTCACCTTGTAGCGGAGGGTGTACTCGCCCGCGGGCCCGACGGCCTTGACCGGCGCCGTGACGACCGTTCCGGCGACCTCCGCCCGGCCGACCGTCCACGACGCGTTCTCGGGGCCGGTGATCTGGATCGGGTTGTCGTCGGCGAGGGTGACCGGCCCCGAGAAGGTCAGCTTGATCTGCGTCGGCGGCGTCGCCAGCGAAGCGCCCCTCGCCGGGTCACTGCTCTTCAGCTCCGAGTGGGCCAGTGCCGGGGACGCGGCGCCCAGCAGGGCCAACCCGGTGACCAGCAACGACGCGCCGAACCGCTTGAACCTCATCTGACACCCTTCTCACCCGGGGAACTCCCCGTCGAGCCTAGTAGTCGGGCTCGGCGGTGCGGTGGTTCCCGGTCGTTCAGGGGCGCTGCGCGTGGCGAGTGGTCAGCGCGTCGAGGTCGAGGGTGAGCGGGGTGCCGTCGAAGTCGAGGCTCACCTTGCCGGTGTGCTCGCCGAAGTTCTCGTACTCGCCATCAATCAGACGGTAGGTGGTCATGCTCGCCGGGTCTTCGAGGTCGACGATCCAGTAGTGCTCGATGCCGACTTCGGCGTATTCGGAGAACTTGGTGACCCGGTCGGTACGGACGGTGCCCTCGGACAGCACCTCGATGACCAACCGCACGTCCGTCGGCGACGCCCTGCGGACATTCAGCTCGGTCAAGCTCGTGACGAGGACGTCCGGTACGCGAATGGTCAACGGCTCTTCAGCGAGCAGCAGTTCGACTCTGGCGAGGGCGACCAGATCCGGAAGGCACTCGTCCAGCCGGTATGCGAGCCGCGTGACCGCCAGTTGGTGCCAGGTGTCCAGCAAGGGTGCCGCGACCAGGACACCACCGGCCACTTCGGCCCGATTCCGGGGCATGGCCGCCCACTTGTCGAGGGTCACCTGAGTCATCGGCACCGAGCGTACTGCGGACTCGAGTGAGAATTCACCACTCGTCACAGTGATCGACGACCGTGCGCTTGCGGACGCGCGGAGCCGTGTCGCGAAAGCCACTTTCGGGACGTCAGACGTCGCGAAAGTGGCTTTCGCGACACCCTCGCCGAACGCCTCCGAGTTACTCCGTGAAGTCGCCTGCCGGGGCGCCCCAAGACCCCGTCGCGTCCCCACGTTCCTCCGCCAGCGCCCGCCGCCGCGCGTTTTCGGCGCGGACACGCTCCACTTCGGACTGGATGTACTCGTCGTCGTACTTCTGGAACACGCGCGCGGGGTTGCCCGCGACCAGGGTGCGCGGCGGGACGTCCTTGGCGACCACGGAATTCGGCTGCACGGTGGCGAAATCGCCGATCGTGACGCCCGCCATGATCACGACGAGGCCGCCGATGAAGCAGCCTTTGCCGATCTTCACGGGTTTGCGTTCGATGAGGTCGCTGCCGGAGTGGTTCTGCAGCGTCATGTTCGCGAGCCAGCTGGAATGCGTGAAGATCAGCGTGTTGAGCCCGATGCTGGTGTGCTCGCCGATCTCCAGCCCGCCGCTCGCGTCGAGCGCCGCGCCTTCGCCGATCCAGCAGTGTTCGCCGATCTTCAGGTTCTCCGGGCTGATGATCTTGACCCGTTCGCGGACCCTCGTCGACTCCGGCAGTCCGTAGAACTTCGCGCGCTCGGCGTCGTTCATGTACTGCGAGACGAGTTCGGTCAGGATCTGCGGGCGCAGGCGGTTGCTGCGCTCGTCATCGAAGAACATCGGCCTCGGTCACCAGTTTCTCGAAGGTACGCAGGTGTTCTTCGGCGACGACGTCGAGGCCGAAGTTGGCCCGCACCATCGCGCTTTCCCGCTGTGCCACCAAAGCCCGCTTCTCCGGGTCGTCGAGCAGGTCGATGACGGTGTTCGCCACCGCCTCGCTGTCGTCCGGCCGCACCAGCAGGATGTTCTCGCCGTTGCGCAGTTCGATGCCCGGGTAGTTGTCCTCGGTGACCGACGCGATGGTCGCGGTGCCCGAAAGCATCGCCTCCAGCGACGCGGTGCCGCAGCCGCCATTGAGGTCGTGCGTGACGATGTCGGCGGCGGCGAAGTACGCGGGGACGTCGGCCTTCGGTACGGCGCCGGTGACGATGATGGCGTCCGCGACGCCGAGTTCTTCCGCCCGCTTCAGGAAGACGTCGTGGTAGACGCGGCCGACGACGACCACCTTCACGCCGGGGTGCTTGTCCAAAATGGACGGCAGCGCCTCGACGAGCGGGAGCCGGTTGCGCAGCGGGATCACGTGCCCGAGCGAGACGATCACCGGGCCGTCGCCGAGATCGTGTTCCTCCCGGACGTCCTTCGTCAGCGGCTTCTCGAAGTTCCCGGTGTCGACGGCGATCGGGAAGTAGTCCGAGTTCGCGTCACTGGTGCCGTAGCGCTCGACGCAGTAGTCGACCCCGAGCTTGTCGAGGATGACGTAGCGCGGCTTGAGGTAGCGCAGGATCGGGTTCACCAGGACCTTGTCCAGGAACCGGAACACGCCGCCGTACAGCTTGTTGTCGCTGATCAGCAGCGTGTGGATGGTCAGCAGCATCGGCAGCTTGTGCCGCCGCGCGTACAGCCCGGCCAGCCACGACAGGTCGAAGAACTGCCCGTGCAGGTGGACGGCGTCCGGTTTGAACTCGTCCAGCAGCTTCCACAGCCGCCGCCAGTTCCCCGGCCGCAGCGAGGCGAAGCTCATGTCGAAGTCGATCGACAGGCCCAGCTGCGGCATCTTCACCGCGGGCAGGCGGACGACGCGGTAGCCGTCCTTCGTCTCGTCGGCCGGGGCGTCGGCGTAGGCGGCGGTGATCGCGAGCACCTCGTGCCCGCGCGACGCGTACTGCTCGGCCAGGGACGCCGCCATGTGCGCGCTTCCCCCCACCCTCGGCGGGAAGAAGTTGTTGACGACAGCTATGCGCATGGGGCGGCTCTCCCCTGGCCCGGCACTCACTCCGAAGCCTTCACCAGTTCGCGCATGCCCTCTTCCACGGTGATCTTCGGCTCCCAGCCGAGGATCTCGCGGGCACGGGTGATGTCCGCGGCGCGGCGCGAGACCAGCACGTCACGCTCGTTGAACTGCGGCTCGACATCGACGCCGACGGCGTCGATGAGGATCCGCGCCAGCGTCGCGATGGAGGTGTCGATCCCGGTGCCGATGTTGATCGGCAGGTTCGCCTGCTCCGACTCGAGCGCCGCGACGACGGCGCGAGCCAGGTCCGTGACGTGCACGAAGTCCATCGACTGGTCGCCGCGGCCGTCGATGACCGGCGGCTGGCCGGCGCGCAGGCGCTGGATGAAGTGGTTGATCACGGACGTGTAGTAGGCCTCGATCTTCTGGCCGGGGCCGTACACGTTGAAGAACCGCAGCGCGTTCCAGGACAGGCCCTTGGTGCGCTCGTAGAAGCCGAGCATGTCCTCGCCCGCGCGCTTCGAGATGCAGTACGGCGTGAGCGGCTTGAGCTCGTCGTCCTCGTGCATCGGCAGCCGCTTCGGGTCGCCGTAGACGGACGCGGTCGAGGCGAACACCACCCGTTCGACACCCTCGTCCGCCGCGGCGGCGAAGACGTTGTGGTTGCCGACCATGTTGATGTCGATGGACTCGTGCGGGTCCGCGACCGACTTGTTGATCGACACGGTGGCGAAGTGGATGACGTGCGTGCAGCCGCGCATGGCCTCGCGCACGGCGCCGCCGTAGCGGACGTCCTTCTCGACCAGTTCGACCTTGCCGGTGGCGACGAACTCGTTGATCCGGGCGCGGTCGCCGCGGGTCATGTTGTCGAAGACGCGGACGGTGTAGCCGCCCTCGATCAGCATCGGGATGACGTGCGCGGCGATGAAACCGCCGCCCCCGGTGAAGAAGACCTTCTTGTCGGGCATTTCTCTCCTAGCTCGGCAGTGCGGCGCTGACGGTCCCGATGACCCGGTCGACCTGGGCATCGGTGAGGTTGGCGTGCATCGGGATGGCGAGATGACGGGCGAAGAGGTCCGCCGATACCGGCAAGGTCTGCTTCTTGCCGTAGATGGGCTGGAGGTGCGAGGCGTAGGTGCCGAAGTTGCACTGCACGCCCTGTTCGCGGATCCGCAGCGCGAGTGCGTCGCGGTCGATCTCCGGGGCCACGGTGAGGATGTAGGCCTGCCACGGGTGCTCGCGGTCCGGCAGTTCGACCGGGACATCGAGACCGGGCAGGTTCTCGAACGCCTCGTGGTAGCGCTTGGCCACCGAACGGCGGGCCGAAAGCAGGTCCGGGAGGCGGTCGAGCTGGACGTTCATGATCGCGGCCTGCACGTCCGAGAGCCGGAAGTTGTAGCCGAGCTCGTGGAACTCCGGGATCGGCAGCGCGCCGGAACCCTCACGGGTGATGGCGGGCTCGATGCCGTACGTGTGCAGCTTGCGCGCGTGCGCGATGAGGTCTTCGCGGTCCGAGACCAGCGCGCCGCCTTCGCCCGCGGTGATGCCCTTGCGGCCGTGGAAGGAGAACGCGGCCAGGTCGGCGAGGCTGCCCGCCGGGCGGGACTTGTACGTCGCACCCGCGGCGCAGGCGGCGTCCTCGAACAACCACAGGCCGTGCTTGTCGGCGATGGCGCGGTACTCGTCGAAATCCCCGGGCTGCCCGGCGACGTCGACGGCGAGGATGCCGACCGTGCGCGGGGTGATCAGGGCTTCGATCGACGCCGGGTCGGCGCTCCAGACGTCCGGGCGGATGTCGGCGAACACCGGCGTCGCGCCGGCCTGAAGCACGGCGTGGCCGGTGGCGGGGAACGTGTAGTCGCCGACGATGACCTCGTCGCCCGGCTTCACGCCGAGCACACGCAGCCCGAGGAAGAGTGCCGAGCCACAGTTGCTGGTGGTCAGGGCGTGCGCGGTGCCGACGGTCTTCGCGAAGCGTTCCTCGAAACGACGGCACGCGGGGCCGGCTCCGGCCAGCCAGCCGGACCGGAAGACCTCCGCCACGGCGGCGAGTTCTTCGTCGCCGACGGTCGGCTGACCCAGAACGACGGGTTCCTGCTCAGACATTTTCCTCTACCCTCTCCCGCCGCCCTCTCCCATTGCGTGGGGACCCGGCGAAGTGTATAGACGCCGATCGGCGTAGTTCGGGCGGGCTGGATCCGCCCAGGTCAACGACGCCCTACTCTTCAAGCCATGCGATTCGGCGTTCTGGGGGCGACGGAGGTGCGCCGCGACGACGGCACCACCGTTCCGATCGGCGGGCCAAGGGTCCGGACGCTGTTCGCGTTGCTCGCGCTGGAGGCGGGCCGGATCGTCCCGGCGGAGCGCCTCATCGACGGTCTCTACGGCGAACAACCACCCGAAGGTGTGGCGAATGCGCTGCAATCGCAGGTCTCGCGGCTCCGGGGTGCGCTGAAGGAGCTCGCGCCCGTCGAGTTCAGCCCGGCGGGTTACCGGCTCGCCGTGGACCCCGACGACGTCGACGTGCACCGGTTCGAGCGGCTCGCCGCCGAGGGACGGCGCACTCTCGCGGCGGGAGATGCCGCGAAGGCGGCGGAACTGCTTCGCGACGCGCTCGGGCTCTGGCGTGGCCCGGCCTTCGCGGACATCACCGACGCGCCGTTCCGGGA
The DNA here is from genome assembly GCF_003947465.1 of Amycolatopsis sp. WAC 04182. Taxonomy (NCBI): domain Bacteria; kingdom Bacillati; phylum Actinomycetota; class Actinomycetes; order Pseudonocardiales; family Pseudonocardiaceae; genus Amycolatopsis; species Amycolatopsis sp. WAC 04182. The sequence continues at coordinate 366,820 of NZ_QHJJ01000004.1, forward strand.
TCCGCAGGTCACCAGGCTGAACGAGCTGAAGACGTCGGCGATCGAGGACCGCGTCGAGGCCGAACTCAAGTTGGGAAGGCACGAAGACGTCCTCGCGGAGCTTCGCGAGGTCGTCGAAGAGCAGCCGCTGCGGGAACGGCCCCGCGCGCTGCTGATCCGCGCGTTGCACGCCGTTGGACGTCAGGCCGACGCGCTCACCTCGTTCGAGGACGCCCGCCGCGTCCTCGCCGACGAACTCGGCACCGACCCCGGGCCGGATCTCGCCGCCGCACATCTCGCCGTGCTTCGCGGTGAGACGCCGCCCGTCAAGGGCACGACCGCGGCGCTCCCTGCGCAGCTCACCACCTTCATCGGCCGCGAGGGCGACCTCCGGCACGTGCTCGGCAGGCTGGACAGCTCGCGGCTGGTGACGCTGACCGGCCCGGGCGGGGCGGGCAAGACGCGGCTGGCCATCGAGACCGCGGCCGCGATGGACCTCCCCACGGTCTTCGTCGAACTCGCGCCCTACACCGAAGAGGCCGACGTCGCGCACGCCGTGCTGACCGCGCTCGGCCTGCGAACCGTCCCGCTCGGAACGGTCACCGCCCCGGTGGAGAACGCGCCGGTGGAGCGGCTGATCGACGCGCTGGCCGACCGGGCGGTCCTGCTGGTGCTCGACAACTGCGAGCATCTGATCGAGGCCGCCGCGAAGCTGGCCGCCCGGCTGCTCGGCGCGGCCCCCGCGCTGCGCGTGCTCGCCACCAGCCGCGAACCGCTGGGCATCACCGGCGAAGTCGTCTCCCCCGTGCCGCGGCTCGCCGTGCCGCCGCCGGGCACGCCGCCCGCCCGGTCGCTGGAGTTCGCCGCGGTCCGCCTGTTCGCCGACCGCGCGCGGGCGGGCGATCCGGATTTCGTGGTCGACGACGGGACCGCGGGCGACGTCCAGCGGATCTGCGCCGCGCTCGACGGGCTGCCGCTGGCCATCGAGCTCGCCGCCGCGCGGGTGCGGACGCTGCCGGTCGGCGAGATCGCCGCCCGGCTGGATGACCGGTTCGGGCTGCTTTCGCGGGGCAGCCGGGTCGCCGAGAGCCGTCATCGCACCCTGCGCGCCGTCGTCGAGTGGAGCTGGGATCTGCTCGACGAGGACGAACGCCTGCTCGCCAGGCGGCTGACCGTCTTCGCTGGCGGCACGACCCTGGCCGACGCCGAAGCGGTCTGTGCCGTGCAGGACGTCGCGGAGCTTCTTCCGTCCCTTGTGGACAGATCGCTGGTCGAGCGCACCGGGGACCGGTATCGGATGCTCGAAACCATCCGGGCCTTCTTCGCCGGAAAACTCGCCGAAGCGGGCGAAACCGAGCGGTTGAGGCGCGCGCACGCCGAGTATTTCCTCGCCCTCGCCGAGGAAGCGGATCCGTTGCTGCGCACCGGCGACCAACTGGTCTGGCTCGATCGGCTCGACGCCGCCTACGACGATCTCCTCGCCGCGTTGCGCTGGGCCGCCGAGTCCGACGTGCGGATCGCGCTGAAGCTTTCGGCTTCGCTGGTGACGTACTGGTGGATGCGCGGTCGCCGGTTCGAGGGCTCGACGCTGTGCTTGGAAGTGGTCAAACGGCTCGGAGAACGGGCGCCGGACGGTCTCGAAGAGGAGTACCAGCTCTGCGTGCTCACCGCCGCCGCGGGACTGCGGGGCCATGAGGCGCTCGACCGGCATCTGCCGTTGGTGGACGACCTCATGCTGAGCCTCGCCAAGGCGCCGAGGAACCCCGCGCTGCTGCTGTTGATGGGCGTCGTGTCCGGCCCGCCCGGTGACGACGACGCGCTGATCAAACGCAGCCGGGCGCTGCTGGCGAACAGCGATACCTGGAGTCTCGCCCTCGCGCCGACCGGTTACGGTCTCCGCGCGCTGATGCAGGGCGACCTCGAAACGGCGGAAGAATTCCTGCTCGAAGGGGCGCAGGCGTTCCGCTCGATCGGGGAACGCTGGGGCCTTTCGATGGCCCTCGATCATCTGTCGCAGATCCTGATCTGGACGAACCGGCAGGCCGAAGCCCTCGAAACGATGAACGAGGCCCTGCGGCTGATGCGGGAACTCGGCGCGTCGGACGACAACGCGGACCTGCTGTGCCGTCGCGGCGGCAGCAAGCTGCTCCACGGCGACGCGGCGGGGGCGCGGGCGGATTTCGAACTCGCCATCGAGATCGCGCGCCGCGCCGGGATGCCCGAAAGCCGGGCGGCCGGGTACATCGGGCTGTCGTTCCTCGCCCGGCACGAGGGCGATCTGGCGGCGGCCCGCGCGCTGAGCGAACGCGCGCTCGCGGAGTGTTCCGGTGGTTCGTTCGCGGCCGAAGGGGTGCGGGCCGGCGCGAAGATCTCCCTCGGCTGGGTCCTGGCCGCCGAGGGTGACCTCGACGGGGCCGAGGAACTGCACCGGCTGGCGCTGGTGTCGGCGGACCGCTGGCACGACAGCACCACCATGGCCTGCGCCGTCGAGGGGCTCGCCGGGGTCGCGCTGGTGCGGGGCGACGCCGAGCGGGCGGCGGTCCTGATCGGCGCGGCGGTGACCATCCGGGGCACCCCGTTCGCCGTCGATCTGGACGCCGCCCTGCTCAGGACGACCGTGCGGGAGCGGCTCGGCGACGACTTCGACCGGGCCTACCGCCGAGGGCTCGGCCTGCGGGGTGCCGCTCAGCTGGCTTAGGCGCGGGTCAGCTGCGTGCCCTGCGGTGCGAAGCGGCCGACGGCCTCGGCGAGGAGCCGCTGGTCGAGTTCGGTGTCCTGGACCGCGACGTACAGCGGTGCGGCGTTGATCGGGACCGCGCCCAGGCGCGTCATCCCCGGGCCGACCGGGTCGATGGTGAGCCGGGTGACGTCACGCCACGGCACGACCGTCCGCTCGATCCGGACGCCCACCGCGTCCAGTTCGAAGAGCACCCATTGCTGGTCGTGCAGGGTCTTCACGTAGCCGATGGCGGCGCAGCCGACGGCGATCGCGATGATCCGCAGCACGCCGGGCCCGTCCAGCGAGCCGACCAGGGCGATGAAGCCGAGGACGGCCACGACCATCCCGCTCAGTTTCGCGGCGCCCACCAGTCCCGCGTTCGGTTTGTGCACCCGGAACCGCACGGCGCGCATCAGCTGTTTGGTGAGCAGCCCGCCGCCGATCGCGGCGGCCAGCGCGAGCATCGTCACCACCAGCGAAACCGGCGAGAAGTCGACGAGGACGTTGTAGCCGGCGACCAGCGCGACGAACCCGCCCACGACGGCCAGCATCAGCGCGAGCTTTCCCTTGCGGACGTCCCGTTCGCGGCGTTCGAGGGAAGCCTGGTCGGGTGCGGCGAGGAAACCGCCGTCGATGTTCCTCATCGGGCGTCACGCTGCGCTTCGGCAGCCGCCCGGCGCTCACGCTGGCGGCGGTCGAGGACGTACAGCAGCGCGCCGGCGCCGGCGCTCACGGCGGCGTAGAGCAGGTCCTGCAGGCCGTCGTCCGGGTAGCCGGTGGAGAACTCGACCATCGCGAGCGCGAGGAAGAGGACGCTGATGACCGCCCCGCCGATGATGTACACCTTGTTGCTGAGCATGGTTTCCCTCGTTCGTCGTTGCCTGGTGAAACCACTTTCGCGCGGGTGACATGACATTCCGATGACAGACACCGCCAAGCACTGCCAAGGCGCTGACAGCGTTCGGTGCGTGGACGGTCAGCGGCGGCCGACACGCTCCGGGGCATGACCTACGTAGCCGGATCTCCCGAAGACTTCCTCGCCGTGCGGCATCTGACGCTGCGCGGCTCCCAGGCCGAAATCGGCCGGGCTCTCGGCGCCGACGTGAAGGCGCGCTCGGACTGGTCGCCGCCGCCGCTCGACCCGGTCGTGGCCAGGGCGCGGCGTACCTGGTTCGCGCGGAACTGGCCGCAGTACGCGGAGCGCACGGCCGGATTCGCCGAGGCTCACGGGCTGCCCGCCGACGCGGCGGTCTCGTTCGACAACGCGAGCGCCCTGCCCGCCGGCTCGGGCTGCTCGGCACTGTGGACGGGGACCGAACTCGGCCGCAACTACGACTTCTTCACCATGAGCTGGACTCAGCTGGGCGCGGTGCTGGCCGGCGAGGAACCCGTCGACGACGGGACCGTGCCGATGGCGTCACGGCCCTACGTCCTGACGACGATCCCCGACGACGGCATCGCCTCGACGTCCCTCACGATGTCCACAATGGACGGTGGAACGGAGGGCGTCAACGAAGCGGGACTCGTCGTCGCGTTGCTGATGGCCGAGGTCGAGACCGCCATGCCGCTGGAGCACGGTCCGCAGGCGGGCCTGTCGGTGCTGCAGGTGTGCCGGTATCTGCTGGACACCTGCGAAACCGTCGACGAGGCCAAGGAAGCGCTGATGCTCGCCAAGCAGTACGCGCACGGCGCGCCCTGCCACTACATCGTCGCCGACGCGTCCGGCCGCGGCTTCGTGTACGAACGCGGAGCGCACGACGTCGAGTACTTCGTCGAGGTGGCCGACGGGCCGCTGTGCGTCACGAACCACCTGCTGCACCGTCATCCGGATCTCGACGCGCTGCCCGAGGACACCCCGGAGACCATGCGCACCTACGAGCGGCTTCGCACCGTCACCAAGAATGCGGACGCCGGGCCGCGCGACGCGCTCGACGCGGTGTCCTTCGCGGTCGAGCCCGGCGCGCCGTGGCGGACGTTGTGGCGCAGCGTGCTCGACCCCTCGGCCCGCACCCTGAGCACCCGGTTCTACCTGGGTGACGGCGAGAGCGGCGCCGCGCGGCACACGCCGGAACTCACGTTCGGGGTCTCTCGGTGACCATCGGCAAGGGCCGCAAGATCGGCACCGTCGCGGTCTGCGTGCTGGCGCAGCTGCTGATCGCGATCGACCTCACCGTGCTGCACCTGGTGCTGCCGTCGCTTTCGGAACAGATGCACCCGTCGACGACGGAACTGCTGTGGATCGCCGACGCGTACGGTTTCGCGCTCGCCGGGCTGCTGATCACGATGGGGAACATCGGCGACCGGGTCGGGCGGAAGAAGCTGCTGCTGATCGGGGCGTCGCTGTTCGGTGTCGCCTCGGTGATCACGGCGTACGCGCCGACGGCGGAACTGCTGATCGCCGCCCGCGCGCTGCTCGGGATCGCCGCCGCGACGCTGATGCCGTCGACGCTGTCGATCGTGCGGAACGTGTTCACCGGCAAGGAACGCGCGGCCGTGATCGGGATTTCGAGCGGGCTGACGATCCTCGGTTTCGGGATGGGGCCGCTCGTCGGCGGGTTCCTGCTCGACCATTTCTGGTGGGGTTCGGTGTTCCTGGTCAACGTGCCGGTGGTGGTGGTCATGGTGATCGCGGGCGCGCTGATCCTGCCCGAATCGAAGAACCCGGTGTCCCATCGCATCGACGTGCCGAGCGTGCTGCTTTCGCTCGTCGGCATGGTCGGGATCGTCTACACGATCAAGGAAGTCGCCTACAAGGGCTGGGGACACTGGGACGTCGCGGTCGCCGCCGTGCTCGGGCTCGGCTGTCTGCTGGCGTTCGTCCTGCGGCAGCCGCGGCTGGCCGAACCGCTGATGGACCTGAAACTGTTCGCCCAGCGGGCGTTCTCGGCGACCGTCGGCACCACGATCCTGGCGATGTTCGCGCAGCTCGCGGTATCCCTGATGTTCGCGCAGTACCTGCAGCTGGTGGCGGGCTGGTCGCCGCTGAAGGCCGGGCTCGCCGGGCTGCCCGGGATGGGCGGCGCGATCCTCGGCGGCGTGCTCGCGCCACTGGGGATCAAGGCCTTCGGCCGCGCCGCCACGATCGCGCTCGGCTGTGCCCTGTCAGCGGTCGGCTTCGCGTTGTACGCGAGCGTCGGCGTGACGATCGTCTACACGGACCTGCTCGCCGCGATGATCGTCTTCGGGGTCGGCCTGGCGCTGATCCTCACCGTCGCGACGGACACGGTGCTCGGCGTCGTGCCGAAGGCCAGGGCGGGCGCGGCGTCGGCGATCTCCGAGACGGCGACCGAACTCGGTGGGGCGCTGGGGATCGCCGTCCTCGGCAGTGTGCTCGGCGCGCTGTACCGGAGCGAACTCGTCGTCCCGGCGGGCATACCGCCGGAGACTTCGGCGGCGATTTCGGACACCCTGGGCGGTGCGGTGCAGGTCGCGGCGCAGTTGCCGCCGGAGCAAGGCGCAGCGGTTCTGGCCAGTGCGAAGTCGGCGTTCGTCGACGGGTTGCAGGTGACGATGGTGTGCTCGGCGGGGCTGATGGCGTTGCTGGCGGTGAGCGCGTTGTTCAGCCTGCGTGGGGTGCCAAAGGTACTCGAGGACCCCGACGCGGAGCCTGCTCCGGTTCCGGCCGCGGTGGGCTGAAGGGGCCCTTCACCGCATAAGACGCGGTGAAGGGCGCTTTCCTCGCATGAGATGCGGGGAAAGCGTCCTTCAGCCCCTCGGCCCGGCGAGCGGAACGGCGCGTTTGTCGCCGGACCGGACCATGGCCAGCAAGGGTTTCGCGGCCACCGCCAGTAGCCGGGCCGCGAACGTGCGGCCGTTGCGGCGCGCGATGTCCGGACCGAAGGCGTCCATCAGCGCGACGAGCCCCGGCAGCGGCCGCACGAACAGCGTCACTTCGGCGATGAGCCCGTCTTCGCCGAACTTGAGCACCGCCGCCTCTTCGATCTCCTCGCCGCCGATGCGCGCGGTGTAAACGACGACCCGCGTCGCCTCGTCGCCGGTGTCGGTGTGGAACCGGACGTCGCGTAGATGCGAGTACGCGACCTCCAGCAACGGCCTGAGTTCCGCGTGCCCGGTGAACCGGACGCGGCTCGTCAACGGTGAACGCACGACGGCGTCCGGCGCGAAGGCGCTCAGCGCGAGTTCGACGTCCCGGGTCTCGAGGGCGCGGCGGTACCGCTCGGCGGTTTCGATGCTCATGTGTCCTCCTGGATCAGGTTCCCCAGCCCGCGCCACAGCAGATCCGCCGTGAGCGCGACGACCTGCTCACGCGGGATGTCGCGGTTGCTCCACCACCAGGTGGCGATGGCGTTCAGTGCGCTCTTCGCCGCTTCGGCGAGCGCTTCGTTCGCGCGGTCGCGCGGCAGGTCCGCGGTCAGCGCCAGGCCGGGGACGCGGGCGAACACCTCGGTCAGCTGCCCCGTGGCCCTGGCCTGCCCGCGCCGGTGCACCTCGGCGACCGCCTCGTCGGACGGTGTCTCGGCGAAGATCATCCGCCAGCCGCGTTCGTTCGTCTCCATCCAGGCGAAGATCGCCGCCACCCGGCCGCGCAGCAGCTCCTCGGCGGTGCCCGACACGGGCAGGTCCGCCCAGCCTTCCAGCAGACTGTCCACTTCGGACTCCAGGAGCCCGGCGTAGAGCGCGGCCTTGGCCGGGAAGTGGTCGTAGAGCACGGGCGTGCTGATCCCCGCGGCCGTCGCGACCTCGCGCATCCCGGCCGCGTCGTAGCCGGACGCGGCGAACACCCGTGCCGCCGCGGCGAGGATCCGCTCCCGGCGTTCTTCCCTGCTCAACCGTTTACCTGACATCGGTTAGGTACACTACCACCAACCTGACGATTGTCAGGTTGCGCTCCGGGTAACCTGGTCGATCGTGCGTACTGTCGTGGTGATCGGGGGCGGGATCGTCGGTCTCGCCACCGCCTGGGAGCTGACCAAACGAGGTCTGGACGTCACGGTGCTCGAGAAGGAGGATCACTGGGCGGCCCACCAGACCGGGCACAACTCGAACGTCGTGCACGCGGGGCTCTACTACAAGCCCGGGTCGTTCAAGGCGAAGATGGCGAGCGCGGGCAACCGGTCCATTGTGGACTTCGCGCGGCAGTACGGGGTGCCGGTGGAGGTCTGCGGCAAACTCGTCGTCGCCACCTCCGAAGCGGAGCTTCCGGCACTGAAGGTGCTCGCCGAACGCGCCGAGGCGAACGGCGTCCCGGCCAAGCTGATCCCCCCGAGCGAGGCCCGCGAGTACGAGCCCGAGGTCTCGTGCGTCGCCGCGTTGCGTGTGGAGTCCACCGGCATCATCGACTTCCCCGCCGTCTGCACCGCCCTGGTGCGCCTGCTCGACGAATCCGACGCCGACCTGCGCCTCGGCACGCCCGCGCTGGGGATCCGCCCCGGCCGCACCGGCGGCGTCGAGGTGGCCACCGGCGACGACGTGATCCACGCGGACGGCCTCGTCAACTGCGCTGGCCTGCACGCCGACCGCGTCGCGCGGCTCGCCGGGCTGACCCCGAGCGCGCGGATCGTGCCGTTCCGCGGCGAGTACTACGAGCTGAAGCCGGAACGCCGTCATCTGGTGCGCGGCCTCATATACCCGGTTCCCGACGCGTCGCTGCCGTTCCTCGGCGTGCACCTGACCCGCATGCTCGACGGCAGCGTGCACGCCGGCCCCAACGCCGTGCTCGCGCTTCGCCGCGAGGGCTACACCTGGCGCGACATCTCGGCCAAGGACCTCGCCGAGGTCGCCCGCTTCCCCGGCGTCTGGCGGCTCGCGCGCAAGTACGCGTACCCGACCGGGCTCGACGAGGTCCGCCGGTCGTTCTCTCGCCGACGCTTCGCCGAAAGCCTCGCGCGGCTCGTCCCCGCCGTCACCGAGGCCGACATCGTGCGGCACGGCTCCGGGGTCCGCGCGCAGGCGCTGCGCCCGGACGGCGCGCTCGTCGACGACTTCCTGATCGAGACCGCGCGGAACCAGGTGCACGTCCTCAACGCGCCCTCACCGGCGGCGACCAGCGCGCTGGAGATCGCGAAGCACATCGCCGACGAACTGGTCTAGAAGGCGGGCAGGTTCCCGGTCACCAGCGGCATCACGGCCTGCGGGATCTCGCAGGCCTTGGCGTTGTCGGTGAGGTCACCGGTGTCGACCTTGACCGAGGAGGTCTCCGTGACCGGCAGCATCGCGACGCAGATCGGGCTGTCCGGGCTCGAGTAGACGAACCACTTCTTGCCGGCCACCATCTGCTCGACCGGGGTGCCTTCGAGACCGGGGACGTCCTCGAGTTTCGTCGCCGTGTAAAGCCACAGGTCGAGGGCCTTCTTGCCCTTGTCTCCGTCGTTGTCGTCCCACTGGCAGCCGTTCTTCGGATCCCTCGACGAACCGTTCATCGGCCGCGCGGCCTGAAGGTTGAGCGGCGTCACCTGCTCCGGTTTGAGCAGCGAGCACGGATCGACGGTCACGAGCGGCCCGGAGGCCTCGATCGGCTTCTGGCCGGGAGGCGCGGTGAGCGGCGGGCTCGGCTGACCGCCGGGCAGGTGGGACGCGACCGCGGGAGCCGCGGCCTTCGCCAGGTCGCAGGCCTTGGTGACGTCTTCGCCGGGGGCCTCGCTGGTGATCTCGACGAAGGTCTTCGGGTCGAGTTCGGCCATCAGCGAGCAGTGGCTCGGGCCGAAGATGGACGCGTACCGGGTCCAGGTGAACCCGCCGATGCCGAACTTCTCGCCGGGCAGGGCACCGCTGACGTAGTCGACCAGCGAGAGGTTGTAGCTCTGCGAGACCTCCAGCGCGACCCCGTCGGGCGCGTCTTCCAGCTCGGGATACCGGCAGGTGCCGGGGATCTTCCGCGCCTTGTCCGCCGGACGTTCCTTGCCGGGAAAGGTGACCCCGATGGCCTCCGCCTGCTCCTGCGTGAGCAGTTTGCACGGCTCGGCCTTCGTGACGACCGGCCCCTGCCCGGGCACCGGCGAGGCCGTGCCGCCGACGACCGACGTACAGCCGCCGAGCGTCAGCACCGTCAGCCCGATCGCGAGCGAATTCCGAAACCGCATGCGTCCTCTTCCCCTCACCGCCGGCACGTCGGCTACTTCGATGTCGGCGTGAGTACCTCGGTTCCGCCGAGGAAGGGGCGAAGCGCCTCCGGAACCCGGACCGAACCGTCTTCGAGCTGGTGGTTCTCCAGGATCGCGACGATCCACCTGGTGGTGGCGAGCGTGCCGTTCAGCGTGGCGACGGTCTGCGGGCGGCCGTCGGCGTCGCGGTAGCGGATGCCGAGACGGCGGGCCTGGAAGGTCGTGCAGTTCGACGTCGAGGTCAGCTCGCGGTAGGTCTCCTGCGACGGCACCCACGCCTCGCAGTCGAACTTCCGGTACGCGGAGGTGCCGAGATCGCCGGTGGCGGTGTCGATCACCCGGTACGGGACCTCGATCTTGGCGAGCATCTGCTCTTCCCAGTCCAGCAGGCGCGCGTGCTCGGCCTCGGCGTCCTCGGGACGCGTGTAGACGAACATCTCGACCTTGTCGAACTGGTGGACGCGGATGATGCCGCGGGTGTCCTTGCCGTACGAACCGGCCTCGCGGCGGTAGCAGGACGACCAGCCCGCGTACCGCTTCGGGCCGTCGTTCAGGTCGAGGATCTCGTCGGCGTGGTAGCCGGCGAGCGGGACCTCGGAGGTGCCGACGAGGTACAGGTCGTCGTCGCGCAGCCGGTAGACCTCCGACGAGTGCGCGCCGAGGAAGCCGGTGCCCGCCATGATCTCCGGCCGCACCAGGGTCGGGGTGATCATCGGGGTGAACCCGTTCGCGGTCGCCTGCGCGACCGCCATGTTCAGCAGGCCGAGCTGCAGCTGGGCGCCGATGCCGGTGAGGAAGTAGAACCGCGAACCCGAGACCTTCGCGCCGCGCTCCATGTCGAGCGCGCCGAGGCCCTCACAGAGTTCGAGGTGGTCCTTCGGCTTGAAGTCGAACTTCTTCGGCTCGCCGACGTGCTTGAGCACGACGTAGTCGTCCTCGCCGCCTTCGGGCGCCTCGGGGTGGACGAGGTTCGGCACCAGGCGGTGCAGCTGCTCGAACTCCTCCGAGGCCTCGGTCTGCTCGACCTCGGCCGTCTTGACCTGGGCGGCGAGGTCCTTGGCCCTGGCGAGCAGCTCGGCCCGCTCGTCACCCTGTGCCTTGGGGATGAGCTTGCCCAGCGACTTCTGCTCGGCGCGCAGCTTGTCGGCGGCGGCGATGGACGACCGGCGACGGGAGTCGAGGGAGAGCAGCTTGTCGACCACTCCTTCGTCCTCGCCACGGGCGCGCTGCGAAGCGCGCACGACGTCCGGGTCATCGCGCAGAGTCCTGGGGTCAATCACGAGTGCTGAGAGTAGTCCGTGCGAGCCGCACAAAATGTGCGGGTCCACGCGGATAACCCGACAGTCTGATCGTTGCCGCCCGTTTCGGGCCGTCCCCATACTGAGATCTCCCTGCTGCGGACGGAGAAACCCGATGACCGATGCGGACCTGCTGGCGCGGCACAAGGCGGTACTGCCGTCGTGGCTGGCGCTCTACTACGACGAGCCGATCGAGATCGTGCACGCGCAGGACCGCCGGGTCATCGACTCGACCGGGCGCACCTACCTCGACTTCTTCGCGGGCATCCTGACGAACTCGATGGGTTACGACGTCTCGGCGATCAGCGACGCCGTGCGCAAGCAGCTCGACACCGGCATCCTGCACACGTCGACGCTGTACCTGATCCGGTCGCAGGTCGAACTGGCCGAACGCATCGCGAAGCTCTCCGGCATCCCCGACGCGAAGGTGTTCTTCACCAACTCCGGAACCGAGGCCAACGACACCGCGCTCATGCTCGCCACCCAGTACCGGCGCAGCAACCAGGTGCTGGCGATGCGGAACTCGTACCACGGGCGGTCGTTCGCGACGGTCGGCATCACCGGCAACCGAGGCTGGTCGGCGTCGTCGCTCAGCCCGGTGAAGGTGAGCTACGTGCACGGTGGCTACCGGTACCGCAGCCCGTTCCGGGCGCTTTCGGACACGGAGTACATCGACGCGTGCGTCGCGGACCTGGTCGACGTCCTGGAGACGGGCACGTCCGGCGACGTCGCGTGCATGATCGCCGAGCCGATCCAGGGCGTCGGCGGCTTCAGCTCACCGCCGGACGGCCTGTTCAAGGCGATGAAGGAGGTCCTCGACCAGTACGGGATCCTGTTCATCTCCGACGAGGTCCAGACCGGCTGGGGACGGACCGGGGAACACTACTGGGGGATCCAGGCGCACGACGTCGTCCCCGACGCGATGACCTTCGCGAAGGGCCTCGGCAACGGGCTCGCGATCGGCGGTCTCGTGGCGCGCGGCGACCTCGTCGACTGCCTCACCGCGAACTCGATCTCGACCTTCGGCGGCAACCCGGTCGCGATGGCGGGCGCGGCGGCGGTACTCGACCACATCGCCGACCACGACCTCCAGGCCAACGCGCTCGCCCGCGGCAACGAACTGCTCGACGGCCTGCGCGCGGCGGGGAACCCGCTGATCGGGGACGTGCGCGGCAAGGGCCTGATGATCGGCGTCGAACTGGTCGAGCCCGGCGGTATGAAGCCGAACCCGGGGGCCGCGGCGCGGATGATGGAGGAGACCAAGGCGCGCGGGCTGCTGATCGGCAAGGGCGGGCTGCACGGCAACGTGCTGCGGATCGCGCCGCCGATGACGCTCACCGCCGAAGAGGCCGCCGAAGGCCTGGGGATCATCGCGGACGCGCTGGCCGCCGTCTCCTGAGCCGAAGGGGGCTTTCCCCACATCTCACGCGGCGAAGGGAGCTTTCCCCACATCTGATGCGGGGAAAGCTCCCTTCAGCCACATGTCACGAACGCACGAAGCGCGCGATGACCTCGCCCAGCCGTCCGCCCGCGTCCTCCTGGAGGAAGTGGCCCGCCCCGGTGATCGTCGGATGCTCGAGTTCGCGGGCGCCGCGCATCGAGCCCCGCAGTTCGAGGCCCCACGGCGCGGTGATCGGGTCGCCGTCGGAGAACGAGACCAGGAACGGCTTGTTCAGTTCCGACAGCACCTTCAACGCGGCCCGGTTGGCGGCCGCGGCCGGATCTTCCGGGGTGATCGGCACCAGCGACGGCATCGCGCGCGGCGCGGCCTTGTACATCTCGTTCGGGAAGGGCGCGTCGTAGGCGGCGCGGACCTCTTCGGGCAGCTTGGTCTGACAGCCCGACTGCACGAAGCGCCCGACGTCGAGCACCTGGGCGTTCTCGACGGTGTCGCGGAACCTGTGCCAGAGCTCGGGCATGTCGGTGTCGCCGGTGGGCAGGCCGGTGTTGGCCGCGACGACCCTGGCGAAGCGATCGGGGTTTTCGGCGACCAGCCGCAGGCCGATGAGGCCGCCCCAATCCTGGCCGACCAGGGTGACGTCGGTGAGGTCGAGGACGTCGAAGGCGAACGCGCGCATCCACTCGACGTGCCGCTGGTAGGTGTGGTCGACCATGTCGCCGGGTTTGTCGGATCGGCCGAAGCCGACCAGGTCGGGCGCGATGGCGCGCAGCCCGGCGTCGGCGAGCACCGGGATGACCTTGCGGTAGAGGTAAGACCACGTGGGCTCGCCGTGCAGCAGGAGGACGGGCGGCCCGTCTTCGGGTCCGGCCTCCACGTATCCCACTCTGATCACGCCGCCGTGAAGGTCGACGAGTTCCGCGTAACGCGGTTCGAAGTCGAAATCGGGCAGGTCCGAGAACCGGTCGTCCGGTGTCCTTAAAAGGCGCACGACTCCCACGTTAGTGGGAATCGTGCGCCGATGCCGGTTTCAGCAGGTCAAAAAGTCACGAGATGCCGACGGCCACGACCAGGCCGAGGGCCAGGTGCGCGGCCGCGACCACGACGCTGACCGGAGCGAACTTCTCGCTCTCGATCGTCGAACGGACGTCGATGCGGGTCGCCCACTCCAGCAGCCGGACGGCCAGCACCTGGACGACGATGCCGAGCAGGCCGTAGACCAGCGAGGTGATGAGGCCCTCGGTCAGGTCGCTGGCGGAGTTCGCGATCGCCACGACGACGATGAACGCCATCGACAGCAGGCCCGACGCGGTGACGATGACCGCGTTCGGCAGGCCGCGGCTGACCAGCTGGGACAGCTTGCCGGGCGTGGTCCAGTCGATCGCCCAGAACCCGGCGAACATCAGCAGCAGGCCGACGACGCCGTACAACAGGATCGCGCCGATCCCTCGCACGAGGTCGGAGCCGAACGTGTCGGACAGCGCAAGGGTGGTGGTCACAGGGTGCTCCCAGAGGTACGTGCTGGTCAGAAATGTCAGGTTTGTGCGGTTGCTTCTATCACGACTCGACGATGACGTGCGGGACGAACGCCGCACCATCGTCGGTGACGAGGCCCGCGGTCTCGCGGATCCCGAGGCCGGCGGCCTGGTCCCCGACGATCCACGCGCCGAGCGCGGGCCGGTAGCCCTGGAACTCCGGGAGCGGGTCGAACGCCTGGTAGACGAACCCTTCCGCACCGTAGACGCCGTCGGTCTGCGTCTCGTACCCGGTCGCGACGATCTGCACGTTCGCGCCCTCGCGGCCCAGTTTCGGCTTGCGGACGTACTCGGTCAGCAGACCGGGGTCGTCGGCGAAGGCGGGAAGCAGGTTCGGATGCCCCGGGTAGTTCTCCCACAGGATCGCCAGCAGCGTCTTGTTGGAGAGGATCATCTTCCACAGCGGCTCGACCCACAGCGTGCGCGGCATGGTCTCGACGGCGAAGCGGCCGAACTCCTCGTCGACCACCCATTCCCACGGGTAGAGCTTCACCACGGTCGCCATCTGCGCCTCTTCGAGGTCGACGAACCGTTTGAGCACCGGGTCCCAGCCGATCTCCTCGATCGACAGGCCGACGGTGTCGAGCCCGGCCTCGGCCGCGGTCTCCTGCAGGTACGCCGTCGTCACGTGGTCCTCACCGGACGGATCGGCCGACGACCAGGTGAAGTGCAGTTCGTTGGACGGCAGCTTGTCGGCGAGTTCGCCCCAGCGCTCGACCAGCTTTTCGTGGATCGAGTTCCACTGGTCGTTCTCGGGGAAGACCGCGGTCTTCCAGTGCCACTGCAGCACCGCGGCCTCGAGCAGCGAGGTCGGGGTGTCGGCGTTGTACTCGAGCAGCTTCGCCGGGCTCTTGCCGTCATAGCGCAGGTCGAACCGGCCGTAGACGTGCGGATCCTGCCGCTTCCACGACTCGGCGATATGCGGCCAGACCCACTCGGGGATGCCGAAGCGGTGGTACTGCTCGGTGGTGATCACGTTGTCGACGGCTTCGAGGCACATCGAGTGCAGCAGTTCCACGTCCGCCTCGACGGACAGGATCTCGTCCATGTCGAAGACGTAGTGGACCGACTCGTCCCAGTACGGCCGGGACTTGCCGGAGCCGTCGCGGGCGGGCGTGCCGAAGACCAGCCCCTGCTCTTCGACGATGTTCTGCCAGTCCCGCCGGGGCGGCTTGGAATCCCGGTACACCTACGAGCCCCCGCTCTTGCCGCTGCCGCCGGAGCCGCTCTTGCCGCTGATGCCGAACCCGCCGCGCTGGACGGACTTGCCCGACTTCGTGCTGACGTTCGCGTTCGAGGGCGCGGTGTACGAGCCACCCGACACGCGCTGCCCGATGGTCCCGGTGCCGCCGTAGTTGTAGCGGTAGCTGTTGTACCCGCCGCCGCCGATCGGGATGAAGAAGAAGCCACCGGAGTGGTAGCCGCCGTGGGACGTCACATACCGCTCGTCGCAGTTGTCGTCCTGGTCGACGATCCCGTCCTTGGTGGTGCAGACGGCCGTGACGTTCTCCGGCTTCGCGACCGTGTAGAACGTCGCGACCAAGCCGACCAGGCCGACGGTCACGCCGGTGCCGATCAGGATCTTCTTCTTGGTCGAAGACTTCTTCTCGGCGGCGCGGGCGGCTTCGGCCGCGAGCGCCTCCTGGCGCTGCTGCTCGGCCAGCGCCTGCTGCCGTGCCCGCTGCTCGGCCAGCGACGGCTGCCGTGCCTGCGTGTTGCTGTCCTGGAAGCGCATCGAGCCGCGCCTTGGCGGCTCCTGAGGCGCCTGTGCCCCCTGGTTGTCATCCTGCGTCATCGAAGCTCCGTAATCGCCCGCCGGCCCGAACCCGTGTCTCAACACTAACCACCCGGTACGCGCACCTTACGTGCGGCGCGGGCATCATGGAGTGGATGTCTCAACAGGCCGAGCGGTTCCGTGATCCGCGAAACGCGCTGAGCACCCTGCGCACCCGGCTCGTCATGGCCGGTGTGTTCGCGGGCGCGATCATCGCGCTTTCGCTGAGTGTGGCGTTTTCGTGGAACGTGGGCCCGGAGGGCGGTGCGGGCGGCGGCGCCCCCAAACTGTCGCCCGCCGCGGCCGAGGCGTTCCAATCTCCTCCTGGCACCTGTCTGACCTGGAACAATCCGGATGCCACCGACGCGCGGCGCGTGCCGTGCGCCGAGGCCCACCTGTTCGAGGTCACCAGCATCGTCGACATCGGCGCGCAGTACCCGCCGGGGGCGCCGAGCCCGAACCTGGAGCAGTGGCAGGAGATCTCCAGGTCACAGTGCACGATCGACGTCAAGCCGTACCTCGGCCGCGCGCTGGATCCGTACGGCAAGCTGAGCATGAACCTGCTCCGGCCGACGCCCGCCCAGTGGGCGGACGGCGACCGGCAGCTGCGGTGCGGTCTGCAGTGGGCGGGCCAGGGCGGCAAGCTCCAGGCGACCAAGGGGCCGGCGAAGGAGCAGGACCAGTCGGCCGTCTGGGAGCCGGGCACCTGCCTCGCGCTGCTCAACAACAGCTTCGGCGACCCCATCGACTGCGCGCAGGCGCATTCGTACGAGATCATCGCGACGCTCGACCTCAAGACGAAATTCAAGGACGGCTACCCGTCGCAGGAGCAGCAGAACACCTGGCTGGACACCGCCTGCTCGACGGCCGCGCAGGAGTACACGGGCAACGCGGACCTGGCGGAGAAGAAGCTCATCCTCAGCTGGGACGTCCGCGAGCAGGAGAGCTGGGACGCCGGGTCGACGCTGGTGAACTGCAAGGTGGCGGCGGTCCTGCCGGACAACAAGGGGCTGGCCCCGGTCACCGGGAGCGTCAAGGTCGGCACCGGCGAGGCCCCGCCGGCAGCGTCGTCCACGTCGTCCTCGCCCCCGAAGACCGGAGGGTGATCGCGTGCCCGTCGAGATGACCCAGCAGCGGTTCGAGGAGCTGGTTTCGGAGGCGCTGGACGAGCTCCCGCCCGAATTCGCGGACGCCATGGACAACGTCGTGGTACTCGTGGAGGAGTTCAACGAGGAGTCGCCCACGATCCTCGGCCTGTACCACGGGGTCGCGCTGACCGAGCGGACCCACGAGTACGGCGGGGTCCTGCCGGACCGGATCTCGATCTACCGGCGCCCGCTGCTGGAGATGTGCGACACCGAGGAGGACGTCGTCGAGGAGGTGCTGATCACGGTCATCCACGAGGTGGGCCACCATTTCGGCATCGACGACGCGCGCCTGCACGAACTCGGGTGGGGCTGAGCCGCCGGAGAGGCGGTAGCAAAGGTCCCTTGCTCCCCCGCCAGAGACACGGCGGATTCCGCGCCGAAGGCGGCATGGTCGGTGATTTTTGTGCGTGGAGCACCACAGGTTCTCCGATTTCTTAACTGGGCGTAACAACCCAGCCACTTTGGGCGACAGCCCCCGCTAAACTTTTCGACACGTTGTCGTCGGCCGGCGCCGGCGAATGCCTGGGGAGGCGTCCATGGCCGAGTCGACGGCACGAGGGAGGAGTGACCGGCGGTTGCGCTGGTTGCTCGCGTCCAGCGCGGCGTCGAACCTCGGCGACGGGATCGGCAAGGTCGCGTTCCCGCTGCTCGCGGTCACCCTGACGCGGGATCCGCTGCTCATCGCCGGCCTCTCGGCGACCCAGTTCCTGCCATGGCTGCTGTTCGCGCTCCCCGCCGGCGCGCTGCTGGACCGCGTCGACCGGCGGCGGGCGATGATCCTCGCGAACAGCGTCCGCGCGGTCGTCGTCGGCGGGACGGCCGCCCTGGTCGCGTCGGGCGGGGTGACGATCTGGCTGGTCTACGCCGCCGCCCTGCTCATCGGCTTCGCGGAGGTGGTCGCGGACAGCGCCGCGAACGTGCTCATTCCGGCGGTCGTCGGCAAGGGTTCGCTCGACAGCGCGAACAGCAAGCTCCAGGCGTGCGAGATCGTGGGGCAGACCTTCCTGGGCGGGCCAGTCGGCAGCGCCACCTTCGCTCTCTTCGCGACGTTCCCGTTCCTGCTCAACTCGGTGGGCTTCGCGATCGCGGCCGCCGTGTTGCTCGGCCTCGCCGGGAGCTACCGGCCGAGAGCCGCCGACCACGCGCCCGCCGATCTCCGCACCGAGCTGGCGGAGGGTTTCCGCTGGTTGAAGCACAACAAGCTGATGCTGCGGCTGGTCGTGATCGCCGGGCTGATCAGCCTGGTCAGCGAGCTCGCGCAGGCGCAGCTGGTGCTGTACGCGATCGAGTACCTGCGTCTCAGCGAAGCGGCCTTCGGGCTCTTCGCGTTCGTCGGCGGCATCGGCGGCCTGCTCGGCGCGGCCGTCGCCCCGCGGCTGGTGAAGGCGACCAGCCGTCGCGCGGTGCTCCTCGGGGGCACGGCCGGCTGCGGCGCGGCGTTCACCGGCATGGGCCTGACGAGCTCGCCGGTGGTGGGAGCGGCGCTGTTCGGCCTGTTCGCGGCCGCCGTGGTCGCGGTGAACATCGTGCTCGGGACGGCGCGGCACACCCTCGTCCCCGGCGATCTGCTCGGCCGGGTCCTCGGCGTGTGGCGCACCGTCGTCTGGGGCGCGATCCCGGTCGGCGCCCTCCTCGGCGGCGTCCTCACCCACGCCCTCGGTTCCCCGGCCCGGACCTTCCTCACGTCCGGGCTGCTGCTGTTCGGAGTAGCCGGTTTCGCGTTCGTCTCGTTACGGCAAGGAGCCTTCGATGACGAATCGGCCACGGAGGAGCGGGTTCTCCACCGAGACCGGTGAAAACAAAGGACTTTGGTGCTGAAATAGCCCATCACCGCCACGGGTGACGGGGAGGTCCGCGATGCAGCAGACACTGGTGCCGGAGGCCGGCGTGGGGACGACAGAACCTTCGAGACGCCCGCAAGTACTCACCGCCGTCGCCGGTTTCGTGATCGGCGGCGGCGTGATCGGCATGCTGTGGGCGCTCTCGGGCGTCAACGCGGGGGCGCTCGAAGACGCGCAAGACGCCTGTTCGGCGCTGGCCAGGGTCGGCACGATCCCGGACACCACCGACTCGGCACCCGGCGAACGGACCGTGGCCGTCCTGGCCCCCGAGGTCCTGCACCGGATGACGGCCGCACGCGAACTCTCCGCCGCGGCGGCCGCCGCCAACGACACCTACCGGCCGCTGGCCGAACACATCGACGGGGTCAGCCGGATGGTGTTCAGCCTGCACTTCAACCAGATCTCGGGGCAGCGGCACCTGGCGCGGGCCGAACAGCTCTGCACCCAGCTCTAGCCCTTGTGGACGGTCCTGACGGTCAGCTGGTTGCCGGGGATCTTCCCCGCGCAGCCGAGACCCTGCACCGGCACGAAGTTCGAGGCCGTCTCCTGCGGCAGGTATACCCGCAGCCCTCGGGTCTCGGTGGGCTTGCAGACCGCCTCGTCGTAGTTGCGAACGTTCACGAAACCGACGTCGGCGATCGCGTTCTCCCCGTTGGCGAGCTGGACGGGGCCGCCCTTGGCGCCGTCGCGGAACGCGGCCTCACCGACCTGGTGGCCGTCGGATCCGGTCACGTAGGAGATGCCGGGGAAGCCCTGGACGGTGCACGGATGCCCGCTCGCGTTGGTGATGACGAGCTTGCGGTACACCGTGCCCGCGGCGGCGTCACTGTCCTGGATGGACAGTTTGACGTCGCCCGCCTTGCACAGCCCGTCGTTCTTCGATGCCTGCGCGGGCGGCTGTGCGGGCTGCGGAGCGGGCGCCGGGCTCGAAGAGCTCGCGCTGGGCGCGGCGGAGGTGTCCGGCGCCGAACTGGACGGCGACGCGGACGTGTTCTGCGCGACGGGCGCGGTCTCCGAACCGCAGGCGCTGAGCAGCAGAAGCCCGGCGGTACCCGCGACGAGACCGCCGATGGAGATCAGTTTCGAACGAACCATGGTCATTCGCCTCCCTGAGTCGGACGCTGCCGGGTGACCCACCGTCCAGTAGACGTGTTGTCCGCCGTGGGGGTTGCGCTCCACCGGTTAATTCCCCACAAGGTGTTAATCGATCTTGTGGGGTGTATTCCCCGGTGGATGCGGAGGCAAACGTCCCTGGTCAGGGTTCGACGGGGGCTTCCGCCCAGGTGAGACAGGTCCAGCCGGCCGGGGTCGCGACGAGCTCGACGACACCGGTGTTCGGGATGAGCCCCTGGTTGGCGACCTCGGCGGTCACGTTGCCGGCGAGCCATTCGCCGCCCAGCCGGATCGCGCCGCCGTGGCTCACCAGCACCACCGTGCCGTCGGGGTCGGCTTGCTCGTGCTTGGCGCGCAGCCGGGCGACCGCGTCGAGCATGCGGGCGCGGACCTGCGCACCGGTCTCGCCGCCGGGGATGGGCGGGTCGAGTTCGCCGAGCGTCCACCGGCGCACGACGCTCATGTAGGTCGTGATCGAGTCCTTGTCCGTCTTGCCTTCGAGGTCGCCCGCCGCGACCTCGTGCACGCCGTCGACGACCTGGACGTCCAGACCGAGTTTCGCCGCCAGCGGCGCGGCGGTCTGCTGGGCGCGGACCGCCTGCGAGGCGTAGACCGCGACGATCGGCTCGCCGTCCAGTCGCGTCACGAGGTCCCGGGCCTGCTCGCGACCCAGCTCGGTGAGCGGCGGCCCCGGCAACGCGGTGTCGAGCGCGCCTCGCACGTTGCCCTCGGTCTGGCCGTGGCGGACGAGGAGAAGTTTCACGCCTGTGCTCCCTTCCGGACCGACTCGACCCAGCCGATCGCGTCGGTGAAATCGTCGTTGGCGGCACCCGGCTCGATCTCGGTCGTGCCGTTGTCAGCGCGCGGGTGGGAGCCGAGGAACCGCACGTTCCGGCACCGGCGGCGCAACGCCGCCAGCGCGTCGCCGATCCTGGGCTCGGCCACATGCCCCTCGAAGTCGATGAAGAAGCGGTACTCGCCGAAGTTGTTCCTGGTCGGGCGGGCGTCCAGCTTGGTCAGGTTGATCCCGCGGACCGCCAGCTCGGTGAGCAGCTCAGCCAGGGCACCGGTGCGGTTCGTCGCGGCGGCGACGATCGACGTGCGGTCCGCCCCGGTCGGTTCCGGCAGCTCGCCGGGCGCGCGGACGAGGATGAACCGGGTCTTGGCATCGCGGACGTCGGCGACCTCGGTGGCCCGCACCTCCAGCGGATAGTGCTCGACGGCGACCGGCGCGGTGACGGCGGCGTCGAACTCGCCCGCGTCCACCGCGACCGCGGCCGCCGCCGTGGACGACGTCGCGACCGGACGCGCTCCCGGCAGATTCGCCTCGACCCAGTGGCGGACCTGGGCGAGCGCGTGCGGATGGCTGGCCACGGTGCGGATCTCGGTGGTGCCCGGCCGGGTCAGCACGCTGAAATGGACCGGCAGCAGCACCTCCGCCACCGCGACGAGCGGCTCGGCCTCGCTCAGGCTGTCGAGGGTGGCGGTGACCGCGCCCTCGACGGAGTTCTCGATCGGGACACACGCGGCGTCGGCCGCGCCCGAGCGCACCGCGGCCAGCGCCGCGGGGATGGTCTCCGCCGGGATCAGCTCCTCACCGGGGGCGAGCCGGCGCGCGGCCTGTTCGGTGAAGGTTCCCTGGGGGCCGAAGTAAGCGATCCGTGACACCCCGCCAGATTACGCACGGCGCGGGTGGCGACTTTCACTCGGACAGCCGGTACGCGCACCGGTTACGCCGGGTGGCTTTTTTTGCCATGCTTAGGGCGTGACCGCCGAACCGGGCACACGCACCGGCCACGAGGACGCCGGCTCCTCCTTCGCTCCCCTGCCGGACAGCCCCAGTCCGGAGCTGGTGTTGTGCGCCGTCGATGACCTGCTCGCACAAGCCTGGACGACCGTCGCGGACACTGTGGACGGCCGGGTCTTCGTGCACCGCGGGTCCGTGCTCGACGTCGTCGCGCAGGCCGTCGTCAGCCCCGCGAACTCCTACGGCTGGATGCGCGGCGGCATCGACGCCGTCTACGCCCGCGCCTATCCCGAGGTCGAGCAGAACGTGCGCAGCGCCATCCTCGCCTACCACGGCGGGGAGCTCCCGATCGGCGAAGCGGTGATAGTGCCGACCGGCGAGGCCGAGCCCGCCTGGCTGATCAGCGCGCCGACGATGCGGGAACCCGGCGAACAGCTCCCGCGGGACACCGTGCACCCGTACCTGGCCGCCCGGGCGGTGTTCCGGCACTGGCGTGACGGCAGCCTCGACCAGGGCCGCGTCCGTGATCTCGTGCACACGATCGCGATGCCCGGACTCGGCACCGGCTTCGGCGGGATCGCACCCGCGGCCTGCGCGCGGCAGGTCGCCGCGGCGTGGACCGAGGTCTTCACCCCCGGCCGTCCCCGTAACGGACGGTAACGCCCCGAAGCGGGGTACATCACATCGCAGCGCGTTCACGAGCCGTAAGCCCTACCGTTAAAGCGGCTTCATCCGGTTCGAGGCACGTTCACCCGCCGAGAACTCGTCAACACGGTTTTGTACGGCGCCAGCGCAGGCGACGGGCGAGGAGTGTGCGATGCCGCGGGTCCGTGAGCTCAGTCCCTACGTCGAGCTGCACCGTGAGCAGTGGCGCGAGTTGCGCAGGTCGACTCCTCTGCCGCTGACCGCCGCGGAACTGCTGCGGCTGCGCGGTCTCGGCGAACAGGTCGACCTGGCCGAAGTCGCCGAGGTCTACCTGCCGCTCTCCCGGCTGATCAATCTCCAGGTCGCCGCCCGGCAACGGCTGTACGAAGCGACCACCACCTTCCTCGGTGAAGACAGCCGGGGCACCAAGGTGCCGTACATCATCGGGATCGCGGGCAGCGTCGCCGTCGGCAAGTCGACCACCGCGCGCATCCTGCGCACCCTGCTCGCCCGCTGGCCGGATCACCCCAGGGTCGACCTGGTCACCACCGACGGGTTCCTCTATCCGCGCGCGGAACTGGTGCGGCGCGGGATCATGCACCGCAAGGGTTTCCCGGAAAGCTACGACCGGCGGGCGCTGCTGCGGTTCGTCACCGAGGTGAAGTCCGGGGCGGAACGGGTCAGCGCTCCGGTGTACTCGCACCTCGCCTACGACATCCTTCCCGACGAGGAACAGGTCGTTCAGCGGCCCGACATCCTCATCCTCGAAGGGCTGAACGTCCTGCAGCCCGGCCCTCGGCTCACCGTCTCCGATCTGTTCGACTTCTCGATCTACGTGGACGCGCCGACGACCGACATCGAACGCTGGTACGTCGAGCGCTTCCTCAAGCTGCGGCACACCGCTTTCGCCGACCCCGCGTCGCACTTCCACCACTTCGCCGGCCTCCCGGACGACGAGGCCCGCGCCGAGGCACGCCACCTGTGGCGCACGATCAACGAGCCGAACCTGATGGAGAACATCAAGCCGACCCGGCCCCGGGCGACCCTCGTGCTCCGCAAGGACGCCGATCACGCGATCAACCGGGTCCGGCTGCGCAAGCTCTGAGGCCGGAACTCGCGTGGCCGGAGCCGCACCACGCGTGATCAGAGGCAGAACTCGCGTGATCGGGGGCGTAACTCGCGTGCTTGAAGGCGGAACTCGCGTGATCGGCCTCCGCACACCGGAGTCACGTCTTCGAGACCACGACACTGCGTGACCGGGCACCCCGGATTCTCTACTCACGGCGAGCGTTCACGACGGGTTCCAAGATCACTTCGCCGGAAGCCGATCACGCGAGTGGTTTCCGGCCGTTCCCTCACAAGGACCAGCCTTCGCACCACCGGAGAGCCGGTGGTGTGCGCCGGTCGCGCACCGCTGTCGGCCGGCGGGTTTCCTCGGCCGATCGGCCGATCCACGCTCAGTACGTGTAACCGGTTGGCCGATACCGGCTACAGCCCCCCGAGGCGACCCTTGTCTCAGGGGTTCACGAGGTCTCGAAAAGGACCTTGAGCAGGGAGGAGGCTCACGATGTTCTCGATCATCCTGACCTGGGTCGGCTCGATTCTCGGACTCGCACTCCTGGTGGCCATGGCCGCCGGCGCCTTCGTCGTCGACTTCGACGACGCCCGCGGGGACCGTCGCCGGAAGAAGCAGCGAGTCACGGAGAGCAAGGGCACCCCCGCCGCACCTCTGGGCTGAACCGCGGCACGCTGAACCGCGGCGGAGGTCCGCCCAGTCGAACGGGCTCAGTCGAACGGATTGTGCAGCTGCGCACCGAGCCCGGCCATGTCGGCGAGGTTCCTGGTGACCAGGGTCAGCTCGTGGACCCGGGCGGTCGCGGCGATCAGCCCGTCGATGGACGGCACTTTCCGCGGCGCGTACTGCCTGCCCCATTCGGCCGCGATTTCGGCGGTCACCGGAAGGATCCGTTCCGAGAACTGCGTGGTGAGCCCGGCCAGCCAGTCGGCCAGCGCATCCGCGCGCTCCCTGTCCCGCTCCCCTCGATGCCTGAGTTTCGTGATCCCCCGCTCGATCTCCCCCACCGTCAGCGCGCTCAGATAGAGCCTGCTCGACGACACTCCACCCCACCACCGGGCGAAACCCGGGTTCTGCGTGCGGCGCCGAGCCTCGGACACGATGTTCGTGTCCAGCAGAAAGCTCACCCGCTCACCTCCACGACGTCCCTCGGCAGGTCTTCGGCGCGTTCGGCGGCGATCTCCTCCAGCACGTCGGCCAGCGCCTCCCCGTACTCGGGGTGGTGCTGTTCCCCGGAAAGCACGAGCTTGAAATCGACGGCTTCGCCGCTTCCGGTCAATCTGCGGTAATCCACGATGTCCAGCACCACGGCCACCTCTTCCCCATGTTTCGTCACGAACTGCGGCCCATCGGACGCGGCTCGGCGCAGCAGCTCGCTCAGCCGCTGCTTGGCGTCCTGCACTTGCCAGGTTGCTGCCTCCATCTAGACAGACTAGACAGAAGGAGGTGGGTTGGCAAGGGCCGGCGGGGGGTGACCGGGGAATCCGGTGATCAGGCGAGCTCGCCGAGCGCCTTCCGGTAGTCGTCGATGTCGTAGTCCATCTCGTGCTCGCCCGCTTCGGTGAGCTGGGCGGACAGCGCGTCGATGAGGCGGTCGAAGATCTCGTCGCGCTCCTGCCCGGTCTCGCTCAGCCGGCGCACGGCCTGCCAGACCTCGGCGGGCTCGTCGGCCCAGAGCTGGTCGACGATCGTGGTCTTCAGCGCGAGCCGCATCCGCGGTTCGCCGTCGAAGGTCTCCTCGGCCAGCGCCTCGTGGTACTCGGGGTGCTCGCCGATCACCAGCAGGCGGCGCTGCTCGGGGTCGGCGGGTTCGAGTTCCAGCTCCTCGTCCCCGATCTCCGCGTAGACCGTCGGGACGGCGAACATCCGGCGTGCCAGGGCTTCCGCGAGTTCCGCCGGGTCTTCGATGCCTTCGGAGCCGTCGAAGTAGACGTCGAGCGTCGAGTCCTCGTCCTGCGCGAATTCCTCCAGGAACTCGGTCGCGCTCTCCAGCAGCGCGACGCGCGCGGCCTCGGGGAGCCCGGCGCGGTCGGCGGCCCAGGTGACCCAGCCGAGCAGAGCGGGCTCCAGCGCGTCTTCGTAGGCCTCGTCGATCTCGAACTCGCCGTCCAGCAGCGACTCGAGGAACCGGGCAAGCTTCTCGGGGCCGACCCGCAGCGGGCTGCCCGGCTCGGTTTCGCAGCCGTGATCCACGAGCAGGCGCGCGTAGAACCGCGTCGCCTCCGTGTCCTCCACGAGCCCGGACCCGACGAAGTCGGCGACGACCTCTTCGCGGACCTGCTCGGGCCATTCGGCGATCTCGGGCGACGGCTCGGGAGCGGGAAGCGCCCGGATCCAGGCCAGCGCGAGCGCGTGGAACCGCGCGTAGTCCTCGCTGACGTCGGGCTCCTCGACGACGTCCGTCGCGGCCAGCCCGTCCGCGAGCAGCTGATGGGCACGCTCGGGCAGCACCCGCTCCAGCGTGACGAGTTCCGGGTCGTCGGCGGCCTGCTGCCGCATCTCGGCCAGCACGTCCTGCGGCTTGTCGACCACGACGACGTCGCGGATCCGGCCGCCCTCGGTGAAGTCGACCAGCGCGAGCAAACCGTGCTCGGCGCCGCCGCGGGAGAAAACGCACAGGAGGGAGGACTCGTCGCCGAAGACGTCGCCGGTCCGCCAGCATTCCCCGACGGTCACCGCGGCCAGGTCCGCCACCCATTCCGGTTCCGGGATCCCGCGGCCCAGCACGGTGTTCAGCGCCGAAGCGGCAGCCTCGCGCTCCTCCTCGGTCTCGGCGAAGACCTTCAGCCCGGCCAGCAGTGCGGCCGCGGCGGGGGTGATCTTCCGCTCGGCGAACGCGATGAGCTCCAGGCCCAGCGGCGTTTCGTCCTCTTCGAGCTCGATCTCCCACCACTGGCCGAGCACCTCGGAGGTCAGCAGCTCGACGTCGAGCACCTCGGGTTCGGCACCCAGGGTCGAGAAGTCCCGGAGGACGTCCTTGAAGAGGCCCGTCACACTCGGGGTGGAGGGCTGGGCTGCCTTCTTGCGGGCACGGCTCACCGGACTCATGGCGACATGTTTTCACGCGGACCCGGCCGGGCTCGTCGCGGTGGTCCTGGGCGCGGAACACGGGGTCCAGGACGCGGGCGGACACCGGTTCACCGACCACCGCGACTTCGCCGGGTTTCCTCGGTGCACTGCGAATAACGACAGTCGGCGGGCGCGGTTACGCCCTGACCGGTTTGGGAATCGCGATTCTCGCCGCTTTCACCTCGGCGATCAGCCGCGTCTTGCGTTTGTGTATTTCCACCAATGTGCCGAGGTACGAGCTGAATTCTTCAGCCGTACCGGCCTTTTTGTGCGCCGTGCGCAGTTTGCGCAGATGCCGGGCCGCCTCGCGGTAGGCGTTCGGATCCTTGCGCGTGATCAATTCTTCGACATGGTCCCGGTACACGGGAATGGTTTCGGCGGGATGGGCGACGGAACGGGAATCCGCGAGTTCGACCCGCACCGGCAAAGACGCCTCGAAGCGCACCGCCGCCCGCCATGCCTCGTCCGCGCGGTCTTCGCCGAGCAACGCGCGGACGAGTTCGTCGGCGGCCTCCGTGCCACCGGCGGCGAGTTCACGCAACCGGGCCAGCGCGGTCTTCCGCTGCGCGACCCAGCGGCCCGTTTCCAGCGACTCCTCGCGCAGCGCGAGGTACGTCGCGGCCGTGGGATTCTCGTCGAAGTCCTTGCGCGACAAGGGAACCGGTTCTTCCTCCGGCGGAGGAGCCTCCTCCTTCTTGTCGTGCGTGAGCGCCCGCGCCGCATGCGCGATGGCCTCGCTGTGCCGTCCCGCCGCGCGCAGCACGCGCACGATCTTGAGACTGACGTCCACCCGCGGCGGTTTGGCGGCGAGGATCGCGACGAGCGCGTCGACGTCGCCGGTCACCTCCGCCAGTTCCTCGCGCAGCCGCTCGGCGGTCTCGCGTTTCACACCGGAAGGATGCTCCGCCAGCACGCTGTCCACAGTGGACTTTATCCGCGCGATTCCCTTGTCCCCCAGCGCGGAGGCGAAGTCGGCCAGCTCGATGACCGGCCAGCCGGGGCCGTCGAACTCCACTTCGAGGATCCACGCGGCCAGGCTCTCCGGGTCCGGCGGATGCGCCACGCAGGCCCGAGCGTACAGCTCGACGGCCCGGTCCAGCCGGTCCGCGACCTCGCCCGAGGCGTCGTCGATCTGCTCCAGCATCTCGCTGATGTCGTCCACGGTCCGACGGGCGAGCGGGGCGAGATCGGCCCGGCTGCCGGCGTCGAGAAGCCGCTGAAGCGTGTCGAGGACGGACCCGACCTTCGCGGCGTACTCGACGTTGCCCGCCAGCACGGCGGTGTCGAGGAGGCGATGCGCCTCGGCGACGTCACTCCCCTGGGTGGCGAAACGGTTCTCCAGTGCCTGCCGTAACGCAGGGTCACGTTCGGCTTGGGCGTGCAGCAGGTCCGCCAGCGTTTCCGCGTCCAAGGTACGCAGGTAGGGGCGCAGATCCGTCGGGGAACTCACCCGGACAAGTCTGCCCGACCGCTTCGCCGACTCGTGTGGGCCAACAGCGTGCTCTTTTCGGCGTAATCGCTCACCAGGTGTGACCAGGTCAGCGTCGTCATCGGCAGCCGACGGGCGAGCTGCATGACGATCGCCATCACCACCCCCGCGAGCAGCGAAATCGCCCCGGCGGCGGCGAGCGCGCCGCTCAGCACCCGGCGCCCGCCGTCTATCGCGAGCTGTGCCGAGTACTCGATCTGGCGCGCGGTGAGATCGCCGAGGGTCCGGCCGACGACGCCGGCCGCGACCCGCCAGGCGGCCTGGCCGACGGGCGGCGGCGTGGCCGCGCTCAACGCGGTTTCGACCGCGCCGAACCGGCCCCAGTCCTCGCTCCCGACGAGCTCGCGGTAGGTCTGGCGACTACTGTCCGTCAGCTTTCCGGCGATCGCGTCGAGCCTGGACCGGTAGGCGCCCACGGCGGCGGCGTAGTCGCGGCGCCCCGCGTCGTCGATCCCGGCGACCGCGAGGGAATCACTGCGGTCCATGCCTTCGACCGCGGTGAGCAGCTCGACGGCGATCGTCTGCTGGTAGCCGACCTCGGCGTCGGGGGCCGCCCGCGCGATCTCGCGCACG
This sequence comes from Amycolatopsis sp. WAC 04182, assembly GCF_003947465.1. Taxonomy (NCBI): domain Bacteria; kingdom Bacillati; phylum Actinomycetota; class Actinomycetes; order Pseudonocardiales; family Pseudonocardiaceae; genus Amycolatopsis; species Amycolatopsis sp. WAC 04182. Next base: position 395,285 of record NZ_QHJJ01000004.1, read on the forward strand.
GAGGAAAGCGAGGTATCGATGCGGTCGGCGTACGCGGTGTAGGTGGCGGAGCGGCTGCCGGGCGCCTTCAACGCGACCGCCCGCTCCCGCTGCAGCGACGCGATCCGCCGGCTCGCCTCGGCGAGGGTGACCGCTCCGTTCTCGGCGTCGTCGCGGTCCTCGATGGCCTGCTGGACGAGGAATCCGCCGATGAACAACGCGACGAGCACCAAGGCCGCGCTCGGCACGAACGCGATGGAGAGCACGCGAGACCGAAGGCTTCGCTGATACGTCAAGACTTTCCTTCCGGATGGTCTCCCGACGCCGAGCGACGTTATGCAAGTTGCACTTTGCACGTCAACGCTCGTCCGCCATACGGCCGTTAGCGCACCGTGACGATCTGGTAGGCACGGCACGTGACACTCGACGATCTCAACCAGCGCCTCCGCGACTTCGCCGCGGCACGGGACTGGGAACCGTTCCACACACCGAAGAACCTGGTCATGGCGCTGTCCGGCGAAGTCGGCGAGCTGACTTCGCTGTTCCAGTGGCTCACCCCGGAGGAGTCCGCGGAGTGGCGCTCCGACCCTGAACTGGCGCACAACGTCGTCGACGAGATCGCCGACGTCACGCTGTACCTGCTCCAGCTCGCGAACAGCCTCGGGGTGGACCTGATCGAGGCGGCGAACGCCAAGATCGACCGGAACGAAATCCGCTTCCCGGCGCCCGATCAATCAGCCCGTTCGGGCGGTACCAGCAGGTCGGATGATCAGTGAGACTGGATGCGTGGATGGTGCGCCCAGGTCGACCTTCGCCTCCCGGCTAGGGCGAATCACGCTCTCCGACTTCCGGAAGCTGGGAACGACCAGGAAGTTCACCGCAGGTGATCAGCTCTTCATGGAAGGCGACGCGCCAGGGAATGTGTTCCTGGTCGAGTCAGGCTCGATCAAGGTCTACATGATCTCCCCAGCGGGAACCGAGCTCATTCTCGGCTTCCGAGGTGCCGGCGACCTGCTGTGCGAAACGAGCGCGCTGGAAGGAATCCCGCGTTCGACCTGCGGTACCGGACGCGTGGACGGGGAGGTGACCGAGGTTTCCAGGTCGGCTTTCCGTTCCTTCATCCGCAGACACCCTGAAGCGATGGCCCATGTGTTCAGCGTCATACGCGACCGCCTGCGTGATTCTGATCAGGAGCGACTCTCCTACGCGTCCGAGAGTGTGGCCGCTCGAGTCAGCCGAAAACTGGCCTCATGGGCCGCTATGTACGGAAGCCCGGAGCCCGGCGGAAAAGTGGTCATCCGCGGATTCAGCCGTAGAGAACTCGCCCAAAGCGTCGCGGCGGCAGAAAAATCGGTGGATGAGGTCCTGGTCGCGCTGCGTGCCGCAGGCCTGATCTCGACAGGGCGGCTGCAGATCGTCATGAACGATCCGCACCGGCTCCTCAGCTGGCCTCTAGCACAGCCCTGATCTCCCGTCCCCCGGTTTTCCGGGAGAACGGATTGCCTTCGCACCTAAAACTCTTCGTGCATACCGCCACAGAGAGGTGCGAACCATGCGACAGATGCCCAAGACCGGCGCCCTGTTCGGCTACGACGTGATCGGATCGTCGAGTGTGGACGACGACCTGCTGGAGGAGGTCAGGGGGAATGCCACGGATTTCGTCCTTGAAGCGTTGGAACATGTCGGAGTCGAGGAGCGGAGCCGGGCGAACTACTCGTCGACCGGCGACGGGGCTTTGGCCGTCTATCCCGAATCCGAGCTGCCTGCTTTGATCGATGCCGCCTACTTCCTGCAGGGCAAGCTCTATCTACACAACAGGGCTCATCGTCCGGCGATCAGGCTCCGGCTAGCAGTACACACGGCGCCGGTACGCATCACCGAAGAAGACAATTTTCAACGACCCACGATCGAGCTCGCCCGGCTGCTGGACGCGGCCGAGTTCAAACGGGTCGTTCGACGTATGCCGGATCAGAACCCTGTGACGGTCGCGCTCGTCGTGTCCGACCAGGCCTACCGAGTCGCGGTGCGTAGCCGGCACACCCAGCGCCTGCTGCCGCATGACTTCGGCAAAGTGGAGGTGATCAACAAGGAATTCACCGAGGACTGTTGGATCTGGATTCCTGGTCTCGATGCCGAGCGGGTCCGCGAGCTGTCCCTGCCCGAACCGTCAGCGCAGCCCCTCGAACAGCCGGCTTCTGCACCGCACGGGCAGCCCGCGCCTGGCGGAATAGTCATCCAGGGAGGGCTGGAGGGCAACAACTTCCTCGGCGCGAACCATGGCAAGATCACCGCGACCTACCAGCAGCCCGGCGGAAACCCGTGACCGAAACGCTGGAGAATGGCGAGATCCCAGTCCCCGCCCCGGAACCCGACTCCCAGGCCGCTGTCACCGGCAACACGGTGATGGAGAACTCGGGCACCGTGAACAACACGTTCAACAACTTCGGCCCGCAGCCACAAGAAGCAGACCGCACCGACGCACCGGAAGTCACGACCAGCCTGGTCGACGGACCGGTACCGGACGCCATGGTCAAGGAGGCGATCAAGGCGTTCTGCCATCCGGGCGGATATCAGAACGCGCTTCGCGTCCTGCGCGATCGCAGGGTGCTCGTCCTCTGTGGGCGGTCGACCGGACGGACCCTCGCCGGCGTACGGATGCTCATCGATCTCAACCTCGATGCCTTACAGCAGCTCGACCCGCTTCGGCCGCTCAACGACCTCGCCACACTGAGAAAGCCCACCGTCCCGACCGGCTATTTGTGGGACGACATAACCACCAAAGACTGGGCCGACGGACTCACCTGGCGGACGCTCTTCAGCCTTGAACGGTTCCTCCGGGAAAGTGGCTCGTTCCTGGTCATCGCCTTCGGTGCCGAGGATGTGCGTGACCCGAACGTAAAGGCCTATCTCGCCGAGATCGTCGCGCCGGACACCGCGGACGTGGCGAAGGCCCATCTCAAAGCCAGAGGTATACCGGAAATCCAGCACGCGGGCCTTCTCGGCCAAGTCGAGCTGGACAGGGCACTTCCTGACTACAGCAGGCCGAGCCGGGGAGCCGAGGTCGCACGCCAGCTGCACGAAGCCGCTCAAGGGCACTACGACATCGAAGAGGTCAAGGAGAACCTCTACCGACGGCAGGACGAGGATGTCAAATCCTGGTTCGAGAAGAACAAGGATCTGCAGATAAGAGCTTTGGCCATTTCTATCGCCTTTTTCGAAGACTGCCCCTACAACACTATCGCGGCGGCCTCGAAAGAACTGGAAGAGGTTCTCAAGAACCCGGAGAACAGGGAAATTTGGCCTTACCGGCCGCCGAACCTGTTCTGGGAAAGCAGAGGCGACCGGCTCCGGCGGGCCCAGGCGAAGCCGCGCCCCGCTGACGAGCTCATGCCTGTCGACCCGGAACCGATCATCTTCTCCAGGCCGGATTGGGGTGAGCGACTGCTCTTGTACGTCTGGAAGGAGCATGAGCGGATTCGCCCGATCATCCAAGACTGGCTGGCCGGCGTGAGTCGTTCCATCCTGATTCCGGGCGCAACAGGCCACGACCAGTCAATGACCCGGTTCGGCACCCTGCTGGCGAAGGCTGCGGAACGCCAGGTGATGGACTGGGTCATCAACTGGGCATACGATGGCTCGGAGAGTCTTCAGTCGCTGGCAGCGATGACATTACGAGGGATGTCTGCGAACAGTTCCTACGTTCGGGTCATCAAGAACTTCCTCCACGCGTGGTGCAATCCCCGAACCCAACTGAGCTGCCGGATGACTGCAGCCATCGCCCTTGGTGGCGAGTTCGGCCGCAGTCAACCCGAGTTTGCCCTACTCCGTCTTCGCCGGCTGACCAAGAACGCCACGCCGGAATTAGGGATCGAAATAGGAAAGACGATAAGTTCATTACTCGCCGAGCCCAATAATCGAAGTCTTGTCTTGAGCACACTGCCGGTCTGGATACTTGAAGGCGGTGCGACTTCCCGGCAGATCGCCCTGCGCTGCGCACTGACCGCGCTGTCCCTCAACGGGCGGACGATCTCGTTCGCCGAAGGGGACACGGCCGCGGTCAGAATCCTGATCACGGCCTTACTGGAGGACGGCAAGCTTCGGCGGAAGGCGCTCTCCGGATTGACCCTGTGGGCGGTGGAGGCCGAATGGAAAGCCGAGTCGAACAGTCACATCGCCGGCTTGCTGCGTCTGCTCTTCACAAGCCCTGACGACATCCTGATCCGTCGGCTCAGCTTCTACCTGCGCAAGGCCTTCGCCGAAGACCCCCGTCAAACCGCACCGCTGAGAAACGCGCTTGCCCGATCACTCAAGGAGATCTCCGATGCCCGCTGACTCCGCCTACGAATCCTGGAGTTCGGTGCGCCGTCACACCCGGCTGTTCCGTACCGTTTTCCGCCATCAACTGAAGAGAAGGCCTACAACGGTCCTTGTGGCCGAGTGCGACGACGGCATGTGGGCCTGCTCGAACCTTCACGTCGGCTCGACCACCGGGGTCATCAAGCTTACGCTCGGGATGGCTCGGGCGAAGACGATCAAACGCCTCTATGAAGTGGATATCTCTCGTACCACCATGCGGTTCACCAGTGTCTTCGAAACGGAGAAAGAAGGCGCCATCGTCGATGGCGACATCACCGTGGCCTGGCACGTGAGCGACCCGGTGGGGCTCATCAAGCAACCGAAGTTCGATCATCTCGACGCGATCCGCAACGCGGCCGAAGACCGCCTACGGCCGATGGTCCGCAAGGCTGGACTCGACGAGATCGAGGGCATCGCTGACAAGGCCGACACCGCACTCGCCCACATGATTCCACTTCGCGAAGGGCCAATTTCCTGGGGAGATGCCAGCACGCTGTTCCGGCTCACCGGAGAAGGCGCTTTGCATCGGCACTCGCTCGAGGAAATCCGGCGGGCACGGATCGTCGACCGCGAACAGCGGGCGATGGACCGGGAACGGATCAACTTCTACACGGAGGTCATCGACTCGGGCCAGGTCAGCCTGCTCGCCATGCTCTTGAGCAACGACAAGGAAAAGGTTCAGGAGGTATTGAACTACATCCATCGTCACGACATCCCCATCGGCCGCATCCTGGTCGACCCCAAGGATCCATTCCGCAACGCGGTCGGACGGCTGATGAGCGAAGCCGACGACTTCGACCTGCACGAGATGCGGGTCGCGTGGCTGAACAGCATCACGTCGCCCGACAGAGGAAGCTCGCTGAACCTACTGCGGGAGTCTCTCGAGGAGACCTTGGCCGAAAGCCCGAACGGCTCCAAATCGACATAGCCGCCTTTCGGGTCTTGTGGGGCGTTCGTTCGGCGGAAACACTGTGCCGACGTTCCCTGGAGGTGGCCCTTGTCGCGTTCGGCTCGCACCGTGTTCCTGGCCCTCGTGCTGTCCCTGAGCGCGGTCGCCGCGCCGGCCTACGCGGCGCCGCCGCCGACGACGCACCGGGACCCCGGCAACGGGCCGGAACGCAATGAGATCGCCGCGACCGATCAGCCGATGAGCGTCGCGCGGGCCGCGGCGGGCGAGAATCTCGCGGGCGACCGTTCCGGCTATCCGCGCAAGACCAAGCTGCGCGTGTACCCGGAGAACACGGCCGACAAGTCGATCAAGCTCGGCCTCGCGCCGTATCACGCGATCGCGCCGAAGCTGAACGCGTTGCAGGCGCGCAGTGATCGGATCTCGGTCGAGATCGCCGGGCAGTCGGGCCTCGGTCGCGACCTCTATCTGGTGACGCTCACCGCGCCCGAGAGCCCGTCCGAGACGCGGCGGCAGGACGCTTGGCGCTCGCTGATCGAGAACGATCCGGCCCGCGCCGCGCGCGACCCGTTCCTGCGCCACGGCTACAAGGCGCCGGTGTGGATCAACAACAACATCCACGGCAACGAATGGGAAGGCACCGACGGCGCGCTCCGCGTCATCGAGAAGCTGGCGACGTCGAACGACCACCAGACCGCCGAACTGCTGAAACGGAACCGCTTCTACTTCAACGTCACGGCCAACCCGGACGGCCGGGTCGCCGGCACGCGGCAGACGTCGCAGGGTTTCGACCCCAACCGCGACTTCGTCACCGCGTCGCAGCCGGAGGTGCGGGCCATGCGCGGGATCGCCATCGGCAAGCAGCCGCTGATGATGCTGGACGAACACGGCTACGTCGCGAACACGCTCATCGAGCCGACCACCCCGCCGCACGGCCAGAACTACGACTTCGACCTCTACCTCAAGCACGGGTACGCCAACGGGCTCGGCATGGAGAAGGCGGTCCAGGCGCTCGGACGGCCGGAGACGGCGAAGCCCGAAATCCCGTTCCGCGACTACGAACCCGGCAGCTGGGACGGCTGGGCGCCGATCTACACCGCCCAGTACGCGATGTACCACGGCGCGGTGTCGTTCACGATCGAGATCCCGATGCGGGTCAACAACGCGGACTACGAGACGCAGCCGGTGCCGGAGCTCCAGCGGCGCGCGGTGATCAACACCGAGGTCGTCGAGGCCACCATCGGCAGCACGCTGACCTACGTCGACCGCAACCGCGGCGAGCTGATCGCGAACCAGATCGAGATGTTCCGCCGGGGCACGGCGGGCGAGGCACAGCGTGAGATCCCCGATGGGTTCGTGCCCGGTTTCGGACCGGAAGACCGCTACCGCACGGAGTTCCCGCGCGCGTACGTCATCCCCTCCGGCGCGGACCAGCGTTCGGCCGTCGCCGCTTCGCGTCTCGTCGACCACCTGGTGGCCAACGACGTCCGCGTGCGGCAGGCGGACCGCCCGTTCTCGCTGGCCGGGCACCGGTATCCGGCCGGTTCGTACGTGGTCGACATGCACCAGCCGAAACGCGGCCTGGCGAACGTGATGCTGGAGCAGGGCAGCGACATCTCGGCGAAGGTGCCGGTCATGTACGACATCTCCGGCTGGAGTCACCGCCTGCTGTGGGGCGCGTCGGTCGACATCGTCAAGCAGGGCAGGCTCGACGTCCGTGCGCACGACGTCGTCGCCGCGTCGCCCACCGGTGGCATCGACGCCGCGCCCGGCCGTGACCTCGCGCTGAAGCTCGTCGACGGCAAGGACGTCAGCGCCGTCAACGACCTGCTGAACCGGGGTCTCGCGCTGGGACGGACGGACGACGGCACGATCGTCGTCCCCGCGTCGGCGCGCCCGGCGGCCGCCGAGGTGGCGGACCGCTACGGCGTCCGGTTCACCGAAGCACGCGGGACGGCGACGCCGTTGACCCGCAAGACCGTCGCGGCCGCCGTCGGACCCGACGAGCTGAAAGCGCTGCGGGACATGGGCTTCGACGTGCGCCCGGTGTCGGCGGCGGTGCTCAACGCCGGCTTCGACTGGTCCAGGGTGGACCTGCTGTTCGTCTCTTCAGGACTGCGCTACACCGATCTGAATCCGGCCGCGAAGGACGCTTTGCGCGCCTTCCTCGCTCGCGGCGGCGTGGTCACGCGTGGTGCCACGGGCGCGCGGTTCAACACCGACGTGGGACTTCTCGAAGCACGTCCGGTGGCGGGCTGGGAAGACGGGAACGGCGTGGTCTCCGTGGTCAACGGGACCGGCCCGGTGGGAAGCGGGGCGCTGCCGGACTCGTTCGTCTACGGGCCGTTCTGGTTCACCGATCTCGGCTCCTCGGTCAGTGTCGAGCAGCGCTACGCCAGCGGGAACCCGCTGGTCGCGGGGCATTGGCGGACCCAGGACGACGGGACGGGCGGGCCGCTGCAGGCGGCGGGACAGGCCGCGGTCGTGTCCGGGACCTCGGGGCTCGGCGGGCGGGCGGTGCTGTTCGGCACCGAACCGCTCTTCCGCGATCACCCGAAGGGCTTGTACTCGCAGGTGGCCAAGGCGATTTACTGGGCCGCCGCGAAGTAACGTGGGGGTATGCCGATCCAGGTGCTGCTCATCGACGACCACGAGGTGGTGAGGCGCGGTCTGCGTGACCTCCTCACCGACGAGCCCGACATCGAGGTCGTCGCCGAAGCGAGCGGGGTCGACGAGGCCTTGGCCGTGGCGATGCACGTCGAGCCGGACGTCGCGGTGGTCGACGTGCGGCTCGGCGACGGCGACGGCATCGCGCTCTGCCGCGAGCTGCGGTCGAAGCCGAACCCGCCGCAGTGCCTGATGCTGACCGCGTTCGACGACGAGGAGGCCATGGTCGGCGCGATCATGGCGGGCGCGGCCGGGTACCTGCTGAAACAGGTCCGCGGTCAGGACGTCGTCAACGCGGTCCGCGAGGTCGCGGCGGGCCGGTCGCTGCTCGACCCGCTGTCGACGGCGCGGGTGCTCGACAAGCTGCGGCATCCGCCCGAGGACGAGCTCGGTTCCCTCACCGAACGCGAGCGCGAGGTGCTGGACCTGATCGGGCAGGGCATGTCCAACCGCGAGATCGCGGAACGCCTGTTCCTCGCCGAGAAGACGGTGAAGAACTACGTGACCTCGGTCCTCGCGAAGCTGGGCATGCAGCGCCGCACGCAGGCGGCGGCGTGGATCGCGCGCCGGGACAGGTAGTGCGCGAAAAAGGTACCCCCCCCCCGTCGTTTTGGCCGAAGGTCCCGGTTGAACCGGGTTTCCGCTCCTGGCTGACCAACGCTCCCGAACGACAGCTCCTCGTGGTCGTCCGGACGTTGACGACGTTGAACCGGCTTCAGGACATCCTCACCCTGACGAGTGCCGATCTCCGGATCCAGACGACCTTCACCTTCGACGAGGCGCGGCCGGGGATCCTTTCGGCCGGGGTGAGTGACGCGTTGCGTGCCCTGCGCGTCGCCGTCACCCCGTGGGAACAGGCCGCGAAGAACACCTTCGACCTCATCCTCGCGGCGAGCGAGAACGACGCCCTTCACGAGCTGAACGGGCCGATTCTGCTGGTGCCGCACGGGATCGGCTACCAGAAGTACTATCCGGGCGGCCGGGTCACGTCGGGGATGGACCCGGATCGGCTCCTGCACCATGACCGTGTGATCCCGGCGGCGATCGCGCTTTCGCATTCCGTGCAACGGGAACAGCTGAAGGCGGCTTGCCCGGAAGCGCTGGACCGGGCGGTCGTCGTCGGCGATCCCTGCCACGACCGGATGATGGCGAGCAGGCACCGGGTGTCGGCCTACCGCGCGGCGCTCGGCTCCGGGAACCGGAAGGTCGTCGCGATCGCGTCGACCTGGGGCAGGCATTCGCTCTACGCCAGGCATCCGCACCTGCCCCACCGGCTGCTGACCGAACTGCCGCTCGACGAGTACCAGATCGTTCTCACCCTGCATCCCGGGGTGTGGGCGGCGCACAGCCCGTGGCAGCTGGAGTCGTGGCTTCGCCCGGAACTCGCCGCGGGGCTCACGCTCGTTCCCCCGGACCACGGCTGGCAGGCCGCGCTGCTGGCGGCGGATTGTGTGCTCTCCGATCAGGGCTCCGCCGCGCTGTACGCCGCCGCGGCGGGCAAACCCGTCCTCCTCGCCCCGTCCGCCGCGACCACGACGGTGGACGACTCGCCCCTCGCGATGTTGACGCGGGCCACGGCCGAAGTGGCGGACACGGGGTTGCGCGAGCAGATCGACACGACCATCGCGAACCCTGTGCCGGATCGCTACCGGCCGGTCATCGACCAGGCCGTCGAGGACGCCGCGAGCGGTCCGCGGCTGGGCGACGTGCTCTACGACCTCCTCGACCTGAAGCGGCCGGATCCCCGTCCCGGTTTCCCGCCCGTGCCCGCTCCGGCACCGGTGACCCATCCGGTGGCCGCGCTCGCCGCCGGCTGGGACGAAACCGGGAAGGTGGTGCGGTTTCCCGCGTCCACCCGGCCGGAAGGCCTGCGCCACCGGCATGTTCTCGCCCACGCGGATCAAGCGACCCTGCGGGAACTGGACGGTGCGGCCATCGTGTTCACCGAGGACCCCGGCCGGTTCGACGAGCTGCTCGCCCACTGGCCGCTCGCCCGGCTCGTCGCCGCTCCCGCCCCCGGCGGTTGTCTCGCGCGGGCCCGGGACCGCGGCGATTTCCTGCTGTCAGCGGAAACGGACCCGACACTGCTGGCGAGTCATCTCCACCTTCTGCTCGTCTCGCACGCGGACGTCGAAGGGACGCACGCGGTCAACGGGCAGCCGGTCACCGTCTCCCGCTGTTAGCCAGGACCGAACGGAATTCCGCCTCCCGCGGATGCCCCGCGTCGAAGTACGTCTGCCAGGCACGCTGGAAGTGCGTGTGCGCCCGGCCGTGGTCCCCGCGAGCCGCGAAAAGCCTGCCGAACTCCTCCTCGAACTCGGCCGTGTACTGCGTCGCACCGGACACCAGCCGCCACGCCTCGAGCAATTCGCGTTCGGCGTCGTCGTAGTGGCCGATCGTCCGGAGGTACTTGGCCCGGACCATCGACACCCGGCCGAGGTTCCGGCTGTCGGACGCGGGGAACTGCTGCGCGGATTCGGCGAGCAACGCCCAGATCTGTTCGTACGCACCGCCTTTCAGCAGCACGTTCGCCAGCATGCGGCTGTGGATGCCGAGTGACCGGCGGCCCGCTTCGGCCATCGCGCGGTCCAGTGTCACGGCTCGCCAAAGGAAGTCCGCGGCGGCCGGGAGGAGCCCCTTCTCTTCGTGGAACCGGCCGCAGAACTCCTGCACGGAGGACTCCAGCGCCGGGTCGTCCAGGGTCCGGACCGTTTCGAGCGCCTCCTCCAGCAGCGGCTGGGCGCGGTCGAAGTCGTGCAGCAGGAAGAAAGTACGGCCCTGCTGGCTGAGGATCCTCGTGGTCAGGGCCGGATCGCCGTGCCGTCTCGCCGCGAGCAGTCCCCAGTGGTTGATGTGGGCGAAGAGCCGGTGGTGCCCACGGTTGAGCATGAGCACTTCCAGCGCGCCGCAGATCTGCCCGAGTTCGACGTCCCGTTTCCGCTCGAAGGCCTGATACGCCAGCGCGCCATAGGTTTCCCGGGCGTCCTCGACCCAGTCGAGCGGCGCCTTCCGCTCGAAATCCGGGGTGGGCACGGAAATCGGCGCGTAGCGGCGCAGACGGTCCGGACTGGTGAGGTGGTCCGCGGCGACGGCCTGGTCGCGGAAGAAGAGCAACGCCCGATCGGTCGCGACGTCCCGGGTCCCGCGCCGGCGCGCCCCTTCGCGGATCAGGTTGAACAGCCGCTGCCGGGGAGTGCCGGTCGGCGCCAGGAACCCCGCGTCCGTGAGTTCGTCGAGCGCGTCTCCGGCGGGCTTGCCGAAGACCGCCGTCGCCGACGCCGTCGTGAAATCGGGCCCGGGATGGGCAGCCAAGAGTTCGCAGAGTTCCGCGGCGTCGGCGGACAACTCGGCGAACGACTGCTCGAACGCCATCGCGATGACGTCGACTCCGCCGAGCACCCCGGTCCGCCGGAAATCGGCCAGTACCGAGGCGACCGCGCCGGGGCCGCGCCGCAGGCGTTTGCGGATCCGGACGCCGGCCTGCACCAAGGCGAACGGCATGTGGTCGCACAGCGCGGCGAGTTCGGCGGCGGAGTCGCGTTCCGCCTCGACGGCCGCCGGATCCGACGCCTTGCCGAGGAGTTCGAGCGCGAAGTCCCGTTCGAGGGATTCCAGCTCGATCGGCGGAGCGACGTTGCCGGTCAGCAAGTCGTCGTCCTGGCGGATGGCGGTCACCAGCACCAGGCTCGACGGCGACGAGGGGATCAGTTCGCGGATGTCCGCGGCCACTTCGGCGTTGTCCAGTGCCAGGAGGAACCGGCGCCGGGCGGTGACCGACCGGTACTGGGCCCACAGCTCGGCGGTGTCCGTGGTCATCAGATTCGTCTCGACCCCGAGCGCGCGCAGGACCCGGGTCGCCACCTCCGAGTGACGCAGGACGGTGCCGTCGCGATAGTCCGCGAGGTCGACATAGACCTGATCCGGGTAGCGGTCGCGGAGGTCGTCCGCGAGCCGGTACACGAGCGCGCTCTTCCCGGCCCCGCGCGGCCCGGTGATGACGTGGACGCCCGGCCCCGAAGCGCTTCGCCTTTCCCTGTCCCGGTCGACGAAATGCGCGGGCGCGCCCGGCACATCGCGAACGCCGGTACCGTCTCCCGCGAGGATCTCCTGCAACCGCTCGGCGAAGCCGGGATCGGTTTCGACCAGTTCCCGGACCGCCCGCTCGGCGCTGGCGGGATCCGCGAGCAGCGCCTCGACGTCCTGTGCGGTGCGGCGACGGGCGAGCCGCTTGGCCACCAGGTCCTTCACCCCGCCGGCGGCGCCGACCGCCAGCGCTTTCACGGCCTCACCCAGAACGGCTTCCCACACGGCGTGTTCCCCTCGTCACGGCTGGTACCGAGGCTATCAACGATCGGTCTCCCCGGTCGGGAGATGGCCGATCCCGGCGAGCGTCACGACCTGCCGGTTGTGGAAGTAGTCGTCCTCACGCAGCACCGTGACGCTCCCGGGTGAACCGCGGAAGTCGACGTACCCGGCCGATTCGAGCGGCATCCGGATCCACGCGGCGATCACGAACGTGAGCGCGCCACCGTGCGTGACGACGACTTGGTGCTCGCAGCGGCTTTCCAGGATCGACTCCATCGCCGCGTACACCCTCGCGGCCATCGCCCCTTTGGTTTCGGCGCCGGGGATTCCTTCGTCGTGGCCCAGCCGGTCGCCGACGGCGGGAGGCGGGACGAACCGGCCGTCCAGCCATGCCTGCGGACGGCCACCGGCTTCCCCGTACGACTTCTCGCGCAGCCGCGGGTCCAGGATCGGGGTGACACCGAGCCGTTCACCGATCAACTCGGCCGTCCGCGCGGTGCGGCGCAGATCCGAGGAGTAGAGCTCCACCTCGCCCGGCACCTTCGCCCGCAGCGACTCGGCGACGGCGGCGGCCGCGCGTTCTCCGTCGGCCGTGAGTTCGGAGTCGAACCACCCGCCCACCAGACGATCGACGTGATGGGTGGCCTCAGGATGCGTGACGACGTAGACGGTGCGCATCCCCCGAATCTAAACGCGGGTCAGTTTCGCGAAGGCGACGACGTTGTCGAGGTAGTTGCCGGTGGAGGAGTCGAAATCCCCGCCGCAGGTGATCAGGCGCAGTTCCGGCCCGGTCGTGTCGCCGTAGACCTTCTCCGTGGGGAAGGACGCCTTCGAGTGCCGCTCGACGGCGTACACGGTGAACACCGCGGTGATCCCGTCTTCACGATGGACGAGGGCTTCGTCGCCGACCTTGAGTTCCTTGAGCCGGACGAAGACGCCGGGGACCTTCTTGTAGTCGACGTGCCCGGCGAGGACGGCGGGCCCGATCTCGCCGGGTGCCGGTCCCCCGGTGAACCAGCCGGTGGTGATCGCGTCGTGCGGCACCTCCAGGGTGCCGTCGCCTGCCAGGCCGAGGTCGACGATCTCGCCGGTGCGGACCCCGATCGCCGGGATCTCGAGCCTCGCTGGTCGCGCGGGCGCGAGCGGCGGGGCTGTGCTGGGTGAAAGCGCCGTGGACACCGTGGTGGGTGGCGCCGGCGACGCGACCTTGCCCGGCGGAGGGACGGCGCACGCGGTCAGCAGGGCCGCGCACACCACCCCGACGAGGGCGCCGATGACCAGCGGAAACGGCCATCGACGCCAGGAAGATCCGGTCATCGCTCGGCACGCCGCCGGAGCACCAGGGACGCGCCGGCGGCCGTCGCGGCCAGCAGTGCCGCGCCGGTCAGCGCGACCGCGGCGACCTCCAGGGGACCGCCGTTGGCTTCGCCGCCGCCGGTCGCGACGCCGCCGACGGGTTTGACCTTGACCTGTCCCGATTTCGCGGGTTCGCCGAACCGGGATTCGCAGGCGTACCCGTCGTGGTCACCGTCGAGCTTGTGCGGGTCCCGCGGGTTCTTCTTGAGCTCGGCCTGCGCGGCGGCCTGCGAGGGGAAATCGGCGCAATCCTTGTCGGTGGGTCGCGTTTTCGTGGTGCTCGGAGGTGCGGTGGGCGTGGTCGTCTCGATCGGCGCCGTTCCGCGTTTGGGCCGCGTTTCGCAGGCGATTCCGTCGTTGTCGTCGTCCAGATTGTGCGGATCGGACCGATCTTTCTCGAGTTCGGCCTGAGCGTCTTCCTGATACTTGAAGTCACCACAGTTCAGATCGGCGATCGCGGGCGCTTCCGCCAGCGCGAACGCCACGGAAGCGGGGCCGAACAAGGAGAATCCGGCAAGGATGACGGCCGTGCCGAGGGCGCGACGAACCGAGGACATGAGGAGTCCTTTCACTGGAAATTCGCGCTCCGAGCGCGTTCGATGCACTTACAGTCGCGCACCGGCCCCAGCTGTTACGGATTAATCGGAATTCTCGACCCGTTATTTTCACACGGTCTGATCGAGTGGCACGTCGAAAGCGACCAAGGTCCCGAGGCTCGGGGAAGAATTGATCGAAAAGCGTCCGCCGGACGTCGTCGCGCGTTCGGCGAGATGACGGAGGCCGCGTTTGGCCACGCCCTGCGGGACGCCGGATCCGTTGTCCCGCACGCGGAGTTTGACGCCTTCCGCGTCGCGGCTGAGCGTCACGCGGGTCTCGCTCGCTCCGGAGTGCCTGACCACATTGGACAGTGCTTCGCGCAGGGCGGCGCGGATGTGGTCCGCCTGTTCGGCGGGGATGTCGGCCAGTTCCCCCGAAAGTTCGAGGGTCGGCGGGTAGCCGAGCAGCTCGCCCGCGATGCGCACCTCGCCCCGCGCGGATTCGGCGAGGTCGGTGGCCGTGACCGTCTGGTTCGCGGGTTCCGGGCTGCGCAGCGCGCGCACGGTGCCGCGGATCTCTTCGATGGTCTGGTCGAGCTGGTCGATCGCCTCGGACAGCCGCGCGCCGTCGGCCTGCGCGAAGCGTTTCCGCATGTTCTTGCGGACGCGGTCGAGTTGCATCCCGGCGCCGTAGAGCCGCTGCACGATGACGTCGTGCAGTTCGCGCGCGATGCGTTCGCGCTCTTGGTAGAGGGTCACGCGGTGCCGGGCGTTGGCGCCTTCCGCCAGCGCCAGCACCACGCCCGCCTGCGCGGCGAACGCGGTGAGCACCTCGACCGTGCTGGCGGAGAACGGTTCCCCGCCGTGGCGGCGGTACACGGTGAGCGCGCCGAGGACGCGTCCGCCCGCGCCGAACGCCGACGCGGCGAAAGGCCCGAAGCCTTGGAGCTCCGGCGGTACGAACGGCGCCGTGCGGGGATCGACGGTGAAGTCCTCGCTGACCACCGGTTTCCCGCCCCGGGCGACCTGGCCCGCGGCCGAATCGGCGGAAAAGGCCAGCCCGCGGAGGCCTTGGGTGGTGTCCCCGTGCGCGGCCTCGGCGACCACCTGGCCGTCGTCCGCGCGCACCATGACGAGACCGAGGTCGGCCTCGGCCAGTTCGACGGCGCGGGCGACCACGGTCTCCAGCACGTCGCCCGGGTCTTCGCCGGACAGGGCGGTGCCGGTGATCTCGGTGGCGGCGGACAGTGCGCGCGCGGCAAGCGTGGGATCCATGAGCGCTATCGACATTAGACCGCTCCGGCCCTTGTTCGCGCTGTGACCCGGCCCTCCCGCACCTCCAGGATCACGTCCGCGTCGTCGGCTTCGGCGGCGTTGTGCGTGACGTGGACGACGGTCTTCCCGGCGAGCGCCTCGCCGAGCCGCTCGCGGAGGGTGCGCGCGGTCGGTTCGTCGAGGTGGGCGGTGGGCTCGTCGAGCAGCACGAGATCGGCCCGCGCGGCGCCGAGGACGGCACGCGCCAGCGCGACCCGCTGCGCCTGCCCGCCCGAGAGCCCGGCGCCCGCGCTGTCGAGCATCGTCGTGAGCTCGACGTCCTCGAGAACGGCTTGGTACAAGGCTTTTCGCAGGTCTGCTTCGGACGCCGTCGGCTGAGCGAGCCGCAGGTTCTCGGCGACCGTGGTCGAGACGAGCATCGGTTCCTGCGGTGCCCAAGCGACATTTTCGGGGGCGGCGACGTCGCCCTTGCTCGGCTTGAGGAAGCCGAGCAGGGCCGCGACGAGCGTCGACTTCCCGGCGCCGCTCGGGCCGACGACGGCGACGTGCGTCCCGGGCGCGATGTCGAGGTCGACCCCGGTGAGGACCGGGCGCTCGGAGCCGGGCCAGCCGAGGTCGGCGTTCCGGATCCGCACCCCGCCGGTGCTATGAAAGGCCCCTTCATTGCAAATTTTGCTATGAAGGACTCCTTCATTGCACGCGGCGAGGCGCAGACGGGCCTGGCGAAGGGTGTCCCAGTGCTGCGCGGCGGGCGGAAGAAGGGAGAGGACCTCCGCCAGCGCGAGCGGCACCAGGGCGACCACGGGCGCGAGTACCGGGTTCAGCGCGCCGGCGGCGACGGCGCTCACGGCGAACCCGGTGCTCACGACGGTGGCGGCCCCTGTCGCCAGGATGATCAGGGCTTCGGCCGCTCCGGCGCCGAAGGCCTGTCGCCGGGCTTCGGCGGTCAGCGCGGCGTCGGTGGTGGCGATTCGACGACGTCGCTCTTTGTCGACCCCGTACGCGATCAGCTCGGCGGCGGCTTCGAACAGGCTCAGCACCTGCGCCGACACCGAACGCCGTCCGGCGGCCAGCGCACTGGTCGCGCGGCGTTCCGCCCGGAGCGCGAGCAGCGGCGCGAACGCGCTGACCAGCACGGCCACGGTCAGCGCGAGTCCGGCTTCGGGCAGTACGACCGCCTGGACCGCGACGGCGCCGACGGCCACCAGCGCGACCACGACCAGCGGCGTGATCACGCGCGGGAGCAGGTCGCGCACGGTGTCGGTGTCGCCGACCAGCCGCCGCTGTTCCTCACCTGCCCGAAGCGCGCGTGCCGGTCCGAGGCGCACCAACGACTCCCACAGCCGGACGCGCAGGCTCCCGGCGATCCGGAACGCGGCGTCGTGCGTGACCAGCCGTTCGAGGTAGCGCAGCCCCGCACGGCCGAGGCCGAACGTCCGCACGCCGACGATCAGCACCGTCAGGGTCAGGATCGGCGGCTGGTGCGACGCCTTGGCGATCAGCCAGCCCGAAAGCGCGGTCAGCGCGACGCCTGCGAGCAAGGCGGCGGCACCGAGCAGCGCGCCACCGAAGAACCTGGGGTGCAGCAGGTGGCGCCAGGGCAGCGGCTTGGTCGTCCGTGGTTCTTCCGTGACTCCGGCTTCGAGCGTCGAGCTGGTCGACATGTCGACACCAGACGTGCGCTCGTGGGCGGCGATGATCGCGGCGGCCCCCTGGTCGACGGCCTTGTGCACCGCGGTCATGACGAGCGCGGCGTTGACTTCGTCGAGGTGGGCGGCGGGTTCGTCGAGCAGGAGCAGCCACGCGCCCGACCGGACGCGCATCAGCGCCCGCGCCACCGCGACACGCTGCCGCTGTCCCTGGGAAAGCTTCGAAACCGGCCGCTCGGCGAGTCCGGTGAGCCCGAGTTCGCCGAGGACCTCATCGCCGCCGACCTCCTCGCGGACGGTGCCACCGCCGAACACCGGCGACTGCGGCACCCAGGCGACGTTCTCGCGCCACCGCTCCAGGTCGGCGTCGGCGAGTCCGGTACCGCCGATGGTGATCGTCCCGTCGTGGGCCTGCACGAAGCCGAGCAGTGCGGCGAGCGTCGTCGATTTGCCGCCGCCGCTCGGCGCGCGCAACCAGGTGATCTCCCCGGGCCGGACGCTGAACGTCTCCCCGTCGGGCGCGAATCCTCCCCGCCTGGCGACGCGCAATTCGCGGACGTCGATCTCGCCCTGCGCAGGGTTCTGGGAACCGTTGGGCGGCAAGGGTTCCGCGAGTACGTCCGCGACGCGGCGCACTGCCTCGACGCCGTCCTCGCTGGCGTGGAACGCGGCACCGACCGCGCGCAGCGGCTGGTAGCACTCCGGCACGAGGATCAGGACGCCGAGCCCGATGGCCAGCGACAGTTCGCCGGAGACCAGCCGGACACCGATGACGACCGCGACCAGCGCGACCGAAAGCGTCGCGATCAGTTCCAGCGCGAACGCCGACGCGAACGCGACCTTCAACGTCTTGAGCGTCGTGCGGCGATGACGTTCGGAGATCTTCCGCACCGTCTCGGCCTGCGCTTCGGCGCGGCGGAACGCGCTGAGGATCGGCAGCGCTCGGACGAGTTCCAGCAGGTGACCCGACAGTCGTTGTTCGGCGTCGGCGGCCTCGGCGACCCGCTCGGCGGTGTGCTTGCCGATCAGGATCGCGAACAACGGGACCAGCGGCACCGTGATCACGACGAGCAAGGCCGACGGCCAGTCGGCGAACAGGATCGCGGCACCGGCGGCGAGCGGCACGATCGCGGCGGTCACCAGCGCCGGGAGGTACTGGGTGAAGTAGGCGTCGAGCGCGTCGAGTCCCTTGGTGGTCAACGACGTCAGCTCACCGTGGCCGCGGCACGCGATCCACTCCGGGCCGAGTTTCAAGGCGTGGTCGAGAGCTTTGGCGCGCAGTTCCTCCTTCGCGCGGGCGGCGGCGCGAACGGAGACGATCCGCACCGCCCAGCCGGTCAACGCGCGCCCTGCGACGAGCGCGAGCAGCACGGCCAGCTGGGCGGTGCGGTCCCCCGGTGTTCCGCGGACGACCGCGGAGAGGACGTCGGCCAGCAGGAACGCCTGTCCCACCAGCAAGACCGCGTTGACGAAGGACAGGATTCCGCTGAGGATCAACGCCCGGCGCGCCGCACTCGAAAGTGGAGCCAGCGCGCCGAGCGGACCCTTCCCCGGTCGCGCTGGGTCCATTGTGGACTCCGTGGCGGAAAGGGTGTCGCGGCCGGGAAGTTCGGTCATGGTGCGTGCACCGGTGGGATGTGCCGGGTGCCGATGCGCTTGCGGAACACCCAGTACGTCCATCCCTGGTAGATCAGGACGGCGGGCGCGCCGAACAGCGCGACCCAGGTCATCACGGTCAAGGTGTACGGGCTCGACGCCTCGCCCGCGATCGTCAACGTGTTCGCCGGGTCCACAGTGGACGGCAGGACGTTCGGGTACAGGGCGACGAAGATCGCGACGGCGGAAGCCGCGATGACCCCGCCGAGCGCGGCGAACGCCTGCCCTTCGCGGCCCGCGCGGATCCTGAACCACGCGACGACGGCCGCGACGACGGCGACGCCGATGAGGAACAGCGTCCACAGGTCGCCCGAGCGCAACTGCACGAGGACGAGGAACGCGAGCAACGGCAGCAGCGCGACCGGGAGCAGGCGGGTGGCCAGGTTCCGCGCGCGATGGCGGAGGTCGCCTTCGGTCTTGAGCGCGAGGAACGCGGCGCCGTGGACCAGCGAGAACCCGACGACCGCGATCGCACCGAGCAGCGTTTCGACGCTGAGGGCGGCGAACGGGCCGCCGACCCGGTCGCCGTCGGCGTCGAGCGGGAGGCCGAGGACGGTGGTCGCGAGGAGGAGCCCGACGCCGAACGGCGGGACCCACGAGCCGATGCCGATGACCCGGTCCCAGTTGCGGCGCCAGCGGTCGGAGTCGACTTTGCCGCGATATTCGAACGCGACGCCGCGGCCGATGAGGGCGAGCAGGACCACCAGGAGCGGGAGATACGCGGCCGAGAACAGTGACGCGTACCAGCCTGGGAACGCGGCGAACATCGCGCCGCCTGCGACGATCAGCCAGACCTCGTTGCCGTCCCAGACCGGGCCGATCGTGTTGACCATGACGCGGCGCTCGGTGTTGTCCTTCGCGAGGACCGGCATGAGCATGCCGACGCCGAAGTCGAAGCCTTCGAGGAAGAGGTAGCCGAGCCAGAACAGGGCGATGACGCAGAACCAGATCGTTTCGAGGGTCATCGGGTGCTCACTTTCCTGGGCTGAAGGACGCTTTCACCGCATGCGACGCGGTGAAGGGAGCCTTCGGTGCGTGCGATGCGGCGAAGGGCCCCTTCAGCCCACTGCCTGGTCGCTTGCGCGGTCGCTTGCCCGGTCGCGTCCCCGGCCGACGTCGAGCGGCATGTCGCGAAAGCCACTTTCGGGACATCAGACGTCGCGAAAGTGGCTTTCGCGACGCTTCCCGACCCGTCGAGGCCACCCCGTCGGCCCCGGTCGCCCTGAGTTATCCACAACCGCTCAAGTTGTCCACAGATCGGCTGTGGGTAACCCGCCTGAGCGATACCCCCGATACGCTGGGTGCGGGGCCGTCCCCCGGGAAGGGCGGGGGGCTGGGTAGGTGACGTCAAGAGGCGATCAGTAGGCGAAGGCCAGCGCGTCGTCATCGCCGTCACCGCCTTTCGAATCGCTGTTCTCGCTGGTCGAGGCCGGTTTCTTGGGTGGCATGACGGCGTCGACGCCGCCGCGGACGTACTTCCGCATCAGGAAGACTTCGACCACGCCGAGCACCGCGTAGACGGTCGTCAGGGCGATCAGCGACGTCCAGACCTCGCCTGTGGACAACTTCGAGACCGCCTGCGCGGTGAACATCCACACCCCGTCGACACCGGTCGGGTTCGGCACCACCACGAACGGCTGACGGCCCATCTCGGTGAAGATCCAGCCGGCGCTGTTGCCGATGAACGGCGTCGCGATCCCACCGAGCACGAGCCACGGGAACCACCGCTGCCCGGGGATCCGCCCACGCCGGGTCAGCCACAGCGCGAGGAGCCCGATCCCGGCCGAGATCGCGCCGAAGCCGATCATCGCGCGGAAGCCCCAGTAGGTCACCGGCAGGTTGGGCACGTAGTCGATCGGCTTGCCCGCGAGCGAACCGAGCTGCGGGTCGTCCGGGTAGTTCGTGCCGTACTTCGCCTGGTATTCGGTGACCAGGTTCTCCACGCCCT
Organism: Amycolatopsis sp. WAC 04182; assembly: GCF_003947465.1. Lineage (NCBI taxonomy): Bacteria > Bacillati > Actinomycetota > Actinomycetes > Pseudonocardiales > Pseudonocardiaceae > Amycolatopsis > Amycolatopsis sp. WAC 04182. The sequence goes on from NZ_QHJJ01000004.1 coordinate 415,919, forward strand.
TGACCTCGGTCGAGAAGTCGTTGTGCGCCAAGAACGAGAGCAGGGCGGGCACGTTGAACGTCTTGACGTCCTCGCAGTTCGCGTTGCGGACGTCGCCGATCGCGATGATCGAGAAGCTCGCCGGTTTCTCCGTGTGGCACAACGCTTCCGCCGACGCCATCTTCATCGGCTGCTGCTCGAACATCAGCTTGCCTTGGAAGTCGCCGGTGATCGCCAGCACCGCGAACGCCACCACGCCGGTCCAGCCGCCGAGACGCAACGACGAACGCCACACCGCGCGGTGCTCGTCGTCCTCCGAACGCTTGCGCCACAGCTGCCAGCCGGCGACACCGACCAGGAACGCCGCCGCCACCGAGAAGGCGCCCGCGAGCGTGTGCGGGATCGCGGCCAACGCGGTGTTGTTCGTCAGCACCGCCCAGATCGAGTTCATCGTCGGCTTCCCGTCGACGAACTCGACCCCGACCGGATGCTGCATCCACGAGTTCGCCGCGAGGATGAAGTACGCGGACGCCACCGTCGCCAGCGAGTACGCCCACGCACACGCCAGGTGGACCTTCTTCGGCAGTTTGTCCCAGCCGAAGATCCACAGCCCCAGGAAGGTCGACTCGACGAAGAACGCGACGAGCCCCTCCATCGCCAGCGGCGCGCCGAACACGTCCCCGACGAACCGCGAGTACGCGCTCCAGTTCATCCCGAACTGGAACTCCTGCACGATGCCGGTGACCACGCCCATCGCGAAGTTGACCAGCAGGAGTTTCCCCCAGAACTTGGTCATCTTCAGATACCGCTGGTCGCCCGTGCGGACCCAGGCCGTCTGCATCCCGGCGACCAGGACGGAAAGCCCGATGGTCAGCGGGACCATCAGGAAGTGATAGACGGTGGTGATGCCGAACTGCCATCGAGCGAGATCGAGAACTTCCACGCCTCAAGCCTGCTCAACGCCCGTTGAGCCCGCCAGTTCAAGTGGTCCCGATCTCGCCGGGACGTAGGTCCCGCGCCCAGGTCAGCCGAGGGCGGCGAGTGTGAGTCGCGCCTCGTCGGCGACCTGCCGCCGCACGCCCGTGTCCCCCAGCGTCAGCACGTGGGCCAGCGCCAACGCGTACGCCGTGTCGAAAGCGGCCTCGACGTCGACGGCGATGTCGGGCTGGACGCCGATGCCTTCCCAGTTGGTCCCCGTGACCGGGTTCACGGCCCGCCCACCCGGGACGGTGACATCCAAATGGGTGTCCACTTTGTACTGTCGGCGTGGGTTCGCCCCGCCGCCGGTGACCGCGCCGACCGTCTTCGCCCGCCCCAGTTGCTGCAGCGAGTAGCTCAGGTCCTCGGCGCCGGAGAACGTCGTCGGCCCGGTCAGCACCCACACCGGCTTGTCCGCGCCGAACTTGCGGCCCGGTACGTACGGCAACGTCCAGAACTGGTTGGTCACGTCGCCGTCGCGCAGATAGATGCTGTTGAAGTGGACGGGCTCGTCGCCGACCAGGTAGCTGATCAGCAGCGCGACCGTGGACGGGTCGCCGCCCCGGTTCTCCCGGACGTCGATGAGCAGCGCGTCGGTGGTCGCGAGCAGCGTCATCGCCGCGGACAGCGCCTCGCCGGCGATGTCCGGCCCGTAGAAGAGCTTCGTCTCCAGGTAGCCGACGTTCCCGGCCAGCCGCCGCGCCGACGCGATGCCGTGGCAGTTCAGTTCCGCCTCGCGCCGGAACTGCTCGGGATCGAACGACTCCCCGTCCACGTCGGGCAGCGGGTCGACGTGATGCCGTAGCCGCAGGTGCTTGTCCCCGTTGACCGACTGCAGGTCCTGGGTGACCGCGACGGCGAACGCCTGATCGTCGAGCCCCGCGTACGCGCCGTCACTCAGCCTCGCCCGCAGGAACACCGTCAGCTTCTCGGCGACGTCGGGGAACACATAGTGCTCCTTCAACCGCGTGCACACCTCTTCGATCCGCGCTCTCTCGTCCATGCTCCGGGACGCTACCAGCGGAGCCGGAAAAAAGAATTCGGTTTACCGAAAACTCAATTCCGCCCCGGCGCGAATCACAATTCGCCCGCACATGCCGTCCGATTCGGAAAAGCCATCAGCTTGCCTTTCTCTGAATCACCCCTTTATCGTTGCAGTGAAAGGGGTGAAGAACCATCATGTCGAGCTCGATGCTGGCGCTGATCAGCGCATTCGGCCTGGTACTGGCCGTGGAGCTACCGGACAAGACCCTGGTCGCCACCCTGGTTCTCACCACCCGTTTCCGCGCGTGGCCGGTATTCGCCGGAGTCACCGCCGCATTCGCCGTGCAATCCGCGATCGCCGCCACCTTCGGCAGTGTGCTCACTTTGCTGCCGGAGACACTGGTGGCCGTGATCGTCGCCGCGATGTTCGGAATCGGCGCGTTCATGCTCCTTCGTGAAGGGTTCAGTCCCGGCAAGGACGGTGGCGAGGACGCGTCGCGTTCCGGGCCGAGCCCCGCGACCTTCTTCCGCTCCGCGCTGACCTCGTTCGGTGTGCTGTTCGCCGCCGAATGGGGCGACGCCTCCCAGCTCGCGACGGCCAGTCTCACGGCCCGTTTCGGCAACCCGTTCGCGGTCGCGCTCGGCTCCTTCGTCGCACTTGTCGCCGTCGCCGGGCTCGCCGTCTTCATCGGCGCGAAGGTCCGCAGCCGGATTCGGCCCAAGCTCATCCAGCGCGTGGCCGGCTTCGTCTTCGCCGGGTTCTCGCTGTTCGCGCTGGCCCAGCTGGCGTTCTGAGGCGCACGGGGTTTTCACAGGTTCGCCGGGTAACCTTTCGGGAACGAAAAGGTGAACACCCGCCCCGACGTGCCTGGAGAAACCGTTCGTGACCTCGCCCAAGATCCTCGCGGCCCGTGCCGTCTCCCCCGTGCACGGCAGGCTCGCGGTCTTCGGCATGGCCGTCGCGGTCGCTATCTCGATCGACCTGCACCTGCGGCTGTCCAGCCAGGTCAGCCCGATCTGGCAGACGCTGTCCGAGTACGTCTACGGCTACCTCTCGCCCGGTTCGACGGCGGCCCCGCTGTTCGGCGCGATGTGCCTGGCGCTGGGGTTCGGCTCGCTCGCGCTGCTGGGCGGGATCGCGAAAGCGCACCGCCGCGGCTATGAGTCCGTCCTCGTCCTCCTCGGCGTGTGGTGTGCCGGGCTGTTCGTCCTCGCGCTCGTCCCCGTCGACCCCGAGGGCCAGGCGCGCTCACTGGCCGGGCAGATCCACAACTACGCGGCGCTGGCGGCGTTCCTCGCGCTTCCCGGCGCCGCCTGGGTGCTGACCCGCCCCGGCCGGGCGCGCTGCCCGTGGGAGCCGCGCCGCACGACGATCCGGCGGCTGTCGGTGGCCAGCTTCGCCGCGGTGGTGATCGTGCTCGGCGGCTTCGTCTGGACGATGCTGACCGGCCCGTCGCATCAGGAGGTCACGCTCGGCCTGTTCGAGCGGCTGCTGTTCGCGGTCGACCTCACGCTGCTGGCGACCATGGTCCGCCCGCTGCTCAGCCACCGCTGAGAGCCTGTTGGCGGAGCTGAGATGTATCGCCAAAAGCAGCGAACGAGTGAACCCGCTGCCGACTCGATCGCGGGTTCACCAACAGACGGAGCGCTACTCGGGCTGCTTCAGCACCTCGGCCAGCCGGACGGCGGCCGCCACGACCGCCGGGCCCACCACGGACGCGTCCAGCGGCTCGAGGGACACGACACCCACGCTGGCCTTCAAGCCCGGCACCCCGCGCACGGGCGCGGCGACGCCCGACGCGCCGGCCTCCAGTTCACCGGACGAGGTGACCCAGCCCTCGCCGCCGCCGGGACGCAGCGTGATCGCCTTGCCCGCGGCGCCGGCGGACAGCGGATGCCGGGTACCGACGCGGTAGGCGACGTGGAAGCTCGTCCAGGACGGTTCGACGACCGCGACGGCCTGCGCCTGGTCCCCCTGCGCGACCGACAGGTGCGCCGTCGCGCCGACCTTCTCCGCCAGCTCACGCAGGACCGGCCGCGCGGCCTCGCGCAGCTGCGGGAGGACCTGCCCGGCGAGCCGGAGCAGGCCGACACCCAGCCGCACCTTGTTGCCGTCGCGCCACACCAGGCCGCGTTCGGACAGCGGGACGAGCAGCCGGTAGACGGCGGCCCGGCTCGCGCCGATGGCGACGGCGAGCTCGGAGATCGTCGCCGCCTCGCCACCCGCGTCCGCGACCGCTTGGAGCAGCGCGAGCCCGCGGTCGAGAGTCAGCGACCCTTCACGAGTCAAGACCAACCCCGCCAACCCCACGCGACCGATCCCCACGCGACCAAAGGTCCCTTGATCCCTTGAAGTCGCGCCTTTCGGCCGAAGGCCCCGCTATCGCGATGACAGGGCGCCCTCCAAGAACACGCGACCTTCCATGGTCACGAGCGCCCTGGCAGCGCGATAGCGGCAGCGCGATATTCACAGCAGCCCGAGTTCCCCGAGGTCGGCGACCGGCTCGTCGAACGAGGCCGCCGCGTACGAGGCGAACAGCCCGCGAACGGCCTTCGCCGCCTCGTCCGACATCCCCTTGGCCTCGGCGGCCAGCGCGGCGCCGTCGGTCGTTTCGAGGGCGGCACGCACGTCGCCACCCGAAAGGCAGCGCGCGGACGCCACGATCAGGTTCAGGAACCCGTGGTGGGTGAAACCGCTCGACTCCTCGGTGTGCCGGACGGCGCGGTGCAGGCTGTTCGTCGCCTTGAACGACGCCCCGGTCGAGCCGCTGACCACCGCGAGGAAGTCGGCGACCTCGTCGACGCTGGGGAAGTTCTCGCCCGCTTTGCCGCCGCAGCGGATCTTCGGCCAGCTGCCGTGCTCGATCACCTTCCGCACGCCGTCCAGCCAGCCGACGCCGCGCCGCGGCTCGACCACGCGGATGACGTCCTCGGGCACGAACTCGGAGACCCGCTCCAGCCAGACCTCGTCGACGTCCGACGGCGCCGGCATCTCCACCATGCGCAGGCTGAGGATCTCGCTGCGCGATTCGACGATCGAGATCGCCTTCGGGACGCCGCCGAGGCCGGTGTCGATGATGAGCGACAGCGGCAGCGGTTCCTTGGGTTTGATCTTGATGAGTTCCGTGATGAGCTCGGGCAGCCGCGACGCCTGGCACAGGAACACACCGAGGACGCCGGAGTGCTCACCGGCCCTCGACGCGAAGTGCGCTCGCAGCGCTTCGGGCATGGACGCCTCGCCGGGCGGGAACAACGCCGAGTCGTCGACGAGCCGCGCGAACAGGGGAGGGATTCCTCGGGGGCCGGGTGGCGTGAGTTCCACAGCGCTTGACACGACTGACACGCTAGTAGCGTACGACATCAGGACAAAATCGTTCGCACAACGGACACGTTCCGGGGAGATTCCGATGCCTTACTACCGGCAGGTAGGCGAGATCCCGCACAAGCGCCACACGGCGTTCCGCAAGCCCGACGGGGGCCTGTACGCCGAGGAACTGATGGGTGTCGAGGGCTTCTCGGCGGACTCGGCGCTGCTGTATCACCGCGGGCTGCCCACCGCGATCGTCGACGCCGTCGCGATCGAGGACGAGCGTGGCCCCATCACCCCGAACCATCCGCTCAAGCCCCGCGCCTTCAAGACCCAGGACCTCAAGTTCGGCGACGCCGACGCGGTCACCGACCGGCGGCGGCTGTTCGGCAACGCCGACGTCACCATCGGCTTCGTCCACGCGACCAAGCCGTCGCCGCTGTACCGCAACGCCGCGGGCGACGAGTTGTTCTACGTCCAGGGCGGCGGCGCGACCGTCGAGACGATCTACGGCTCGCTGGAGGTCGGCGACGGCGACTACCTCGTCATCCCGACGTCGTGCACCTACCGGGTGCTCCCGCACGACGAAGACGGGGTCAAGCTGCTGACCATCGAGGCGCGCGGCCACATCGGCCCGCCGAAGCGGTACCTGTCGGCGAAGGGCCAGTTCCTGGAGCACTCGCCGTACTGCGAACGCGACATCCGTGGCCCGTCCGAGCCGCTGGTCGTCGACGGCACCGACGTCGAGGTCCTCGTGCGGCACCGCGCCGGGCTGACGCGCTACACCTACGCGACCCACCCGTTCGACGTCGTCGGCTGGGACGGCTGCCTGTACCCGTGGGCGTTCAACATCGACGACTTCGAGCCGATCACCGGCCGCGTGCACCAGCCGCCGCCCGTGCACCAGACGTTCGAGGGCCCGAACTTCGTGGTCTGCTCGTTCTGCCCGCGCAAGGTCGACTACCACCCCGAGTCGATCCCGGTGCCGTACAACCACGCGAACGTCGACTCGGACGAGCTCATGTTCTACGTCCGCGGGAACTACGAGGCGCGCAAGGGCTCCGGCATCGAGGTCGGCTCGCTTTCGCTGCACCCGTCCGGCTTCACGCACGGGCCGCAGCCCGGGGCGGCGGAGGCGTCGATCGGGGCGCAGTTCTTCGACGAGACCGCGGTCATGGTGGACACCTTCGCGCCGCTGGACCTCGGCGAGGCGGCCGACGCGTCGGAGGACCCCGGCTACGCGTGGACCTGGTCCGGGCGCGGCCCCGGCGCGTAACGACCCCTCGCGGCCGTGGCGGGATAAGTACCGCCACGGCCGCAACGGTTCGGCAACGCCAAGCCTGGCAAGGCGAAACCTCCGGATAATCGGTGTTTCTCACCGGGAGGTTCTCCATGGTCGTGAATCCAGGGCAGTCCCGCGGCGGCCGCAAGGTCCTGGCATTCGCGGCCGCGGCGGTGGTCGCGATCGGGTTGATCATCGGTTTGCGCGCGATCACGAGCGACTCCGGCGAAGAGGCCGTGGAGGCGAAGTGCACCACCGGTGACGCCGTCAAGCTTCAGGTGTCGTCGTCGCCGGAGAAGGCCGGCGTGGTCGCGGAGATCGCCAAGGGCTACAGCGGCCGCACGGTGGCCGGACGTTGCGTCGACGTGCTCGTGCAGTCGAAGTCGTCCGGTACCGCGATGCAGGCGCTGGCCCGCGGCTGGAACGAGGCGGTGGACGGCCCGCGCCCGGACGTCTGGACGCCCGCCGCGTCCGGCTGGGTGAACCTGTTGCGCCAGAACCTCACCGGCTCCGACCACCCCGCGCTGGTGCCCGAGGGCGGCCCGGAATCGGTCGCGAACGCGCCGCTGGTCGTCGCGATGCCGAAACCGATGGCCGAGGCGCTCGGCTGGCCCGGCAAGGGCATCGGCTGGAAGGATCTCGCCGCGTTGGCCACGGATCCGCAGGGCTGGGCGAAGTACGGCCACCCGGAGTGGGGGAAGTTCCGGCTGGGCAAGACGAATCCGAACATCTCGACCTCCGGCCTCAACGCCACCATCGGCGCCTACTACGCGGCGACGGGCACGTCTTCGGATCTCACCGCGAACGCGCTCGCGAAGCCGGAGGCGCGGACGTTCGTGCAGAACGTCGAGCAGGCCATCGTCCACTACGGCGACAACACGCTGACGTTCCTGACGAACTTGCAGAAGGCCGACGACCGCGGCGCCGCGATGTCGTATATCTCGGCGGTCACGGTCGAGGAGAACTCGCTCGTCGGCTACAACCAGGGCAATCCCACCAACGATCCGGCGAAACGCGGGCAGCACGCGCCGCCGAAGGTGCCGCTCGTGGGGATCTACCCGAGCGACGGCACGCTCAATTCCGATCACCCGTTCACCGTGCTGAACTGGGCCGACGACCTCCACAAGCAGGTCGCCGCGGACTTCCTCGCGCATCTGCGCGGCGCCGAGGCGCAGCAGAAGTTCAGCGACATCGGCTTCCGCACGTTCGACGGCAAACCCGGCTCGCAGACCACGAAGGAGAACGGCGCCGAGCCGGATTCGAAGCTCAACCTCATCCGCCCGCCGAGCCCGCCGGTGCTGACCGAGGTGCTGAAGTCGTGGAAGGACCTGCGGAAGAAGGCGAACGTGCTGCTGGTCGTCGACGTCTCCGGGTCGATGGGCGACGGCGTCGACGGCACCGGGAAGAACAAGATGGATCTCGCGAAACAGGCGGCCGTGGCGTCGTTGCCGCAGTTCAGCGACGCGGACAAGGTCGGGCTGTGGATGTTCTCGACGAAACTGGACGGCGACAAGGACTTCGTGGAGCTGCGGCCGGTGTCGCCGATCGGCGGTGAACCGGGCAGGCGGGAGCTGGCGTCGCGGCTGAACGGGCTGACCCCGCAGAACGGGACGGGGCTCTACGACTCGTCGCTCGCCGCGTACGAGTTCATGAAGCAGCGGCTGGATCCGGACGCGATCAACGCGGTCGTCGTGCTCACCGACGGCCGGAACGAGGATCCCGGCGGCATCGATCTGCCGAACCTCGTCGGACGGCTGCGGGCCGAGGGCGGCGGCGAAGCGGTGCGGCTGTTCACCATCGCGTACGGCTCCGACGCCGATTTGGACGTGCTCAAGGAGATCGCCGAAACCACCCAGGGGGTCGGATACGACTCGTCCAAACCGGACTCGATCGACCAGGTCTTCACCGCCGTGATCTCGAATTTCTGAGATCCTCGGTCATGCGTTTCGTCCGTGAACTAGCCGAACCGTGGGGACTGCTCCTCGCGGCGACATCGGCGGGTGCGGCCTGGGCCGTGCAACTGCCGGTGCTCGCCGCGCTCGGCGTCGGCGTGACCGTGCTGGCCGCCCGCGCCGGAGTCGCCGCGGCCACGCGGCCGAAACCGTTGCCAGAGCCCGAAGAACGGCCGCTCCCCGGCGTCGAGCCTGGTTCCCCGGAGGCGGATTGGCTGCGGCGCGCGGAAGCCGCGGCCGACGGGTTCGGGTCGATTTCCGCTTCGCTCGACACCGGACCGCTCGCCGACCGGGTGGCCGACATGGAACCGGTGGTGCGGGAAACCGTCGACACCCTGCGGCGTTTGGCGGCCCGCACGTCCGCCACCGGAAAAGCCTTGGCGCGCGTCGATCTCGGCGCGGTGTCGGCTGAAAAAGCCCGGCTGCGGAAGGACTTGAAGACCGCCGACGACGACATCCGCGGCGACCTGACCCAGTCGCTCGAAGCCGTGCAAGCACAGGAGGACGTGCACGCGCGGCTGTCGAGCGCGCAGCGGAAACTGCTGGCACAGCTGCGATCCGGCGCGCTCGGACTCGACGGCCTGGTCGCCAGGGCGGCCGAACTGTCGGCCGCCACCGGGGATTCGCTGCTCGACACGACGACCATCGGCGAGCTGAGCGAGCAACTGGAAGGGATCCGGCGAGGTGTCGTGGAGACCGAGGAGGCGACGCGGCGCTCGCTCGGCTGACCGTCACCGGCCGAATCTGACCGGACCGAAAACCGCGTGGCCGGGCACGCCCGCCTTCGCCGCCTTCCCAGCCGCCGGCACGCCGAGCACCCACAGCCGCCCGGTCGCGGCGATGTTCGCGGCCAGCGACGGATCCGAGCCGCCCGCCTGGACGGTGACCTCGCGGCCGTCGGGCAGGACCGTCCGGCCTTTCACGGTGACCATGCCGAAGAAGTTGACCGACGCCGGGCCGGACACGACGGCGAGTTCGGTCCACCGCGGCTCGGGCAGCTTCCTGAGCAACACCACGGCGGCGATGGCGAGCCCGAGGGCGCCCACCGCACAGCCGTAGCCGAAGAACCAAGCACCCTTCACCACGACGCCGTCCCGTCGCGGATGGTCCGCCGTCGCCCAGAAGCCGAACGCGCTCATGACGAGCAGCATCACGACACTGACGAAGTAGTACGCCGAAAGCAGCCGCCGCTGCGCCGCGAGAATCCGGCCCGGCGACGCCGGCTCCGCGGCGAAAGGAACCGAGCCCTTCACCGGCTTGTCGCGGAACGCGCCACGACGCGGGACGACGACACCGGGCAGCACGACGAACCGCCCGAGCACCCAGAGCCGCCGTTGCGCCGCGAGTTGCGTCCGGAGCGGGACGGGGAACCGCACGACGAGCCACCGCCCGTCCAGGGGAACGCTCACCCGCGAACCGGCGACGAGGGCGCCGTCCAGCCCGCTCACCAGGCGGAACGGCTTGTGGGTGAGTTTGCGCATCGGCGAGGATCCGGCAAGGGCGGAGTAGCCCAAGTAGAGCGAAGACGGTGTCATGAAGACGAGGAGGGCCGTGGGCACGGCGATCCCGTGCCCGCCGGAGATCGCGAGCACGGCGCCCAGCACCACGAGCAGTCCGGTCGCGATGGTCATCGTCCCGGTGGTCGCGGTGTTGCGATCGAGAAGGGGCACCAGGACCGGCATGTTCGTCGCCGGAATCCCTTCGGGTGGTTCGAGCACCCGGATTCTGTGGGCTTCCACCTGGTCAACCTATCGGCAGGTGGTGAGACGTGATCCAGGCTACTTCCCCTCGGTGGCCAGATCAGGTTAGGCTCACCTAACTAGGAGGTGAGCCGTGACCACACCGACGTCCATCCGCCGCCCGCCGGCGCCGAACCCCGCCGAACGCGCGAAGACGATCGCCACCCGCAACGGGCCGGCGACGCTGATGCCGACCGCGGAGCAGCGTGACCAGCCAGGACAGTGCGGCCGTGTCATCCCGGAGCTGCACCACGTGCACACGAGCGGCAGCGTCAGCATCCTGCTGCCGGACGAGCACCACCTGGTGAAACGCGCGCACGAGGCCCAACGCGGCGAGCTCGCGGTGATGGTCGAACTGACCGATCAGGCACCGGTCGACCTGCGGGAACCCATCCGCGGGCTGCTGTGGATCACGGGCTGGCTCCGCCCGCTCTCCGAGGTTTCGGCGCGGGCCCGCGCGGTCTCCATCGCCGAGACCCGGCCGGACGAGCGGCTCCTGGACGTCGGGCACGGCCTGACGCTGCTGCGGCTGACCCCGGCGTCACTGGTCCTCGCCGACGCCGAGGGCACGCATTCGCTCCGGCCGCACATGTTCAGCGCCGCGCCGCCGGATCCGTTCCACGACTACGAGGCCGACTGGCTGCGGCATCTGGAGACCGACCACGCCGACGTCGTCCAGCAGCTCGCCAAACACGTGCCCGCCGAACTGCGCGGCGGGTGGATCCGGCCGCTCGGGCTGGACCGCTACGGGCTGCGGCTGCGGGTCGAGGCCGACTCCGGCGACCACGACGTCCGGCTCGCGTTCTCGCGTCCGGTCGAAGGGCCGCAGCAGCTGAGCGGCGAGATCCGCCGCCTCGTCGGCTGCCCGTACTTTCCGCAGGGTTAGGCGAGTTCCGCCGGGAACCCGCCCTTGGCGATCGGCCCCCACGACTCGATGGTGACGCGGATGATGCTCTTGCCCTGCTTGACCATCGCTTCGCGGTACTCGTCCCAGTCGGGGTGCTCGCCGGAGATCGCGCGGAAGTAGTCGACGAGCGGCTCGACCGAGTCGGGCAGGTCGAGCACCTCGGCGGTGCCGTTCAGCTGGACCCACCGGTCGTTCCACTCGTCGGAGAGGACGCAGGCGGACACCTTCGGCTCGCGCCGGATGTTGACGACCTTCGCGCGCTTCGGATACGTGGAGATGACCAGCCTGCCTTCGGCGTCGACACCGCAGGTCACCGGGGAAAGCTGGGGGCCGCCGTCGGCCTTGGTGGTCATGAGGATGGCGCGGTGACGAGTGGACAGGAAGTCGACGAGCGCGGCACGGTCGACGGATTCGTTGGTCGCGATGCTCCTTGGCATGACTCGACGGTAACCCGCCGACGATCACCCGCGCAGGGCCGAAGGGAACCATGCCCGCATGCGACGTGGGGAAAGCTCCCTTCACCGCGTGACATGAGGTGAAAGCGTCCTTCAGCCACCCGGAAAGCCACAAGGTAACGTGCGGCCGATGAGCTGGCTGCGTCCCGAACGCCCGGCGCTGCCGGAATTCGTGGAAGATCCGGCGCGCCGCCGCGCGATCGTCATCGAACTGGTCGTCGTCTTCGGCATCACCCTCGGCCTGTCCGGGCTGCGCAGTCTGCTGTCCCTTGTGGACTCGCTGCTGCAGCCGGTGCCGCTGGCGCAGCAACAGGCCCAGCTGAACGTTCCCCAGGCGACGCTGAGCCTGGTCGACCTGCTCAAGCAGCTCCTGAGCGCCGGTCAGCTGGTCGGCTGGGGCGCGCTCGGGCTGTACCTGTTGTGGCGCGGCGGGATGAAACTCGCGGAGATCGGCCTCGACAAACAGCGCCCGGGCCGCGACGTCGTCCACGGGCTGCTGCTCGCCGCGGTGATCGGGATTCCAGGGCTGGGCCTGTACTTCCTGTCCTACGGCCTCGGGTTCAGCCTGTCGGTGCAACCGTCCACTTTGGGCGAGACGTGGTGGCGCCCGATCACGCTGACGTTGTCGGCCTTCGGGAACGCGTTCGCCGAAGAAGTGCTCGTCGTCGCGTACCTGCTGACCCGGCTGCGGCAGCTCGGCTGGCGTGAGAACACCTCGCTGGTCGCGTCTTCGGTGCTTCGCGGGTCGTATCACCTGTATCAGGGTTTCGGCGGTTTCGTCGGCAATGTCGTGATGGGCCTGGTGTTCGGCAGGTTGTGGCAGAAGACGAACCGGCTGTGGCCGCTGATCGCCGCGCACACCGCGCTGGATTTCGTTTCCTTCGTCGGATACGCGCTGCTCAAAGGGCGAGTTTCCTGGTTGCCCTAGCTAGGGTGAACCAGTGATTGACGAGACGACTCCACCCCGAGTTGACAGCGAAGTCGGCCCCCTGCGTGCGGTGCTGCTGCACAGGCCCGGCAACGAGCTCAAAAGGCTCACGCCTCGCAACAACGACCAGCTCCTCTTCGATTCCATCCCCTGGGTGGACCGCGCGCAGGAGGAGCACGACGCGTTCGCCGAGGTGCTGCGCGGCCGAGGTGTCGAGGTGCTGCTGCTGGCCGACGCGCTGCGCACGGCGCTCGCCGACACCCGCGCCCACGCGGCCGGGGTGCACGCGGCGGTCGACGAGCGGCGCCTCGGTCCCGACCTTGCCGATTCGCTCCGCTCCCACCTGTCGAGCGTCGCCCCGGCGACGCTGGCCGAGGTCCTGATGGCGGGTATGACCTTCGAGGAACTGCCCGCCGCCGAGGGCGCCTCGCTGGTCCGGCTGATGAACCACCCGAACGACTTCGCCGTCGATCCGCTGCCGAACCTGCTGTTCACCCGTGACTCGTCGGCGTGGATCGGCGACCGGGTCGCGGTCTCCTCGCTGACCATGCCCGCCCGGGTCCGCGAGACCGCGGTGCTGGACCTCATCTACGCCTACCACCCGTGGTTCCGCCACGCGTCCCGCGCGTACGGCGCGCATTCGGCGCCGATCGAGGGCGGCGACGTCATGCTGCTCTCGCCGGGTGTCCTGGCCATCGGCGTCGGCGAGCGGACGACCGCGGCGGGCGCGGAGTCGCTGGCGCGCTCGGTCTTCGCCGACGGGATCGCGCACACCGTGCTCGCCGTCCCCATCGAGCAGACCCGCGCGACCATGCATCTGGACACCGTCTGCACGATGGTCGACGCCGATGCCGTCGTCATGTATCCGCTTTCCCGCGATTCACTGACCGCGTTCACGATGCGGCCGACCGACGACGGTTCCGTGAAGGTGGAAGGCCCGGCCCCATTCCTCGCCGCGGCCGCCGAGGCAATGGGAATCGACCGGCTCCGCGTCATCGACACCGGGCTCGATCCGGTCACCGCGGAACGGGAGCAATGGGACGACGGGAACAACACCCTCGCCCTCGCGCCCGGCGTCGTCGTCGGGTACGAACGAAATGTGGAAACCAACGCGCGCTTGGCCGAAGCCGGTATCGAAGTACTGGCCATCACCGGCTCCGAGCTGGGCTCCGGCCGCGGCGGGCCGCGCTGCATGTCGTGCCCCATCCGGCGCGAAAGCATCTGACCCGGAAATCAAGTAAGCCTTCCCTAATCGATTTCGATTGATTAGGGAAGGCTTACTTAATTGAGGGGAACCTATTATTGGGAATACTAACCTAATAGGGGGTACATCACCAGAGAAAAGTGGAAATCGAATAAGGACATGACGTATCGTCGAACACATGGCCCTCCTCAAGAAGCAACCGCGCTCGAAGTTCTACGAACTGCTGCAGGCGCAGATCCACAACGAGTTCAACGCCTCCCAGCAGTACATCGCGCTGGCGGTCTGGTTCGACGCCGAGGACCTGCCGCAGCTCGCGAAGCATTTCTACAAGCAGTCCGTCGAAGAGCGGAACCACGCGATGGCGCTCGTCCAGTACATGCTGGACACCGACCACCACGTGGAGATCCCCGGCACCGGCGACGTGCGCAACGACTTCTCCGACGTCACCGAGCTGATCGAGCTCGCGCTGCAGCAGGAGAAGGACGTCGCGACCGACATCCAGCAGCTGGCCAAGGCCGCCCGCGCCGAAGAGGACTACATCGGCGAGCAGTTCACGCAGTGGTTCCTCAAGGAGCAGGTCGAGGAGATCTCCCAGATGTCCACGCTGCTCAACATCGTCAAGCGCGCGAACGGCAACCTGTTCGAGGTGGAGAACCACCTGCACCGCGAATCCGTCGGGGACGGCGGCGCCGACTCGGGGATGCCCCCGGTCGCCGGCGGCGCGCTCTGACGCCCTGACCAACGCTCCCACCACGGGAAAACCCGGGCTCTCCCCCTTGGAGAAGCCCGGGTTTTCTTCGTCCCGTCAGCTGAACTGACAGCTCTGCTCGATCCGGGTCAGCAGGATGCCGAGGACCGAACCGTCGTTCGCCAGCGCGATCCGGTACGCGCTCACGTCGTTGACCGGGGCGAAGTAGGCGCTGCCGTCCTTGGTCCCGCCGGGGTACGCGGCGAGAATGTCCGCCTCGGTCGAGCCGACCCCGATTCCCTCCGGGGTGTGCACCGCACCGGAGGGGTTGATGACGGTGATCCCGTCGGCCTCGGTCAGCGACACCGAAGTCGGCCCCGGAACGGCGGCTCCCTCCACGTAGCCGTAGACGCAGGATTGCCGCCAATCCTTCGCGCGCAGCGGACCGGCGGCGGCTTCCGCCTCCTCCTCGCTCATCCCGAGCCGGAGCTTGCCGAAACCGGCCGGGGTCAGCAGCGCGCCGGTGGTCACCTTGCGCGGTGTCGACGAGTTCGCGGCGGCGGTGCTCTTCGGCGGTTCGACCGGCCCGTCGGGGGCCGTCGACGGCGGAGGCGCGGACGTCGGATTCGGCGACGCCACCGGAGCGGAAACCGGCGGAGCGGATGTCCCGGGCCCAGGCTGCGCGAGGCTCGACGAAGCCGCCCCCATGGTGAGCTGGTCGCCTCCGGGAAAGGCCGCGCCGTTGTCCTTGTCGTGGATCGTGAAAATCGTGACGCCACCGGCCAGCAGCACCACCGCGGCGGCCATCCCGCTCGTCGTCTGCATCAGCTGGCGGCGGCGACGGCGACGGCGGGCGCCCGCGACGATCGTCTCGGGATTCAGCGTGGATCCCACGCTCAACCGCTCATCAGAGAACAGGTCACGCAACTTCCGCTGCACGTCCTCGTCGGACATGTTCATCCCGCTTCCCTCCCTTCGTCCTTGGGCTCGATCAGGGCGAGCTTCGTACGCAACGACGCGATCGCCTTGCTCGCCTGGCTTTTGACGGTGCCCTGGCTGATCCCGAGCGAATCCGCGATCTCGGCTTCGGACAGGCCTTCGTAGTAACGCAGGACCATCACCGCGCGTTGCCGCGGCGGCAGCGCTCGTAACGCCTGCCACAGCGGCTCGTGCTCGAACGGGTCGGCCGGACTGTACGGCTGGGCGTCCGGCAGATCGGCGACCAGGCTCTCGCGTTTGGTCCGGCGCCAGCGGCTGATATGCGCGTTGGCCATCGAACGGCGGATGTAGGCCATCGGATCACCGGTCTTGTGCTGGACGTACGACCAGCGGGAACCGATCTTCTCCAGCACGGTCTGGACCAGGTCGGCGGCGTCGTGCGGGTTCCCGGTGAGGGCGTGGCCGTACCTCAGCAGACCCGGGAGGCTGGTCCTCACGAAGTCGCCGAAGTCGATGAGTTCACCCGGCACGTCACTCCTCCGGCTCTCGCCGGCCCCCCAGACGTCCGTCGCCGGTATGACCGTCGCGGCAGCGGTCACCGTATCGCCTCCTTCCGGGGTCACCCGGCCAGGTTCGCCTGGCTCACCTCTCCCGAAACGCATGACGGCCCCCACAGGTTGTCTCTTGCCGCGAACCAGTTCGAGGGGCGCCCGCTCAGCGCCTCGACACGGAGCCGGGAATTCTGAACGTACCGTCCCCCTGAACAGGGAATTCGTGGACGGCCACCACGGCGTTACGCGGTATCGGCCCGTACACGTGGGGGAACTGGATACCGGCCGGATGCGGCGGGTCGCCGTCCTCCCAGACGACGGGCGCGCCGACGAGCGCCGGGTCGATTTCCAGCAGCACGAGATCGGTGCGGCCGGGGAACACGGCGTTGGCCGGGATATGCGCCGTTCCCGGGTCCGAGCAGTGGATGAAGCCGTCGGAGGCGAGCGACTCGGCGGTGTAGACGCCGCCTTCGGGCACGGCGGCCCAGTCGGCCTCGGGGCAGATATGGAGGATCACTCGGCCATTGTCGCGTGAAGGCCCCCTTCCCTGGGCTGAGCCGAGGGAAGGGGGCCTTCACGAGGACTCAGCGGATGGTGAGCTGGCGGCCGATCAGGCCGTCGCGCGAGCGCCGCTCGGCGGCGTTGAGCGGCTCGGTGTCGAGGGACTTCAGCGCGGCTTCGAGCCGGACGCCGAGCTGGTCCTTCGCGTCGGCCCACTCGCGGGCGTGGGCCTCGGGGTCGAGATCCCACACCGGGACGAGCAGCCCGTGCGCGCGGAACGACCCGGCGTAACGGGAGCCCTCGCCGAGGCCGAGCTCACCGGCCGCGGACAGCCGCGCAAGCGCTTGCAGCAGCAGGTTCTCCGGTTCCGGGCGGACCCAGCGCAGGTGCGCCTTCTCGCCGGCGAGCACCCAGTACGCGCCCGCGCCGAGGCGTTCGGTCGGCATGATCGCCGCGTTCGCGCGCTCGAGCGACAGCGCGACGTCTCCGCTCGCGTCGGCGTCTTCGGGGAGCCACCAGGCGAAGTCGTTGTAGAGCGTGACGTCGAGTTCGGCGTTCACGTCGAGCAGGTCCTGGAGACGGGCCTTCTCGTCGGCGGTGGGCGGCGTCGTGGTGTCCGGCACGGACAGCACGTCACCCTCCTTGGCGTCCAGCACCCACTGGAGCGCGCGGCCGAGGTCGCGGCTGATGTCCGAGGAGCGGGTCTGCACCTGCATCCCGACGTAGCGCTCGCCGTCCGACCGGACGAACGCGGCCGCCGCCATCGGCAGCACCGTGCCGAGGGTGACCTTCTCGCCGGAACCCAGCGTGAGCGCCGCCGTCGCCGACGGGACGAACTCGCGCAGCGCGATCAGCTCGGTCTCCGCCGCGAGCCCCTCGAAGGGCTGGCCGACGAAGACGTCGCGCACCTTCGGCTTGCGATCCGAGGTCGTCTTGGGACCCTTCTTGCGCGAACTCTTGCCCACGTCAGCCTCCTCAAAGCTCGGTTCGGAACGCTATCGCGGGATGGCACGCGTCTCGTAAGGCCCCCGGGGTTGGTGACGATGGCAGCGCGGACCGCACCCGGCAGGCCACCGGATCGACCGGATCGGCGGGTTTCAGCGGCCATCCGGGTACCACGGAAACCAGACTGAAAACGGTTGTCATCATCCGGACGATCGAACCGCGGGTGATCAGCCTGCCGTTTCCCCCGTACCGCACCGAATACTCGATCACGGCGCCATCCCGGCGCCGCAGTGCGGAGAAGGGATCACAGATGAGCACCTCGAAGCACCGGGCCGCCTTGGCCGCGGTTCCCGTGGCACTCGGACTGCTGCTGGCCGGGCCCGCGGCAGGCACGGCTTCGGCCGCGCCGGAACCCGGCAGAACGGACCAGGCCCGGCATTGCCTGCTGCTGTGCGGCGGCCATCACCACGGGCATCACCACCACGGCCTGCACCTGCACCTGGGGCTTTGGCTGCATCTGTAGCTCCCGCCGCGCCGGGGCGGCCACCCCGGCGCGGGTTACAGTCGGCACGTGTTCGACCTCGCCGACCCGGCCTTCCTCGCGAATCCGTACCCGTATTTCGCCGACCTCCGTGAGCGCGGCGAAGTCCACCGGCACGACGGCCTCGGCATCGCCGTGGCGGTGTCGCACGCGGCGTCGGCCGCCGTCCTGCGGCATCGCGGGCTCGGCCGGATCTGGCAGGACGCGCTGCCGGTGGAGCGGTTCGCGTCGTTCAACCTGCTGCACCGCAACTCGCTGCTGGAGAACGAGCCGCCGGCCCACACGCGGCTGCGGCGGGTGATCGCGGGCGCGTTCGGGCGCGGGCACGTCCAGCGGCTGCGGCCGATGGTCGCCGAACTCGCCGACGGCATGGTCGACGCGCTCGCCGCCGAGATCGCCGAAACCGGCTCGGCCGACCTGCTGACGCATCTCGCGCAGCCGCTGCCGGTCGCGGTCATCGCCGAACTCCTGGGCGTCCCGGTCGAGGACGGCCCGCGCATGGTCACCCTTTCGAACCACATCGTGAAGATGTACGAATACGGGCTCGCCGAGGAGAAGCGCGACGCCGCCGAAGCCGCGGCCGCGGAGTTCGTCGAGTACCTGCGTGACGTCGCGAAGCAGCGCGCGGACTCCCCCGGCGACGACATCGTCAGCGATCTCCTACGCAGTGAGCTCACCGAGGACGAACTGGTCGCGACCGCCGTCCTGCTCCTGATGGCCGGGCACGAGGCGACGGTGAACGTCATCGGGAACGGCGTCAACGCGCTGCTGACCCACCACGACCAGTGGGAGCGGCTGGTGGCCTCCCCGGACCTGCTGGATCCGTGCGTCGAGGAGCTGATCCGCTTCGACGCGCCGCTCCAGCTCTTCGAGCGGACGGCGACCGCGGACGTCGAGATCGCCGGGTTCCAGGTGGCGGAGGGGGAGAAGATCGGCGCGCTCCTCGGCGCCGCCGCGCGGGACCCGAAGGTCTTCGACCGGCCCGACACCCTCGACATCGGCCGCACCCCGAACGCGCACCTCGGCTTCGGCATGGGCATCCACTACTGCGTCGGCGCCCCGCTCGCGCGCGTGGAGATCGCGGCCGCGCTGAGCTCCCTCGCCTCGAAGCTGCCGGGACTGCAACTCGCCGAGACCCCGGAGCGGCGGCCCGAATTCGTGATCCGGGGGCTGCGCTCGCTCCGGGTCACCACGGCTTAGGGGTACTCGACGACCACTTCGTAGAGCGCGGCGTTGGGCGTCGCGACCTCCGCGGCGCGTTCGGTCGACGCCTGGAACACCTGGTTCTTCCCGGCCGCCTCCCAGGCTTCCTTGCTGTCGTAGTGCGTGACGTTGACGAGCTGGAAGCGCGAATCCGGCAGCAGCGCCCGATGAAGCTTGGCGTCACGGAAACCGGGTGCGTCCCGCATCAGCTTCGCGCGCTCTCGCCACGTCTCGACGAACTCGTCCACGTGGTCCGCGGGGATCTCGAAGACATTGATGAAGGTGACGCCGTCGTCGCTCATGATCACCAGTCTGGAACCTCCAGTGAACTGGAGGTCAACGGTGACCTGGCTCACCCCGGCGGCCCGGGCGGCAGCAAAGGTCCCTTGCTCTCTTTCCGCAGGTCCGTGAAGGCCTCCTTGAGGGACTCTGGGTCCCTCAAGGAGGCCTTCACGGACCTGGACGCGTCAGCGGGAAGATCGAACATTCCCAAGAAAGGCGGCAGCGAAAACGGCTTCGGCATCTCGTCCGCCACCGGCTCAGGCCTGCGGATTCCCTGCCCCGTGATCCCTGTTTTCACTTCGGATGAAGAGCGCCGTGCAGCAGACGTCGCCCGGCCGGTCTCGCTGGCGGGCAGGTCACACCCTTGCTGCTCGCTGATCATGACTTTATGTTCACAGACCGATCCGCTCCCAGCGGAGTGCGGAGATCCGCATTCAAACGTTCAGTGGGAAAGTTGCGTCAGCGCACTGAGGAGGCCGGGCGCTCCCGCCGGTCCGGATCCGGCGCCCCGTCCACCTTCAGCACGCGAAGCAGCCGAAGGCGCTTCTCCGCCACAGGCGCGAGCAGGCCGGACATGCGCTTCACGAGCAGCGCCGTCACCACCGCGAGCCCGGCCGCGGCCAGATCGGTCAGCGCGACCAGGACGACCCCGTCGGCCAGCGCCTGGACTCCGTCACGGAACCGCCAGACGATGACGAGCCCGAGCAGCACCCAGTTGAGCGCCCAGACGCCCCACCAGATCAGCACGAGCCGCGACGGCTTCGGCCGGGTGTCCGGTGTCCGGCGCAGGACGGCGTGTTCGAGTTCGGCGACGATCGGCAGCACCATGATCAGGTTCACCACGGGCACCAGCACGAACGCCAGCACGTGCCACTGCCGCCTCGGCGGCACCTCGCCGCACGCGTCCGCGGCGGCGTGCCTGGCCACGAGCAGCCACCACACGGTGAGCCCCGACGGCAGCAGCGAAAGGATCGTCGTGAGCAGGCCCGCGGTGATCACGAAGCTGTCGGACACCGAGACGACGGACGTCGACAGCGCGGAGTTGCGGCTCTGAACGAGCAGGACGTAGCGCCAGATTTCGGCGGCCGCGGCGACGACGGCGAGGGCGGCGAAGGTCCACAGCACCGGCAGGAGGCTGCGCGTGATCACCCGCAGCCGTTCCCCCGCGGTGACCTCGCCGGAGGCCGTCCCGGGGACCGCGGTCGGTCGTCGCCAGACCAGGTTCGGGAAGCCCCATCGCGGCGGAACCGGATAGGACGGCGGACCGGAGTAGCGCTCGGCCACGGGTTTGCGACGCTGCGGCAACGCGCCGGGCGGCGGCGAAGCGACCCAGCGGACGCGATGACGCACCGGCTGCCGCATCGGCGCGGGACGCACCGGCGGGAGTGGCGCTCTCGGCGGGTAGTGGCCTGGCTGCACGGTTACAGCACTTCGGGTTCGACGCCGGGATGATCGCCGACCATCGGGCGTCCCTCCTGCTTCCAGGAACCCATCCCGCCGGCGACGTTCACCGCGTCCCAGCCGCTCGCGTTGAGCCACGCGGCGGCGCGCGCGGACCGGCCGCCGCTGCGGCAGATCACGTAGACCGGCTGGTCGTCGGGCAGGTCGTCGAGTTCGGCGACGCGCGCGGGCAGCTCACCCATCGGGATGTGCTTGGCACCCGGGGCGTGCCCGGCGGCCCACTCGTCGTCCTCGCGGACGTCGAGCAGCGCGACACCGTCCTTCGGCAGGTCACGGACGGCGACGGTCGGGATGTCAGCAGGGCTCACCACCCTCCCATCCTCGCATCCCGTCCCGTTGCGCGCGCGTGAAGAGGCACTCAGTGCCGGACGGCCTTTTCGGCACCCGCCCCGGTGAGCGAGCGGACCTCCATCTCGGCGTACTTCTTCTGGTTGTGCTCCTTGGACAGCACGGTGCCGAGCCAGCCGAGGAAGAAGGCGACCGGGATCGAGACGATGCCCGGGTTGTCCAGCGGGAACCAGTGGAAGTCGACGCCCTGGATCATCGAGGCGCTCTTCCCGGTCTTCGGATCGACGGGCTTACCCGAGACGGCCGGCGAGAAGACGATCAGGACAACGCACACGCTCAGCCCGCCATAGATGCTCCACAGCGCGCCCTGGGTGTTGAACCGCTTCCAGAACAGCGAGTACAGGATGGTCGGCAGGTTCGCCGACGCCGCCACCGCGAACGCGAGCGCCACGAGGAACGCCACGTTCTGGTTCTTCGCGAGGATCCCGCCGACGATCGCGACCGCCCCGATCACCAGCGCGGTGATACGCGCGACGCGGACCTCGCTGTCCGGAGCGGTCTTGCCCTTCTTGATCACGTTGGCGTAGACGTCGTGCGCGAACGACGCCGACGCGGTGATCGTCAGGCCCGCGACCACCGCGAGGATCGTCGCGAACGCCACCGCCGCGATGAACCCGAGCAGGATCGGGCCGCCCAGTTCGAGCGCCAGCAGCGGGGCCGCCGAGTTGGTCGTCCCCGGCGCCTTCGCGATCACGTCCGGGCCGACGAGCGCGCCCGCGCCGTAGCCGAGCACCAGCGTGAACAGGTAGAAGATGCCGATCAGCGCGATCGCCCAGACCACCGAACGGCGCGCGTCCTTCGCGGTCGGCACCGTGTAGAAGCGCATCAGGACGTGCGGCAGGCCCGCGGTACCGAGGACGAGCGCGATGCCCAGCGACAGGAAATCGAGCTTCGTCGTACCGGTCTTGCCGTACTGCTTGCCCGGCCCGAGCAACGCTTCCCCGGTCTGCCCGCCCTTGTCGACGGCGGCCTGGAACAGGCTGGACAGGTTGAAGCCGTACTTCCCGAGCACCCACAGCGTCATGGCGAACGTGCCCGCGATGAGCAGGACGGCCTTGATGATCTGGACCCAGGTGGTGCCCTTCATCCCGCCGATCAGCACGTACAGGATCATGATCACGCCGACGACGGCGATCACCAGGTCCTGGCCGAGATTCCCTTCGATGCCGAGCAGCAGGTTCACCAGGCCGCCCGCCCCCGCCATCTGCGCGAGCAGGTAGAAGAACGACACGGCGAGCGTGGAGATCGCGGCCGCCGCGCGGACCGGGCGCTGCTTCATCCGGAACGCCAGCACGTCGCCCATGGTGAACTTGCCGGTGTTGCGCAGCAGTTCCGCGACCAGCAGCAACGCCACCAGCCACGCGACGAGGAACCCGATCGAGTAGAGGAAACCGTCGTAACCGTTGATCGCGATCGCTCCGGCGATACCCAGGAACGACGCCGCGGACAGGTAATCGCCCGAGATCGCGATGCCGTTCTGCGGACCGGTGAACGCGCGCCCCGCGGCGTAGTAGTCGGACGCAGTCTTCGTATTCCGGCTCGCCCGGAAAACGATCACGAGCGTGATCGCGACGAAGATCGCGAAAATGGTGATGTTGAGCGCCGGATTGCTCCCCTGTACGCCCGCTGCCAGCGTATTCACCGTTCGGCCCCTTCGACCTCGTGCCGGATCTTGTCGGCGAGCGGATCGAGCTTCCGGTTGGCGTACCGGACGTAGAGGCCGGTGATCACGAAGGTGGACACGAACTGCAGCAGGCCGAAGACCAGGCCGACGGTGATGTTGCCGAAGAGTTTGGTGCTCATGAACTCGGTCGCGTAGTCGGCGAGGAGCACGTAGAGCAGATACCAGAGGAGGAACAGGGCCGAGACCGGGAAAACGAATACCCGGAGCCTTCGTCGCAGCTCGGCGAATTCGGGGCTCGCCTGCACCTTTTCCCAGTCGGATTCCGGATCGGACCCGGGACCTTGATCGGTATCGCTCACGTCGGACCTCCCGTCTGCCGCGACCATTCATGACTTCGTTGTCACGAAAGATCATGCCCCTCTTAGGGCGTGAGAGGAGCAATCCATTTGAGTGAACGGTACGACTCTGTGTAGACGCTCGCGACTCGAAAGGGTGAATTACTTCCGGTGGCGGCCTTTACCGGTGGTCCGTGGCTTCTCGGTCTTTTCTTCGGCCTGCCCGAACCGGGCGACCGCACGATCACGCATGAACCCGAGCGGATCGGGCGCGTGCAGCCGCAGCATCACGCCGTGGACGTCGTCCGGCCGCCCGTATCCGGTCGCGCGGCTCACCACGTAGGTGGTCAGGAACGCCGCCGGCACGGTGATCAGCGCGGGCTGGTTCGAGAACCAGGGCGCCCAGCCGCCGCTGTACTTGCTGACGATGTTGACCACCAGCGCGGTCAGCACCAGCCCGCCACCGACGAGCATCCCCGCCAACGCGCCGGGCCAGCTGAGCTTGCGCCACCAGACGCCGAGCAGCAGCAGCGGGCTGAACGTCGACGCGGCCAGCGCGAACGACATCCCGACCGAAAGCGAGAGGTCCTCCGAAGGCAGCAGGACCGCCAGCGCGAACGGGATGATCGCCACGATCGCCGTCGCCACCCGGAAATCGCGGACGCGACCGGGCAGGACGTCGGTGGACACGACTCCGGCCACACTCACCAGCAGCCCGGACGAGCTCGACAGGAACGCCGCGAAGGCACCGGCCGCCGTCACCGCGCCCAGGATCTGCCCCCCGAGGCCGGGGAGGACGGCGGACGGCAGCAGCAGGACGGCGGCGTCGGTCTTGCCGGTCACCAGCAGTTCCGGGACGTACATCCGCGAGAGCGCGCCCAGCAGCGTCGGGAACAGGTAGAACAACCCGAGCAACAGCAGGACGTGCACCGTCGTGCGGCGCGCGGCCTTCCCGTCGGGGTTGGTGTAGAAGCGGACCAGGACGTGCGGCAGGCCCATGGTGCCGAGGAAGGTCGCGAGGATCAGCGAATAGACCTGCAGCAGGTCGGTGAGGCTGCCCGACCCCGGCCGGAGCCAGTCGCCGTTGGACGCGGGCGCGTCGCTGACCACCGGCACCGGGGTGCCCGCGGTGAACTTCAGCGTCGTGCCCTTCTCGACCTTGTGCCCGGCCTCCGGCGTCCACACCGCGAAACCGTTGGCGCGCGCGCCTTCCACCTGTCCGTAGGCCTCGAGCACGGTCACCGAGGTGACGTTCAGCGTGACGTCGGCCTGCACCGAAACCGTGGTGTTCTCCGGGAACGTCGGCGGGGCGGGCTGCCCCAGCGGACGCCCGCTGCCCGGCCCGCCGGAACCGAGGAACACGATGCACAGGATGAACGTCGGCACCGCGATGGCGAACAGTTTCAGCCAGTACTGGAAGGCCTGGACGACGGTGATGGCGCGCATCCCGCCCGCGATCACGTTGAAGCCGACCACACAGGTCACCAGGATCGCGCCCGCCCACGCGGGCACGGGCAGGATGGTCGCCAGCGTCAGGCCCGCGCCCTGCAGCTGCGGGACCATGTAGAGGATCCCGATGAACACCACGAACGCCGTCGAGACCCGGCGCAGCATCGTCGAACCCAGCCGCATCTCGACGAAGTCCGGCAGCGTGTACGCGCCGGACCGCCGCAGCGGCGCGGCGACGAACAGCATCAGCGCGAGATAACCCGCGGTGAAGCCGATCGGGAACCACAGGGCGTCGGCGCCGTCCTTGAGCACGATGCCGGCGACGCCCATGAACGACGCGGCGGACAGATACTCACCGGAGATCGCGGCCGCGTTGCGCCGGGACCGCACGGTGCGCCGGGCGACGAGGAAATCGTGCGTGCTGACGGCCGACCTCGAGGAGCGGTGCCCCAGATAGAAGGTCAGGACCGCTACCAGCACGATGCCGGCGATGGCCCACGAATTCAGCTGCTGCACAGCAGGGATCCTCGCATGTGCAGCTCCGCAATCAGTTTTCGATCATGTCGACGAAGTCGCGTTCGTGCCGTTCGGCGAGCCGGTTGTACCAGAGACCGATGCCGAACAGGAACGGGAAAGGCGCCACGCCGAGGATCAGCCAGGGCACCGGGATGCCCACGACGGTCACCCGCCCGAACGACGGGATTAGATAGAACAGCACCGGAAGCGAACACAGCGTGACCATCACCAGCAGCGCCAGCAGCGAGGCCGTCCGCAGCTGGATCTTCACCAGATCCCGGACCAGGAGCTTTCCCCAGCTGGTCTGCTCTTCGAGTTCGACCCTGGCCCGCAGGGTGCTGGTGGCCTGCCGCGGATCGGCGAGGATCACCCGCTGCCGCTTGGGTTTCGCGTGATGTTCGGGTTTGGCCTGCTCGTGCTTCGGGCCGGAAGGCGCGCCGGGAACGGGTTCGACGGCGGCGCCCTCGGGCGCCGCCGGTTTCCTGCTCTTGCCGAGCGTCGGGTCCGGTTCGCGGACACCGTTGACGCGGCGGTAGAAGTCGTCGGTCACGTCGACCGGTTGGCGCCGACCAGCCTGTCCTTGAGGGCGCGCGTGTGGCGGCGGCTCACCGGCAGCACCTTCTCCTCGTTACCGATCACGACCTGATAGCCGCCCTGCCCCATGCGCAGTTCGGTGATCAGCGGCAGCGAGACCAGGAACGACCGGTGGATGCGGACGAAACCCGCCTTCTCCCAGCGTTCTTCGAGCTGGGCGAGCGGGATGCGGACCAGGTGGCTGCCGTCGGTGGTGAACAACCGGGCGTAGTCGCCCTGCGCCTCGACCCAGCGGACCGAAGACCGCGGGATGAGTTTCGTGGTGCCCGCGAGTTCGACGGGGATCACCTCGTCGTCGTTCTTGACCTGCCCCAGCCCGCCTTCGGCGCCGAACTTCGGCGCGGCGTTGGCGGCGAGTTTGTCCATCACGCGCGTGATGGCGCGGTCGAGACGATCCTGCTGGTACGGCTTGAGCACGTAGTCGAGCGCGCCGAGGTCGAAGGCGTTGACGGCCTCTTCCGCGTGCCCTGTCACGAACACCAGCGCCGGCGACGGGCGCAGCGCGGCGAACACCCGCGACATCTCCATGCCGGACAGACCGGGCATGTCGATGTCGGCGAACACCGCGTCCACGATCGGCAGGCCGCGGGCCTTGCGGTCGGCCAGCCGCGGGTCGTCCGCGGACAGCAGGCGCAGCGCCTCCGAAGCGTCGATCGCCGGATAGACGAGGGCGACGTGCGGGCTGTTGCGGAGACAGTGGACGAGTTCGTCTAGCCCTTTGGGCTCATCGTCCACCGCCAGGACGATGAGCTTCCGGGTGTCATCGTGAGCACTCACAGTGAGACGCATCCTGCCCATTGCCGCGTGCCTTGTCCAGCCCGCTTCACCAAAGTCGAACGAAAAGGACGGCACCGGCACCCCCGCGCCTGGGGTGACCGGTGCCGTCATCTTTTCCGGTGACACGAACCGCCTCGCCGTGCCACACCTATCCCTTCACGGTGTGAAGGTGAACCAGTTGACGCTCACGAAATCGGCGGGCTGGCCGCTCGTGAAGGTCAGGTAGACGTCGTGTTTCCCGGTGACACCGCTGATATTCGCCGGGATGGTCCGCCAGCTCTGCCAGCCGCCGGTGTTCGCGACGGCGAAGCTGCCGACGGGTGGGTTGGACCGGCTGTCGAGCCGGACTTCGACGAGTCCGCTCACTCCGCCCGCCGCGCCGGACGCGACACGCGCCTGGAACTGCCTGCCCGTTTGCGTCCCGAAGTCGATGCCCGGATACAACGCCCAGTCACCGTTTCCCGCGGGGCCGATGTTCTGGCCACCGCCGGAATCGGACGTGGCCTGTTTGGCGATCCCGGCGGCCTGGCCGTACGACTCCGCCTGGATCGTGCCGTAGGCGCTGCCGCCGCCGGGGCTTCCCGTGGTGGTCGTGGGGGTCGTGGGCGCAGTGGGGGTCGTCCCGCCGCCGCGGGTCAGGACGGTGACGTAGTCGACGAGCATCGGGTGTCCCGGCACGATTCCTGGCCCCGGCGTGGTGGTGCCGGAGTTGTTGTTCGGGAACGCGCCGCCGATGGCGACGTTCAGCAGCACGAAGTAGCCCGCGTGGTTCGTCATGTTGGCCCACGTCGTGGCGTCGACCTGGTTCTGGCTGACGGAATGGAACTGCTGGCCGTCCACCAGCCAGCGGAACACGTGGGGGCTGACGCTCGTGTCCCATTCGAAGGTGTAGGTGTGGAGCGCGCTCTGGCAGCTCGCGCCGGGGCAGGTGCGGCTGCCAACGAGGCCGGTCGTCTCGTTGCACGGGCCGCCGGGGTTGACGCCGCAGTGCAGCACGCCCCAGACCGTGTTGATCCCGTTGACGTTCTCCATGATGTCGAACTCGCCGACGGCGGGCCAGTTCCAGTAGTTGCCGCGATACGGCGAGCCCAGCGCCCAGAACGCGGGCCAGTAGCCGAGGGCCGCGGCGCCGGTGACGTTCGGCATCTGGATGCGGCCTTCGATCCGCAGCGCGCCCCCGGCGGGCGGTTTGAAGTTCGTGCGCTGCGTCTCGATCCGCGCCGAGGTCCAGTTGCCCGCGCCGTCACGCAGCGGCGTGATCCGCAGGTTCCCGGAGCCGTCCTGGGCGAGGTTCGCGGGGTTCGCCGTGTAGTTCTGGATCTCGCCGGTGCCCCAGTTGCCAGGGCCGCCCGGGTAGCCGTGGCCGGTGTCGACGATCCAGTTCGCGCTCGACGGGAGCGAACCCGCGGCGCCGGTGAAGTCGTCGGTGAACACGGTGGTCCAGCCGGACGGCGGGGGCGGGACGGCGGCAGAAGCGGGCAGGGTGAGGGGGACGGTGATCAGAGCCGCGCCGGCGGTAGCGGCGAGCGCGATCTTCCAGCGGCTCGTTCGGGGAGAAGTAACGGACATCGGACCTCCTCGTCAACGCTGTCGAGGTTTGTTGCCGTTCACAACAAAGCGGTATGTCCGATATGAGACCTGGTCTGAACCACTTACGCCTACCACCGTTCGGGTGAATCGCTCCCTACCGCAGACGCAATGAAGGGGCCTTTCATAGCAAAATTTGCGATGAAAGGCCCCTTCATTGCACGGGATCAGAGGCCGAAGCGGCTCCAGGCGGCCTTGGCCTGGACGGCGTCCAGTAGCGCGCTCGCCGCGGCGGGCGCACCGATGCCGAGCCGCGCCAGGAGCGGCTTCTTCGGTTCGGCGATCGCGATCTCGGCATCCGGGTACCGCTCGGTGAGCACCTGGCGGAGGCTGCCGACGCCGTCGATCAGGCCGAGCTCGACCGCGCGGGCACCCAGCCAGACGTCCCCGGTGAACAGGTCTTCGGAGCCGGAAAGCCGGTCGCCCCGGCGTTCGGTGACCCAGTCGACGAACAGTTCGTGGAGCTGGCCGTGCATCTTCTTCAGCCACTCGACGTCTTCCGGCTTCTCCGGGCTGAACGGGTCGAGCCGGGACTTGTTCGCCCCCGCGGTGTGCAGCCGCCGCTCGATGCCGAACCGCTCCAGCAGGCCGGTGAACCCGAACCCGCCGCTGATCACGCCGATGGAACCGACCATCGACGTGCGGTGCGCGTAGATCTCGTCGGCGGCGCAGGCCAGCCAGTACCCGCCGGACGCGGCGACGTCCTCGGCGAAGGCCAGGACCGGCACGTTCTTCTCGTCGGCGAGCTGGCGGATCCGCTCGGCGACCAGGCCCGACTGCGTCGGCGCGCCACCCGGCGAGTTGATCTGCAACGCGACGGCCTTCAGCCGCTCGTGCCCGAACGCGCGCGTCAGCGCCGATTCGACGGCGGCGAGGTTGATCGACCCCCTGGCCAGCGGCGACGGGGTCGGCGTGATCACCCCGTGCAGCTTCACCACGGCGACGACGTCCTTGCGTTCACCCCGATCGCCGATCATCGGGAGACGGGAGGTCAGCTTGTCCGCAACGCTCATACCGCCAGGCTACCGACGTTCAGAGCCGGTTGGCGGAGCTGCGACGGGCCTCGCAAAAGGGACATAACGCGTGAACCCGCCCTGGCCGAAGGCCCCGCTGTCGCGGTGGCAGGGCGCCGTTGCCTCTCAACGTGAGAGGTTCGACCAGGTCGCGCCCTGCCGACGCGATTGCGGACGCGGGTTCACCAACAGACTCACGACGGCAGCACGCCGCTGCGCGAACCGCTCACCCCGCTGGACTCGTTCGGGCCGCCCTGCGGCGGGACGGTCGCGCTGTCGGCGGAGAAGTCCGGCAGATTCGGCCGCACGCCGGGCATGAACTTCGGCACCCGCAGGGTCACCTTCATGCCGGCGCCGGGCGCCGTCTCGACCATGAGCGCGTAGTCGCGGCCGAACACCTGCTGCATCCGCTGGTTGATGTTGCCGAGGCCGACGTGCGCGCCCGTGCGGTGCTGGCTGCGGAGGTCCGCGAGCTTCGCGGGCTCCATGCCGATGCCGTCGTCCTCGACGCTGATCAGCGCTTCGGCGCCGTAATCCTCGGCGATCACCGTGACGCAGCCGCCGGACGGCTTCGACGCGAGACCGTGTTTGACGGCGTTCTCCACCAGCGGCTGGATGATCAGGAACGGCACGACCACCGAAAGGACCTCGGGCGCGATCTTCATCCGCACTTCGAGCCGTCCGCCGAAACGGGCGTTCTCGATGGTCAGGTACCGGTCGATGTTCCGCAGTTCCTCGGCGAGCGAGGTGAACATGCCCGACGTCCGGAACGAGTAGCGCGTGAAGTCCGCGAAGTCCTGAAGCAGCTCTCGCGCCTCCTCCGGATCTGTCCGGATCAGCGACGAGATGGTGTTGAGCGCGTTGTAGACGAAGTGCGGCGAGATCTGCGCGCGCAGTGCCTTGATCTCCGCCTGCTGGAGCTGGTTCTTCGATTCGTCCAGGCGCGCCAGCTCGAACTGGGTGCAGACGAACTGCGCGACCGCGTCGGCCATCTGCACCAGCCGCCCGCGCGTGCGCCCGACGACCAGCAGCGCGGCCTCGGTCTCGCCCTCGACGATCAGCGGCACGATCACCGCGGTCCGCATCCGGCAGGTGCCGCGGTGGTTGCACGGCATCTTGTCGTGCGCGACGACCTCGCGCCGGTGTTTGCGGATCGCGTTGCCGATGGCGTCGACGAGGTCGACGTAGTGGTCGTTGGCCTCGCCGTCCCACGACAGCAGCGTGCCTTCGCTGTCGGTGATGCCGACGGCGACGCAGTCGAGCATCTCCAGCAGCTGGCTGGTGATCTTGTCGGCGACCTGCTCGTCGAGCCCCTCGCGGAGATCCGGTGTCGCCTTCGACATCCGGTGGACGGCCTGCAGCACCGCGTTCTCCACGATGCTCGCGGGACGCCTCAGTTTGATCAGGAGGACGACGACGAGGATCGCGAGCAGCAGCGCCACACCCCAAGGGATGATCTGCGCGATCTCGAGCCCGGACACGGCGTCCATGCTCTGCGCTCGACCAACCGGGTGCAAGGCCTGCTCCCCACTTTCCGTTGAGTTGTGACAACTGAGGGTGGGGCCGACCCTACCCAAGACCCGGGCGTTGGCCCCATGGTCACTCCCCGTCGCGCCGGGAAGACTGTACGCAGGCAATCGCTTCCGGGGGAGGAACACCATGCGCGGATCGGGGAAACTCGCGGCGGGGGTGCTGGCGGGGGTCCTGCTGGCGAGCGGGTCGGCGGCCGCGTCCGGGGACCCGGTGCGCGCGGCCGTCGGCGATCTCGTCGGCGAAGGGGGATTCCCGGGAGCGGTCGTCCAGGTCCGGACCGGTGAGGCGGTCTCGCGCTTCGGCGCCGGATACGCGAACCAGGCCACCCGCGAACCCGCGGGGCCGCAGCACCGGTTCCGGATCGCCAGCAACACCAAGGCGTTCGTCGCCACGGTGGTGCTGCGACTGGCGGGCGAAGGCTCGCTCTCCCTCGACGATCCGGTGGAGCGAAGGCTGCCCGGTGTCGTCCGCGGACCGGGCTACGAGCCGGAGAAGATCACGCTGCGCATGCTGCTGAACCACACCTCCGGCGTGCACGACCCGCTGGATCCGCAGTTCTTCGACCCGTACCTCGTCCACGGGAACCGGGCGCACGTCATCACGCCGTCGGAGGTGATCCGGCGGTCGCTCACCGACCCGCCCTCGTTCGCGCCGGGCACCGGCGTGAAGTACTCGAACACCGGATATCTGGTACTGGGCAAGGTGATCGAGCAGGTCACCGGCAACGACGTCCGCGAGGAGATCCAGCGCCGGATCCTCGGTCCGCTCGGCCTCGGGCGGACGTACTTCCCGCTGTGGTCGCCGTTCCTGCGCGGTCCGCATCTGCATGGGTACGACATGCGCGGTGAAGACATGACGGTGTTCAGCCCGTCGTACGACTGGACCGCGGGCGCGATGGTGTCGACCGTCGACGACGTCGCGGCGTTCCACCGCGCGTTGCTGTCGGGGCGGCTTTTGGCGCCCGCGCAGCAGGCCGAACTGAAACGGCTCGTGCCGTACAGCGACTTGGGCGCGTACGGCGCCGGCGTCGAGACACTCAACCTGCCGTGTGACGGAGGCACGAAGACGGTTTGGGGCAACACCGGTGCCGGGCCGGGGTTCTCCAGCGTTTCGATGAGCACCGCGGACGGCTCGAAGCAGATCGTGCTGGCGCTGAACGTGTACGACCTCGCCGCGGACGTGCACGGCGGGAAGAGGGTGCCGAAGCCGCCGATGCCCGCGGTGATGGCCGCCCTCTGCTGACCGGTCACTTGAGCAGACGCGACATCCGCCGGTCGGCCAAGGGTTTCCCGCCGGTCTGGCAGGTCGGGCAGTACTGGAAGGACTTGTCCGTGAACGAGATCTCGCGGATCGTGTCGCCACAGACCGGGCACGGCAGCCCGGTGCGCGCGTGCACCCGCAACCCGGACCGTTTCTCGCCCTTGAGCCGGGCGGCGGACTGGCCGACCGACCGCGTCACGGCGCTGGTCAGCACTTCGCTGATGGCTTCGTAGAGCCCGTCGAGCGCGCCTTCCGACAGCTTTCCAGTGGTGGCGTACGGAGAAAGCTTCGCCATATGCATGATCTCGTCGGAGTAGGCGTTGCCGATCCCGGCGATCAGCGACTGATCGGTGAGCGCCGTCTTCAACCGTTCGGTGCGTCCGGCGAACAACTTCTCGAGTCCCGTGCGGTCCAGCGACAGCGCGTCCGGCCCGAGGCGCGCGATACTGGCGACCTCCTTCTCCGGATCACGCACGATCCAGACCGCCAGCCCCTTCTTCGTCCCGGCCTCCGTGAGATCGAAGCCCGGACCGGCGGCGGCGTCGAGGTGGACGCGCAGCGAGATCGGCCCCTTGCCCGGTTTGAGCGGG
This sequence comes from Amycolatopsis sp. WAC 04182, assembly GCF_003947465.1. Classification (NCBI taxonomy): domain Bacteria; kingdom Bacillati; phylum Actinomycetota; class Actinomycetes; order Pseudonocardiales; family Pseudonocardiaceae; genus Amycolatopsis; species Amycolatopsis sp. WAC 04182. The sequence continues at coordinate 448,371 of NZ_QHJJ01000004.1, forward strand.
GCCGGCGCCAACGCGTCGGACCAGCGCAGCCAGCCCGCCCGCGCCAGATGGACGACCAGGTGGAGATCACCGGCGACGAGATCGAGGTGCTTGCCGAAGCGGCCGGCACCGGTGACCTCGCGGCCGTGCAGCTCCGTCCACGGCGGGGTCGCCGTCTTCAGCACGCTGAGGGACGCCACGTCGACACGGAAGACCGTCTTGCCCACCGCGTGTTCACGCAGGTGGTGAGCGAGCGCTTCGACCTCGGGTAACTCGGGCATGGCCCCAGTCTCGCGCGTTCAGGCCGCCGCGACTACTCCACCGGGTGCAAGGGGCCGTCGAAATCCGGCAGCGAGTGCTTCTGGATGGTCTTCGTGATCTTCGAGACCTCGCCGCGCACGGTGAACATGCCGCGGATGGTGCCCACCCAGCGCTCCGAAGGCCGGTCGCCCGCCAGATCGCCCTCGGTCTCGGCGACGACGGTCCACGGGCGGCGCAGGATCCACCGCAAGGGGAAGAACAGCGCGACCAGCAGGAGCGCCAGCGGAACCCACGACGGGATTCTCACGTCGGCGGGGGTCCACATGATGAGCACGATCGCGAGCAGCGCCGTCACGGCGATCATCGCGATACCCGGGCCGTAGCTGCCCGCCACATCGTGCTCGAAATCGTCCGCTGTCGCGGGAGCACGCCATTCCATCTGGGCTCGGACCACCCAGTCACGGCCGTCCTCGCCGTGCACCAGCCGGTTCATTCAGTCGCCTCCCGCGCGGCCGCTCGCTCGTCGTGAGCGAGCTCCACCGTACCGTGACGGGAGCCGGATTCGCGAGAGTTCGAGAGCGATATGCCCGCTCGGGCGTTATGGGCACGTCGGGTAGTCGACACCCGGTTCCGGATAGTGGGAAGTCGGCTTGACCGGGCTCGGCTCGTCTTCCGAAGGTTCGCCGGACGGTGTCCCGGTCTCGCTGCCGGGCGTGCTCGTCTCCGGCGAAGTGGACCCTTCCGGGTCAGTCGTCGACTCCGGTGTGTTCGACGGCTCCGTCTCGTCCCGGGAAGTCGTCGTGGACGTCGGGCTCAGCGACTCCCCCGGCGGGATGTCGTCCCGTTTCGTGGTGGTCTGGTTCGTGCCGGTGCCCGGCTCCGGGACCTCGTTCCGCGGCGCGGTCTCCTGCGCCGGGTTCTGCTCGTCCGGGGGCAGCACGCCGTTGTCGGCACCGCCGTCGCCGGCGGCACCGTCAGCACGACCGTCTCCGCCGCCGAGGTCCTTCCCCGACGTGCCCACACCCGGCAGGCTCGGCATGTCGGACGCCCCGAGTTCCGCGCCAGGGCCGCGCCCGGTCACGGCGGGCCGCTCGCCCTTGCCGTGCATCCGGTCCTCGGCGACCCGCTGCGGCGGCAGCTCCACCGGTCCGCCCTGGGCGGGCGGCGCGACCTGCGCCGGCAGCAACGCCAGCTCCGGCTGGCCACCGCCGGACAGACCGACGGTATGCGTCACGTCGGTGCCGAACACGGCCGGACCGGCGACGATCCCGACCGCGCCCGCGGCGGCCGTCGACGCCACCGCCAGGCCGACCTTCACCTTCGACCCGAGCAGAAGCGCCTTGACCGACGCGGCGAGCCCGGAGAGCGCTCCGCTCGCGTGGGCGCCGGCGGCCGCGGGCACCAGCAAGGCGACGACGCCGGCGTGCGCCCGCAGCGAAGAACAGACGTCGCGCAACTCGTCGTGCGTCGCCCGGCAGGACTGGCACCCGATCAGGTGGGTCTTGATCCGGCGGGCCTCGGCCCCGGTGACACTGCCCGCGGTGAATCCGCCCAGCTTCTCCACCACGGCCCGGCACGAATCCGGCCCGCGGTTCACCGACAGATGCGCTTGGAGGTACGCGGCCCGCAGCCCCTGCCGCGCACGCCTGGCCAGCGCCGCCGTCGCGTTCGCGCTCAACCCGAAATGCGGCGCGACCATCGACGGCTGCTCGCCTTCGACCTCCGTCTGCCACAACACCGAACGCCACCGCTCCGGCAAACTCGTGAACGCCGTCGTGATCAGCGAATGTTCGGCCGTACGGGCATGCGTGTCCGCCCCCGCCCCGGCCCGGAAGGTCAGCTCGTCGTCGCTCACCGGCACGTCACGACGCGCGCCGTGCCACTCCCACGAGACCCGGCGGGCCACCGTCAGCAGATACGCCCGGACGTAGTCCCGCGGCCCGGCACCCCGGCGCAACGCCTGAAGCACCCGGAAGAAGGTCTCGGCCGTGATGTCCTCCGCCTCCGACCGGTCGGCGGCCAGACTGCGGGCCAGCCGCCGCACCGCGGCGGCGTGAAGTTCGAAAAGCTCCCCGAAGGCGGCGTCCTCCCCATCACGGAGACGCTGGAGCAATGCCTGCTCGTCGGATTCCGAGGCCGCCTGAAGCGGCACCGTGCCCTGCTCGGTCATCCGGCCAGGCACCTCCTCCCCGAAGGACTCACCATTCGGTCGAATGGGGACACCATACGGAGGTATGCAGCCGTCGTCACCCCTTGTACGCCAGGTGTGACACCGAAGTACCTGTAGGGGTGGGTCGAAACCGCTACAGAGGGTCGGTGTATGGTTGTCCCACTGCTTCAAACGAGTACCGGAGCAGAGCAAGACATGCGGATGTAGCGCAGCTGGTAGCGCATCACCTTGCCAAGGTGAGGGTCGCGGGTTCGAATCCCGTCATCCGCTCGCACGCGGGCACCGCGTGCGCAGGGAAAGCCTGCGCCGCAGCGTGCTCGCCATAATTCCCGGGGGCCCGAGCCCCCGGACCCCCGCGTTCCTTGTCGCTCGCGTTGGCGAGTCGGTTGTCGGGCGCGTTGATCTTCTTTCTTCATGGCCTTCCTGGCGTTGGGCCTTTTTCGGTTACTAAGTGCTACAGGTTCGGTGAGTGGGTTCACACGACCGTAGTAATTCGGATTGTGCATATGTCGGCGGCTCAGAGCGCGGGCGTTTTGAAGGGGTCGTGCTCGGCGAGGAGTTTGTCGACACGGGCCTGGTCGACTCTGCTGACGACGGTGTTCTCGTCCTGCCGGTCACGAATGCATTTGGCGAGGGTGAACGCCGAGGTCGTCAGGAACAGCATGCCGAGGGCGAGGAAGCCGCGGACCCAGCCGTCGACCGGCAGGTACCAGATGCCGATGACGACCGCGATCAGCGCCAGCCCGAACGACAAGGCGGCCTGGACGAAGAACGCGACGGTGGTGGGAGGCGCTGCGGAGGTTTTCGTCATGCGTACCAAGGTCGCGCCGAGGACCCCGCACTGTCTTGAGTACGGCTACTCAAGAAGGGTTGCGATTCAGATCTCGTAGCCGTCCATCACGGTCGGCGCGACCGGCGACAGGTGGTCGTCGCCGCGTTCGGCGACCAGGCCGCGGGCCATCCGGTACACCTTGAACTCGTTGTCGTGGTCGGGATCCTGGTCGTCCCAGACGTGCAGGAGACCGTAGGAACCGGGCGCGAGATCGCCGACACGGGTGAACAGGTCCACCAGCTCGGGCGCGATCGCCGTGCCGTGCTTGTCCATGCCGCCCAGGTGCAGCACCGGCACCCCGGCGGCCCAGCGGAGGTCGAGCAGGTCGGCGTCGCCGAAGTCGCGGACGGCCCGGTGCACCCGCTCGACGATGCGCTCGAGCAATGCGGCGTCGTCGTCACCGGAAGGGCTCGCTTGGATGGTCACCCACCCGTGGTATTCGAACACCCGCCTGAGTTTAGGCAGGTCCGCCCGCCAGCACGGCCGGCGCCCCGTCCCGCCGCAGCACGTTCTTGAAAATCTGTTCGCCGTGCTTCTCGAAGGCGGGCACGAGTTTCTCGCCGTACACGCACAACGTCCGTTCCCACGGGTGCCCGAGCGTGCCGAAGCGGAAGTCGTTCGCCAGGAACATGTGGTAGTCGGTCCGCGGGAACACCGGGACCGGCCACGGGTCGAGCGCGGCGTGCCGATGCGGGTAGAAGCGGTACGACTGGTGCTGCCAGTGCAGGACCCAGACCCACTCGTCCTCGGCGACACAGTCCTTCAACGCCGCGAGCGCGACGCGGGCGACGTCGTTCTGCTCGACGGCGTACGGGCCGAGCCGGAATTCCGGTGACGAGCGGTCGAGACCCCCTGGCGCGAGATCCCACGCGACGGACGGCGCGGGCTCACGGAAACCGGGCCAGGCGTGCGCGTAGGTACTCGGCCAGAACGCGAGCTTGTCGTAGACCCAGTACCAGGCGGGCTCATCCGCGACCCTGGAGATGGCTTCCCAAGCGTTGTTCACGAGCGACCCTCGGTGGTTCGGCCGATTAAGACTGGGAAAGCTTCGTGTTCAGGGCCCAAGTTGTCCAGCTCGTGGGCATTCTCCGCGAAACTGTCACCTGATCAGGTGTCTTGCGCCGTCGCCGGAACCGTGAGAATGACGGTGCGTGAACGGCGAGCCCACCGAACGCGGGCTCGCCGTCGTTCGCTCACGCGGCCGCCTCCCAAAGACTCATGAAGGCCGAGGCCTCACTCCGCACCCAGGGCCGCACCTTGTCGCGATCGCGCGGCGACAACGCGAACTCCTTCGAGCGCCGGACGTCGATCACCAGCGGCCGCCCGCCCGGCCGCAGCTCGTCCATGGTCTGTTCGAGCAGCCACAGCACCATCTGCGCGGCGTCCCGGCTCAACGGCTCCTCCTTGAAGTAGAGCCAGGTCACGTACACCGGGCCGTCGCCCTTGCGCAGGCCGAGATGGGGATTGATGCCCACTTCGAGCGAGCCGAGCCGCCATCGCGACCGGCCGACCTCCGCGAGCCGCAGGTCGCGCCGCCCGACGTAGCGCAGCCAGCCGTTGGCGATCTCGGTGTAGTGCGGCCGAGTGCGCTCGTCCGAGTTCTCGACCAGCGCCCGCAGTACCTCGCGATCCCGTCCGGAGATCCGCCCGGCACGGATCGCGTTCGCGGCGCGGAGGTAGAAGTTGAACCCGCCCCGGGCCGGGTCCTCGTACTGACGGCGCCAGCGCCGGACGAACGAGGAACGCGAGGGACCCGAGCTCGTGCTGTACCCCACGAACGTGGGCAGGGTGATGTAGGCCATCCGTGTCTGCCTTTCGCCGCTGTTCCTGCTGTACAACGCCCATTTTAGAACACATGTACGACAGAAACCGGGGCTTTACGGGTGACGCGGGGAAGGTGGCCAAGGTCCTTCGAGCAGCTCGGCCGATTCCTCGAGGATCGGCACTTCGCAGACGTCCCTCGGGGTGAGGTCGGTCGGGATCCAGCCGTCGAGCATCGCCGACCACCGCGCGATCCCGCGCAACGACGGCGGCGACCCGAGCAGTTCGCCGACCTCACTGACCAGCGCGCCGCCGGCCGCGGGCGAGAGACGGCCTTCGACCATCGCGGTGAGCCAGCCGTGGATCAGCAGCCAGCGGGCCGCTGTCGGATCGGCGGGCAGTTCGAGGCCGAGTTCGTCGACGACCTGGCCGAACGCCTTGTCGACGGCGGCTTCGGCGGAGGATTCGAGCCCGGCGAGCAAGGCGAGGGACGGGGTGTCGAGCCCGGCGACGATCGCGTCCAGTCCGGCCTCGACCAGATGCGAGGTGCGGACGTCACGTCCGGCGAGCCTGCCGATGGCCAGCTCGCGCAGCGCGCCGCGACACTCGTCGATTTCCGTCACCCGGCACTTCCCACGTCCGCCACCGTACCGGCGGGACCGCCCGATCGCCGCTGACCAGCCGAAAGAGCATCACCCCGGTGGGTCCGTCCCGTCGCGTCCGGACAGTGCTGGACCTGCGCCGAAACGGACGCGAGAATGCGAAAGACCAATATCAACCACCCGTCCGGGTCATGCGACACTGGCTGCCCACACCCGGCGGCAGGGGGCTATATGAGCTGGCAGGACGAGCTTCGGCAGCTGGACGTCGAGCTGGCCTCGGGTCGCATCGGGCACGCGGAGCACCGCAAAAGACGGGACGAACTGCTCGCCGAAGCCTCCGGCGGGGCGATGCCGTCGCCGGTCGCGTCGCCCCTGAGCCGTCAAGGCGCGACGTGGCACAGCACCAACCCGGCCATGCGTCAGATCGAGCTTCCCACCGTCACGCTCCCGCCCGTGCCGCCGCCGGCCGCCGAGACCTCGAAGCGTGAGACGCCGAAGGCCAGGCGCTCCGTGCCCCGCCTCCCCGACCACAAGACCACCGCACCGTCGCCCGCCGACATCAACCCGACGGTGTACCTGCGCGCCGAGCCGCCCCAGCCCCGGCGCGATCCGGGTTCCCGGCAGCTGCCCCGCACCCTGCCGTCACTGGTCCCCGACGCCGGTCCGCGGCACAGCGCTCCCGCCCCGGAGGATTACGCCGTCGTCGGCAAGAAGAAACCGACCTGGCTGTTCGTCGCCGCCGCCGTGCTGGTCGTGCTGGGGATGGTCATCGGCGGCACCCTGTGGCTCGGTACGGCGAACGGTCCCGATCAGCAGTCGCCACCCGCCATCGCGCAGGCACCGGACGCCCTCGGCGGGCCGAGCGCCGGCCGGCCCGCTCCGGAGCCCGCGCTCGAGGACCGCGTTCCGGCGTTGCCCGGCTCGGCGCTCCCCGAGAACTCCACGGTCTCGCTCGACAAAGGGGTCGAGCTGAAGCTCTTCCAGAAGGAGTCCGCGCAGATCTTCGCCCAGCACGGTGTCACCAGCGTCGTCTTCCGTGGCTCCAGCGACGGCGACATCGGCTATCTCGCGTACGCCATCCCCACGCGGTCGGACGAAGACGCGAAGGCCGTCGTCGCCTACCTGATGCAGGCTTCCCAGGCGGGCGGATTCGCTCTGCGGGCCGACGACCCCGAGTCCGTCACCGGACGCGATGGGGCACGCCGCATGGACGGCACGTGGTACACCTCAGGCAAGGTCGCCGTCGTGCTGTGGGCGTCGCAGCCGTTCGACCTGGACAAGAACAAGCTCCGCACCAGCCTCGACAAGACGCGCGCCACCTTCAAGGAAGCGCTGCCGCCGAGCTGATCAGGCCTGACCACCCTGTTCAAGGAGGTCGGCGAGGGTCCGCCGGGCCAGTTCCGCGCCGAATCGGTTCTCCACCACGGTCTTGCCCTCCTCGGACAGGCGAGTCCACAGCTTGTCGTCCTCGAGCAGGGTGACGATCCGGTCGGCGAGTTCCTCGGCCGTCTCCCCGAGCAGAACGTCTTGACCGTGCGTGAGGTGCATGCCCTCGGCGGCGAGTGAGGTCGCCACGACGGGAACGCCGTAGCCGAGGCTCTCGCCGAGCTTCCCCTTCACGCCCGCCCCGAACCGCAGCGGCGCGACGACCACCCGCGCGGTCTGGTAGACCTCGTCGAGGTCCGGCACCCAGCCCCGCACGACGACGCCGTCGCGTTCGAGCTCGAGCACCGCGGGTGGCGGGTTGCTGCCGACGATCTGCACGACCGCGTCGGGCCTGCGCTCGCGCACGAGCGGCATGATCTCGGTGGCGAGCCAGTGTGCGGCGTCCCGATTCGGCACGTGATCGAAGCCGCCGACGAAGACGATCCCGTCGCGACCGTCGGGAACCGACGCGGCGCCGTCGGCGTAGTGCACGTTCGACAGCACCTCGACCCTGGCCGACGGGACGAGTTCCCGCAGGAGCTCCCGTTCGACGTCGGACACGACGAAGGTGGCGTCGGCGAGCCTGGTCAGGCCGAGTTCCGACTCGCGCAGCACTTCCGCGCGCCGGCGCAAGGTCACCTCTTCGCTCGTGTCGCCGAGTTGCGCGACCAGATCGGCCTGCCGGGTGAGCCGGACGAAGTGGAGATCGACGGTGTCGTAGGCGATGAGGCAGTTCGGCGCGTGCTGGCGGACCTGCTCGATCCACTGCCAGGCGACATGCGGCCGCGACAGCACGGCCAGCCGCAGGTCGGGACCGGCGTCGCGCAGGAACTCCAGCTGCTCGTCCTGGCCGGTGACCACGGTGACGCCCATGCGGTACAGCCGGCTCGCGTACGGCTCCGGCAGCGCGTTGTTGAACGGCATGAAGACGACGCGATGTCCCAGCCCGACGAACAGCTCGAGGATCCTGGCCATCCGCACCGACCCGGAATCCTTGTCCGGCGTGGGGACCTGGTGGTCGACCACGAGCACGGTGCCACCGCGATGGCCGTCCGCGGTGCGCTGCCGTGCCGACCACAACGCGCGCGCACTGGCCGACGGGAGGTGGTCGCGCAGCTGGACGCTCCACTTGTCCACGAACACGCCGCGATTCAGTTCCTGGTGCCGTTTGACCCCGGCGGCGAGGTCGGTGCCGTTCGAGACGCCCTCGTGGTGGACGACCACGGACGACGGCTGCACCATCGTCCGGAACCCGGCCGCCCGCACGGCGAACGCGAGGTCGGTGTCCTCGTAGTAGGCGGGCGAGTACCGCTTGTCGAACCCGCCGATCCGCTCGAACAGCTGACGACGGACCAGCACCGCGGCCCCGGAGCAGTAGTCGACGTCGCGCAGTGCCTGGAACCAGGGCAGGTCCGGGTTCTGCAGCCTGCCGTAGTTCCAGCCGGATCCGTCGGCCCAGATGATCCCGCCGCATTCCTGCAGCCTGCCGTCCGGGTAGACCAGCTTCGAGCCGACGAGCCCGACGTCCGGCCGGGTCTCGACGACGTCGACCAGTTCGTCCAGCCAGCCGGGCCGGACCTCGGTGTCGTTGTTGAGGAACATGACGAAGTCGCCACGCGCGTGTCCGGCGCCGAGGTTGCACGCGCCGACGAAGCCGAGGTTCCGCGGCGCCCGCACCAGCCGGATCCCGGCGCACTGGGCGACCCGGTCCGCGGAGTCGTCGCGCGACGCGTCGTCGACCACGATGACCTCGAAGGGGGTGGTCGGCAGGTGGCGCTGGATCGAGTCGAGGCAGGCACGCGTGTAGGACCAGTTGCCGTAGACCGGGATGACGACGCTGACGATCGGCTCGTCGCTGGTGGTGACCGCGACCGGGCCGGGTACGGCCGCCCCGGCGGGCTCCGCTCCCGTGGGGCGGCCGAGCGCCGTCTCGTAGAAGTCACGCAGGCGGGTGCCGCGGGGAGCGAACTTCTCGATCGCGCCGCGGTACGTGCCGAGCACGCGCTGGACGAGCGCGGACTGCTCGGCGCGCAGCTGGGAGTTCTCGGCGGCGAGGCGACCGACCGTCTCGCTCAGCTGGACGTTGTTCCGGCCGAGCCACTGCAGCCGGTCGCGGTCGTTGGCCGCCTTCCGCTGCAGCAGGGCGAGTTCGTTCGCGGCCCGGCGGTGTGCGGCGCGAGCGCTCTCGGCACGGGCGGCCGCCTGGTCGCGTTCCTCCACCGCACGCCGTTCGGCGGCGGTGATCTCCGCGATTTCGTCCGCCTGCCGGGCGGCCTGTTCGCCTGCCCGGAGCAGCCCGTCCTCGGCACGGTCCAGTGCGACGCGCGCCCGGTCCGCCTCGGCCGCGTGGGTCTCCGCATCGGCGTTGGCCTTGGCGACCAGCGTCAGATGCGGGTCCACCAGCATGGAAGCGGTCGGCAGGGTGATCGGCGCCGAGGACGCGACCGCGACGAAGTACGTGTGCGGCGCACCGTCGGCGACCCGCCACTCGTCGCCGTCGCCCTGCTCGAGCCGGAACAGCTCGGCCGCCGAGGTTCCGCCGTCGTGGATCAGCGAACCGACCGCGACGTTCTGCCGCAACAGGGTGACGTGCTCGAAGCTCTTCTCCATCAGCGTCCGGAACGCCGACTCGGTCAGCTCGTGGACGTGGAACGGGTTCTGGTTGCCGTGGTCGCCGCTGTACACGGCGATATCCGGGGTGCTGCACAGGAAGATCCCGCCCGGCGCGAGCCGCGCACGGACGAGGGCCATCATCGCGTCCTGCTCCTCGACGTGCTCGATCGCCTCGAAACAGGTGATCAGCTCGAACGGCTCCGTGCCCGCGAGCGCCTCCGGGTCGGTGATCGAACCGACCTCGAAGGTAACCTCCGGATAGCGGGCGCGGGCGTGGTCGACGGTGACCGGGTCGATCTCCAGCCCGACCACCTCGGCCGCGGACCCGGCGAGCAGGGCGCTGCCGTAGCCCTCGCCGCTGGCGAGGTCGAGCACCCGTTTCCCGGCGGCGAACCGGGTGGCGAACGCGTAGCGGTGATAGTGCTCGTAGATCACCTGGACGTCGTCGGCCCACGGCACGCACCGCTCGCCGGTCCACTCGATCAACCGCTCGCCAGGAGTCCCCTTGCCCATGACGAGGAGACTATCCGCCAGTGAGACCGGTCTTCACATTCGCCTCCGGCGGCGAGCATGCCCCGCTACGATCACGGGTGTGTTCGTCAACCCCCCACCGACTTCGTCCGGGCCGGCAGAGCTGCTCCAGACACCGGAATCGTGGTTGCCGAACGAGCACAGCCTTTACCGGCCGCGGCACAGCAGGCGGCAGCGGACGGCGCTGACCTGCGCGCTCGCCTTCTTCTTCGTCCCCGTGCTCCTGCTGGTCGTCGGTGTCCGGACCGAGCCGTTCGAAAACCGCCCGTTGCGTGAATTCCCCGGTTTCGGCGACGGCTGGAGCTTCTTCACCGGGCTGTCCGGCTGGGCGACCGACCACCTCCCGTTGCGCCAGGCCGGGGTGAACGCCGCGGACGGCATCAGTACCGGCGTCTTCGGCGACCCGCCCGGCGCCGCGGCCGGTGCGCAGGACAGCACGGCGGGGACTCCGAGCAAGGGGCGCGTGCCGAAGGGACCGCAGGCCTATCCCCCGGTCGTCGTCGGCAAGGACGGCTGGTTGTACCTCGGGGAGGACATGCACACCCGGTGCGAGCCGGTGATGGACCTCGACCGGGTGATCGCGATGTTGAACCGGTTACGTCAGGCGGTCGAGTCGTCGGGACGCCGGTTCGAGCTCGTCTTCGCGCCCGACAAGTCCACGATGAAGCCGGCGCAGCTGCCGGACCACTACGCCGGTCACGACTGCGCGCCACCGCGGACGGCCGAGTTCTGGGGCAAGGTGCCCGCCGCGACCAGGGCGATCGACCTGCGTGGCTCGCTCGCCGACACCGAGCGGCGCCTCGGCCGGTCGGTGTACGTCCCGAACGACACCCACTGGACGTTCGAAGCCGGGCTCACCATGACTTACGCGCTCGCGCAGGCGATCACGCCCGGGGTCACCGCGACCTGGCAGGCGAAGGAGAGCGGTTCGAGGCCGTGGCCTGCCGACCTCGAGCGGCTGCTGGGGCGGGCGGTGGACCGCACCCTGCGGGCCTACGCGCTGGCCCCGGACGGCGGTGCCGATCGGACGCGGTACCTCGCCAGCGACTTCAAGACCCCGCTGCGGCTGAACCAGCCCGACACCACCCGCGGCACCGTCACGCCCAACATGGCGGTGGTCGCCGACTCGTTCACCCAGTTCGCCAGCCCGTTCCTCGCCGCCACCTGCAGGGATCTGACGATCGTCCACACCGACACGGTGGCCGCGGGAGACGACGGGACGCTCAAGGATCTGTTCGAAGACCGCGACGTCGTCGTGTTCGAGTTCGTGGAGCGCAATGTCGTCGGCGGATCATCGGTGCTCTTCCGCGATGGGGCCATCGACCGGCTCGCCAGGGTCCTCGCGCAAACCCCGAGGTGAGCCGGGCGACGGGCGGGATCGGTCGCCCGAATATTACGACTGGGTGGTAGGCCGCGACGCTCGGCCGCCTCCCGTGCACAATGTGCCCGGAGCGGTCATGGAGGCCGCGACGACAAAGATCCTTCGTCGCTCGGGGACGACTGATCCAAAGGGGGTAACGGGGTGACCTGGCAGGAAGAGCTGCGCAGGCTCGACGAGGAACTCGCGGCCGGGAAGCTCACGGCCGACGATTACCGCACTCGGCGTGACCAGGTGCTCTCGCAGGCCGTGTCCTTTGAGCACCCGCAGGTGCCGGGAGCGAACCCCGCCGAGACGCAGATCATCCAGCCGGTCGCGCCGCCGGGGCAGCCTCCGCGGCCCTCGGCCGACGCGACCCAGGTGGTGTCGCCGGCGGACACCGGCGGTGCCGAACGCACCCAGGTCGTCCCGCCATGGCAGCCCCAGCAGCAACCTCAGCAACAGCCGCCGCAGCAGCACCCCGGCTCGCCCGCGGGCGGGTTCCAGCAGCCGTACCCGCAGCGCACCGGTGAGCACTCGCCGAGCGGCGGGTTCGCCCAGCCCGCGCCGCCGCCACAGCAACAGCAGCAGGGCGGCTGGAACACGCCGGAGGACCAGAGCCCGCCGTGGGGCGGTTCGGAGTTCCCGCCGCTGGCGCCGTCCGGCAACGACACGAGCTGGGTCAGCCAGGGACCGGAGTCGTTCCAGATCAAGCCGTCATCCGGCAGCAAGCGCAAGATCGTCATCGCCGCGATCGCCGTCGTGGTGCTGGCCGGTGTCGGCGTCGGCGCGTGGGCGTTGCTCTCGAGCACCGTCGGTGACAACCCCACCGCGCAGCAGACTTCGAGCCAGCCGCAGCCTCCGCCCGCGCCGACCACGACGCCGCTCCCCGAACCGCCGGCGGCCAAGCCCGAGCCCTCGGCCAACGACGCGGCGCTGGCCAACCTTACCGGCTCGCCGCGCGCCGGTGGCGGCACGTTCGACATCGCGAGGCTGAAGTCGGCCAAGTTCCTGCCGGAGCCGATGATCGCGCAGATCGAGCGCGCCAACATGACCGAATGTCTGCTCAAGACCAACACCGACGGCGAGGTCACGCTCAGCCTGATCGCCCTCGACTTCCCAGACGCGCAGGGCACCTCGAAGGTCGCCCAGGAGTACGGGAACGCGCAGCTGGAGGGCGGTCTCACCGCCGACCGCGACCTCGCGATGCGCGGGGTACCGGTCTTCGTCGGTAAGTCATCCGACTCGACCGTCTATCGCGCCGTGTACATCCTTTACACCCGGGTGATCGTCGTCGAGGCCTTCGGACCCGAGGCACAGGCCGAGCAGGCGTTCCGGTCGCTGCTCAGCTCGCAGGTCCAGAAGGCACCGCCGACCGAACGCAACAACTGATCGAGACGTCCGACCAAGAACCCGGTGCGCGCCTTCGTCAAGCGCTACGACCAGCTGGAGGTGGCGCACCGGGACCTGCCCGTTCACCGCGCGGAGGAACGATCGGCACGCAACGACCGGTTAATCCATCCGGGTGAGCCAGGCCGTGTCGGTGAACGTCCTCCCCCTCTGACGCGCCTTAAGGGCAGAGCATCGGAGCGTTCGGATGCCGGACGAGGAGGAGCCGTCATGGCCTGGGAAATAGCCCTGGTCGCCGTGTTGGCCGTCGTGTTCGCCGTGCGGCTGGCGCTACAGTTGAAGCGCGGCTGAGTTCACGAGCGGCGAGGGCTGACCAGGCCGGACTCGTACGCCAGCACCACCAGTTGCGCCCGGTCCCGCGCCCCGATCTTGGTCATGATGCGGCTGACGTGCGTGCGCGCGGTCGCCGTCGAGATCACCAGATGCGCGGCGATCTCGTCGTTCGACATCCCGCCGGCGACCAGGCCGAGGACCTCGCGTTCGCGGTCGGTGATCTCGCGGACGGCGCTCACGTCGATCCGGCGGTTCTCCGGCCGGTCGACGAACTCCGCGATCAGCCGCCTGGTCACGGTCGGCGCCAGCAGGGCCTCGCCCGCGGCGACCACCTTCAGCGCCCGCAGCAGTTCCACCGGATCGGTGTCCTTCAGCAGGAACCCGCTCGCGCCGGCGCGCAACGCCTCGTAGACGTACTCGTCGACGTCGAACGTGGTCAGAACCAGGACCTTCACCCCGGCCAGCTCGGGATTCGCGGTGATCCGCCGCGTCGCTTCGAGCCCGTCGACGCCGGGCATCCGGACGTCCATCACGACGATGTCCGGCTGGTGTGCGACGGCGGCCGCGACGGCCTGCTCCCCGTCACCCGCCTCGGCCAAGACCTCGAACCCGTCCTCGGTCTCCAGCAGTACCCGGAAACCTGCGCGGACCAGCACCTGGTCGTCGGCGAGAACCACCCGGATCGTCATCGTTCCCCCTCGATGGGCAGGTCCACCCGGACCTGGAAGCCGCCGTCCACCACGGACGTCGTGAGCGCGCCGCCCAGCGCGGCCGCCCGTTCGGACATCCCGCGCAGGCCGTGACCGGGCGCGGGATCGACGGCGCCACGGCCATCGTCGCGGACGAGCAGCGTCAGCGCACCGGTTTTCCGCTCGAAGCTGACGTCGACACCGCGCGCCTGATGCGCGTGGCGGACGACGTTCGTCAGCGATTCCTGCAGGATCCGGTACGCGGCGCCGTCGACGGGCGCGGGCAACTCCCCCGGCTCACCGTCGACGCGGACCTCCAACCCGGCGGCGCGGGCGTGCTCGAACAGCTCGTCGGCCTGGGCGAGGCTCGGCGCGGGCGCCTTGTCCTCACCGGAACGCAGCACGGCCAACGTGGCGCGAAGGTCCTTCAGCGCCGAAGCGCTCGCCTCCTTGATGTTCAGCAGCGCCTCTTTCGCCTGTTCAGGACGCCGGTCGGCGACGTGCGCGGCGACCCCCGCCTGGACGTTGATCATCGCGAGGCTGTGCGCGACGACGTCGTGCACCTCGCGGGCGATGGTGAGCCGCTCCTGCTCGGCCATCCGGTGCCGGTGCTCGTCGGCCTGCTCGCGGCGGGCCCGCGCGGCCGCCATCCCGTTGCGCACCGCCGTCCCGATCCCGACGACGGCGATCACCCAGACCAGCCCCAGCCCGGCCCGCAGATCGAAGCCCGGCAGCCCGTGCCGGGCGAACAACGCGATCCCCGCCGCCGTCAGGAGCGCTCCGCCGGCGCTCCCGGCGACGATCGGCCCGCGGATCCTGGTGAGCAGGAACAGCGCGATGGTCGGCAACACGATCGCCGGACCGCCCGGATTGCCGGACGTGTAGTAGCCGAGCGTCAACGCGGAGGTGAGCAGGAAGATCGTCAACGGGAAGCGGTGGACGATCAGCAGCGGCACCGCGATGGCGACCAGCCACAACACCGCGGACGTGGTCAGCTGCGGCGCGTCCGGCTGCCAGCGCGAGGCACCGCTCGTGGCACCGAGGACGAACCCCAGCGGCAGCACCACGCGCAGCACGCGGCCCACCCAGAGGGTCCACGGAAACCGTTCTTTCAGCAGCACAGGACGAAAGCTACCCGTGGCGGGGGTGGATCGCGTCCGTTGAAAAGCGGCTTTACGGCTACGCCGCCTGCGGTAGCCGCCACCCGGGATGCGTATTTCGTTTTTTTCGATTAACCACCGTGCTGCCGCCTTCCGCCACCGAGCCGGACGCCCGTCGGGAACTCCGGCGGCTCGACGAGTTCATGGTCGCGGCATCCCGCGCCCGGCAGGCGAAACTGGTGGGCCCGGACGGTAGCGAAGTGACCCTTCCCGAGCAGGTCTACGACGTTCTCCGGGACGTCGTCAAAGCCATGTCCCAGGGCTTCGCCATCAACATCGCGCCACTGAACGCCGTCCTGACCACCCAGCAGGCGGCCGACATGCTCAACGTCTCCCGGCCGACGCTGGTCAAGCTGCTGGAATCCGGCGAGATCCCGTTCGAGAAACCGGGACGGCACCGGCGGGTTCTCCTCAGTGACCTGCTCGAATACCGGGCGCGCTCTCGTGCGGAACGGCAAGGATTACTCGATGAGCTGACAGCTTCGGCGAGCCGGGATGGCAGCGATGACATCGTCGACGGGTTCATCCAGACTCGCTAGCCGTGCCCTTTCCCGCCTTCCTCGATGCCTGCGTGCTCATTCCCATCCGGTTGACGGATCTCTTGCTGCGTCTGGCCGAGGCCGGCGCGAGTGAAGCGACGATTGACCGGCATGCGCTCGGCCTTCCCGGACTCCGAAGTCACCGGCTACAGGCCACTGATTCCTGCCATGACCAATCATCCGAAACGACCACCGGAAACGTTGAGCGAATTCCTCGAAAGATTCGAGAAGACGGTTCCCGGCTTCAACAAGGAATCACGTCGCCTGCTCGACCACCGGTAGCCGCCGCAGGACCGAGATCATCATCAGCACCCCGCCGACCACCTGGACGGCCAGCACCGCCGCGTGATCGGTTGATCCCATGGTGAGCGCGGCGAACAGGCCCCACATCCCGGTGCCCGCCATCGCCCCGGCGCCGGTCCACACCAGCACCAGCCGCGGCCAGAACCGTCCGCGTGACACGTTCGCCAGCGCGATCGCGGCGAGGACACCGAGCACCGCGATCACGACGTCCTGGCCGCGGGCCGCGATCCCGCCGGTCCCGAACGCCCAGATCGAGTGGCCGACCGCCATGACGAGCGCGGCGGCGATGCCGAGCAGGCCCGCCACACCGATCGTGCCCGGCTTCACGGTGCCGGTGACGACGAACCACCAGCGATCGCGGGCGTAGAGCACGAACGCGGTCAGCAGCAGGATGCCCTGCCAGGCGAAGCCGCCGTAGACGACGGCCCAGACCCAGTTCTCCAGCGGCATTTCGGTCAGTTGCGCGGTGGACAGGTCGGCGATGATCACCGGGATGTCCAGCACGATCGGCGCGAGCAGCCCGGTGCCGATCCAGATCGGGAACAGGACCAGCGGCGCGGGGATCCGGCGGCCCCAGGAGTAGGTGAACGCGAGCGCGAGGACCACCGCGACGACGTCCATCCCGCCGGTGACCAGGTTCGCGAACATCATCAGCTCGGAGTCCACAAAGGACGGATCACGCAGGCCGAGGGAGCCGCCGGTGACCCAGGACGCCTTGAGGGCCAGGTACGGGAGCGTGCCCAGGATCGCGGCGTAGCAGACGATCAGGCGGACGCTGGAGATCTTGGGTGGAGCCATCACTGCGGTCATGCACCCAGCGTCGGCGTTCACGTCGCGGAAAGGCTCCCTCGCGAGCCTGGTCCGCCTCCCCCTTCAGAAGGAGCTGGGCAGTTTCGCCGCGGTCTCGTCGTCCGCCGGGGTCAGCGTCGCCAGGGAGATCTCGGAACGCCGACCGAGGTACAGGTACGAGAACTCGAACCGCAACAGGCCGACGTCCGGGTGCAGGTAGCGCTTGAGGACGATCCGCTCGCTGGAGACGTCGTGTTCCTTCCACATCCGCTCGAAGAGGTTGGACTCCTGCCGCAGCCGTTTGACCAGGTTCTTCCACGCAGGTTCGGCGATGTGCTCGGCCATCGCCGCGCGGAATCCGGCGACCACGCGGGGCAGGTTGACCTCCCAGTCCGGGAGCCTGCGGCGCCACTCGGGATTGGTCAGGCACTGGATGAGGGTGTTGCGGTCCTCGAACGGGATCGCGTCGAGGCCGCCCATCAGCCAGTCGTAGGCCCGGTTGTAGGCGAGGATGTCGCATCGCGCGTTGCGCACGCAGACCGGGAACGGCTCCAGTTTGTTCATCATCCGGTAGACGTTCTGGCTGAGGAGCTTGCAGTCCTTCTCCAGCGGCGGCTCGGGCGCGCCGGCGAGGGTGAACAGGTGCGTGTGCTCGTGCGGGTCGAGCCGCAGGGTGCGCGAGATCGCGTCCAGCACCTGCTCGGACGCGTTGATGTCGCGGCCCTGTTCGAGCCACGTGTACCAGGTGACCCCGACCCCGGCCAGCTGCGCGACCTCCTCGCGGCGCAGTCCCGGCGTGCGGCGCCTGCCGCTGATCGGCAGGCCGACCTGGTCCGGGGTGATGCGCTCGCGGCGGCTCCGCAGGAAGGCGGCCAGTTCGTGCCGTCGCACCTCGGCCACTCGCGAATCGACGGTCATGGTCACCTCATCAGGTTCGCAAAGCTCGAAGCCTGTTACCAGGTAGTGGCGGTACCAGGATAAACACACTCCTGGTACCAGGGTCGAGATCGGCTGATCGTGGTACTCATGACTTCCACGCAAGTTCCGGCGACGCCCGCCCGCGTCGCCGCCGGACCGGCCCTGACCTCGGCGGGCCTGGTCACCGTGCTGCTGGGGGCGGCACTTCCGCTCGTCGATTTCTTCATCGTCAACATCGCCCTGCCCGCGATCGGGTCGGATCTCCGCACCTCGTCCGCGACCTTGGAGCTGGTGGTCGCGGCCTACGGGATCGCCTACGCCGTTCTGCTCGTCGTCGGCGGACGGCTCGGTGACGCCTTCGGCCGACGCAAGCTGTTCCTGATCGGGCTCGCCTCGTTCACCTTCACCTCCCTGCTCTGCGGGATCGCGCCGACGGCGTTGACGCTGGTGCCGGCACGGGCCGCGCAGGGGGCGGCGGCCGCGCTGATGCTGCCGCAGGTGCTGTCGATCATCCAGGCGACCACGACCGGTGAGCGCCGGTCCAAGGCGCTGGGTCTCTACGGCGCGACCGCGGGACTTTCGATGGTGCTCGGCCAGTTCCTCGGCGGGGCACTGGTGGCCGCCGATCTCTGGGGTACCGGCTGGCGGCCGATCTTCCTGGTCAACGTGCCCGTCGGGATCGCCGGTCTGCTGGTCGCGCGGCGGCTGATCCCGGAGAGCCGCTCGCGGAACCCGCTCGGCGTCGACCGTCCCGGCACGGTCCTCCTGGCGATCGCGTTGGTGTCGCTGCTGCTTCCGCTGGCGGAAGGGCCGGTGCTCGGCTGGCCATTGTGGACGATCGCGCTGCTCGTCGTCTTCCCGTTCGCCGCGGCCGGATTCGTCCACGTCGAACGCCGGATGGAGCGCCGAGGCGATGTCCCGCTGCTCCCGCCTTCGGTGATGCGGCTGCCGAGCGTGCGGCAAGGGCTGCTGGTCGGGGTGCCGTTCTTCGTCGGGTTCAGCGCGTTCATGTTCGTGTTCGCGGTGACGCTGCAGGACGGCCTGCACCTCGGCCCGCTGGGATCCGGTCTGGTGACCGCGCCGCTTTCGCTCGCGTTCTTCGCTATGTGCCTGGTCAGCAGCCGTCTGGTGACGCGGTTCGGGCAGCGGGTGGTGGCCGCCGGTCTCTCGGTGCAACTGCTCGGGCTGCTGACGCTGATCGGCACCGTGCTGCTGGAATGGCCGGAGCTGGGGGTGCTCGATTTCGTGCCGGGGATGCTGCTGTGCGGTCTCGGTCAGGGGCTGGCGATGACGACCGTGTTCCGGATCGTCCTGTCGAAGGTGCCGCCGGAGATCGCCGGGGTCGGCAGCGGGATGCTGACGACTTCGCAGCAGGCCGCGATGGCGTTGGGTGTGGCGACACTGGGGACTTTGTTCGCCTCCGCCGGCACCGGGCCGCTCGGCATGAAGGGCGCGTTCGTGCTGGTCATCGGGATCCAGGCGGTGCTGACGGCCGGGGTGATCACGGTGGCTCGGCGGCTGCCGGATCCGCGAAACTGAGAAAGTTCGGTTTCACCCGTCGGAGTCGTGGCTCCCCGAGCGACGATGGGGATGTGACGGAACCACGGGTGCATCGGGACCCGGCCTTCGCGCTGCTTTCGCTCTACGAGACGGCGTTGCCGGAGGTCTACGGGTACCTGCTGTCCCGGTGCGGTGATCGCACCCTCGCCGAGGAGCTGACGTCCGAGACGTTCCTCGGCGCGGTGAGGGCCTGTCGCAAGGAGTTCGCACCTCCAGTGAGCACCGGGTGGCTGATCGGCGTCGCCCGGCACAAGCTCGCCGATCACTGGCGGCGCAAAGCACGTGAGGAACGCGGGCTGCGGCTCGTCCACGAAGAGGACTACACCGATCCGTGGGACGAACAGCTGGACGCGCTCCTGGCACGCGAGGTGCTCGCGTCGCTCGGAGCGCATCACCAGGCCGCGTTGACGCTTCGCTACGTCGACGGCCTCCCGGTACCGGAGGTCGCCGGCCATCTCGAGCGCACGGTGCACGCCACGGAGGCGTTGCTCGTGCGGGCCCGTGCCGCGTTCCGGCGTGCTTACCAGGAGAAGGAGGGTCGCGATGCCTGATCCGTTCGACGCGCTTCGCGCGCCCTCGCAGCCTGTCGAGCCTGACCCGCTCTTCGCCGCCGAACTGCGCGACAACCTTCGTCGCGCCGTCCTGAACGGAGCCGATATGACGGAAACACTCACTACCGAAGCCGAAGTCCGCTCTTTGACGCCGTACCTCGTGGTGACGGATGCCCGTGCCGCGCTCGATTTCTATGTCGAGGTGTTCGGGGCGCGGCGGCGGTCCGAGCCGATCGTGATGGAGGACGGCCGGGTCGGGCACGCGGAACTGGCCATCGGGGACAGCGTGCTGATGTTCGCGGAGGAATTCCCCGAACTGGGCATCGTCGTGGCGCCCGCCGGTGGCCCGCTGATCCGGGTCGAGGTCGCGGACGTGCACGCGGCGGCCGCGCGTGCCGTGGAGCTGGGCGGGGAACTGCGTCGTCCCGTGGCGGACGAAGGCCACGGGCTGAGCGGGGAGATCAAGGACCCGTACGGTCAGCGGTGGCTCGTCGCGCAGGCCGCGTCTCGGCCCGCTTCGGCGGGTGCCACGCCGATCCGGCACGGCGAAGCGGGCTACTTCACCTTCCAGGTGCCCGACGACGAACGCGCGAAGGCGTTCTACGGCGCCGTTCTGGGCTGGCAGTTCTCGCCCGGACGCGTCGAAGGCGGCTGGGGTGTCGAAGGTTCCGGCCTGCAGGGCGGACTCTGGGGCGGCCCGGGACGGCAGGTGGGCTGGAAACTCATGTACGCCGTCGACGATCTCGCCGCCGCCCTCGACCGTGTCCGCGCCCAAGGCGGCCAGGTCGGCGAAACCGAGCAGCAGCCCTACGGCCTGAGCGCCGACTGCGTGGACAACCAGGGCATCGAATTCTGGCTCTGGGAACAGCCACGCTCTTGACTCACTACCCAAACCCCCCACCCGTCCCAGGGGGGCGACCCCGAAGCCAGTCTATCGCCGATGGGGGCGGGGAGGCGGGCGTGAGCCGAGTTGTCCACAGGTGGGAGGCATTGTGGACAACCTAGGCTGGCGGGGCGATGCCGTGAAGGCCTCCTTCCCTACTTTGAGGGTAGGGAAGGAGGCCTTCACGGCATGAGAGCGTCAACGGCCGGCGGCGTAGCCCTGCATTCCGCGCGCGTTCGCGGCGGCGCGCAAGACACCGCCGGAACGTGACACGGCCGAAAGTCGTCCGAGCGCCCAAGGACCGGCGTCGACGACGGCGTGCCCGCGCGCGGCGAGAGCGTCCATTGTGGACTGATCGAGCCGCGACTCGACCACGAGTTCCCGCGGCGTCCACGAGCGCGGATAGAACGAACTCGGGAACGCGGTCGTATGCCACGCGGGCGAGTCGATCGACTCCTGCAGGTTCAGCCCACCGAGCGTGTGCGCCAGCCAGAAACACAGCTGCCACTGGTCCTGCTGGTCGCCGCCAGGAGTCCCGAACGCGAGCACCGGCTCACCGTCGCGCAGGCCCATCGACGGCGAAAGCGTGATCCGCGGCCGCTTCCGAGGCGCCAGCGAGTTCGGCAAACCCTGTTCCAGCCAGAACATCTGCCCGCGAGAGTCGAGGCAGAAACCGAGTTCCGGGATCGTCGGGCTCGATTGCAGCCAGCCACCCGACGGCGTCACCGAGATCATGTTCCCGGCCGCGTCGACGACGTCGATGTGCACGGTGTCGCCGCGAGTCTCGCCCAGCGGCCCGACCGTCGGCTCCCCCGTCGCACCGGAACCGGATTCCAGTCCGCGCAGCTTTTCGAGAATCGCGGGCAGCCTCGGCGAAGGGCCTCCCGGCCGGAGTTCCGCGGACGCCTCTTCGGTGATCAACGCGCGGCGGGCGTCCGCGTACTCGCGGGAGATCAGCAACTCGATCGGCACGTCGGGCGAATCCCCGTACCAAGCCTCACGATCCGCGAACGCCAGCTTCGTCGCCTCGACGGCCAGGTGCACCGTGCATTCCGTCGGAATACCGTCCACATAGGACAACTCGTCGCGCAGCCCGTCCAGCAACCGCGCCTGCTGCAGCAACGCCGGGCCCTGCGTCCAAGCACCCATCTTCACCAGGCCCCAGTCGCCGAAGTCGACCTGCAGCGCGTCCTCGTACGTCGCTTCCCAGCCCGCGATGTCCTCGCCGGTGAGGAGACCGGCGTGATCGCGCCCGGAATCGTCACGGAAAGCCTTGCGACTGAACGCCTCGATCGCCTCGGCGACGAAACCTTGCGACCACGCGCGGCGTCCGGCGTCGATCTGCGCCTCCCGGCCGCTGACGGACTCGGCCTCGGCGACCAGCCGCTCCCACGTGTCCGCGAGGGCCGGGTTGCGGTGCAGACCTTCGGCGGGCTTGCCGTCCGGCAGCCAGAGCGCGGCCGACGTCGGCCAATGCTCGGTGAAGAGGTCCTGCACCGCGCGGATCGTGTCACCGACCCGGCTGACCAGCGGAATCCCGTTGCGCGCGTACGAGATCGCGTAGCCGAGCACGTCGCGCAACGACTTCGTGCCGTGATCCCGCAAGAGCAGCAGCCAGCCGTCCCAGGCGCCAGGGACGGTCGCGGGGAGCAAACCGCTGCCGGGGATCAGGTCGAGACCGAGATCGGCGAAGTACTCCGGTGTCGCGGCCGCGGGCGAGACGCCCTGACCTGCGAGAGCCCGCGGAGTCCGCTCCTCGGCGGTGACGAAGATGCCGGGGACCTGCCCCGCCGGGCCGCACAGATGCGGCTCGGCGACCTGCAGGACGAACCCGGCCGCCACCGCCGCGTCGAAGGCGTTGCCGCCGTTTTCGAGCACCGCCATACCGGTGGCCGAAGCCAGCCAGTGCGTCGATGCCACCATGCCGTGGGTGCCGGCCAGTTCCGGCCTGGTCGTGAACACGAGGCCGATACTACGCTTTGCTAACTACTTTTTCAGTCCCAGTGGTTGAAGAGGACCTCGCCGAGGTTGTCAGGCCGCCAGTACTTGACTTCGCGATCGTTCACCCATGGCGGCGCCGTGAGGTCGATCGGCGCTTCAAGCTCTGCCCGCGTGTACAACCGGTACTCGGGAAGCAGTTCTCTCAGAACGGCCAGCAGTCCTGGCTCGTCGACGAAGGTGATCGATCCGTAGCCGACGGGCGCCTCGGCGATTCCGAAGATCTCGCACCTTCGGCCATCCCACTCTTGCGCCCACAACACCGCGACGGTTCGATGGTCATAAGCGATCTCGCCGGTTTCGAAGTTCCGTGCCACGTCGGACCTTCCGGAACTCCTTCTCCTCCATCACCCACTGAAACTATCCCCGCGCGGCCACCGGAGCGTCATAGTTTTCGAGCGTCGCCGCGTTCGCCGCGCGCGAGGTGATCCACGTGAACACCTTGGTCATCGGCTTCGAACCCAGGATCCGGTACAGGAAGTTCCGGTAGCCGACCATGAACCGGGTCTTCGGCGCGAGGAACGTGCCGATCCCGGCGGCCTGCTTCTGCGAGACCTTCACCGGCCCGCGCAATTTCTCTTCGTAGCGCGCGAAGGCGACTTCGTGGTCGCCCTGCGCGGCGGCGAGTTCCCCCGCCAGGATGTACGCGCCCATCATCGCGAGCCCGGTGCCCGAACCACCTGGACCCGCGCACCAGGCCGCGTCGCCGAGCAGCACGACCCGGCCCTGCGACCACTTGTCGAGATGGATCTGGCTGAGCGAATCGAAGTACAGCGCGTCGGCGTTGTCGAGGCCTTTCAGCAGCGTCGGGGCTTCCCAGCCGAAGTCGGCGTAGCGCTCGACAAGGGCTTTCTTCTGCGCTTCGACGTCGCGGCGACGCACCTCCAGCGACTCCGACGCGAAGACAAGACCGACATTGAGCGCCCCACGGTCACGACCGCTGGCGACCATGATCGTGCGGCCGGGGACGCTGCAGATCTGGCCGAGATGGTCGAGCCCGAGGTGGTTCGGCACGGTGAAGCCCGCGGTGTGGAAGCCGAGGTCGGTGCGGAATCGCTCTTCTTCGCCGAACGCCAGCCGCCGCACGCCCGAGTGCAGCCCGTCGGCGCCGACGACCAGGTCGAATCTGCGTGACTCGCCATGGGCGAAACCGACATCGACGCCGTCCGCGACCTCGTCCAGCCCGGTGATCCAGTCGCCGAAGACGTACTCGACGTCGTCTTTCGTGTGGTCGTAAAGGATCCGAGTCAGGTCTCCGCGCTCGATCTCGACCTCGCCGCTGAAGAAGGCCGACGGCATCTGCGCGACCTTCTTGCCTCGCACGTCGATGATGACCTGCGCGCCCATCGCGGTCTCCTTGGCGCGGATGTCCTCGAGAATTCCCATGCGCTCCAGCAGGGCCATCTGCTCGCCGCGGAAGTCGACCGCGCTGCCGCCTTCACGCAGGGCCGGGGCGCGTTCGACGACGGTCGGCGCGAATCCGCGCTTCCGCAGCCAGAAGGCGAGCGCCGGGCCCGCGATGCCGGCGCCGGAGATCAGAACGGTGGTCGTCATGGCTGCTCCCTGGGGTTCGTGGTGATGGGAACGACCGTACGGTAGATTTGCACGCTTGGTCAAGCCGCTTGGTTAAACCAGTTGGATAAACCGCGTGGTCTAGGATCTCGGGCATGGGTAATCGCGAGGACCTGATGGCGGGCGCCATCCAGTGCTTGAAGGAAAAAGGCTGGTCACGCACGACGGTGCGGGATATCGCGACGGCCGCCGGGGTCAGCCACGCGGCGATCGGCTACCACTTCGGATCGCGCGAAGCCCTCCTGCTGACGGCGTTCTCCCAGGCGATGGACGACTGGGGCAAGGAGATCCAGGTCGAGATGCGGGGCGCCGTCGACCCCGATGCCTCACCCTCGGAGCAGTACGCGGCGTCCTGGCGCGCGATGATCGACTCCTACGGGCGCAACCGGCAGCTGTGGATCGCCTCGATCGAGGCGTTCGTGCAGTCCGAGCATCACCCTGAGCTGCGGAAGCAGCTCGCCGCCGCGCAACGCGAGGGCCGCCGGGGGATGGCGGCGGGCATCCTCGGGATCGACGAGGACACCCTCACCGAGGCGGACGAGCGGCGGGTCGGCGCGGTGGCCACGGCCCTGAACTCGGGCGTGATGCTGCAGCACATGCTCGACCCGGAGAACGGCCCGACGGCCGAAGAGGTCGTGGAAGGGCTGATGAAGCTCGTCTCCCTGGTGCAATGAAAGGTCCTTTCATTGCACCCACGGGAGGCAGGTGAGTCAGGAGACGGCGACCTTCCGCCGCAGCGCCGCCCGCGGCCGCCCGACGCCCTGCCACGACAGGCCGGCGTCCAGGATCCGTTGCGGGTCGAGGAGATTGCGCGTGTCGACGACCGCGTCGCCGTCCATCTGCTCGGCCATGTAGGTCCAGTCGAGCCGTTTGAACTCGTCCCATTCCGTCAGGACGACGACGGCGTCGGCCGCCTTCGCGACCTGATACGGGTCGTCGACCACGGTCATGCCGTCGATGTGGCCGCCGACGGCGGGGTCGTAGGCGGTCAGTTCCGCGCCGAGCGCGCCCAGCACGGAAGCGACCGCGAGGGCGGGCGAGTCACGCAGGTCGTTCGTCCCGGCCTTGAACGCCAGCCCGAGGACACCGATCCGCGAACCGGCCAGTGTGCCGCCGACGGCGCCGGCGATCTTCGCGACGATCCGGTCCCGCTGCGCGATGTTCTCCTCGATCGCCGAGGTGAGCAGCGTGAAGTCGTACTGCACCGACTCGGCGACCCGGACCAGCGCGCTGGTGTCCTTCGGCAGGCACGAGCCGCCCCAGCCGGGGCCGGGTTTGAGGAACGAGCGGCCGATGCGCCGGTCGTAGCCCATGCCTTCGGTGACCAGGTCGATGTCCGCGCCGAGACGTTCGCACAGTTCGGCGATCGAGTTCACATAGGACAGTTTCATCGCGAGGAAGCAGTTCGCCGCGTACTTCACCAGTTCCGCGCTGGCCGCGTCGGCGACGACGACGGGGGCGGCGAGGTCGGCGTAGAGCTCGCCGACCCAGCGGGCGGCCGCGACGTCGTCCGAACCGACGACGATCCGGTCGGGGCCGAGGAAATCCTCCACCGCGGTGCCCTCACGCAGGAACTCGGGGTTCGACACGACCGGCACGTCCGTGCGGCCGAGCATCGCCTGGATGCGCTTCGACGTCCCCACCGGAACGGTCGATTTGGTGATCAGCGCGCACCCCGGCGGGATGACGTCGCCGATCTCGTTGGTGACGGCCTCGACGGCCCGCAGGTCCGCCGAACCGCCCGCGCCCATCGGCGTCGGTACACAAAGGAAAACGGCCTCCGCGTCGCGAACGGCGTCGCGCGCGCCGACCACGAACTCGAGTCTTCCGCTGGTCAGTCCCCTCGACACCAGCTCGGACAATCCCGGCTCCAGGATGTCCACCCGTCCGGCGGAGAGCCTTGCGACCTTGGCCCGGTCGACATCGACGCAAGTGACTCGATGCCCCAGGCCGGCCAAGCAGGCTCCCGTGGTCAATCCGACGTAACCGGTCCCCACCACCACGATCCGAGCAGCGCTCATGCTGCTGAAGGTGACAGCCGGAGTTGACCTCCGAGCGAACGGAATGCTTCAGGTCCGAATACTCCTCACGACATGCTTCGCACCGGAGTGAGCCATCCCACCTGGGCCCGATGCGAACGAGCGTTAACCTATGAACGGTTGCCGACGAAAGGGAGAACATGCAGATCACCGACACCGCGGCGCTGGTCACGGGTGGCGCGTCCGGGCTCGGCGGTGCGACCGCGAAGGCGCTCGCCGCGAAGGGCGCGCGGGTCTTCGCGCTGGACCTCGCCGGTGCCATCGAGAACGCCGAGCAGGTCGAGAACGTCACCTACGTCGAGGCCGATGTCACCGACCCGGAGCAGGTGCGTGCCGCCGTCGCGACCGCCGCCGAGTCCGGGGTGCCGCTGCGGACCGTGGTGAACTGCGCCGGGATCGGGCCGTCCGCGCGGATCCTTTCGAAGAAGGGCCCGCACGACCTCGCCCTGTACGCGAAGGTCGTCCAGATCAACCTGATCGGCTCCTTCAACGTGCTGACGCTGGCCGCCGAGGCCATCGCCAAGACCGAGCCCCTGGCCGACAACGCGCGCGGTGTCATCATCAACACCGCGTCGGTCGCCGCCTTCGACGGGCAGATCGGGCAGGTCGCGTACTCGTCGTCCAAGGGCGGCATCGTCGGGATGACCCTGCCCGCCGCGCGCGACCTCGCGTCGCACGGCATCCGCGTGCTGACGATCGCGCCGGGCATCGTCGACACCCCGATGCTGGCGACGGTGAGCGAGGAGTTCCGCGCTTCGCTGGCCGAGGGCGTGCCGTTCCCGAAGCGGCTCGCGCGGCCGGACGAGTACGCGCAGCTCGCGCTGTCGCTGATCGATCACGACTACCTGAACGGCGAGGTCATCCGGATGGACGGCTCGCTGCGCATGGCCCCTCGCTGAGCCTCCCCCGCGTGCAATGAAGGACTCCTTCATCGCGAATTTTGCGATGAAGGAGTCCTTCATTGCAGATCAGGGACGGGTGAGGCGGACGTCCAGGCCGATCCCGGCGGTGGTGACCTCGCACGTCCGGAACGCCGTTTCGGCGACCAGCCCGCTGAAGTCGACAGGCGTGTAAGCGCGCCGCCGCAGTTGGCCGAGTGTCTGCCTGGTCGCCAGAGCGGCCAGCTTGCCGAGTTTCATACCCTCGACCTCGCGCACGATGTCGCCGTCGGTCGCGTCCCGGTTCATGTCCTGCACCACGGCCGTACCGCCGGGGCGCAGCACGCGGTACATCTCGTCGAGCGACTTCACCGGCCACACGAAGTTCTTGAACGCGGCCTGGCAGACGACGAAATCAAACGTCTCGTCGTCGAAGGGCATCGCCGCGACGTCGCCCTCGCGGAACGAAACCTCGACGCCTTCGGCTCGGGCGTACTCGCTCGCGATCTCGACGAACGTCGGCGCGACGTCCAGTCCGATGACGGAAAACCCGAGCCGCGCCAGCTCGACGGCGAAGTAGCCGGGGCCGAAGGCGACCTCGAGGATCTTCGCGCCTTCCGGCAGGTCCGCCGTGAGTTCACGGGCCTGCGTCCGCCAGAGTTCGATCTGCGGTTCGGTGCCGCGCTGCCGGGCGTAGTTCCGCGCCAGCGCGCCGCCCATCTCCGGGATGAGCTTGAACCGCTTCCTGTCCTTGATGTTCGTCATGGTCACTCCAGGGTGGTTTCCCGGAGCCCGGTTATCCTCGAAGTGCCGTCTCGTGGCCGGGTTCCGGTTGCGGGATCGTCGCCCCGGCGGGGTGCTGCAACACCTCGCCGGGGCTCTTTCGGCTAGCCGGTGTTCCCCCTTTCGGCCACCAGGGCCCGCCATTCGGCGAGGCCGGGCATCGAGCCGGAAGTCAGTTCCCCGAGGATCGAGCGGACCCATTCGGCCTCCGCCGCTCGGATCGCCAGGTGGTATTCGAGTTCGAGCAGCACCAGCCGCGGGATCTCCTCGAGGAGCCGCGCCAGTTCGGCCCGCGTCGAGGCGATGTCTTCGTCGAGTGCGGCCAGCCGGGTGCGGAACAGGGCGATCACCTCGTCCGGCCCGAGCCAGCCCAGTACCGACAGCCCGGCGACGAACTTCGGCTCCTCGGGTGCGAGTCCGGCCAGCAGTTCGCGCAGCCAGTCGAGCATTTCGTCACGGCCGGCGTCGGTGATCCGGTACACCGTGCGCTCGGGGCGGGCGCCGTCGCGACCGCTCTCGGCGGCCTCGATGAAACCGTGTTTCCGCAGGTTGCCGACGACCGTGTAGAACGAGCCCCATTTGATCCCCATGTCGCGGTCCTTGCCGCGACTCTTCAGGATCGAGGCCATTTCGTACGGATGCATCGGCCGCTCGTTCAGCGTGGACAGGATCGCCAGCGCGAGCAGATTCCCGACCTTCCGCCGTTTCACCACGCCTCCTCGTTGACGAGTACTCGTCTACGAGTATCCGCGGAGAGGCGGGTGATCGCAAGGTTTCCGGCGAGCGGGTGCTCAGAGGTCGTTCATGTACGGCACGGACGTCTGCGCGTGGTCGGTCATCCAGTTCCGCAGCGCGTGCGTCGCCAGGACGTCGTCCTCGTTGTAGCGCAGCAGGCGCTCCCGCTGGGCGGCGTCCGGGATTCCACCGTCCATGCCGACGGCGTCGCGGTACCACCGCATCGACGCCTCGCCGCCCGCTTCCGGGTCGCGCCAGGCGAATCCGGCGACCGGCGCGATCACCTTGAGCCCCTTGCCCTGCGAGCAGAGGAACTGGTCGGTGACGCTGCGGAAGAGGTCGATCCACTCCTCGGAGTCCACAAAGGACGCGATCTCGGCCTTCTTCGGCACGCCGGGGTATTCGCCGAACCGGTCGGCCGATCCGAAGAGCCAGCGGTTCTCGGCGAGCGCGTTGTAGCAGTAGGCGCGGAAGGTCAGGCCCGCGGCGAGCGTGCGCTCGCGGACTTCGGTGAACCAGGCCCAGAACTCGGCGAACGACCGGGCCTCGTCCGCGGTCGGCAGCGGCTCCCACGTCGCGAACGCGCGATAGCCCTGCTCCATCCCGATGTCGGCGCCGGTCAGCAGCGAACCCCACAGGTACGCGCCGGAATCACCGAAGCTCTCCATGTCGACGTCGACCTCGACGTCACCGCGCGAGACCTCGACGCGGTCGACCTTGCGCACCATCGTGAGATCGGCGAGCCAGGCACGCGCGAGGATGATCGCGTCGGCGAACGTGCCGCCGGTCCAGTTCATCGGCGGCGGCTCGTCGGCCGGATCGAGCGCGGCGAGCTTGTCCACTGTGGACACCCCGGCGCGGCGCAGTTCCATCGCGTCCTCGCCGCGTACGACCAGGCTGACGTCGCGGGTCTCGGTGAGCACGACCTCGCACGTCGGCCACCACGGGCAGCGACGGCATTCGAGGACGCGGGACGGCTCGGCGAGCGGCTCCTCGCCTTCGGCGGCGGCGCTCGCGATGGCGAGCCTGTCGGCGAAGCGGCTCTGGTACTCCGTCAGCGCGCTTCGGCCGCCCGGCCAGGTGGCCGCGGACAGGTCATGCCAGACGACGACGTCCGCGTCGAGCCCGATGACGCCTCCGACGGCGCGGTGTCCTTCGTGCTTCCCGAGCGCTTCGAGCATCCGGTAGAGGTGCGCGAGCCGCATCTGGTCCCGCGGCTGCGAGCGGACCTTCCGCGCCGGATCGGGGAGCCGGTTCGCCGGGTCGAGGTCGGTCATCACCGTGGTCGGCGCGCCCGCGCCGCGATCGGTGATGCGGTGCCGCACGACCAGCACCGGCACGTATCCGTCGCCGGTGTGGACCAGGAGTTCGGAGCCGCCACGCCGGTGACCGGCGCGATCCACCGGGAGCAACGCGCCCCAGATGTAGCGCGCTTCGGCAGCGAAGGCCTCTTCGGTGAGCTGCACGCGCTCGGCGGCCGGGAGGTCTCGGGGGATCTTGACCCAGGTCGCGTCGGGTCCCGTCGCGTCCATGAGGCGCTGCACGATGGCCTCGCGATGCGCTGACGCGTCGGCGATCCGCTGCTGCGCGGCGGGGTCGGGCGGGGCGAGCGGGACCTCGCGCATCGCCGGATCGTGTTCCAGGTGCACGCGACGCCGGCAGCGGCTCACCGCTCCCGCGTCCAGTAGCACCTCGTTACTCACAGGCAACACTCTAGAAGGCCTCCGGCAAGCCGACATGCCCGCCACATCGGGGACCAGTAAGTTCGTCTGTGACACAGCGTGGGAGGTGCCATGGCGCGCAAGGCCAAAGCCGTCGAGGGCGAAGGCAGGTTTACCCCGAAGAAGGCGAAGAACGCCGTCGCGGTGGCCAAAGTGCTCGGACCGGCCGTACTGCCGGTGATCGCGCCGTACGCCGTTCGAGCGGCGGGTGCCGCACGAGAGCTATACGACCGTTATCAAGCGAAGAAGCTCGGCGTCGCCGTCGACCAGCTCGGCGAGTACAGCGGACGCGGTGCCGCGCTGCACGCGCGGATCGCCGGGCTGACGCAGGGGCTCGCGGAGCTGAAGAGGTCCGCGAAGGCGACTGACGCCGACGCTGCCTTCGCGAAGGACACCCAGGGGACGCTGGAGCAGCTTTCGGCGACCGTTCGCGCTTCGGAGCGGATGCCGGCCGCGCGGCGGAAGGCGGCGCACCGGGCCGTGGCCGGGGAACTGGACCAGCTGGAGGGCAAGCTCCTCCACCGGCTGGGCATCTGAGCGAGCTGAAGGGAGCTTTCCCCGCATGAGATGCGAGGAAAGCTCCCTTCGCCGCGTGTGATGCGGGGAAAGTCCCCTTCAGCCCCGGCTAAGAAATGAAACCCTTCTTCTTCATCCACTCGTAGGCGACCTCGCCCTGGTCCCGACCGTCGACGTCGACCTGCTTGCACAGCTCGATCATCTGCTCGTTGTCGAGGGCCGCGGCGACGGCTTCGAGCGGTCCGCGGATTTCCGGGTGCTGCTTCAGGAATTCGGTCCGCAGCGTCGGCACGGCGTTGTACTGCGGGAACGCCTTCTTGTCGTCTTCGAGGACGCGCAGGTTGAGCCCGGCGATCCGGCCGTCGGTCGTGAAGATCTCGCCGATCGGGCAGGTCCCGCTCGCCACGGCCGAGTAGATCGTGCCGATGCCGAAGTTCTTGATCACCGGGTTCTGGAACCCGTACGCGCGCACGGCGGCGGGGAAACCGTCCTGGCGACTGGTGAATTCGGTCTCCAGGCAGAACACGTTCTGGTCGGGCTTCCGGTTGAGGAACGCCGCCAGGTCCGACGTCGTCTTCAGGTTGTTCGCCGCGCCGTAGGCCTCGGTGACCGCGAAGGCGTACTGGTCGTTGAGCGGCGAGTAGTTCAGCCAGGTGACGCCGAACTTCGCCTCGTCCGCCGCCTTCGTGGCTTCGTACTGGGCTTGTTCCCCGCCGGGGACGGGGAGTTCGTTGCCCTGGTAGTTGATCCAGCCGGTGCCGGTGTACTCCCAGGTGACGTCGGTCTGGCCGGCGAGCAACGCCTGCCGCGACGAGTTCGAGCCCTTGATGTCGGTCAGGTCGACGACGTCCGCGCCCGCCGCGGAAAGCGCCATCTCGGCCATGTAGCCCAGGATGATGTTCTCGGTGAAGTCCTTCGACCCCACCGTCACCGTGACGCCCTTGAGCGACTCGATGGGCTGGATCGAACCGGGTTCGATCTTGTACGGGAGCGCGGTGTTGACCTCGAGCCCACACGCGGAAAGCGTGCCGCACAACAGGACCGCGCCGAACAGTGCTTTCAGACGTCGCATGTCAGCGCAGTCCCTTCGGTCCGAAGAACTGTTCCGCCACCGCGCCGAGCCAGTCCACCAGCAGCGCCAGCGCGACGGCGAGCACCGAGCCGGTGATCAGCACCTTCGTCAGGTTGAGCTTGTAGCCGGTGTCGATGAGCAGGCCGAAACCGCCGGCGTTCACGAACATGCCGAAGGTCGCCGTGCCGACGGCCAGCACCAGCGAGGTCCGCAGACCGGCCAGGATCAGCGGGATGGCCAGCGGGAACTCCACCCGCCACAGCACGCCCGACGCCGACATGCCGATCCCGCGGCCGGCGTCGATCAGCGCGGGCTCGACCTGCTGCAGGCCGACCATCGTGTTCCGCAGCACCGGAAGCAGCGAGTAGAACGCCAGCGGCAGCGCCGCGACCCACAGCCCGCCGGTGGCGCCGGTGACGATGAACCACAGCACCAGCACACCGAGCGCGGGCGCGGCCTGGCCGATGTTCGCGACGGCCAGGAAGACCGGCGCCGCCCATTTCGCCCACGGCCGCGTGACGAGCACGCCGAGCGGCACCGCCACGGCGACCACGATCGCGGTGACCACGATGGTCATCGCCAGGTGGTCGCGCAGCGCGGCCAGCAGCCCGGCGGCGTTGAGGGTTTCCTTCTCCGTCGCGGTGAGGTCGCTGGCGAAGACCCAGATCAGCACCCCGGCGACGATCAGCAGCACCGCGGCGGGCTGGGCGAACAGCCGGACCCGTTCGGCGCTTCTCGACGAGGACTCGGTGGAGAAGCCGGTATCGACGGCGGCCGTCATGCGGTCACACCTTCCGCCGGGCTGTCGTCGGAGTGCTCCTCGCGCAGCTGCTGGATCGTCGAGATGACGGTGTCGAGCTCGATCGTCCCGGCGTACTCGCCGCGCGCGCCGGTCACCGGGACGCTTCCGCCCTCGGCGAGCATGGCTTCGAGCGCGTCCTGCAGGGTCGACTGGAGACTGACGTAGTCGCGCAGCGGTTTGCCCGCGGTGGACAGCGAAGTCGCCTTGGTCAGCTCGCGGACGTGCACCCACCGCATCGGACGGCGGCGCTGGTCGAGCACCAGCACGAAATGCTTCCGCTGCTGGGTCAGCTTCTCGCGCACCGAGGACGGCGACTCGCTCACCGTCGCCGTCAGCGCGTCCTGCTTCAGCTCGACGTCGCGGACCCGCAGCAGCGTCAGCTGCTTCAGCGAGGCACCGGCGCCGACGAAACCGGCGACGGTGTCGTCGGCCGGGTTCGCGAGGATCGCGTCCGGGGTGTCGTACTGGAGGATCTTCGACTGGTTGCCGAGCACCGCGATCTTGTCGCCGAGCTTCACGGCCTCGTCGAAGTCGTGGGTGACGAAGACGATCGTCTTCTTCAGCTCGGTCTGGAGCCGCAGCAGTTCGTCCTGCAGGTTGCCGCGGGTGATCGGGTCGACCGCGCCGAACGGTTCGTCCATCAGCAGCACCGGCGGATCCGCCGCGAGCGCCCGCGCGACACCGACGCGCTGCTGCTGTCCACCGGACAGCTGACGCGGGTACCGGTCGCGGAAGTCGACCGGGTCCAGCCCGACCAGATCCATCATCTCCTCGACCCGGTCGTTGACCTTCTTCTTGTCCCAGCCGAGCAGCCCCGGCACCACGGCGATGTTCTGCGAGACGGTGAAGTGCGGGAACAGCCCGGCCTGCTGGATCGCGTAACCGATGCGACGGCGCAGGGTGTCGACGTCGAGTTTCAGCGCGTCGTCACCGCCGATGGTGATGCGGCCCGACGTCGGCTCGATCAGCCGGTTGATCATCCGCATGGTCGTGGTCTTGCCGCAGCCGGACGGGCCGACGAAGACCACGATCTTGCCGGCGGGCACCACCATCGAGAAGTCGTCGACCGCGGGCTCGCGGGTGCCGGGGTAGCGCTTCGTGACGTTCTCCAGCTCGATTTCGACGCCGGATACGGTTTCAGGAGACTCAGCCACGGACACCCCTAGAGACGGTCAAACGGTTGATCAGGACGTAAACGGCGTCGAGGACCAGCGCGAGGACGACGACCCCGAGCGTCCCGGTCAGTGCCTGGTTGAGGGAGTTCGTGCTCCCCGCGTTGGTGAGGCCGGAGAAGACCTCCGAGCCGAGGCCCGGGCCCTTCGCGTAGGCCGCGATGACCGCGATGCCCATGAGCATCTGCGTCGCGACCCGCATTCCGGCGAGGATCGCGGGCCAGGCGAGCCGCAGCTCCACCCTGGTCAGCACGCCGAACCGGCTCATGCCGATCCCGCGCGCCGCGTCACTGACCGCCGGATCCACGCCGCTCAGCCCGACGATCGTGTTCCGCACGATCGGCAGCAGCGCGTAGAGCACGAGGGCGATGACCGTGGTGTTCGCGCCGAGGCCGAACACGGGGATGAGGAGCCCCAGGAGGGCGAAGGAGGGGACGGTGAGGATCGTGCTCGCCAGCGCCGTGGCCACGGCCGACCCGATCGGGCTGCGGTAGACGGCGACGCCGATCACCACGCCGAGGACGGCGGCCAGGATCGTGCACTGCACGACCGCGCTGACATGGAGGAGCCCTTGGAGGGCGAGTCTGTCCCACCGATCCGAGATGTACTCGAAGAGATTCATCGCGTGCTGGTTCTCCCGCCGCCTCTGGGTGAGACTCCTCACCCATTCGGAGTAGCTGTATCGGGAGCCTGACTACCCAAAAGCCGCGCGGTCAAACCCCTGTTTACCGCTTCTTTGCAGCAACAGTTCCCCATTCGGCCTAAATGGGCAAACGCACACGCCGTCTTTCCCACTGCTCATCAGCCGGGAGGAGATCGACCACCCGGACGTACGTCGAATACCCTTCACCCGTGAGTAAAGGCAGCCATCACCGAAGCGCGTTACGCGCTGTGCGTGGTGGTTTGCTCGGCGTGAGTTCCGCGGCGCTGGCCGTGACCGCTCACATGATCGGGGACGGCGATCTCCCCGATACGGCGATGACGTTGTTGCTCACCGTGCTGATCGGCTGGAACGCCGCCGCGCTCGCCGCGAAGGCGCGCGGGCCGCTGGCCACCATCGTCGACCTCGGCGCCGGTCAGGTCGTGATGCACCTCGTGCTCAGTTCGCTGAGCACGCACGAGCTCGTGCACGACGTGCCCGCCCCGATCTCGGGCGGGCTCGCGATGACCGTCGCGCACGTCGTCGCCACGCTGATCACCGCGTTGCTGCTGGCCAAGGCCGACGGGCTGCTGCTCGGCGTCCTCGCCTGCCTGCGCGCGCTGGTCCCCTTCATCCTCAACGCGCTCCCGGTGCCCGCCGCGGTCGCGGCCCCGGTGCTCGCCCGTCCGGCCGGGCCCGGCCATCTCGTCGGCGTGGACCTCCGCCGCGTCCACGGCAGGCGCGGCCCGCCACTGTTCTCCTGAACCCCAGCTCACCCCCCGTAATCGGCAAGGTCCCAGAACCCGCCGTCTCAAATCACGTTCAGGAGTTCTTCGTGTCCAAGCACGTCTTCAAGCGCGCCGGTTTCCTGGCGGCCGCCATCGGTGCCGCCGGTCTGCTCTCGGCCGGGATCGCCTCGGCCCACGTCAGCGCCAACGTCTACGGCCCCCAGCCCGAAAAGGGCGGCTACGGGTCGATCTTCTTCCGCGTCCCCAACGAGGAGAAGGGCGCCGGCACGGTCAAGGTCGAGATCACCGTCAAGCCCGAATACGCCCTCGGTTCGGTGCGCACGCGCCCGATGCCCGGCTGGAAGGCCGAGGTCGTCAAGTCCAAGCTGCCCAGCCCGGTGACCACCGCGTCCGGTACGCAGATCACCGAGGCCGTCACCAAGGTCTCCTGGACCGCCGAGCCCGGTACCAAGATCGCCGCCGGTTCGACCGAGTTCCAGGAGTTCCAGATCAGCGCGGGCCAGTTCCCGGCCACCGTCGACAAGCTGGAGTTCCCGGCCACCCAGACGTACGAGAACGGCAAGGTCGTCAACTGGGACCAGCCGACCCCGGACTCCGGCGAGGAGCCGGAGCACCCCGCGCCGGTCGTGAAGCTCGCCGAGAAGAGCGGTGACGGGCACGGTGGCGGCCACGGCACCGACGCGAAGGCCTCCGAGGAATCCCACGCTTCGTCTTCTTCTTCCGACAACACCGCCCGCTGGCTCGGCGGCGCCGGACTGGTCGTCGGCGCGCTCGGCCTCGGCGTCGGCGCCGGTGCCACCCTGCGCGCCCGCCGCGCCACCGCCTCCGCCAAGAGCAACACCGAGGGAACCGAATAAATGCGTAAAGCGATCGTCGCGCTGGCGATCACCGGGGTGGCGTGGCTCGCCACCGCCACCCCGGCCCTGGCGCACAACGTCCTGATCTCCTCGGACCCGGCGAAGGGCGCTTCGATCGCCGCCGGGCCCGCGAAGATCACGCTCACGTTCGACCAGTACGTGCAGAACGCGAACGTCAACCAGATCGCGGTCATCGGACCGGGCGGCGGCCAGTGGGCCGAAGGCCAGGTCGAGGTCCGCGACAGTGTCGTGACCGTGCCGCTACGGCCGCTCGGACCGGCGGGCGAGTACAAGATCGGCTACCGGATCCTGTCCGCGGACGGGCACGCCGTGACCGGTGAGGTGCCGTTCACCCTCACCGCCGCGGGCACCGGGACCCCGGCGAGCGCCGACGCCGCGCGCAGCAACGCGGGCCAGGCCGAAACGACCCCGGCGACCGGCGGCGAAGGCTCGTCCGGCGTGCCGATCTGGGTGTGGATCGCGGGCGCCGTCGTACTGCTGGCCGTCGGACTGACCGTCGCGCTGCGCACCGGCGCGGGTGACAAGGAGAAGAGCGGCTCATGACCCAGGCCGAGACCACCTCGCGAGCCCGCGTCGCCGTCCTGTTCTGCGTGGTGACGGCGGGCATCGTCGGCGCCCTGATCGGTGTCGCGCTGACGGCCACCGCCCCGGTCCCCGGGGTCGCGCAGGTCAGCGAGGTGGTCTCGGTCTCGATCCCGATCGTGCGGGTGCTGCTGGACATCTCGGCGGTCGCCACGATCGGGCTGGCGCTGCTTTCGGTGCTGGTCGGCTACGACCGGCCGAAGCTCTCCGAGCCGATCATGCGGATCGCGCGGCCCGCGAGCGTCGCGGCCGCGCTGGTCTGGGCGACCACCGCGCTCGTCGCGCTGATCCTGCAGACCGCCGAATACCGCCCGGGTTCGAGCACGCTGTCGATGTCGGACGTCGGCAGTTACATCGCCGACGTCGGTGCCGGGAAGGCGCTGCTGATCGTGGCGGTGCTGGCCCTGCTGCACGCGGGACTCGGCGTCCTCACCCTGAAACACGGCGAGAAGGTGCCCGCCGAGGTCCGCGTCGGGCTCGGCCTGTTCGCGCTGCTGCCGCTGCCGGTCACCGGGCACGCGTCGAACTGGAACTACCACGACTACACGATGATCTCGATGGAACTGCACGTGATGAGCGCCGTCGCCTGGACCGGCGGGCTCGGCGCGATGGCGGTGCTGCTCGTCGGGAACCGGACCCTGCTGGCGCACGCCCTGCCGCGGTTCTCCAAACTCGCGACGCTGTGCCTGATCCTCGGCGCGGCGACCGGGCTGTTCAACGGGCTGATCGAGATCTCGCTCAACCCGTCGCTCGGTTTCTGGGAAGGCGTCTTCACCACGCCGTACGGGCAACTGGTGCTGCTGAAGCTGTTGTGCACCGGCGTGATCGCGGGTCTCGGCGCGTACACGCGCTGGAAGCTGATGCCGCAGATCGTCCGGCACAACCGCACGGCGCTGGCCGCGTGGGCGACATTGGAACTGACCGTGATGGGGCTCGCGTTCGGCTTCGCCGTCGTCCTCACGCGAGCCCCGGTCGTGCCGACGTCTTAGGCGTCGTGACCTGAGAGGTGGAAGGTTGCGAAAGCCACTTTCGCAACCTTCAACGTTGCGAAAGTGGCTTTCGCAACGTCGGTGGGGGTGGGTGGCCCGTCCCTTAGTTCTCCACCGCGTACCGCAGGATCACGACGCCGTTCTCGAACGCGGTGGCCTCGATCGGCTTCAGGTTCCGCCGATCCTCGAACACCCGCGTCCCCTTGCCGAGCGACACCGGGCAGACCATCATCCGGACCTCGTCGACGAGGCCGGCGTCCAGCAGCGACCGCATCAGGGTCAGGCTCCCCCACAGCCACAGGTTCTTGCCGTTCTGTTCCTTGAGCTCGCGGACCGTGGCGGCCGGGTCGCGCGTCACGGTCGCGGCGGGGAAGCCGCCCCACGGGGCGTCCTCCAGCTTGGCCGAGGCGACGAACTTGGTGAGGCTGTTGACCTTCTCGCCGTACTCGCCCTGTTCTTCGGCGTGGGGCCAGTAGTCCTTGGCCATGGCGTAGGTGTTCGCGCCGAGGATCATCGTGTCGACCGAATCGATGAGCCCCATCACGCTCGCCTTGAACGCGGGTTCGGTCTTCTCGGAGAAGGGTTCTCCCGACACGAAGCTCAGGCCGCCGTCCTCCTCGGCGGCGAAGTTGTCGACGGTGACCCACTGCTGAACGATGAGCTTGCGCATGTCCGTCCCTCCGGTTCGCGCGGCCACTCCGGCCGCGTCCGCCCCGGGGACGAAGCCGCCGCGCCGGTCTCGACATCACCGGCACGACTTTTCGCGAGCTGTTACACGCCTTGCTCCATCCGGCCGCATTTGACCGATTTCGCTGTCCTCATCGGACCCGCGCCGGGATGCTCTACGCGTTCGCTGGGGTTAACCCGAAGAGGGGATGGTAGATGGGCGGCCCGTTGCCGGGTGAAAGTGAAGTCAGCACGCCACAGGTACCGCGCCAGCGATCGGCGAGGAAACTCACCAGCCAGGTGAGTTCGGGGCCGCGTCAGCTCCCACCCGCGCCCGCGCATTTCACCAATCGCGCCGCCGAGCTCGCGCTGCTCGAAAACCTCCTGGCCCAGGACGACACCGACGGACCGGCGGTGCATCTGATCAGCGGTCAAGGCGGGATCGGGAAGACGGCGCTGGCCACCGCGTGGGCCCGGCACCTCGGCGACCGGTTCCCGGACGGGCACCTCTGGGCGGATCTCGGCGGCTTCAGCGCCAACGGCCCGCTCTCCGCGAGCGAAGCGCTCGGCCGGTTCCTCCGGGCGTTGGGTGTTCCGCCGGAAGGGCTGCCCGCGGACGTCGAAGAGCTCATCGCCCTCTACCGCACGACGACCGCCGAACGACCGTTGCTCGTGCTGCTCGACAACGCGGGATCGACCGAACAGGTGCTGCCTCTGTTGCCCGCCGGCGGCGGAAGCCTCGTGATCGTGACGTCGAGGCGCCGTCTGGGCAGGCTCCAGACCGAACATCGCGCGCGGCTGGTCGAGCTGGCGCCGTTCGGTTCCGCGCACAGCGCCGAACTGCTGGGCCGCGCGATCGGCGCGGAGCGGGTCGGCGCGGAAGCCGCCCAGGCGCGGGACATCGCCGACCTGTGCGGCGGCCTGCCGATCGCCCTCACCACGGTCAGCGCCAAGCTCGCGGGGCGGCCGAAGATGTCGCTGGAGAAGATCGCCACCGAGCTGGGGAAGGAATATCGTCGACTGGCCACGCTCTCGACGAAAGAGGCGCAATCGGTGGAAGCCAGCTTCAACCTCTCCTACGACGAACTCCCCTCGGACGCGGCCGCGCTGTACGCGGCGCTCGGCCTGCATCCAGGGCCCGACTTCGGCGTCGGCGTGGCCGCCGCGTCGATCGCCGTCCGGGAAGAGGTCGCCGACGACCTGCTGGACCAGCTCGTCGACGTCGGCCTGCTGATCGACCGCGGCGACGACCGGTACACCTTCCACGACCTCGCGCGGCTGCACGCCAAGGAGAAGACGGCGGGCAACGAGTACGACCGCGACATCGCGGTGCGCCGCATGCTCGAGTGGTATCTGTTCACTGCCTCCAAGGCCACCGCGATGACGGTCCCCGACCAGGACCCGATCCCGTACCGGTACGAATACCGGCCGCCGACGCCGGTCTCGTTCGACTCCGCGGACGAGGAACTCGCCTGGCTCGAACGGGAACGCGAGAACCTCATCGCCGCCGTCGAGACCGCCGAAACGTGGCAGCTGCCGGAGCTCGGCTGGCAGCTCGCCGCCGCGATGTGGCCGCTCTTCCTGCTGCGCAAGCACTATCCGGACTTCCTGAAGGTGAGCCAGGCCGGCATGCGGTGCGCGCGGGCGTGGGGCAACGCCTCCGCCGAAGCCCTGATGCACAACCGCAGCGGCGCCGCCTGCCGCGGCAGCGGCCGGTACGACGAGGCCGTCGCGCACTACGAGGCGGGCCGCGAAGCCGCGCGGAAGGCCGGGGACGAGGTCGTCGAGATCCGGTCGGTGGAAGGGCTCGGCCTGGTCGCGCTGGCACAGGGCAGGCTCGAAGACGCGGTGCGATGGTTCACCGAAGACCACCGGCTGAGCGAACGCCAGAACCGCGCGCACGACGTCGGGCTCGCGCTGATCAACCTCGGCTCGACCCAGCTCAAGGCCGGGCGGCCGGAGCCCGCGATCGAGCACCTCACCCGTGCTCGCGAGGTACTGGCCGCCGATCCCTACAACGTGGCCCGCGCCCGGACCGACCTCGGCCGTGCCCTCACCGCGGCCGGGGACCTCGCGGCCGCGCGGACCGAACTCGAAGCGTCGCTCGCCACCATGGAGGCCAGCGGGTCGCGGTTCGAGGTCGCCAGGGCGCTGTCCGCCTTCGGTGAGGTCGCCGAGGCGGAAGGGAACCTCGAGGAGGCGAGGCGGTGCTACGACCGGGCGTTGCCCATCCTCGTCGGCCTCGGCCGTCCGGAGGCTGACGCTCTGCGCACGCGGCTGGAGCAACTCTGATCCGATGGCACGATCGGTACCCGGCGACCGGGTGAACTCTCCCTTCCGAATGACTCAGCGTAGTTGCAAGTTGCACATTCGGGGGAGCATTGGGCCAGGAGAAGTGATTAGCCCGGGCGAATTCGTCACCGTTTGATCGGCGAATTCGGACAAGCGACGAACGGTCATTCGCCGTCGGCGAATGCACGTGCAGATGCCTTTCCCGGGTGAGTCACCGATACCGGTTCCAGCGTGCCCCGGTGCGCCCGTTCCGGAGATCGTTCAACCGTTTCCGCAGTTCATCCCGCACGCTGGGATGGCTGCGGAGAATCGGGAGAACACTCGTCGTGAGCTTCAGTTCACGGATGGCGCGCAGTACCGAGAACCCGGACCAAGTGGTCACGTCGAATCCGTACCGCCGCGCGAACACGCGATAGCGGGCGGGTGGATCACCGAACCGTTCACGGCCGACGGCGAGCGGCGTCAGATCCCATTCCGGCGGCCCGACACAGGACGAATCGAAATCGCACAGCACCGGCCCGTCCGGCCCCGGGATCACATTCCCGGTGTGCGCGTCCCCGTGGACGAGGCCACGGGGCAGGGGGAAGTCGAGATTCGCGAGCGCGGCTTCGACCTCGGCGCAGCGTTCCAGCAGGAACCGCCGATCGCCGTCGTCCAGCTCCTCCGCGTCCGAAACCCGGGCGCGGACCGCGGCGAACGGCGCCCATTCGGCGAGCCCTTCGGGCGGTGCCAGCGAGTGGACCTGGCGCAGCAGCGCGGCGAGGTCGGCAGCCTTCGCCTTCCGGCCGGTGCCCGGCACCTTCCACCAGACCGTCACGAGATGTTCGCCGACCGGCAGCGGCTGGTCGAGGCCGGGAACGAGGCGGATGGCGGGCACGTCGTGCCGTTCGAAATGCCGCGCGACCCGCACGACCGTGCCGACGCGATGCCGCAACCGGGTGGAACCGACGATCCGGACGACGAACGGCGCGCTCGCCAGCTCGTAGACGGCGTTGTTGGTGAACCTCAGCAGGCGGGCGCCTTCGGCGTCGACGCCCAGCAGATCGCACGTCCGCCCGAGGGCGTCGCGCAGGATGGCGGGCGTGAACCGGCCGCCCGGACCGATCGGCTCAGGCTGCGTAGAAGGAGTTGAGGCGGTCGGCGAGGTCACGGGCGTCCGCGTTGTTCCGGCGGCGTTCCGCCTCGACCTGCAAGGGCCGCATCCGGTCCTTCACCCGCTCCGACTTGATGCCCTCGGCGCAGTCGACGGCCTTCGAGCCCACCTTGGCGCCATGATCGAGATCGCCTTCGAGCAGGTGATTCGTGGCCAGCGCGCTGAGCATGAAGGTCTTGCTGCGGGCCATGTCGTCGGTGTAGGCCTCGACGGCCTTGGTCAGCGCCGGGATCGCGTACTTGGTGTGCTCGGCGTTCTTCGCGG
Source organism: Amycolatopsis sp. WAC 04182 (assembly GCF_003947465.1). NCBI lineage: Bacteria > Bacillati > Actinomycetota > Actinomycetes > Pseudonocardiales > Pseudonocardiaceae > Amycolatopsis > Amycolatopsis sp. WAC 04182. Next base: position 490,478 of record NZ_QHJJ01000004.1, read on the forward strand.
CGAGCACGGTGTGCACGGTGCCGATCATGGCGTAGACGTCGGTCTCGGTGAAGAACTTGACCCAGGATTCGGCCTCGGCCAGGTCCGCGCGCGCGAACTCGTCCTTGCTCCGGCCGAGCAGCTTCGTCGCCTGCTCCTCGTTGCCCATCATCGCGTAGGCCCAGGCCTCGTTGGCGCAGAGCACGGCGACAGCCAGCTCGGAACCCGATTCCTGGGCGGCGATCTGGCCGAGCTGGAACAGTTTCAGCGCGTCGTTGGGCGCGTCCTGGTGCAGGTAGACGCGGCCCATCCGGTAGAGGACGTTGGCCACCAGCGGGTGGTTGTCGCCCTGTTTGGCCAGGTCCAGCGCGTTCGCGAAATGGCCGCGCGCGGAATCCATGAGGCCGGTGTCGAAGGAGGTCCAGCCTGCCAGGCTGTGCAGGTCGGCGAGGGCGACGTACAGCCGGTTCTTGACCGGCTCGGCGCCGGTGGATTCGAGCATCTGCTGTCCCCAGGACAGCTGGGCGACGACGGCGTCGCGGCAGAAACCGCCGCCGTACTGGTAGTCGAGGGACCGGAGCGCTCTGGTCGCGGCTTCCACCTGGCGGACGTCGGTCATGCCGATCCGCCCGGGGGCGGGCGTCTTCGCGGGCCCCGAGGACCACGTACCCGATTCCGGACCGAACACCGCCGCGCCCATCGTGACCTGGGCGGCGTGCGCGAGGAACCTCCGTCGCTTCACGGACTCGTCCTCCTCCGCCTGCTGGCCGTCGGCAGCGCCGACGACCTTTATCGCTGTCGCCTCGTCATAGGCGAGACCCATGTATCCCCGGGGGACACCAAGGCCGTCAGCGATGCGGGTGAGCACGTCGTACGCCATCACCTGGCGACCCTTGAGGATCTCGGACACCTCGGACTGCGACTGGCCGGTCATCGCGGCGATCTGGCGCTGCGAAACACCGTGCTTGCGCAACAGCCGGTACACGGAGGAGATCTCCCGTGTGGCCAGTGCGGCTCGCATCTCCGGCTGCTCCCAGGCATCCGGCGGCACGGGGTGGCTCTGGCGGTTCGAAGCAGCGTCCGAGCCGGCGACAGCGCCGCCACCGATACTGGCGTCCATTGCGCCCCCTCACAGTTCCGTTGGGGTCGAGAAACAGCGTAGGCACACCTATTCAACCGTGCGAAACACCGGATCGCCCGTCGTGATCGGCCCGGCAGAAGTCGTTTGACCGCTTACCGTGAAACCTCGTCCGGTCACCGCTATGACGGCGGTTCGACCTTCTATCGCACTCGGTTTCACATCACTGTAGTTGTCAGATCTCCGTGACCGACCGGCCACCGGCCGCGATCACGGAGAGCTACCAAGTCTCCGAACCCCCTAAAGGTGCGGACACGCGGAAACGAAGACGACGTGGAACGAGAGAGCGGAGAAGAGCCAGTGGAGTTCGTGGACTCGATCGCAACAGGCTCCATCACCGCGGGACGGCCCGGTATGGCCACGCGCCACCTGCGTGCGGCCGGCCCGGCCGGTCAGCAGGCGGTCGCCGTCGCCCCCGGCGCCAACCGTCCGGTCTCCCCTTCCGCCCCGGTCGACCCTCGTACCGCGAGTGTGCGCCGTTACGAAGGCGGACAGCTGGTCTGGCGGGTGCAGTGCGGCGATCTCATCAGCCGTGAACGCGCCGTCACCGTGTTCGTCGAAGACAACCAGGTGGTTCTCGTCTCGCCGCCGGGAGAGACCGCGCGCCTGACGTCCGGCCAGCTCGGCCAGCTCAGGGCAGCGCTCAACGAAGCCGCCAAGATGGCGGAAAGGTAACGGTGAGTTCTCCGTGGATCAGGTCCTAGGGCAAGTTCTCCGCAACGCGGTTTGGGAACGCCTCGACATGCTCTCCGATCTCGCGACCCGGGCCGACGCGCAGTCGCTCGTCTCGGTCGCCCGCTCGGAGCTCCCCCGCCTGACCGAAGGCTGGCGCGCGATGCTCCAGGCGCACGAGCCCGACGAGCGCGGGGACTGCCCCACGTGCTCGACCCGCTGGCACAAGTGCAAGGCCCCCTGCTCGGTATGGCAGGTCGCGCACGAGCACCTGGTCGCCGGCGGCCTCGCCCCTCAGCAGACCGCGGCCACCCAGGACCACCGGCGCGAAAGCCGCCGCCGCGTCCCGGGGCAGAGCAGGGTGAGCGCGACCGAAACCACCGGCAGGCACGCGCTGGTCAACCCGCGTCGTCCCGCCATCGGCGGCGTGCACGCTTAGGAAGCCGGGCGAGTGAACGGCGGTCCGAGCGCCCCCTCGGCAACCACGCCACGATCTCGCCTCCGCCGGAAGCGGTTCGCGCGTACCCCCGAACGCGACGAGCCGCTCTCGGTGATCACTCCGGTCCCCACCGCGATTAATCGAAAATTCTCGGCAGAACACCTAGCGAAGGCAGTAATCGGTCGCTAGGTTGATGATCACAAACGCAGCGCGATACCTGCCCCGAGGAGCGCGCTGCCATCCCCCGAACCCCGCGGGCCGGTGCCGTTGCACTCCCCTCCCCCGACCGGCACCGGTCCGCGGTCTCCAACGTTCTAGCTGACGCCCTTCACCCGCGTGACCAGTACCGCGGCGATGACAGTGGACAGCGCCGAAGCCGCGAAGAGGCTCGAATATCCGCCCAGGTAGGCCAGGATCGGCGCGGTCAGCATCGGCGCCACCACCTGCGGCAGCGAGTTCGCGATGTTGATGACCCCGAGGTCCTTCGCCCGGTCCTGCGCGGCGGGCAGCACCTGGGTGAGCATCGCCAGCGCGACGGCCATGTACGCGCCGAAACCGACACCCAGCAACGGTGACGCCGCGAGTGCGGCCGTCCAGTTCTGCCAGACGACGAGCAGCGACGCCGCGACGGCCATCACCGCCGACGCCGCGAGGACGTAAGGCTTACGCCGTCCCGATTTGTCGGAGAAATGCCCGGCGACGAGCGCGCCGACGACGAGCGCGGCGCCATAGAGCCCCATCATGATCAACAGACCGGTGTCCGGATCTTCGTAGTGCACCGCGTCCTTGAGGAAGAACAGCAGGTAGAGGGTCCCGAACGCGTTGCCGAGCCCGATCATGAAGTGACAACCCCACGCCCAGGCGAAGTCCGGATGCCTGCGCGGGGAGATCCACAGGTTCGCCGGCACGTCACGGGTCCGCGCCGACGGGCGGAACGCGACCGGCAGCCGCGCGTCCGGCGTGCGCAGGACGAACGCCGCCGCGCCCGCCAGCACGATGGCCGCGCACACCGCGTATCCCAGCGGGAGACCGGCGAGGTCGAGCATCACCACGACCACCACCGCGCCGAGCACGGTCCCGAGCATCTGCGCGATGCCGACGAGCCCGCCGACCTGCGCGCGCTGCGGGACAGGCACCCGGTCCGCGATGGCCGAGACCAGCATCGCGAGCATCCCGTTCAGTCCCGCCTGGACCAGGCACCAGCCGAGCACCATCACCGCGACGTTCGGCGCGAACGCGAGGACGAGCAGCCCGGCCGCGGCGACCGCCGCACCGGCCGCCGTCCACGGATGACGACGGCCGCGGGCGGAACAGGTGCGGTCCGAGAGCAGGCCGACGACCGGGTTGGCGATCAGCGCGACGACCGCGCCGATCCCGGTGACCAGGCTGAACACCGCTTCCTTGTTGGCCGCGTCCAGTATTTCGGCCTGCTTCGGCAGCAGGACCTGGATGGGCGCGTACACCCCGAGCCAGAGCGCGATGTTCGCGAAGAACAGCAGGCTCATCCAGCCCGCACGGACCCTGGCGACCGGTTCCGCGAGCGCCTCGGGCAGCTCCCGGACCTCACTCATGGCGGATCAGGTCCCGGTACCAGCCGAAGGAGTCCTTCGGCGTGCGCTTCTGTGTCTCGTAGTCGATGTGCACCAGGCCGAAGCGCGGCTGGTAGCCCTTCGACCATTCGAAGTTGTCCATCAGCGACCAGACGAAGTACCCGCGGATGTCGACTCCGGCGTCCATCGCCTCGCGCACCGCGACGAGGTGGCTGTCGAGGAAGTCGATGCGCTCCTGGTCGTGGACGTGCCCATCTTCGGCGACGACGTCGTCGAAACTGCACCCGTTTTCGGTGATGTAGACCGGCGGGAGATGCTCTCGGTAACGCTCGTGGAAGCCGACGAGCAGATCGCGCAGCCCGTGCGGGACGATCGGGGAATCGTTGGTGGTCATGGGATATCCCTCGATCGCGCGGAGCTCGAAGGGCAGCGGGTTGCCTTCGCCGGGCGCGGCGACGCCCTGCGGCTCGTAGTAATTCACCCCGTAGAAGTCGAGTGGCTGCGCGATGGTGGGCAGATCGTCGGCGAAGCCCGCCGGGAGATGTTCGACGACTTGTTCGGGATATCGACCGAGTAGCACCGGATCCGCGTAGGTGCGATTGATGAGGGCGTCGATCCATTCGCCCGCGGCCTTGTCTTCCGGCGAATCGGAGGCGGGCCAGATCGGCGAATGGTTGTTGGCCGTGCCGACGCTGCGGGCGCCGGCGGCGCGGAGGGCCTGGACGGCGAGGCCGTGCGCGAGATTCTGGTAGTGCGCGGTGGGCAAGGCGTCGAGCAGGAGTGTCTTGCCGGGCGCGTATTCACCGATCGCATAGCCGAAGATCGACATGACCATGGGCTCGTTGAGCGGGATCCACATTTTCACCCGATCGGAGAACCGTTCGCCCACGATGGCGGCGTACTCCCCGAAGCGTTCGGCGGTATCACGGGAGAGCCAGCCACCCTTGTCTTCGAGCGCCTGCGGGAGGTCCCAGTGGAACAGCGTCCCGGTCGGCGCGATGCCGGCGGCGCAGACTTCGTCGAGCAATTTGTCATAGAAGGCAAGGCCTTCGACGTTGGGCTTGCCGCTGCCGTCGGGTTGGATCCTGGGCCAGGCGAAGGACATCCGGTAGGCGCCGACACCGAGTTGGGCCATCAGCGCGATGTCCTCGGAGTAGCGGTGGAAGTGATCGGCGGCTACTTTGGCGTGCTCAGCCCGCGCGATCTTTCCCTCCGTTTCGGTGAAAGTGTCCCAAATGGACTGTCCTCGGCCGCCTTCCCCGGTCGCCCCCTCGATCTGGAAGGCGGAGGTCGAAACACCCCACAGGAATTCGGACGGGAAGGTCGGATTCTCCACCGGCGGCACACCTTTCCTCTTCAGACACGGCCGAACATGAAAAGTTCTCAGATACTATGCCTTCACTCGACCGGGGGGAACCCTGTCGGCACGATAAAGTCGCAGATCAGCGAAGGAGGAGCCCGAGTGTCCGACATCCAGGCCGCGAAACCGCAAGCGGAGACCACTCCGCTCCGGCGGCAGCCCGTCCAGCAGCGCAGCGCCAAGCGGGTGGAGCAGATGCTCGACGCCAGCGCCCAGCTGATCGACGAACTCGGTTACGACGCGTTGACGACCACGCTGATCGCGAAGCGCGCCGGCGTGGCCGTCGGTTCGCTGTACCAGTTCTTCCCCGACAAGCGGGCCGTGGTGCAGGCGCTGACGCAGCGGAACCTCGAACGGTTCGTCGCCTCGGTGTCGGAAACCTTGAACGAGCTCGCACCCGAACACTGGTGGGACGTCGTGGACTCGATCCTCGACATCTACCTCGCGATGCACCGCGAGGTTCCCGGCTTCTCGAAGGTCCACTTCGGTGACGTCGTGGACCGGCAGCTGCTGGACGAGACCCGCGACAACAACGCCGTCATCGTCGACGCGCTCACCGACGTGCTCTCGGCGCGGATCCAGTCGCCGCCCGACGACATCCGGTTCGCGCTGACGATCGCGAACGAGACGGCGGACGCGCTGCTGAAGCTGGCCTTCCGGCGGGACCCGCGAGGGGACGAGCGGATCGTGGCGGAGGCGAAGTCGGTGGTGAAGGGGTACTTGGCGAGCAAGTTCGGCGAGGCCTGAGGGTTTCGGCGGGGCTGGCGTTCGCCTAAGTGCTGAAGGACGCTTTCCCCGCGTCCGAGGCGGCGAAGGACGCTTTCAGCCCACGTCAGTCCACTGTGGACACCTGACAGCCCTGTCGGGACGTCACGAAGGCCCCCTTTGAGACGCTCAACGTCCTCAAGGGGGCCTTCGCGTCACCGGTGGATCCCCCTTTGCTCCATTCGTGTCCACCGATGCCGGGATCCCCAGTCCCACCAGTCACACAACCCCCAGGAACCCCGCTCACACATGCTCTGACCTGGCCTTATCCAGTTATCCACACAAGCTGTCCACACCCACCCACAGTTGTGGACAACCTCGCCCCTCACCCCTCGGAACCGCCGTCCCCGACACCCCCTCCCGATACGCTGGTGCGGGGCGCGCCCCCCAGGGATGGGTGGGGGGTGGGGTCGCGCGGATCAGCCGAAGTTTTGGGCTTCGCCTCGGTAGGTGGGGACGGTCCGGTCGACGCGGTCGCCGACGACGACGTGGTAGTGCGTGAAGCGTTCGGCGAGTTCGCCCGCCTTCGCGTGGCGCAGCCAGACGCGGTCGCCGAGCCGCAGGTGCCGGGCGGCTTCGCCGGAAACGGGAGTCTGGACTTCGCCGGCACCCTCGAATCCGAGCAGCGAGAGACCTTCGGGCAGGTAAGGCGTCGGGAGTCGCGAAGACTCGGCGGGGCCCGAAGCGATGTAGCCGCCGGAGAACAGTGTCGCGACCTTCGGTGCCGGGCGGCGGACGACGGGCAGAGCGAACATCGCGGCCGGGCGCGGCGAGAAGTGCGCGTAGCCGTCGAAGAGCGTCGGCCCGATCAGGCCAGAGCCCGCGGCGATTTCGGTGACGGCCGCTTCGGCGCCGGTCGATTCGACGCTGCCGCTGCCGCCGCCGTTGACGAACTCCAGGTCGGCCAGGGCCCGCACCGCGCGGACCGCGGCCGCGCGGCGTTTCGCGATTTCCACAATGGACTTCCGCTGCATCCAGCCGATGAGCGAGTTCTTGACGCCGCCGCCCGCCGCGTCGCCGAGCCCGGCGATCTGACCTTCGTACGCCATCATCCCGACGAGCCGGAAACCCTTGCGGGACAAGATGGTCCGCGCCAGATCCGCGGCCTGCCTCGGGCTGAACACCGGCGAGCGCCGGGTGCCGACGTGCACCCCGGGCAGCGGCCGCCACGAAGCGTCGAGCTCCAGGCAGACTCGGATTTCGGGATGACCCTGCCCCAGCGCGGCGTCGACCAGGTCGAGATGTTCGGGCGAGTCGACCATGATCGAGATCGCCGCCCGCGCGCGGTCGTTCGCCGCCAGCCGCCGGAGCGCGCCGTGGTCGGCGGTCGGGTACGCCACCACGATGTCGTCGGACGTTCCCTGCTCGACGTGCCAGACGGCTTCGGCGAGCGAGTAGCACATGAGGCCTTCGAAACCGGGCCGCGCGAGGACCCGTTCGAGCAGATAGCGGCAACGCACGGATTTGCTGACCACGCGGATCGGTTTGCCGTTCGCCCGCCGCAGCAGGTCGGCGCCGTTCGCGTCGAACGCATCCAAGTCGACAACCGCGAACGGAGGATCCAGGTCCTTCGTCGCCAAGTCGTACACCGTCGCACTGGTCACCCGAACTAAGGTACGACAGAAGGGCTTGAAACGCGAATACTATTCACTTACTGTTTCGGCACTCGAACATCTCAAGGGCAGCAGACTCTGGGTTAGGTGTGCGCATGACACGGTGGAGCAACTGGGCCGGCACCGCGACGGCGTCGCCGCTGCGCGTGCATCGGCCGCGGGACACGGCCGCGATCGCCGAGGCGATCGGCCGGTCCGCCGCGGACGGACGGCGCCTGCGCCCGCTGGGCAGCGGCCACTCCTTCACGGCGATCGCCGCGGCGGATTCCGACGCCATGGACCTGACCGGCTGGACGGGGATCGCGTCGGCCGACGTCGCGAAAGGCCTGGTCACGGTCCGATCGGGCACCACGCTCAAGCAGCTCAACGCCGAACTCGACGCGCTGGGCCTGGCGATGACCAACCTCGGCGACATCGACGCGCAGACCGTCGCGGGCGCGATCTCCACCGGCACCCACGGCACCGGCGCCCGGCTCGGCGGCATCGCCACCCAGATCGCCGCGCTCGAACTCGTGCTCGCCGACGGCACCGTGGTCACCTGTTCGGCGGACGAGCGCCCCGATCTCTTCGCCGCTGCGAGGGTCGGTCTCGGCGCGCTCGGCGTCATCAGCACGGTCACCCTGCAGTGTGAACCTTCGTTCCTGCTCTCCGCCCAGGAGCGGCCGGAACCACTCGAACAGGTCCTCGAAGGTTTCGACCGGTTCGCCGAGGAGAACGACCACTTCGAGTTCTACTGGTTCCCCTACGGCAAGAACGCCCTGGTCAAACGCAACAACCGGCTTCCGTTGGACAGCGAACGCCGTCCGCTGACCAGGCTGAAGGAATTCGTCGACTACGAGGTCACGGAGAACATCGCGTTCGGCGGCCTGTGCCGTCTCGGCCGCGCGGTACCGAAACTCGTGCAACCGCTCGGCCGGTTCGCCTCGAACATCCTCTCCGCCCGCGAGTACAGCGACACGTCGCATCGCGTCTTCGTGACCCATCGCGGCGTGCGGTTCGTCGAGTCGGAGTTCGCGATCCCCCGTGAGGCGCTGCACGACGTCTTCTCCGAGCTCCGCGCGTTCGTCCCCAAGCTGGAGAACCCGGTCGCGTTCCCGGTCGAGGTGCGCGTCGCCGCCGCGGACGACATCTGGCTTTCGACCGCGAACGGCCGCGACTCCGCCTACATCGCGATCCACCAGTTCGTCGGCATGCCCTACCGCGAGTACTTCGCCGGATTCGCGGCGATCGCCGGTGAGGTCGGCGGCCGCCCGCACTGGGGCAAGATGCACGACCTCGACGCCGCGACTTTGCGCTCGCGGTACCCGCGCTTCGACGACTTCCTGCGCGTCCGCAAGGAGGTGGACCCGGCCGGGGTCTTCACGAATACCTACCTCGACCGGGTCCTCGGCACTCCCTAGGTCGTTTCGAACAGCGCGCTGACCGACTCGCCGTTGTGGATCCTCCGCATCGCCTCCGCCAGCGCGGGCGCGATCGACAGGACCCGCAGCTTCGGGCTCTGCTCCTCCGGCGGGATCGGCACCGTGTTCGTGCAGACGACCTCCAGCACATCCGGCTGGCCGCCGATCCGCTCGAGCGCGCCGCTGGAGAAGAGTCCGTGCGTGCAGGCGACGCGGATCGAACGCGGTTTCAGCTCGCGCAGCTTGGTGAGCAGCTCGATCACCGTGCTGCCCTTGGCGATCTCGTCGTCGAGGACGATCACGTCGCGGCCGGTGATCTCGCCGATCACCGAGCTGATCTCCACCCTGTCGTCGGCGAAGCGCTGCTTCGCGCCGGCGGCGACCTGAACGCCGAGCAGCCGGGCGAAATGCGCGGCCTCCTTGGCGTTGCCGAGGTCCGGCGAAACGACGGTGGTCGCGGAGAGGTCGTACTGGCGGAAGTGCTTCGCCAGCTCCTGCAACGCGTGCAGGTGATCGACCGGAACGCTGAAGAAGCCGTGCACCTGCGGCGAATGCAACGTCATCGCGAGCACCCGATCGGCGCCCGCGGTCGCCATGAGGTCGGCGACGAGACGGCCGCCGATCGAGATCCGCGGCGCGTCCTTCTTGTCCGAGCGGGCGTACGAGTAGTGCGGCATGACGACGGTGATCCGCTTGGCCGACGCGCCCCGCGCGGCGTCCAGCATCAGCAGCAATTCGACGAGATGTTCCTGCACCGGCCGCACCAGCGGCTGGATCAGGAAGACGTCGCGCTCACGGCAGTTCGCTTCGAGCTGGACTTCGAGACAGTCGTTGGCGAATCGCTGCACCTTCACGGGATGCAGGGGAACGCCGAGATGGGCGCAGATCTCTTCGGCGAGCTCGGGATGTGCGCTGCCGCTGAAGACCGCGATGTCCTCGCGCAAGGACCTACTCCGTTCAGTCAAAAGACGGATTACGTCCACACACTAGAGTTTCACAGAGTGGAAAAGGCCTGAGAGATAGCTGTATCACCCGAGATCGCTTCGAGGACGCGGCCCGCCGTCGACGGGGTGTCGAGCAGCGCGACGAGGATCGCGGCGACGTCCTGGCGGGGAATGGGCCCGCGTCCGGTGGATTCGGCGATCAGGATCTTGCCGGTGCCCTCGTCGTCGGTGAGCTGTCCCGGCCGGAGGATCGTCCAGTCGAGATCGCGGGCGCGCAGATCGTCTTCGGCCGCCTTTTTGGCCTTGAGGTAGATCCGGAAATCGTCCGGGACGTCCGCGGTCTCCCATTTGTCCGCGCCCATGGAGCCGACCTGGATGTGCCGCCGGACGCCCGCCCGCTCGGAGGCGGCCGCGAAGAGTTCCGCGGCCGCTCTGTCCACAGTGTCCTTGCGGGCGGTGCCGCTGCCCGGCCCGGCACCCGCCGCGAAAACGGCGGCGTCGGCACCGTCGAGCACCTTGGCCACGGCGTCCACATCGGACTTTTCCAGATCGAGGACGACCGCTTCGGCACCGGCCGCTTCGAGATCGGCGACATGACCTGGGTTGCGCACGATCCCCACGGGCCGATCACCGCGTGCGGAGAGGAGTTTCTCCAGTTTCAGCGCGATCTGTCCGTGTCCACCCGCAATGACTACTCGCATGGACCCGACCGTAGCGCGTTCAGTCCACTTCGGCAGGGAGCTCGGTTTCGCGCAGCAGCTGGTCGTAGACGATCTCGTTGACCAGGCGCGAGACGGGGTCCTCGTCGAGGATCATGCGATCGCCGTGACCCTCGAGGTCGAGGTCCGCGACCGCGTTGGGGTCGGCGGTGACGATGCCGAGCCCGTAGGCGCGGGCACGCGGCAGGCAGTTGCCGACGTAGTCTTCCGTCAGTACGGCAGGCGATGGGAGAACCATCGCGGCCTCGCCGTAACGTGCGAACGGAACCGCGGAGGCCATCGCGGTGCGCCAGTGCCGGGCGACCGCGAGGACACCGATGATCTCGGCGGCCGGCGCGGGTGCGGTCGCGGCCAGCTCTGGCCATGTCCAGGTGTCGACGGTGGCGCGATCGACGACGGGACCCATGCCCATCGCGATGCGCTCGGCGTGCACGTCGGTACGGAGCCGGGCGACCACGCAGATCTTGCGGCCGAGCACGGTGGTCTCCGGCAACACGATGCCGTTCCAGCCGAGCAGGGCCGCCGCCTTGCGCGAAAGCTCCCCGACGCTCGCGGGCAGTTCGATCGGCGGCACCACCCGGCTCGGCAGTGACCGGCTGCGCTTCGCGCCACCGGCGACCGTCGAGCTCTCCATGTTCGGTGTAGCCGCCACGTTCCGCCTCCTTCGAACCTGGTTTCCCTAGGGCTCTTCATCCCGTGCCACCTCGGTGGAAGCGGCACATGAACTGTCTAACAGGGCGGGGAGGCGACGGCGCCGGACAACGGGAGTGGCTGCGATCGGCGGCACCTTGTCATCGGTGACCGGTCGGTAGGCGGTCATCGGACTTCAGTCCGACGTGCCGCCAACCGAGTGAGGGAGAGGTAAGTGGTGTCACCCGGCGTCTCCGAACGGTCACCGGTACGGACTGATCGGCACCGAACACCGGCGCGGCAAGGGAAGTAAAACGTTAGGCCATTCGGCCCAGTGCATACTCATTCCACTTTGGACCTTCGCAGGTCAGGTCACGAGATCGTCGCGGTGCGGAGGAGTTCTTCGACGCCAGGCGTCCGCCATTCGTCCATCACCACGATTTGCCTGTCCGCAACGAACCAGATCCGCTGGGTCACCTGAGTCTCGCCGCTTCCCCCCGTCTGTCCACGAGGAACACACTGGATCGTCCACTCCTCGTAGGTCGCCGATGTCCCGCCCACCGGTGCGGTGGTGGAAACCGTCCGCACGGCGTCACCCTCTTGGCGGAGGTCCTTCCGACCGGCGGCGTTGCAGGCCCGGCCGCCCGCGCTGCGCCGATAGATCTCACCGGGCCGGTACGGCGGCTGTTCGGCCGACTGCCGAGTGTTGTCCGTGAGCAGGACGTACTTGCAGTTGAAGTACTTCTTGGGGTCCGGGCAGCCCGGATCGACGAGCACCTTCTCCAGTCCCTGCGAAACCACGGACCAGCCCTGCGGCAGATGCAGGGTCAGCGCGCCCGCCGAGACGTCGGTGACTCCCGGCGCGGCCGGGGCGGACGAAGTCCCCTTCAGCGGCTTTCCGCCGGTCACGCCCTCGACGAGCTCCGGGTTCAGGAGACCGCTCAGCTTGTCGTACGGCAGCGTGTAGTCCTGGACTCCGCAGGCGGTGGCGAAGCCGAGAAGGTTGAGGTCGACGGTGACCTCGACGGCCGACGGGGTGAACGCGAGCCACACTTTCGGCTCTTCGGCGAGGTCGGCCGTCTTGAGGGGCTGGTACGGGAAGGTGCTGCTGGGGGCACCGCACTGTTGCTTGTCGGGCCAGAGCACTTCGGCGAGGGCCCGCAGTCCGTCGTCGGTGAACTTTCCGGGGGCGAACAGCTCGGCGGGCGTGAGCGCCTTGCCCTCTTTCAGGTCGATGGTCACCGCGCCACGACCGTTTCCCCAGGTCGAATGCGGTTTGTTCTCGAGATCGTGTGTGTAGCGCACCGAGAGGTACCGCTCGTTCTGCGAGCGCACGTCGGCCTTCGTGAGGAGCTTGTACGGGCCGCGTTCCGGCTCCAGTTTGGCGGCACCCGGGCCGGTCTTGCGGTTCCAGGCGTCGATCGGCGCCGTCAGGGCGTCGTTGACCCGCTTCAGCCAGGCCTGGTCGATGGACCCGGTCACTTCCGGGTAGTCGCCGCTGTAAGGGATGTTCGTCCCGGGCGCGGTCCCGGACCGGGTCTTCATGGCGACCTTGAGCGCGACGGCCTGCTGCGTGGTCGTCGGAGATGGCGGCGGTGTGCTCGCGTCGGAGAAGACGACCACCGAGCCGACCACGGCGGCCGTCGCCGCGACGACGCCGATGGCGATCTTCAGTCCGGCCGCGATCCCGCCGGTCGACGCGGCCGCGGCACCCGTCCCGGCGGCGGCGACCCCGGGCGCGGCCGCCGTACCGGCACTGAGCAGGACCAACGGTGTCGCCGCGGCGAGCACGCCCGCCGCCTTCGCCAGCCGTGACCAGCCCTTGCGCTCCCATTCGTCGCCGTAGCCCGCGCGGGCGACGCGTTCCAGTTCACTGACGAACATGAGCGCGTCGACCGGTCGTTTCGTCGGGTCCTTCGCCATCCCCAGCGCGACGATCTCGTGCACCGGCTGGGGGACTTCGCCGAACGGGATGGGCGCGTGTTCGTGCAGCGTGCGGAGCACTTCGGTGTCGTCGGCCTGATACGGCCGGTGCCCCGCGACGCACTGGAAGAACACGCAGGTCGCGGCGTAGACGTCGGTCGCGGGCGTGGACTGTCCGCCCGACCACTGCTCGGGCGCCATGTACGCGGGCGTGCCGACGGACGGGCCGCGTTCCCCCGCCAGGACGGCCGTGCCGAAGTCGACCAGCTTGCTTTCCCCGGTGTCGGCGACGAGGACGTTGGCCGGTTTGTAGTCCCGGTGGACGACGTGGGCGGAATGCGCCGCGGCCAGCCCGAGCAGCGAACCCTTCAGCACCGCGAGGGCGGCCTCGGGTTCGAGAGCGCCTTCGGCCTGGAGCACCGAACGCAGGGAGACGCCGTTGATCGCCTCCATGACGATCGCCGCGCCCTGCGGCGTCTCGAAGAACTCGTGCAGTTTTACGACGTGTGGGCTCGACACCCGGTGCAGCGCCAGCGCTTCCTGCCGGAACGCGGCCAGATGCACGGGGTCCGCGGCGAAGCGGGAAAAGAGGTACTTGATCGCGACGACGTGGCCGGTGTTGTCCTGGCGGGCGAGCACCACGCGGCCGAAGGTGCCCGTGCCCAGCTGCTCCAGCTCGGTGAAGCCGGGCAGTCTCCACTCGTCGTTCAGTTCCACTGCGCCTCTTCCAGAATCTTGTCGAGGCCTGGAGTGTTCCATTCGTCGACGATCACGAGCTGCGTTTTCGGCAGGAACCAGACCCGCTGGGTGACGCTACCGCCGCCAGAACACGTGAGCCGCCACTCTTCGTAGGCGGCCCGTTTCGTCCCGACCGGGCGAAGTTCCTTCGTCTGGAGGGTAGGCGCCCCTTGGGTCTCACCGGGTGCGCCGAGGGAATGACACGGACGCGGGCCGGTCGAGCGGTTGTAGGGCTTGCCCGGTTCATACGGCGGAGTGGCAGGGTCGGTCCGCGAGTTGTCGCTGAAGATGACGCTCGCGCATTGGGCGGGCTGCGACCCGCTGTCCGGGCACTGGTCGGCGGTCACCAGGTAGCGCTCGATGGGAGCGGTGGAGAGCAGCCGCCAGTTTTCCGGCGTGGTGATGGTGAAGGCGCCGACGTTGTCCACTTTGGTGCGTTTGCCCTGCGTGCCGCCGAGCAGATGTGCGACCTCGGGACTCAGCAGCCCGCGCAGCCGTTCGTAGGGCACGGTGACGGTCGTCGGATTGCAGGCCATCGGGTACCCGAGCACGAAGGCGGCGACGCGGAACTCCATCCCGTTCGCCGCGGGCGCCGCCTGCACGATCGCCCCGTCCTGGGTGTACCGATCCGACATCGCCCGTGCGGGAAGATGCTCGGGTTCCGACGGCGGCGTGGCGAGACAATCGCCCGGTTTGGCCGAGGCGTACATCCGGTCTTCCACCATCCGCATCCGCTCGGCGTCGCCGTCGACGTTGTCGAACAGGCCCGCTGTCGGGATCACGTCGCCGTCGGACAGGTCGATCACGAGGGTCCGGACGGCGTAGGCGCCGTGATTCCCGAGCTGGACCGTTTCGACCGAGCGTTCGTAGACGACCGAGAGCAGCTTGTCGTCCTGGCGCAGGACCTCGGCGGTGGTGGACATATGCGGGATGTCGCCGTCGGGTTCCTTCTCCGGCGGGTTGCCCGGCGACCAGACACTCGTGAGCCAGCCGTCGATCGGCGCCATCAGCGCCTTGTTGACCCGCTCCTCGACCGCCTTGTCCTTCAAACCGCTGATCCGGACGTACTTGCCGTTGAAGTCGAAGCCGTCGAGTTTCTCGGTGCGGGTGAGGAGGTCGACCTTCATCGCGGCGACGGTCGTCGTCTGGGGCGGCGCTTCGTCACCGTCGGCGTTGACCACCACGACCGTGCCGACTGCGGCCGCGGTGACGGCCGCGATCGCGGCGGTCACCTTGAGACCGATCGCGATCCCGCCGCCTGTCGTCGCCGCGACTCCGCCGGCCGCGCCGCCCGCGATGACCGGTGCGGCAGCGGTCCCTGCGCCGAGCAGGGCCAGCGGGGACAGGGCGACCAGGACACCGGCGCCTTTGGCGAGCCGGTGCCAGCCGTTGCGCTCCCAGTCCTCGCCGTACGCCTTCCTGGCGGACGCCTCCAGTTCGGTGACGAACTCGGCCGCGCCCGACGGCCGCTGAGTGGCGTCCTTGGCCATACCGCGAGCGATGAGGTCGCGGACCGGTTCGGGGACCTCGTCGAACGGGATCGGGGCGTATTCGTGCAGCGTGCGGAGTACTTCGGTCTGTTCGGCCTCGTACGGCCGGTGCCCGGCGACGCACTGGAAGAACACGCAGGTCGCGGCGTAGACGTCGGTCGCGGGCGTGGCGATGCCGCCCGCCCACTGCTCGGGCGCCATGTACGCGGGCGTGCCCGCGGCGACCCCGGTCTGCCCGGCGAGCACGGCGATGCCGAAGTCGACGAGCTTGCTCTGCCCCTCCCGGGTGACCAGGACGTTGGCCGGTTTGTAGTCGCGGTGGACGGTGCCGGCGGCGTGCGCGCCGGCGAGACCGAGCAGCGAGCCCTTGAGGATGGCCAGCGCGGCTTCGGGTTCGAGCTTCTCCTGGCGGCCGAGGATCTCTTTCAGGGAAATTCCGTGAACGGCTTCCATGATGATCGCGGCCCCTTGCGGGGTCTCGACGAACTGGTGCAGACGGGCGATGTGGGGCCCCGAAACGCGGCTCAGGATCTGCGCCTCATGGCGGAACTCGGCCAGCCTCCGCGGGTCCGCCGCGAACCGCGCGTACAGGTATTTGATGGCCACGACCTGCGCGGATTCGTCGTGACGAGCCAGCACGACCCGGCCGAATCCCCCTTCGCCCAGCGACCCCATCTCGGTGAAACCCGGCAAGGCCCAGTCGTCCACAGATTCCTCCGCGATTCCCGATCGTGTCCCCTTGGAGGTGAGCTGCGCCGCAGCGGTTCCCCGCCTTCCGGGTTTAGGGTTACTCGTCGGTCACTTAGCCCGTTGCGATGGAGGAACGATGCGTTCGCCGAAGGATTTCTTCGCCCCGCTCGCGGTGGGGGCGCCGGAACCGCTCCGCCAGATCCCCGTACCTCCTTCGCGGATGATCCACTTCTTCGATCCCAGCAACGAGAAGATGGCCGCCAAGGTCCCGGACATCGCCAAGAAGGTCGACGTCCTGCTCGGGAACCTCGAAGACGCCGTGCGCGCCGACCGCAAGGAGGCCGCGCGGAACGGGCTCGTCTCCATCGCGAAGTCGACCGACTTCGGCAAGACGCAGCTGTGGACCCGCGTCAACAGCCTCGACTCGCCGTGGGTGCTCGACGACCTGATCACGCTGGTCACCGAGATCGGCGACAAACTCGACGTGATCATGGTGCCGAAGGTCGAAGGCGCGCAGGACATCCACTACGTCGACAGGCTGCTCGCGCAGCTCGAGGCGCGGGCGGGCCTGACGAAACCGTTGCTGGTGCACGCGATCCTGGAGACCGCCAGCGGCGTCGCGAACGTCGAGGAGATCGCGGGCGCCAGCCCCCGGATGCAGGGCATCTCGCTCGGCCCGGCCGACCTCGCCGCGAGCCGCCGCATGAAGACCACCCGGGTGGGTGGCGGGCACCCCGGTTACCTGGTGCGCACCGACCCGACCGGTGAAGACCTGAACGAGGGACGCACGACGTACCAGCAGGATCTGTGGCACTACACCGTCGCGCGGATGGTCGACGCCTGCGCGGCGAACGGGATCCTGCCGTACTACGGGCCGTTCGGCGACATCCGCGACGTCGTGGCCTGCGAGGACCAGTTCCGCAACGCGTTCCTGCTCGGCTGCGTCGGCGCCTGGAGCCTGCACCCGGTGCAGATCGACATCGCCAAGAAGGTGTTCTCGCCCTCGCCCGAGGACGTCGCCTGGGCGCGGCGCGTGATCGCCGCGATGGGTGACGGCACCGGTGCGGTGATGATCGACGGGAAGATGCAGGACGACGCCTCGGTCAAGCAGTGCCGCGTGGTCGCCGAACTCGCGGACGCCCTCGCCGCCGACGATCCTGAACTCGCCGCCGCGTACGACGCAGCCACGAAGGAGGCTTCCGAATGAACCCTCGACGTTCCGTCCTCTACATGCCCGGCGCGAACGAAAGAGCGCTCGAAAAGGCCAAGACGCTGGACGCAGACGGGCTGATCCTCGACCTCGAAGACGCCGTCGCGCCCGACGCGAAGGAAGCCGCACGTGAACGCGTTTGCGCGGCCGCGTCGTCGAAGGAGTACGGCTCGCGTGAGGTGACCATCCGCGTCAACGGCCTCGACACCGAATGGCACGACGCCGACCTCCGCGCCGCCGCGCAGGCGGGCCCGGCCGCGATCGTGGTGCCGAAGGTGAACTCCGCCGCCGAAGTACACAACATCGAGCGCGCGCTGGAACTCGGCGGCGCGCCGGACCACACGAAGATCTGGGCGATGGTGGAGACGCCGGTCGCGATGCTGCACGCCGAGGAGATCGCCTCGGCGTCCGAACGGCTGACCGTGCTGGTCATGGGCACGAACGACCTGGCGAAGGAACTGCACGCCGAGTTCGTCCCCGGCCGCGCGCCGCTGCTGGGCGGGCTTTCGCTCGCGCTGCTGGCCGCGCGGGCGACCGGCAAGGTGATCCTCGACGGCGTCTACAACGACGTGAAGGACCTCGAAGGCTTCGAGGCGGAATGCGTGCAGGGACGTCAGTTCGGCTTCGACGGCAAGACCCTGATCCACCCGGCGCAGCTGGAGCCGTGCAACCGGATCTTCGCGCCGTCCGAGGAGGAGATCACGCGCTCGCGCAAGATCATCGCGGCGTTCGAGGAGGCGCAGGCGGCCGGGCAGGGCGTCGTGACCGTGGACGGGCGGATGATCGAGAACCTGCACGTGGACAACGCGCGGCGGATCTTGGCGCTGGCCGAGGCGATCGGCGGCGGGAGCTGAAGGACGCCATGCCCGCATAAGACGCGGTGAAGGGCGCTTTACCCGCGTCGCATGCGGGGAAAGCGCCCTTCAGCTCACGCTAAGCTGGTCGACGATAGCCCCGGATGGCCCCTGACCTGCTGGTCATGTCACCGGGGCTTTGATCTTTCTGTTGCCGGTCGGCGAAGCGACTGACGCGTTCAGTCCTCTGAATGCGGTAGTTGCGTGCGCAAGGACCGCATTCAGAGGACTGAACGCGGGTCAGGGCCAGGGGCGCGGAGTGGGCCGAAGGGATTCGTAGGCGGCAGCGGCGCGAAGGACGTCGAGGTCGGCGAAGCGGCGGCCGCTGATCTGGAGGCCGATGGGCTGGTCGTCGCTGGTGTAGCCGCAGTTGATGGAGACCGCGGGCTGGCCGGACATGTTGTACGGCACGGTGAACGCGATGTGCTCGAACGGGCGGCGCGGGTCGTTGGTCGGCGAGGGCCATTCGGCGGGAGGAGCCGAGACCGGGCAGGTCGGTGACAGGACGACGTCGAAGCGTTCGGTCGCGCGCAGGGTCGCGACGGCGATGGCGTCGATCTGCGCGAAGCCGCGGTAGGCGTCGACACCGCTGACGTCGGCGCCGCCGGCGGCCCAGTCGGCGATGTACGGCAGGACTTTCGCGCGGCGGTCTTCGGGTAGCGCGGACATGTCCGACCAGGCGCGGACGCGCCAGAAGGTGTCGAGCCCGTCGAGCATTTCGCGGCGCAGGAACGGCGAAACCGGCTCGAGCACGGCACCCGCGGCCTCGAAGACACGGGCGGCTTCGGTGACGGCGGCGATCGTCTCCGGCAACACCGGAAGCCCGACGCCCGGGTCGAGGTGCAGCCCGATTCGCAGACCCTTGACCTCGCAAGACAGCGACTCCCAGTCCACAGAGGACGCAGGCAGCGAAAGGTGATCGCGACCGTCCACACCGGACAGAACGCTCATCAGCAGCGCGGTGTCGGCCACGGTCCGCGTCATCGGCCCGGCGACGCGGCCGAGGAACGGCGGATCCACCGGCACCCGGCCGAAACTCGGCTTCAGCCCGACCAACCCGCACCAGCCGGCCGGCAGCCGGATCGAGCCGCCGATGTCCGTGCCGACGTGCAGCGGGCCGTACCCGGCGGCGGCCGCCGAACCGGCACCGGCGCTGGAGCCGCCGGGCGTCCGCGTGGTGTCCCACGGATTCCGCGACGCGGTGTGGAAACTCGACAACCCGGACGTCAGCATCCCGTAGTCCGGCATGGTCGTCTTGCCCAGCAGGACCCCGCCGGACTCGCGCACGCGAGCGCCCGCCGGGGCGTCTTCGGGCGCGGGTTCCAGCGACGTGGCTGCCGTGCCGAGCGGGACCGGAGTGCCGCGCGTCGCGATGTTCTCTTTGAGCGTCAACGGAACGCCGTCGATCGGGCCGAGCGGTTCCCCGGCGTGCCAACGGCTTTCGGACGCCTTGGCGTCTTCGCGCGCGCCGCTCGGGTCGTACGCGTAGAGCGCGTGCAGTTCGGGTTCGCGCGCCTCGACGCGGGCGAGGACGGCTTCGGTGACCTCGACCGGCGACAGCGTCCTGGCACGGTACTGCGCGACCAGTTCGACAGCGGTCAGATCAGGCAACTCCGGCACGGCAACACTCCTTCACGACGCGGGTGGTTCGAAGCGGCCGTCGACCGCGGTCCAGCCGCCGTCCACCGCCAGCACGGAGCCGGTGACGAACGACGCCGCGTCCGACGCCAGGTAGACGACGGCGCCCGCGAGTTCGTCCGGACGCGCCCATCGGCCGAGCGCGCCCTTGGTCGCGTACGCGTCGTACCAGCTCGGGTTGGCCTTGATCTGCGCTGTCAGCGGAGTCTCGACGACGCCGGGCGCGATCGCGTTGACTCGCACCCCGGCCGGGCCGAACTCCGCCGCGGCCGTGCGGAACAACTGCACCAGCCCGGCTTTCGTCGCCGCGTACGGGCCTTGACCAGGCTCGACGGTGGTGCCGCGGATCGACGAGAACCCGATGATGCTCCCCCGCCCACGTTCGACCATCCCGGCGCCGAACGCGCGCACGACCTCGAAGGTCGCGCCGAGGTTCAGCGCGATCACCCGGTCGAATTCCTCGCGCGTGTACTCCAGCAGCCGTTTGCGCACGTTGGTCGCGGCGGTCAGCACCACGATGTCGATCTCGCCGAGTTCTGCTGCCGCCCGCGCCGCCGCGCCCTCAGAGAGCAGGTCGATCTCGTACGCCTCGCCCACGCCGGTTTCCTTGGCGGCGGCGACATCGCGGTCCGCGACGATCACCTCGGCGCCATGAGCGGCCAGCGCCTTCGCGGATTCGCGGCCGATCCCGCTGCCGCCACCGAGGACGACGGCTCGCTTTCCGTCGAGCCGGAACAGGTTCTCATAGCTCACGGGCGCAGCACCGCCATTCTCGTCACGGTCAGTTCTTCGACCGCGAACCGCGGCCCTTCCCGCCCCATACCGGAGTCCTTCACGCCGCCGTACGGCATGGTGTCGGACCGGAAACCGGGCACCTCGTTGACCACCACGCCGCCGACTTCGAGCTCGTCGAGCGCGCGGAACGCCGTCTTCAAGGACGTGCTGAACACCGAGGCGTGCAGCCCGTAGCGCGACGCGTTGACGGCGTCGAACGCTTCGTCCACAGAGGACACCGTGCGGATACAGACCACGGGGCCGAAGATCTCCTCGTCCCAGCATTCGAGGCCGTCGGGCACGTCGAGCAGCACGGCCGGCCGGAGCACCGTGCCGTCGACACCGCCGCCGGCCAGCCGCGCACCGGACGAAGTCGCCTTGTCGACCCAGTCCTGAACGCGCCTGGTCGCCCCCGGGTCGATCAGCGCCGAGACCCGCGTCTTCTCGTCTCGCGGGTCACCGGTGACGACCTCGCCGAGCCGCGCGAGCACCCGTTCGGTGAATTCCTCGGCGACCGCGTCGACGACCAGCACCCGCTGCACCGAAATACAGGCCTGCCCGGACGCGTAGAACCCGCCGCGCAGCACGGCGTCCGCGGCCGCGTCGAGGTCCGCGTCTTCGGCGACCACCAGTGCGGCGTTGGAACCCAGCTCCAGCAACGTCTTCGTGGGCGCGGCGTCGCGGGCGATCCGGTGGCCGACCAGCGCGGAGCCGGTGAACGACACCGCGCCGACCCGCCGGTCCGTGACCAGCGCCGAGCCGACGGCCGCGTCGCCGGTGACCAGCTGGACCATCGCGGGCAGATCGGTCAGCGAGCGCACCAGATGGACGAGCCACAACGTCGCGAGCGGCGTCTGCGGCGCGGGTTTCACCACCACCGGGCAGCCCGCGGCGATGGCGGGCGCGATCTTGTGCGACGCCAGGAGCAGCGGATAGTTGAACCCGGCGATGCCGACGACGACACCGATCGGCTTGCGTTTCCAGAACCCGACCAGCCCGTCGCCGGACGGCAGCAGGTCGAGCGGCACGGTCTCGCCGTGCAGCCGCGAGACCTCCTCGGCGGCGGCCTGCCAGGTGACGATCGTGCGCGCGACCTCGACCCGGCAGTCGACCAGCGGCTTGCCGGTTTCGAGAACCAGAAGCTGCTCGAATTCGGAGCGCCGGGCTTCCAGCGCGGCGGCGACGTCGTTCAGGAGCGAACGCCGGGTCCGCGACGGCAGGGCCGCGACCTGCTTGAACACCGAGACGGCCTCGTCGATAGCGCGCGTGGCCAGCTCCGGCGTCCCGACCGGCCCCCGGCCGATCTCGCTCCCGTCGTACGGGAAGTCCACCGTCGCGAAGTCCACAGTGGACACCCAGCCGTCACCGATCGGCAGTCCCTCGGGATATTCAGCCATCGTCCCCTCCCCGCAGCCTGGCCAGTTCGGCCCGCAGATTCGGCGCGGCCGCCAGCAGTTCCCTGGTGTACTCGTGTTCCGGCGCGTCGTAGACCTGGCCGACGTCGCCGATCTCGACGATCTCGCCGCGCCGCATCACCGCGACCCGGTCGCAGACGTGCCGCACCACGCCGAGGTCGTGCGAGACGAAGATCAGCGTCAGCGAGTACAGCTCGACCAGCGAGGCGAGCAGGTCGAGGATCTGCTTCCGCACCGAGACGTCGAGCGCGCTCACCGGCTCGTCCGCGATGAGGACGCTCGGATTCGGCGCGAGCGCCCGCGCGATCGAGATGCGTTGCCGTTGCCCGCCGGAGAACTGGTGCGGGTAGCGGCCGGCTGCGTCTTCAGGCAGGCCGACCGCCTTCAGCAGTTCCGACACCCGGGCGGGATCCCGCCGTCCCAACGGTTCGGAGATGATGTCGCGCACCCGCATCCGCGGATCGAGCGAACCCATGGGGTCCTGGAAGACGATCTGCAGTTCGGACCGCAGGAAGCCGAGCTTGCGTTCGGGCAGGGTGTCGATGCGTCGGCCCTGGAACGAGACGCTGCCCGCCGTCGGCTTGTCGAGCGCGGCCAGCAATCTGACCAAAGTGGACTTTCCCGAACCCGATTCGCCGACGATGCCGAACCGCTGACCGGCTTCGACGTCGAACGAAACGCCGCGCAGCGCATGCACGTCGCGGCGCGTGTAGCGACGTTCCAGATCTCTGACCGAAATCATCATCGGCTCGCCTCCAGGTCCGAAGCGGCCAGAAGTTTCTTCGTGTACTCGTGCTGAGGCGCGGTCAGCACCTCGCGGGTGGTGCCGGCTTCGACGATCTCGCCGTCCAGCATCACCAGCACCCGATCGCAGACCGACGCCACGACGGCGAGGTCGTGCGTGATGAACAGCAGCGCGCTCTCCCGCTCCCGGACGCCGTCGAGGATCAGTTCCAGGATCTGCGCCTGCACGGTGACGTCCAGCGCCGTCGTCGGCTCGTCGCAGATCAGCAGCTTCGGATCGTTGGCCAGCGCGATCGCGAGGACGACACGTTGCCGCTGTCCACCGGAGAGTTGGTGTGGATACGCGCGAGCGACGCCGGGCAACCCCACGGAAGCCAGCAAAGCCTCGGGATCCTTCCCGCCGTTTCGATGGATCCGCATCGGTTCGGCCACCTGCGCGCCCACCCGCATCGCCGGGTTCAGCGCGGTCATCGGCTCCTGGAACACCATCGACATCTCGTTGCCGCGCAGCCGCGACAGTTCCTTCTCCGGCGCGCCCAGCAGTTCGCGGCCGTCGAGCTTCACCGAGCCGGACGCGGCGAGCTCTTCGGGCAGCAGGCCCATGATCGACAGCGCCGTCAACGACTTCCCGGAACCCGACTCGCCGATCAGCCCGACCCGTTCACCGCGGGCGATGCCGAACGAGACGCCGCGGACCAGGCCGCCGATCCCGAGGCCTTGGACTTCCAGTGTCATAGCCGCGCCGCCAATCGGGGGTCGAGACGATCGCGGAGGCCGTCACCGAGCAGGTTGAACCCGAGGACGGCGATGGCGATCGCGACGCCGGGCACGAGCGCGAGCCGCGGGTGCAGGGTCAGGAACATCTGGGATTCCTGGAGCATCCGGCCCCACGACGGTGTCGGCGGCCGCGTGCCGAACCCGAGGAACGACAGCGCCGCTTCCGCGAGCACGGCGATCGCGAACGACACGGACGCCTGCACGATCAGCAGCCCGGAGATGTTCGGCAGCACGTGCCGCGCCGCGATGTTCAGCCGCGAACGACCGGCCGACCGCGCGGCCAGCACGAACTCGCTGCTCATCACCTGCAGCGTCCCCGACCGCGCGATCCGCGCGAACGACGGGATGGTCGCGATGCCGATCGCCACCATCGCGGTCAGCGTGTCCGCACCGAACACCGCGCCGAACATGATCGCCAGCAACAACGCGGGGAACGCGAGCACGAGATCGTTGACCCGCATGACGAACTCGCCGAGCCAGCGCGACGACATCCCCGCGAGGATGCCCAGCGGTGTCCCGATCAACGCGGCGATCCCGACCGCGACCACACCGACGTACAGCGTCGTCCGCGCGCCGACCATGAGCTGGCTCAGCAGGTCGCGGCCGAAACTGTCCGTGCCCAGCGGATTCGCGCCGCTGAAGTCGTGCAGGCGGTTGGCCGCGTCGACCTTCACCGGATCGAACGGCGTCCATACGAACGAAAGCAGCGCGGCGAGCACGATCAGCGCGACGAGCACGCCGCCGATCACGAGACTGCGGCTACGCATCAGGAACCCCGCAATCTCGGGTCGAGCACCGTGTAGAGGACGTCGACCACAAAGTTCACTAGCAGCACGCCGACCACCAGGACCAGCACGATTCCCTGCACGGACAACAGATCCCGCGACGCCACCGAGTCGAGCAGCATGCTGCCCAGCCCCGGCAGGACGAACACGCGCTCGACGACGACGGCGCCGATCAGCAGGGTCGACAGTTGCAGGCCGAGCACCGTCACCACGGGCACGGCGGCGTTGCGCAGACCATGACGGAACAGCGCTTGGAACGGCCGCAATCCCTTGGACCGCGCCGTGCGCAGGTAGTCCTGGCCGAGCGTGTCGAGCACCGCGGACCGGACATACCGCGTGAGCACGGCGCCCTGCACGAGTCCGAGCGACAAGGCGGGCAGCACGAGACCGCGGAGGAATTCGCCCGGGTCCTGCACGGGCGGTGTCCAGCCGCCGGAGGGCAGCCAGCGCAACTGCACCGCGAAGAGCTGCACCAGGATGATGCCGGCGAGGAACGCGGGGATCGCGACACCGATCTGCGACAGCCCGGAGACCGCGGTGCCGTCGGCCCTCCGGTGCCGCACCGCGGCGAACGTCCCGGCCGGGACGGCGATCAGCAGCGCCACCAGCATCCCGGCCCCGACCAGCCACAACGTCACACCGAGGCGGTCGGTCAGCGCGGGCCCGATCTCCTCGCGTGTGACGTACGAGCGGCCGAAGTCGCCTTGCAGGACACCGCCGATCCAGTCGAAGTACTGCGTCACCAACGGCCTGTCGATGCCGAACTCGGCGCGTGTCTTCGCGACCAGTTCCGGTGTCGCGTTGACGCCGAGCGCGACCTGCGCCGGGTCTCCCGGCAGCACGGCCATGAACAGGAACACCACGATGGACGCGACCAGCACGCTGGCCACGAGGATCCCCAGGCGGCGGAGCACCTTGACCGTCATCGCGGCGCCAATCCCGTGAGATCGAAGGACTCGCTGACCTGGTTGCGGACGAACCCGGTCACCTTGTTCTTCGCCACGATCACGTTGGGGAACAGGAAGAGCCAGTCCGCGGCGGCGTCTTCGGACAGGCGCCGGGCGACCTGGCGCATCGCGTCGACCTGCTCCTGAGGCGTTCCGGCGTCGGCCTTCGCCAGGTTCTGCTGGACGGGTTCGCTGTCGTAACCCCAGTAGTACTTCGGCCTGCCGAAGGTGACGATGTCACGCGCCTCGACGTGCTGGATGATCGACAGGTCGTAGTCGCGGTCGGTGAAGACCTGCTTGAGCCACACCGCCGGGAAGTCCAGCGGCTCGATCGTCACCGTGACCCCGACGTCCGCCAGCTGCGACGCCACCACCTGCGCGGACGAGACGGCGTACGGCAGGTTGGGAATCCTCAGCCGCAGCGAGGGATTTGGCCGACCCGCTTCCGCGAGCAGCGCTTTCGCCTTCGCGGGATCGAACGGGTACGCGTTCGCGAGGTCCTCGTACCAGGGGTCCGTCGGTGGGACCATGCTGCCGATGAGCGTGCCGCGGCCGCCCCAAGCCGTGTCCAGCAAGGCCTTCCGGTCGATGGCGTACGACAGCGCTTTTCGTACCCGGACGTCGTTCAGCGGCGGGCGCGAGTTGTTGAACGCGAGCGTGACCTCGCTGTTCGTCGTGCCTTCGACGACGGTGAACCGGTCGTCGCTCTGGAACTGCGGGATCGAATCCGGCACGGTGATCGCGGAGATGACGTCGATCCCGTTGCTGAGCAAGGCGTTGTTGAGCGCCGTCGGATCCTTGATGTACTTGAGGACCACCGTGGAGTACGCCGGTTTCCGGCCCCAGTACGCGGGATTCTCCTTGAGCACGATGGAGTCGCCGCGCCTGCGCGAGGACACCGTGTACGGCCCGGTGCCGATCGGTTTGTTCGCCAGATCCGCGACCCCGGTACGGCTGAACATCGCGCCGAGACGGCTGGTGAGGCTGAACAGCCAGCCGTTGCTGGGCTTGGTGAGCACGACCCGCGCGTGGTCCGGCGCCACGACGTCGACCCGGTCGACGACGTCCATTGTGGACTTGATCGACACGGTCCAGTCGGTTTTCACGCGCATCAGCGAGAACTTGACGTCCTCGGCGGTGAACGGCGCCCCGTCGCTGAACTTCGCGTTCTTCCGGAGCTTGAAGTCGTAGGTTCTGCGGTCTTCGGAGATCGTCCACGATTCGGCCAGCAGCGGCACGATCTTCGCGTCCGCGTCGAGTTTCACCAGGCCCTCGTAGACGTTGTACAGCAAGGCCTGCGGGATGGCGGCGCCGTCCGTGCGGGTGAAGTCGAAGTTCGCGGGTTCGGCGGTGTAGCCGATGGCGAGCGTGCCGGGATCCTTGGCGACCGTGGCACTCGATCCGGCGGAGCAGCCGGACGCCACCAGCAGTAGCGCGCACACTGCCGCGTGAATCCGGGCTTTCATCCTGCCCCCTGACCGGTAGACTGGTCTGACCAGTAAACCAGACGAGACGGCAGGGTCAAGATGGAATTCGAGCCGGTCGCCCCTGTCCGCGCGTACCAGCGTGTCGTCGAACAGATCGAGGAAGCCGTGTTCAGCGGCCGGATCAAACCGGGCGACCGGCTGCCGAGCGAACGCGAACTCATGGTGCAGTTCGACGTCGGCCGCTCGACCGTGCGCGAGGCGCTGCGCGTGCTGCAAGCTGCGGAAATGATCCGCTCGCGCCCGGGCGACCCGCGCGGGCCCGAGGTCCTGGCCGCCTCCCCCGCCGCGTTGCACCGGTCGATGCACCGGCTCGCGCGCGCCGACCACATCGGCCTTTCCGAGCTGTTGCAGTTCCGCATGGTCCTCGACGGTTCCGCACATCTGCTCGCCGCGCAGCTCAGGACCGAAGACCATCTCGCCGAGCTGGACGCGGCGCTGGAGTCGATGCGCGAGGGCGTCTCGAAGGGTTTCGCGGAGTTCTCCCACGCGGACGTCGCGTTCCATGAGGCCATCGCCCGCGCGACCGGGAATCCGCTGCTTGTGATCAGCGGCGAGGTCGTCCGCGGTGTCGTACTGGAGCTCATCGAGGACAAGCTGGAGCACGCCGACGACCGGACGGCCCTGATGCGCAACTGGCTGGCACACCACGAAGAGGTGCTGGGAGCGATCCGGGACTCCGACGGCGAGCGCGCGTCGCGGCTCGCGAAACAGGCGCTTTACGACAACTACGCCGAGTACGTCCCAGAAGAACAACGTCGCCTCTTGCGGCCACTGCTTGCTTGACCCGCCTCTACACTCGCTCAAGTGGGGGATATCAAGAAGCCTTCGACAGCACGCCAAGGTGTCGGTCTCGCCCTGTCCGGCGGCGGTTACCGCGCGATGTTGTTCCATACCGGGGCACTGTGGCGGCTCAACGAACTCGGCTGGCTGTCGAAGATCTCGACGTTCTCGAGCGTCTCCGGCGGCTCGATCGCCGCGGGCGTGCTCGCGTACGCGTGGTCGGACCTGAAGTTCGAAAACGGTGTCGCGGACAACTTCCACGACGAGGTCGTCGCGCCGGTGCGGAACCTCGCGCGCACCCGGCTCGACATCCCGGTCACCTTGCTGGCCATGGTGATCCCCTGGCGGAGCGCCGGTGAGGAACTCGCGCGGGTGTACGCGAAACACCTGTTCGGCGACTGCTGCCTCAAGGACATCGACCCCGACGGGCCGCAGTTCGTCTTCACCGCGACGAACCTCCAGGACGGCGCGCTGTGGTGGTTCTTCCGGCAGAACGGGCCGCACGGGAACATCCCGCTCGCGACCGCGGTGGCCGCGTCTTCTGCGTTCCCGCCGATGCTTTCGCCCGTCGTGATCCACGACCCGCTTTCCGACGAGCGGAAACGCAAGATCGTGCTCAGCGACGCCGGCGTCTACGACAACCTCGGCCTGGACCCGGTCGAGGGGCACGCGACCGTGCTGGTCAGCGACGCGGGCAAGCGGATGAAGGTCAAGCGGAAGGTCAGCCGCGACTGGGGGCGGCAGCTGCTGCGCGTCCTCGACGTGATCGACAACCAGGTGCGCGAGCTGCGGCGGGGCGCGCTGCTGAAGTCCTATGTGGAGAAGGATTTCAGCGGCGCCTACTGGGGTTCCTACGTCGATCTCGAGAACTTCGAGCTCAAGGATTCACTGAAGGCGCCCGTGGATCTCACGCACAAGCTGGCGGAGACGCCGACGCGCCTGACGAAGCTGCCGGAAGTGCTGCAGGAGCGGTTGATCAACTGGGGTTACGCGGCCTGCGACGCGGGGATGCGGAAGTGGGTCGACACCGAGGCGGTCGCTCCCGACGGGTTCCCGTTCCCTGCCGCTGGCCTGGGCTGAGCGTGGGCCGAAAGCGTCCTTCACCTCGTCAGATGCGACGAAAGGGCCCTTCACCGCGTTGGATGCGGCGAAGGGCCCTTTCAGCCCACGTCAGGCGACGAGGTTCGCGTAGACGATGACGTTGTCCTTGTAGCTGTGCTCTTCCTGGTCGAAGACACCACCACAGGTGATCAGCCGCAGCTGCGGCTTGTCCGTGTTGCCGTAGACCGCTTCCTCGGGGAACTGGTCCTTGGGAACCTGGTCCTTCTTCTCTACGACGAACTTCAGGCTCTTGCCGTCGCTGCGGTCGACGAGTACCTCGTCACCCGGGTTGACGTCCTTGAGCTTGGAGAAGATGCCCGGCTGCTTGTTGCCGTCGACGTGGCCGAGCAGGATCGCCGGGCCGACGTCGCCGGGCACCGGGGAAAGCCGGTACCAAGCGGCCTGCATCGGGTTCTTCGCCGACGGGACGGACATCTTGCCGTCCTTGCCGATCGCGACCGTGACCAGGCTCGATTCCGCGCCGATCTTGGGGATCTTCACGTTCGTCGGACGAGCCCCGGTGAACGGTTTGACCACCGGCGGTGCCGATTCCGCCGCCGCCTGCGCGGCGGGCGGAGCGGGTTCGTCGGTGCCGCATCCCGTCAGCGCTAGGGAAAGCACAAGGGCGGCCGCGACCAAGCGGCCGCCCTGCGTCAGGAGCTTCATCGGATCAGGCCGCGGTGGCGCCGAAACCGGTCTCGATGCCGCCCTTGGGCTTCAGCTTGACCTGCTTCTTCGGCTTGTCGGCGCCCGGCGCGGTCGCGCCGCCGCCGATCTCCTCGATCTCGATGTCACCCTTGCCCGGCTTGCCGTCGCAGGTCCAGGTGAAGGTGCTCGTGGTGCCCTTGAAGCCGGGCTTGGCCACGATCATGTAGACCCACAGGTAGGCCTCGGCACCGTCCTGGAACGACTCGGTGATGGTGAAGTCCGGCGAGGTGACGCCGGTGGGCTCCGAACCGCAGAAGATGGCCAGCGCACCCTCGTTGCCCTCGACGTACCCGGCGCCGACGTTCAGCTCCGGCAACGGCGGGGTGGTGGTGGTCGGCTTCTCCGAGGTGGAGGTCGGCGACGGCTTGCCGGAAGTCGGCTTGCCGCTGCTGGTCGGCGTCGGCTCCGACGACGAGGTCGAGGTCGGGGTGCTCGAGTCCGGCGGAGCCGTCGTCGCCTTGCCGCCCGAGTAGGACGGCGGGGCCGGCTCCGTGGAGGTGGCTTCGCTCGACGGAGCCGGAGGCGTGGTGGTCGTTTCGGTCTGCGCCATCGCGACCGGCGTCACGGCCAGCGAGATGACGGCGCCGGCCAGCACCGCGCCCGCGAGGCGGCCCAACGTCTTCTTCAAAGTGATCTCCCAGTGGAAAACATCGCAACACAGGGTGACCCCCACCCTGCGACCACCCGAAAGGAATCCCACGTTCGGGTGACAGCGTGATCCTGCCGGAAAAGGGCAGCGGGGCCGTAGCCGAAAAGTGGTGACAAGAACCACGGGGAAAACCGGTAACGCCGGAATGTTCCCGCCCGATACAAGGGCCCGAAAGTCGCTCAGCAGAAGGAAAGTCTCACGGCGACGAAGGAATGTTAACACCCGGAGGGCCGGATCGGTTGCGGTGCGGAAGTATTTTTTCCCCGACCGCCGAACGACCTGGAATCGCCGGTTTTCCTGGCCGGATCTCCGTTTTTCGAAGACGCTCCGCATCCATGGCACCGACGGGTTCACACGTTCGGACCACAATTTGGTGAGGTCCTGACCATTTACCTCCGGATACCGGTGCCCGGCAACCCGAAGGTCACGATCAGAACACCAGGAACAGGGCCACCGCGAGGGAGAGCGCGCCGAGGAGGCCCGCGGCGAACAGCCAGGGCTTCGGCGACGTCCGGTTCCGCACCGCCCGGCCGCCGCCCACCACCGCGATCAGCAGCCCGATGCCGAATCCGATCGCCGGCAGGAAGGTGGCGAAGGTCCGGTTTTCCGCGGCACAGGCCCAGATCGTGTCGCTCGGGCAGGGCGACGCCGCGAGTTCGGCGAGCAGACCAGCCGCGACGATCGCGAGGAAGCCGAGCACCAGGAGCCAGAACAGGCCCCACAGCAATCGACCGAGCCGCCGAGGCGGTTTCGTCTCGTCCACGTGCTCAAGCTAGCCCAGTGCCGAGGCCAGATCCGTCCACAGATCTTCCGGATCTTCGAGACCGACGCTGAACCGGACGAGCCCGGCGGGCACGTGGGCGTCGCCGGCCAGCCAGGCCCGGCGCTCGACCAGGCTCTCCACGCCGCCGAGGCTGGTGGCGGCGCGGATCAGCCGCAGCGAACCGATGACCTTGTCCGCGGTCTCCGCGTCCGGGAGTTCGAACGCGATCATCGTGCCGGAACCGGGATAACGCACCCGGGTGATGGCGGGGTGGTCGACCAGCCGCGCCGCCAGCAGCGCGGCCGTGCGCGTCTGCTCGGCGAGGCGGACCGGGAGCGTCCGCAGGCCGCGCAGGGCCAGCCACGCTTCGAGCGCTCCCGGCGTCGACCCCAGCCTGGTGCGCGCGTCGCGCAGGTCCTTCGCGACGCCTTCGTCGGCCGCGATGGTCAGGCCGAGCAGCAGATCGCTGTGGCCGCCGATGAGTTTCGTCGCGCTGTGCACGACGATGTCGGCGCCGAGGTCCAGCGGCCGCTGCCCGAGCGGGGTGGCGAACGTGTTGTCCACGGCGACCAGGCCGTTCGCGGCGGCGGCGATCGTCTCGATGTCGATGACGTCGAGCGTCGGATTGGTCGGCGATTCGAGCCAGAGCAGGTCGGCGTCCGCGGCAGCGACCCAGGCGGCCGTGTCGTCCGGCGCGATCTCGGTCACCACCAGGCGTCCGGTGCGCTGCGCGTGCGCGAGCAGGCCGCGTGAACCCGCATAGGAGAACGTCGGGACACAGACCCTCGCGCCGACCGGCAGGGTGTCGACGACCGCGCTGAGCGTCGCGATCCCCGAGGCGAACGCGGTGGCGTGCCCGCCTTCGAGCGCGCTGATCGCGGCTTCGAGGGCCTCCCAGGTCGGGGTGCCGTCCTCCCGCGAATACGCGCGGTCGGCGCCGGCGTCGAAGGTGCTCGCCGCGACGATCGGCACGTTCAGCGGTTCGCCGGGGCCCTCCGGGCGTCCGGCGGCGACGGCGAGGGTGCGGGGTGACCAGTCGTTCGTGTCCACCCCGCCACCGTAAACCTTCGCCTCGCTAGTGGGCGTACACCTCGAACTCGTAGAGGGAGTAGCCGTACTTCGTCCCGCGTTGGACACCGGCCATCCGGACATGGCGGGCGTCCACGGCTTCGAAGGCGACGTTGTCCTGCCCGCCGTCTCCGTCCACTATGGACGCCACATCCCGCCAGTTCGTCCCGTCGGACGAGACCTGCACCTTGTACGCCTTGCCGTACGCCGATTCCCACCGCAGCACCACGCGGGATACGCGCTGCACCGAGCCGAGGTCGACGGTGATCGACTGGTTGTCGCTCCAATCGCTCGCCCAGCGCGTCGACAGGTCGACGTCGATGGCCTTGGACGGCGGCGAGTTGTACCAGCCCGTCTCGTGGCTGGTCGCGCTGACCGAGCGGCCGGTGGCGAGGTTCGCGATGTTGTCGCCGCGTTTCGCCGGGAACTCCACGACCTGCTGGAAGGTCGGCCGGTTCTGGGTGCTCATCTTGTCCTGCGTGATGCCGCCGAGCGCCCGGTGGATGATCGTGTCGGCGCACCACTGGTCGCCCGCCGCGCAGTCGCCGTCACCGGGATAGACGGTGTTGGCGGGCTGCGCCGCCGCCTGCGTCAGCGAGTCGAGCAGCACCTGGCGGCAGGCGGTGAGGTCACCACCGCCGCAGTACTTCACGGCGAGCGGACCGGCGACGTTCTGCCCGAGTACCGAACGGATGTCCTTGTGCACGTAGCCCCACCAGCCCGCCTGGTACGACGAACCCGCGTGCGACTGGCCGACGTGCTTGCCGGGGACCTCGTTCTGCCAGCCCGACGGTGACTCGTTGATCTTCAGCACCCCGACCATGGGGCCGTAGGCGTCGCCCATGCCCGGTTTGAACTGCGCGTTGACCAGCAGGGGCCACCAGGCGTCCATGATGCGGATCGCGTCGGCGTTGGCGTAGGCCTTGCTGCCCGGCGACGTCTCCGAACGCAGACCGCCCGCGGCGAGCCAGGTCTTCAGCTTCGCCACCGCGTCCGCGGCCGGGCCGGTCACCGGCGCCTTGTCGATCACCTTGAACAGCTCCGGCAGCACCTTCTCCGCGCGGAGGTCGGCGAGCGCGGCCTCCTCCATGGCCTGCGTGAGGTTCATCCGCGTGACCTTGGTGCCGCTGGAGATCATCTTCTTGACCCGCGCGTCGATCAGGTCGCCGCGGTGCACGGAACTCTTGTCCGCGCCGCTGGCCGCGTAACCGTTGGCCTGCGCGTTGTTCCAGCTGATGTAGTAGTCCTGGTTGATCGACTGCGGATGCTGCGACGACGGCGTGTAGTTCGCGAGGTTGCCGTCGGGATTCCAGCCCTGCCAGTCGAATCCGGCGTCGCCCCGCACCGGCATGGCCGGGTCGACGTTCGGGTTGCGGACCGGGTTCGAGCCCGAGTTGAAGTACGCGACGTCACGGGAGTCGGCGTAGAACCAGTTGTAGGTCTGGTTGACGTCGGCCGCCGCGGCCTGGAAGTCCTGCGCGGACTTGATCGCGTCCGGGTCGTTGAACTTCTGGAAGCCGATGATCGTGTCGATCTCGTGCTGGAACGTCGACCGCAGCGAGGCGTACGCGACCGGTTTGCCGCCGACCAGCGCCCGGCTCGTCACCGGCCCGTACTTGGTGCGGAAACTGCGCAGGGTGTACGAACCTTCGGCCGTGCCGTCGGCGACGGTGGGCTTCCAGGCGTTCTTGCGTTCGACGATCTCGAACGGCAGGCACTGGCCGCGGAACCGGTAGAAGTTGGAGTTCTTCGTCGGCGCGGAACCGTTCTGCTCGCACAGTTCGACCGCGTAGGTGTCGACGATGTCCTGCGACGCCGAGGTCGCGCTCCACGAGTAGTCCTTGCCGCGGCCGAGGAGCACGTACATGCTGATCCCCGCGAACGAGGCGCCGCGGGCGCTGATGCCCGGCCCCTGGATTTCTTGCAGCATCAGCAATTGCGGCGCGAAGTAGCCGGCCTGCGGGCCGAAGACGGCGACCGGGTGGCCGCTCGCGGTCTTGGCGCCGGAGACCACCAGCGCGTTGGACATGCCGTGCTTCTCCGACAGCATGTTGCCCGGCAGGACGCCGTCGTCGAAGATGCCGCGGACGGCCTTCTGGTCCTCGGGCGCGGGAACGTCCACCTTGGCGGGCGTCGCCGTCCCGGCGGAACCGGTCGGATCGAAGACCAGCTGCTGCCCGGTGACCGACCCCTTGTCCGGCATCGCGGCGCCCTGCGGGTTCGACGGCGCCTTGCCGTAGTCGAAGGTCTGTCCATTGTGGAGCGTCTTGACGGTCTCGGGGTCGTCCTCGGACCGCAGGCTCTTCCAGACCTTGTCGCCCTGTTCGAGACCGTACTTCTCCTGCATCGCCAGCTTCGCGATGGCGTTCTGCACCTCACCACCACCGCCGGCGCCGAACTGCGCTCCGACGACGGCGGCGAGGACGACGAGGTCGGTGAGCTTGAACGGCTCGATGGTCCCGGCGTTCGTGATCGCGTCGACGTGCCCGGTGAGCACGTATTCGCCGGGGAAGTAGCGGCCGCCGTGCGCGTCGGAGATGTACTTGTTGACGCCTTGGACGTAGGCCTCGGCGTCGGCCTTGCCCTGCGCGCCGCGCGGGCCACTGGCCGCGGCGTTGTCGATCTGCTTCTGCAGTTCCTGTTCGGTGTACGGCGCCGACGAGAAGAAGCTCTGCTCGAGTTCGCGGTTGCCCTGGGCACCACCGGCGAACGAGGTCAGCTGGCCGCGGCCGACGCGGCGCATGATGTCCATCAGCCACAGGCGGTCCTGCGCGGCGGCGTATCCGGCGCCGTACATCGTGCCGGGCCGCGTCGTGCCGACGATCCGGGGCACTCCGGTCGCCTTGTCGCGGGTGATCGTCACGTCCGACCGCGGTTTGATCGTGCTTTCGACCTGCCCGGACGGAACCCCGAACGAGGCGTCGTTGAAGAACTGGTTGATCTTGTCCGTGGTCAGCGTCTTGTAACCGTCGGCGAGCGAGGCGTACTTGCCGAGCTGATCGGCCGAATGCGCGGGCCGGGTGCCGAACGCCTTGTGCGCCAGGATCTCCGCGAGGGTGGCGTTCCCCTTCGTGCCGGGCGGGAGGATGTCACCGCACTGGCCGCCGCAGTAGTCGTCGAGCGCGGCCGCCACCACCGAGTCCGGTGGCGTTTCCGCGGCGTTCGCCTGAAGTGCCGGAACGGTGCCCGCCACCAGCGTCAGCCCTGCCAGCGTCGTCAAGACCCGTATGCCTCGTCGCATGAAAGACCTCCGTCGTCGGAGAGTGACGAGGCGCACACTACCCACGGGTATCCAAATTTGTGAAGACTATTCGCGTTCTTGCCACCGTTCGGCGGAACACTCGCCCTGCGGACCCGGGACCAGCAGATGTACCCCTCCTTCCTCCCCGCCGCCGCCCTCAGCGGAGAAGCTTCGCTTCACGTATCTTCCTGAGCATGTCTTCGCAGAAGCCCCAGATCGACCGCCCCGAGGGGCCCGCACCCTCCGAGCTGGAGACGACCGACATCTCCGTCGGCGACGGCCAGGAGGCCAAGTCCGGCGACACCGTCACGGTGCACTACGTCGGCGTCTCGCACTCGACCGGCGAACAGTTCGACGCGTCATGGGACCGCGGCGAGCCGCTTCGCTTCGGCCTCGGCGCCGGTCAGGTCATCCCCGGCTGGGACCAGGGCGTGGCCGGAATGAAGGTCGGCGGCCGTCGCAAGCTGACCATCCCGCCGCACCTGGCCTATGGCGAACGCGGCGCCGGCGGCGTCATCAAGCCGAACGAGACCCTGATCTTCGTCGTCGACCTCGTCGGCGTGAACTGACCCACTTCAGAAGCGCGCGAAGGGAGCCTTCACCTCATCTAATGGGGCGAAGGCTCCCTTCGTCGCATCAGACGAGGTGAAGGGCCCTTTCGGCCCACACGAAAAAGGCCCCCTCGCGCTAGCGAAGGGGCCTTCAATCAAGAGTGGGCGAGGAGGGAGTTGAACCCTCACGTCCTTTCGGACACACGGACCTGAACCGTGCGCGTCTGCCATTCCGCCACTCGCCCGAGTGCTTCGTTCTCTGACAGCTCGCAAAGCGTAGCAGGCGGATTTCACGGGTTTCACCGGGGGCCGTGTCCGACTGGCCGTACCCGGATAGGATCGACGGGGAAGCACACGTGTGAGGAGGTTGCCCGGTGGGCCGCGTAGAGCGCTTTGATAGGCGGCTCGAGAACCTCGTGGGCAATACCTTCGCGCGCATGTTCGGTGGCAACGTCGTCACGCAGGAAGTGGCGGTGGCGCTTGAGCGCGAGAGCGAGGAGAACGTTCGTGAGCTGGCCGGTGGTCGACAGCTCGCCCCCAATCACTACATCGTGTCGCTGGGGCAGGCTGATCACGAGCGCATGGCCGGAGACGAGCGTCGGGTCACCACGGTGTTGGCGGAGGCGGTCAAGGAACACCTCGCCGAGCACGGATGGGACACCTATGGTGACGTCGTAGTTTCGCTCGAGCGCAACGAGGCGCTGCATACTGGACAGTTCAAGACCCGTTCGTCCGTCGATCCCGACGTCAAGCCCCACGGCGCCGAAGGTTCGCCACGGTCGGCACGACCCAGCAACGCAGGAGACCCAGCAATGAGCCAGCCCCCCGGCTACGGCCAATACGACCAGGGTGACCCGTACGGCCAGCAGGGCCAGTACGGCTACGGACAGCAGGCTGGCCAGCAGCAGCCCGGGTACGACCAGGGTTATGGCGGCCAGCAGCAGGGCGGCTACGACCAGGGTTACGGCGGTGGCGCTCAGCAGCCCGGCTACGACCAATACGGCGGTGCCCAGCAGCCCGGGTACGACCAGGGCTACGGCGGTGGCGCTCAGCAGCCCGGCTACGACCAATACGGCGGTGCCCAGCAGCCCGGGTACGACCAGGGCTACGGCGGCGCACAGCAGCCGGGTTACGACCAGTACGGCGGCGCCCAGCAGCAGCCGGGTTACGACCAGGGTTACGGCGGTGCCGCCCAGCAGCCCGGTTATGACCAGTACGGCGGCCAGCCGCAGCAGCCCGGCTACGACCAGTACGGCGGTGGCCAGCAGCAGTACGGCCAGCCCGCCGCGGACCCGTACGCGCAGGGCGGCGGTTACGGCGGCCAGCCGGCGGCCGGTCGCCAGCTCGCCGCGAGCCTCCAGCTGGACGACGGCTCGAACCGTTCGTACTCGCTGAAGCAGGGCGGGAACGTCGTGGGCCGCGGCCAGGACGCCGACTTCCGGCTCCCGGACACCGGCGTCTCGCGTCGTCACCTGGAGATCACCTGGGACGGCCAGAGCGCGACGCTCGCGGACATCGGTTCGACCAACGGCACGACCGTCAACGGCACCCCGGTGCAGACCTGGCAGCTGGCCGACGGCGACGTGATCCGCGTGGGCCACTCGTCTCTCGTGTTCCGTACGCAGGGCTGACCGGCGGCGTCCGGAGGGGGTATCGCAGAATTGCGGTGCGGGACCTGTGGTGGATCGGCACCTCGGGTCGTACGCGGAGAGCAGCGCTGTCCGGAGCCGACCATCCCGGACGGCACGGGCTCTCCGCGGCGTACAGGAGAAACGGGAGCGGACACAACAAGTGCCAGAGCTGGTCGTTCAACTCACCAGGGTGGGCTTTCTCGTGCTGCTCTGGCTCTTCGTGTTCGCCGCGTTGCGTGTCGTCCGTTCGGATCTGTACGCGGCCTCCGGGCTGCGAGTCGCCGTCCCGACGTTCGGCCGCAAGAAGAAGGAAAACAAGAAGCCGCGCGGCGGGAAATCGCCGCAGCAGCTGCTCGTGACCCATGGTGCGCTGGCAGGAACCAGGATCGCCTTGGACGGCAGGCCGATCCTGATCGGCCGCGCCGACGACTCGACCCTGGTGCTGGACGACGACTACGCGTCGACCCGCCACGCCCGGATCGCCCTGCGCGGGGAGGATTGGTACGTGGAAGATCTGGGCTCGACGAACGGGACGTACCTCGACCGGGCTAAGGTCACGGCACCCCTCCGGGTCCCGCTCGGAGTCCCCATCCGGATCGGCAAAACGGTGATCGAGCTTCGCCCATGACTCTCGTCCTCCGCTACGCGGCTCGCAGCGACCGGGGCCTGGTGCGTTCCAGCAACCAGGACTCCGTGTACGCCGGTCCCCGCCTGCTCGCCCTCGCCGACGGCATGGGCGGTCACGCCGCGGGTGAGGTGGCCAGCAAGGTCGTCATCGCCTCCCTCGCCCCACTCGACGACGACGATCCGAGCGACGATCTTCTCGCTCAGCTGCGTGAGGCCGTCCAGAACGGCAACGCCGCCATCGCCGAACTGGTCCAGCAGGACCCGGACCTCGACGGGATGGGCACGACCCTGACCGCCGTGCTGTTCGCCGGTTCGCGGATGGGCGTCGTGCATGTCGGCGACTCGCGGGCATATCTGATGCGCGGCGGTCAGTTCTCGCAGATCACGCGGGACGACAGCTTCGTCAACGAACTTCTCGAACAGGGCCGGATCACGCCGGAAGAGGCCGCGGTGCACCCGCAGCGGTCGCTGCTGCTGAAGGCGCTCACCGGCCACGAGGTCGAGCCGAGCCTGACCGTGCGCGAGGCCCGCGCCGGTGACCGGTACCTGATCTGTTCGGACGGCCTGTCCGGCATGGTCAGCGACGAGACGCTGTCCGAGGCGATCCAGATCCCGGATCCGCAGGCCTGCGCCGACCGGATGATCGAGCTGGCGCTCAAGGGCGGCGGCACGGACAACGTGACGGTGATCATCGCCGACGTCGTCGACGTCGACTTCGGTGAGGACGCGCCCATCGTGGGCGGCGCCGCCGGGGACGGCAGTGACGAGTTCCACCAGGGCGACTCCCCCGCCGCCCGCGCCCGCGCGCTGACCCAGCCCGCGCCGCAGCCGCGGCCCGAGGTCCAGCCCCAGCAGGAGGACCCGAAGGTCAAGCGCCGGAGGCGATTTCGCTGGCTGGCGGGAGCGGTGGTCGTCCTGATCGTGCTGGCCGCGGCGGCGATCGCCACGCGGTATTTCGTGCTGAGCCAGTACTACGTCGGCGAGGGTCCCGGCGAGGAGGTCGTGGTCTACCGCGGCGTCCCCGGCAGTGTCCTCGGCATCGACCTGCACGCCTTCGAGCAGGGCTCGTGCCCGCCGGGCGGGCTGTGCACCGACAAGCTCTTGGTGCCGGCACTGCAGGAGGACGCGCGGATCGCGGTGAAGAACGGCGTCAAGAAGGACAATCTCGACGACGCCCGCAAGTACATCGACGACTTCCTGCGGCCGCACAAGCAGCTGGCCGACTGCAAACCGAACTCCAGCTCGACTTCCACGCCGCCCACCGAACCGGCACCGCCGGTGTCGTCGTCGGCCGCCGCCCCTTCTACCCCCGCCTCGCCGAGTTCGGCGAATCAGCCAGCGGGGAGGGACTGCTCGACGCCGACCACGGCAGCACCAGGGGGCGGTAACTGATGAGCACGCCGCTCGCCGATCCGGCTTCGGCCCAGTTCGCCACGAACCCTCCGCGCGAGCTGCCCAAGCGGCGCGGGACCGAACTCGTCCTCCTGGCGTTCGCGACCTTCATCGTCACCGTCGCGCTCGTGCTGGTGGAGGCGAACCAGGAGCAGGAACTCACCAGCTCGATCATCTGGCTGGGGCTGTCGTACCTCGCGGTGCTGACGGCGGCGCATCTGGCGGTCCGCCGCTGGGCGCCGTACGCGGACCCGGTGATCCTGCCGTGTGTCGCGCTGCTGAACGGGCTCGGCCTGGTCATGATCCACCGGATCGACCTGGCGCTCGCGGAACGCGCGGTGCAGCAGGGCAAGGAGTACACGCCGGACGTCACCAAGCAGGTGCTGTTCACGGCGATCTCGCTGGTGCTGTTCGTGGTGGTGCTGGTCGTGATCAGCGATCACCGCACGCTGACCCGCTACGGCTACACCTGTGGCCTGGTCGGGATCGTGGCGCTCGCGCTGCCCGCGGTGCTGCCGTCGAGCCTGTCCGAGGTCAACGGCGCGAAGGTCTGGATCAAGCTGCCGTTCTTCTCGATCCAGCCGGGCGAGTTCGCGAAGATCCTGCTGATGATCTTCTTCGCCTCGTTCCTGGTGACGAAACGCGACCTGTTCATGGTCGCGGGCAAGCGGATCGTCGGCGTCGAGCTGCCGCGCGCCCGTGACCTCGGCCCGATCCTCATCGCGGCGGCCGCCTGCCTCGGCGTGCTGGTGTTCGAGAAGGACCTCGGCACGTCGCTGCTGTTCTTCGGGGTCACGCTGGTGATGCTGTACGTCGCCACCGAGCGGGTCATCTGGGTCGTGCTGGGGGTCGGCTTCTTCGCCGCCGGCGCGATCATCGCCTACAACCTGTTCACGCACGTCCAGCAGCGCGTCCGGAACTGGATCGACCCGCTGGCCACCTACGACGACCCCGGCGGCGGCTACCAGGTCGCGCAGGGGCTGTTCGGGCTCGGCACCGGCGGCGTCGGCGGGACCGGCCTCGGCGCGGGACGGCCGGACATGGTCCCCGAGGCCAAAACGGACTTCATCACCACCGCCATCGGCGAGGAACTCGGCCTGATCGGCCTCACGGCGATGCTGATGCTGTACCTGATCCTGGCGATGCGCGGCATGCGCAGCGCCCTCGCCGTGCGCGACACCTTCGGAAAACTCCTCGGCGGCGGTCTGTCGTTCGCCCTGGTCATGCAGATCTTCGTCGTCGTCGGCGGCGTCACGAACCTGATCCCGAACACCGGCATCACCGCCCCGTTCCTCTCCCGCGGTGGTTCTTCACTGCTCGCGAACTACATCCTGGTGGCCCTCCTGCTCCGAATCTCCGACGCCGCCCGCAAACCCGCCGTGCGGCCGAAGCCGCAGCAGCCGCAAGCGCCGCTCGCCGAAGCGCACACGGTGATGGTCCAGCGGCCGCCCGCGACCGGTGAGGGGAGCCCCTCGTGAACACCCCGCTCCGCAAGGTCGGTGTCGCCATGCTCGTCATGGTGGTGCTGCTGATGGCCAACGCCACCTACATCCAGGTGGTCAAGGCCGACGACTACCGCACCGACTCCCGCAACGTGCGCGTGCTCTACGACGAGTACTCCCGCCAGCGCGGGCTGATCGTGACGCCCGACGGCGCCGCGCTCGCGAAGGTCGACCCGTCGAACGACAAGTACAAGTTCATCCGGACCTACGCCGACGGCCCGATGTACGCGCCGGTCACCGGCTACTACTCGATCAACTACGGCTCCGGCGGTCTGGAGCGGTCCGAGGACGACGTCCTCAACGGTTCCGACCCGCGGCTGTTCGTGCGGCGCCTTTCGGACATGGTCACCGGGCGCGACCCGCGCGGCGGGAACGTGCGGCTGACGATCAACCCGGCCGTGCAGAAGGCCGCGTACGACCTGATGACGCAGAAGGGCTACACCGGCGCGGTGGTCGCGCTGGAGCCCAAGACCGGGCGCATCCTCGCGATGGTGTCGACGCCGTCGTTCGACCCGAACAAGCTGGCTTCGCACACCACCAAGGAGCAGGTCGCGGCCTGGTCGCAGTGGCGCGACGATCCGAAGAAGCCGATGCTGAACCGCGCGATCTCGGAGACGTACCCGCCGGGTTCGACGGCCAAGCTGCTGGTGACCGCGGCCGCGCTCGAAGACGGCAAGACCGCGGACATGCCGGTCAACACGGCGCCCAACGTCAAACTCCCCGGCACGCAGACGACGCTGGAGAACTACGGCGGCGCGGCCTGCAAGGGCAGCACGCTGAAGGAAGCGCTGCGGTACTCGTGCAACGTGCCCTTCGCCGAGATCGCGGGCGAGCTCGGCAAGGACAAGCTGAACGCGACGGCCAAGAACTTCGGCATCGGCGAGGACCTGACCGTGCCGATGCGGGTCGCCGGGTCCTCCCTCGGCCCGCTGGAATCGAAGGCGGCCCTGTACCAGAGCGCCATCGGCCAGCGCGACGTGCGGCTGACCCCGATTCAGGACGCCCTGCTCTCGGCGACCATCGCGAACAACGGGATGGCGATGAAACCGCAGCTCGTGCAGTCGCTGCTGGCGCCGAACCTGTCGACCATCGAGGACTACACCCCGACCGAACTGACCGGTGACGCCGCGATGTCCAGCGCGAACGCCGCGATCCTGCGCGACATGATGCTGGCGTCGGAAGAGAACACGAAGGGCGCCGGCAAACGCGGCGACATCCAGATCGCCTCCAAGACCGGCACCGCCGAGCACGGCAACGACCCGAAGAACACCCCGCCGCACGCCTGGTACACCGGGTTCGCGCCGGCGATGGACCCGAAGATCGCCGTTTCGGTGATCGTCGAATCCGGGGGTAACCGCGGGCTCGAAGCGACCGGTGGCACCGTGGCCGCGGAGATCGGCCGCGCCGCCGTCAACGCCATGCTCGGGGGTGGATAGCGGATGCTGTCCTCGGGTCAGCTGCTGGCCGACCGGTACAAGCTGACGAACCGGATCGCCGTCGGCGGGATGGGCGAGGTCTGGCAGGCCAGTGACACGCGGCTGGACCGGACGGTCGCGGTCAAGATCCTCAAGGCCGAGCTGTCCGGCGACGCGGAGTTCCTGCACCGGTTCCGGACCGAGGCGCGGATGACCGCTTCGCTGAACCACCCCGGCATCGCCGCGGTGCACGACTACGGCGAGACGGTCGCGGACGAGCTGTCGATCGCGTATCTGGTGATGGAACTGGTCGAAGGCGATCCGCTGGCCGCCATCATCACCCGCGAAGGACGGCTGAACGCCGAGCGCACTTTGGACATCCTCGAACAGGCCGGTAACGCGCTGCAGGCCGCGCACGAAACAGGTCTCGTGCACCGGGACGTCAAACCCGGCAACATCATGGTGACCCCGGCCGGGCAGGTGAAGATCACGGACTTCGGCGTCGCGAAGGCCGCCGACGCCGCCCCCGTGACCAGGTCCGGCATGGTGATGGGCACCGCCCACTACATCGCCCCCGAGCAGGCGCTCGGGCACAACGCCGAACCGGCGAGCGACGTCTACTCGCTGGCCGTCTGCGGCTACGAATGCCTCACCGGGCACCGGCCGTTCCTTTCGGAGAACGCGGTGACCGTCGCGATGATGCACATCCGCGACCTCCCGCCGCCGTTGCCGCCGGACGTGCCACCGGGCGCCCGCGCGGTCATCGAAGCGACCCTGATCAAGGATCCGAGACAGCGGTACAACAGCGGTGGCGAGTTCGCCGCCGCGGTGGCCGCGGTCCGCGCCGGGCTTCCGCTGCCGACACCGTCGGGGCTGGTGAACGTGGCGTACTCGGCGGGGCAGCCCGTGCTGCCGCAGCAGGTACCGCCCGGCCCGCATTCGCCGCCGAACCCGATGGCGGCCGTCGGGCCTGCGTCGCATCCGGCGATGCACCCGGTCAGCGGCCCGCCGCCGATGGCGGTCAGCCGTCTGCCGGGAAGACGGCCACAATGGGGCTGGTGGGTGCTGCTCGCGGTGATCCTGATCGCAGTACTGGTGGCAGGAGCCTTCCTCATCGTGAGACTGGTCGGTTCGGGCAACGGACCGCAGTCGGGCGGCGTGGAAACCAGTGAACACTCGCCGGCTCCGGGTAAAGAGTCTGAAGGTCCTTCGCCGACATCCGCATACCCAGCGGTGCCGACGGAGGGCGGCACCGAGGAGCCGGCCGGACAGGCGAATCCGGGAATGATGAGCAGCAAACCTTGGACGGAATGGAACGGCACGCAGAGATGAGCACACCAAGACTGCTCAGCAACCGCTACGAGCTGGGCGAAACGCTCGGCTACGGAGGTATGTCGGAGGTCCACCACGGCCACGACGTGCGCCTGGGCCGGGAGGTGGCGATCAAGATCCTGCGTGCCGACCTGGCGCGGGATCCCCAGTTCCAAGAACGTTTCCGTCGCGAGGCACAGAACGCGGCGGCACTGAACCACCCGGCGATCGTCGCCGTCTACGACACCGGCGAGACGAACACCGAGTTCGGCCCGCTGCCCTACATCGTCATGGAGTACGTCGAAGGACGGACTCTGCGGGACATCGTGAAGACCGAAGGGCCGATGTCGCAGAAGCGGGCGATGGAGGTCATGGCCGACGTCTGCGCGGCGCTGGACTTCTCGCACCGGCACGGCATCGTGCACCGCGACGTCAAACCGGCGAACGTGATGATCACGAAGAACGGCGCCGTCAAGGTGATGGACTTCGGCATCGCGCGCGCCATGCACGACGGGCAGTCCGCGATGACGCAGACCGCCGCGGTGATCGGCACGGCGCAGTACCTCTCGCCGGAGCAAGCGCGCGGTGAGTCCGTCGACGCGCGTTCCGACGTCTACGCCGCCGGTTGCGTGCTGTACGAACTCATCACCGGCGAGCCGCCCTTCACCGGCGACTCGCCCGTGGCGGTGGCGTACCAGCACGTCCGGGAAGACCCGAACCCGCCGTCGTCGGTGAACCCCGCCGTGGCGCCCGAACTCGACGCCGTCGTGCTCAAGGCGCTCGCGAAGGGCCCGGCGAACCGCTACCAGTCGTCGGCGGAGATGCGTTCGGACCTGGTCCGCACGCTGTCCGGCCAGCGTCCGGCCGCGCCGATGGTGATGTCGGAGGACGAGCGCACCCAGGTCATGGACTCCGACCGCCGGGTGCCGCCGCGCTACGACCAGTACGAGGACGAAGAAGAGGACCCGGCCGCGAAGAAGAAGCGGCGCGCCTGGCTCATCGCCGGTCTCGTGGTCTCGCTGGCGGCGGTGGTGCTGCTGATCATGTGGCTGTCCAACGCGTTCAGCAGCACCGGCGCGGAGAGCAAGGCGATCCCGAAGGTCTTGGGCCAGTCCGAGGCCTCGGCGAAGGACACGCTCCGGGGCGCGGGCTTCAACTCGTTCGAGCCCACCAAGAAGATCACGTGCACCGGCGAGTCCGTGAACGGCCAGCCCGCCTGCGACGAGAACCAGATCGACAAGGTCATCGCGATCAACCCGGCCGAAGGCCAGGTGACGCCGACCTTGGAC
Organism: Amycolatopsis sp. WAC 04182; assembly: GCF_003947465.1. NCBI lineage: Bacteria > Bacillati > Actinomycetota > Actinomycetes > Pseudonocardiales > Pseudonocardiaceae > Amycolatopsis > Amycolatopsis sp. WAC 04182. The sequence continues at coordinate 535,187 of NZ_QHJJ01000004.1, forward strand.
AAGATCACGCTGACCATCGGTGCGAAGCCGAGCAAGGTCAAGACCCCGGACCTCAAGGGTAAAAGCGTGGCCGAGGCCACGACGGCGCTGACCGAGGCCGGTCTGAAGATCGGCGCGACCACCGAGGAAGAGACCGAAGACCCGAACGAAGCGGGCAAGGTCATCTCGCAGAACCCGGCGTCGCAGGCCGAGGTCGACCAGGGTTCGAAGGTCGACATCACGATCGGCAAGTCCAAGGAACTGAAGACGGTCCCGAACTACAAGGGCAAGACTCAGGCCGAGGCCGAAGCCGGGTTGCGGGCGGCCGGGTTCACCCCGCAGGTCACCAACGTGGACTCCGACCAGCCCAAGGGCACGGTGATCGAGCAGACCCCGAACGGCGGCAAGGTGGCCGTCGGCACTGTCGTCAAGCTGTCGGTGTCGAACGGCAACCAGGAGACCTTCGACATGCCGAACCTGAAGGGCATGACAGACGACCAGGCAATCCGGCAGTTGCAGCAGCTGGGCTGGTCGGGTCAGCTGGACACTCAGGCCGACAAGAACGGTGACCGGGATCAGGCGGGCAAGGTCAGCAAGACCAACCCGCAGGCCGGGGCGAAGGTCGCCAAGAACGCGCCGATCACGCTGTTCATCGTCGAAGGCGATGAGACGCCGACGTCGTCGAGCTCGCCGTTGTTCCCGCGGCCAGGAGGCTGAGCCGACGATGAAAAGGGCCCCGCACGATTTCGTGCGGGGTCCTTTTCATGTCGGCGAGGTCAGGTCGCTACGAAGCGCTACACTGAGGCAATGGGCCGGCGGATCACTCAACGCGAGCTGCGCAACGACACACCGAACATCATGCGTGCGGTCGAAGAAGGCGACAGCTTTGTTCTCACGCGCAACGGCACGCCTGTCGCGGATATCGTTCCGCACAGCCAGAAGCCGACCTTCGTTCCGTTCGGCGAGTTGCTCGAGCTCCTCGGTGACCTTCCACCGGAAGATCCTGAGCGGTTCTTCGCGGACGTCGATCGCGCGGCGGATCCTGATCCTCACCGTGGCCCGGGAGAGCCGGAGCAGTGACCGAAGGGGTTCTTTTCGATACTTCGGCGGTCATCGCCCTTCCTCGTCCCGAGGAACTCTCACTCGAGGCACCAACGGCCATCAGCTCGATCACGCTCGCCGAACTGGCGGCCGGAGTGCACGGCGCTGCCCGCCCTCGCGACAGAGCCTCCCGGCTGGTCCGCCTCCAGCGTGTGGAGGCCCGGATGGTCTGCCTCCCGTTCACACCGGAGGCCGCCCGCATGTACGGCCAGCTGTACGCCATGGTGCTCGACGGCGGCAGGCAGCCACGAGGGCGTCGAATGGATCTCCTCATAGCGGCGGTCGCGGCGATCCATCGGATCCCGTTGGTAACCCGCAACGGCCCGGATTTCACCGACCTCGCACCGTTGGTCAAGGTGATCGCCCTGCCTGCGCTGTCGACCACCGATTAGGACGCCAGACTGTCGAGAAGTCCTTGGTAGGCCTGCTGAATCCGCCCGGCGCTGGTGTGCACCACGACCGCCTTCGGTCGCGTCCCGATGAGCGCCACGAGCCTGTCGTACATGACCGCGAGCCGTTCGGGGCCACCCAGCATCTCGTGCGCCTCGACGTGTTCTGGTTCGGCCGCGGCGCGGGTGCGTTCGGCGAACCGCCGGAGCACGTTGTCCTTGGTGTCGAGGAGGACGATCTCGTGGAATTCCGCGGCCGTCTCCCCGGCGAGCGTTTCCAGTCGTTCGAGGAAGGCGGCGCGGCCGAGGAACTGCGGGACGATCACGTCGAGGCCCGCGAGCAGATGGGTCCGCGCGGCGCTCACGGCGAGGTCGCGGGCGAGCGTTCCGGCTTGCGCGGGGTCGTCGCGCCAGGCGCCGAGGAGGCCGCGGATCCGGTCGATGTCGAGATTCAACGTCAACGGGTGGTCTTCGGCGTACCGCCGGGCGAGCGTCGACTTCCCGCAGGCGGGTGGGCCGTTGAGCACGATGAGACGCGGCATCAGGCGTTGCGTCGCAGCAGGTTTCCGACGGCCGTCGCGCTCAGCAGCAAGCAGGCGACCGCCGCCACCGCGGCCACCGTGAACGGGACGGTCAGCGGTTGTTGCGAGGTCAAGGCGCGCAGCAGCGGGTTGGCCAGCGGCAGCCACTTGACCAGGAGCACGGCGGCGAGCGCGAAGATCGCGGCCAGCACGGACCAGCCGACGCGCGGGACGAGCAGCCGCGAGCAGGGCAGGCCGATCGCGATCCCGAACAGCGCGCACAGCGCGTGCGCGGCGGCCCCGAGGGCGAGGGCGCCGATCGGGAAGCCGCCGGAGCGGAGGCCCGACCACGCCAGCGTCACGACGATCAGCACCGCGGCACACCCGAAGACGGCCAGGGTGGCGCCGCCGAGAACCGATCGCCAGCGTCGTGCGTGGCTGAAGGTCACCAGCCGCTGGACCGGGTCTTCGACGTCGAGCATCGCGATCGTCAGCCAGCACGAGACCACCAGGAGCGAACCCGCGCTGATCCCGTACTGCGGCAGCAGCGGCGACTTCGGGTCCGTGTAGAGCACGGTGTTCACCGCGAGGTAGGCGAGGATCGCGGGAAGGTAGCGCTGGGAATGGCCGAGCAGCGCGAGGTAGTAGCGGGTCATGGCGAGCACGGCGCCACCTCCCGGACCGAGAAGCCGCGGTTGAGCGCACGCAGCAGCACCGCGTCGGTGTGCCCGGCTTCGACCGTCAGGACGACTTTCCCGTCTTCGGCCACGGCTCGGCTGACACCGGGTTCCGTGGACCAGTCGCCGGCGGGCCCGTGGAGGACGATCCTTGTCGCGCCTTCTTCCACGCGGGTCAGGAGGCCGCCGTCCATCCGGTAGACGTCGTCGGCGTGGGCGTGCACGGCGGCCGCGCGGTGGTCGGTGAAGACCACGCTCGCGCCCCGGTCCTTGGTCTCGGCGACGAGTTCGCCGAGCACCGTGTGGGCTTCGACGTCGAGCCCGGACCAGGGTTCGTCGAGGATCAGCAGTTCCGGCTCGGCGAGGACCGCCTGCGCGAGACCGACTTTCTGGGCGTTGCCCTTGGACAGGGTCCGCAAGGGCGCGTCCGGCCCGCCGACCAGCGCCAGCCGGTCCAGCAGCGGATCGATTGCCGACAAGTCGACATGACCGTCGATGCGGGCCATATGCCGCAGGTACGCCCGGGCGCTCATCCGCTGCCCCGCCGGGAAACGGTCCGGCAGGTAGCCGACCCGCGGGCTGCCCACGACGTTCCCCGAAGTCACCCGGGAAAGCGCCGCGAGGATCCTGAGCAGCGTCGACTTCCCCGAACCGTTCGAGCCGAGGACGCCGATCACGCGACCGGCCGGGACGTCGAGGTCGACGTCGGCGAGCACGGGTGCACCGCGGCCGTAGCGCTTACCGACTCCTTCGAGCCGGATCAGCGAGGTCACGCAGCAGCGGCCTTCTGCAGCGCGCGGGTCGCCTGTTCGAGTTCGTTGACCGTGGCGTCGGCGACCGGGTGCCCGGCGGAGGCCATCCAGTTCGCCAGCATCCGGTGCCCGCCCTGGGTGAGCACGGATTCGGGGTGGAACTGGACGCCTTCGAGCGGCAGCTCGCGGTGCCGCATGCCCATCACGACACCGGAGTCGGTGCGGCCTGTGATCTCGAACACGGCGTCGTCGATGGTTTCGGGCAGAACAGTCAGCGAGTGGTACCGCGTGGCGGTGAATTCCGAAGGGAGCCCCGCGAGCACTCCTGCGCCCAAATGGTGGACTTGACTGGTCTTGCCGTGCAGCAGTTCGGGGGCGCGATCGACGGTGGCGCCGAACACGACGCCGAGCGCCTGATGGCCGAGGCAGACACCGAGCATCGGGATGCGCTTCTCGGCGCATTCGCGGATGACGTCCATGCTCTGACCAGCACGTTCGGGGGTTCCGGGGCCGGGAGAGACGAGCACCGCGTCGAACTCTCCGAGCTTGCCGACGTCCACCACGTCGTTCCGCCAGACGGTGCAGTCGGCGCCGAGCTGGGCCAGGTACTGGACCAGGTTGTAGACAAAACTGTCGTAGTTGTCGACGACGAGCACGCGCATGAAGCCAGCTTAGCGGCTCCCACCAGGTGGACCGTACGCCAGATCACAATGATTGTTAGGGCTGCCTAACTTACCGTGGTAGGAGTGAGCCGTTCTCTTCGTGTAGCCATCGTGGGTGCCGGTCCGGCCGGCATCTACGCCGCCGACATCCTCGACAAGTCCGACGCTGACGTGACGATCGACCTGTTCGAGCGCATGCCGGCGCCGTTCGGGCTGATCCGGTACGGCGTCGCGCCCGACCACCCCCGGATCAAGGGCATCGTCACCGCCCTGCACAAGGTCCTCGACAAGCCGAACATCCGGCTGCTGGGCAACGTCGACTACGGGACCGACCTGAAGCTCGACGACCTGCGCCAGTTCTACGACGCGGTGATCTTCTCGACCGGCGCCATGGCCGACCGCGCGCTCGACATCCCCGGGATCGACCTCGACGGCAGCTACGGCGCCGCCGACTTCGTCTCCTGGTACGACGGGCACCCGGACGTGCCGCGCACCTGGCCGCTGAACGCGACGTCGGTCGCGGTCCTCGGGGTCGGGAACGTGGCGCTCGACGTGGCGCGGATCCTCGCGAAGACCGCCGACGAGCTGCTCAGCACCGACATCCCGGACAACGTCTACCAGGGCCTGAAGGCCAGCCCGGTCACCGACGTGCACGTGTTCGGCCGCCGCGGCCCGGCTCAGGCGAAGTTCACGCCGCTGGAGCTGCGGGAGCTGGACCACTCGCCGAACGTCGAGGTCATCGTCTACCCCGAGGACATCGAGTTCGACGAGGGCAGCATCGCCGCGCTGCGGGCGTCCAAGCAGATCGACATGGTCGTGAAGACGCTGCAGGAGTGGGCGATCCGCGACCAGGGCGACCGGCCGAAGCGGCTGCACCTGCACTTCCTGCACTCGCCGTGCGAGATCGTCGGTGAAGACGGCAAGGTGACCGGCCTGCGGACCGAGCGCACCGAACTGACCGGTGACGGCAACGTGCGCGGCACCGGCGAATTCCACGACTGGGACGTCCAGGCCGTCTACCGCGCGGTGGGCTACCTGTCGTCGCATCTGCCGGAGATCCCGTTCGACCACACCACCGGGACCGTGCCGAACCAGGCGGGCCGGGTGCTGGACATCGACGAGGACCAGGTGCCGGGTGTCTACGTGACCGGCTGGATCAAGCGCGGCCCGGTCGGCCTCATCGGCCACACCAAGGGCGACGCGGCCGAAACGATCGCGAGCCTGCTGGCCGACGCCGAGAATCTGACGGCTCCGGCCGTGGAAGACCCCGACGCGATCCTCGGTTTCCTGACCGAACGCGGCGTTCCCTTCACCACGTGGGAAGGCTGGGGCAAACTCGACGCCCACGAGAAGTCCCTCGGTGTCCCGCACGGCCGGGAACGCGTGAAGGTCGTCGAGCGCGACGAGATGACCCGCATTTCGCGAGGCTGACAACTGCGCGTGAAGGCCCCCTTCTGTAGCCCCGGAGACCGGTAGCCGTCTGACCTGCGCTAACACGGCTACCGGCCTTCGGCGGTACGCAGCGGGTACACAACAGCCGAGAACAGGTCATCCATGAGCGAGCGGGCGCGCTCGTGAGCCTGCTCGAACAGGTGCCCGTACGTCTCGCTGGTGGTGACGATGGACGCGTGTCCCATGTAGTCGCGGACCTGTTCCATGGACGCTCCCCGGTGACCGGGGCCGCCTTCGATGAGCCGGGACGCGTAGTAGTGGCGCAGGTTGTGCATCCCGTGGGCGCCGCCCTTGGCGAGTTCGGCCGCCTGGATCGCGGGATGCCAGACGTCCGGGTTCCACGCTGCACGATCGATCAGGCCGCCCTTGTCGTTGGTGAACACCACGTGCCAGTCCTTGTTACAGCATGTGCAGCGGACCACGGTCGTCCCGTGCTTCTCCGCGTGCTGGGCAATGGCGGTCGCGGTGACGTCGGCGAGCGGGACCGTGCGGACCTTGCCGCCCTTGGGCTTGGCTAGGACGAGCTTCCCGCCGACGCGCTTCACCTGGTGGCGGATGGTGATCTCCTTGCGGAAGCGGTTCACGTCTTCGAGCGCGACGGCGAAGGCTTCGCCCTGCCGATGCCCGCACGTCGCCGACACGAGCCCGATGGGCCGTTCCCGCTCCGGCATGGCGGCAAGCACGGTGTTCACCCGCTCTTGCTCCCAAATGTTCCGGACGCGTCTGTCACGCCGGGGCACCTCCACGTCCCACCCGTCGAAGGGGTGGACGGGCAGGAGCTTGGTAGCGCCCTTGACCGCCGTCCGCAGGAACGAGCCGAAGTGGACGTAGACAAGCTCAAGGGTGCTGGTCGCGTACCGCTCGCCGTTGGGCTTGGTCTTCTCGCACATCTCCGCCCACCACTCGATGACCCGCGACAGAGTGATGTCACAGACCCGCAGGTGACCGAACGTCGGCAAGATGTGGTTCTTGAACCGGGACGCGACCGTTCGGCGGGTCTGAACGTCGGAGTAGCGCTCTTTGAGCCACTTGGGGACCGCCTCCGAGACCAGAACACGCCCGGCGGTCGGATCGAACGGCACAAGGCCCTTGAGCAAGTCGTTGTTGACCTTGACGTCGTGCGCCTGCGCATCGCTCTTCTTGTGAAAGGACATGGTCCGGGCGCCCTTGTTCCGCACGCGCCACCGCTTGCCCCGGCCGTAGTCCGCCGTGCGCTTGCGGGTGCCCTTGTGGTGCCACCGGTCCTCAACGCTCATCGAAGCCAACCCCATTTCATGATCATTAATGCGGCATATATGCCGCATGGACTGTAGCGTACCGCCCTTCCCTCCGGGGTGGGCTAGGTTGTTCGCCGTGCCGCCGACAAGCCGTAAGGCCGCTCCCCGCCGCCGTCTTGCCCTTGGCGTGCGGATTCGCGACGTGCGCGAGCAGGCGAACCGGACTCAACAGGACATCGCCGACGCTGCCGGGCTCGACCGCACCACCTACGGGCGCATCGAAGCCGGGCGGAACAGCGCGTCCGTGGACGCGGTCTTTCAAATCGCGGACGCTCTCGGCGTGGACGTCGCGACGTTGTTCACCGATCTCTGAAGGTCAGTCCCTACGCCGGGTCGCGCGGGATCACAGCGTGCCGCTCTAGCCACTTGTCCACTTCGGACGCTCTGTATCGGACGTGCTTCCCGACCCGGTAGTACTTCGGTCCCGTTCCGGCCGTGTTCCAGCCGTAGACAGTCTTCAGCGGCACCCCGCAGTACTGCGCGACTTCCCGCGCGGTGAGCAGTGCCCCCATAGGCCACCTCCACGGGAGGCGCTCGCCGGACTTCGTCGTGCGCCTTGTTTCCCGTCATTACCTCTCAGTGGCGGTAGGGGGACACGCGGCACGTGCCGTGCTGCGGGCGGACGCGGGGCGGAGTGTCGAAGTGTTGAAATGCGGGTGTTTCTAGGTCTTCTATAGCTCTCTTCTCTCTAAGGGGATTACGGAAAAGGGCTCAAATCGACACTTCGACACGTCTTGGTGTGGCGTGCGCCACAGGGAGGGCGTTTTGCCTGGTCGGATGTCACCCCACCGCCACTGAAGTAAGTAGAGGCCGCAAACAGCCCTGGGGGTGCTCATGCTCCGACGTGCGTGCATGACCTGTCCCCGGACGGCTGTTCCTGGGGGCGCCCACTGTGAGCGCTGCGGGGGTGACCATCGCCGGAGGGCGGGTGACCGCGTCCGGCAGGCAGTCCGACGAGCGATCAGCCGCGCAGGCGGGGCACGCTGCCGGGGCTGCGGTCACACCTTCCCCGCGCGGGCTGTTCAGGTGGATCACATCCGGCCACTGCGGGATGGCGGACGCGACGAGCCCGGCAACATTCAAGTGCTGTGCACCGCGTGCCACAAGGACAAGACCGAAGACGAGAACGCGCGCCGGATCTTCAGACCACAGAGCTAGGACAGGCAGGCACACCCTTACTCATCCTGCGATCCTTCACGCTCTCTTCTGAAGGCGAACGCGCTGCGCGCTCATGGGGAAGGCGGGGCGAAAGTCTGGCCGCTCCGGGGCGGTAGAACACCCCGGCCCCTTTCTGGACACGCCCTGAGTGCGCGTCCGATTTTTGACCAGCACGAACCGCCCGCGAGCCTGCGTTTCGCCTGCTCGCGGGCCGGTTCACGCTGCCCGAAAACAGGGCGAAAGCCCTCCAAAACGTGCCTAAAACCCCCGGAAACGGGGCTTAGGCAGCCATTCCAGCCCGTCACGGGTCGAGCGCTTCGCGGGTGTCTGGCCTGTGTTGATAGCTCCCCGTGGCGGGCTTCCCCGCGCCGACTGAATGGAGGTGAGCGCGTGGCCGAGTACTACCGAGACGAGACGCTCACCCTTCACCAGGGCGACGCGGCCGACGTACTCCGCACGCTGGAGCCCGGTTCCGTGAACGCGGTCGTGACGAGCCCGCCGTACTTCGGGCTCCGCGACTACGGCGACGCCGGACAGATCGGCCATGAGCCGACCGTGGCGGAGTACGTCGAACGGCTCGTGTCCGTGTTCGCCGAAGTCCGCCGGGTGCTCGCCGACGACGGCCTTGTGTGGCTGAACCTGGGCGACGCCTACACCGCGAAGTCCGGTCCCCTGCGGGCCGGGGCGACCGGGACGCGCCCCAAGAACCTGATCGGTCTTCCGTGGAAGGTGGCCTTCGCACTTCAGGCGGACGGCTGGTTTCTGCGGAACGCCATCGTCTGGGCCAAGCCGAACGCGATGCCGGAGAGCGTGCAAGACCGGTTCTCGAACCGGCACGAGTCGGTGTTCTTGCTGACGAAGTCGAACCGGTACAGGTTCAACCTGGACGCGGTCCGCGAGCCGTACACGGGCGACCGCTCCCCCTCGCGGCGAGCGCGCAAGCCGGGGCCGAAGAAAGCCAACTCCGTGACGTCGGTGTGGCCGCCGCCGGGACACGAAGACCGGGGCCACAACCCCGGCGACGTGTGGACGCTGCCGACGCAGCCCTTCAAGGGCGCCCACTTCGCGCCGATGCCGCTGCGGCTCGCCGAACGCTGCGTTGCCGCGTCCGTGCCTTCTTGTGGTGCACACGACAAGGCACCCCTCGCCGGCCGCGGTGCCGAATCTTGTGGTGCACACCCCACGATCCTTGACCCTTTCTGCGGGTCGGGGACGTCGCTCGTCGCCGCTCGCGCCGCAGGTCTGCGCGCTATCGGGGTCGACCTGAACCCGGACTACCTCGCGCTTGCGCTCGACCGATGCCGGGCGGGCAAGTGACTTCTCCGACGATCGGGTCTCTGTGCTCCGGTCTCGGCGGGCTCGACCTCGCGGCCGTCGACGTGTTCGGCGGGCGCCTCGCGTGGTGGGCCGACATCGACCCGGCGGCCGTCGCGGTCATGACCGCCTACCACCCGCAGGCCCCGAACCTGGGCGACGTCCGCGCGGTCGAGTGGCAGGCCGTCCCACCTGTCGACGTGCTGACTGCCGGGTACCCGTGTCAGCCCTTCTCGCACGCCGGGAGGCGACTTGGAACCGAAGACCCCCGCCATCTCTGGCCCTGGATCGCTCGCGCCATTCGCGTACTTCGACCGAGAGTCATCGTGCTGGAGAACGTTGCCGGACATCTCCGGCGCGGCGCCGATGTCGTCTTCGCAGACCTTGCCGAAGCTGGGTATCTATTCGCATGGGCGGTTGTATCCGCTGGTGATGTCGGGGCGCCGCATCTGCGGCGGAGGCTATTCGTGGTTGCTGCCGACCCCACACGCGACGTGCCACGCGGGCGCCTGGTCGGGGGGCCGCCGGGGAGGGCTCAACCTTCAGACGGCGATAGCGCGCTTGGTGGAGGACTCGACTGGGGCAAGTACTCCGTCGCCGTCCGAGGATGGGAACACTTCCTTGAGCGAGTAGCTCCGGTTCCGGCCTTCGAGACCGAACGAGGTACTTACCTGCTCACCGCGCCGTTCGTTGAGTGGCTCATGGGCCTTGCGCCTGGATACGTGGCAGAGATGCCCGGCCTGTCCCGCGCGCAGAAACTCCGCCTTCTCGGTAACGGTGTCGTGCCGCAGCAAGCGGCCTCCGCCGTGCGCCTTCTCCTCCCGCAGCTCGCTTCCGCGCAGCCTGCGTAGACCACCGCCCCGTGCGGGTTGAGCCCGGCCGCGCCCCCTCTCGCGGCCTGGTGCTCCCCGTTCGGGGCGGTCCCACTCTTCCGCGCCCGCCGGGCGACGCCAAGGACGGACTTACACGCCGGTCCGCAACGGCGGTCCCCGGCCGACCTCTGAACGGAGGCACCTTGCCCGGCTCCGTGTCGGCGACCGACCGCGTGATCGCCGGGGCACTCGTCGCCGTTCTCCTGTTCTCCACGGTGTACGCCGTGAACCCCCGACCGCGCCCGGCTCAGGTATGGGCGCAGCCTGCCGAACCGACCCGGCCCACCTTGCCTTCGGTGCCCGCGAGCCCGCAGCCCGCCGGGGCAGGCCCGGACCCCGAACCCCCGGCGAAGGACTCGAACCCGCCGTGTGGCCCCGCAAAGGGGGACGCGCTCAACCGATGGATTGCGCAAGCTTCCGCCGCACTGGAGCACGTCGGCGAACCGCCGATCACTGACCGGGATGCGCTGCGGCTCATCATCGCGGCCGAGTCCTCCGGCGACCCGTGCGCCGTGAACACCTGGGACATCAACGCCCGGCGCGGCACGCCGAGTGTGGGCCTGGTCCAAACGATCCGGCCGACGTTCGACCGATGGGCGTTGCCCGGCTACGGCGAAATTTGCCACCCCGTCGACAACATCATTGCGGGAGTTCGTTACGCCCGTGGCCGCTACGGCTCTGAAAGCAACGTGCCCGGAGTCGTCGGCAGGCGCACGGGCGGCCGGTACAGCGGTTACTAGAGTTCTGCCGCGCGGTGGTCGTTTACGCCTATGACGGCAAGACCGCGTTGCGTGACGTCCGCCTGGTGGCCATGCCCGTAATCCGTGGGCTGCAACGTGATCAGGCCACGACCGAGAAGAACCGTGAACGGCAAGGCGCGTTCCCTGTCCATATCTTCGTGGGACACAGACCAGATTCCAGCCGAGCGAACGACTGAGCCGTCACGTACGGCGCGCAAGGCCGCTAGTTCCTGGGCACTGATCCTCTCGCGGGTCGGCGGTTCGTATTCGGGCAAGGGTGTGATTTCCATGCCCGTGAGGATCTCAGTTGCTCACGCGGAAGTACCGACATCAAAGTTGTTTCACCCGAACGGGACTACGGCGCGTCGTTGGAGTGCACACCACAAGAAAGGCCCCGCGGCCGGCGAGGTGCCCGGTTGATGTGCACACCACAAGACGGACGGAGGTAGTCGGCATGTCGCACGCGAAGCGGCCGGAGGATCGCTCCGGGAACCCGCGTAGTGCCAACGGTTCCCCGTCCGCGCCAACTGTCCACGTCGGCCGTGCACCGCGCGTACCGTCGAAGCTGGGCGACGTCGGTCGCGAGATCTGGCGGGCCGTGTGGGCTGCGGGCGAAGGCGCCTACCTCCCTGCAACTGACCGGTTCGTGATCGAACGCTACTGCGAGCTTCACGACCGGCGGGCCGCGCTTCTGCGCGAAGTGGAAATCGACGGGCTCACGACAGTGGGCAGTACCGGGCAGACTGTGATTCATCCGGCGCTGCGGTACGTCGAGTCCACCGAGAAGGAAATGCGCGCCATAGAAACAACTCTGGGGCTGAATCTCGAAGCCCGCCTTCGTTTGGGCATCGCCGCGAACGCTGCGCGCCGGACGACTTTGGACGACATCTTGGGTGGCCCTGACGACGATTAGGAGGCGAAACCGTTGTCCCCCAAAACAGAGGGACGACGGGTACGCCGATTCGTCCAGCACCTCACGCTTGGCGGCTCCTATCTCGGGCAGCCGTTCCGTCTGCTCGCGTGGCAACGCGACGTCATCGATGAGATTTACCGGCTCACTCCGGATGGCCGACGCCGTTACCGGACGGCGGTTCTCGGCGTGGCGCGCAAGAATGGCAAGACGCAGCTTGCCGCCGCGCTCGCGCTGTATCACCTGTGCGCGGACACTCGCGACGCGGCGCCGGAAGTCATCTGCGCAGCCAACACCCGCGACCAGGCCCGGCTACTGTTCGCCGAAGCCTCGCGCATGGTCCGCATGTCTCCGCTTCTGTCGGACATCTGCACTGTCCAACGTGATCAGATCATCTGTCACGCGACAGGCGGCCGGTTCAAGGCCGTGTCCGCCGACGCCGGGCTTCAGCAAGGTCTGAATCCGTCCATGATCGTGATGGACGAGTACGCGCAGGCGAAGAACAGCGACCTGTTCGACGCGCTCACTCTTGGCTCTGCCCAACGGAACGAGCCCTTGTTCTTGGTGATCTCTACCGCCGGGCCAATGCCTGACGGGCCGTTCGCGGACATGGTCGAGCACGGCCGTCGGGTCGAGTCTGGTGAAGAGGACGACCCCTCTTTCTGGTCCCGCTGGTACGGGGTCCACCCCGGCGAAACGGTCGACCACCGCGACCCCGACGTGTGGCGCCGCTGCAATCCGTCGTGGGAAATCATGAACCACGAGGACTTCGCCGCGAGCTGCAAGCGCACGCCCGAAGCCAATTTCCGCATGTACCGGCTGAACCAATTCGTCCGGGGTGGCTCAACGTGGCTTCCTCACGGCGCGTGGGAAGCGCTCGCGCGGCCGGATAAGCGGCTTGAGCCCGGCGACGAAATCGTTGCTTTCGTTGACGCAGCATGGAAAGGCGATTCAACCGGCATCGTAGGTGTACGCCTGTCGGACCTGCACGCGGAAGTACTCGGGCACTGGGAAGCCCCGGCGGATGACCCGCACTGGCGTACACCGCTGGGTGAGGTCAAGCAGAGAATCCGGGATATATGCGGGATCTACCGCGTTGCGGAGGTCCCCGGCGACCCGTACCGGTGGGAAGTCGCGATGCAAGAGCTAGCCGAAGAGGGCTTGCCGGTCGTGGAGTTCCCGACCAACTCACTTGCACGCATGGTGCCCGCGACACAGAGCGCGTATGAGGTGATCACGGAAGGCCGGATGACGCACTCCGGCGACCCGGCGCTAGCCCGACACCTCGCCAACGCGGTCGTACGAGAGGACACGCGCGGCCCGCGAATCCACAAGGAAGCCGCAGGCAGCAAACGAAAAATCGACCTCGCCGTGTGCCTGATCGGCGCCCTTCACCGCGCGCAACTCTTCCGGGAAGACAGGCGCACAAGTGACGGCTTCCTAGTAGACGGCAAGCCCTGGGACGACTTCGAGGATGACGACACGTGGTGAAAGGGGGCCGCTGTGCTCAACACTGACAAGTGGCGGCAAATCGCCTACGCCACAAAGAAACTACGTTGGCATACCGCCGCACTATGGCGGAAGAACACGCCGGAGATCCTCGCGACCTGTGGCGCGTCGGCAATCACGACCGGCGCCGCAACCATCTACGGCCCTGCCGGATGGATCACAGGCGGAGTGCTCGCCGTGATCGGCGCGGTGTGCGCTGCCAAGTCGAAGGGTGGTGCGGCCTAGTGGGCTTCATGTCCTTTGTGGAGAAGCGCTCCGCACCGGTCCCGGTCGAGCAGGCCAGGACCACCGCCGAACTGTTCGGCGTGGATGCCCCGGACGACGAGCCGTTGACGCGTGAGACCGCCCTCAAGGTCTCGGCTGTCTTCGCCTGCGTCCGGCTTCTGACCGATGCGATTGCGACGCTTCCCGTGGACGCGTACCGCCGCGTGGCCGGACGTCGCCGCCCGTTCACCGCGCCCGACTGGCTGACCAAGCCGAATCCGGACATCGGCCGGATTGCGTTCTTCGGGCAGATCATGACAAGCCTTCTGTTGGAGGGAAACGCCTACATCCTGGTTTCCCGTGTGGGCGGCCGGGTGGTCGCGCTCGACGTCATCCCCGCGTCCATGGTGGAGCCGCGCTACGTCGCGACCCGTTCCGGCCGTAAGCGCCTGGTGTATCAACTGTCGGTCGCGGGCGAAGAGGAACCGTCCGATGTGGTCGGAGCGCTCGACCCGAAGGACGTCATTCACCTTCAAGGGCTCCCGCTCGCCGGGGAACTGCGCGGGGTCTCACCGCTCAAGGCCGCATCCCTCACCATCGGTTCCGCGTTGTCGGCACTGGAGTACGGAGCGGACTTCTTCCGGGACGGCGCGCTTCCCGGCGCAGTCGTGAACGTGCCCGGCCCGATGACGCCGGAGGGCCTGAAGGCGGCCCGGCAGACGTGGCGCAATATCCACAGGGGCCGGGGGAATCGTCACGGGCTCGCCATCCTCACGGAGGGGGCGACGTTCCAGAAGGTCACGATCAGCCCGGACGAAGCGCAGTTCTTGCAGACGCGACAGTTCCAGGTCCCCGACGTGGCAAGGCTTTTCGGTGTGCCGCCGCATCTCATCGCGGACGCCACCAACTCGACGTCGTGGGGCTCCGGCCTGTCGGAACAGAACACGAGCTTTGCGCAGTACTCCACGCGCCCGTGGGTCGAGCGGATAGAGGAAGCCTTAACGGCTCTGCTCGTTGCCGACACAGGGGACACGAAAGCGTTCGTCCGGCTGAACATCGACGCTATCCAGCGCGGCGCCCTCAAAGACCGCATGGACACCTACCGCGTCGGCCTCGCATCCGGGATCTACACCCGCAACGAAGTCCGGGCGCTGGAAGACCTTCCGCCGGACACCGAGTACGGCGACTTCTTTCAACTCCCGCTCAACTTGGCGTTGCTCACCCCGGACGGTCCTCTGTCGCTCTCCGGCGGGAAGACCACCACCGACCCGGCCGACGAGCCGGACGAGACCGCACCCGAAGACCCCGCGACCGACGGGGAGGAAACCGGCGAAGACTCCGCCGAGAAGCCAAAGGAGACCGCACCCGTTGACCACTGAGCGACGCGACTACGCGCGCCCGGTCGAACTGCGATCCGAAGGCGAGAACACCACCATTCGCGGCTACGCCTACGTTTTCGGCGCACTGTCCCATGACCTAGGCGGGTTCCGGGAACGCATCGAACGCGGAGCGGGCCGGGAATCCATGGCACGTAACGAAATGCTCGCGACGTTCAACCACAACGCGAACGCCCCTCTTGCCCGCACGGGCGCAGGGCTGCGCGTCGGTGAAGACGACATCGGCGGTTGGTACGAAATCGACCTACCGGACACCAGCACCGCGCGCGATGTCGCCGAGCTGATCCGGCGCGGTGTCGTTGCTGGCAGCTCGTTCACGTTCTCCCTTCCGGACGCCCGTTCCGATCAGGAATGGACCGACACACCAGACGGCGAAGTGATCCGCACCCTTCGCCGCATCGACGTCGTGGAGCTAGGCCCGGTCCTGACCCCGGCCTACCCCGACACCACCGCCGCCCTGCGCGCACTGCACGAAGCCCGCAGCGCCACGACACCCGACGCCCGGCCCGCGACGGCCGCAGCCACACCGAAGGGGAGCCCCACCACCTTGACCACTGAGCTTCAGGACACCGCCGAAGAGCGCGCCCGCGCTGAGCACGCCCTCACCGCAGCCGACGCAGACGGCGCCACCGACACGAGCGCCCGCATTCTGGAGCTGCTCGACCGGCTTGACACCCGTTTCGCCGACCTGTTCGCCAACGCCAAGACCGCCGAAGCGCGTGAGCAGGCCGCGCAGCGCACCGAAGAGGCCCGCAGTCTCGCCGTGGCTCTGCTCGCGCAGGGCGCCCCGCAGCCGCAGGCCACCGACACCCGCGAGAAGGACAGCACCACTCTCCGAAGCCTGAACGTCGGCGAAGCGGCCGAGTTCCGCGCCGTGATGGGCGTGGGCGTGGACGCGGCGAACAAGCAGGCGGGCAAGGCCACGCCTTCGGACACGCTGTACACGCAGCTCATCGAGATCATCGCGGAGCGATCCAACGTCATCGTCGGTGGCGCCCGCTCCGTCACGACCAGCACGGGCGAGAAGCTGACCTTCCCCCGCGTCTCGCCGAAGCGCCCGGAGACCAAGCCCACTGAGGCGCAGGCCCTGCCGGAGAACTACCCGTCTACCGACACCGTGAGCAACACGCCGGAGAAGTACGGCTACGTGACTCACCTGTCGTCCGAATTGGTTCAGGACGACGTGGTGGACCTGGTGGGTTTCCTCGCTGCCGACGCCGGGCCGAACTTGGCCGACCAGATGGGCCGGGACTTCCTCGCCGCTCTGCTCGCCGGGATCACCATCAAGGAGACCCCGGCGAAGCTCACCAAGGAAGCCGACGCGGCCGATTACGTCATCGATCTGTTCTATGAGCTGCCGACCGCAGCCGCGAACCGCGCGAGCTGGCTCATGGGCCGTAAGACCATCGCGCGCCTGCGCAAGCTCAAGGACGGCAACGGGCAGTACCTGTTGAAGTCCGTCGCGGACGGGACCGCCCTCACGCTCATGGGCCGCCCGGTCCTGCGAGACGCCGGTTTCGACAACGACAACACCAAGGTCGTCCTGTCGGACCTCTCGGGCTTCATCACCCGGTTCGCCGGGCCGCTGCGGGTCGCACGCTCGACCGAAGCGAAGTTCGTTGAGGACCTGGTCTCGTACAAGTTCGTCCAGCGGGCCGGGGGCTCGTTGCTCGACGCGACCGGCTCCGCCCTGCTCACCCTGCCCGCTCCGGTCACGGCTGCCTGATCCGTCCCACCTGCGGTAACGCCCCGGCCGGTTGGAGTGCGCACCACATTCCGCACTCGAGCCGGCCGCGGGCGTGCCTTGAGGTGCACACCACAAGAACGGAGGTGCCGCGTGGTGCATGACCAGTACGCGACCCTGCCGGAGCTGCGGCGCCTGGACGGGCTCGCCGACGCCGACCTGTTCACCGACGCGGACCTGTCGGAGGCCCTCTCCTACGCCGTCGAAACCGTGGAGGGGTACACGGGCCAGGCGTGGCCGGAACGCCCGCCTACGGCTATCAGGTGGGCCGCACGGACCATCGCGCGACAGTGGGCCGTGGATCTCCACTCCCGAATGCCTGACCGCGCCCTGTCCATCAACTCAGAGTTCGGACAGGTCTCCCTTGCCCAAGCCGGGGGCGACTGGCGGCCGACGAGCCTGCCGGAGGTGAACGCGGTCCTGAACCGCTACCGAACCCGGCCTCCGTGGGGGTGAGCACGTGTACGTGATCCTTGCCGCCAAGCTCGCGCTGTACGAAGCGCTCACAGCCCGGTTCGCCGGGTCCGGGGTCCAGGTGTCCTACGCCGAACCCGCAGACGCACGAAGCCGCAGCGTGTGGTTCACCGACACCGTAGAACCGGAGATCGAACCCGTAGCACTCGCGGCCGGGCGACGGAAGCCGTCCAACATCACGGCC
Source organism: Amycolatopsis sp. WAC 04182 (assembly GCF_003947465.1). Lineage (NCBI taxonomy): Bacteria > Bacillati > Actinomycetota > Actinomycetes > Pseudonocardiales > Pseudonocardiaceae > Amycolatopsis > Amycolatopsis sp. WAC 04182. Next base: position 552,503 of record NZ_QHJJ01000004.1, read on the forward strand.
GAACTGACCATCAGGGCGTGGGCGACGGCACCCGGCGACCCGGTCAGGGCCGAGACCGCAGCGTATGAGCTGCGGGCCGAGATCGAACGCGCTGTGCTGGACGACTTCCACCCGCACCGAGTGTCCGGGCTCATGGATGCCCGGCCCGTGCGTGTCGCCGTCACCAATGGCGACGGCGGCAACGGCTCAACCGCCGTCGCTGACGTCACGGTCGCTCTTCGGGCACGCATACACACATAGGAGGGTGCCCAAGTGGCCCTAGACGCAACAATCGCCCTGGGCGCAGAGACCGCCTACGGCACCGCCGCATCCACTGTGGACGGATACGAAGGCAAGGGCGATAGCTGGAAGACCACCCGCGAATTCATGGAGAGTGTCGGGTTCCGCACCGGTCTTCAGACCGCCCGCGCCGACCGCCGCCGGATTGTCGACATGGGCGGCGAAGGTGAGATCGAGTGCGACGTACTCGACGCTGGAGCCGCAACCTTGTTCGCCTCCGCCTTCGATCGGCACGAGAGCAAGCCCGTAGGCAAGACCACGGTGCACACGTTCACGTCTGCGAGCACCGGAAGCGGCAAGAGTTTCACCGCTGAAATGGTGCGTCCCAAAGCATCTGGAGGCGTGACCGCCTTCCGCCACGTCGGGTGTGTCGCGACAACCGTTGAGCTGACGCAGGAAGTCGGTTCCCCGCTAGCGGCCAAGGTTGCGTTCGACTTTCAGACCGTGACGCACGGCGCGGCCCCGCTCGCCCCGGCCTACCCGGCTGAAGCCTTCCCGTACGACTGGACGGCGGGCGTGGTTGAGGTCAAGATGCCCGGCGCGTCCGCGTACACGCAGCTCGACGTCACGAAGTGGACCATTTCGGCTGAGTCCGGTCTGAAGACCGACCGGCGCTTTGTGCGTGCTAATCCGTTGAAGAAGGTTCCTGTTCGGGCGGCCGTGCCGACTTACGAAGGGTCCTTCGAAGCGGAATTCGATGACTCGACACTCGCTCTGTATGAGGCGTTCATTGCGGGCACTGTCCTGTCCGCACGCATCACGTACACGGGCGCGACGAAGGCGAGTGACGGAAAGCCGTCTTCGCTCGTGATCGAGGCCCCGGCGATTCAGTTCACCGGCGATTCGCCGGAAGCGTCCCTAGACGAAATCACGGTCATGGAATTGGGTTTCCGGGTTCTCGACCCCGGTACCACGGACGCGCTGAAGCTCGTCTACAGCGAGCCGACTCCGACGCCTCCGACGAGCGGCTGACTCCGTCCCTTGGTTGGTGTGCACACCACAAGAAGGCCACCGCGGCCGGCGAGGGGGCCGCTTGGTGTGCACACCACAAGGAGGCATGACCAGCCATGGCACGTGACTTCGAGGTACGGGTAGACGGGCTGCGCGAGCTGCGCAGCGCCATACGCCGCACGAAGGACGCCGACCTGCGCAAGGAGCTAGCGCAGGCGCACAAGGACACCGCCGACGTGGTGGCGCAGCCCGCGAGCCGCGCGGCTCCGCATCGTTCGGGCCGGTTGGCTCGCACGGTCAAGCCGTCCGCGAGCGTCAAGGGGGCCATCGTCCGCGCTGGACGCGGCTCGTCGGTCCCGTACGCCGGACCGATTCACTTCGGATGGCGCAAACGGCACATCCGCCCACAGCCCTTCCTTTTCCGCACCGCCGGGAAGAAACAGGCCGAGTACACCGCAGTTTTCCGCGAGCGAATCACACGGCTCGTCCGGCGCGCTCTCGGCTCTTAACAGACTGGAGAATCGTTGTCCGACTTCATTTCGATTGACATCGACGAACTGACCATTGACGAAATCGAGACGGTCGAAGAGATCATCGACGCGTCCATTGAGTCGGTGGCCAAGCCCGGTTCCCGCAAGGGCAAGTTCCTCCGCGCACTCGCGTTCGTGGTGAAGCGTCGTGAAGACCCCGCCTTCACCATCGAGCAGGCCGGAAGCCTGAAGATCCGCGTTGAGCGCCCGGCGGGGAAGCCGGACCCTACCGTGCCCGCCGCGCAGTAACGAAAGCGCGGCTTGTGGCGCACTTCGGCGTCACGTGGGCGGACCTGCACACGCTGCGGCTCGTGGAGTTCAACGCGCTGGTGTCCGCAATGGACAAAGACCTGAAGGACCGCAACCGCCGACACGGCGGAGGACACGAGCCGGGGACGCGACGTACCCCGGTCATGACGTGAGGGGGCGCCGATGGCTAAGCCGATCAAGGTAACCATCCTGGGTGACGTCTCCGACCTCACCAAGAAACTTGACGACGGCGAACAGGCCGTGTCCGGCTTCGGCGTCTCCCTCGGCAACGTCGCGGGGAAAGTCGCTGGCATGGCCGCGAAATTCGCACTCGTGTCCGGCGCGGTCGCGGGCATCGGTACCGCCATCTCAGACGCCATCGCGCAAGAGTCGTTGACGGACAAGCTCAACGCCCAACTTGGAGCGACCGGAGCACAGGCCAAGACCTACGGTGCCGCCGCTGGAGCGTTGTACGCCAAGGGCTACGGCGAATCGATGGCCGATATCACCGAAGCGATTCGCGGTGTCGTGCAGAACATCGACGGCATGAGCACCGCATCACAGGCAGAGCTTCAGCGGATCGGCGCGAAGGCCAGTGATACGGCGAAGATCTTCGACCAGGACCTAGGCGGAGTCACCCGCGCCGTTGGGCAGATGATTCGTACCGGCCTCGCAGCGAACGCCGACGAGGCTTTCGACATCATCGTTGCCGGGTTTCAGCGCGGCGTGGACAAGTCCGGCGACTTTCTCGACACGCTCAACGAGTACGGCACCATGTTCCGCGCTCTCGGACTCGACGGGCAGACCGCTACCGGCCTGCTCTCCCAAGGGCTCCAGGCCGGAGCGCGCGACGCGGACAAAGTCGCCGACGCGTTGAAAGAGTTCGCCATCCGCGCCAAGGATGGCAGCAAAACCACGTCGGACGGCTTCGCCGCAATCGGCCTGAGCGCGTCGGAGATGGCGGGCAAGTTCGCCGCAGGCGGGCCAGTCGCCGCCGCAGCGCTCGACCTCACCCTAGACCGGCTCCGCGCCATCCCCGATCCTGTGAAGCGCTCAACGGCGGCCGTGAATCTCTTTGGTACGCAGGCGGAAGACCTTCAGGACGCGCTCTATGCGCTCGACCCGTCAACCGCCGTCGCGGGTCTGGGCCAAGTGTCCGGAGCCGCCGCAGCGGCCGGAAACACGTTGCATGACAACGCACAGGCGAAGCTTGAAGCGTTCGGCCGTACGTTGTCGAGCGGGCTCGTGACCGTCCTCGGTACCTACGTGGTGCCGCTCATCGAGAAGGTAGCGGGCGTACTGGCCACCGTCCTAGGCCCGGCACTGAGCGTCGCCGCTGGGATCTTGACCAGCACGGTAATTCCGGCTCTCACGTCCCTTGTGGACTGGGTCGGGCGTAATGCCGATTGGCTCTCCGTCGTGGCTGGGATCATCACGGCCGTGTTCCTGCCCGCGCTCGTCGCGATGGGTGTACAGGCCACCATCAGCGCAGCGCAAACCGTTGCGGCGTGGACGGTTTCCAAGGTTCAGGCGATTGCGTCTCTCGTCACGCAGTCGGCCGCCCTCGTGTCGCTGTCCGCGCTGTGGGTTGGTCTTGGGCTGCAAAGCCTTATGCAGTCGGCGAGAGTCGCCGCCGCCTGGGTCTTGTCGAAGGTTCAGGCCGCCGCATCGCTCGCCGGGCAGATGATCGCCTTCGTCGCTCTAGGGGCCGCGTGGGTCGGGCTGGGAGTGCAGGCAGCGATTCAGGGCGCCCGCATCGCCGGAGCCTGGGTTCTGTCCAAAGTGGAAGCGCTCGCCTCGCTCGCCGCGCAGGTTCCCGCGTTCGCCGTGCTTGTCGCCGGATGGGTCGCACTCGGCGTGCAGAGCTTGATTCGGGGCGCGCAGATGGCCGCAGCCTGGGTCATGGCCATGGGGCCTATCGGCTGGATTATCGCCGCCGTCGTCGGTCTGGTCGCGCTGATCATCGCGAATTGGGACACGGTGAAACAATGGACGATCGACGCTTGGAATGCGGTCGTGGACTTCATCGTGTCCGCCGGACGCAACATCGTCCGCACTGTCACCGAACATTTCAACTGGGTCGTCGACAAAGTCCGGGGCGCCTATAACTGGGTCATCGATATCTGGTCCGGAATAACCGGGTTCTTTTTCAATCTCGGAGGCGACATCCGCCGGGCTATCGGCGACGCGTTCGACTGGGTTGTGTCCAAGATCCGGGGAGCGATTCAGTGGATTCAGGATCGCATCTCGGACGTCGGCAATTTCCTTAGCAGTATCAACCCTTTCCGCGCCATGGGTGGCCCGATCTCGGCGACCGGAGTTTACACGGTCGGCGAGCGAGGACCGGAGCAAGTGCTATTGCCGAAAGGTGCGCAGGTAATTCCGAATCATGCCGCGGCCGGCGGGGGTTCAGGAAATGGCGCCGTCGTAAATGTCTATGCGCAAACGAATGCGAACCCGTACGCCATTGGTCGCGAAGTCGCGTGGGCCATGAGAACCGGTGGGAGGTAGTCGAATGCAACTCGTTCCCACCCTGTTCTCCGCAGCGCAGCGAGCCGCAGAGGCCGTCACTGACGAATGGATGGCGGAGTACCGGGGGCTGATCATCGGCGCCCCGGACTCTCCGCTGTCCCTCGTGGCCGTGGACGGGCTTCTAGACGTCCCCGGCATGCGGACCTCCGACAGGGCGGCTCTGAGCCGTCACGGCGACGTGAGCGGCTCCGATTACCTGGGCTCGCGAACGGTCACCCTCACCATCGAGGCATACGGGCGCGACGGCGCCGAGCTGGCCGACGCGCTCAACGCGGTGACGGCCGCCTTCACCCCGGCCGCACCGGACGCGCCGCTGGTGTTCCGCTTTCCGGGTATCGCCGGGGGCGGGGTTCGCTTCGTCTCCGCTCGTGTCCGCAAGCGCGGCATCCCGGTAAACGTGGAGTACTCCAACGGGCTCGCCATGGTCACGGTCGAAATGTATTGCGCAAGCCCGCTTATCGTCTCCCCGGTATTGCTGCGCGACTCGGCACCGCTTGCCGACGCCAACGCGCTAGGCGGCGGAATCAAACCGCCGTTCCGATTCCCCATCAAATTCGGGCCACCCCGAAGCCTGGGAATCGTCCGGGTTCTCAACGAAGGAAACTTCACGACCTACCCGAAGTTCATCATTCGCGGACCGGTCACCAACCCGCAGATTATCAATCTCGCAACCGGACAAATGCTGAGCTTCAATTACACGCTACTCCGTGGCGAGTGGCTCGATATCGACACCTACACCCACGAAGTCCTACTTAATGGCACTGCCCCGCGGTTCCTTACTTCAGGTACCGCGAACACGTGGCTTACCTGCTCACCCGGCCTTACCGAGTTCGTGTTTCGCGGATTCCGCATCGATCCCGGTTCAAGTGGCGAAGGCGCCTCGTTGGAATGCCAATGGACATCTGCGTGGGTCTGATCTTCGCCGGGAGGAAATTCCTATATGGCGCTTGTCAAACAGATGGACACTCCACCGCTCTTCTGTGACGGCACCGAATACGCTGCCGGGCTTGTCCGGCGGTTGCTGGGTCAGATGATCGGCGACACGGTCGGACTCTTCGGAACCGCCGACTTCGCCGTGTCACTGTCTGGGTCGGCCGTCACCGTCGCGCCGGGACGCGGTGCGATCCCCTCCGGAGCAACAGAATCAGGCGTCTATCTGGTCGAGTCGACGGAAGCAACAGCGTTGACGCTGGACCCTGCCGACTCGACCCGCGACCGCACAGACCGGCTCGTCGCCTACGCCGTCCCGCCGGTAACCGGCGCGGACACGGGCAAGTGGTTCATGGAGATCCGCAAAGGCACTCCCGCCGCGACGCCCGTACCGCCGGAGACCCCAAACGCTTACGTTGTCTGGGATTTCGCTGTTCCGGCCGCGTCGAAGGGGGTCAACCCGTCCGGCTTCGACAAGCGTTTCGTTGGCGGGCAACAGATGATCGCGGGTCCGACCATCACGAGCACGGAGAGGCCCGCCAGGGGCCGCCCTGGTCAGATCTGGTCGGACGGCACCACCGGCCAACTGTGGCTGTGGAACGGTTCGGCGTGGATCGGTGCGACCGATCCGACCTTGCCTCGCGGCTGGGTCGGCGAGGTGAAGCGGACAACGGAAGACACCTTCACATCGCCCGTTCTCCTGGAACGCCTGACGTTGAGCCTTTCGGCATCGCGCCGATACAAGGTTACGTTCTCGGCGCAACACCATGCCGCCGGTTTCGGGCCGCCGAACGGTAGCGCGGATATCCGCCTTGCTGCGGGCACGTCCGTGTCCTTGTCTAGCCCCGTCATCAAGACGACCGGCATCCTGAAGAACAACGCGACACGACAGACCTTCGAGATGGTGACTACGTTCACTGTCCCCACGAGCGGCACGTATTCGCTTGGCCTGACCGCAAACGGGTTCGACAACCCGGCCTTGACCTTCTCGGGCGGTAACGGCCGGATTCTCATGGTCGAGGATATCGGGGCTCTGTGACCGCCACATATCGTGTTCTCTTCCGAGACGTCTTGTCAGGAATCATTCACGGCGAACTACCAGCGGAGAAGTTCAGCTACACCAACACCCTGAACGCCCCCGGATCGGCATCCGTCACAATCGCTCTGAACCCAACCGTTGCCCGCGTGAACACACAAACGGTCATCGCAGGCGGAGCCACCGCCGTATACATCGAGCGGTCCGGCCGTATCGTCTGGTCTGGGCTCGTCTGGGATGCCTCCGCCGATTTCGCGGCAGGCACGCTAGAGTTGAATTGCGAAGGCTGGCTCTCATACTTCCGCCATCGGCACTACCACGCAACGACGGCATTCGCACAGGTAGACCAGGCGGACATTGCCCGCTCCCTTCTCCGGCACGCGGGCAACTACGGCGACGGCTCCCGTCTGGGAATGATCGAGTACGGGAACGAGAAGACCGGAATAAAGCGGGACCGCACGTACAAAGAGTCTGAACACAAGAGCATCGGCGAAGCGGTCGAGCAACTCGCCGCCGTCATCAATGGGTTCGACTTCTCGTTTGATACCACTTGGCGCGATGCGAACCTAATCACCACGTTCACTGTCCACTACCCGGCGGTCGGACGATATCGCGCCGTCACACTCGAACAGGGGCGTAACTGCGATATCCCGTCGGCGACAGTAGGCGGAAAGTCGGTAGTAACGCATGCTTTCGCACTCGGTTCGGGGGACGGCGCTGATCAGGTGTGGGCATCGGCGGGCTTACCGTCGAAGGTCTTCCCGCGCCTGGAGGCCGTCGAGTCCTTTTCGGACGTCAAGGAGTACGGCACGCTCAAGGCCAAGGCTGAAGAGCGCATCCGGATTGGTTCCGCGCCTATCACCTTGCCCTCCATCGCGCTCTACCCGAACAGCTCGCCCGGACTCGATGACTTCGCCTTAGGTGACGCACTGACCGTACGTGGCGGGTCTGGCCTTGTCCCCATTGACGGCATGTGGCGTATCACCGAACTTTCCGTGTCCGTAGACGAATCCGGCGCGGAACAAATCACTTTGACCGCCGCGCCCCGCGAAGTATTCGGAGGTGACGCCAATGGCTAATCCGACCTTGCCGCCGTCGCTGCAAGCGGAATTCCGGGGTCTCGCGGACAGAATAAGCGCCCTTGAGCGCGGAGAACGAAAGGTTACCTACCGCGACAGGCTCACGACAAACGACGGGGGCGTTGCTCGGCCGATATTCACGCGCGACGGCCGCCAACCGGTCTACGCAAGCGGAATGGTAAACCCGAAGTATCCCGTTCTGATTGCGCGCTTCATGATTCAACTCTTCGGGACTTCGTCTCTTCGGTTCAATTTCGAGGCGACACTAGGCGGCCTAACGACGTCTACCCGACCGTTCACTGTCCGGGGGCTGACCAACCCCGACGGATGGAACCTTCAAGTGTTCGAGCTGGCATGGCTACACGGAATGCCGGTTGACGAATGGCAGGACACCGAAGCCATTTCCGCGCTGCGGAAGTGCGTCGTTCGGTACTTCGCCGAAGCCACCGCCAACCACGTCCACTACACGCGGCCAAGCAGTATTCACGCGGACGCAACGGCTAACGGGTTCTCCGTGACACAGGCCAACGTCTTGCAAAGCTGGGTGGCACCGAGCGAGAACACCTACGCCGTGCTCGTGTACGAACCTGAGTACACGTTCCTGGCGCCCTTGTCGTCATACCCGACTGCGACGGCGGAAGGCACGTTGCTTCAGGGGACGCCGAGTGCCGCCGCTGCACGGCAACGACTGACGCTGACGATGGAGCCGACCGACGATCCTGCTCCGCCTGACCCGGAACCGATCGAGTTGCCGAAGCCGGTTCCTCCTTTGCCTCCGCCTGTGTTCGAGACCCCCGACCTCCCGGCGCCGTCACCGGAAGAGGCGGCCCCGTTCCCGAACACCTACGGCACTTGGCCGCTGGAGCCGCGCGGCTTCGGCTACTGACCTTGGCGTGTGCACCACAAGAGGCCCTTCGCCGGCCGCGGTGCCTCCCTTGTGGTGTGCACACCACAAGCCACCTTCTCTTTTCTTCTGCTGCAAGGGAGTTTCTCTATGGCTGTTTCTCAGAACGGCTGGCCCGTGAACCCTCCGCGCTCGTCCCGCACGGTCCCCGGCACGAATGTTCGCATCGTCGTTGCGGACGGCCCGGCGGGCGACGTGCTCATGTACGTACTGTCCCAATTCGACAAGCGCGTTGAGGATCTCGACCAGGGCGCCGACGACTGGGGTTACGCGAACCGCCCGATCCGGGGTGGCACCGCGACCAGCAACCACGCTTCGGCCACAGCCGCCGATGCAAACGCGACGCGGCACCCGCTCGGCAAGCGTGGAACCTTCACCGGGCCGCAGGTCGCCGAGATCCACCGCATTCTGTCCGAAGTGGACAACGTCGTCCGATGGGGCGGCGACTACTCCGGCCGCGCGGACGAAATGCACTTCGAGATCAACGCCCCCCACTCCCGCGTGGCTGCGGTCGCTACCCGACTGAACGGGGGCGGAAACCCCTCCCCTCCTGACTCCGGCTCCGGTGGACGCGCCACCCTCAAGCGCGGTAGCTCCGGGGCCGACGTCGCGCTGGTCCAACGATTCCTTGGTCTCAAGGCGGACGGCATTTTCGGAACTGACACCGAATCGGCCGTCAAGCGCTACCAGTCCCGGCAGGGCATCACCGCTGACGGGATTGTCGGCCCCGCCACGTGGGCGCGAATCACTTCCGGCCTTGGGGGTGCTGTTCCTGGCACTGGTGGGGGCACTCCTACACCTACGCCGCCGGGGGCCACGCTCAAGCGCGGTTCGCAAGGTCCGGCTGTCACCACGCTGCAACGTCGGCTCAACGCCTGGTACCCCGCGTACTCGCATCTCACGGCGGACGGCATCTACGGCGCCGGTACGGAAAGTGTGGTCAAGGAGTTTCAGCGTCGGGCCGGGCTCGTCGCGGACGGCATCGCGGGTCCGCGCACGCTCGCGGCCCTGAAGCTCTGAGAGGCCCTCGGGCGGGCCGGGAAGGTTTCCGGCCCGCCCATGTCCCCCTAAGCCCTCCTACCGCCACTGAAGACGAAGCAAGGGGCAGCCACAGGGAGGGGATAGAGATGACACGCAGGTCTGTCGGCATCGTCGGCCGGATGCGGTCGGGGAAGGACACGGCCGCCGGGGTGCTGGTGCGGCATCACGGGTACACGCGACTTGGCTTCGCCGACCCGCTGAAGGCCATGGCCTACGAAACGAGCCCGCTCGTGCGGGAGGCGGAGCGGCTCGCGGACGTGGTCGACCGGATCGGCTGGGAGTGCGCGAAGGACGCCTACCCGGAGACGCGGCGAGTTCTTCAGCGTCTCGGGGTGAGCGCGCGGGAGGCCCTCGGACCGGACGTGTGGGTCAACGCCCTGACCGACCGCGCCCGCCTGGTGCACGGGCCCGTGGTCGTCCCGGACGTGCGATTCGCCAACGAAGCGGACGAGCTGCGGGCACGCGGCTTCGTCATCCTCCGCGTCCGGCGGCCCGGCCTGACCGGAGCCGACACCCACGTGTCCGAAAGCGAGTCCGACGCCATTCGCGCGGACGTGACCGTGACCAACGACGACACCCCGGACGCGCTCGCCGACCGCGTCCACCAGCTCGTGAAGGAGTACGTACTTTGATTGCCTATGTCCGCCGGTTCCCGGCCCTGGTCCTCACTCTCGTGGGCGCCCTGGTGGGTCTGCTCGTGCACCTGGTGCCCGGCCTGCCGGACGGCGCCCTGCTCGACGTCGCCGCCGCTGCGGTCTCGCTCATCGCGGGCGTGGAGATCCACCGCCGGGTGACCGCCGTCCCGGCCGACCAGCGCGGCGTGCGCGCCCACGATTACGAGTTCGACGACATCGCGCCGGAGCCGGAGACCGCCCCGGCCGACTGAGCCCGTGGCCTGCCTGCCCGCGTCCGGCTTGTGGTGTGCACATCAAGCGCACTCGAGCCGGCCGCGGGGCCTTCTTGTGGTGTGCACGCCAAGCCGGGCGCAGCTGTGCCGTTGTGGTGTGTACCACAAGTAGCTGCGTTACCATGGTAACGCAGCTTAGGTTTGTTGCAGCAGGCCACGACGGAGGGAAGCGGACATGACGAAGACCGGTAGCGAGATCATCAAGACCATTGAGATGGCGTGGCGCGCGATCCAGCGTAAGCACAAGGAGCTACCCGACGTGGTCGTGGTAACGGGCTCCGGCTTCCACGGAAAGAACCCGAAGTGGGCGCACTTCTGGCCTGGTCGCTGGACGCAGGACGAAGAGGGCAAGGAAGGCGCTGCGCCCAACGTCATTCAGCAGATCCTCACGGGTATGCCGGAACTGTTCGTCTCCGGCGAGTTGCTCGGACTGCCCGGCCGCCGGATCATGCAAACCCTTCTGCACGAAGCCGCGCACGGACTCAACGAGGCTCGCAGCGAACACGGGACCAACATCAACGGCCGCCACAACAAGACGTTCGTGAAGGCCGCGAACGAACTGGGCCTTGTCTGGCCCGAAGGCAAGGCGCCGCACAAGTCCATCGGCTTTTCGCAGGTCGAGATCACCGACAAGACCGCCGCGAAGTACGAAAAGGTCATCGAGAAACTCGAAACCGCTCGTCTCGCGTACCTGGCTGAGGGCCGGAGACTGGAGAACGGAGACCCCGGCGCCTTGGGTGGGGAAGGTGGCGACGGCGGGGAAGACGGCGACGGCGGTAGCGGCACACAGAAGCGCGGCAGGGGCTCGCGCGGCGGGAAGCGCGGCGGGAAGCGGATCTACGTCACGTGCATCTGCGCAGAGGCCGACCCGTTCCCGATCACCCCCGGCCGCCTGGAGCGCGCCCCGATCCTCTGCGGCGACTGCATGGAGCCTTTCCGCCCGCGCGACGAAGAGGACGAAGACGACGAATAAGCACGGCTGAGCTGCGTTACCATGGTCACGGGGCGAGTCCGCATGGAGGGCTCGCCCCGTGAAAGGGTGGGAGACATGGGAGCACATCCGGACCTCACGACCCGGCAGGCCGCGCTTGTCCGCACCGGGGCGGACCTGGCGAAGACTGCCGTCCTGCGCAACTCGCTTGACGCCAAGCAGGAGCTAGCCCGCGTGCTGTTCGAGCTGCGGGGGACGTTCCAGGACGAGAAGGGCAGGCCGGATTACGCGGCGAAGTCGCAGGCGTACCGATCCGCCGTGGCCGCGCTCTACGAAGCGTCGGGGCTGTCCCGTGAGGACTCGAAGCGGCTGCAAGGGTCGGTCCGCCATCAAGTCGGAATCGTGCTGCGGCGGGAGCTGAGCACGGAACAGCTCGCCGAATACGACCTGAGCCCGCAGGACCGTAACGCCCCGCGTCGCAAGAGCGCGTCTGGCGCGGATGTCGATCAGGTCACCAGTGCTCCGGCGAGCCTGCCCGATCAGGTAGCGCAACTCCACGCGCTTGCTACCGCCCTTGTCGACTCGCCGGAAGCGTCCACCTTGGACGCGGACACTGCCGAGAAAGTCCGCGCTGTTCTCGCCGACACGGCCGCCGCGTGTAGCCGTCTGCGTACCCGACTGGAACCCGAAGGCCCGTAGCGGGCAGCTCGAAGAATGAGCCCCTTTCCCTTGTGGGACAAGGGGCTTTTTCATGTCCGGAAACTTTCTCGTCGGATCATGTCCCCTCGCGTCCCTCTACCGCCACTGATCGGATTGAGAGAGCGCGACAGAGGGGAAATGAGTGAGCGCAGTAAAAACCATCAAGCGCGGCGGAAGCCGCTTCTACGTGAACCCTGAGACCCGCGAGAAGGTCCCCGGCGTCACGTCCGTACTTTCCATGCTTCCCAAGCCTTTCCTGACCTATTGGGCCGCGAAGGTCACCGCCGAATCGGCCGTGTCGAACATCGGCCCCGTGGTCGGTCTGGCCATGAACGACCCAACCGGCGCGGTCGACTACCTCAAGCGGGCGCACCGCCGGACCACGAACGAAGCGGCTGACATCGGGACAGAAGTCCATGCGCTGTACGAGAAGTTGGCGCGGGGCGATCAGGTCGGGAGGCAGCATCCGGACTTGGAACCCTACGTCCGGTGGATCAACGAGTTTCACGACAAGTACCAACCGTCCTATCGGCACATCGAAGACACGGTGTGGTCGACCACGCACAAGTACGCCGGTTCGTTCGACGCCATCTGTGACATCGACGGCGAAACGGTGATGCTCGACGCGAAGTCGACGCGCTCCGGCGTCCACGAAGAGGTGGCGTTGCAGCTCTCCGCGTACAGCTACGCGGACCACATCGTGACGCAGGACGGCGAGCAGGCGCCCGTTCCGGAGATCCACGCGGGCGCGGTACTGCATCTGCGGCCGGAGGGCTGGAAGCTCGTCCCGGCTCGTGTCGACGCAGAGGTCTTCGGCTACTTCCTGACCCTGCGCAAGGTTTTCGACTGGGTCACGACCGAAGCGTCAACCGTCATCGGCAAACCACTTTATGAGTCCGTCGCTTCGACCGGCTCCGAACGTCGCTCGTCCAGCAAGTAGCAAGAGGGGAAACCGTTTCATGGCAACGCACAAGGTCACGTACGAAACCACCGACAAGCCGGACACGGCCACGCTGCCCAAGGGCGCGAAGGTCGAGACCGTCTCACCCTTCCCGGCCGTCGTCACCGCGCACCGCCGCACGCTGCGGGTCAACCGCGTGGAGGCGAACGACGAGCACGCCGCAACCATCAAGATCACGGCCGATGGCACCGGGGACGCCAAGGGCTTGCCGCTCACCGAAGCGCAGGCCCGCGAGATCGGCGAAACGCTGATCAAGGCCGCCGACATGGCCGCGAGCGAGCGGGCCGCGCGGGAGAAGGCCGAAGAGGCACGCAAGGCGGAGTCCCGCAGGCTCACCGCCCGGCGCAACGCGGCCTACATGGACGCGCTGTACCGCGAGCTTCGGGCGCCGCAGTACGTGAACCCGTTCCGTTTCTGAGCTTCTGCACCACTGCGGACCAGCCGGGTCCGCACACGACAGCGAGGATTCCTTTTGTCGCTGCGTATTTTCGAGACCGATCCGGACGCCAAGCCCAAGACGCGGAACACCTTCGCCGACGACATCGTCGGGCGTTTCCGCTCCGGCATCCTGATCGGTCGCCGCCCGCAGGCGCTGTCAGAGTGGCGTGTGACGACCGATGACCCGGACGTCGCCGACCGCATGGCGGAGCTGTACGGCGGCACTCCGGAAGAGTGGGACACCGACAAGTCCGACAACCTTCAGGTGATGACCGACTCCGCGAGCGTGTCCGTCGTGATCGAGGACGCTTCCGCACTGCGTACCCGGATGGCTCTCTACGGGCAGGCCGGGCCGATCCACATCTGTGACGGGGCGTACTTCATCGAAGGCCACCCCGAAGATGCGGAGATCGGCGAGTCGTGCGGTTGCCCGCGCGAGCTGACCAAGCGCAAGGAGCAGGCCAAGAGCGGCCGGGGTCCGAAGCCGGACATCCGGCTGCGGTTCCGTCTGGCCGACGACCCGGACCTTGGGCTGTTCCTGTTCTCGTCCGGTTCGTGGTCGCTCGTGAACGACCTGCCGGAGCTGGAGCGGACGCTGTCCGCTGCGGACGGCCCGCTCAAGGCGGACCTGAAACTGACCTTCGTCGAGTACGACACGAAGGCCGGTCGCCACGTCGAGTACCACCGCCCGGAGATCACCATCAAGGGCGCCGCGTAGGCGCTCGCACTACCGCCCCCGGAGCTGTCCACCTGGACCGCTCCGGGGGCCTTTTCGTCGTTCACGACCCGCCGCGCCGGGGTGTTGCCAAATTTTGCCAACTTCGCCCGGCGGCTCGCTTGGCGCAGGTCAGACGTGGTCCGCTCGTGGTGCACACGCCACATCCCCGGCCCCGCGGCCGGCGAAGGGGGCTTGTGGTGCACACACCAACTGATCAGGAGGGGAAGACGTTGCACGTTGACGCGCTGCTACAGCGATTGGGTGGCGGGGCCGTGCTCGAAGACCGGGGCGGGGTCCTGGTGACCTGTCCCGCGCACGGAGACGGACGACCGAGCTTGTTCGTCTCGCTCAAGGCTGACGGGCGGGCGCTGATTCACTGCCGCGCCGGATGCTCGACCGACGCTGTCCTGACGGCCGCCGGGCTGCGGACGGCCGACCTGTTCGGGGTGAGCGGTGAGCCGACGCTCTCCGACGCTCCGCCCGTGGAGCTGGACCCCGGCGCCGTCGCCGCGCTCATGCAGTATGTGACCGCCGCAGCCGCCCGCCTTCCCGGCTCTCAGAGCGCCGTGTACGCGTTTGAGCGGTTCGGGGTCACCGAGGACATGGGCCGGGAGCTTCAGCTTGGCCACGACGACGGGACCGTGACGACGCGGGGCCGGGACTTCCGCACGCAGGCGTACACCGCTCACCCGCGCTTGGTCGTGCCCATGCTCGATTGGCACGGCACCCCGCGCGGGCTTCAGGGCCGCGACATTGCGGGGAAGTGTCCGGCCCGCTGGGTGAACCTCGCGAGCCCGGCCGAAGGCATGAGGTGGTCCGCAACCGGGGTGTTCCGCACCTCCGGGAGCTTCGACACGGTCCTAGTGACCGAGGGACCAGGCGACGCCCTCACGGCCGTGTCCGCCGGGTACACCGCCGTGGCCGTCCGGGGCTCCGGGGTCGCGCGCTCCGAACGCACGGCGCGGGAGCTGGTCGACGGGGCGCCGGACGGGGCCTTGTTCGTGCTCGCCGGGGACAACGACCGCAGCGGCCGGGAGTTCAACGACGCGTTGGGCGCGCAGCTCGCCGCGCTCGACGTTCAGGTGTGCGTCCTCGCCATCCCTGCCGGGATCAAGGATCTTGCCGCGTGGCGTGCCGCCGGACCGGGCGAGTTCGCCGCAGCGCTGCACACCGCCGTGTCCGACGCACCCGCGTGGGCGGCTGTGGACCCGACACCGACGACACCGACCAGGCCGCGAAGGGAGCGAGTGCCGATGGAGGGAACCGACATCGCGAACGCCCGCAGGGCGCTGGACATCGTCGGCAAGGACACGGCCTATGTGGACGGAGTCGGCTTCCTGACGTGGACGGGCAAAGTGTGGTCAGTCATGAGCGCCACGCGGGAACGAGCGATCGGGCACCGGGTGGCCGACGCGATGACGGCGGAGCTTGCCGAGATCCGCGAGCGGTTCGGCGACGAGTCCAACGCTTACAAGTCCGCGCTGAAGACCACGCGCCGGATGCACATGGATTCCGGCATCCGGGCCGCGCTGGAGCACCTGCGCACGATCACCGGTCACGAAGTCGAAGACTTCGACGCACACCCGCACTTGCTCACCTTCGCCAACGGGACCGTAGACCTCCGCACTGGGAGGCTACGGGCGCACGCACGGGACGACCGACTGACCAAGCTCATCCGGCAGGACTTCGACCCGGACGCACAGTGTCCACGATGGACACAGTTCCTCGCGGAGATCTTCCCGGACGACGCCGAGTTGCCCGCGTATATGCGTCGGCTCATCGGGTACGGCATCACCGGCGAGACACGAGAGCACGCCTTCGCATTGCTTTACGGGCACGGCTCTAACGGCAAGTCGGTGTTCGTCAACACCTTGGCGGACGTGCTGCGCGGGATCACGGGGCATGTCTCGCAAGCGGCCGTGGCCTACCAACGAAGCTACGATCCAGGCGCCGCGAACCCGGCTCTTGCCGCGCTACGCGGTGTCCGCCTGGCGGTGCTCTCGGAGCTGTCCGAGGGGCTGCGTCTGAACGAAGCACTGTTGAAACAGCTCACCGCCGGAGACCCCGTTACGGCACGCGAGCTGTACAAGGGGATCTTCACCTTTCAGCCCACCGCGCTCATGCTCATGGCCACGAACTACCGGCCCGATGTGCGTGGGCAGGATGACGGGTTTTGGCGCAGGACAAGGCTCATCCCGTTCACGCGCTCGTTCAGCGACGCGGACAAGGACCCGGCCCTGTCGCGGACCTTGCTCGCCGAAGCGCCGGGCATCCTCGCGTGGGCAGTGCAGGGGGCGGCCGAGTGGTACGCCGGGGGCCTCCGTGAACCCGCGTCCGTGCGCGCAGCCGTCGCCGAGTACCGGCAACAGTCCGACCTATTGGACGGGTTCCTGCCGGGCGTGCTCGTGCGTGACCCGCAGGGAACCATCCTGCAAAAGCAGGCGTGGGACATGTTCCAGAACTGGCGGGACGAAGAGCAGGTGATGCAGGTTCTTCGTTGGGGTCCAAGGGAATTCGCGCGCAACCTGGAATCGCGCAAGGTGAAGAGCGTGCGCGCGAACGCGGGTAAGAAGCTGGTCGGAGTACGGGCCGCACGCCCGGACGAGATCCACGCGGGATAGCCCGCAACCACTAAGCAGACAGGCCGGGCCGCAGGGTTCTCCTTGTGGCCTGGTCAGTTCTGCGCGCTTTCAGCAAGGGGGGCTATGCGCGTACAGCGCTACCGGGTCGCCGGGGAACAGGTCATCGTCCGCAACGTCGAGACGTCCGAGGATGTTTGCGCGTTCCTGGATTGGTGCCGTAGCAACGAAAACCGTCCCATTGCGTTCGACACGGAGACAACCGGGCTTGACATCTTCGCGCCCGGATTCCGGGTTCGCCTGGTCCAGTTCGGCACCGAACGCGAAGCGTGGGTGATCCCGGTCGACCCTCTCGCCGGCCTGGTGTGTGCACCACAAGCCGCCGTCCGCGAAGCGCTCGAAACGTTGCCGTACTTGTTGGCGCACAACGCTAAGTTCGATGCGCTCGCCGTGTGGGCTCATCTCGGCGTGGAACTGACGAGCTTGTGGCGCCGGATCACGGACACGCGGATTCTCGCGCATCTGCTCGACCCGCGCGGCCCGCAGGACCCCGGCGGCATCGGGCAAGGGCTCAAACCCTTGTCGGCACGGCACATCGACCCGGACGCGCCGGACACGCAAGCCGGGCTGTACTCGGAGTTCCGGAAGATCGGGCACAACAAGGAAACCGGTTGGGCCGCAATCGACCTCCGCAATCCCTTGTATACCTTGTACGCCGGGCTGGACGTCATCCTGACGGCCCGCCTGTTCCGCGTGCTGGGTCCGCTCGCGCAGGCCGCCGGGTATGAGCGGCTCTCGGAGTTCGAGCACGCGGTAGCGCTGGTGTGCGCGCGGATGGAAGCAAAGGGCTTCCTGTTGGACGTCGAGTACACCGAAACCCTTGCCGCGCGGCTGCTCGCCGAAGCCGACGAGTGGAGCGGGGTTGCCCGCAGGTTCGGTGTGTCGTCGGTCAACGCTCCGGCGCAGATCTCCGCCGCGCTCGAAGGCATGGGCGAAACCCTCACGGAGACAACGGAATCCGGGGCGCTGAAGGTCGACAAGGAAGTCTTGTTGCCCTTTGCCGACCTTGACCGCAAGTGGCAACGCATCGGCGTGCGGGAACCGAATCCCCTTGCGGACGCTGTGCTGCGGGCGAAGCGCGCGTCAAAGTGGGCGACGTCCTACGCGGACGCCATGCTGTCCCGCCGCGACGGGCAGGACCGGATTCACCCGGACATCGCGAGCCTTCAGGCCCGCACAGCGCGGATGTCGATCTCCCGGCCGCCGCTTCAGCAACTCCCGTCCGGCGACTGGGTGATCCGCCGCGCCATGCAGGCCGAACCCGGCTGCGTTGTCGGCACGGTCGACTATCAGGCGGTCGAGCTGCGCGTACTCGCCGCACTCTCCGGGGACGTCCAGATGACCGCCGCAATCCACGCCGGAAAGGACTTGCACGGCTTCACGGCGGAGCTGATCTACGGCCCCGGCTTCACCGAGTACCACCGCAAGGTGTGCAAGGGCATCGGGTTCGGCAAGGTCTACGGCGGAGGCCCGGACACCCTCGCCCGGCAGACCGGGGCACCGCTGGACCAGGTCAAGGCCGCCATCCGCGCCTATGACCGCGCCTATGCCGGGGTCCGGCGGTACTCGAAGCGGCTTCAGAACCGGGCCGAGTGGGGCGCCAAGGAGGTCATCACCCCGTCCGGGCGCCGTCTCCCGCTTGACCGGCGACGGCTCTACGCGGCCACGAACTACATGGTTCAGAGCACCTCGCGCGACATTCTCGCCGAAGCGTTGTTACGGCTCGATGAGCGCGGCCTGACCGATTATCTCCGGCTTCCGGTGCATGACGAAGTGGTCTTCGTTGCACCCGCCGAAGACGCGAAAGAAATCGGGCTCGAAATTCAATCGACAATGGCGGTACCCGATTTCTTCGGCGTGCCGCTCTCAACAGATCTGGACATCGGCGGACGCACCTGGGGATCGCTCTACGGGGCCGCCGCCTGAGCAAGGAGGGGGAAGCCATGGCGCGGTGTCGCTGCGGAGCAACCGAGGGGGTCCGGGTCTACCCGATGTGGCCGCGCAAGCTCTTCCTGTGCCGCTCGTGCGCGGGAGAGCACTTCAAGACCAGACGGCGACAGGAGACGGCGCGGCTGCTCGCGCAGTACGGCGACATGGACCAGGCGGCCCGCCGGGCGGAGGCTCATCACGTCGCCCTGCGGGCCGACACGGAGCGGCCCGACCTTGGTGTGTGCACCACGAGAGCACCGCTCGCCGGCCGCGGGGCCGGATTGGCGTGCACACCACAAGTCGCCGACGACGTCCGGGCCTGCCTGGACGCACTCGCTGCACAGGCCGCGAGGTACTTCCGCGACTTCGCCGACCAGGCATACCGGGTCTTCCCGTCCTACCGGGATCGGCAGAGAGCACGCGGTCACGCCCTACGGGCCGACCAGCGGGCCGTGTACGCCCTCGCGTATGACGTGCCATGGCTGCGCAGGCTCTACCGCGACCGGTGCGCCTACTGCGGCGGGAAGGCTGAGCACCTGGACCACGTGTGGCCGCTCGTGCTGGCCGGGGATGACGCGCCGTGGAACCTCGCTCCGGCCTGCTCGCCGTGCAACCTGTCCAAGGGTGGGCGGACGTTGGGCGAGTGGTTGCCCGGCAGGCTCGCCGACCTGACCGACGACCAGCGGACGGCCGTCCGGGGCCTGTGGCGCACCTGGACGGCCGCGTGACGGACGTGAAGGTGTGCGCCCGCTGCGGGACGCTCAAGGCCCTGTCCGAGTACTACCGCCGCGCGTCGAGCCGGGACGGCCGCCGGGGAGTCTGCGCGACGTGCACCCGCCGGGCCGCCGCCATCCGCCACCAGGCCACCCGCGACGCGGCACGCAACCGCCGCTACATCGCCCGGTACGGGATCACGGCCGCCGACGTGGACGAGCTGCGGGCCGAACAGCGCTACCGGTGCGCGCTCTGCGGCCGACACGAAGACCGCCTACCGCTTGGGCTCATGGTCGACCACGACCACCTATCCGGGACCGTGCGCGCCTTGCTCTGCCATTCGTGCAACGCCGGAATCGGACATTTCCGGGAGTCGCCGGAGATCCTGCGCGCGGCCGTCGTGTATCTGGCTCGCGCCGACGAATTGCTTGCCATTGCCGACACCGAGAGGGAATCGAATTGAGCTTGAGAACCGACACCTTCGTCTCTATCGCGCGAAGGCTGCGGACTGCCGCCGACGCGTTCGAGGCCGTGGCCGGAGTCGCCGACTCCGCAACCGCGATGTCTCCGAGGGCCGTGCCCGCTCGCCCTGTCGACGGGGTGAGCCGTCCCGTGGAGGACGTCATCCTCGCTCGGGAAGACGCCGGACTGTACGGGGCGCTGGACGCTACTCGGCGTCACATCGTGCAGGCCGTTCTGCACACCGAAGCCGCCACCGCGAGGACCCGCGACGCTGCCCGTTCGCTGGAGATCAGGCAGGCCGCTTCTTGATCGAAATCACTCGAACAGCCTAACGGCCGAGAGTATTCGATGGTGACACTGCTCACATTCAAGTGATCTGTTCGCTACCACATGGACGAACGCGAGAGTTACCGCCGGGGCCGCACCTGATTCACATCGAACACACGTTCGAGTTGATCCGCAGGCCGAGCAGGTGTTTCAAGTTTCAACTGTCCTTACCGGACAGTAGGAAAGAGGCGCTGACCTGCGCGTTACATGTTTTGCCGAACTTTTTTCACGAAGGCGTGCCCCGTCGCTTGGCGCTAGCTTGGCTGAGCAATGCAGCGGTCGGGGACACGAATGCGAGGTAGGGGGAGGACGAGGAGTTTGGTTCAGGGCACAACCCGGCAGAGAGCGCTTGCTGACACTCTGCGTGACCGGATGGACGCGCAGAAGCCGATCCAAGCGCAGGGTGCGGCACTGCCGGGGCACATTGCGCGACTCGCCTTGAGCGGGCTCGCGGGGGAAGCACACGAGGACGCCAGGGAAACGCCGGATCTCGTCGCGGACATCGCACAGGGCGACCGCGCGGCGGAGCTGCCGCTGTACGTGCGGGTGGCGACAGACCTGGAACGGACAGCCGCACGCGTCGCGGGGGACGCTGCACTGAGCCGGGAGGACCTCCACCAGGAAGGCGCACTTCGGCTCATCGAAGACGTGCGCGCCGGACTGGTGAGCGAGCGATTCGGCGGAGCTATCGGCCCTTACATCGGTCGGTCCCTCCGTCGCCACCTGGTCGACCTGGTCGACTCGCAGCGACCCGGCCGCCCGCCGATTCCGGGACGGGAACGGCGCCGCCTCCGGGAAGCGCTCAACGCCACCGTGAACGATGACGGGACATACAGCACGCTTGCGGCCGTCCAATACGCCCGCAACCACTTCGGGTGGAGCCTCGCTCATTTCTGGGCGGTACATGGCAGTGCATTCGGTGCGCCCGTGCAGTGGAACGACGCGAGCAACTCCGGCGGGCTCTCCTTCGCGGAAACCACCGCCGACCCTGCCGCAGCCGAAGCGCTCACCCGTGTTGAAGACCGCGACGACGTTCACCGCACCATTGAGCACGCCGAATTGACCATGCGCGAGCATGACGTCATTGAAGCGATTTTCGGGTTTCGCGGACTGGCCGCCACGACCGAAGAGACCGCCGAGCTTCTCGGCATGTCCTCCCGTCATGTGAAACGCCTGCGCGCTTCCGCGCTCGCCAAGCTGACCCGCGCTGCCGACGCCATCGGAGTCACACGTGAACACGGCGCCGACACCGACGAACCGGCGCCCGAAATCGTCAAGCCCCGTTCGCCCGAAGACGCGCGTTGCGCCGCTTAATTCCGGGCCATACGTACTCTTAAGGAACTGCTAATGCACGTCTATCGTTGTGTTACCGACGAAGAGGACTTCATCGGGATTGCCACCCTTGGCTCTTCGATCCTGATCACCGTCTCCGAAGCCGAATCCACGGACGGACTCGCCGACGCGGCAGAGCTGGAGATCACCAGCGACGACGCCCGCGCGGTTGCCGACAAGATCCGTGAGCTTCTCGCCGAACAGGGCAAGGCGGGCGAAGTCTCCGGCGTCTTCCTGGGCCGGACGACCGACGACCCCGGAATCCTTCTCTGCGTCGGTGTCGACGGCGGCACCGGCCGCAGCGTCATACTCTCCCGGACGGACGCGGCCGACGCCGCCGACAAACTCACCCTGACCGCGTCGGAAGCCGACGACCGCAGGCAGGACGCCAGCCCGGCCGCGACGGCGGAGACGTTCGCCGACCTGACCCGGCGGGCCGCCGCCCTGAAGATCACGGCCACCCTGTTCGAGGCCGGAGACGTGGACCTGTTCGAGGCTGCGGAGTGGGTCGCGGCCGAACCCGCAGCAGAGGCAGCATGAGAGCTGAGGCCGTGACCTTGCATCGGGTCTCGCCCTGCGAGCACGGGAAGACGCACCACATTCGGGAGTTGGTCGCAGGCTCCGAGTTCAGCGTTCGCGAGTGCCGCACGAAGAACGGCTTCCCGCGTACGCACCTGGTCACGGCGGACAAGTACCCGGACACCGTCCAGCGCTAGTGGCGTGCACACCACAAGACCCCCTTCGCCGGCCGCGGTGCGGTTTGTGGCGTGTGCACCACAACTGTTTTTAGTCGTTTGAAATGTGCACCACAATGCGCCGGGCAGTGATGAACCTATTGCGGGGTATTGCAAAACTCCGGCGCGCTGCGAGTTACGATGAGCGCGTTAGATGGGGAGCTGAAAGTAAGGAACAACCATGGCTGAGAAGATCACTGCAACATTGGTGTGCGACATCGACGGCACGCCGGATGCTGAACAAGTCCCGTTCGCACTTGACGGAGTCGATTACGAAATCGACCTTTCAAACGAACGCGCGTCCGACCTGCGGGGGTACCTGAGCACCTACGTCGCGAAGGCCCGGCGTGTCGGGGGGCGCAAGATCCGCAAGGACGCACGTCCCGCCCTGAGCGCCACGCAGCCGGACCGCCCCGCCTACGTGCGGAAGCCCTCCAACCCGGAGAACCCGAAGATCCGGGCGTGGGCCGCAGAGAACGGCTACAACCTGGGCACACGGGGAGCGATCCCGACGACTGTGCAATTCGAGTACGAGCAGGCCAAGCAGAAGGCCGCCGAGAAGACGCCTGCGCGGAAGACGGCCCGCAAGAAGGCTGCCGCAAAGTAGGGCCGAAGGTTGGTCCTGCGCCCTGGTGCGTGCTGGTACTCTGAGCGCGTCTCGGGCCGGGACGGACTTATACGCCGGTTCTAACCCGAACAGTTAGGCCCCTCACCTTCGGGTGGGGGGTCTTTCTTTTTGCCTATTCTTGTGGTGCACACTACAAAGTAACTATCGGCGCACGGAAAGCGATAGAGAGCGTGTGAACAACACCTTTACGACGAAGTCCGTCCGCCGTTTCGCCGCGTCCGTAGCGGTCTTCGCCGGGCTCTGCCTGACGGCCGCCTGCGGCGCCGAGACCACTACGGCCCCCGTGCCCTCCGCCCCTCCGGTGTCGTCCGCTCCGGCCGCCGACACACCCGCAGCTCTCCGCGACGCCTTCACCGCTGCGGCCAAGTCTGCCCCGTGGGCCGACAAGGTCTCTCAGATCACGGTGGACGGCCGCGCGGTCATCGTCGCGACCTCGCTCACCAAAACCGACAAGGCTGCGTCCACGGCCGTCTGTGAGGCTGCGCTCAAGGCCGCCAAGGACACGAAGACCGACTTCCAGAGCGTGGCCGTCCGCAGTGCCGACGACCGCACCCTTGCCCACCAGAACGAGACGGCCGGGCCGAAGCAATGTGAGAACTAGCGACACAAGCACGAGAGGCCCCCTCCCCGCGCCGGGAGGGGGCCTCTCTCATTCACAGTGCTTCTTGAATGGCCTTTATGGCCTTACGGATTCCACTGTGCCGCTCCCTAAAGCTTGTTGTGCATGGTCATCATTGCGGCGCTCATGAAAGACCGTTTCATTTGAATGTCAAGCAGCCATACGGGCACTTCAATGAAGCCCGCCACCACCAAGTCAGCGTCTAGAAGATGTAGATACCCGTCAGTGGCCCGATTGAACAGATCCGTTGCCTGATCCCATTTGGTTTCAATGTGTCGGAAAGCGGCCTCGCTATCCTCCATAAGCGCCTGTCGCGACTGCTCAATCCCGCGCTTAAGCTCGTAGACACTCAATTCTTACCCTGATCTGGTTGGAACACGGCGGGTGCATCCGCGTCGAGCGCTCAAGGCGCTTAGCAGATGCACCCGCCGCGAGCTGTGGAAAGTCGGGCTCACTACTGCCCCGGGCGACGCGTGCCAGCCGCTATAAGTCGCTTCGGCCCCGACATCCAAGTCAGAGGAACTCGGGAAGAGCCAAGGAATCGATACCCATACATGGGCGCCTCCGGATCTCCCGGTGGTGGTAACGCCAGAAGGCGCCCCACTGCGTCGCCGGTTCTTCCGCCGAAGTGCCAATCCACGACCTCAGGTGAGAATGGGTGCACTTTGTCACTGACTCGCGCACGGTAAGTGTCTGCGGACTCTTCGCTTCGAATCAGAACGACGTCCGCACAGTCATCCCACCAGAATATGTACACAAGGCCGACCGCGTCACCCATGGATCCAAAAGCCCATTTCTCCCATTCTGGCTTTGAAAGTTCCTTAAAAGCTTCCTCAATATCCATTTCACACCTTCAAGCGGCCGATGACGGGAAGGGGCTGCGTTACTTCCACTCTCGACTGCTTCGGAATGATGACGGTGTCATCCTCCCGTGCCCGCCCGGCGGAGCTTCTCAAATGATCCGTAACGTATTGGGGCACCCTGGGTGCAGGAGCCCAAGCGACTGGTACGCCCTCGCGCTGACGCCGCAGCGCCGCAGCGGTGGCGGTCTCGGCGTCCCGCTCCCTCTTGATGCGAGCTTCCAGCACAGTCCACGGAACGCGCTTGGAGTCACGCGCGAGCCGCTCGTGTCGCTGACGCAAGAAGGTCAGCACTCCGAGTACCCCGGCTAGGACGAAGAGTGCACCAGCAACCCACACCGCAGCGTTGTCCATGTCCTCGCCCCCTCGCCTGTATTCCCTTGTCAAGTAGCATCGTTGCTACTGGGCGTGAGGTGAACAGGCGAGGTGTCTACTGGTGTCTACTCCCACCGAGATCAGCGAGACGACGACGGGCGCGCAGCTTCGAGGCGCCCGCCTCTACATGAAGCTGTCGTTAGCCGAGATGGCCAAGGCTACGAGGTACGCGAAGAGCTACCTCGGGCTCGTGGAGACGGGGAAAAAGCCCGTTACCCTGGAGTTGCTGACCGCGTACGAGCGAGTGCTAGGAGACGGCATGAAGAGGCCCGACCTTGTCCACCCTCGCCTGATCAAGATCGACACTCCACAGGAGCGTGAACGCGTCTTGGCGGCCGTCGAGGCTGGGGAGCCTGACGTGTTCGCCCAAGGGCCGACGTCCAGCTCTATCGATGCAGCGATCTGCCCGAACTTGTCCGAGAACGCCATCGGCCACTTCCGGACTTGGGCGATCGAGGGCAAGACATCGACCCTGCGGGCTAACGCGATTTCCGTATTGGGTTTCCTGCCGGGCAGAGAGAACGCCGAAGTGGTAGCGCAGGCGCTCAACACGGACCCGAAGGTTCGGAGGCTCTGCGTAGCGTCCGAGGTTTCCCGGCTGATGCAGTGGGATTGGCCGACGTCGCTACAGGTCGCAGACGACCCGACGACAGCGCCTGACGCGAAGAAACTTGGGGCGAAGCTGGCGAAAGAGGCAGTCGACCCGAAGGACAGCGAATCTCGCTGGGTTGCCGGGTGGCTGCTACAGCGGCTAGCCCCGGTTCTCGGCTGATCCGCCCCTTGTCGTACCCCCGTGTCATGATCCGCGACACGGGGAGACAAGGGGGGCGACTTGAGCGAGATCGAAGCAGTCGCCGCAGCGCTGCGGGTCGCCCTCACGTCCCTTGAGAAGGCAGATAAGGCAACGCAGCAGGCCGCCGGGGACTTCGGAGAATCCGCCGCACATCTGGGTGAGGCCGTCTACGGGACCGCTGACCCTGAGATGAGGGCCTTGCCTGCGCTGTACGACGAGCTACGCCAGTCCGCAGAGCAGGCGGTCAGCCACTACGGGACCGTGAAAGCGAACATCTCGGCATATCTGGGCGAGCTTGGCGTGTTGGAGGCTCCCGAAATCCCGCAGGTCAGCGCGCCAAAGGCCGAGGATGGAGCCCGCGGCCGGCCTGGTGTGCACACCACAACCGGGCCGCAGAAACCCGACCCTGTCCCGCAAGACCGCGTGGAAGAGCTGAAACAGGACCTTCCGCCGCGCGTCCAGCCCGGTGAAGGGCAGAAGACACACGGACAGTGGGTCACCAACTCAGGCGACGAGGAAGCCGGGCACATCGTGAGCGGCCGTGACGACTTGGAAGCCGAAGCCGTCCAGTTCTTCAAGGACCAGGGTGCCCGGCGGATGCCTTCCACGACTGCCGACGTCGAGGTCAAGCTAGCCGTTCACATGCAGAACAAGGGCATCACCAGCGCCACAGTCGCCGTCAACAACGAAGTGTGCAAAGGCCCGTTCGGCTGTGAAACCTTGGTCCCTAAGATCCTTCCCCAAGGAAGCGCGCTCACCGTGTACGGGACCACGCCGGACGGAACCCCGATCGGGACGACCTACCTCGGACAGAGAAAGAAGCCATGATCGAAGCTTGGTACGACGGCAACGCGTCCGGAGCGACCACGGTCACCACTGCGGCCGATCTCGACCGTGTTCTAGACGTTGTGGCGGCCATGGACGGGCCGACGCTCGCCGAGCTGTACACGGACGGCGACCCGGAAAAATCATGGCTTGAGATCGGGTTGCACGGCGAACGGGCAAGCCTGCGGTACGTCGGTGACGACGCACCGAACGGGGCGCACTCGAAGGGTGGAACCTTCCCACTGCCGGAACACGGCGAGGTTCTCTACTACTTCATGAACAACCCTCGGGAGTATCCGCACGACGCCGAGATCCCCGCAGACCTTGCCCGGCAGGCCGCACACGACTTCCTGACCTCCGGCGGGCAACGGCCGTCCGGCGTGAACTGGACAGAGCAAGACGGCCCGCTCTAGAGCTGCCCCGTCGCGCGAGACGAACAAGTGTTCGAGCCGGGTGCATAATCGGCACATGCTCGATACCGGAGACACCACGTCACCGGGACCGAAGTGGTTGCACATGGTCCGGCCCACTCAACCTGTCTGGGTGGATCTCAGCGCCATCTACGCGGTCCCCAAGAGCGTCGCCACCGTGCCGGACGGGCTCGACCTCGCGGCTACCGTCCCTGGTCGGTTGAGCATGTGGCAGGCGACCACGACGGGCCATTGGGTCGGGTGGGTGACCTTCGAATTAGAGGGCGACTCACAGAGTCAATGGGTCATCTCGGATGCCCTGAGCCCTCGCGAGCCCGACGCGACGTGACCCGTACAGCAGAAGGCCCCCACCTGGGCAAAGGTGGGGGCCAACGGCTCGTGTACCGGTACACGCTGGGTACACCGGAGTACCGATAAGGGCCGGTAGCGACCGGTACTAACCGGATCGCTTTTCGCTGGTCACCGGCCCATCCGGCGCGTTTGCGCAGGTCAGAAAGTGGCCATTACAGAAGGCCCCCTTCCCTCGGCTGAGTCGAGGGAAGGGGGCCTTCACGCGGAGCCGAGGTAAGCGAGGACCGCGAGAACCCGCCGGTTCGTGTCGTCCGAAGCGACGATGCCGAGCTTCGCGAAGATGTTCGCGGTGTGCTTCCCCACCGCGCCCTCGCTGAAGTGCAACCGTCCGGCGATGGCGGCGTTGGAACAGCCCTCCGCCATCAGTCCGAGTACCTCGCGTTCGCGTGGGGTCAACGCGGCAAGGGGGTCGGATGCGTTGCCCGCCACCAGTTTCGCGATCACTTCGGGATCCATCGCGGTTCCGCCGCCCGCCACCCGCCGCACCGCGTCGATGAACTGGTCGGCGTTGAAGACGCGGTCCTTCAACAGATAGCCGATCGCGCCCGCGCCGTCGGCGAGCAGCTCCCGCGCGTAGAGCTGCTCGACGTGTTGTGACAGAACGAGAATCGGCAAGCCGGGGATGTCACGCCGCACCGCCAGCGAGACCTGAAGCCCTTCGTCGGTGAGCGTCGGCGGCATCCGGACGTCGACGACCGAAACGTCGGGCCGGTGCGTGCGCAGCGCCCGGTCCAGTTCCGGCCCGGTGCCCACCGCCTCGACGACGTCGAAACCGTGCGCGGTCAGCAAATGCGTCAAGCCGTCTCGGAGGAGGTACTGGTCCTCGGCGACGACGCATCGGGGTCGAGCTGGCACGGGATCTCCATGATCGCCTTCGTCGGCCCGCCGAGCGGGCTGGTCAGGGCAAAAGTACCGTCGAACGCGCCCAGCCTGCGTTCGATCCCGCGAATCCCGCTCCCCCGGGCCGCGTTCGCGCCGCCCTTCCCGTCGTCGGTCACCTCGATCCGCAACAGACCGTCGTCGTAGCCCAGGTCGATCGACACTCGCCGCGCCTGGCCGTGCTTCGCCGCGTTGCCCAGCAACTCGCTGACCGCGAAGTACGCGCACGCCTCGGCGGGCTGCTCCAGCCGAGGCAGGACGCCGTTCACCGAAGCCCGCAGCGGACTGTCGAGCGCCATCGCCCGCACCGCGTCGCCGAGCCCGCGCTCGGACAACACCGGCGGGTGAATCCCGCGCACCAGCAGCCGCAGCTCGGTCAGCGTCTCGGACGACGTCTGCCGGAGCTCGGCGGCCAGCCGTTTCGCCGCGGCCGGATCGCTGTCGATCAGCGCTTCGACCGCGCCCAGCTTCATGCCCATCGCGACCAGCCGCGACTGGACACCGTCGTGCAGGTCCCGCTCGATGCGGCGCAGTTCGGCGGCCTGCGCGACCGACGCGTCCGTCCGCGTCTGCTTCAGCCGTTCGACGCGCTGCGCCAGCCGCGAAGCCTCTGTCGGCCCCAGTAGCAGCTTCGCGAAGCGCGCTCCTTGGCGGGCGAGCCACGGCGCCGCGGCCAGTCCGGCGACGAACGCCGCCACCGCGACCGGAGTGAGCGCGAGCGCTTGCCCGAACGGCCGCGAGAACCAGAGCGCGACCACGCCCCAGAGGCCGAAGCCCACCAGCGCCGCGGTCGGCACCACCATCAGCAGCAGCACCACGGAGTTGACCACCGCGGCCGCCACGTCGCGCCAGGTCGCGCGGTCGAACATCGCCCAGCGGAAACGCGCGAGCCGCGCCGGCCACCACGGCGTGTCGTACAGCTGCCGTCCATGCTGGTACATCCCGTCCGCCCGGGGGACGGGGAACGGCGGCTCCGGCAGATAAGGGCGGTCGATCCGCACGCCGGTCCAGTTCTTGGCCTCGCGGCGCAGGGTGTCGGTCACCGAGCGGCCGGCGACGACCATCGTCGGGAACAGCGGCGACGGCCAGATCAGGGAGAGCAGCGTCGGGATCATCATCCCCAGCTGTGCGGCCGAAAGTGCGAACAGCCCCAGCTGGAATCCCAGCGCCTTCAACCCCTTCTTGATCCAACCGTCCCGGTCGCGGGCCGGGCGGGGTCCGAGCCACCAGCGCGTCCACTTCCCGTACAGCCGGAGCGCGCGCGGCCCGGTGAGCAGGACCGCGGGTACCAGCAGGAGGCCCGCGAGCGGATTCCACAGCTGCCAGCCGAGGTCGCGGCCGGTCGCCGGATCGTCGGAGATCCACTCGAACCGTTTGGTCCACCGGATGAACCACGACCGCTTGAACAGGCTGTTCCCGTCGCGGTACCAGCCGTCGCGCTCGCGTTCCGGCTCCGGCGGCGCCGGCCGGTAAGGCGGTTCGACGTCGACACCGCACCAACGTCCGGCCAGCCGCCGGGTGAGCGCGGCACGCGGACGCGTCCCTTCGAGCGCCAGCGTGTAGGCGAAGACCAGGCCGACACAGAGCAGGCAGAAACCAACCAGTTCGAGCAGCAGGTCCAGCCAGCTCACCAACGCCAAGCCCGCGAGCGCGAAGCCCCGGCGCACTGAGGTGAGGTAGGTGCGGATCATGCGGCGAAGTCTTCCCCACCGCCCCGGCCCGGCACAGTGACCGCAGGCCCCCGGTCGGGGTGGGTCCAGCCCCACCCCAGGTGTGGGTTCAGCGCCATTCTGGCCAAGTCCCTTGCGCCATAACGTTTTTCGCATGCCACTCATCGAAGTCAGCAACCTCCGCAAGACGTACGGGGAGCACGTCGCGGTCGACGACGTTTCGTTCCACGTGGAACAGGGCGAGATCTTCGGGATCCTCGGGACCAACGGCGCGGGCAAGACCACCACCGTCGAATGCCTCCAGGGCCTGCGGACGCCGGACTCCGGCACCATGTCGGTCCTCGGCCTCGACCCCGGCAAGGACCACACCGCGCTGCGGCAGCGCCTCGGCTCGCAGCTCCAGGAGAGCCGCCTGCCGGACAAGATCAAGGTCCACGAGGCGCTCGACCTCTACGCGTCCTTCTACGCGAACCCCGCCGACACCGGCGACCTGCTCGCGAAACTGGGTCTCACCGAACAGCGGGACAAGTACTTCGGCAAGCTCTCCGGCGGCCAGAAACAGCGCGTCTCGATCGCGCTCGCGCTGGTCGGGCGCCCCGAGGTCGCCGTCCTCGACGAGCTGACCACCGGACTCGACCCGCACGCCCGCCGCGACACCTGGAAGCTCGTCGAGACCGTGCGCGACACCGGCGTCACCGTCCTCCTCGTCACGCATTTCATGGACGAGGCCGAACGCCTCTGCGACCGCCTGGCGATCTTCGACGCCGGCCGCGTGGTCGCCACCGGCACCCCCGGCGAACTTCGCGACCGCGCCGGTAAATCCACTTTGGACGAAGCCTTCGTGTCCCTGACCGGCCGCGACTGAGCGCAGGAGACGAAATGAACACGCTCGCCAAGATCACCTTCACCGAAACGAAAATCGCCCTCCGCTCGCCGGGCTTCGTCATCGGCGGACTTCTCCTGCCGACGGCCATCACGGCCGTGCTCGGGGTGATCCCCGGTATTCGCGCGGAGAGCGGGACGACGACGGGCATGCGTTTCCTCGACGCCTGGGTGCCGTCGATGATCGTGCTCACCATGGCCATGATGGGTCTGCAGGCGATCCCCGGGATCATCGCGTCCTACCGCGAACAGGGCATCCTCCGCCGCTTCGCCACCACTCCGGTGCACCCGGCACAGCTGCTGGTGGCGCAGCTGATCATCAACGTCACCGTGACGATCGGCGGGGTCGGCATCCTCCTCGTGACGGCGGGCGTCGTCTTCGACGTCCCCAGCCCGCGTCACCCGCTCGGCTTCCTGCTGACGTTCGTCCTCGGCACGACCGCGATCTTCGGCCTCGGCCTGATCGCCGCGGCGGTCGCCAAGACCAGCCGCGCCGCGGGCGGGATCGCGATGATCGCCTACATCCCGGTCATGTTCCTCGGCGGCGTCTGGCTGCCGCGTCCGCTGCTTCCGGAGGCCATACGCGACATCGGCGCGTACATCCCGCCGGGCGTCAAAGCCCTTGAAGACGCCTGGACCGGCACCGGCGCCCAGCCGCTGCAACTCGCCGTTCTGGCGGCTTTCGCGGTGGGCAGTTGTGTCGTGGCGGCGAAGCTCTTTCGCTGGGAGTGACGACGGCTTCCGCCAAAGTGGTGATGATGATCGTTTTCTCTTGTGGCTCGCGCCGAGGGTGAGTAGTCAGGTAGATGGCCCACGTTCACCGTGTCTCTCTCGGAGGTTCGATGTCTCTGGATGTATCGCCCGCGCTGCTGGAGAAGGCCGAGCGCGGGGAGGTCTCCGACGCCGAGTTCGTCGCCTGTGTCCGGGAATCCCTGCCCTACGCCTGGACCGTGATCACCGGTGTCATCGCGGAGGCCGAGGGCGCGGCCGACGGGTTCGCCGACAACGAGACGCCGCCGCCGAGCGAGGCCGAACGCGGCCAGCTGCTGCGGGCGCTGGCCTCGGACGCCATCCGCGGCGGGCTGGAACGACACTTCGGCGTGAAGCTGGCGTTCCAGAACTGCCACCGCGTCGCCGTGTTCAAGAAGTCCCAAGTGGACAGTGACCGCTACCGCGCGTTCGTCTCCGTCCGCGGCCAGCTGCTGAACCAGAGCCCGGAACTCCGCGACTGCTAACCCCGTCGCAGCGCGGGGAGGACCTCTTCCCCGATCCGCGCGATGTTCTCGAGCGTTCCCTCCGGCGTACCGGACGCTTCCACCATCATGATCACGTGGGAGACCCCGGTACGCCGGATGCTCGTTCCCAGCCGGTCGACGCAGTACTCCACGCCGCCGATCGGGTGCATCTCGCACAGCCGGTCGGTGTAGGAGACCGGATCCTTGTCCAGCCCCCGCTTGCCGTCGAGGTACACGTGCCCGGCGAAGCCCTCCTTGAGGGAGCCCGGCAACGCGGACCGCACGACGTCCAGCGCGTCGTCCCCGACCTGGCACATCACCGTCGAGACATGCCCGGCGGCGGAATCCCCGTACGCGGCAAGCGTTTCGATCTTGCCGTCGTCGTCGGTGTGCAGCCCGAGCAGCATCGGCAGCCCGCGATCGGCGGCGAGCCGGACCGCGCGAGAGCGTGCGTCCCCGCAGGCGACGACCATGCGCGGAGCCCGCTCCGGACGCGGCACCATCGGCACCTCGCGGAAGGCGAAGTGTTCCCCGTCAGCGGAGACGGTCTTCGACGTCATCGCGGCCAGTAGCAGGTCGAGGCTCTCCTCGAACCCGGTCTCGTAGCGGGACGCGCCGGTGCCGAAGACCTCCAGGTCCTGCCACGGCCCGCCCCGGCCGACGCCGATCCGCAGCCGTCCGCCGGAAACCGCGTCGAGCAGCGACCACTGTTCGGCGAGTGCCACCGGATGCGCGACCGACAGCACGCTCACCGCGGTGCCGACGGCGATCCGCTCGGTGCGGCCCAGCACGTGCGCGGCGAGGGTGATCGCGGACGGGCAGACGCCGTACGGCATGAAGTGGTGCTCGGCGAACCACACGTCGTCGAACCCGGCCCGCTCCGCGGCGATGGCGGCGTCGACCGACCGGCGCAGGACATCGGCGTCCTCCTGTCCGGGAAACCGCCCGGAGACGAGAAACACTCCAAACCGCGTGTCTGCTGGACGCGGAACGAACTCAGCCACAAGGTCTCCCAAAGGGCGCTCGGCGCCCGACGGAGACTTCACCGTCGAGCGCCCTCTTTCGGGCCGAAGGCCCACGGAAATCTTTTGCAGGGCGCCTTCACGCCTCCGTGAGCCACCGACAGTCCAGCGCCCTGCGAAATATTTCCGTCAGCGCTCGACAGATATCTCGTTGAACCACAGGCGTGGTTCCAGCCAAGGGAAGACGACGAACATCAGCAGCGCCACGATCCCGAGCGCCAGCACGACCGCCGTCGCCAGCTTCACCGCGAAGGGGCCCGGCAGTTTGCGCCAGATCCAGCCGTACATCAGCGCGCCTCCGAGATCTTGGGCAGGAGTTCGGCGTAGGAGCCGACCTGGTTCTTCGGCACCTGCTGAGCCAGCACCGCGTGGATGATGAGCCGTTCCTTCGCCGAGAACTTCGGGTGACACGTCGTCAGCGTGAGCAGCGAGACCTGGTCGGCCTTCGGCAGGATCGCCGGGTCCTTGTACGGCACCGGGTTCACCGTGTCGCCCTTGGTCGGGAACACGATGCGGCGGCCGTTGGTCTCGCCGTAGGCGCCGCCGTCGACGGCGTTCGGGTCACGCAGGGTCCCGACGTTCTTGCACTTCGGCTGTGCGCCCTTGCCCGCGGCCCAGCCTTCGACCTCGTCCTTGTACGGCAGCACCTTGTAGATGTAGAAGTCGGTCTGTGTCTCGATGATGATCTGGTCGCACGAGCTGAGGTTGTCCAGGTCGTTGAACGGCGCGCCCTTGCCGACCCGGTGGCCGGCGATGGCGAAGTTGCCCGGCTCGCCCGGCAGCGCGGTGCCCTTGTAGTGGCCGGGGCCGACTTCGAGCGCCGCCTCGGTGGTGCCTTCCTGGATGGTGAAGTTGAAGTCGGCGCCGAACACCGGGATGTGGATCCTGGCGAACGCCTTCCCGTCGACCAGGTCGGGGTGCAGCTGCCGGTCCTTGCCCCACTCGCCGTCCAGTTCCGAACTCGCCTCCGACTGCTTGCCCGCGGAGAAGAGGTCGGTCACGTAGACCTCGTAGACCATGAACAGCAGCACCACGAGGCCCGCGGTGATGAGGAGCTCGCCGACGGTCCGGATGGCGGCGCCGCCCTTGCCCAGTTCGCGCGGCGGCGGACGTTCTTCGGTCGCGGTGCCGCCGCCGACCGGTTCGAAGATGACGGTCTCCTCGGTCGATCCCGGCGGCGGCACGGGACGACGTCGAGGCGGCGGCGAATCCGCCCGGCGGCGCGGCGGAGGTCCGTCGTACGCCCTGCCGTCCGGCGGCCTCCGCCGAGGCGTCGGTGCCTCTCCCGGGGCCCGGCGCGGCGGAATTGCGTCTTCCGGCCTACGCCGGGGGGCCGGACGGCCCTCACCGGGTGGTCGTTCGGAGTACCGCCGCCGGTCTCCGCCCGGCTCTTCCCGATCAGCCACCACGCAAAGCTCCTAATCTCGAACCAAGCCGCAGTATCGAACCGGCACAGTGTGTCGAACCGTGTGTGACACCATTGTCACAGTGCGGGAAATCGACCGGTCCCGGACGGTGCCCAGCGGCGCTCGTTTACGTTAACGTGTGCACGTGGCGCTGGTTGCGCACCCGAAAGCGGGTCATCGCCACCAGGGAAGCCGAACAGTACGCGAGGAACACGATGCCGAAGTCCAAGGTCCGTAAGAAGACGGCGTACACCCCGCCGACCGACCGCCGCACGCCGGTGAAGGTCAAGGCCGCGGGCCCGTCGAACCTGTTCTACAAGATCGTGATGTTCGGCCTCATGCTGATCGGCTTGATGTGGCTGGTCGTCAACTACATCGCGGGCGACAAGATCCCCTTCATGGCGGATCTGGGCAACACGAACTTCGCCATCGGTTTCGTGCTGATGATCGCCGGGTTGCTCATGACGATGCGGTGGCGGTGAGCATTACCCCGGATGGCGGCTTGACGCCTAATTACACCGGTGTGACTCATCCCCAGTGTGGATAACCCCTGTGGATAACTACCCCACCTCCTGGGCGCCACAGCAGAACGTTGTGGTAGTGGCCTGGGCGATCACCCTGTTGTTGCTGGCAGGAGTGCTGTGGCTGACCTTCGGCGGCGACGTCGGCGGCACGATCCTGACCGGGCTCGCGATGCTCTCCGTGGGCGCGCTCGCGCTGCACGGCACCCTGCTCCGTCCCCGGCTGGCCGCCGGACCCGACGGAATCCTGGCCAGGACCGTCGGCGGGGCGCGCCGCTACTCCTGGTCCGAAGCCCGGCTGCGGGTGCGCACGACGCGACGGCTCGGCCGGGACAGCCTGACCCTCGAGGTCGAATCCGGCGACCACCTGCTGGTGTTCGGCCGGATCGACCTCGGCGAGGACCCCAGGGACGTCCTGGACGTCCTCACCGCCCTCAAGGGTCAGGCGTTGTCGTAGTAGTGGACGTCGCCGTTCGGGCCGTGTGACCAGCCCGGAACGGCCGGTCCCACCGCGGGCGGCGCGTATTCCCCGAAGATCTCGTACGGCGAGGCCGGCGAGCAGATCGGGTTGATCTTCACGACGCAGGTCCGCAGCGATCCGCTGAACTTCGCTTTGACATGCCGGGGCCGCTGGTCTTCCACCACGGCCGGGCCCGCGGTGATCTCCCAGCCGGTGGCCGCGCCCGGCCCGGTGGTGCCGACGGTCTGCGTCGCCACCGCCGACGTGACGCCGGGGTCGCCGAAGCAGATTTTCAACGCCGCATCGACGTAGGCGACACGCAGCGTGATCGCGCTGCCGGAGCCGAGGAAATAGCGTTTGGAGTAGGTCTGGCAGGTCTCGGCGGCTTGCCCGGCCTGCGCGACCGACGGTGCCAGGGCCGACGCCATCAGGGCGACGGCGGTGAGCGCTGCTGCTTTCCGGATCTTCATCTCAACCCCCAAGTTGATGATGTCAATGATCAACTCGAAGGTACCCGGCCTTGTTGCTTCTCCACCGGGTATTCGGATGACCCACTCGGGGGAACCGGGGCTACTCCGGGTAGCAGACGTACGTGGGCGCACCCCGGCTGGTGGTGAGCTCGCAGGACGCGGAAATCGTCTGCGAGTCCTTCCAGGCGATGAGCCCGATCATCGCCACCACGACGATCGCGATCCCGCCGAGCTGCCACTTCAGCCGGTTCTTTTTCGGGGCGTACAGCAGCGCGAAGGTGGCCACCAGACCGGCGACGAAACCACCGGCGTGGCCGAGAATCGAGATGCTGGGCACCTGGAAGGTGATGAAGACGTTCAGGCCGAGGATGACCAGCAACCAGGTCGGATTGAGCCTCAGCTTGATGACGATGACCGTGTACGCGCCGATGAGCCCGAAGATGGCACCGGACGCGCCGACCACCGGACCGGCGTCGAGACCGTTGAACACCAGGTTCGCGGCCGAGCCACCGAGCATCGAAACGAAGTAGAGCACCGTGAACGGGACGCGGCCGAGCGCGGTCTCCAGCGGGCGGCCGACGAACCACAGCGAGAACGCGTTGCTCGCGATGTGCAGCAGGCCGTACTGGAGGAAGCCCGAGGTGACGATCCGCCACCATTCGTCGCCCGCCAGCGTCGCCGGATTCCACAACTGGCCGAACTGGAAGAGCTCGGAGAAGTTGTTGTTCACGATGCTGCCGGACTGGGCGACCGTGATGAAGAAGATGATGACGTTGAGCGCCAGGAGGACAGGCGTCACGACAGCCGTTTGAGCGGGCTGTGCGCCCGCTAGGGTGCGCGCGCCGTAGCCCGCGTCGCGGTACTGCTTCTGCTGGACGCGGTCCTGCTGCCGTCCTGCCTGGATGCAGTCGGTGCAGTGGAAGCCGACGGCGGCTTCGCGCAGGCAATCCGGGCAGGCCGGACGCTCGCAGCGTGAACAGCTCAGCCCGGTCGGCCGGTTCGGGTGCCACCAGCAGCCGGGCATGGCGGCCTGCTGGTACTGGGGATTCGGTGGTTGGCTCACGATGCCACCAACCTACCGAAATCCCCCGTAACCGGCTCTACGATCAGCCCTCGCGGCTGATGCTGACCTTCTCGATGACGACGTCCTGCAGCGGACGGTCCGCCGGACCGGTCGCCGTGCGGCCGATCGCGTCGACGACGTCGCGGGAAGCCTGGTCCGCGACCTCACCGAAGATGGTGTGCTTGAAGTTCAGGTGCGTCGTCGGCGCGACGGTGATGAAGAACTGCGAGCCGTTGGTGCCGGGTCCGGCGTTGGCCATGGCCAGCAGGTACGGCTTGGAGAACTGGAGCTCCGGGTGGAACTCGTCGCCGAACTTGTAGCCGGGGCCGCCGCGGCCGGTGCCGGTCGGGTCGCCGCCCTGCAGCATGAAACCGTCGATGACGCGGTGGAAGATCGACCCGTCGTAGAACGGGCCCGAGTTCGTGCCCTGCGCGTTGGGCTGGGTGTACTCCTTGCTGCCCTCGGCGAGCCCGACGAAGTTCGCGACCGTCTTCGGCGCGTGGTCGGGGAACAGGTTCAGGTTGATGTCACCCTGGTTGGTGTGCAGAGTGGCCTTCAGCGCGCCACCAATGAGGGATCCCTTGCTTTCAGTCACGAGCTTCATCGTGCCATCTGCGGCAAGATCTGGGGAAAAGGGGCACGATAGGTTACAAGCAACGAAGCAGAATCAAAACGATTGATGAGGTGAAGGCCATGACCCGGGCCGCAGATTCGGTGAGCGAGTCGGCGAAGGCCGGCGCGCTCGGCCTGCGCAAACGTGCCGTCGAGGCGGGTAAGGAAGCCACCGCCCACGCCGTAGAGGTAGCCGAGCAGAAGCTCTCCGAGAGCGCCGGTGAGATCGCTAAGACCAGCCGTCGCGCGCGCAAGAAGCTCGCGAAGAAGACGGAACTGACCCGCAAGGAGCTCAAGCGCAGCTCCAAGGCGGCTCGCAAGGAGGCACTGGCCAGGATTTCCGAGATGCGGAAGCCGGGCCGCAAGGCCCGCAAGGCCGCCATCCAGGCCGCGAAGTCCGCCGGTGAGTCCAAGCGCCGGGGCAAGAAGGACTTCAAGGCGGCGAAGAAGGACTTCAAGGCCGCGCTCGTCGAGGCGAAGTCGGCGGCCAAGGGGACGCGCAAGCGTCGTCGCTGGCCGTGGGTGATCGGTATCGCGGTCGTCGGCGCCGGTGCCGCGTACGCGCTGCGTTCCAAGCAGGAGCCGCCGGTCGCGCCCGCGCCGCCGAAGGCTCCGCCCGCTCCTCCGGCGAAGCCCGCTGCTCCGGCCGCGGTTGCTCCGAAACCCGCTCCGGCGAAGCCGGCCACCCCCGCGAAGCCCGCTGCTTCCGGTCCGGCCGGGGGTCCGGGGGCCGCCA
Organism: Amycolatopsis sp. WAC 04182; assembly: GCF_003947465.1. Lineage (NCBI taxonomy): Bacteria > Bacillati > Actinomycetota > Actinomycetes > Pseudonocardiales > Pseudonocardiaceae > Amycolatopsis > Amycolatopsis sp. WAC 04182. The sequence continues at coordinate 590,663 of NZ_QHJJ01000004.1, forward strand.
AGCCCGCGGCTCCGAAGAACGGGCACCAGGCTTCGAACGCCGGTTCCGCCGACAAGAAGAACTGACGCCTCACGCTTTTCTGCTTGTCGCGAAGGGTCGCCCAGGACCACTCACCGGTCCTGGGCGGCCCTTTCACGTTCCGGGGACGAGTTCGTAGCCCGCTTCTTCGACGGCGGCGCGGACGACCGCGATGTCGAGAACCTCGTCGCTGGTGACGGTCACCGTCCCGGCCTCAACGTCCACGGCCACGCCGGTGACCCCGGCGATGGTCTCGATCTCCTCGGTGACGAAGCCCGCGCAGTGGCCGCAGGCCATTCCGCTCACGGTGTAGGTGCTCGTGCTCATGCCGGCACGGCCCGGGTGAGCGTGTGTCCGCAGCGCATCCGGCCGTCGGGAGTGAACTCCCCGAAGAAGTACACCTCCAGCTTGAGGTCCCTCTTGCGGTTCGTCACGTGAAGAGTGCTTCGCGCGGCGATCCGGTTCCCGTCCGCCACCGCGTCGTGCACCTCCATCCGCGCGGTGGGCCGGTTCTTGCGGACCGGGCGGGTGTGCGCGATGAGCTTGTCCCGGTCCATCCGGTGCCCGTCGGCGATCTGCACGATGTCCGGCGTGTGATAGCGGTCGACGATCACGCCCGCGTCTTCGTCGCTGTTCACCAGTTCGTCGTGGAAGGACTCGTGGAACTCCGCGATGAACTTCTTCGGATCGGTGCCGTGAAAGGGCGTCATCGTGCTCCCCAAGCCGCCTGAGCTAACTCTTACACGGTGTAAGATATCTGTGGAGTACGAGCTTTGACAAGGTGTCAGAATTACGAAGGGGCGCCGTCACCCCCGACGTGATGTCGGGAGCGGACGGCGCCCCTTCGGGTGTTCGGCTCAGCGCGTGGCTGAACGGGTCACGCGTTCGCGGCGTGCTTGTCGATCAGCTGGCCGAGGCGGGGAAGGGCCTCCTCGACGTTCTTCTTGCCGTTCGGGCGCAGCTTCGAGTAGACCTTCTTGATGCTGTCGCGGCTGCTCTTCTCGGCGCGCGAGTCGGTGACCGACAGCAGCGCGTCCGAGGCCTCGTCGCTACGGCCGACCAGGTAGGCGCCGAAGTCGTTGCCGCCCTTGGCCTTGTAGTCGCCGTAGAACGGCTCGAGGGCACCGGTGAAGTCGTCGAGCAGGGTGTCGACGGCGGCGGGGATGATGCCCGGCTTGATCTTCTTGACGGCCGCGAAGCCGGTCTTCACGACGGCACCCGAAACGCCGCCCTTGTCCGAGACCTCGGCGTCGACGAGACCTTCGAAGTCGCTCACGACCGCCGGGCGACGGCTGGAGTCGAGCAAGATTTCCTTGAGGGTGTCAGCCACGAAACCTGTCCTTTTGTCTTATGGGGAGAAATGATCTTTTGTGCCGCCGAGCCACACCGCAAGGCGGCCTCCGCCGGATCTGGCGCCCGCGCTGGTCCCGCGAAACCTCGCGCGTGCGGCACAGGGTAGTACAAGATCAACTTCACTCTGACGTGTGGATACCACTACCTAGAGCTTCAGCTCACCGATAGCCTCCTTCGCCACCGTACGTGCTTTGATGCTCTGCTTCTGGTTGGTGGTCACGACAACCGCGTTCCCGCCCTTCGCGACCGCGTAAACGGCGCCTTCCCCGGAGGGCTGGTAACCGCCCTTCCAGCCCGCCGGTTCGTCCGCCGGGTTCGAGGTGTCGATGGGCGCGGCCTGGTCCACCAGCGCCTTGGCCACGGCGGGTTCCCCGACGTACACGCGCACGGTGAGCTGCAGTTTCCCGCTCAGCGCATAGAAGAAACACGTCGGATGCGGCTGATCGGCCGAGGTCTTGACCTTCGAGACCTTCTGCCCGTTGGCGTCCGAGACGAATTCGGTGCCGAGGTACGGGCACGGGCCTTTGCCGGTGGGTTCCGGGGCGGGCGGGATGCTGGGCGCCGCGGTCTTCGACGGCGCGGGCGAACTCGCCGCGGGCGGCGGCTGTTCCGTCGGCCCGCAGGCCGCCAGCAGCGGCACGACGAGCGGCAAGATCAGAAGACGTCGCATAGTGGCGTCCAGTGAAGCAGATCGCCGTTTTCGTGCGACGATGGCGCTGCGCGAGGAGTCTTCGGGAGGGTCAGTGCTCAGCAAGGAGCAGTACCTGGGTGCGGTGGCAGAACGTATCCAGCGCAGCGGGGGCAGGCTGAACACCGTCCAGATCGGGCCGAGCGCGGCCGTCGTGGGGCTGTTCACCGAGTCCGTGATGATGTCGACGATGAACTACTGCGTGGTCGCCGCGGCGATCCCGGAGGTGACCGCGCCCGCGTTGTACGACTTCACCGGGCTGGCGACGCAGCACGCGCGCGCGAACGTGATGGGCACGGTCGGCTGGACGGCCGCTTCGGTGGTCATCGCCGGGCTGATCGGCGACCGGGTGTACCCGGACGCCGCGCAGGCCGCGTCGGCGAAGTCCGGCAACCAGTTCGGCGGCGAGACCCGCATGGTGGCCGTCGACGTTTCGGCGGCGCAGATGTACGCCTTCGTCGGCGGGAAGCTGTGGGGCGCGGCGGTACAGGGTTCGGTCAACGCGAAGCTGACGTTCTGTTTCCCGCAGCCCGCCGAGGTCTATCAGCAGGTGCAGTGGGCGCAGTCGCAGGGCCAGCAGCCACCCATGCCGCCTGGGCCGCCTGGGCCGCCGCCCGGTCAGCAGCCACCTCCCGGCTGGCAGCCTCAGCAGCCACCGCCGCCGCAGTACCCGGTCGGGCCGCCGCCCGCGCAGGGTCCGCCGCCGGGGCAGCATCCGCCGCACTATCCGCCGCCCGCGCCCGGCTATCCGCCGCAGCGTCCGCCGGGGTACTGATGAACCGCACGTTGCGCGGCTGGCCGTCGTTCCCCGAAGAACTTCCGGAATTCGACACCGAGGCCGCACCGGCGACCCCGCGCGAGCTTTTCCTGGAGTGGCTCAGTGAAGCGGGTGAACACGTCCTGGCGCCGCATGCCGTCACTCTGTCCACAGTGGACGCCGACGGCGTGCCGGACGCGCGGGTCGTGATCCTCAAGGACGTCGACGGGGACACCTGGGCGGTCGCGACGAGTTCCGAAAGCCCGAAAGGTGTTCAGCTGGCGAAGAATCCGTTCGCCGCGCTGACCTTCTTCTGGCCGGGACGAGGCCGTCAGGTGCGCCTGCGCGGTCCGGTCTCGGCAGCCGATCCCGACGTGTCCGCCGCCGACTTCACCGCCAGGCCGCCGGCGTCCCGGGTGGAGGCGTTCATCGGCAGGCAGTCCCAGGTGCTGGAGGATCCGGCCGATCTCGACCGCGCGGCCGCGGAAGCGGAGCGGTGGGTCGAGGAGAATCCCGGCGTGGCACCGGAAACCTGGACCCGGTACCTGGTGACGCCGTCCGAAGTGGAGTTCTGGCAGGCGAGCCACGACCGGCGGCACAAGCGGCTCCGCTACCGGCACGAGAACGGAAGCTGGCGCAAAGAACGTCTCTGGCCGTAAACGGTAACTGGGAACGACGATCGTCGGGTTGTCGTGGATGATTCACTTCGGCGACGGTGAACGCCCACCTTGTCCCCAGATCGTTCGGAGGCGAAATGTCCACACGCCGTCGCATCGGGGGCGCCTTGGCCGCCACAGGGCTCGCCCTGCTGGCCGTCACGACGCCCGTCGCGAGCGCCCAGACCGGCGACCCGGCGAGAGGGCTGTACTCGGTGGAGGGCGCGTCCACGCCGGACAAACGCACCGAGGTCGCTCGTACCGGCGTCGACGTCGCGGGTTCGCGCGGCGGCGCGCTGACCGTCGTCGCCACGCCGGGGCAGGCCGCGGCCCTGCGCGCCAACGGCTTCGGCCTGAAGCCGCTCGGCGACTTCGACAGCATGCTCAAGCAGCGGAGCGGCCGCGCGGGCACGGCGGCGGTCGCCGGCGACTTCCCGCCGGGCGACGAGGCGTACCACACCTACGCCGAAACGACCGCTGAGCTGCAGAAGGCCGCGAAGGACCACGGCGACATCGCGACGCTGTCCAGCGTCGGCAAGTCCCACGAAGGCCGTGAGCTGAACCTGCTGAAGATCAGCGACAACGCGGGCACGGACGAGAACGAGCCCGAGGTCCTGTTCACCTGCAACCAGCACGCGCGCGAGCACCTCACCACCGAGATGTGCCTGCGGATCGTGCAGCGGTTCACCAGCGGCTACGCGACCGACCCGGCCATCAAGAAGATGGTCGACGAGCACGAGATCTACGTGATCCCGAACGTCAACCCGGACGGCTCCGAATACGACATCACCGGCGGCGAGTACCAGGGCTGGCGCAAGACGCGGAAGCCCGTGCCGGGCAGCAGCGCGATCGGCACCGACCCGAACCGCAACTGGGACTACAAGTGGAACTGCTGCGGCGGGTCGAGCAACAGCCCGTCCGCCGAGGACTACCACGGTCCGTCGGCCTTCTCCGAACCCGAGACCAAGGCGGTCGCGGACTTCGTCGACTCCCGCGTGGTCGGCGGCGCGCAGCAGATCAAGACGCACATCGACTTCCACACCTTCTCGGAACTGGTGCTCTGGCCGTACGGCTACACGAAGGCCGACACCGACACCGGCCTGAGTGAAGAGGAGGCGAAGCGCTTCGCCGACGTCGGCAAGCAGATGGCCGCCACCAACGGCTACACGCCGGAGCAGTCCAGCGATCTGTACGTCACCGACGGCGACGTCAACGACTGGGCGTGGGGCAAGCACAAGATCCTCAGCTACACCTTCGAGATGTACCCGAAGGACGGCGGGATCGACGGCTTCTACCCGCCCGCTTCGGTGATCCCGGAGCAGACCGCCCGCAACGACAAGGCGGTCGACATCCTGATCAACGAGGCGAAAGCCTGAGATCGGCCACTCGCGACGCCCGGCTCTTCGGCGAATCCAAGCTGAAGCTCCGGGCGTCGCCCAGTTGGTCACGGACGAATTCCTCGGTTCGCGCGATCGTGTCGCGCAGCGCGGCGTCCTCGTCGCCGAAGAACCTGTGGACGATCTTGCCCGTCTCCGTGTCGAACTCCCACAGGCCGGCGATGCGGCCTCGGTCGACGATGACGTGACTCGGCGGATCCGCCTGCCCGCCCAGCGTCTCCCCCGCCCGCCCTCCGGGCACCGGGCGTTCGACGTCGGCGTCGGCGAGCAGCCGCAGCATCTCGCGGTGCAGAAGGTGGATGCCGTCGATCCCGGCGAGCAGCGCGTACGACGGCTTCGACGGCACGGCGAACGCGGCGAACTCGTCGGCGATCTCCTTGGGCATCAAGAGATCGGTGCCGTCGAGCGGGACGAGTTCCAGCTGTTCCGCGATCTTCTTCGCACTGGCCGCGGTGAAACCGGAGAACCAGCGGAAATGCCTCAGCGACGCCGGGGCCGCCCACGAGAAGTACCGCCGGGCGAGCTCGGCCCGCGCGGTGTCCATATCGGACAGTCCGCCGCGCGGGGACGGCGTCCAGCGGACGTAGCCGTAGCGTTGCTGGTCCAGCCGTCCGTTAGCCGGGACCCGGCGGATGTCGCCGCGGGCCTGGAGCAGGCCGAGCGCGAGCGGCAACGTCGTGGTGGTGCCGCGTTTGCGCCCTGCTTCCCCGAGGTTGCGCACCGCCGATCCGGCGGCGTCCTTGATCGCGGCCGGGCTGAGCGGCTCGCCGGAGCCGTCGAGCAGATCGACGACGGTGACGCACAACTGCTCGATCTCGGCCTGCGTGACGCCGAGGTATTTCTCCGCGGCCGCGAGCTCGCCGGCGGGCGCCGCGGCGCCGACGGTCAGGCCGAGTTCGAAATCCGCCGACGGCAGGACGTAGGTGCAGCCCCGCGCCGAAGGCAGTTCGTGGATGGCGAGCCGCGCGACGTCCGCGTCGACCGTTTCGCGATCGAGGCGGGCTCTGGCGAACAGCCCGAGATAGGGCGCCGATCCGCCGACCGAGCGCATCCAGCCGGTCCGTTCCAGCACGGCGGCCGCCGTCGACCCGCGCAGCGTTCCGTCGAGCCCCTGCCGATGTGCCCACCACGCGCGCAGCTTGTCGGTCGCCATGACTCCACGGTAGGCGGCACCCCGCGGCCTGGCACGATGACGGGATGCTGGTCGAACTGGCCATCGGGGACGCGTACGGAGGCTCCTTCGAGCACGCGTACCCGCGCTTCGTCGCCGAACACAACACGCTGACCGGTTACGTGCCGCATCACGGGCAGCCCGGCGCCCCGGCCGGCCGCTACACCGACGACACGCAGATGACGATCGCGATCGCCGAGGCGCTCGTGTCGGGACGGCGGTGGACGCCGCTGCTGCTCGCCGAGCAGTTCGTGCGGGCGTATCACCGCGATCCGCACGACGGCTACGCGCCGCGTTTCCATCAGCTGCTCAGCGAGGTCCGGGACGGCGAAGAGCTGCTACGGCGGCTTCAGCCGCAAAGCGACAAGAGCGGCGCGGCCATGCGCGCCGGGCCGATCGGGCTCCTGCCGACCGTCGACGACGTCCTCTATCACGCGAAACTGCAGGCCAGGATCACCCATGACACCCCGGCCGGGATCGCCGCGGCGCAGGCCGCCGCGCTGGCCGTGCACTACTGCCACCATCGGGTGGGACCGCTTTCCGAGGTCGCGAGGTGGATCGACGGGATCCTTCCGGAAGACGTCGGGCACGGCGGGTGGGCGCTGCCGTGGTCCGGCAAGGTCGGGCCGCAGGGCTGGATGAGCGTGCGCGCCGCGCTGACCGTGTTGACCGGCGGCGGAGGACTCGCCCGGATGCTCCACGCCGCCGTCGCGCTCGCCGGCGACGTTGACACCGTCGCGACGATCGCGCTTGCCGCCGCGTCACGCTCGCCCGAGGTGGCACAAGATCTGCCGCCGGCGCTGTGGCGCGACCTGGAGAACGGCGAGTTCGGCCGCGACTATCTGGCGGCGCTCGACGAGCGGCTGCTCCACATCTGACGTAGGCGGGCTCCACGGAACACGGACGCGCACGCCGGCCGGGTTCGGCAGACTGGGCGGGTGAAGTGGCTGATCAGGGGCGGGGCCGTCGCCGCTTGGCTCGGGGTGAGCGCGCTGCTCGTCGTCGGCACGGCGAATCTCGAACCCGGGCAGGGGGAACGCCCGGTCGACGCGTTCGGCTTCGCGATCGTCGCGCTGGCCTGTCTCGCGCTCGCCGCCGCGTGGCGGCTCCCGGTGGCCGTGGCCGGGACGGAAGCGTTTGCGCTCCTGCTCTACCTGGGGCTCGGCTATCCCGACGGTCCGGTGTTGTTCGCCGGTCTCGTGCCCCTGTTCGCGCTCGGAGCCCTGCGTCCGCGGCGGCTCGCGTACGCCGTCGCGGGTGGCATGGCGGTAATAGTCGTCGGCGCGAACCTGGCCACCGGTGGAGCGGGCATCCTCGATCTGGTCTTCGTCGGCTGGGCCGGCTTCGCGGTCTTCGCGGCCGACGCTCTTCGAGCACGACGCGAGCGGGCCGCGGCCGCCGAACAGGCGGAACGCGATCGCGTCCTCGGCGAGCGGCTGCGCATCGCACAGGATCTGCACGACAGCGTCGGCCACGCGATGGCGGTCATCAACGTCCAGTCGGGAATGGCCGAGCACGTGATCGACGATCACCCGGAAGTGGCGAAGGAAGCGCTCGGCGTCGTCCGCACGGTCAGCGGCGCGATCCTGGACGAGCTGAACGCGATGGTACGGCTGCTGCGTGACGACTCCGCCCCGCTCCGGCCGGCGCCGGACATGGCGGACCTTCCCGCGCTGGTCGCTTCGACGAACCAGGCGGGCCTGGCCGTGACACTGGACCTCGACGCTCCCGGGATCGGGCAGCCGGTCGGCGGCGCGGTGTACCGGATCGTCCAGGAATCCCTCACGAACGCGGCGAAACACGGCACGTCGACCGCTGAGGTGACAGTGCGAGCTGACCGGAACGGCCTGCGGCTCGACGTGATCAACGAGGTCGACGACGTCCGCGCGCCTGGTCCGGACGTTCCCGGTGCCGGAATCAGCGGAATGGGTGAACGGGCCAGGGCGACCGGCGGCACACTGACCGCGGGCCGTGAGGACGGGAGGTTCCGGGTGAGCGCGCGATGGCCGTGATCAGGGTGGTGCTCGCCGACGACCAGCTGCTGGTGCGGTCCGGGTTCGCGGCGCTGCTCCGGGTGGAAGCCGGAATCACCGTGGTGGGTGAAGCGGACGACGGTGAGACGGCGGTGGCCGTCGTCGCGGAAACCGTGCCCGACGTGGTGCTGATGGACATCCGGATGCCGGGGACGGACGGGCTGGAAGCCACCCGGCGGATCATGGCGGACGAACGGCTTTCCGGTGTCCGCGTCCTCATGCTGACGACGTTCGACCTCGACGAATACGTCTTCGACGCGCTGCGCGCCGGAGCGAGCGGCTTCCTGCTCAAACACACCAGGCCCGCCGATCTGATCCAGGCGGTCCGCGTCGTGGCGGCGGGGGACGCGCTCCTCTCCCCGAGCGTGACCAGGCGCCTGATCGCGGAATTCACCGCACGGCCGTCACCTTCGCTGCCCCGCGCCGACGGCTCGGCGTTCACCGAACGAGAGCACGAAGTCGTCCTCCGTGTCGCGCAAGGAATGTCGAACGACGAGATCGCGCGGGAGTTCGTGATCAGCGCGGCGACCGTGCGGACCCATGTCAGCCGGGCGATGAGCAAGGTCCACGCCCGCGACCGGGCCCAGCTGGTGGTCTTCGCCTACCAGAGTGGAATGGTGCGCGTCTGACGTAGCCGCCGATCCCCACACAGGCACGACGACGCGACCCCGGCCCGCGAGCGACGCTTTCGCCATGAAATTCCTCGCGAAAGCCGCTCTGCTCACGGCATTCCTCTCCCTGTCCGGAACCACGACCGCGCTCGCCGCGGATCGCCCGGCCCGCTGCGCCGAACAACGCTTCGCGGTCCAGGTGAACGGCGAACGCCAGACGATCGCGGGCGAACTCTGCGTCCGAGGGAAACTCACGCCGCGTACGCCGGTCCAGGTGCTGCTGCACGGCGGGACCTACGACCGCGCCTACTGGGACTGGCCGTACCAGCCGCGTCGATACTCCTATGTGGACAGTGCGACGCGCGCGGGCTACGCGACGCTCAACCTCGACCGGCTCGGATACGGCCGCAGCAGCCGTCCGAATCCCGAAACGCTCGACTTCGACGCCGGCGGCGAGGCCGTCCACCAGGTGGTCCGGCAGCTGCGCCCGCGGTTCCGCACGATCGTCCTCAATGGACATTCCATGGGCGGGCTCGTCGCGGAACGGGCCGCCGAACGGGGCGGCGTCGACGCCGTGATCGTCAGCGGTATCCCCCGCGACCGGCCCGGCGCCCGGCCCGCGGCGACGGAATCACCGTTCTTCCCGGCCGAACTGGACCCGAAGTTCGCCGGAAAGCCTTGGGCCCGCGGCTATTTCACGACACGTCCCGGCATCCGCGCCCAGACCTTCCACCACCCCGGCACCTACGACCCGGCGATCATCCCGGTCGAAGAAGCCCTCAAGGACACCCTGGCGTCGGCGGAACTCCGCTCGGTGGGCCCCGGCGCGGCGAAACGGTCGGCGCCGAAGGTCCCGACGGCGTACGTACTCGGCGAGCACGACACGCTGGTCTGCGGAAACGGTGACTGCGGGGCCGACGAGATCGTGCGGGGCAGCGGCCACTCGATCAACACCAGCCTCGCCGCGCCTGCCTTCTATCGCTGGACCTTCACCTGGCTGGCTCGAAAGTTAGGGTAACCTAACCTAGACTGGTCGCATGGATTCCTTGACGCCGGTTCGCGAGGCCGCCGACCATTTCGGGCTGGCGATCTCGACCCTGCACTACTGGGAGCGCCGCGGCCTGATCACCGCCCGCCGCCGCTCGGGACAGCGGTACTACGACGACGACCAGCTGTATCGCATCGCGCTGATCAAGCACTGGCGGCGGATCGGCGGGCTCGGCCTGACGAGGATCTCCGAACTGCTCGCCGAACAGCACCGCTGGCGGGAGGTGGTGACGGGCAGGCTCGCCGAGATCGAACGGGAGCGTGCGCGGCTAGACACCGCGCACGACTACCTGGTCGAACTCCTCACTTGCCGCCGCGAGGGGAACCTTGAGGACTGCCCTTGGTTCCGCGAACGGGTCGACCTGCCTGCCCACGCGGCGGCGAGCTGAGTCCCGGCATCGCCACCGCCGCGACCACCGCGGCGGCCGCGAGGCAGACGGCGGAGGCGAGGAACGCGGCGGTGTAGCCGTGCACCAGTGCCTCCCCTTTCGGCAGGCCGGACGGCGAACTCGCGGTCACGGCCGCCGCGAGCGCGGTCAACGCGGCGAGACCGAGCGCGCCGCTGGTCTGCCGGACCGTGTTCAGCAGACCGGCGGCCAGGCCGTTCTGGCGTTCCGGCACCCCGCTGGTGGCGGCCACGGTGATCGGCGTGAAGGCCGCGGCCGTCCCGAATCCGAAGACCATTCCCGGCACCAGCACGGAAACGACGTACGAAGCGTGCGCACCGGCCAGCGCCGCGATCCCGGCGAACCCCGCCGCGCCGATCGCGCAGTACAACGCCGCCGCCCGCCGGGGCCCGATCCGCACCGACAACCCGCTCGCGGTCCGGGCGCCGGCGAACATCGCCGCTCCCACCGGCAGGTAGGCCAGCCCCGCCCTCAACGGCGAATAGCCGTGGACGTCTTGCAGGTACAACGAAAGCAAGATCGGGCTGGCGAGAAAACCCAGCCCCAGCAAGAAGATCACCACGTTCCCGCTGCTGACCGAACGCAGCCGGAAGATCCCGAGCGCGATGAGCGGTTCGTCCGCCCATCGGTGCTGGTGCACCAGAAAGACCCCGAGCAGCACGAGCCCGCCGAACAGCGGAAGCAGCACGGACGCGCTTCCCCAGCCGTCGGCCGAAGAACGCATCACCGCGTAGACCACGCCGACGAGTCCCGCCGCCGACAACACCGCGCCGAGCACGTCCAACCTGCCGCGAGGACGGCTTCGATCCCGGAGCGGCAGCACCGCCCCGGCGACGAGAACGGCCACCACACCGATCGGAACGCTGACGAAGAACACCCAGCGCCAGCCCGCCCACTGGGTCAGCAAACCGCCGATCACCGGCCCAGCCGCGGCACCGGCGGCGCCCACCGCGCTCCACGTGCCCAACGCCCGCGCACGGCGGACGGGTTCGGTGAACGTCGTGGTCAGCAAGGACAACGTCACCGGCATCAGCAGCGCGCCACCGAATCCCTGCACCGTGCGGGCCACGAGCAGCGTTTCCGGTGAACCGGCCAGCCCGGCGGCGAGCCGCGCGACGGTGAACAGGCTCATCCCGAGCACGAAGATCCGCCGCACCCCGAATTCGTCGCACAACCTGCCGCCCAGCAACAGGAAACCCGCGAAGGCGAGCGTGTACGCGTTCACCACCCACGTCAGCGCGCCGGCGGAGAAACCCAGCCCGATCCGGATCGCGGGCAGGGCAACGGAAACGATCGTCGCGTCGAGAATGACGACGAACGATCCGGCGCACGCCAACGCGAGCACGATGCCTTCACGGGGACCACGTTCCATACCCTCAGCCTCCAGTCCGGCGGCGGATGATCTCCGCCGCCGGGCCAGCGTGCACGCTGAAGCGCGCTTGAGGGCAAGCCGTCCATCAGGAAGGCCGGTACCGACCATGTCCCCGGTAAGCAGCGTTGACTTGACTCAGACGCTGACCCAGCAGTAGAGGCGGTCGCCCCTGGTCGTGGCCGTGCGGGCGAGTTCCGCGAGGCCGGTCAGCACGTCGGCCAGGTCGGCAGGGTCGGCCTGGCCACCGAACTCGTCGGTTCGGGACCAGGGCTCGGCCACCTCTCGCAGGCGAGCCTCGTCGGCGTCGGCCAGCGCGGCGGTCAGCTCTTCGGTCAGCGCGACGACCAGGCGCGTCCCGCCGTCGGCCATGGCGACAGGTTCGATGGCGCGGTCGATGACGGTTTCGTAGCCGACCCCGGTGAGCAGGGACTCCAGCGTGCCCAACTGCACGAGCGGGTCCACACCTTTGAGCGCGACGGTCGGCAAGGAAGCCTCGTCCGGGCCGCCGACGAGGTCGATCGTGGTGGCCGCGGTTTCGTTGTCCGGCGCGGCGAAGTAGTCGAAGAGCACACCCATGCGCGCATTCTGCCCGGAAACGAAAAGGCCACCCGCGGTACGGGTGGCCTTTCCGGAGTGGAGCTGAGGGGAATCGAACCCCTGACCCCCGCCTTGCAAAGGCGGTGCTCTACCAATTGAGCTACAGCCCCGGATCGCGGGCGATCATGGTAACCGCCCGCGCCGAAATCAGTTGTTGCGGGACGCGTCCGCGGCCTTGGCCGGGGCGCTTCCGTTCGTGGAAGCGGATCCCAGGGGACGCTCGGTGGGGGCGGTGGCCTCACGCCAGAGGTCGGCCTCGGCCTTGGCGGCCTTGTTGCGCTTGATCACGAACAGCACGCCGCCCGCGATGACCGCGAGTGCCAACAGCTTCTTCATCAGAAGCCCCCTCTTTCCGCCGAGTTGCTCCGCTTACCCGCCGATGCTACTGCACCCGGATCCCCGAACCTCCAGCCCCCACGTTCCACGTGGAACTACGGCAATGGGCCCGCCAGGGCCCGAGCCGAACTGGGGGGTCCAGGGGGGCGAAGCCCTTCCTGGCGGGGGCTTGGGGGTTCGACCCCCAAAATGAAAAAACGCCCGGTCGCGGTTTGTGCTATCCACAAACACGACCGGGCCAACCGGGTGGGCCCACCAGGACTTGAACCTGGGACCTCTTCGTTATCAGCGAAGCGCTCTAACCGCCTGAGCTATGGGCCCGAACGAGGAGAAGATTACAGGACGCCTTTCGGCGTCCTGCAACCGGGTCACTCTCGTTCGGAAAGGGTCACTTCCAGGCCTCCGGCGAGGTCGGCGGAGACGTTGTAGATGAAGGCGCTGACGGTCGCCAGCGCCGAGATCAGCACGATGTTGATGGCGCCGAGGATGGCCGCGATCCCGAAGACACGGCCGGCACTGATCAACGGGTCGGCCGGCGCGTCGGCCCCTTCGCCGCCGACGAGCGACGAGTAGGTCCCGTTGAGTTTGTCCCAGACACCCATGCCGTCGAGGACGGTGTACAGGACGCCGACGGCGACGAGCCACACGAAGAACAGCGCGACGCCGAGGACGAGGGACAGTTTCAGCACCGACCAGGGGTCGAAGCGTTTGATCTGCAGGCTGGCGCGACGCGGTCCGCGGCCGGGGCGGCGGAGAGCGGTGGGCGCGGCACGGGTGCGGGAGGCCGACGGGATGGCGGAGGGGGCGGGGTCGCCCTCTCCGCTGTCGCCGAAGAGCCTCTTCGCGGCCGTGCCGCTGACACCGTGATAGTCGGTCACGGTCGTCGCGTCCCGCTTCGGGTCCGAGTGGGCCACGTCTTCGGTGGCGACCGAAGACACCGAGACCGTCTGCTCGCTGGAGCCTTCAGGTTCCCCGGCGCCGCTGTCGCGCTGCCAGGGCGGGCTCGACGAACCCGCCTGCGCGCCGCCTGCTTCGGGCTTCTCGGATGGTGTCACGAGGTGTCAGTCCTTACCCAGTACGTGGGGCGTCGTCTACTCCTGCTCCGACGCCGGGATTTCTTCTCCTTCAGTACTACCTGCAGTGGCGACGTCTGAGGGCTCGTCCGCGTTGCGTGCGACCGCGAGAAGAGTGGTTCCTTCGTCGAGATTCATCAGCCGCACTCCCTTCGTCTGCCTGCCTGCCTTGCGCACCTGTCCGGCCGAAGTCCGGATCACCCCGCCGCTGGAGGTGATCGCGTAGAGCTCGTCTTCGGCGTCGACGATGACCGCGCCCACCAGCCTGCCACGTTTCTGGTCGTACTGAATGGTGAGCACGCCCTTGCCGCCGCGGCCTTGCACCGGGTAGTCCTCGGTCGGGGTGCGCTTGGCGTAACCGCCGGCGGTCGCGACGAGGAGGAACCGGTCCGGCTGGACGACGTTGATGCCGAGCAGTTCGTCGCCGTCGTTGAACCGCATGCCCAGCACACCGGACGTCGCGCGGCCCATGGGGCGCAGGGCTTCGTCGGTGGCGTGGAAGCGGATCGACTGGCCTTCCGCGGACACGAGGAGCAGGTCGTCCTCGGCGGCCGCGAGGACCGCGCCGACCAGTTCGTCGCCTTCGCGCAGGTTGACGGCGATGAGGCCGCCGGCGCGGTTGGAGTCGAAGTCGGTGAGCTTGGTCTTCTTCACCAGGCCGCGGCGGGTCGCGAGCACGAGGTACGGGGCGACCTCGTAGTTCGGGATCTCGATGACCTGGGCGATCTGCTCGTCGGGCTGGAAGGCGAGCAGGTTCGCGACGTGCTGGCCGCGCGCGTTGCGGTTGGCCTCGGGCAGGTCGTAGGCCTTGGCCCGGTACACGCGGCCCTTGTTCGTGAAGAACAGGATCCAGTCGTGCGTCGAGCAGACGAAGAAGTGCTGGACGATGTCGTCCTGTTTGAGGGTCGCGCCCTGGACGCCCTTGCCGCCGCGTTTCTGCGAGCGGTACAGATCGGTTTTCGTCCGCTTGGCGTAACCCGTGCGGGTGATGGTGACGACGACGTCCTCGACCGCGATGAGGTCTTCGACCGAGACCTCGCCGTCGAACGGGATGATCTTGGTGCGCCGGTCGTCGCCGTATTTGTCGACGATCTCCTGGAGTTCCTCGGCGATGATCGAGCGCTGCCGCTCGGGCTTGGAGAGGATGTCCTTGAGGTCGGCGATCTCGAGTTCGATCTCGGCGAGGGTGTCGATGATCCGCTGCCGCTCCAGTGCCGCGAGGCGGCGGAGCTGCATGTCGAGGATCGCGGTCGCCTGGATCTCGTCGACGTCGAGCAGGCTCATCAGCGCGGGCCGGGCCTCTTCGGCCGAGGGCGAGCGCCGGATGAGGGCGATGACCTCGTCGAGCATGTCCAGCGCCTTGACCAGACCGCGCAGGATGTGGGCGCGTTCCTCGGCCTTGCGCAGCCGGTACCGGGTCCGGCGGACGATGACGTCGATCTGGTGCTTCACGTAGTGCCGGATCATCTGGTCGAGCCGCAGCGTGCGGGGCACGCCGTCGACCAGTGCCAGCATGTTGACACCGAAGTTCTGCTGCAGCTGGGTGTGCTTGTACAGGTTGTTCAGCACGACCTTGGCGACCGCGTCGCGTTTGATCGTGACGACGATCCGCATCCCGCTGCGGCTGTTGGACTCGTCGGCGATGTCGGAGATGCCGGTGAGCTTGCCGTCGCGGACCAGGTTCGCGATGTTCTCGACCAGGTTGTCCGGGTTGACCTGGTACGGCAGCTCGGACACGACCAGGATCGTGCGGCCCTTGGCGTCCTCTTCGACCTCGACGACCGCGCGCATGCGCACGGAGCCGCGGCCGGTGCGGTACGCGTCCTCGATCCCGGAGTTGCCGAGGATCATCGCCTTGGTCGGGAAGTCCGGGCCCTTGATCCGGACCAGCAGCGCGGCGAGCAGCTCGTCGTCGCTGGCCTCGAAGTTCTCCAGCGCCCATTTGACGCCGTCGGCGACCTCGCGCAGGTTGTGCGGCGGGATGTTCGTCGCCATGCCGACCGCGATCCCGGAACCACCGTTGACCAGCAGGTTCGGGAACCGCGACGGCAGGACGTCGGGCTCCTGGGTGCGGCCGTCGTAGTTGTCGGAGAAGTCGACGGTCTCTTCTTCGATGTCCTGCAGCATGTGCATCGCGAGATGCGCCAGCCGGGACTCGGTGTACCGCATGGCGGCGGCGGGGTCGTTGCCCGACGAACCGAAGTTGCCCTGGCCGTCGATCAGCGGGTACCGCAGCGACCACGGCTGGGCGAGCCGCACCAGCGCGTCGTAGATCGCGGAGTCACCGTGCGGGTGGTAGTTGCCCATCACGTCGCCGACGACGCGGGAGCACTTGTTGTACCCGCGGTCGGGGCGGAAGCCCGAGTCGAACATCGAGTACAGCACGCGGCGGTGCACCGGCTTGAGGCCGTCGCGCACGTCCGGCAGTGCCCGCGACACGATGACGCTCATCGCGTAGTCGATGTAGGAGCGCTGCATCTCCTGCTGGATGTCGACCGGTTCGATCCGGTCGTGGTCCGGAGCAGGCGGCAAGGTTTCCGTCATGAGGTCCTTCTCGTGGGAGCAGTCCTAAGGGGACAAAGAACGGGGACGTCTAGACGTCCAGGAAACGCACGTCCTTGGCGTTACGCGTGATGAAGGAACGGCGCGCTTCGACGTCCTCGCCCATCAGGACGGAGAACAGGTCGTCGGCCTGCGCGGCGTCGTCCAGCGTGACCTGGCCGAGCAGCCGGTTCGCCGGGTCCATCGTGGTCTCCCACAGCTCTTCGGCGTTCATCTCGCCGAGACCCTTGTAGCGCTGGATCGCGTCGTCCTTCGGCAGCTTCCGGCCGGCCTCGACACCCGCCTGGATGACGGCGTCGCGTTCCCGGTCGGAGTACGCGTACTCCGGCTCCTGCCGCGGCCACTTGATCTTGTACAGCGGCGGGCGGGAGAGGAACACGTGCCCGTGCTCGATCAGCGGGGGCATGAACCGGAACAGGAAGGTGAGCAGCAGCGTGGTGATGTGCTGGCCGTCGACGTCGGCGTCGGCCATCAGCACGATCTTGTGGTAGCGCAGCTTCTCGATGTCGAACTCTTCGTGGATACCGGTGCCGAGCGCGGTGATCAGCGACTGGACCTCGGTGTTCTTGAGGACGCGGTCGATACGGGCCTTCTCGACGTTGATGATCTTGCCCCGGATCGGCAGGATCGCCTGGTACATCGAGTCGCGGCCTTCCTTGGCCGAACCGCCGGCCGAGTCACCCTCGACGATGTAGAGCTCGCATTCCGACGGGTTGGTCGAACGGCAGTCCTTGAGCTTGCCGGGCAGCCCGCCGATCTCCAGCGCGCCCTTGCGGCGGACCAGGTCGCGCGCCTTGCGGGCGGCCATCCGCGCCTGCGCCGAGGAGATCGACTTGTTGATGATCGTCTTCGCCTCGGTGGGGTTGCGCTCGAACCAGTCGGCCAGCCATTCGTTCGAGGTCTGCTGCACGAACGTCTTGGCCTCGCTGTTGCCCAGCTTGGTCTTGGTCTGGCCTTCGAACTGCGGCTCGGAGAGCTTGATCGAGACGATCGCGGCGAGGCCCTCGCGCACGTCGTCACCGGAGAGGTTGGCGTCCTTCTCCTTGAGCAGCTTCTTCTCGCGCGCGTACGCGTTGACGACGCGGGTGAGCGCGGCGCGGAAGCCCTCTTCGTGCGTGCCGCCCTCGTGCGTGTTGATCGTGTTGGCGAAGGTGTACACCGACGGCGTGAAGCCGTTGTTCCACTGCATGGCGACCTCGACCTCGAGGCCGGTGCCCTTGGCCTCGAAGGAGATCACGGACGCGTGGATCGGGTCCTTGCTGCCGTTGATGTGCTTGACGAAGTCTTCAAGACCGCCCGGGTAGCAGTAGGTCTTCTCCTTGACCCGCGCCGCCTGGCCGGAAGCGTCCGCTTCGGTCTCTTCGTCGGCGACGCGCTCGTCACGCAGCGAAAGGGTCAGGCCCTTGTTGAGGAAGGCCATCTCCTGAAGACGCCGGGAGATCGTCTCGAAGTTGTACGTCGTGGTCTCGAAGATGTCGCCATCGGCCCAGAAGGTGATCGTGGTACCGGTGTCCTCGGCCGGGCCGAGGTCCTGCAGCTCACCGGGGATCTGGTCGGTGTACACCTGGCGCCAGCTGCGCCCGCCGCGTTTGACCTCGGCGATGAGCTTGGTCGAGAGCGCGTTCACCACCGAGACGCCGACGCCGTGCAGACCACCGGAGACCGCGTAGGAGTCGCTGTCGAACTTGCCGCCCGCGTGGAGCACGGTGAGCACGACCTCGAGGGTCGGCTTCATCTCCTTGGGGTGCATGTCGACCGGGATGCCGCGGCCGTCGTCCACGACGCGCACGCCACCGTCGGCCAGCAGGGTAACCTCGACCTTGGTCGCGTGACCGGCCATCGCCTCGTCGACGGAGTTGTCGACCACCTCCTGGACGAGGTGGTGGAGGCCGCGTTCACCGGTGGAACCGATGTACATGCCGGGACGCTTGCGGACGGCTTCGAGGCCTTCGAGCACCGTGATCGACGACGCGTTGTACTCGCTCTTGTTCTCGGTCACAGGCGTTGATTCTCCTCGTCTCGCCCGAGCGGACGCTCGCTCATCTCCAGTGTACTTGGCCGCGTTCGCAGACATGCGGCAAGGACACCCCTGATTTGCTCACAGGCGCGCTAATTCGTTCGAAGAAGAGTCTTGACGTTCGCGAAGCACTCTGGGCGCGTTCTAGGCGCTTTAATGGGCACTGTCACGGCGAAGCGCAACTCGGATCAGCCGTACGTGTCACGCGGGCCGCGTCCCGGCACGTGCCGTGGCCCTTTCCGCCAGCTCGGTGCCGTCGGACCCTGGATCCGCATCTTCTTCACTACGCCGTGGCCGACGCCCTTCGCGATCTTCGCCAGCAGCTGTCCCTGGAGCAGGCGAAGCTGCGTCGCCCACGCCGTCGAGCTCGCGCGGACGGTCAGCTCGCCGTCCTTCAGGGCCACCGGCTGGGCGTGTTCGGCGACCTCTTCACCCACAAGCCGGGCCCAGCTGCCGAAGACCTGACCGTTGGCCAGCCGTGTGTTCCAGCCGCGGTCGACCGCGATCCGGGAGGCGAGCCTGCCGAGCGGTTGCGGGTCGCGGGCGTCGGCACCCGGTCCTGACCAGCGACGACGTCGCGGGCTCTGCCCTGCCGAACCGGCTCCCCCTCCGGTGATACGGCCGCGGCGTACGCCCGGTTCAACGCCGCGGGCCTTGGCTTTGGCCTTCGCGGCGTCCAACGCGGCACGAGCGAGGTCACGGCCGGTAGCCGGTTCCTTGCTTTCGGTATCGGTTGCGCCGTTCGGTGCCACGGTTCGTTCACGCTGCGTGTCGAACAAAGACCCCTCACCCGGGTTACCGCCCGGGAGGGGGGTGTCAAGCCGCTTATCAGGCCCCTTGGTCACGCGGGGCGATAACGCGTTCACGGTGTTATCCACACTGTCCACAGGTTTGTCCCCAGATCGGTGGGCAACTGCTGTGGCGCCGATCACCCGGGGTGTCCGCTGCCGCCGATCACCCTCGGTTGATCTCACCATCCGCCACGAGGAACCGGTGCCCGGCCAGTTCGGCGGGCACGTCCTCGTCCACGGCGGCGGTCACCAGCACCTGCTCGGCGCCTGCCGCCACCTCCGCCAGCCGGGCCCGGCGACGCCGGTCCAGCTCGGCGAACACATCATCCAGCAGAAGTACCGGTTCCCCGGCCTCGCCACGCAGGAGCTCGTAGCTTCCCAGACGCAGCGCGAGGGCGAACGACCAGGACTCCCCATGGCTCGCGTAGCCCTTCGCCGGTGCTTCGCCGAGGATGAGGTCGAGCTCGTCCCGGTGCGGGCCGACCATGCTCACCCCGCGTTCCAGCTCCAGGTTCCGCGACCGTTTCAGCGCCTCGACCAGCACTTCCTTGAGTACCGCCTGGTCGGCGCGAGGACCGTCCGGATCGCCGTACCCCTCTGGCATCGCTTCGCCCAGGCTCGACTTGTACGCGATCTTCGCCGGCCTCGAGTCGGGTGCGACCCCCATGTACGCGGCGGCCGCGTACGGCGCGAGGTCCGCGATCAGGTTGAGCCGGGCGGCCAGCAACGCGGCGCCCGCCACCGCCAGGTGGTCGTCCCAGACGTCGAGCGTCGACAACGCGTACGGGTCTTCGCGTCCCGTACGCCGTTTGCCCGCCGTCTTGAGCAGGGCGTTCCGCTGCTTCAGCACCTTCTCGTAGTCGGCGCGGACCCCGGCGTACCGGGGCGCGCGCAGCACGAGGAGCTCGTCCATGAAGCGGCGGCGCTCCCCGGGATCCCCGCGCACGAGCGCCAGGTCCTCCGGGGAGAACAGCACCGTGCGCAGGATCCCGAGCACGTCACGCGGCTTGCCGACCGCGCCGCGGTTGACCCGCGCGCGGTTCGCCTTGCCCGGCGTGATCTCCAGCTCGACCGTCAGCTCGCGGTCCTCGTTGACCACCGCGACCCGGATCAGCGCGCGTTCGCACCCGTGCCGCACCAACGGCGCGTCGGTCGCGACGCGGTGCGAGCCCAGGGTCGCGATGTAACCGATCGCCTCGAGGAGGTTCGTCTTGCCGCGGCCGTTCTGTCCGACGAGGACGGTCGGGCCGGGTTCGAGCGCGAGATCGGCTTGTGGCCAGGACCGGAAGTCGGTGACCTGGAGATGTCTGAGGTACAACCCGTCTGCCTAGCGGCCGGCCGTCGTCACTGGACCTTTTTCACGGCGTGCCCGCCGAACTGGTTGCGCAGCGCGGCGACGGCCCGCATGGCGGCGGAGTCCTCCTGGCGCGAAGCGAACCGCGCGAACAGCGCGGCCGAGATGACCGGCGCCGGGACCGCGTTGTTGATCGCCTCTTCGAGGGTCCACCGGCCTTCGCCGGAATCCTCGACGTAGCCCTCGAGGTCGTCCAGCTCCGGGTCCTCGTCGAGCGCGCGGACGAGCAGGTCGAGCAGCCACGAGCGGACGACGGTCCCCCGCTGCCAGCCCTTGATCACCGCGGGCACGTTCTCGACGACCTTCGCGGCTTCGAGCAGCTCGAAGCCTTCCGCGAAGGCCTGCATCATGCCGTACTCGATGCCGTTGTGGATCATCTTCGCGTAATGACCGGAGCCGACGGCGCCGGCGTGCGAGAAGCCCTCGTCACGCGGACCTTCGGGGCGAAGCGCGTCGAAGATCGGCATGGCCTTCTCGACGTCCGAAGCCGCGCCGCCGACCATCAGGCCGTAGCCGTTGTCCTTGCCCCACACGCCACCGGAAACCCCGCAGTCGAGGTAGCCGATCTTCTTCGTCGCGAGCAGGTCCGCGTTGATCCGGTCGTCGGTGTACTTCGAGTTGCCGCCGTCGATCACGAGGTCGCCCTCGGACAGCAGGTTCCCGAGCTCCGCGACGGTCTGCCGGGTGGGTTCGCCGGCGGGCACCATGATCCAGACGATCCGGGGACCGTCCAGTTTGGACACCATGTCCTCGAGTGAGGTGGAGTCGGTGACGTCGGGGTTGCGGTCGTAGCCGACCACCTCGTGACCGGCCGCGCGCAGCCGCTCACGCATGTTGAACCCCATTTTGCCGAGGCCGATGAGTCCCAGCTGAGCCATGAAGATCCCCTTTGGTGCGAACAGAAGTGGCGGCCGGTCAGCCCGGGAGGCGAACCGGCATCAGGAGGTACAGGTAGCCGGGGACGACGTTGCCCTCCTCGTCGGCGGGCTTGATCAGCGCCGGCCGGTTCGGGGTGGTGAACGTCAGTTCCGCCCGGTTCGCGTTCAGCGCGCCGAGCCCGTCGACGAGGTAACCCGGGTTGAACGCGATGGTCACCGGCTCACCCTCGTAGTCGACCTGAAGCTCTTCCTCGGCCGAACCCTCGTCGTCGCCGCCGGCGGAGAGCCGCAGCGAACCGTCGTTGAACTCCAGCCGCACCTGGGTGCCACGCTCGGCGACGAGCGAAACACGCTTGATGGACTCGGCGAGCGCGGAGACCTCGATGACCGCGCGCGACGTGTGCTGCGCCGGCAGCAGCTGCCGGTACGGCGGGAACTCCGCGTCGAGGAGACGGGTCGTGGTGTAGCGGCCGGAGCCGGAGAGACCGAGGAGACCTTCGCCGCTGGCGAGCGCGAGCCGGATCTTGGCTCCGCTGGCGCCGAGCGTCTTCGCGGCCTCGGCGAGTGTGCGCGCCGGGACGAGCACCGCGGCGTCGGACAGCCCCTCGGCAGGCTCCCAGGTGAACTCGCGCATCGCGAGCCGGAAGCGGTCGGTGGCGACCAGGGTCAGCGAGGAGCCGGAGATCTCCAGCCGCATGCCGGTCAGCATCGGGAGGGTGTCGTCCTTGCCCGCGGCGACGACGACCTGGGTGACGGCCTGGCCGAACGCGTCACCGGTGAGTTCACCGGCGAAGGCGGGCTGGGACGGGAGCTGCGGGTAGTCCTCGACCGGCATGGTCGGCAGGGAGAAACGCGCGGAGCCGCAGGTGATGGTCGCGCGGGCGCCGTCGACGGAGATCTCGACCGGCTGCGCGGGCAGCGACTTGGTGATGTCGGCCAGCAGGCGGCCGGAGACCAGCAGACGGCCGCCGTCGGCGATGGTGGCCGGGACGCCGACCGTGGCCGAGACCTCGTAGTCGAATCCGGAGACGGTGAGGGCGTCACTCGTCCCGTCGGATCCCGCATCGAGCAGGACACCGCCCAGCACCGGGACCGGAGGCCGCGACGGGAGGCTTCTCGCCACCCACGCGACGGCGTCGGCCAGCCCGTCACGCTCGACGCGGATCTTCATGCGCGCTTCCTTTCGACAGCCGAGCCCCTGACGGCTCGAAAGCTCAACGGGTCACCTCGGCCGGAGAGCGCGATGGCCAGGTGCCTCGCAGGTGTTGTTCGGTCCGAGCGAGGACGCGGACGCACGTCGACACGCAGACCAGGTGCAGGGACCCACGTTAGGCCGTCCCCGGGGTCCGCGTCACCTCGGCCTCCCCTTGCTTTTGTCGACAAGACGACACGGCTCACCGGCTGTCCCCAGATTCGTCCTTCGCCTGTTTTTGTTTTGTTCTCTTCTAGAGAAGAAGAAAAGACAGCAGTAGTAATAGGCGTTGTGGATTGTGTGGACAAGGCTCGTTCGCGCAGGTCCGGGGGCCTGGAGGGCTGTGGACTCCGGGTGTGTACGGACGGTGGACAGTTCGGGCCGCCGGTGGATGGTTTCGGGCGGCGCTCAATCTGTCCACAGTCATCCACAGTTGTCCCCACGGTTATCCCCAGTTGTGAGCCGGTTTGTACCCAGGCTTGTGGACCCGCTTCGTGACCGGAATCGCTCGGGAGAGTGACCCGGGCAGCACCGTTCACC
This sequence comes from Amycolatopsis sp. WAC 04182, assembly GCF_003947465.1. Classification (NCBI taxonomy): domain Bacteria; kingdom Bacillati; phylum Actinomycetota; class Actinomycetes; order Pseudonocardiales; family Pseudonocardiaceae; genus Amycolatopsis; species Amycolatopsis sp. WAC 04182. The sequence goes on from NZ_QHJJ01000004.1 coordinate 613,513, forward strand.
CTTGTGCACAAGATGTGGGCAACCTGGGGACAGGGTGTGGATCTTGGTGTGGAAATGCTGTGGATTGCCTGTGAGTGCGATGTGGACGAAACCCCGATCCCCGCAGCTCCCACCCTCACCGGACTTGTGCACAAGCTACCCACACCCTGTGGATTCCCTTTGTACACAAGGAAACCCCGAAGCCCCCTTACGCCACTTCGCTCCCTTCGCCGCTTCTCCGCCTACGCGCGCTTCGGGCCTATGTAGACACAAAGAAGGGCTCCCACCCACCGGCGAGAGCCCTGAAACCCTTGTCAGCCAACGTAACCGATACTCCGGCGACCCAACGGTCTCCCGGAAGCGCGCCAGCGCGACGGGAGACTTCACCGTCGAGCGCCCTCCCTTGGGCCGAAGGCCCACGTAAACGTGATGAAGGGGCGCCTCTCCGCCCAACCTGAGTTGGAAGCGGAACGACGCCCCTTCGGCACGTTTACGTCAGCGCTCGACAGATAAACACAGCCAGCGCTCGACAAAAACTACTGCCGTGCCCGCTGCTTGATCCTCGAAGTCAGTTCCTGCACCTGGTCGTAGATGCGCCGTCGTTCGGCCATCTCCTTGCGGATCTTCTTGTCCGCGTGCATGACGGTGGTGTGGTCACGGCCGCCGAAGGTCTGTCCGATCTTCGGCAGGGACATGTCGGTGAGTTCGCGGCAGAGGTACATCGCGATCTGGCGTGCGGTCGCGAGCGCCTTCGTCTTGCCTGGGCCGCAGAGGTCGTCGAGGGTCACGTCGAAGAATTCGGACGTGACGCCCATGATGGTCGGCGCGGTGATCTCCGGTGCGTGGGAATCCGGGATGAGGTCCCGCAGCACGATTTCGGCGAGTGCGACGTCGACGGGTTGCTGGTTCAGCGACGCGAAGGCGGTGACGCGGATGAGTGCGCCTTCGAGCTCTCGGATGTTCGCCTCGACGCGCGAAGCGATGAACTCCAGGACCTCGCCGGGGACGGCGAGCCGGTCTTGGGCGGCCTTCTTGCGGAGGATCGCGATCCGGGTTTCGAGTTCCGGCGGCTGGATGTCGGTGATGAGGCCCCACTCGAACCGCGTGCGCAGCCGGTCTTCCAGTGTTTCGAGGCGCTTCGGCGGGCGGTCGGAGGAGACGACGATCTGCTTGTTCGCGTTGTGGAGGGTGTTGAAGGTGTGGAAGAACTCTTCCTGCGTACCTTCTTTGCCTTCCAGGAACTGGATGTCGTCGACGAGCAGGATGTCGATGTCGCGGTAGCGGCGCTGGAAGGCGACCTTGCGGTCGTCGCGCAGCGAGTTGATGAAGTCGTTGGTGAACTCTTCGGTCGACACGTACCGCACGCGCATGCCGGGGAACAGCCGCTGGGCGTAGTGCCCGACCGCGTGCAGCAGGTGGGTCTTCCCGAGTCCGGACTCTCCCCAGATGAACAACGGGTTGTACGCGCGCGCCGGCGCTTCGGCGACGGCGACCGCGGCCGCGTGCGCGAAGCGGTTCGACGCGCCGATGACGAAGGTGTCGAACGTGTACTTCTCGTTGAGCTTCGTCTTCGACGTCTGCGGCTGTGCCGGCGCGGTGTAGGGCTGCCCCGCGATCGGCTGGCCGGAGAACGTCGGCCAGATCTCGGTCACGGCGGCGAGGGCCTCGCCCTCTTCGTCGACTTCTTCATCGCTGTCATCGCCATCGTTGAGGCTGTTGTCCACCGGCTGCTGCCTCGGCGGCCTCGGCTTCGGAGGCTCGGGTCGGGGCCTGGTCGGGGACAGCATGCCGTCGCCTTCGGGCAGCGGAGGAGTACCCGGCACCGGACCGGAACCGTTTTCCACCCGGCTGGGTGACGTCGGTTCGTAGCGGGGGCCGGGCGAGGGCGGCGGCGGAGGCATCGAGGGCTCGGTGCTGTCGACCTTCACCGCGAGCGAGACCGCGCGGCCGAGCCGGCGCGAAAGGGCTTCGGTGATGGCGCCGCGGAGGGCGCGCTCGATCGCTTCCTTGGCGAAGTCGCTGGGTGCGGCGAGGAGCGCGGTGCCGTCGAGCAGGCCGATCGGCCGGGTCACCCGCATCCAGGCGCGTTGCTGCGGGGAGAGGGTGCCGTCCGACAGCTCGCGCACGACCTGTTCCCAGATGACGCCAAGATTGTGCTGGTGATCGGACACCTGCCTGACTCCCCTCCCCTCATCGGTGCGCTGCGGCGAGATCGCTCAGCGGCCCGAAACGCCGGGTCGAGCGTCATCCTGGCCCGATCGGCTCATGCGCACAGCAAATATCCACATAGTTGTCCACAGCTGTGCACTAATGTACGGCGGCCCGCGGTGACGTCACCTGCGGGCTCGACGTATGCCGACGGGATGCCTCCACATCCCCGAAGACACCCGGGCGCCTGCGCCGTTCCACCTCGGCGTAAACCCGGGAGGGGCACGCTAACAAGCCCCGCTCGTTGCCACAAGGCATCCTCGCGCGCAAGCATTTCACGGTGTACGGCGTGTTGCCATTCGATGCCCTCGCGTCGTCGGTGATCACTCTCCACGTACCGTCGCGGTGCGTGGTCGAGGGGGTGCCTGCCAGGCTCGGGCGGTGGGTGCGTACCCTCGTAAGGTCTCCCGTATACAGCGGGGGCGTTTCGCGTGCCCACGTTGTCGTCGCTCGACGTGACGAGGCCACACGTTGGTAGGAGACACCAGAGACTGCCGTGCGTCAGCACGACACGCCAGGAACGGGTCGAACCGTTCCCGGCGGCCGAGAAACAGGAGAAGTTAGTCGTGAGCAAGGGTAAGCGCACCTTCCAGCCGAACAACCGCCGCCGCGCCCGGGTCCACGGATTCCGGCTGCGCATGCGGACCCGCGCCGGCCGGGCCATCCTGGCGGCTCGTCGTCGCAAGGGCCGCGGCGCGCTGTCCGCCTGATCCGGCCGTCGTCGAGGGACGTCGTGCTGCCGGCCGCCGCGAGGTTGCGGCGCAGTGAGGATTTCCGTGCCGTGATGCGGCGTGGGGCCAAGGCAGGCAGGCGCCGCCTCGTCGTCCATGCGTTGACCACGGACCCGCCCGATGCCGCCGAAGCGGCGCGGGCGGGTTTTGTGGTGAGCAAGGCCGTGGGGAACTCGGTGGTCCGCCACCGCGTCACCCGGCGGTTGAGGCATCTCGTTTCCGCCAGGCTCGGAACACTGCCGCCGGGAAGCTCGTTGGTGATACGGGCACTACCTCCGGCCGCGGACGCGTCCAGCGCGGAACTCGGTTCGGACCTCGACGCGTCGTTGCGGCGCCTCGGGCTGTCCGGGAAGTCCCGCCAGACGCGATCACCCGACAACGGATCAGCGGTGTAACGGCATGCGAGCCACCGAGAACCAGACCACCGAGGACGCCCGGCCCGGCCCGGTGGCGTGGGTGCTGCTCCTGCCCATCAAGCTGTACCGCAAGGCGATCTCCCCCTTCTTTCCTCCGGCGTGCCGGTTCTACCCGAGCTGTAGCGCGTACGCCGTCGAGGCACTGACCCGGCACGGCGCCGGCCGCGGCAGCTATCTCGCGGTCCGGCGTCTGCTGCGCTGTGGCCCGTGGACCATGCCCGGGCGCGACCCGGTACCCGAGACGTTCTCGTGGCGCCACCGCCGACCTGAAACACCGATCGAGGAGTAGCTCAGTGCTCGACTTCATCTACTACCCCGTGTCCTTCATCTTGTGGTGTTGGCACAAGGTCTTCGGGCTCGTGTTCGGTGAGGCGAACGCGATTTCCTGGGTCCTCGCGATCATCTTCTTGACGGTCACCGTCCGCGGCATCATGTTCAAGCCGTTCGTGAACCAGGTCCGGTCGATGAAGAAGATGCAGGACTTCGCGCCGGAAATGAAGAAGATCCAGAAGAAGTACTCCAACGACCGGCAGCGCCAGGCGATGGAGATGCAGAAGCTCCAGAAGGAGCACGGCGTCAACCCGCTGGGCAGCTGCCTGCCGATGCTGCTTCAGATCCCGGTCTTCATCGGTCTGAACCACGTCCTGCGGATGTTCACCATCAACCCGTACGGCGGGCCGAAGACCGAGAACTACTTCTTCGATCAGGCGGGCGTCGAGTCCTACGTCCACGCGAAGCTGTTCGGCGTCAACCTCGGCGACGCGATCTACACCGGCGTCGACATGGTCAGCGGCGGGAACACGGCCGCCGGGTTCCACTGGGGCGTCGCTCCGGTCGCGATCCCGCTGATGATCATCGCGAGTATCGCGACGCACCTCACCGCGCGCCACTCGGTCCAGCGTCAGAACCCCGAGTCGGCCACGCCGCAGACCGCGATGATGAACAAGCTGACGATGTACGTCTTCCCGATCGGTGTCCTCGTCTTCGGTGCGCTGTTCCCGATCGGTCTGCTCATCTACTGGCTCGCCAACAACGGCTGGACCCTGATGCAGCAGCGCCTCGTCTACACGAAGATCGACAAGGAAGAAGAGGCCCGCAAGGAAGCCGAGAAGGAGAAGCGCGCGAACCTCGGCCCGAAGCCCGGCCAGAAGCCGACCGCGCCGCGCCCCGGCCAGAAGCCGGTCCAGCAGAAGAGGAACAAGCAGTCCTCCGGTGGGCAGGTCAAGAAGGCGGGCTCGCCGCACGGCTTCGCCCAGACCGACTCCGCCGCCGCGGAGAAAAAGGACACCACAGACGGAACAGCCGAGTCGTCGACGAACGGCTCGAAGGAGAACGGTGCGGACGTGCCCGGTCTCATCTCGGACTCGACTAAGAAATCGGGCCGGAAGCGTCGCTGACGCCGATCCGGGCCGGAGAGGAGACCAGTAATGGCGGAGACGATCGACACGATCGACGCCGAGGAGAACAGCGCGGCCGACGTTGAGGCCGCCGCTGAAGAGACCGCTCGCAAGGGAGGTGTCGACGACGACGTCCTCGTGAAGGAGGGCGACATCGCCGGCGACTACCTCGAGCGGTTGCTCGACCTTTTGGACTACGACGGCGACATCGACCTCGATGTCGAAGCGGGCCGCGCGATCGTCAGCATCGACGGCGGCGAAGACCTGGAGAAGCTCGTCGGCCCCCGCGGCACCGTCCTCGAGGCGCTGCAGGAGCTGACGCGGCTGGCGGTGCAGCAGGAGACCGGTTCGCGGAGCCGTCTGATGCTGGACATCGCGGGCTGGCGCGCGGACCGTCGCGAGGAGCTTCGCGAGCTCGGTCGATCGACCGCCGAGACGGTGGTCTCCTCCGGCGAGCGTGTCCGGTTGCAGCCGATGAGCCCGTTCGAGCGGAAGGTCGTGCACGACGCGGTCGCCGCCGTCGACGGGGTCAAGAGCGAGAGCGAAGGAGAGGACCCGAAGCGCCGGGTCGTCATCTTCCCCGCCTGACGGTTTTCTCGAACGAAGCGGCCCGCCGGTCATCCGGCGGGCCGCTTCTTCGTTCTCGGGGTGAATTACACGCGTGGCGTTTCACGTGAAACGCGCGATGGCGAGTGGAGTTGTCCACAACTTCGGACTGTCTCCCCGCTTTGCGGTCGGCGTCATGGACAATCAGTGGAGCGCGTTTCACGTGAAACGGCGTCGAGGGTTGAGGAGCGAGAGTGGGCTTGGACGGGGTCGCCGCATCGGTACGGAGCGCGGCGTCTGAAGTATTCGGAGACCGCGTCGAGCAAGCCGTCGGCTACGTCGAACTCTTGGAGCGGCACGGCGTCGAGCGCGGGCTAATCGGGCCCCGCGAGGTCGACCGGCTGTGGGAGCGTCACGTTCTCAACTCCGCCGTGATCGGCGAGCGGATCCCCGATGGCGCGCGCGTGGTCGACGTCGGCTCGGGTGCGGGGCTTCCGGGTGTACCGCTCGCCATCAGCCGACCGGACCTCGATATCGTTCTGCTCGAACCGATGGCCCGCCGGGTCGACTGGCTGGCCGAGGTTGCCGAGAAGCTGGAACTCCCCATCACCGTCGTCCGCGGGCGCGCGGAGGAGCGGCAGGTACGTGAGGAGCTCGGTGGCGCGGATGTCGTCACCGCCCGGGCGGTCGCTCCGTTGGCCCGGCTCGCGAACTGGTGCCTCCCGCTCGTGCGTTCCCAAGGTGCTCTGGTCGCCCTCAAAGGAGCGACCGCTGGAGAGGAAATCGAACGTGATCGCGCCGCCGTCCGGAAGGCCGGCGGAGGCGAGCCGGAAGTCTTCGAGTGCGGCACCAAGGTGCTCGAGGTTCCGAGCACGGTCGTCGTGATCCATCGTCTGCCCCCGAAACCGTCTCGATCGCGCAGGCGTAGCTAGACCGGTTCCACGTGAAACAACGCAGAACGACTCCCACGTCTAATACAGAGGAGGCTCGAGACCGGTGACTCCCCCGCCGTCCGACCCTGCGAGCGTCGGCCAGGAACTCGGCTGGACGCCCATCGCCGAAGAAGCCGTCCGCGCCGCCAGCGTGCTGCACCCCAAGGAGGGTGCGCTCCCCCGGCCGAATCGCCGGCGGGTGCTGACGGTCGCCAACCAGAAGGGCGGCGTCGGCAAGACGACGAGCACGGTGAACCTCGCCGCCGCCCTGGCCGTCCACGGGCTCAAGACGCTCGTGATCGACCTCGACCCCCAGGGCAACGCGAGCACCGCGCTCGACATCGACCACCGATCCGGCACGCCGTCGATCTACGAGGTCCTGATCGGCGAGGTGTCGCTCGCCGAGGCGGCGGCCCAGAGCGAGCAGTCGCCCAACCTCTACTGCGTGCCCGCGACCATCGACCTCGCCGGTGCCGAGATCGAACTCGTCTCCATGGCGTCCCGCGAGATGCGGCTCAAGGAGGCGCTGTCGTCCGAGATCCTCGACGAGATCGGCGTCGACTACGTCTTCATCGACTGCCCGCCGTCGCTCGGCCTGCTGACCGTCAACGCGATGGTCGCCGCGCAGGAGGTCCTGATTCCGATCCAGTGCGAGTACTACGCGCTCGAAGGTCTGGGTCAGCTGCTGAGCAACATCGAGCTCGTCCAGGCGCACCTGAACCGCGAACTCAGCGTCTCCACGATCCTGCTCACCATGTACGACGGCCGGACGAAGCTGGCCGATCAGGTGACGAACGAGGTCCGGAACCACTTCGGGGACACTGTGCTGAAGACGGTGATCCCGCGCAGCGTGAAGGTCTCCGAGGCCCCCGGATACGGGCAGACGGTCCTCGCGTACGACCCCGGTTCCCGGGGCGCGATGAGCTACGTGGACGCGGCCAAGGAGATCGCGCAACGTGGGGTGGAGATGAAGGAAAGGAGCGGTACGGCATGAGCGAGCGCAGAGGGGGGCTCGGGCGCGGGCTCGCCGCCCTGATCCCCACCGGCCCCCCGCCGGGTTCGGCGGCACCGGCCGAGAACGGCTCTCCCGTCCCGTCCGCGCCCGCGAGCAAGCCCACCGGTCCGGACGACAAGGGCTGGTTCGCGGCCAACGGCGCGGCCGGTTCGCACGGCGGAGCGGTCGCCGGCGCGGTCTACCGCGAGGTGCCGGTCAGCCAGATCAAGCCGAACCCGAAGCAGCCGCGACAGGTCTTCGACGAGGACGCGCTCAACGAGCTGGAGCACTCGATCCGCGAGTTCGGGCTCATGCAGCCCATCGTGGTCCGGGAGCTCGGCACCGACGAGTACGAACTCGTCATGGGCGAGCGGCGCCTGCGTGCCTCCCAGCTGGCGGAGCTGGAGGCGATCCCGGCGATCGTCCGCCAGACCGCCGACGAGGCGATGCTGCGCGACGCGCTGCTCGAGAACATCCACCGCGTCCAGCTCAACCCGCTCGAAGAGGCGGCCGCGTATCAGCAGCTGCTCGACGAATTCGCGGTCACGCACGAGGAGCTGGCCGGCCGGATCGGGCGCAGCCGGCCGGTCATCACCAACACGATCCGCTTGCTCAAACTCCCCCTCGCGGTCCAGCGACGGGTCGCGGCCGGGGTGCTTTCGGCGGGCCACGCGCGGGCGCTGCTCTCCCTCGAAGACGCCGACAGTCAGGAAGAGCTGGCGGCACGGATCGTCGCGGAGGGCATGTCGGTCCGCGCGACCGAGGAAGCCGTCACGCTCAAGAAGAGCGAAAAGCCGGCCAAGCCAAAGCCCGCTCCCCGCAAGCCGATCCAAGCTCCGGGTCTCCAGGAACTGGCGAACCGGCTCTCGGACCGGTTCGACACTCGCGTGAAGGTCGACTTGGGCCGCCGCAAAGGGCGGATCACGCTCGAATTCGGGTCCGTTGACGATCTTGAACGCATCGTGGCCCTGATGGATCAAAATCAGGCAAATCAGACACGCGAAACCGATTAGGGATTACCCCAGCTCGTTTTGTCACGGTGACGATAGCTGGGTGTCGACACAGGAGTAACACTGAGTACTTGAACTGGGGGCAAGTATGAACGGGCTCTTCGACGGTCGAAATCCCCGCGCGGTGGTCTTCGACTGCGACGGATTGCTCATGGACACCGAGCCGTGTTGGTCTGTCGCCGAGACCGAGCTGTTCGCTCGGCGAGGCCTGCCCTTCGGTCCGGACGAGAAGGCGTTGGTGATCGGCAAGTCGCTCCCGGCCGCCGACGCGATGGCGGAGGCCTTCGGTGAACCCGAGGGCGGTGCCGAGATCGCGGACGAGTTGCTGAGGTTGGTGACCGAAGTCGTCACCGCGAAAGCGGAGGCGATGCCCGGCGCGCGTGAGTTGGTCGAACTGACCGCCGCCGCCGTCCCGGTCGCCGTCGCGAGCAACTCGCCCCGGGCGCTCCTCGAAGCCGCGCTCGTTCGCGGTGGGCTTTCGGAGATGTTTCCCGTGAAACTGGCCGCCGACGAGGTGGCCGCGCCGAAGCCCGATCCGGAGATGTACCTGACCGCTTGCGCACTGCTCGACGTCGATCCCGTCGACGCGCTGGCGTTCGAGGACTCGATGACCGGTCTCCGGTCTGCGCGAGCGGCCGGGGTGACCGTCATCGGGGTCCCCACCTTGAAGCAGCAGGACTTCCCCGCCGATGTCGTGATCGGTTCCCTGCGCGACGAAGAGCTGCTGGCGTGGATCCGCGGCTGGCCTCGGCGGTGACCGGTCTCCCCTTCGTCCGCTTCCAGAGCCCGGCCCGCGATGAGCGGGGAAACTTCACCGGCGTCTTCGGTCTCGTGAACGGGCTCGCCAGGGCCGGACGCCTGACCGTCGAGCAGGAAGCCTTCCGCAGGGCGAACAACGACTGGTACGACGCGAACTTCATCAACCCGGCCCACACCGATCCGCGCGTCTACGACGCGGAGGTCAATCCCGGAGCCGCGGCATGGTTCAAGGCGACCGCTCGGGTCTTCATCGAGCGGGTCGACGGCTACCTGGCGATCCTCGAGACGCACGGGATCCCGTGCGAGACCGTCCGCTCGGCGAATCCGGGACGGATCGTCTACGAAGACGAGTACCAGGTAGTCGTCGTCCAGAACTGAAGGAAACTCAGCTCTTGCGGGAAATCGCCCGTCCGACGAGGCCGGCGAAGACCGAGCCGAGGGTGGCGCCGGACGCCTCGATCGCCACCGGGACGATCGACGTCTCGGTCAGGCCCGGTGACAGGTTCACCGCGAGAAAGTAGACCGTGCCGTCTTCGGCGACCACGGCGTCGGTGCGGGAGATGTCGCGAAGCCCGAGTTGCCGGTGCACGGCGACGGCCAGCTCGCCGACCGCCTTGGCGGCGTCGTCGGGGATCCGCGCGGGGGTGAAGAAGTCGGTCAGCCCGGCGGTGTAGCGGGCGGTGTAGTCGTACACGCCGCTCTCCGGCACGATCTCGACCGCGGGCAGGGCTTCGGGCCCTTCTTCGCCTTCGATGACCGTCACGGCCACCTCGACGCCCGATACGAACTTCTCGGCGAGGACGGTGTCGCCGTAAGCGAAGCAGCCGACCATCGCGCCGGGCATTTCGGCGGCGTCCTTGACGACCTGGGCGCCCAGCGCCGAACCGCCCTGGTCCGGCTTGAGGATCATGGGCAGGCCCAGCGTTTCGACCATCGAGTCGAGCACGGCCTGCGCGCCGAGTTCGCGGAAGGTGCTGTGCGGCAGCACGACCCAGTCCGGCGTGGTGAAACCCGCGTCGGCGACGAGCGCCTTGGCCGTCGGCTTGTCCCACGCGCGGCGGCAGCCCCGCGAACTGGTGCCCACGTAAGGCACGTCGAGCATCTCCAGCACCGTCTGCACCGCGCCGTTCTCCCCCTCACCACCGTGAAGGGCGACAATGGCCGCGTCGGGCCGCTGGGTGCGAAGACGTTCGAGCAGACCCGCGTCGGTGTCCCACTCCTCGACGATGAGGCCTTCCGCCCGCAGCGCGACCGAGAGCCGGCGTCCGGAGCGGAGAGAGACATCGCGTTCGTGGGAAAGTCCGCCTGCGAGTACGGCAACGGTGCGGTCGACCACCGAGACTCCTTTGTGCTTGGGGACGTCCGGTCGATCAGACCGTGTCCGGAGAGGGGTTCTGCGGCCCCGAGATCGAGCGTGGGCTCGCGTTACCGAAGGTACGCGCAAGGTCCATTTCGGACTCGAGCACCGCGGCGAGCCGCCGGACGCCTTCGCGGATCCGCTCGGGCGTCGGGTAGCAGTAGGAAAGCCGAAGCTGTCTGCTGCCGAAACCGTCGGCGTAGAAACCGGTTCCGGAGGCATACGCGACGCGGGCCGTGACGGCCCGCGGCAGCATCGCCTTCGTGTCCACGCCTTCGGGGACGGTCATCCAGACGTAGAAACCGCCGTCGGGTTTGGTCCAGCTGCAGCCGGCGGGCATGTGCTGATCGAGCGCGGACAGGATCGCGTCCCGGCGCTCCCGGTAGTTCTCGCGGAAGGTCTTGATCTGACCCATCCAGTCGTGCGTCGCGAGGTATCGCGACACGATCAACTGGTTAAGCGTTGGCGGGCAAAGCGTCGCGGACTCGGCCGCGAGCACGAGTTTCTCCCGGACGGCATGCGGTGCGAGCACCCAGCCGACCCGCAGGCCGGAAGCGAACGTCTTCGAGAAAGAGCCCAGGTAAACGACGTTGTCGGGGTCGATCGAGCGGAGCGCGGGGTACGTCTGCCCGCCGAAGCCGAGCAGCCCGTACGGGTTGTCCTCGACGATGAGGATGTCGTTCTCTCGGCAGATCTCCACGATCTCCGCGCGCCGCTCGACGGCCAGCGTGACGCCGCCGGGGTTGTGGAAGTTGGGGATCGTGTAGAGGAACTTGACCCGGCGGCCCGCTTTCCGCGTCTCCGCGAGCGCGGCGCGGAGCCCCTCGGGGACCAGGCCGTGGTCGTCCATCGCGACGTGGACGACGTCCGCCTGGTACGCGGCGAACGAGCCGAGCGCGCCGACGTACGACGGGCCCTCGGCGATGATGACGTCACCCGGATCGCAGAACAGCCGGGTGACCATGTCGAGCCCCATCTGGGAGCCGACCGTCACGACGACGTCGTCCGGGTGGGCCTTGATGCCTTCGAGGGCCATGATCTCGCAGATCTGCTCACGCAGCGACGGGATGCCGTGCGCGGAGCCGTACTGGAGCGCGACCAGGCCTTCCTGGGCGATGAGCTCGCCGACCTGCGCGGACAGCGTGTCCAACGGGAGCGCGGCGAGGTTCGGCATCCCGCCGGCGAGCGACACCACTTCGGGGCGACTGGCCACCGCGAACAAGGCCCTGATCTCGGAAGCAGTCATCCCGGCCGTACGCGCGGCGTAGCGGTCGAGATGAGGGTCGAGGTTGTGTCGGCCGGGCTCCGGCCGGACAGGGCGATTCTCGGTCATCAGGCGCTTCACCCGTGCTTCGAAGTGGACATAGTCGCTACCGACTGGTAGTTCCATCGAGTGTAACCACCCTCCCTTGAGGGGCCCTGGCCTTTCGGTGTTCATCACATCGGCCTATCCTCGGTCTGGACCCCTTCGGTGAGCCCTGCTCGGGACAAGGCCGCGTCGGGTGTTTTTCATTCAGGGAGGTTTGTCTGTGTCGCGTCGCGTCGTGGGCGTAACCCTGGACAACCTCGAACACCTGCCCAAGAGCTGCCGCCGCTGCGTGTACTGGGAGCTGGCGCCGCATATGAAGGCGCAGGCCGAGGAATACGGCGCGACCGAGGTCGAAAAGGAAGCCTGGGTCTCCAGCGTGCTGCTGGAGTGGGGCTCCTGCGGCCGGATCGTCTACAGCGACACCCTGCCCGTCGGTTTCGTGCTCTACGCGCCGCCGAACGCCGTGCCACGCTCGCTGGCCTTCCCGACCTCGCCTCCTGGTCCCGACGCGGTCCTGCTGACCGCGTTCCAGGTGCTTCCCGAATTCCAGGGCGGCGGGCTCGGCCGGATGCTGGTGCAGGCCGTCGCGAAGGACCTCACCAAACGCGGTGTCCGCGCGATCGAGGCCTTCGGGGACGCCAAGCCCGACGAGACCGATCCGGACGGCGGGCACAGTTGTGTGCTGCCCGCCGCGTTCCTGCAGAGCGTCGGGTTCAAGACCGTGCGCCCGCATCCGCGGTGGCCGCGCCTGCGACTGGAGCTGCGGTCGGCGATCTCGTGGAAGGAAGACGTGGAGGCGGCCCTCGAACGGCTGCTCGGCCAGGTCTCCATCACGACGGCCGAGCCGAGCATGGGCCGCGCCTGACCTTCTTCGCCGCCTTCACCGACGCGCTTTAGCAGAGTTTTCGAGCGCGCGCAGCGACCATCCCCCGGCCTGGGGACAGCTGTGGGTAACCCGCCGAGTTATCCACAGATCGCTGATAGGAGCGGTGGAAAATCTGTGGATGGGTAGGCTGGACCTGGGGACGCCCCCCGGGAAGGGCGGGGGCTGCGCGCCGGGTGGAGCTAGGTGTGGCGTGCCCGGGCGAGGGGGCACACAACCGGTTGTGCCGAGGGCGTCGGCAGAGGGATGTGCGCCCGCGTGCGGGTGTGGAGGACTGGCTACTCCGCTTTGGCGAGCTCGTAGGCCAAGACGTCCGCGAAGGTGAACGTGCCGGTCGGCTGGTCCCCTTCGCCGAGGAGGTACAGGCGCTTCACGGCGACCAGGATGCCTTCGGCGACGACGTCGCGGAAAGCCGGGTCCGCCAGTTTGCGGCTGTCCTCCGGGTTGGTCAGGTAGCCGATCTCGATCCGGACCGCCGGGCAGCGTGTGCGGGTGAAGATCTCCCAGGTCTTGTAGTGCGTGCGGCAGTCGAGCATGCCGGTGCGGGCGGCCAGCTCGCGCTGGATGAAGCCCGCCAGCAGCTCACCGACGGTCGACGTGGTGCCGTTGCCGGTGCCGAAGTGGAAGCTCGCGATCCCCTGCGCCTTGGGCGAGGGGTTCTTGTCGTTGTGCAGCGAAAGGAACAGGTCCGCGCCCGCCTCGTTCGCGAACTTCGCCCGTTCACCCTCGCTCGGGCTCTGGTTCGGGCCGCGCGAGATCAGCGCCTCCATGCCCGTCGCCTGCATCCGGCCTTCGAGCCGCCGAGCCAGATCCCAGGCGATGTCCGCCTCACGCAGACCGCTCGCGACGACCCCGAGGTCGTCGCCGCCGTGGCCGGGGTCGATCACGATGCGCTTGCCGCGCAGCCGGGGGCCCGCCTGCCGCACCTGCTCCTGCTCGCGCAGGAAAACGGGACGGCCGCCGCGGGCGCGCGGCGAAGAGAGCCGGTGCAGCTCGCGGATGGTGGCCGGGCCGCACATACCGTCGGCGACCAGGCGCATGTCGCGCTGGAAGGTCTTGAGCGCGCGTTCGGTCTGGGGACCGAAGTGCCCGTCGGGGCGGCCGGCGTCGAAGCCGAGCTCGGTCAGCCGCTCCTGGAGCGCGAAGACGTCGTCACCCTGCATGGGGGCGGAGAACATGTAGGTCAGCGGACGGCTGCCGAGATGGAAGCCGGCGCCACGGAGCGCCTGGTAGGTCGCCGGACCCACCAGACCGTCGGTGATGAGCCCACGGCGCTGCTGGAACGCCCGCACGGCATGTTCCATCGCCGTGTCGAAGACCTCGTACTCCCCGGATTCGGTCACCGGCGGGAGCAGCTCCATCGCCGCCAGCGTGGACCTGATCTCGGCGACGTCCGGTCCGGCGTCACCGCGGCGGAGTACCCGCATGCACTCCTCGCTCTTCCCTTTGGGCACCGATCGAGCTCGATGCACGACTCTGAAAATCCTGCGGGGCGAACCCCGGTGCTCTATTGTGCCCTGTGAACTCTCGGTGAGCGCGGAGGCCCGGTCGGTGCGTCAAGTCCCCGTTCGTGGAACTCGTCCGGGCGTCGCCGTAACCGAGAGATCTACCCATTCCCCGTGACGACGAAACCCGGAGCCTGGGCAGGCCCCGGGTTTCGGCTGGTAAAACGCGAGATCAGAGGACGTCGGCGAGGTCCGACAGCAGCGCGGCCTTCGGCTTGGCGCCGACGATCTGCTTCACCGGCTTGCCGCCCTGGAACAGGATCAGCGTCGGGATCGACATCACCTGATAGTCACGCGCAGTGTTCGGATTGGCATCGATGTCGAGCTTGGCGACGGTCAGCTTCTCGCCGTTCTCCGCCGCGATCTCCTCGAGCACCGGGGCGACCATCTTGCACGGACCGCACCAGGTCGCCCAGAAGTCGACCAGGACGGGCTTCTCACTCGTCAGCACGTCGTCGACGAAGCTCTTGTCGGTCACCGTCACGGTGTTGGCCATGGTGTCTCCTTCTGGGTGGTGAAACTCCGGTGTGGGAAAAGTCAGTTGGTGGTGGCGCCGTAGCCGCCACCGACCAGCTCAGGGGTCTCCTGGGCGGCCTCGACACCGGCGTGCTCCGCCAGCCATCGTTCCGCGTCGATCGCCGCGGCGCAGCCCGAGCCCGCGGCGGTGATCGCCTGCCGGTACGTGCGGTCGACCAGGTCGCCCGCGGCGAAAACGCCGGGAAGGTTCGTGTACGAGGTGCGGCCCTTGGTGAGCACGTAGCCGTCCTCGTCGAGGTCCACCTGACCGCGCACCAGCTCGCTGCGCGGGTCGTGACCGATCGCGACGAAGAACCCGGTCACGTCCAGCTTGGACTCCTCGCCGGTCACCGTGTCCTTGAGCTTCAGGCCCTCGACCTTGCCTTCACCCTCGACCTCGGTGATCTGCTTGTTGAGCGCCCACTTGATCTTCTCGTTCTCGCGGGCGCGCTCCAGCATGATCTTGGAGGCGCGGAACTCCTCGCGGCGGTGGACGATCGTGACGGACTTGGCGAACTTCGTCAGGAAGGTCGCCTCCTCCATCGCCGAGTCGCCGCCGCCGGCGACCACGATGTCGTGATCGCGGAAGAAGAAACCGTCGCAGGTGGCACAGGCCGAAACACCGCGGCCGAGCAGCTCCTGCTCGCCGGGCACGTTCAGATAGCGGGCCGCGGCGCCCATCGAGAGCACGACCGCGCGGGCCGCGTAGCGCTTGCCGTTCGCGAAGACGTACTTGACGTCACCGGTCAGCTCGACGGACTCGACGTCCTCCTGGCGCAGGTCCGCGCCGAAACGCTTGGCCTGCTCACGCATCTCTTCCATGAGGTCGGGACCCTGGATGCCTTCGCGGAAGCCGGGGAAGTTCTCGACCTCCGTCGTCGTCATCAGCGCACCACCGAACTGAGTGCCCTCGAATACCAGTGGTTCGAGCTGCGCCCGTGCCGCGTAGACAGCGGCGGTGTATCCCGCAGGACCCGATCCCACAATGATCAGGTTCCTGATCTCCTCGGCAGCCACCCGTGACCTCCGCTCGTAGTGACCTGTTCACCAGGCTCAACACGATCGTAGGGGCCGGTGTTCCCGTGGTGACCGGCGCTACTTTCTCTCGCCTTGCGCCGCGACGGAGATCCGACCTCTAGCGCCGCTAGGAAAGCTAGCGCGATAGCAAAGGTCCCTCGCTCCCCCTGAAATGGGGCTGGTGGGGAGCGAGGGACCAGTGAGGTTTCGGTCGGCTACTTCTGTCCGATGATTTTGTCGAACAGGACCGCCGGGTTGCCCGGGCCGCAGTCGGCACCGAAGGCGACGATGCGGAACTGGGCGAGTTTGCCTGTGGTGTAGATCACCATCACGCCGTCCTTGCCCGCGACGTTCACCGGCCGGATGCCCTCCGGCCGCACGTCGGCGTCCATTCCGGCAGCGGCGACGCAGGCGTCGAGGCGCTCTTCGGTCTTCAGCGAGCCGAAGTCGCGGACGCCGATCGCCTTGCCGACGAGAGCTTCGGCCCCGCCGCCGTCTCCGCCGACCGAAGGTCCGGAAGAAGCCGATGGCGCGGGCTGGGCGATACCGCCCGAATCCGGCTCCCGAGTGGTCGGGACGACGATCGCCACGGCGGCGATGGCCGCCGCCGCCACGGTCGCTATCCCGGCGCCCCAGCCGATCCGCTTGTTCCGCCGCCGCCGTGCGGCCGCGAGGTCCACCACCGGGGCGACCTGCTCCTGCGGCCTTTCAGATGCGCCTT
Organism: Amycolatopsis sp. WAC 04182; assembly: GCF_003947465.1. Lineage (NCBI taxonomy): Bacteria > Bacillati > Actinomycetota > Actinomycetes > Pseudonocardiales > Pseudonocardiaceae > Amycolatopsis > Amycolatopsis sp. WAC 04182. The sequence continues at coordinate 629,793 of NZ_QHJJ01000004.1, forward strand.
GAAACGCAGGCGACACTCGCATTTCGGCGGCCAGCGCGGCGTCGATCCGCGCCGCGTACTCCGCCGGCATCGGTGCGACTGGCTCGTTCGCGAGTTCCGCGAGGTCGGCCGTGGTCGCTTCGAGTGCTTCGATGATCGCCAGTGCTTCGGGGTCGGCGTTCACCAGCGGCCACAGCTCGGCCGCTTCCCGCTCGTCCAGCACACCTGCGTGCAGGTCGGCGAGCACATCGACAGACCACGGCGGACCGACGGTCCCACCGATCCCCCTGCTCTCGTCTGTCATCGTCCCTCCCCGTCACCCGGCGTGCCCTGAGGACGCCTGGCACCCCGTTGCGGGGTAGCGCGCTCTCGTTTGCTTTCGTGAGTTGGGACGTTCGCAATCGCATCGGGGTTCCGTAGATGTCCGAGAACCTTCGCGAGCTTTCCGCGACCTCGGGCACATCGGCTCTTGACCGTGCCCTCGGCGATGCCGAGCATCTTCGCCGTCTCGGCGACGGAGTATCCCTCGACGTCGACCAACACGATCGGGGCACGCTGCTCTTCGGGGAGCTGGTCGAGGGCTTCCTTGACGACCAGGCTCGTCTCGCGTTCCGACATCGAGTCACGCGGTGAAGCGGGCTCGTTGAACTGCCCGGTCTCGGGCAGCGGAACGGTCGGTCTGGCCTTGCCCCGCCGGATGCGGTCGAGGCACGCGTTCACGACGATCCGGTGCAACCACGTCGTGACCTGCGATTCGGCTCTGAAGTTGCCCGCTGCTCGGAACGCGGAGATGAACGCGTCCTGCAGGGCGTCCGCGGCTTCTTCCGGATCCCGCAAGGTGCGCAGGGCTACCGCCCACATGCGGTCTCGATGTCGCTGGACCAGTTCACTGAACGCGTGCGGGTCTCCAGCGGCATGCGCCGCTATGAGATCCGCGTCCGTGGGAGCTGCAGCTGTCACCCGGGAGAGCCTACTGACCCCGTGCCTTCGGTCACCCCGCAGGCAGGAAGGTCAGCTCTTTGAGTTCGGTGACGAACTTTCCTTTGCCATCTTCACCCAGCTGAGTGATCCAGAGGATGAAGTACTGACCCTGCTGTGGCTGCTGCAACGCGATGGTCGATTCGCCCGCCGCGAGGTCTCCGGTCCCGACGACCTTCGTCTCGTCGAGCTTCGGGTTCTTCTTGTCGGCGGAACGGATCTCGACCTTCGAGCCGGGGCTCGCCGCGTCGATCTTGACCTGGGTGAGGTTGATCGGGTCCTTGAAGGTCACGACCAGCCCGACGCCGTCCTTGAGCACCGGGAATTGCTCGTCGTACTGGTCGGTCTTCCACGAGGTGACCGTGTCGCCGTCGGTGGCGTTCCTGGCCTTGCCGGGGCTGTCGCCCTTGCTGCCCGGGTTGTAGACGGCCACGGCCGACGGCTTTACCGCGGCACCCACGGCGGGGGACGGCTTCTGCTGTGCGGGCGGCGGCTGCTCGCCCGAGGGCGGCGCGACCTGCGAAGAGGACGCGGCGACGTTGATCTTCGGGCCACTGGACTTCGACTCGCCCTGGAACAGGTTGATCAGCATCATCCCGCCCCAGGCGAGGATGACCACGGTCGCGACGACCAGCACGGTCACACCGAGCGCCAGCTTCTTGCGCCGCGCGACGTCCTTGACCGGCTTCTTCGTCGTCCAGACCGTGCCGTCCGATTCGGCCGCGGGCTCTTCCTCGCCAACGGCCTTGATCAGCTGGGTGCGCTCTTCGGCTTCGGCGACCTGGTCCAGCACGCGCAGGATGGCCGCGCTGGTGCGGATGCCGCCGTGGCCGCCGTCCTCGATGGTGCGGACGGCGAGCGAGGACAGCTCCACCGGCACCGTCGGGACCAGCGAACGCGGCGGGATGACACGGCCGGTCGGCGCGTGCGGCGCCGCCGGGATCGCGGCCGGGCCGCCGGGAAGGGCCCAACGGCCGGTCAGCAGCAGATACAGGACGGCACCGAGTGCCTTGACGTCGTCACGAAGGGTCGCTTCGGGCAACGGGCCCGGGAAGGCGAGCTTCAGCGCGCCGTCCGGCGTGAGCCGGAGACGCTGCGGGTGGTCGAGGCCGAGGACGAGGCCGTTCTGGTGGGCGTGGTCCACGGCTTCCGCCAGCGCCTGCACCATCCTGGCCGCCGCGGCGGGCGCCACCGGGCGCTGCGCCACCAGGTCGACCAGGTCGCTGCCCTTGGTCCATTCCGCGACGACGACACCGAGCAGACCTTCGCTCGAGGTGACGCCGCTGCCGAGGCTCAGCACGTCGAGCACGCGCGCGACCCCGCCGTGGCCGAACTTCGAGGCGTGCGCGGCACGCTCCAGCGTCCGGCGCGCGAGCCGGGCGGCTTCCGCGTCCGCGGGGTCGCCGACCAGCAGCGTCAGCGCCACGTCCCGCTTCAGCTGCCCGTCGCGGGCACGCCAAAGATGCGCGGCGGCCCGCTCGTCCACCCCGAACTGTGCGAGCAGGCGATACCGGCCGTCACCGACGACCCGGCCAGGGGCCAACGACCCGCCTTGGGCCCGGATGCCCATCTGGCCGGCCTCCCCTGCCTGTTCGCTCCGTCTCGTATCCACCGCACTCTCCCGCGTAGCTCCCGCCCCGAGAGTACCCAGAATACGACCCGTGAACGCGCGCCATCCGTACGTGAATCGTTATCCGCGCTTGATCAACCGGGTGATCCTCGCCGTGGCGGGCTTCAATTCCTCGACCTTCAAGGCCATGAGCACGCCGAACGACACCACGATCCCGACCACCGTCTGGAGCAGAAGTTTCACCCAGGCATGGAAAGTAGGCCCGAACGAGTCAGGGACGATCTGCCCGGCGAGCCACGCCGCGCCGACCCCGAGCACACTCGCGACGACCGTGAAGAGGATCACCCCGAGAACCCGCTTGCTCCGGAGATTCCCGAGGGTCACCCACAGCCAGACCTGACCGAGGATCGCGCCGACGACGAACGTGAGGCCGTTGACCATCATCACGCCGAGCACGATGTTGTCCGGCGACAGCAACGCGGGGCACAGGTACAGCAGCGGCACCTTGACCACGGTCATCACGATCATGATCAGCACCGGCGTCCGCGCGTCCTTCATCGAGTAGAACACCCGCATCTGGAGCATGACCAGCGCGTACGGCAGCAGCGCGAACGCGGAGATGGCCAGCGCCTCGCCCATCCGCGACGCGTCCTCCACCGTGCCCTTGCCCAAGGTGAACAGGGCGATACCGACCGAACCGCCCACGACGGTCATCACGGCGGAAATCGGCACGAGCATCACCGTCGAGATCCGGGACGCGTACGAGAGGTCGCCGATCAGCTTCTTGTGGTCGCCGTCGGCGGCCGCGCGGCTCATCCTCGGCATGATCGCGGTCAGTAGCGACACCCCGATCACGCCGTACGGCAGCTGGAAGAGCAGCCACGCGTTGCTGTACGCGGTCACACCACCCTGCGAACCGCTGGTCAGCACCCGGGTGGTGATCGTGTAGCCGACCTGGCTGACCGCGACGTAGCCGACGGTCCACAGCGCCAGCCCGCCGAACTCCTTCATGCGCTTGTCGATGCCCCAGCGCCATTTGAACTTGAACCCGGACCGCAGCAGCGGCGGGATCAGCAGGACCGACTGCGCCACGATGCCCGAGGTCACGCCGATGCCCAGGGTCAGCAGCTTGGGGTCGGTGATCGACACCGGATCGGTGGAGATGTTCCCCGGCATGATCCACACGACGAGGATCGTGAAGATGACCACGAGGTTGTTGATCACCGGCGCCCACGCCGTCGGGCCGAAGATGTTCTTCGCGTTCAGCACCGCGGAGAGCAGCGCGAACACGCCGTAGAAGAAGATCTGCGGCAGCAGCAGGTACGCGAACGCGGTGACCAGCTCGGGATTCGCCTGGCCCTTGTCGTCGACGTAGAGCTTGGTGATCAACGGCGCCGCGAAGACCGCGATCGTCGTCCCGACCACGAGCAGCGTGCCCGCCACCGTGACGAGCCGCTGGGTGTACGCCTCGCCGCCGTCCTTGTCGTCCTGCGACCGCACGAGCAGCGGGACCACGAGGCTGGACAGCACGCCGCCCATCAGCAGCTCGAAGATGATGTTCGGCATCGTGTTGGCGACGTTGAACGAGTCGTTCTCCACCTGGGCGCCGATGGCCGCCACCAGCAGCAGCTTCCACGCGAAGCCGGTGATGCGGCTGATCAGCGACGCGATCGCCATCCGTCCGCTCGACTTCGCGATCGACGGCGCCTTCGCCGGAGCGGCGACATCCTGCTCGCCCGTGTCCCCCGGCCGTGGTTTGACCAGCGGCGCGTCCTTGATCGCCGGCATGACCTGCGTGGCTAGCTGGTCGTACGGGCGGAGGACGTCAGGGTCGGCGACCGGCCAGCGCGAGCCCATCGGGACGCCGGGGGTGCGCGGGATGAACCGCGTCGCGTCGGGTTCGTCGCGGCGGTCGACCTGCCACGGGCGGACCGGTGGCGGCTGACGGCGCCCGCGATGCGGCGGAGGCGGTGTCTGGTGAAGCGCCTGGGGTGGCTGGGCAGGCGGGGGTGCTGCCGCCGGACGCCGCGGTGGCGGATTCTGGGACGGCTGCGGCAGCGGCGGGCCCTGCGGCGGCGGAACCGGCTGACGGCGAGTCGGCGGCGAAGGCGTCCCCTGGGCAGGGGGCACCTTCCGCGGCGGTGCCTGGTTCGGCGGCGGCGGGGTCTGCGGCGGCCTCAGCCGCCGTGTCTCGTCGTCGGGGCGGCCCGCCACCCGCTGGCGGCGTCCGTCCACCGGCGGCGGCGGAGGAGGCGGCACGGCCCGCCGCGGACGCTCACCGCGTTCGGGCGGGGGCTGCTGCGGGGGCGGCTGACGACGCTCCGGACGGCGTGGGGGTCCATCGGTGCGGCGGGGCGGTGGCGGAGTGTCTTCGCGCCGGGGACGGCCTGCACGCTCGGGCGGTACACCCGGCTCTCTTTCCAACGCGTGCCCAATCCTCGGTGCTCGGCTACGTGATGCCCGGCGGCATCGTTCGACCCAGGGTAATCGGCAACGCCCGGAAACACTTAAACCTGTGCGTCCTCGGTCACACGCGGGGCGGTTTCGTTCGCTCGATCGGCTCGCGAGTCCTTGATCCTCCGGTAGATCCGCCGGGACGACAGGAGCAGCAGCGCACCGGCCGCGGTGACGGTGATGATGATGGTGATCGCGCCGTACTCCGTGGACGTCAGCTCGAACCGCGCGGCCGAACCGAGCGGGGTCCCGTCGGGCGTGGTCAGCGAGACGTCGACGCTGAACCGGCCCGCCCGCAGCGCCTCGACCGGGAGCAGCCGGTTACGGGCGCTGTTGGCCGGGACCATCTGAGCCTGCAACTGGGTGTCGTCGGTCGGCCGCAGGCCCACGTTGTTCTTCAAGGCGACCTGGACGGCGACGCCGACCGGCAGGTTGTTGGTGATGAACACCGGCAGCGGCGCCGCGCCGGAAGCCAGCGCGATCGTCTGCTTCGGCCGCTCGACGGTGACCTGGCTGCGGATCGCCTCCAGATCGCCGCGGGCGTTGCCGGTGACGGTCGCGGCGTCCGCGCCGCGCCACGACGTCGACGCGGCCCGGATGAGGGCGAGCCGGACCGGGGCGACTACGTCGGCCGGATTCACTCGTTTGGTGGCGTCCATCGTCATCGCGGACGACAGGCCCAGCGTCTCGTTGTCGAGCTGGGACATCTTCGCGGTGACGTCGCCGCTGGTCGAGGCCGTCAGATCCTGCGGGTCGTAGTTGACCGAGGCCGTCCCGGCCGGGCTTTCGCCGAGCAGTTCGGGAAGCGGCGCCGACTTGAGGAGACCGGCGTCGTAGAAGTCGCCCATCCGCTCCAGGAACGTCGTGAGTTCGGTGCCGGTCGCGGCCCAGTGCCGCGGCGGCGCGATCAGCAGGCGCGAGCGCTGCGGCCCCTCGTTCTGCCCGCCGAGCCCGGCGCGGAAGGCGATGGCGCCGAGCCCGTTCTGGGTCGCCCCCGAGCCGTTCAACGCGGACGAGACCAGCGCGTCGATCGGCTGCGCCCGCAGGTCCGTGCCCTCGATCGACACCCCGCTCGAAAGGGGCGTGCGGGACTGGAGCTTGCCCGAATCGGTCAGCACGGTCTTGACGCCCGCCTTGCCGATCGCCTCGACGGTCTGCGAGTCGAGGGCGCCGCCGGGCCAGAGCACGCCGTCCTGCGGCTGGATGCCGAGCAGGTTCTTGATCGTCCCCGCGCCGCCGAGCGCGGTGGTCATGAGCGCGGTGTCGGTGGCATCGCCGGCGCGGACCTTCGTCAGCGCGGTGAGGTCGGCGTCGGCGAACGGGAGGGTGACCACGCACCGGCCCGCGACCAGCGCCTTCAGCCTGCCGAGCCAGTTCTTCGCGGTCTCGACGCCCTTGCCAGGAGCGCCGCCCGCGACCTGGTAGCCGCGGGTCATCGCGTCGACGGTCGCGACCAGGTCGGGGTCGATGGCCAGGCACAACGACGACGAGACCTTCGTGTCGGCCTCGGCCGCGCGCGCCGCCTCGACCAGCGAGTCCAGCCGTCCGCCGGCGGCCAGTTCGTCCGCGAGCCGCTCGTCCGCGAGGGTCAGCGGGCCGCCGAGCGGGGCGGAGACGACGTGCACGGCGCTGTTGGCGATCGGCCACAGCAGGCTCGTCGACGGCGCCGACGAAGGACGCGACGCGGGTGCCTTGCCGGGGACACCGAGCACCGGCATCAGCAGGGTGACCGCCGCCAGCCGTTCCGGGCCGCCGAAGTCCGGGGTGCCGTTGACGTTGACCAGCAGCGGGTACACGCCCGGCCTCGGGAACTGCAGTTTGGCGGCCTGGCCGAGCGGGACGGCCAAGTTCAGCGCGGCGCTCTGGCCGGGCTCCAGCTCGTCCGGTTCGAGGTCGACGAACTCGGTCGCCGCGAGATCCTTGAACTTGTCGCCGGCGAGGACATCGCCGATCTGCTGCTCGCTCTGCAGCCGCGTGCCCAGTTGCAGCCGGACCCCCAGCTTGCTGATCCGCCGGTCGCCGATGTTGGTGACACGGCCGGTGACGGTGAGCGAAGCCGACGTCGAGGTGATCACGCGGGGGTTGAGCTGGTCGAGGTCCACGCGCAGCCGGGGCTGCTCCTGGGCCTGCGCGCCCGCGACGGGCAACGCGATGAAGGCCAGGAACAGGATCGACAGGACAGTGGCGGCAAGCCGCTTCACTCAGGTGCTCCCTCGGCGGTGTGCTGTTGCTGCGCGAAGAGTTCTTTGGCCTTCCGGACCAGCTTGCGCTCGTCGGAGTAGGCGAGTTTGGTCTCCAGGTCGGCGAGCGGTACCCAGGCGACCTCGGTCACCTCTACATCCTCGTCCGAAAGTTCGCCGCCGGTGGATTCCAGGATGAAATGGTGCACCGTCTTGTGCACCCGCCGTCGCTCGGCCACGAACCAGTAGTCGATGGTGCCGAGGGGCCGCAGGACCTGCGCGGAGATGCCGGTCTCTTCCTTCACCTCGCGCACAGCCGTCTGCTCCACCGTCTCACCGTCCTCGATGTGGCCCTTCGGCAGCGACCACAGCAGTCTGCCGTGCCGGTCGAGCCGCCCGATCAGCGCGGCGTTCGCCCGTTCGGCGTCGACGACGAGTCCGCCGGCCGAGGTTTCGTCGACCGTGGTCAGCCGCCTTCCCCGCCTGCGCCTCCGCCGGCGGCCCGGCTTCGAAGCGCCGGAGCGCCCGGCTGATCCAGACATGCTGCGATGCTAGAGCAAACGGCGGTACGGGTACGCTGGCTCACCGTGCCCGTGTTGGGCCGGGCCGTAGTAAGTACATCCAAATCGTGGTGGGATTGTCGTGAACAAGGTGGTCGCCGGGCAGGCGATTGCGGGGAAGAGCACTGCGATGCAGAACGCCGTGACCGAGCTGATGCGCATCTCCCCGCTGGCGGACGAGCTCGCGAAGCTCTTCGTGAAGGCGGGGCACAGCCTCTACCTGGTCGGCGGCAGCGTCCGGGACATGATGCTCCGCCGGCTGTCGAACGACCTCGACTTCACCACCGACGCCCGCCCGGACCAGGTGCTCAAGATCGTCAGCGCCTGGGGCGACGCGGTGTGGGACGTCGGTATCGCGTTCGGCACCGTCGGCGTGACCAAACAGGGCATGACCCTGGAGATCACCACGTTCCGCGCCGACAGCTACGACCGCGTCGGCCGCAACCCCGAGGTCACCTTCGGCGACAGCATCGAGGGAGATCTGCTCCGCCGCGACTTCACCGTCAACGCGATGGCGATCGACCTCGCGAACAAGACCTTCGTCGACCCGTACGACGGGCTCCAGGCGCTGCAGGACAAGGTGCTCGACACGCCCGCGACCCCGCAGGAGTCCTTCGCCGACGACCCGCTGCGCATGCTGCGGGCCGCGCGGTTCTCCGCGCAGCTCGGGTTCACCGCGGCGCCGCGCGTGGTCGACGCGATGTCGTCGATGGCCGAGGAGATCGACCGGATCACCGCCGAGCGCGTGCAGGCCGAGCTGTCGAAGCTGCTGCTGGCGGACGACCCCCGGCCCGGTATCGAGCTGCTGGTCGACACCCGCCTCGCCGACCGCGTGGTGCCCGAGGTGCCGGGGATGCGGCTGGCGATCGACGAGCACCACCAGCACAAGGACGTCTACCAGCACTCGCTGACCGTGCTCGCGCAGGCGATCGACCTGGAGAAGTCGCACGAACCGACGTCCGAGCCGGATCTGATCCTGCGGCTCGCGGCGCTCCTGCACGACATCGGCAAGCCCGCGACGCGCGAGTTCCAGCCCGGTGGCGGCGTGAGCTTCCACCACCACGAGGTCGTCGGGGCGAAGATGGCGCGCAAGCGTTTGCGCGCGCTGAAGTTCTCGAAGGAGATCGTCCAGGACGTCAGCCAGCTCGTGTTCCTGCACCTGCGGTTCCACGGCTACGGCAAGGGCGAGTGGACGGATTCCGCGGTGCGGCGCTACGTCACCGACGCCGGCGACCTGCTGCCCCGGCTGCACAAGCTCGTGCGGGCCGACTGCACCACGCGCAACCGCAAGAAGGCGGCCGCGCTGCAGGCGACCTACGACGACCTCGAGCGGCGGATCGAAGCGATCCAGGCGCAGGAGGACCTCGACAAGGTCCGCCCGGACCTCAACGGCGAGGAGATCATGCGGATCCTCGATCTCAAGCCCGGGCCGGACGTCGGCAAGGCGTGGAAGCACCTGAAGGAATTGCGGCTCGACCGCGGTCCGCTGGAGCACGACGAGGCGGTCGCCGAGCTGAAGAAGTGGGCCGCCGAGAACGGCATCGGCGGCTGAGCCGGGCGAACACGCCCGGTTCGTCACGTTTCCGCGCCATCAGCTGAGATAAACCCCGTTGGTCTCTGGATCCATGTGGCGTAACCGGAGATACTCCTGCCGGTGCTCCGGGCAGGGGGAAGATCCATGGCGAAGCGGCCGCCCAGTTTTCTGGTGACGTTGCTGCGTCGTGGCGCGCCCGCGCTGGCGACGGCGACGAGCGAGCTGTCGGACGAGGTCGGCGACCCGACCCCGATGCGCGCGCTCCGCCGGATCCAGCACATGTCGGGCCCCATCGACACGGCCCATCGCGACAACCTGCTGCTCAGAGCCGCCCGTTACGTCGCCCTCGTCCCGCTGGTCTACCGGCTCTTCGCGGTGCCCGGCGCGTTCGGCGTCTACGTCTCCACGCACGGCATGATCGGGATCGGGCCGGTCGGTCTGGTGGCCCTCGGTTCGGTCGGGCTCTCGCTGTACGGCATCCGGTGGATGCTGCGCTCGGCGCCGTTCCGCCCGCAGTTCGCGGCCCGGCTGCTGGCGATCGACCTCGTGTTCACGCTGCTCGCGCCGCTCGCGGTCGGGGCGCTGGTGCCGTCTTCGGTCTTCACCGAGGCGATGGCGATCCCCGGCAAGCACCTGCTCGGCGAGGTCGCCCTCCTGGCCCTCGCGCTGGGCATGCCCGCCGCGGCGGCGCTCGCCGTCGGCAGTTTCCCGGTGCGGATGCTCGCGTCCCTGATCGGTACCGGCCAGGCCGCGCCCGGCGACGCCATGGCCACCTTCCCGTCGATCCTCGGTGTCCTCTTCACCGCGAGCGGCGCCCTGGTCCTGATCGGGCTCGGGACGCGGCTCGCCCTCGCGTACGGCATCCGCAACGGCCGCATCGCCGAACGCGCCCGCCAGCACCGGATGCTGCACGACTCCGTGCTGCAGACCCTCGAAGCGATCGCGCTGGCCAACAAGGGCGACCCGGTCGCGCGGCTCGCCGAGGTGCAGCGGCTGGCGCGGGCGCAGTCGATGGAACTGCGCCGGACGATCGAGAGCGAGACATCGGAACGGTCGGAGGCCGGTTCACGGCCGCTGGGCGAGAAGCTCGCGTCGCTGGCGGCGGAGATGGCGCGAGACGGGCTGCGCGCCCAGCTCGTGATCGCCGAACTCGACGACGACACGCTTTCGGAGGTCCGGCAGATCGCGATCCGCGACGCCGTCCGCGAGTCCCTGCGCAACACCCTCAAACACGCCGGGACGGACAAGGTCGTCGTCCGGGTCGAGGAGCAGGAAGGCGGCGTCGCGGTGATCACCCGCGATCACGGCGCCGGATTCAGCATCGACTCCCGGCCCGCCGGTTTCGGGATCAGCGAGTCCATCACCGCCCGGCTGAACGAGGTCGGCGGGACCGCCAGGGTGGAGTCGGCTCCGGGCAATGGCACCAGAGTCACCCTTTGGGTGCCTTTCTGACGGTAAACAGGAGAACATGAAGAAAACGGACGTCCTGGCCGCAGCGCTCACCGCGTACCGCGACGGTGACCGGGCCACGGCAGCGGACCTCGCCGAGCGTGCCGGATCCACGCTCGGCCGCGAACTGCACCGGTACCTGACCGAAGGCGGCGGCGGAGGTGTGTACGACCAGCCCGCCGCGTTCACCGCGTTCATCCGCGGCGGCGGGAACGTCAAGCTCTACCGGCAGCTCAGCGCCATGCTCGCCCGGCGCTACGGCAGCGTCGGTTCGCTGCTCGACCTCGGCTGCGGCGACGGGCTCGCCGTCGTCCCCGCCCTCGAACAGGCGGACCGGCAGCCGGGCCGGATCGACCTGGTCGAGCCATCGAGCGCGTTGCTCGCCGAGACGCGGAAGCATCTCGACGGCACCCACGGCCTGCACACCTGGGACGCCACCGCGCAGGAGTTCCTCGCCCGCGACGACGACCGGCAGTGGCAGCTGACGCAATCGACCTTCGCGCTCCAGTCGATCCCGACCGCCGAGCGCACCGAGGTCCTGCGGGCGCTCCGGCCGCGCACGTCGTGCCTGGTGCTCGCCGAGTTCGACGTGCCCGAGTACGACGAAGACTCCTCCGAGTACCTGCTTTCCCTGGTCACCCGCTACGAACGCGGGATCTCGGAGTACGGCAAGGAGGCGTCGCTGGTGGCACAGGGGTTCCTGCTGCCGATCCTGCTCGGCCTGGTCAAACCCGGCGCGGACCGCACGAACTGGGAGCAGCCCGCCACCGATTGGGCTTCGCAGCTGAAGGAAGCGGGTTTCACCGGCATCCGGATCGAGCCGCTCGCGGACTACTGGTGGTCGCCCGCCGTGCTGATCACCGCTTCCTGACCTCTGCTACCGCACTACTGGACGCGGGACAGCGCTCCTGCTTCGAGATGCTGGGCGATCGGCCGGGGCAGCACGTAGGCCACGGCCCCGCCCGGGGTCCCGTTCCACGGCGCGGTGATGCCGGTGACCACGCGCAGCGGACGCACGACGCGGTACAGCCGGCGTTCCCGTTCGCGGTCCGCAGCCAGCGACGTCTCGATGAACCGCGCCGATTCGGCGTGCACGAGGTTGCCGGTCTCGTTGCCGAACCGCTGCACCGTGGTGCCCGACGGCAGGACGACGATCCGCTTGCGGCGGAAGAAGTTCAGCGGCGGCTCGCCCCGCAGCGGCAGGATAGGCCAGTCGGCGGGGTTGTCGGACTCCTCGTTCGCGCCCACCGCGGCGCGCGCCGGGTACAGCAGCAGGGTGCCGAGGAAGAAGCGCGCGGCCTCTTCGAGCTTGGCGAACGCCACCGGCTCGTCCGTCGGCGGACGTGAGACCTCCCAGCCGCTCTCGGTTCGGCGCAGGGTCCAGAGCCCGGGCTCCGGCACCGCGTTCGCGCCGATCCGGTAGGACGTCGGCGCCACTCCGTGCTCGGCCAGCCGCTGGTACAGGACGTCCAGCACCTCCACAGCGCGGATGTCGCGCGAGGGTTCGCCGTCGCGTTCGACGCGGGTGCGGACGTTTTCGTCCGGCAGATCCGCGGCGGTCTGCGGAGGTCGCGGCTTGCCGACGATCTCCGCCTCCGCGGTCGCCCGCACCAGCTCGCCGACCAGCGGCGGCCGGAAGCCGGCGGCCCGGATGTGCTCGATCAGCTCCGGCTCCGGCGGCACCCCGTACTTGCGCAGGTAGTGCGGGACGGCCGCGGGCCAGATCCAGACGCCGTCGGTGTGGAAGGCGTTCGGCACGTCCGGGGGGCCGTTCGGGGTGAAGATGTCGGGCTGCGGACCCGGCCGGGTCAGCGCCACCGGCGAACGGAAGAGGTAGTCCAGGACGCCGCGCATCATCTCCGGCGGCACCGGCGGCCGGTTGACGACCGGTCGTTCGCCCTCGTTGTGCGCGTCGACGACCTTCGCGTGCCGGAACACGATGTCCAGCGGCAGTCCCGCCTTGGCCGAAAGCCAGGCCGGGACGTGCTTGGTGTCGCGCGGGAAGATCGCGAGCTCGGTCGCGTACGCGCGCGGTGACGGCTTCCCGCCCTCGTTCGGCGCCAGCCGCCAGGTCGGTTCCTGCTCGGCATCGAAGTCGAAGTCGAAATGCGATTCCGAGTCGAGCGTGAAGGTGCCCTGGAACCAGGTGCCGGTCTCGGGCTGATGCATCGCCGCGCGCAGCCGCGCGAAGAGCGAACCGAGCTCCGGCGGGGCCGCGATCGATACCGATACCGGGCCGTTGCCCTCGTCGCCGACCGAGCGGACCTCGAGTTCGGAGTAGTCGCCGACCTGCCGGAACTGGGCGCCGACCCGCTGCCAGCCCGGCGGCAGCACCCGCAGCAGGGTCCGGCCGATGGCACGCAGCAGCGCGCTCTGGTCACCCGTGCCGATCTCCGGCCGGGCTTCCGGCGACTCGACGAAGTCGTGCCTCGTCTGCCACAACGCCGTCAGCCGCGACGGCGAGGCGGTGGTCGAGAAATCCGTCAGGCCCAGTTCGGCCGCGCGGGCCGCGTCCTCGCCCGCCCAGCGCAAGGTCAGCTCGCCGCCGGTGTTCGGCGCGATCTGGAAGTGCTCGTCGTCGAACCGGCCGTACGACTGGAGGCTGAAGGTCGCGCCGACCTCGCCGTTCAGCACGACCCGGGCCGGACGGCCGTTCCAGTCGCGATCGAAACCCTCGGGCGCCGCTTCCCCCGGCGGCGCGATGAGCAGCAGCGTGCCGTCTTCGGTCGACCGCTGGGCCGCGAAGACGGTGTCCCCCCAGACGGCGTACAGGCCATCCGGCCGCTCCGCCGCTTGAACCCGGTAACGCACTATGTGTCCCCTCCCCAAGTTCCCCAAACCGGGGGTAAATCTAGTGGGCCGGATAGCGGGCGTACCACCGGTCGTCACCCGGGGCGTTCCCGCCGAACTCCGCGAGCGCGTCGTCCGCCAGCTGTCCGATCACTTCGCTCAGTTCCAGCTCCACGAGCCAGCTCGTCTCGAGCTCTTCCTCGCCGTACATGGCGCCGACGAGGTTGCCGCAGACCGAGCCCGTCGAGTCGCTGTCGCCGCTGTGGTTCACCGACGCGAGCAGCGCGACGTTCGGGTCCGTGGTGGTCAGGGCGACGTAAACCGACATGGAGAGCGCGGTTTCGCCGATGTTCCCCTGTCCGAGCGTCTCGAGCTTCTCCGGCGTCGGCGGCCCTTCTTCGGCCAGGGCGAGCGCCTGGTCCAGCGCGACGCTCTGCTCTTCGTGCCCCTGGTATTTCTCCAGCTCGGCACGGGCGGTCGTGATGGCGTCGAGCAGCGGTTTCCCGCGCAGCAGTTCGTGCACGATCACCGCGAAAGCACCCGACGAGAGATACCCGCTCGGGTGACCGTGCGTCAGCGCCGCGCTCTCCGCGCCGAGCCGGAACACCTCGGCCAGGTCGTCCGACCACAACGCGACCGGTGCGGCGCGCATGATCCCGCCGCAGCCCTTCGAGTTGTTGACCGGTTTGGCCATGCCGGCGCGCACTCCGGTCTTTCCGTACGCCTCCAGCTCGCTGAAGCAGGTGAGGCCGGGCGCGCGACGGCTGAACAGCTCACGGTTCGTGATCAGCCAGCCGTCCGGTTCCGGGCTCGTGTCCTGCGGGCCGCGTGCGCGCTCCCACGAGACGCCCTGGGTGTGCAGCCAGCGCTGGTAGGCCAGCTGGAGCGACTGCTCGACGGGTTCGGTTCCGTGGTGGGCTCTGATCAGGCCTTCCAGGGTGAACAGCGTCATCTGGGTGTCGTCGGTGATCCGCCCGAGCCCGCCGTACGCCGGGATCAGGCCGGTGATCCCGGCCGGTCCGGCGATCTCGCGGATGCGGTCGATCGAGTCGAACTCGGTCTTCGCGCCGAGCGCGTCGCCGAGCGCCCCGGCGTACAGGCTGCCGCGCAGCCGCGACCTGGTCGCCGAATCCTGAAGCCACTCGCGCATTTCTCTACTGATCTCCTCGTGGATACCGGTTCGCGTCCCAGCGTCGCCGCTCTTCGGGCTCGCGGGGCAGGCCGAAGCGGTTGAAGTAGTAATACGCGTCGCCCGCCATGGCGTCGACGACGCCCAGGTCGGCGTACGCGGCGAGCCACGACTCCGGCAGGCCGGGCACGGTGAGCCTGGCGCCGACCATCGCGCCGGTCAGCGCCGCGGTGACCGGGCCGCCGCGAGCGGCCAGCGCCAGCGCCGCTTCGGCGTCGTAACCGCGTTTCGCGGCGGCGAACACGGCCCGGCCGAGCACCGAAAGCGGCGTCCGGCCGTCACCGATGCTGTCGAACTGCTCGACGTCATCGCCGTCGATGTCGTTCCGGAGGTCGAGCACGGTCTTGACCAGCTCCCCGACCTCGCCGCTGTACTCGTCGAAGCCTTCGAGGAAGTTCGCGACCGCCGGTTCGCCGTTCCGGGCCGCGAGCTGGGCGCGGAACACGTTCACCAGCAGTTCGGCGCCGTGGACGACCTCGTGCCCCGCCGCGGATCCGACCAGTTCGCGGACGACCTTCATCGCGTAGAACGTGCTGTCTGCGGGGCCTTGCACCCCGCCGGTCACCGTCGCGGCGAGCGCGGTCGCCAGCATGGCCGAGAACTCCGCGGGGGGCGGACCCGCGCCTTCGGTGGCTTTGGCGACCCAGCCGTCGGGCCGTCCGCCCGCGGGCAGCGACGCCGGGATCTCGGGTTTGTCCGGGGTCGGGTCCAGGCCGCGGATCACCGATTCGGTGTGGAACAGCAGTTGCCGGGTCAGCCCGCCGAGTGGCAAACCGTCGGCGGGATCGGCGCCCGAGCCCAGCGCGTCTCCGAGCGCGAAGCCGACGTACGCGCCGAGAAGCCGCGGATACGCGAAGCTGCCGACGGGGAGCGTCGGGTCGTAGAACTTCCCGAACGTCCAGGCGCTCGGGCGCGGTTCGCCGTTGTCGTAGAAGTGCGTCACGAGCCCGTTGGCGAACAGGTCTTCGGGCAGTTCCGGCAGCGGACGGCCGTCGTGCTTCGCCCGGGAGCGCTCGAACGACAGCGTCGCGGCGCGCGTGTAGCGGGTGAGCTCGTCGCTGCTCAGGGTGTAGCCGTTGTCCCTGGCCTGGTCGACGAGGCTCCGCAGGTTCGCGACGGCGGCGCCTTCGTACTCGCAGCTGAAGTACGCGGGACGCCCGACGGATTCGGGGCGTTCGGTCCCCGCCGGGAGTTCGAGGTCGGCGACCTGCCGCAGCGTCTCCGGGTAGACGTTGAAGGTTTCCGGTCGTCCCGGGTTGACCAGCAGGCCGACGCCGGGGTTGTCCTTGGCCCGCCGCAACAGCACGCGGGGCTGGACCCGTTGCCACATCGTGTACTCCGACGGCACCTGCGCCTCGGAGGTGTAGACGACGAACCGCGCGCCCGCGTCGCCGAAGTCGCGGACCTGGAGGTGGCCGTCCTTCGCCGGGGCCAGGACGTCGAGGTCCAGCATCCAGTGGACGAACTCCTCCGGCGTGATCCACTCGACCCGGAGGTAGCCGAGCAGCGTTTCGACCGGGCTTTCCGGTGCCGGGCGGCCGGAGAACCGCGGTCCCGGCCGGTGCTCCGGGTTCGCGCGGACCGCGCCGGTCGGCTCGCCGAACAGCGTGTGCTGCTCCCAGCGCAGGATCGCCGCCTTCGGCACGGGCAGGCCAGGAACCGCGTCCGGGTCGAACTCGGGATCGACGACCTCGGCCCAACGGGTGAAGGCGTCGCTGTCGCCACCGGCCGCCGAAACGGCCATCAGCTCCAGGTCGAGGCGGATCTCGCCGCCGTCGTCCGGCACGAAGGCGACCGGACTGGGGAACAGACCGGCGCCGGGATCGGTCCCGTCGAGCCAGCCGACGGTGTTGTAGGTGACGTTCCAGCCGTCGGTCGCGCGCACGACGTAGTCGCGGCGGACCCGCAACGCGCCGGTCCCCTCCCCGCCTCGGCCGACCAGCCACTCCTCGACGCGGCTGACGGCTTCCTCTTCGTTCATCGTCCCCATTCCAGAATCTTTCACCAGCGCGGATACCGCTGGGCCCAGCCGTCGACCTCGTGCAGCGCCGAGTGACGGTCGAAGTGCCAGAACGCGTCCGTGGCGATGTTCTCCACCAGGTAGCGCAGTTCCAGCTGCTCGACCCACTTCTGCGGCAGACCGGGGATGCCGGTGCGGGCGCCGAGCAGGGCACCGGCGATGGCACCGGTGATCGCGCTGCGGCCCGAGTGGTTGACCGCCCGCAGCAGCGCCTGCTCCGGGTAGTTCTCGAAACCGGACAGCGCCGCGAACGCGCGGCCCAGCACCGAAAGCGTGCCCTTGCCGTCGCCGATCAGCTCGGGGACCCGCAGATCGGGCAGGCCGTGCTTGCCGAAGAACGGCACCGATTCCGCGACCATCGCCTTGAGATCCGCCCAGACCGGCCCCCGCTGGTGCGGGTTCTGGTCGCTGAAGATCTCCCGGGAGGTGTTCCAGATCGGGTAGCTGAACGCCTCCGAGGTCAGCGCGGGTTCGAACAGCCAGGTCAGGTAGGTCGCCGCTTCGACGTCGACCTCGCCCGGATGGGTCACCGCGACGAGGTCGCGTACCGCCTGGCGGACGCCGCCGCTCATCGCGCTCCCCGGGCCGGCCGCGGTCATCGCCGCAGGCAGCGCCGCGACCAGCGCGTCCGGTCCGCTCATCGGCATCGCGGTCGGCGAGATGGTCGCCAGCGCGTGATAAGCGTTCAGCTCGGCGTCGTCGGGCGTGCGGCGGACGCGGAGTTCGGGCACCTTGACGAGCCAGCCGTCGGCATTTTCCAGCGGTGCGCCCTGGGTGTGCAGCCAGCGCATCAGCGAGTTCCGCGCGACCGTCCCGAGCGCCTTCTCGGCGTCGCGGTTCTCCGGCTGCTCGCGATGCGGGCTGCGGATCACGGCTTCGGTGTAGAACAGCAGCCGCTGGGTGAGCGGCCCGATCCGGCCGGGCAGGTCGAACGCGACCGGCAGATCGGTGACCCCGTCGGGGCCGTAGGTGTTGTGGATCTCGTCGAGCCGCATCCGGTCGACGGCCGCGCCGAGCGCCTCACCGAGCGCGAAGCCGACGTACGCGCCCGTGACGCGCTGCCAGCCGTAGCGCGAGCTGGAGCGGTCTCGCTCGAAGTACTTGCCGAAGGTGTCCAGACGCGGCTGGATCTGCCCCTCGTTGTCGTAGGCGGGCGCCAGCCCGTTGGCCCGCAGATCGTTCGGACGGCCGCGAGGTGGTTCCGGCTGCCGGAGCCGTGCCAGCCACGACTGCCCGAGGACGGTCTTCTGGCATTCCTCGACGCTCAGCTCGAACCCACGTCGGCGGGCCCGTTCGGCGGCGGCCAGCGGCGGCTTCACCGGTTCGGACAGGCCCATCTTCGCGGCGGTGTCGGCGGCGAGCGCCTCCAGCTCCGGGTCGGCCTCCGGGCAGCGCTCGTTGACGTCGACGCCGGGGCCCCGGCGCGGGAACCGGAGCGCGGTCTCGGCGAGTTCCGCGCTGCTGACGTCCTCGAACGTCGCGGGACCGCCGTTGATCACCAGGTTCGGGGGGCTCTCGTAACCCGCGAGGGTGGCGATGTCGACCTTCCAGTACCCGTGTTCCCGGGACGGGAGGTTCCTGGTCGAGCTGAACACCCTCAGCTCGGCGCGTTCCTCGTTGAAGTAGAACCGTTCCGTCTTGCCCGACGCCAGGTCGAGCGGGACGTAGACCTCGCAGCGCAGCAGGCCGACGAGCAACTGCTCCCTGGTCAGCCAGCCGACGCTGGCGAACGACAGCAGCGTTTCGAGCTTGTTCTCCGGCTTCGGGTAACCGCGGCGGACCGGACCGGCCTTGTACTCCGGGTTCTCCCGTTCCTCCCCGGTCTGCACGCCTTCCGCGTTGACCTTGACCCAGCCCGCGACGACCGGCGGCGGGACACCGAGGTCACCGAGACCGGCCTTGGCGTACTCCGGGTCGACGACCTCGCGCCAGGCCTCCTGGCCCGGGAACGCGACCGGGACGCTGAGCCCGCCGGGCTGCGGATGCGCCTGGCGCAGTTCGCCGTCCGGTTCGCGGACGATCACCGACGGCGGCGGGAAGATCTCCTTCTCGGCATGACCCTCGTCGAGGAAGGCGATCGTGTTGTAGGGGACCGACCAGCCCTCGGGGATGCGCAGGACCTTCTCGTGGTTCACGCGCAGGCCGGCGCCGCCCGGTTCGGACACGTCCGGACCGTGGACCGCGCGCAGCCACTCTTCGACCTTGGCTACCGCTTCCGCCGATTCCACCTACTCGATCCTCTCCAGGCTGCCGTCGGACACGTGCTCGGCGATGGTCCTCGGGAGCACGTAGGCCACCGCCCCGCCGGGCATGTTCGCCCACGGGACGGTGACACCGATGATCACGTGGAGCGGGCGTCGCAGCCGGTAGGTCCCACCGACGCGCTCCCGTTCCAGCGGCAGGGACGTCGTGGCGAACCGTACCCCTCCGTGGTGAACCAGATTGCCGGTTTCCTCGCCGAACCGCAGTACGACCGTACCGGCGACCATCCGGCTCACGCGCTTGTTGCGGAGCAAGGTGAGGGGAGGCTCACCCGGCGCCGCCTGCACCGGCCAGTCGGCGAGTTCCTTCGCCGTCTCGAGTGGCGTCTCGTGCCCGGCGGTCATCCTCGCCGGATGCAGGAGAAGCGCGCCGAGGAGCTGATGCGACGCGTCTTCGAGTTTGTCGAAGTACTTCGGCGACACGGGGGCGCCGCCCGAGTAGGCCGCGACCTCCCAGCCCTTCTCGGTGAAGTTGAGGCACCAGGCGCCGTCCGCGCGGTCGCCGATGCGGTAGGCCTCTGGCCAGACGCCGTGCTCGCCGAGCCTGCTGACCAGCACGACCAGGAGTTCTTCGTCGGTCAGTGCCGGGTTCGGCGACGTCTCCAGCTCCGCGGCGATGTCGCCTTCGGTCTTCTTGACGTCGGAGCGGCCCGGCTTCGGCCGCGGTTTGCCGAGCAGATCCGCTTCCGCGGTCCGCCGCACGAGGTGCTCGACGTACGGCGGCTGGAACCGCTGGCCCCGGATGTGCCCGACCAGGTCCGGCTCCGGCGGGATCCCGTATTTCCGCAGGTAGTGTGGCACGGACGCGTGCCAGATCCAGGTGCCGTCGGTGTGGTAGCTCTCCGGGACGTCGCCGTCGGCTTCGGGATCGAAGATGTCCTTGCCGAGCCCGCTGCCGGAGAGGATCGCCGGCTCACGCTCGAGATACTGCGCGATGAGCGGCGCTTCGGACTCGTCGAGCTCCGGTCTCTCCACCACGGGCGGCTCGCCCTCGGTGTACGCGTCGACGATCCGGGCGTGCCGGAACTCGACGCGCAACGGCAGCTGCGCGCGCAGCCGCCACCAGTCCGGGACGTGCTCGTCCTCGCGCGGGAACGCGGCCAGCTCGTCCGGGTACGCCGAAGTCGCCGGTTGCCGGGTCCACGCCGGTTCATCGTCGAGGGTGAAGTCGAAGTCGAAGGTGCCGTCGGGTTTGAGCGTGAACCGCGACTGCAACCAGGTTCCCCGGCCGGTCGCGTACATGCCGGTGCGAAGCCTGCCGAAGAGATCGTTCAGCTCGGGCGCGGGCGCGCAGTTGTGGACCTCGAGTTCGGTGTGCTCCCCGGCCTGCCGGAAATCGGCGACGGCCGGATGGGCCGCGTCGGCGACACCCGAGCGGATGAGCTTGCCGATCTCGACCAGCAGCCCGCGTTGCTGTTCCGGAGTGAGTTGTTCCACGTGAATCATCGCGCCCGGTTCGGGAAACGGGGTTCCGCCCGGAACGACGGCGGCTCACCGGCGGCGCGGCGGGCCAGCTCGTCCTCCCACATCTTGAAGGTGCGCTTGCGCAGCGACTTGATCAACGCCGATTCCTGCGGTTCCACGCGGCGGTTTTCGCGCTTGGCCTGCGCGTACAGCCCGTCGATGGTCTCGTACAGCGCGAAGATCGGCCCGCCGCCTTTGAGCTCGTAGGCACGGGCGCGCTCGGTCTCCTGGACGAACTTCTCTTCGGACACCTTGCTGATGTCCGAGCTCGCCATCGCCCACATGACCTCACGCACGTGTTCCGGCTTTTCGTCGAACTCGCCGGTGCTCAGGTTCAGGAGAAAGCCGGTCAGACCTCCGTCGGGGGTCGGCTCGACGCGGTAGGTCTTCCCGAAGTACGTGTAGAAGGACGGCGTCTGGCTCACGTGGTCTCCTCAGGAGGCAGGCCCTTGCGGAGACCGGCCATGAACTTCTCCCGGACCCGGTCCATCAACGCGGCTTCCAGCAGGGCCTGTTCCGGGGACAACCTCTTCTTGGTGTTCTCGTCCAGTGTCCGGTTGTACGTCGGGAAGTCGCGGCGGACCTCGTACAAGGCGTGCTCGTAGGCCGACACGGTGTCGATGTGCTTCAGGTGCAGCCGCAGTTCGGCGACGTGCCCGTTCGGCAGCCGGACGTTCATCTGCAGATCGCGGTACCCGCTGTCCTGCGGATTCGCGAACCGGTCGTCGAAGCTGACGATCCGGAGATCCGGATCGTCCATCACCGCGTTCAGCGCGTTGTAGACGTCGGCCAGCGTGTCGAACTGGATCTTCACGCCCACCAGGTCGGTCAGTTTCGACGCGTCACCGTCGTAGCCCGCGATCTTCGCCTTCGCGCGGTCGTCGTCCTTCGGACCGGGCCTGCCCGACGCGTCGCCGTTGTTCTCCTCCGCGATCCGTTCGGCGATCCGGTTGAGGTCGCCCTGGTTCCGCGGCCACGCCGCCCGCTCGGCGTCCAGGAATTCCTGGATCTTCGCGGCATCGCCCTTGTCCGCCCGATCGAAGCCGGCGTGGTACTGATCGCCGGGCTCCACGTCGGCGGCGATGTCCGCCGCCGCGTTCGCGAGGTCCCGCTGCTCCTGCGTCAGCGGAGTGTCGCCGGGACCGTCCTCGCGGACGTCGTCGATCATCTGGTAGCCGCGTTCCTCGACGTCACGCAGGGCGTCTTCGAGGATCGGGATGGCCTCCGGGTGCAACAGCAGGCTGCCGATGGTCATCGGGTTGTTGAGCAGCGAAGCCCGCAGGTACGCGTTGTCCGGGTGCTCCATCAGCCGGACGAGTTCCGGATGCGCGGGCAGCTGCTCGCGGATGAAGTCCCGCATCGGCCCGACATCGTGCTTGACGCCGTTTTCGTCCTCGTGGACGGCCCGCTTCTTGTCCGGGTCGAGCCCGTCCACCGCGGCCGCGACCTCGGGATCGTTCAGGAACCGCTCGCCATCGGCCCGGTTGTGCTGGGCCGGCTCGTCGTGGGCCATGCCGTAGCCCGCGTCCACGATCGGACGGCCGTCCGGTCCGATCCGCGACGGCGGCACGTCGGGGGTGTCGTCCCTGGCGAACGCGATCCGCGGGTCGACGGGCTGCGCGGCCGGGCCTTCCGGGACGCCGACGTGCATCAGTTTCACGCCCAGCGGCGGATGCGGCAGGTTCATCAGCGCACCCGACTGCGGGTCGATGAACGCGACGCCGTCCCGCGTGTTCGCCACCATGGCGACGTGGCCGCGTTCGACGCCGTTCTCGTCGAGGTACTTCACCGCCACGACCGCGTGGTGATCGGTCGGCATCCCCCGCATCTCGCGGATGACGGTGTCGTAGTCGGCGCGGTCGGAGAACTCCCCGCCGAACCGCTCTTCGACGTGTTCCAGCGTGCCGCGGCTGTCCATCTCGTGGACGAGCAGCGGATCGGCGGTCGAGTCGATGCCGTTCAGCCGGTCCATGTACGCGCCCGGCGTGCGGGTGCAGTTGGAGCGGTAGCCGTTCGCGAGCGCGTCGGGGTCGTTGAAATGCGGGTTGACCTCGCCGAGCCGCGGGTGCCGGTCGGCGATGTACGCGGCCTGCTGCGCGGGGCTCGCGGAACCGGCGTGGATCGCCGGTTCGCTCGGCGGGTTCGTCGCGACCGCCAGCGACGAGTAGTCCCGCTCGGGGACCCGCAGTTCCAGGGTGTCGTCGGTGGCCGAGTGGTCCTGAGCGGGCTGGTCGCCGTACTCGGGTCCCTTGTCGGCGTCCGCGACGCTGTGCTGCGCCGGGTTCTCCGTGGTGACGTGCGGAGTCCGCGGCTCGTCGAAGCCGCCGAGGCGCGCCATCGACTGCGCCTGGGCGAGACGCGCGAGTTCCGGCGCCTCCGCGGCGTGCCGGGCCCGCCGCTCGTCCATCTTCTGCTTGGCGGTCTCGGCGTCGAGGTAACGCGGGTCCGGGGGAACGACCTCTTCGGCGTGGATGACCCACTTCGGCCGGTCGACCAGCGGCGGAGTCTTGAACTCCTTGCTGTGCACGTAAAGCTGCGTGGCCGGCTTGTTGATGGCCTCGTTCTCGCGCGGGTTCTCGGCGAGCGACGAGACGTCCTTGCCCGTCTTCGAGACGATGTGGATCTCGACGTCTTCGCCGAACTTCGACTTCGTGTCCGGCGACGTCTTGATGGTCGAGCTGGTCATCGTCGGCTCGGGGACGGTCTGACCGGGTTCGTAGTGCGCCGCCATGATCTCGGCGGCCCGCATGTCGCCCTTGGTGTCGATGCCGCGGATGGCCTCGCCGTGGAAGTCCGGCAGCTCGTTGAGCGCGCCGACGATCGCCCGGGTGCTGCGCTGGGCGTTCTCGAAGTCGGGGTGCGCCTCACCCCGGCGGTTCGCGTCGTTGATCGTGTACGCGTGTTCGCGCGAGTACGAGTAGATCGCTTCGGCGGCCTCGGGCGAGACGCGGTCCTTCAGCGGGCTGGCTTCGAGCCGCTTGAGCGCCTTTTCGCGAGCCTGCTCGGCGAGTTCGGCGCTGTCGTAGCGGTCCCGGAGGCTCTTGTGATCCTCCGGCGTGCCACGGAATCCGTCGTCGGAGAGGTAGCTCTCGTCGACCCGCGTGGGGGTTTCTTCCGGGCCCTTGAGGCGATCGGCGATGTCGAGTTCGGTCTTGGGCGCCTGCTCCTGGACCGGGGTTTCGGTGTGCGTGCGCTCCGGTGCTTCCGGCGTGTGCGGAGCGTCGCCGCCGCCCATCGGCATCGCCTTGATCGACGTCGGATCGTCGGGCAGCGTCGCGAGCCGCCCGGTCATGGGGTCGGCGAAGACCACGCCGTGCGGCGTGTTCACCGCGGCGACGATCCGGGTCTCGACCCGGTCCTTGGACCGCGGCGAGCCTTCCGGCGCGTTCGGATCGCCGGCGGCGTGATGTTCGAACGCCACCGCGGTCCGCGCGCCGACCGGGCGTTCGCCCACCTCGCGGGCGATGTCGGCGAAACCGTTCCGATCCGACCACTGTCCGCCGAGCCGGTCGCTGACGTGCTGCAGCGGTGAACCGCCCGCCGACGGCGCGGCGACCGAGTCGCCGCCGTTCATCCGGTCCTCGAACGCGACCAGCGCCTCGGCCGAGTTCGTCTGGTAGCCGTCCTTCCACGACTCGGGCGCGTAGTAGTTGCGGGTGTTGGCCTCGCCGATCGCGGGGATCTCGTCCATGACCAGCCGGACCTGCTGGTGCGGCGTCTCGGTCGAACCGGCGTGGATGACCGGCGTCCCGCCCGCTTCGAGCGGCTTGGCCAGCTCTGACCAGCCACCGTCGGGAGCGTGCTCCTTCGGCGGCTCGGGGGTGTCCCGGGCCGGGGCGTCGGTGGCGTCGATCCAGCCGCCCTTGCCGTCGGCCAGCTTGGTTTCGAGCCCCGCGAGGCCCTGGCCCTGGAACAGCTCCGGGTGATCGCGGCGCAGCTGAGCCTCTTGCTCGGCCGCTTCCTGCGCCAGCCGCTCCTGCACCGCGTTGTTGTAGTCGCGCCGTTCGGCGACCTTCTGCTGGACCTGGTCCGAGGTCAGATGGCCGTCGTCACCGGCGACGACCTCTTCGCATTCGACGATCCACTTCGGCAGGTCGTTGGGCGAACCGTCGTCGAGACGCTTCTTGTAGTGCGGGTGCTCGGGATGCCCCGGCCCCATCTTGACGTCGGTGACGCGCAGCTGCGTCGCCGACTTCATCAGGACTTCGCGTTCTTCCTTCTTCGAAGCGAGGTCTTCGATGTGGCGCCCGGTCTTCGACTGGATGCGCATCTCGACTTCGCCGGGGAAGTTGCTGTGCGGATGTTCGGCGGTGACCCGCGATGTGCTCAGCATCTGCGGGTCGACGATGACCTGGCCCTTGGCGTGCGCTTCGAGGAAGGCCCGGATCGCGCTTTCGTTGCCGCCGAAGTTCACCCGCCGCGAGACGAGACCCTCGTAGGCGGGCATCTCGTTGAGGCCGGAGGTGATCGCCTCGATGTGCGGACGGAGCGCTTCCAGCTCCGGGCCACCGTGCCGCTGGGCGTGCGTGATCCGCTCGGCCATGTCGGTGCGCGTGTAGCTGTGCACCGCGTAGGCGCCCTGATCCGACATCTGCTTGACGCGCGGATCTTCGTGGGCGTCGCGTTTGGCGAGACCTTCGCGGCGGACCTGTTCGCTCCGCGCTTCCCCGGTGTCCTTGTCGAAACCGCGCTTGTCGATCTGCGTCTCGGCGAGCGCGCGGTAGGCGGCGGGATCGTCCGTGTGGAAGTCCGGATCCGTCAGGTACCGCTCGTCGACAGCGGAAGCGAGGTCGTCGGCGGTCTTGTCGCCGGGCGTGACGTCCTTCGGGGTTTCGGCGTCCTTGGGAGTCTCGACGTCCTTCGGGAGCTCGGTGTCCTTGGGCAGGTCGTTCCCGACGCGGTCCTGGGGCGGCGCGTGTTCCATCGGCCGCACCGGCTGTTGCTGCGGCGGACGCTGCTGGGGGCCCGTGTTCCCGTCGTGGCCGGGACGCGGCGCCGGAACCTGCGGCGGACGCTGCGGACCGCCGAACCGCGGCGGCTCGGCGCCGGGCGGCATCGGCCTGCCGGGCTGCTGCCCCGGATGCCCCGGCCTGCCGGGGTAGTGACCGGGTGGCGGCATGGGGCCGCGGTTGCCGGGGAACGGACCGTTGCCCGGATGCTGGGGCCGCGGCGGAGGCGGCGGATGGCCGGCCGGACCACGGTTGCCCGGAGGCGGACCGGGCGGAGGCGTCTGCGGACGCGGCGGGACCCCACCGTTCGGGCCAGGTCCAGGCCTGCCCTGATAACCCTGAGGCGGCCGCGGCGGACCCTGCGGGCCAGGAGGCTGCGGCGGCTGCTGAGGACGCTGACGCGGCCCGCGGTCCTGCGGATATCCACCCTGACCGGGGTGCTGCTGCGGAGGACGCGGGCCCATCGGGCCGGGCTGCCCCTGCGGTCCTCGCGGCGGCATGGGGCCACCACCACCGGGAGGCGGCGGCGGAGGCGGCGCGAAACCACCCGGAGGCGGCGGCTGCATCGGCTGCTGGCCCTGGAAGGGCATCGGAGGCGGCGGCTGGTCGAAACGCGGCTGCTGCGGTCCGCCGTTGCCCGCGAAACCCGCGGCCTGGACGCCGTCGTTCGGCCGGACCGGCCGGGACGGATCGTGTCCGCCCGGCGGGAAACCACCGGGGGCGGGCCCGTTGCCGGGCGGGTTGCCGCCGGGAGCCATGCCGTAGCCACCCGACGGGGCGGGCGAGTTCGACGCCATGCCATATCCGCCCGAGCTCGACGGCGCACCCGTGGAAGCGGCGGCGGGCGGCATCGCGCTGGACTGCGAGGGGCTCGGCGAAGGACTGTGCGACGGGCCCGGCGCCGGACTGGACGCCGGTCCCTGAGACGGGCTCGCCGCAGGGCTCGAAGCCGGTGTCTGGGCCGGGGTCGCCGCGGGTGTCTGCGACTGGGCAGCGGGTGCCTGCTGCTGATTACCCGCCGCGTTTTGCTGCTGCTGACCGGAACCGTTGTCCGCGGCGGCCGCCGGAGCGTTCTGGTGGGTCTGCGGCGCACGCTGACCGTCACCGGTGTTCGCCGGGGCGTCGGCCGGACGTTCGGGGGCCTGCGTCGAGGACTGGCTGACCCGGTCGCTGTCCGCCGCTCGCTGCGGGCCGCTCTCGGAACGCGGCTGCGGATCAGCGGCGCCGTCCGAACCGCGGCTCGAAGCCGCCTGACTGTCCGAAGTGGACCGTGGCGCCGAGTCCGACGAAGAGTCCGACCGCGAAGAAGAACCGGAATCCGACGAGGAGTCCGAATCCGCGGAAGAACGAGAGTCCGAAGAAGAACGAGAGTCCGAAGAAGAACGAGAGTCCGACGAAGAACCGGAATCCGAAGAGCCCGGAGTACGCGAAGGCGTCCCCGCATCCCCGGTGTCCACATCCGGCGTGGAAGGGCCGTCGCCCGCCGAAGCGCCGGGCGTGTTCGCGGCCTTGATGTCGCCGATCTGGCTCTTCGCCCCGTCGACACCACCGCCGACCGCGCCGCCGGACGCGCCCATCAGGACGTCCTTGGCCGAAAGCTTGTCCAGGTCACCCGTGACGGCGGCCTGCCCGACCGTGCTGGCGACCCCTTCGGCCGCGCCGCGCACGGCACCCCGCGCCGCGCTGTCGACGATCTGGCCGCCGACGCTGTCGGAAAGTCCCTTGGTGGCGCCCTTGCCGATACTGCTGCTGCCCGCGCCGACCACGCCGTCGACGGCGCCGCTGATCGCGGAATCCTTGGTCTTGCTGAAGTCCCAGCTCTCGCGGTCGCCCTTGGCCATCTGCAGGCCCTGGATGCCCGCGTCCATGGCGAGGTTCATCGCCGTGTTCTGCAGGACCTCCTTGCCGATCTTCTTCAGGCCCTCCTTGAGAAGTTTCTCCAGGAGTTCCTTCGCGACCTTCTTGAAGCCTTCCTGCGCGAGCTTCTGCATCAGCTGCCGGAAGATCATCTGGACGGTCATGCGGGTGGCGATCTGCGCCGGGGCGATCCCGGCGGTCGACCCGCCGAACGTCACCGCCGCGGCCGCGATCATCGCGACGATCTGCGCGGCCAGGATCACCAGCGAGATGATGATCATGTACTTCGTGTACTCGACGTCCAGCGCGGTCGCGTTGCACGAGTCGCCGAGCGCCTTCGAGGAATCGGCCAGCGACTTGAAGTACGCCTCGTCGCCCTCGACGAACTTCTTCCAGGCCTCGGCGAACTTCTCCGCGCCCTCGCCGCTCCAGCCGCCGAGGACCTCGGTGGCGCCCTTGGTCGCGGTGTCGGCGATCGGCTGAATCGCCTTCGAAGCGTTGTGCCAGGCGTCGCGCAGTTCGCGGAGCTTGTCCTCGTCGCCTTCGGGCCAGCTTTCCCCGACGACGATCGGCAAGAGCCACTTGACCGCGTCGGGCATCTCCATACCCACGGCGCTAGACCTTCTTGTCCAGCGTCGACTTGATCTCTTCCTCGGCGTTCGTGTACGCGGTCATCGACCGTTCGACGTTGTGCTGCATGCCTCGCAGCGCCTCGACGATGTTCGCGAACCCTTCGGACGAGCCCTGCGCGCCGGGCTCGTAGTCCTTCGCGAACTCCTTGCCCGCGTCGTCGTTGCCCCAGCACTGGCCGAGCGAGTTCATCGCGGCCACCAGTTCCTTGCCCGCCTCGTCCAGCTGGTCCGCGGCGATCCCCAGTTTGGCCGCGGCCGACTTCACCGCATCCGGATCCGCGGTGAATCCGGCTCCGCCCCCACCGTTCGGCATCAGACTCCCCTGGTCAGCCAGCTCGAAGGCGGCTCTTCCTCATCGTCGTCCTGCTGACGCACACGCTTCGGCACCGGTTTCGGCGTCGGCGGGGCAGGCGGCGGAGGAGGCGGCGGCGGGGTTTCGTCCTTGATCATCAGCGGGGCGTCGAAGTCCTCGTCGGACTTCGACGGTGCCTCTTCCTCTTCAGCCGCGAGGAAGTCGGGGATCGCCGGCATCAGCCCCTGGAGTGAAGGCGCGCCTTCGATGAGGTCCGACAGGTCCGGCAGTCCTTCGGTGATCGGCGCCATCAGCTCGGCGACCTGCTGCTTGACCTGCAGCGATCCCTGACGGACCAACGTCAGCACGGTGTTGGCCAGCTGCGCGGGAGTGGTGCGCTCGAAGGCGTTCGGCTGGATCTCGAGCTTGGCGAGCGTGCCGGTCGCGTCGATGGTGGCGCGGACGAGGCCGTCCCGCGAAACCACCGTCGCCGACGTCTGCGAAGCGGCTTCCTGCGCGTCCCGGAGCTGGGCCGTCTGGCGCTCGAACTGTTCGAGCAGCGTGTCGACCTGGTCCTTCATGGCGGCATTGCGCGCTTCGAGGCGTGCGCTGTCGTCGCCGGCCGTCGTCACTTGAGCCCCCGCTAGTGCTTGATCCCGGGCATACGCCACCCGGTGTCGGTAAGCGTCACCCTAATGCCAAGGGCGGAGCCTTATCAGCCGTTCTCCTTTTTCGCACCGCGAGCAGGTATCCGGCGGCGCCCACCAGGTAGAGGACGGCCGCCGTGATCAGGAGTCCCGGCGACCGGCCGTCGTCCGGGATCACCGTCGCGGCCAGCGAGACGGCGGCGACCTGGGTGACGTTGAAGAGCGTGTCGTAGAGCGCGAAGACCCGCCCTCGCGCTTCGTCGGCGACGTCGAGCTGGACCGAGGAATCGACGCAGAGTTTCAGCACCTGCCCGGCGCCGGTCACCAGGAACGCCGCGAGCAACGCGGCCGGGACCACCATCGGCAGGCCGAGCGCGAGCTGCGCGATCGCCGCGAGCACCAGCGCGCCCACCACCAGCCGGACCCTGCCCAGCCGCCGGAGCAGCCGGGCGGTCAGCAGCCCGGCGACCAGGATCCCCGCGCCGGCGAACGCCGCCATCTGCCCCAGCCCCGCCATGCCCGCGCGGAAGACGCCCGCGTCGGTGAAGTGGTTGCGCATCAGCAGCACGGTCACCAGCAGCGAGATGCCGTACGACGCGCGATGGGCGAACAGCGCGACGAACCCGGCCGTCACGCTGGGCGTCCGCCAGGCCGCCTTCGCGCCGTCCGCCAGGCCGCGCGCGACGGCGAGTGCCGGGTTCGACGGCTCGTCGACGGTCGACGGCCCGAGCAGCCCGCGCGCGAACCCCGAGGCCAGGACTGCGGCGCCGATCCCGCCCAGCGCGGCGACGGCGGTGACCCACGCGGAACCGGCGTCGTCGGCGCCGGTCAGTGCCCGGAGGCCGATCGCGCAGCCGCCACCGACGACGGCGAGCACCGAACCCCAGGTCGCGGCGAAGGCGTTCGCGGCGACCACGGATTTCTCTTCGACGACGTGCGGAAGCGACGCGGACAGCCCTGAGCCGATGAACCGCGAGATGCCTTCGGACGCCAGAGCCAGGGAGAACAGCCCGATCCCGGCCGCTCCCGTGCCCACGGCGACGGCCGTCGCGAGGATGGTGAAGGACCGCAGAAGGCTCGCGAAGATCAGGACCTTCCGGCGGTCCCAGCGGTCGAGCAGCGCACCCGCGAACGGTCCGACGAGCGAATAGGGCAGCAGCAACGCCGCGAACCCGCCCGCCATGGCGAGCGCGTCGGCGGCGCGTTCGGGGTTGAAGAGGACGGCTCCGGCCAGTCCGGCCTGGTACATGCCGTTGCCCCAGTGCGCGGAGAACCGCGTGAACAGGAGACGGCGGAAGTCACGGTCGCGAACGAAGGTTCGAGAAGGCGCCGGGGCGCTGATCGTCACGGATCCGCAGCTTAGAGAAGGTGGTCGATGCGCTTTGAGGTCGCCTCTCGGCGGCTATGCGCAGTGTGGCTCCAGCCGGACGGTATTCCACAAAGGCGGTTCTTCAGTGAGCCCGGGGGACACGGAAAGCGCACCGACCGTTGTGTCCAACGGTGCTCGTGATGCTGTTGTTCCCAGAGCCGGACGATTTGTCTTCGCTCGAAGTGGGATCATGGCGGACGTGCCAGCGGACGCCGAGGTCGAACCGGGAACGCTCCTGGTCGCCGCCCCCACGATGTTCGATCCCAATTTCCGGCGAACCGTCGTGTTCGTCATCGATCACCGGGACGAGGGAACGCTCGGCGTCGTGCTCAACCGGCCGAGTGACGTCCCGGTGTACGACGTGCTCCCCAATTGGGGCGGGCACGTCGCCGAACCGCAGTCGGTGTTCGTCGGCGGTCCGGTCGAGAAGAAGACCGCGCTGTGCCTGGCCGCGCTGCGGACCGGCGAGACGGCGTCGAGCGTGCCCGGCGTGATCGCCGTCCGGGGCCCGGT
The DNA here is from genome assembly GCF_003947465.1 of Amycolatopsis sp. WAC 04182. NCBI lineage: Bacteria > Bacillati > Actinomycetota > Actinomycetes > Pseudonocardiales > Pseudonocardiaceae > Amycolatopsis > Amycolatopsis sp. WAC 04182. The sequence goes on from NZ_QHJJ01000004.1 coordinate 660,480, forward strand.
CGCGCTGGTCGATCTCGACACCGATCCCGAGATCCTGGTGCCGAAGGTCCGAGGTGTGCGGGTCTTCGCCGGCTACGCGGGCTGGGACTCCGGCCAGCTGGCGAACGAGATCGAACGCGACGACTGGGTGATCGTCCCGGCGCTGCCCAGCGACGTCCTCGCTTCGCCGCACCACGACCTCTGGGGTCAGGTGCTGCGTCGTCAGGGCATCCCGCTGGCGCTGCTGGCCACGCATCCGGGAGACCTCCAGCGCAACTAGGCGGTGTCCTGGTGCGGGCCTGCGTTGTCGCCTGCGCCAGGCCACCGAGACCCGCTGTCAACCACGATGAAAAGGGCTCATTCCACGGCGATTCCGCGGGCCTTGAGAGTGTCCTCGGCGCCGGGGACGGCCATGATGGACCCGGCGATGTCGTGGATCACGCGGAGGTTGGGCAGCAGGGCGAGGTCGTCCAGTGAGGTGATGTCGAAGAGGTCGTCCTCGCCGTCCCAGAACGGCGAGCACTGGTGATAGATGTCCAGGCCGCCGTCCGTGATCAGTTCGTCCACGGCGGCCAGCTGGTCGGGAGTGAACTCCAAATCGGTGAAGTACTGGCGGGCTTCATCGAGGACGGTGTACAGCAGGTCCTGTTCGTCCAGGTACTCCCACAGGTCGCCGGTGGCGCCCTTGGCGTGGAGAACTTCGGCGATCTGGAAACGGGGCTGGATGAGCTTGTCCTGGTACATGAGCTTGTCGATGACCAGCAGCTTGAAGTTGAAGTCGCGGAACATGGCGCATGATCTACCAGACCGCTCCGACAATCCGGGCAGTCGGGACGCGACTTCTGATCGGCTAGGCGGTGGCGGTGTCGGCCTTCTTGAAGACGCCGCAGGTGCCGCAGGCGCAGCCACTGCATCCGGCGGGCCGCTCGGGCTCGGGTTCCGGCACCGTCGCGGCCGCGCGGTTGCCGAGCACTCCCCCGGCCGCGACCAGCGCGATCATCCCGAGCACGCCCACGAACGAGGCGAGCAGCAGCCCGAACGTCGTCGGCATGACCAGCGCGGCGATCCCCGCGAGCACGGCGATCACGCCGCCCGCCAGCGTCGGGACCCCGGCGACCTTGTTGCCGAGCCGGAAGGCGTCCTCGCTGCGCATCGTGGCGGCGGTGCGCACGCCGGCGCCGCGGTCACGCGGCAGCTTCTCGCGCAGGCCGAGGAACCCACCCCAGCCGACGAGGACACCCAGCACGATCGGGACCAGCGCTATGACGAACACTCCACGAGGATAAGCGTGACGTTCCGGCAACCTGCCGGATACCCTGATCGACTGTGCTACAGGCCATGTCACGCCGAGTTCTCGTTACCGCCCTGATCGGGGCCGTCCCCCTCACCCTGATGGCGGCACCCGCCGCCGAAGCGGGTCACCGTCCGCTTCGCCTGATCGGGGAACAGATCGTCCCGAACGCCCTGCCCTACGAGGGCACTGTCGTCGGCGGCCTGTCCAGCATCGATTTCGACCCCCGCACCGGCGAATACGCGCTGATCTGCGACGACCGGTCCGCGATCAACCCGGCGCGGTTCTACACGGCGAAGTTCTCCCTCGACGCCAAGGGACTCGGCCCGGTCACCTTCACCGGCACCAAGCCGCTCCTGCGTCCCGACGGCACGCCGTACCCGCCGCTCGCGAAGAACGACCCGGCGCAGCCGCCGAACATGCAGACCATCGACCCCGAAGAGCTGCGTGTCGACCCCTGGACCGGCCGGTACGTCTGGTCCCAGGAGGGCGAGCGGTCGGCGGCGGCCCGGATCGACCCGTCCATCCGCGAGGCGGAGCGCGACGGCTCTTACGTCCGTGACCTGCCGATTCCCGCCAACGAGAAGATGACCGAGACGACGGGGCCGCGGCAGAACCTCGCCCTCGAAGGCCTCACGTACGCGGGCTTCGGTTCGCTGGTCGCCAGCTCGGCCGAGGGGCCGTTGCTGCAGGACGGTCCGGAGGCGAACACCACGTCGGGCGCCCTGTCGCGCATCACGCTCCAGTCGCGGTTCGGGCCGGTCCTCGCGCAGTACGCGTACCCGCAGGAGAAGGTCTTCGCGTCGCCGAACCCGCCCGGCGCCTTCGCGACCACCGGCATCTCGTCGCTGCTGGCCGTCGACCAGGCCGATCCGACGCGCTACCTGGTGATGGAGCGTTCGTTCGTCACCGGCGTCGGCAACAAGGTCCGCATCTACGAGATCGACACCAAGGGCGCCACGAACATCCTGAAAACGCCCTCGCTGGCCGACGCGAAGAAGGTCAAGCCGGTCAAGAAGCGCCTGCTCGCGGACCTCGCGGACTTCACGTTGTCCACTGTGGACAACGTCGAGGGGATGACCTGGGGGCCGCGCCTGCCGAACGGCGAGCGCAGCCTGGTGCTGGTCAGCGACAACAACTTCTCCGCGACTCAAGTGACCCAGTTCATCGCTCTGGCGGTCCCCTCGGAACGGCTTTGACCAGCGCGTTAAACTGGCCATATGGACACGGCTCGGCTGCTCCTTAGCCTGCCGCGCTGAACTCGGCCCCACGGCCGGGACCAGCGCGGCGACCCCTCATGCCCTCCGGGCTGAGGGGTCGAGTTGTTTCTGGAGTGGCTTGACGTGGATGAGCACGGAGGATTTCGGCGATGAACCAGGCGAGCGAAGGCGCCGACGCGGCACCTCAGCACCGCTACACGGCGGAGCTGGCGGGCCAGATCGAGCAGCGCTGGCAGGACTACTGGTCCGACCACGGCACTTACCACGCGCCGAACCCGGTGGGCCCGCTCGCGGACGAGAGCGGGGAGGTCCCGTCGGACAAGCTGTTCGTCCAGGACATGTTCCCGTACCCGTCGGGCGCCGGCCTGCACGTCGGGCACCCGCTGGGTTTCATCGCGACCGACGTCTTCGCGCGGTACCACCGCATGATCGGCCGCAACGTGCTGCACACGATGGGCTTCGACGCCTTCGGCCTGCCCGCCGAGCAGTACGCGGTGCAGACGGGGCAGCACCCGCGCAAGACGACCGAAGAGAACATGGAGACCTACCTGCGCCAGATCCGGCGCCTGGGCCTGGGTCACGACGAGCGTCGCCGGATTTCGACGATCGATCCGGACTACTACAAGTGGACCCAGTGGATCTTCCTGCAGATCTACAACTCCTGGTACGACGAGAAGGCGGGCAAGGCCCGGCCGATCGTCGACCTGGAGACCGAGTACGCGCAGGACAAGCGGCGTACGCCCGACGGTCGCAACTGGTGCGAACTGACCCGCGCCGAGCAGCTGAAGATCATCGACTCACATCGCCTGGTCTACCTGTCCGAAGCGCCGGTGAACTGGTGCCCCGGCCTGGGCACGGTGCTGTCGAACGAAGAGGTCACCTCCGACGGCCGCAGTGAGCGCGGCAACTTCCCGGTCTTCCGCCGCAACCTGCGTCAGTGGATGATGCGGATCACCGCCTACGCCGACCGCCTGGTCGACGACCTGGACCTGCTGGACTGGCCCGAGAAGGTCAAGTCCATGCAGCGCAACTGGATCGGCCGCTCGCACGGCGCGCGCGTGTCGTTCGAGGTCGGCGAGCAGAAGATCGAGGTCTTCACCACCCGTCCCGACACCCTGTTCGGCGCCACATACCTGGTGGTCGCGCCCGAGCACCCGCTGGTCGACGAACTGACCGCCGCCACCTGGCCGGAAGGCGTCGACGCCCGCTGGACCGGTGACGCGGCGACGCCCGCCGAAGCGATCGCCGCCTACCGTGCGGCGGCGGCGCGGAAGTCCGAATTGGACCGTCAGGAGAACAAGGAGAAGACCGGCGTCTTCACCGGCTCCTACGCGGTGAACCCGGCCGACGGCAAGGAGATCCCGGTCTTCGTCGCCGACTACGTCCTGATGGGCTACGGCACCGGCGCGATCATGGCTGTCCCCGGCCAGGACACCCGCGACTGGGAGTTCGCCGAGAAGTTCGGCCTGGAGATCATCCGCACCGTCCAGCCGACGGAAGGCTTCGACGGCAAGGCGTTCACCGGCGACGGGCCCGCGATCAATTCTCGGCAAGAAAATGGACTCAGCCTGGACGGCATGGGCGTCGACGAGGCCAAGAAGACGATGATCGGCTGGCTGGAGGAGCACGGCCACGGTCGCGGCACCGTCCAGTACAAGCTGCGCGACTGGCTGTTCTCGCGCCAGCGCTACTGGGGCGAGCCGTTCCCGGTGGTCTACGACGAGGACGGCCAGGTCCACCCGCTGCCGGACAGCATGCTGCCGGTCGAGCTGCCCGAGGTCGCCGACTACTCGCCGGTGACCTTCGACCCGGAGGACCGCGACAGCACGCCGTCCTCGCCGCTGGCGCGCGCGACCGACTGGGTCGAGGTCGAGCTGGATCTGGGTCAGGGCAAGAAGACCTACCGCCGCGACATCAACACCATGCCGAACTGGGCGGGTTCCTGCTGGTATCAGCTGCGGTACCTGGACCCGACCAACCCGGACGTGTTCGTCGCGCCGGAGAACGAGTCCTACTGGGTCGGCCCGCGTCCCGCCGAACACGGCGTCGACGACCCCGGCGGCACGGACCTGTACGTCGGCGGTGTCGAGCACGCGGTGCTGCACCTGCTGTACTCGCGGTTCTGGCACAAGGTGCTGTTCGACCTGGGCCACGTGTCGTCCAGGGAGCCGTACCGGAAACTGTTCAACCAGGGCTACGTCCAGGCCTACGCCTACACGGACGCACGCGGCGTCTACGTCCAGGCCGACCAGGTCGAGGAGCGGGACGGCAAGTTCTTCTTCGGCGACGAAGAGGTCAAGCAGGAATACGGCAAGATGGGCAAGAGCCTGAAGAATGTCGTGACGCCTGACCAGATGTCCACCGACTACGGCGCCGACACCTTCCGCTTCTACGAGATGTCGATGGGCCCGCTGGACGTCTCGCGGCCTTGGGCGACCAAGGACGTCGTCGGCGCGCAGCGGTTCCTGCAGCGGCTGTGGCGCCTGGTCGTCAACGAGGAGACCGGCGACCTGCGAGTGTCCACTGTGGACGCCACGGACGAGGATCGCAAGCAGCTGCACAAGACGGTCGCCGGGGTTCGCGAGGACTACGCGGAGATGCGGTTCAACACGGCCGGCGCGAAGCTGATCGAGCTGAACAACTACGTCACCAAGACCTACGGTTCGGCCGAGGCCACGCCGCGGGAACTGGTGGAGCCGCTGGTGCTGATGCTGGCGCCGCTGGCCCCGCACCTGGCCGAGGAGCTGTGGAAGCGCCTGGGTCACGCGGATTCCCTGGTGCACGGGCCGTTCCCGGTCGTCGACGAGAAGTACCTGGTCGAGGACTCCGTGGAGTACCCGATCCAGGTCAACGGCAAGGTGCGCTCGCGCGTCACCGTGCCCGCTGACGCGGGCAAGGACGCCGTGCAGGCGGCCGCGCTGGCCGACGAGAAGGTCGCCGCGCTGGTCGGCGACGGCACGCCGCGCAAGGTGATCGTCGTGCCCGGACGGTTGGTCAACATCGTGCTGTAGCGCCGTGGCCGATAGCCGCCAGCGTCGAGGGTCATGAGGCGATTCGATGGAGTTGTTCAAGGACAACGAAATCGAACGGAGAACACCCCATGACCCTCGACGGCAAGGTGGCTTTGGTGACCGGCGGCAGCCGCGGGATCGGTGCCGCCACGGCGATCCGGCTCGCCGAGGACGGCGCCGACGTGGCGCTCACCTACCAGAGCAACGCCGAACTCGCGGCCGGCGTCGTGGACCGGATCAAGGCGCTCGGCCGCCGCGCGCTGGCGATCCAGGCCGACAGCGCCGACGCCGCGGCCGTGGTTTCCGCGGTCGACACGGCGGTCGCCGAATTCGGCAGGCTCGACGTGCTCGTCAACAACGGTGGCGTCGGCTTCGTCGGCCCGCTCGACCAGACGAGTCTGGAGGACATCGACCGCGTGCTCGCGATCAACGTCCGCGGTGTCTACGTGGCCACCCAGGCCGCGGCCAAGCACCTCGGCGAGGGCGGGCGCGTGATCACCATCGGCAGCTGCGTCTCGGACCGCGTGCCCGGCCCCGGGATGTCGCTGTACGCGGTGAGCAAGACCGCCCTGCTGGGCATGACCAAGGGGCTGGCCAGGGAACTGGGGCCGCGCGGCATCACCGTGAACATCGTCCACCCCGGCCCGACCGACACCGACATGAACCCGGCCGACGGCCCGTACGCCGCCGACCAGCGGAGCATGACGGTGTTCGACCGCTACGGTTCGCCGTCGGAGGTCGCCGCCACCGTGTCGTTCCTGGCGCGGCCGGAAAGCAAGTACGTGACCGCGGCGACCGTTTCGGTCGACGGCGGGCACGCGGCCTAGTCGGTGGACAGGCCGATCTCGCGCGCGAGATCGGCCAGCATCGCGTCGAAGAGGACGTCCGGTTTCGAGAACGGGATCGGATAGTTGCCGAAGACCTCGAGCGTGACGTGCCCGTAGAGCCGGGCCCAGAACTGGATCATCAGGTACGTCACGCCGAGGTCGAGCTTTTCGAGCGGGAACGTCGCCCCGGACTCCTTCAGCACGGCGAGCAGTTCCTCTTGGAAGGACGTGAGATCGTCGCGCAGCTCGACCGGGACCACGTCGTTCGACGGTGTCACCAGGTCGTGCATCGCGAGCACCCGCCCCGCCGCCGCGAGGAAGATCCGCCCGAACGGCTCGTCCAGCCTGCTCAACGTGTCGTCGCCCGAAGGCGACGCGAAGACCAGCGTGAACTCCTTGGTGTGCGTGAGCGCCCACCGCCGGAATCCCTTGCAGATGGCGAAAAGCTGCAGCGCGCCCTCGTCCGGCAGCTGCGCGATGTCCTCGGCGAGCCCGGCCGCCAGATCCGCGACGACGTCCGCGCGAAGATGCTCGACCAGATCGTCACGGGAACCGTAGTAGCGGTACAGCGCCGGCGCCGTGATGCCGAGCTCGCGCGCGATCGCCCGCAGGGTCACGGCCTCCGGGCCCTGCTCGACCAGGAGCGCCCGCGCCGTCCGGCGGATGTCCTGATCGGTCGCCGCCCGCTCGCGGCCCCTGCGGCTGGGGTTGGTCATCCGGGCATTCTAGGTGGTCAGTACGGGGATTACCCCAGAAGGCGGGCCTGAATCCTCGTGAGTGGCCGGAGCGCCAGGAAGATCGGAATCGCCATCCCGGCGGCGATGAGGAAGTGCACGATCCACGCGCCCGCCAGCGTCGGCCCGCCCCACGTGCCCTCGGGATCGCTCCCGGTCCAGAAGAGCCCGTAGGTCGCGATGCGCCCGACGAGATAGAAGAGCAGCAACGCGAGCAGGAACGCAATCGCGCTCGGACCGAAGGCCGCCACGAACCGCGGCCGGGACCCGCCCTCCCACCCGAGCCAGTGCCGCGCGAGTCCGTGCTGGACCTTCGCGCCACCGACGTAGCCCGGCAGCACGAGAAGCGCGTAGACCGCGCGTTTCCAGTCCGAAATCGTCATGCCCACTAGGCTAGGAGCCACTGACCTGCGAGAACATGGGGTAAGCCGTCGGATCCGGTAGGGAAAACCGGAGGTCGCTGTGGTGATCCACACGACCGGGGTGCGGATGTCCGCCAAACGTTCCCCGATGTCAGACGGGTATGCCACACTCGGTCGCCGAACGGCTACGACGTGAACAGGGGAGGTTCGCGTGTCGAACCCTGAGCAGCTCTTCGCTGATTACGAGGCCAAACTGGCCGACGCCCAGCGAAAGGCGAATCAGATGCGCACCGAGATCGAAAGCGTCTCGGTGTCCGAACGCAGCAAGGACGGCCAGATCTCGGTCAAGGTCAACCACGCGGGGAACCTCGTCGGCCTGGAGATCGGCCCGTCCGTGCGGGACAACCCCGCGCTCGCGCAGGAGATCCTCCGCGTCGTCCAGAGCGCACAGAGCAAACTCGCCGGCGCGATGCAGACCGGCGTGCCGTCCATCGCGGGCACCGAGACCATGAACGAGCTGGTCAACCAGCTGCACAACGAATACCCGGAACCCGAACCGACGGGCTTCGTCGAGGGCGGTCACCAGGAGATGGACGAGGACGACCGCTTCGTCGCCGAAGACGAACTCGACGCTCCGCCTCCGCCTCCCGCTCCGAAGCCGCCCGCCCCTCCGTCTCCGCCCGCACCGCCGCGTGCCGCGCGCAGGCAGCAGACGGACCACGAGGACGACTACTTCACCGGCGGAGACTTCCTGCGCTGAGCGGGTTCTTGAGGGAGGGAAAACATGGGGCAACCACAAGGCGACCAGGGCTTCAATGTAAATCCGGACCAGATCGACGAGCACGCCAAGCAGGTCGCGACAACGCTGGAAACCATTCAATCGGCGCTGGCGGCCGATCAGCAAAGTCGGATCCAGGCTGGAGATTTCGGTTTGATCGGGCAACTCGTAGCTCTCGACGTCTGGTGCAGCAGCACCGCTGACAAGGCGGCAGAAGCGCTTAAGAGCGCTGTCGATGCGGGCGAGCATCACGTCACGACAGTGCGAAAATGGGCTCAGGCGCGTCGGGTCGACGAGGAGTCGGCGACAGAGCTGATCAACCGCTCGGGTCAGGTGCGGCATGGCTGACGGAGAGAACAGCATCCTCCATGCCGCCAAGGAGGAGACAGATTCCGAGAAGAGGCCCGTCGATAGCTTCCTCGAAGGCGCGGGTGCGATTCAGGATACCTATGGCGGCATCGAAAAGCTGGCTCAAGGTGACTGGACCGAAGGCCTGCTGAGTTTGGGTTCGGCCGGATTCGACGCCGCGTCGATGATCACCAGTGGTGGAAATCCGCTCGAAACTCTCTTGAGTTGGGGCCTGGGGTGGGTCATCGAGCACGTCGACTTCCTGAAGGAGCCTCTCGACTGGCTCACCGGCAATCAGGACGCGCTCGATCTCGAGGCCCAGAAGTGGACGGCCATCAGCAAGAAGGTCCAGGAGACGGCTGAACAGCTGACAGCCGAGGTTCGGAAGAACACCGTTGGCTGGACCGGTGCGGTGGCCGACCGCTACCTCGAATACGTTCAGGAACAATTGCATTCGTACCGAGCACTGTCCGACGCCGCACGTGATGCCGGCGCCGTCGTCGAGGTCTGCAAGATCATCCTCGATGTCGTTCGGACGGTGATCCGTGACCTCATCACGGACACCTTGGCGAAGATCATATTCATTCTTATGCGCTATCCCCCACCTGGATACCCCGCTGCCCTGGCGGCTGAGGGAGTTCCTTTCGCCATCAAGAAGGCGGGAGAATCCCTTACGTGGGTTCAAAAGCTTCAACGAGCGTTCGCCAACGCCATCGCACTGCTGAAGAAACTGGACGTCGTATTCGTCGACTTGGTGAAGAAGTGGGCCAAAGATGGCGGCAAGTACGTGGCTGACGTCGTCAGCCACGTCGGTGGCGTTGCGATGCAAGCCGGCCTGGACACGTTGGGCGGCGTCGGTAAAGCAGCTGTCAAAGAAGTGGTCAAGGGTGCGCTGGATTATGGCGCGTCGACCGAGAACAGTGAAAGTGCGGACGACGAAAAAGAAGATGAGGAGAAGACCACGATCGACCCGAGGAAATCCGGGGTGGTCGGCAGTGGTGCTGCTCCTGCGCCATCCGGAGTGCGGCAAGAGGACAAGCCCATCTTCGGGCAGCAGGGTGGCCAGAGGATCTCGGGGTCGCTGTAGTGGCAACACCGTTCAACGATTGCTGGTGAGGCGGCTTTGAATTCGTTCGCGAAGGGACTGTCCGCCTCACTCGCCGTCCTCATTCTGGCCTTGGGGCTGGCGCTGCTCCCGGCTCTCACGATCCACCGGCTGGCCGCGGCACCGGTAAGCCTGACAAGCTGGTCGAACGAGGGCAAGGACGGCACGGCTTCGGTGACCTCCTGTGTTGCTCGTGGCCCGATCGGCCTTGGCGGTGTCGGGTACTACTGGGTTTGCACGGCGGACGTCGCCACCGACACCGGAACGCGGACCGGCATGGAGTTCGAAGGGGAATTAACGCCGGGCGATCAAGGGAAACCGGTCGCCGTCATGGACGACGACGGGAAATGGAAACGTAACGTCGCTCATCCGTACTGGTTTTTGGACTATGTTTTCGGCGCCTATCTTTTCATCTTCATGTTCATCGCGGTGGTTGTAGCCGGTGCTGTCTATTCAGAGTTCAAGAAGGAAGAATCTGACGAGAGCGCTGCGGAAGCGGCGACGACTTCGGTGGATCTGCCGGTCAGACATCATGAGGCACATGAGAGCAACCCGAGCTGGGCGAAGGTCGGCGCCATCTTGGGACTACTATTGGCAGCGCTGGGGATCTTCATCGGTTGGTTGGTCTTCGAGGTGCGAGTCAGCGGCTTTTGGGACCCGGCCTATCTGATCGCAGGAACGATCTTCGCGGTCGGTGCGACGATTGTGTTCTACAGCCTCAGTAGGAAGGAGCCGCTGAAGGAGGCGACGTTCCTCGTGGAGCCTGACGGGCTGACGGTAGAGACCAGCGATGGCCGGGGGACTTTGTTGGCCTGGTCGACCCTGGAGCGGATCGTCTTCGATCAGCCTCGTGCTATGCGGTTCCGGAATGTCGTTTCGGTCCTGCTCGTTCCAGTTCCTTCGAAGCGGGATGGTCTTCATGGCTGGATCCGGACGTATTTCCGAGGAGTGGGGACAAGCTTCGGATACGAGTTGTCACCCGGCGTGCCTCGGGTGGCGGCCACGACGTTCTCGGACCTGATCGAGCAGCATTGTCCCGGTCTCACCCGATGGCCTCGGCGCGAGATCCGGCGTTGGGGCTTCGGCCTGTTCGGACTCGTCGATCGATTCCGTCGGGCCAAACGCCGGTAGGACGTGAGAGGAATATGCGGAAGGCCGAGAGCGTCGATTTTCGAGCGGAAAGCGGCTAGCCCAGCGAATCCAGCCAGCTGCTCGCGGCCAGCATGGATAACAGCTCCTCGGCCATTTTCCTGGCTGGACCGCTGTCCGACCGGTCGTCGGCGATGGTCCGCAACCCATCCGCTGCGGCCCGGATCCTGCGCTCGATCGCCTCGACCAAGTCCGTCGGCTGGTCGTCTTCATCCCGGTAGCTCGCATATCCGGGTTCAGGCGCGAAACAACCCCACCAGTCCAGCAACACCGTCAAAGCCTCGGCGCGCGGCTTTCCCGGTCGATCCCGGGCGACTCGCAGCAGGACTGTCACGGCGGGGACAGCGGCCGGATATAGCGTTCCGGCGTGATCGTTGCTCACTGCGCCGGCCAAGCGGCCGACCGCCAAGGCGGCAGAACTGTCCTTCGATGCGGGTGTTTCCAAGATTGCGACCGCGTCGGCCGCTTCTTCTGGCCGGTACCACTCCGGGCCGGGAAGTGCAGACCAGTTCCCCGGGGTCATCGCCTCACTGTCTTCATGGTCTGAAAGCTTCGGCGCCGCCGAAGCCGGGGCGCCGCCGGCGCCGATCACTCGGGGGGCTACGTGATCGACGCCGGCGACCCGATGCCCTCTTCCCGGCACCGGCCGGGATCGGGGCAACGTCACCGCTGGAAAGCGGCAACGCATCTCAAGAGCGGGCGTGATCGCCGAAGTGACGCCCGGGGGAAGGTTATCCCCCGAAAGAGTGACGGCGTTCCGCTGCTCGCCTGATTGTCGCACTACGCGCCGAGAAAGTTACAAAGTTCTTCACATCTTCGCCCGGAGAAGGGTCATGACCGGACAACTGCTGGTCATGGCATCGTTTCCTCCATGACTTCTCAGGTGCTGGTCATCGGGTCCGCCAATGCCGATCTCGTCGTCCCGGTCGACCGGCGGCCAGGTGGTGGCGAAACCGTACTGGGTGGCGACACGGTCTTGTCGCCGGGTGGCAAAGGCGCCAACACCGCGGTCGCCGCGGCCAGGCTCGGCGCCGACGTCGCGTTGCTCGGGGCGGTCGGCGACGACCCGTACGGCGAACTGCTCAAGCGGTCGCTTGCCGAGTCCGGAGTGAACACGGAATCGCTGCGCACGAGCGAGCGTCCGACGGGGATCGCCTACATCACGGTCACGCCCGACGGCGAGAACTCGATCCTCGTTTCGCCTGGCGCCAATTCGGCCCTGCGGCCCGAGAACGTCGACCTCGACGGCGCCGAGGTCGTGGTGTTGTCGCTGGAGATCCCGCTCGAAACCGTCGAGCACGCCGTCGCGAAGGCCGTCGAAAGCGGTGTGAAGACCTTGTTGAACCTGTCCCCGGCGGCCGAGCTTTCCGCGAAGACGCTTCAGGGGCTCGACGTGCTGTTGGTCAACGAGCACGAGGCGGCCTTCCTGCTCGGTGGCGAGGCGGACTTCCCCAAGCTGCTCGACCTCGGTCCGAAGGCCGCTGTCGTGACGCTCGGTGCGAAGGGGGCGGCGGTGGTGACCGCGGACGGGGTGACGGAGGTGCCGTCGCCGAAGGTCGAGGCCGTCGACACGACGGGCGCCGGTGACGCGTTCGCCGGGGCGCTCGCCACCTCGCTCGCGAAGGGCGACGAGCTGGCCGACGCCGCGCGCAAGGCGGTGAAGGTGGCGGCGATCACCGTGACCCGCCAGGGCGCGCAGCCCTCGTATCCGACGGCGTCCGAACTGGAATGATGTCTGCTTCTGTGTTCTGCTGATGGCTATGAGTGAGGTCACGCCGCCTATGAGATATGGTCTAGACCATGCAGTCTGAGTCACTGTCCGGGGTCGCCGTCAGTCCCGGCCGCGCGAGCGGTCCTGTCGTCCGGGTCGCCGAGCCGCTCGGCGAACCCGCGAGCACGCCGGCACCGGCCGATCCCGCCGCCGAGGCCGCCCGGATCGCCCCGGCCGCGCAGATCGTGGCGGGCAGGCTCGAAAAGCTCGCCGAGACGGCGACGGGTGAGGCCGCGACGATCCTCATCACCACCGCGGCGATGGCGGCCGACCCGGCACTCGTCTCCTCGGCGGAGCAGCTGGTCAAGGATAAAAACCTGCCTGCGCCGCGTGCGGTGCATCAGGCGGCGGGCAAGTTCGCCGACGCGCTCGCGGCCGCGGGCGGCTACATGGCCGAGCGCGCCCGCGACGTCCTCGACGTGCGAGACAGGCTGATCGCCGAACTGCTCGGCATCGCGCCGCCCGGCGTTCCCGACCTGGATTCGCCGAGCGTGCTCGTCGCCCGCGACCTCGCGCCCGCCGACACCGCGGGCCTCGACCCGGACAAGGTGCTCGCGCTCGTCACCGAAGAGGGCGGCCCCACCAGCCACACCGCGATCCTCGCCCGTGCGCTCGGCATTCCCGCCGTCGTCGCGGTCCGCGGCGTCCTCGCGCTCGACGCGCAAGCGCTTGCGGTGGACGGCGACACCGGCGTCGTCGAGGTCGCGGACCCGAACGCCGAGGTCGTCACGGCCGCCAAGACCGGCGCGATCGAGTGGGACGGCACCGGCGCGACGTCCGACGGCCACCGGGTGAAGGTGCTCGGCAACGTCGGTTCCGCCACCGACGCCCAGGCCGCGGCAGAGGCGGGCGCGGAAGGCGTCGGCCTCTTCCGCACCGAGTTCTGCTACCTCGACGCGTCCGCCGAGCCGAGCGTCGAAGAGCAGCGCAAGGCCTACACCGCCGTGCTGACGCCCTTCCGCGGCAAGCCGGTCATCGTCCGCACGCTCGACGCGGGCGCCGACAAACCTCTCGCGTTCCTGGAGCCCGAGGTCGAGCCGAACCCGGCGCTCGGCGTGCGCGGGCTTCGCGTCGCTTTCGACCGGCCCGAGATCCTCGACCGCCAGCTCGAGGCCATCGCGGGTGCCGCGCAGGACTCCGGAGCCGAGGTTTCGGTGATGGCCCCGATGGTCGCCACCGCCGCCGAGGCCGCCTGGTTCGCCGAGCGCGCCCGCGCCGCCGGGATCGCCCGCGTGGGTGTGATGATCGAGATCCCGGCCGCCGCGCTGACCGCCCGCGAGATCCTCGACGCGGTCGACTTCGTCTCCGTCGGCACCAACGATCTCGCGCAGTACACCTTCGCCGCGGATCGCCAGCTCGGCGCGGTCGCCAAACTCAACGACCCGTGGCAGCCCGGGCTGCTGCGCCTGCTGAAGGTCATCGGCCAGGCCGCGAAGGACACCGGCAAGCCCGCCGGTGTCTGCGGTGAGGCCGCCGCCGACCCGAGGCTCGCGCTGGTGCTGGCCGGGCTCGGCCTGACCAGTCTTTCGATGAACGCGCCCGCCGTGCGCGCGGTCGGCGCGAGCTTGGCTGCGACGACGCTGGCCGAATGCGAGTCACTGGCCGAGGCCGTTCTGGCCACATCGGACCCGGTCGCCGCAAGGCAAGCCGCCGCCGAGCGGTAGCAAAGGTCCCTTGATCCCAAAAAGGATCAGGGAGCATGTCGAAATCCGGTCCACCGCTTCGACGCCTAGGTGAAGACACCGAAGCGACGAAAGGACCGGACCATGACGACCACCATGACCCCGACGCGGGCTGGACGCCGGGAATGGGTCGGGCTGGCCGTGCTGGCCCTCCCCACCTTCCTGGTCTCCCTCGACGTCTTCGTGCTGATCCTCGCGCTGCCGAAGCTCAGCCAGAGCCTCGGCGCCGACAGCGTCCAGCAGCTGTGGATCATGGACGTCTACGGCTTCATGATCGCCGGGTTCATGGTCACCATGGGCACCCTCGGCGACCGCATCGGCCGCCGGAAACTGCTGCTCATCGGCGCCACGGCGTTCGGGCTGGCCTCCGTGCTGGCCGCGTTCTCGACCAGCGCGCTGATGCTCATCGCCGCCCGCGCGCTCCTCGGGATCGCCGGTGCGACGCTGGCGCCGTCGACGCTCGCGCTGATCAGCAATCTGTTCCTCGACAGCCGCCAGCGTTCGCTCGCGATCGGCATCTGGGCGGGCTGCTTCACCGTCGGCGCGATCGTCGGGCCGATGGTCGGCGGCGTGCTGCTGGAGCACTTCTGGTGGGGTTCGGTGTTCCTGCTCGGTGTCCCCGCGATGGTCCTGCTGCTCGTCGTCGGCCCGAAGCTCCTGCCCGAGTACCGCAACGAGAACGCCGGCCGCCTCGACCTGGCGAGCGTCGCGCTTTCGCTGGTCACGATCCTGCCCGCGGTCTACGGCGTCAAGGAACTCGCCCGCGAGGGTGTGCACGTGGTCCCGGTGGTCTCGCTGCTGGTCGGACTGGCCTTCGGTGTGGTGTTCGTGCGGCGCCAGCGAATCCTCCAGGACCCGCTGATCGACCTGACGCTGTTCCGTGCCCGCGCGTTCACCACGGCGATCGGCGGGATGTGCGCGTTCACCATGCTGGGCGGGACGACCATGCTCTTCGTCGCGCAGTTCTTCCAGATCGTGCTGGAGCTTTCGCCGGTCGGCGCCGCGCTGGCGTTGCTGCCGGGCATGCTCGCGTCGACCGTCAGCTTCCTGGCGGCGCCGGTCCTCGCCCGACGTGTCCGCCCCGCGACGCTGATCGCCGCCGGGCTGGCGGGCGCGATCGCCGGATTCCTGCTGCTGACGCAGGTCGAGGCGGGCGCCGGTCCGGTGGTGCCGTCGATCGCCTTCGCCATCACCTGCCTGTGCGGTGGCCCGCTGGTCACGTTGGGCACGGATCTGGTCGTCGGCTCCGTGCCGCCGGAGAAGGCCGGTTCGGCGGCCTCGCTTTCGCAGACGGGCAACGAATTCGGCTACGCGCTGGGCATCGCGACGGTCGGGACGCTGGGCAACGCCGTCACTCGGTCCCGGCTCGCCGACGCCGTCCCCGCGCACGACGCGTTCGCCAGCGGGATGCACGCGGTGTCCGGGCTGGCCGCGCTGGTCCTGGCCGTCGTCGCGTACTTCGTGCTCCGGCACCTCCGCCACGTGCGGCCGGTCGGCGCCTAACCGAAGAAGCCTCGCCGCGGGTACTTGATGATCAGCGACCCCCCGTGCACGCGCCCGGTGATGACGAACCGGGGCGTGCCGGGGCGGCCGTTCGACCGCGTCCGGTCGTCGAGGTTGCCGAACTTGATGTCGGTGATCGAGTTGGTGTCGACGGCGCCGTTCTCGGGGATGGTGATCTCCACCGGACCCCATTTGGCCTGCAGTTCGATATGCACCACCGGGTGCCGGATCTCGGCCTGGGAGAAGTCCAGTTTCGTGGCGCCGTACTTGTTCCGGATCACCATCGACTCGGGGACCAGCCAGTTCCCGTTGCGCTGCAACGCCGAGTACTTGCCGTTGAGCTCCATGACCTGGCCGGATGCCTGGGCGTAGGCGTGCTGCCTCGGCGGCGCCCACGGGTTCTGCTGCTGCCGCGGCGCCATCGCCGCTTCGGGATGCACCAGGCCGGGCAGATCCGTGAGCACCGCGTTCAGCTCACCGCGGGTCTTGGAGGCGAGGGCGCGGTCGGTCCGTTCGGTGAACTCGTCGAGGTTCAGCATCCCGAGGCCGATCGCCTTCTGCAGGACCTCGACGACGTGTTCGCGCTCCGCGTCGGAGACCCGGATGTCCCGTCCGGTCAACGGCTTGGTTTCGGTCGCCGGCTGCTCTTCCTCGCCCATGCCTGGAATGGTAGAACCGGATCTCACGCGCGAGATCGGGGAAATACCCTGAACAGACCCGCATTTCTCCCCTGTGCCGCCCTGCTGGCGGCTGTCCTGCTGTTGTCAGGCTGCACGAGCGCCACGCCGCAACCCGCCCCTGCTCGTGAGCCGACCACTCCACCAGCGTCGAAGCTCGAAGGCGAACCGGTGGATTACAGCGGTTTCCGGCTCGTCATGTCGACTTCGCCGCCGTCGGTGCTCGATCCCGCCACCGGCGTCACCACCCCGCTTCCGGGTGCTCCGGCCGGGGATCGGGTCAACGAGGTCCTCCGCGTCGGCAAGTTCCCGGTCGTGCTGTCGGCCTCCCGCTGCGGGCCGTCGTGCCTGGAGCCGGCCGAAGTCCTCGTCTACGGCGACCCCAAGGACCAGCCGTGGAAGCTGGGCAAGGCCCGCAGCGTCGCCCCGTCGGCCGACGAGAGCGGTGTCTGGCTGATCCGCGACGACGGCGACGACCTGTGCCGCCTGCAATTCGTGTCCCTGCTCGGCGCGGAGCGCGATCGCGGCCGTCCGGCGAGCTGCACGACAGCCGTGCGCCAAGAAGTGCCGAAGGGACTGCTGATCACGGTGAACAGCGGGACGGCCAGTGCCGAGGACGTGCTGATCGATCCCGCCACCGGCCGCGCCGTGCACCAGTTCCCCCGGGTACTGGCGGTCACCAAGGAACGGATGCTGCTGGCCGAGCTGACCAAGTTCTCCGTGCTCGACCTGCGCAACGATCAACGGATGCCGGTCGACCGGCCGGTGGCCGACGGCACGCCCGGCATGGTGGTGCCGAGCCGCGACGGCTACAAGGTCGCCGTGCTGTTCGGCGACCCCGCGTGGGCGGGGACGGCGACGCAGACGGCCGACGTCTGGGTGCTCGCCCTCGACACGCTGACCTGGACGCGCGCGCCCGCGATGCCGATCGCGACCGAGCTCAAGCGGGTCGCGATCGAGTGGACCGAGACCGGCGACCTGGTGATCGCGACCGACGTCGTCGCGAACTGGCGCCTCGACCGGCCGGGGTGGACGGTCGTCAAGACCCCGTTGCCCGCCGAGCGGAACCAGCGGGTGGTGGCCGTCGCCCAGGGCTGAGCTACTCCTCGTCCAACCCGTGCTCGATGGCGTACCGGGCCAGTTCGACCCGGTTGTGCAGCTGGAGTTTCCGCAGCGTCGACTGGACGTGGTTCTCCACCGTCCGATGCGACAGCACGAGCTTCTCGGCGATCTGCCGCGCCGTCATCCCCTTCGCGACCAGGCGCAGGACGTCGGTCTCGCGTTCGGTCAGCCGCGGCGGCGCGGGCCCGTCGTCCGGCGCGTCGGCCATGCGGCGGTACTCGCCGAGGACGAGGCCGGCGAGTCCGGCGGTGAACACCGGGTCGCCCGCCGCGGTCCGCTTGACCGCGTCCACGAGTTCGCTCGCCGAAGCCGATTTCACCAGGTAGCCGGACGCCCCGGCCTTGACCGCTTCGAGGACGTCGCTGTGCTCGCCGCTCGCGGAGAGCACCAGGACCTTGGTCGACGGCAGTTCCGAGGTGATCTCGCGGGTGGCGTCGACCCCCGAGGTCTCGCCGAGGTTGAGGTCCATCAGCACGACGTCGGGCCGGACCGTGCGCGCGATCCGCACGGCGGCGGGCGCGTCCGGCGCGGTGGCCCGCACGTCGAAACCGTGTTCGGCCAGGTCGCGTGCGACCCCGTCCCGCCACATCGGATGATCGTCGACCACCATCACCGAGACCTGAGCCTCACCGGTCATCGCTTTCCCCTCGCCGCGACTGGAACCTTGATTTCCCATTCCGTGCCCTGGCCGGGCGCGGTGTCCAGGGCGGCACTCCCGCCCAGATCCCGCACGCGCCCCTTGATGGACTCCGCGATACCTAGATGTCCCTCGGCCGCCGCGCGTTCCAAAACGCCGGGCGCGATTCCCGGGCCGTCGTCGCGAACGCTGACGACGACCTCGGTGCCGAGGTCCTCCAGCAGCACCCAGGCGTGCGCCTCTTCGCCCGCGTGCTTCTCGACGTTGGACAGCGCCTCGCGCGCCACGGCCACCAGCTCCGACGTCATGTGCTCGGGCAGTTGGACCTCGCCCGCAGGGGTCGAGACCTGCACAGACGGCGTCGCGAGCAGCTGCAACGCGGACCGGAGATCGGTGGTCCCGTTCTCGCTCGGATGCGTCGGCTCGGTGGTGACCAAGGCCCGCAGCGCGATCTCCTGCTCACCGGCCAGTTTCGCCAGCTCGGCCGCTTCCCCGCCGAATTCGGCGCCGCGTTTGCGCACCCGCGCGAGCACCTGGAGGACGCTGTCGTGGATCGAGCGGGCGAGCCGTTCCCGTTCGGCCGTCGCGGCTTCCATCCGCAACGCCCTGGTCAGCGCGTCCGCCGACCGGCGGGCCATGGTCGCGGCGAGACCGATCACGAACCCGCTCGCGGTCAGCAGGAAGCCGTCCCGCGCGACGTCGACGTCGAACCGCCAGCGCACCAGCCCGGTGACCACCGAGACCACCAGCCCGGCGAGCACCCCGCCGACCGCGCCGAACCGCGTGCCGGCGGCCGCGGGCGGGACCGCCGCCCACACCGTCGTGATGAGCGGGATGTTGGCGTCGAACTGCGCGGTGGTCAGGATCCACGCCGACGTGAACATGAGGACGACGGTGAGCGCGAGATCCACGCCCACCAGCCACGGCCAGCGGCTCGACGGTCGCGCGTAGAACACGCTGCTGACGACCGTCCACGCCGTCATCACGCCGAACGACGTCCACGCCAGCCACTTGGTCCCGTAGCCGTCGTAGTGGACGATGAACGAGCCGAGCGCGAAGAGCAGCGTCGTCACGCGAAGCACGATCACCCCGCGCCACAGCGGAGTGGCCGGGTCCCGCGTGCCGAGCGCCGAGACCGCGCGCCAGAGCGGGGTCTCGGTCATGACTTGGCTTCGGACTCTTCCCCGGGATCGTTCGGTTGTGCCGCCTGATCCCGCAGGACGTCGATCTCGGCCGGATCGGGATCGTGTTCGTGCAGCAGCGACCGGATGCCCGCGTTGAGCACCGCGAGCAGCGGCACCGAGAGCAGCGCGCCGGCGATCCCGGCGGTGACGAGACCGGCGGTGATCGCGAGCACCACGGCGAGCGGGTGCAGCTTCACCGCGCGGCCGAGCAGGATCGGCTGCAGCACGTGGCTTTCCAGCTGCATGACGCCGATGACGATGGCCAGCACGATCAGCGCGCCGACGACGCCCTTGGTCACCAGCGCGATCAGCACCGCGACCGCGCCCGCGATCACGGCGCCGATGATCGGGATGAAGGCGCCGAGGAACACCAGCGTCGCCAGCGGGATCACCAGCGGAACGCCGACGATCGCCAGCCCGACGCCGATGCCGACCGCGTCGACCACGGCCACCGCCGCCGTCGCGCGCACGTAGCTGACCAGCGACGCGAACCCGCGCCGCCCGGCGACGTCGACCCGGTTCCGCACGCGGCCCGGCACACCGAGGACCAGGAACTTCCAGATCTGCTCGCCGCCGGAGAGGAAGAAGATGAGGATGAACAGCGTCAGGATGAAGCCGGTGACGATCTCGCCGACCGTGCCCGCGGTGGTGAGCGCGGTCGTGGTGATCGACGCCTGGTTGTTCTGCAGGAAGCTGATCGCCTGGTTGATGAACTCCTGGATCTGCTCCTGGCGCAGGTGCAGCGGCCCGTCGATGAGCCAGACCTTGATCTGGTTGAGGCTCTCCGTCAGCTGCTTCTGCAGCTCGGGCAGGCCGGAGGAGAACTGCGCGACGACGAACGTCAGCAGCCCGCCGAGGACGGCGAGCCCGGCGATCAGCACTATCCCGGCCGCGAGCCCGCGGGGGAATCTCAGCGTCGTCAGCTTGGAGACCGCCGGCGCGAGCAGCGCCGCGAGCAGCAACGCGATCGACAGCGGGATCACGACGACCGACAGATAGCCGATCAGGAACACGATGACGTAGAGCGCGGCGATCACCACGATGAAACGCCACGACAACGCCGCACCTATCCGCAGGCCGCGGGGCACCAGGTTGGTCACGTCTTCGGTCGACTCGGAGAGGAACGGGTTCGCCGGGTCGAATTCCGGCTGTTTGCGCTGGGGCTCGCTCACGCGCTCACCGTATCGGTCCGAGACGACGTTTCCCGGCCATTCCGGGCGACGCGCACGGGTCGGATTCGCCCGATGCGACGCTTGACACATCGCCTGTCGGTCGACTCTGGAGTAACCGGGCTCCGCCAGCGTCGATCACTGATCGTGATTTCGGGCTACACCGTGTGTTCTTCACACGATCGTGCCATCAAGGTGGTTCAAAGTCGCGCGGGCCTTCCGCACTTTGCTTACCTCGGTCCCGCAACCACGAACGGCACACCGAAGCGACAGGAGACCGAGTGACGAACGCGGCGAAGAACGAGAGGCGGGGCGCGGCGCGCTTCGGCCGTCTCGCTTCGCGTGCGCTGTTCGTGCTCGGCGGCGCCGTCGCCGGTTCCGCCGCCGCGTGGGCCGTTTCGGGCGCTTCCGCCTCCGCGGACATCGCCCCGGTGGTCTCCGCTCCCGAAACCAGCGTCACCCCGGTCACCGACGCCACCTCGGCGGGTTTGACCGACGTCTCCCACGGCGCGTCGAAGTTCGCGGGTGACGTCGCCGGTGCGATGTGCGGCGACGGCCAGCAGGACGCCACCACGTGGTCGATGCCGGGCGAGAACGGTTCCGCTTCCGGGAAGCACCACTGCGGCGACATCCGCGCCGACCGGCACGAGGTCTCGACGCGCGTCAGCGACGCTGTCACCGACTTCGCGGACAACTCGGTGGTCACCCCGGTCAAGCGGACCCTCGGCGCGGTCGAGCACATCGTGCGGAAGCCGCAGGACACCCGCCAGGTGCTGGACGAGACGTTCACCCCGTCGCCCGACTTCGGCCGCAAGGTCTGGGACCTCCTCGACCCGAACGGACACGGCGACCTCGTCCCGGAGCTTCCGGTCACCGGCGGTCCGGTCGACCCGAACACCCCGCTGGACACCATCGGCGCCGGTGAGCAGGTCACCGACTTCGCGCAGCTGGCGACGACCCAGTTCCCCGCTTCCCTCGAAACCGTCCTCCCGATGCCGGCCCTCGTGCAGCAGCACGGTGCCTTCGATCAGGTCGAGGACGTTCCGGCACGTGACGGTCACCGCGGTGACCTCCCGCGTCCGATCACCCCGGCGCCGCTTCCCGCCGCGCCTTCCTTCCCGACTGTCCCCGGCGGCTCCGCCCCCGGTGGTCACCTCGACGGCCTGACCCACGGCGTTCCCGCCTGGGTCGTCGCCGCCGTCGAGCGTTCCCTGACCGGCTACTCGCTGGCAGGCACGCGGTACATGCCGCTCACCCCGGGCTCGCAGCCCGGCGTCACTCCCGACTGAACACCTCCCTCCGCGGGGTAGCCGACGCGCCTCACGCCTCCCGATTCCGGGCTTGGCTTCGCGTCCGCTCCTGATCCCCCGCGAAACGGCGGTGCGCATTTGTGCGCCCGCAATCGCTCCACCCCCCTCTGGTGCCGCTTCGAAGGCACCTCTCTGAACCCGAAAGGGAACCCGAAATGAAGGAGAAAAACCCCATGCAATCCTGGGCAAAGCGCGGACTCCAGACCGCGTTGGTCACGGGTGGGTTGTTGATGCTGGGCACCGGCATCGCCTCGGCTGACGAACACGTCAACCCCGACACCCCGGCCTCCCCGCTCGACGCGAACGTCACCGTTCCCCTCGAGATCGACAACAACGCCGTTGGCACGCCCCTCGGCCAGGCCGACCTCCCCGGCTACAAGGGCGAGGTCAGCACCAAGGCCGTCACCAAGCCCGTCTCGGACGCGCTGGACTCGGCTTCCTCGCCGGGCAGCGGCACCGATGGCATCGGCGGAGGGCTCCCGTCCCTCCCGACCACGGGCGCCGTCCCCGCGCCGCTGGCCGCCAAGGACTCGGCCCGTCAGGTCAGCGGTGGGCTGACCGAGGGTGGCTTCACCACCACGGACGACATCCTCAAGGGCAACAAGGTCGTCGGTGACGTCGTCGTCCCGATCCAGATCGTCGACAACGCCATCGGCGTGATCGGCGACGCCGAGGTCGAGGGTGGCACCCACGACCAGACCTGGTCGCACAACCAGGACATCGAGACCACCGGTGAGGACTCCAGCCTCGCCGGGAACGTCGTGTCCCTCGACTGGGCGCTGCCCGTGCAGATCGCCGGCAACGGCGGCGGGCTCGCCGGCGGCACCGGCCGCGTGGTCGGCGGTTCCGCCAGCCAGAGCACCACCGAGACCGGCAACATCACCACCGACGGCGAGGGCTCCGCCCTGTCCGGCAACGTGGTGGCCGGCCAGTTCGCCACCCCGGTCCAGGTCACCGGCAACGCCGCGTCCTGGATCATCGGCAACGCCAACAGCTCCGGCTACGAGGCCGAGACCGACGCCACGTCCGGCGGCTGGGTCGAGACCGACGGTGACGACTCCGCCCTCGGCGGCAACGTCGGCGCGGTGCCGATCGCCCTCCCGGTCAAGGTCAACGACAACGCCGCCGCCGCGTGGGGTTCGCTCGCGAACTCCAACAGCAGCTCGTCGGCGGACGCCACCGCCGGTGACACCACCCCGGGCTGGAGCAACGTCCCCAGCTACGTGCAGACCTCCGGCGAGGACTCGGCCGTCGCGGGTAACGCGATCGTGCCGCAGACCGCGGACGTCGCGAACGTCGGCGGCGTGGCCGCCAGCTGGATCGGTCTCGCGAACACCGGCACGGAAGGCGGGACGAGCCAGTCCAGCACCGTCGACGCCGGTGGCTTCGTCAGCAGCGAGGGCGAAGGCTCCGCCGGTGGCGGCAACATCGTCGACCCGGCCGTGGCCGCTCCCGTCGAGGTGACCTGCATCGCGGGCACCTACATCGGCAGCGCCAACGTCGCTTCGTGCGAGAACACCGTCGACGCGAACGCCGGCGACGGCAGCCACACCACGGGTGACGACTCCACCCTCGCGGGCAACATCGTCAACACCCAGGCCGCGCTGGCCCCCGAGGTGTTCGGCGTCGCCGGCTCGCACATCGGACAGGCGACCGCCGAGGCGTCCGAGACGAAGACCGTGACCGCCGGCAACTACGACGGCACCACGGGCAACGACTCGTCCGGCTCGGGCAACATCGTCCAGGTCCCGGCCGCCGTTCCGGCCGAGGTCTTCGGCGTCGGCGGCTCGTTCATCGGTCAGGGCACCGCCTCGGCCGAGGAGACCAAGGTCGTCTCCGGTGGCGGCGGCGGGAACACCGCCGACGACAACGGCTTCCTCAGCTCCAACCTGGGCACCGTGCCGGTTTCGCTGCCGGTGCAGGCGTTCGGGATCGGTGGCGCGTTCATCGGTCAGGGCCACGGTGCCGCCGACGGTGACACCACCTCCAACGCGGGTGGCGACGTCCACGCGACCGGTGACGGTGGCGCGGGCTCGGGCAACCTGGTCTACGGCCCGGTGTCCCTGCCGGTCCAGGCGCACAACTTCGCCGCCGTGCTCGGCGGGATCACCTCGGGCAAGGGCACCAACCTCACCGACTCGAGCGCGGGCGGCGACGCCACCGCCAACGGTGAAGAAGGCGCGCTGGCGGGCAACATCGTCCAGACGCCGGTCGGCGGCGCGGTCCCGGTGACCGGGCACGGCATCGCCGGTGCGGGCATCGCCGAGGGCGACAGCGTCAGCGACGTCCTTTCGGAGGCCGGCGGCGACGCCACCACCACCGGTGACGAGGGCGCGGTTTCGGGCAACATCATCGGCGCGCAGGCGCTGCCGATCGTGCCGGTCACCCACGACGCGGTCGCGGCCGCGGGTCTCGCCGACGCCGAAGGCGCCAACACCGTCGACGCCCTTTCGGGTGGGGACGTGGAGACCTCCGGTCTCGACGGATCGCTCTCGGGCAACATCCTCGACATCCCGGCCGCGGTCGACCCCGAGGTGTTCGGCAACGCCATCGCGGCTGCGGGCGGCGTGTCCGAGACCGAAGCGACCAGCATGATCACCGGCCAGGCCGGTGGCGACAGCATCACCGACGGCAGCGGAGAGGCCCTCTCGGGCTTCAACTTCCACCACCCGCTGGTCTTCGTGATCCCGGTGAACGAGCTCGAAATCCCGATCCTCGCGATCGCGGACGAGAACTCGGAGGACAACACCGAGGTCAACGACGAGGAGTACACCCGCGCCTTCACCGACTCGGTCGGTTCGGAGATGCCGATCGACGCGCTGCCCGCGCTGCCCTTCGGTGCTCCCGCGGTTCCGTCGCTGAACGGTGCCGGCACCCTGCCGACCACCCCGGCGATCGGTGGCGCCCGCGCCGACGGTCCCCAGGTGGCCACCCTGCCCGTGCAGGTGGCGGGCCTGACCGCGCTGAAGCAGCTGACCGCCGTCCCGGCGACGCTGCCGAAGTCGGAACTGCCCGAGCTGCCCGGCACCCCCGGCCTGCCCGGTCTCCCGGCCCTGCCGAAGACCCCGGGTCTGCCCGGTGACGCCGCTCGTGCGGACGCCCCCAAGCTCGCCCAGCTGCCGGCCCTCCCGGCGCTGAACGGGCTGCCCACCGCGGGCAAGCTGCCGGTGCAGCTCCCGACCGCGGGCGCGCTGCCCACCGCCGGCAACCTGCCGGTGCAGCTCCCCGCCGCCGGCAACCTGCCCACCGCGGGTGCGCTGCCGACCGCCGGTGCGCTGCCGGTGCAGCTGCCCACCACGGGCACCCTGCCGGTCGTGAACAACACCCCGGCGATGCCGACCGCGCAGGTCCCGGCTCTGGCGAACGTCGACTCGTCGCCGCTGAGCATGTTCCAGCGTTTCATCGGCACCCTGACCGGCAAGAAGTTCCACACCATGTGAACCTGCCAGTCGGCTAGCGCCACTGAATGAACCGAAGCGGGCCCGGAGTCACTGACTCCGGGCCCGCTTTGTGTTCGGTACAGGGAAGGGCTGAAGGACGCTTTCACCGCATCACATGCAGTGAAAGCGTCCTTCACCGCGTCGCATGCGGGGAAAGCTCCCTTCAGCTCCCCGGGGTGAAGAGCGCGTCCTGGGCGGCGCCCATCGCGGTCAGCACCGCGCCTTCCAGCACCGCGCCGCCGCCGACGGTGCCCGCCCGGACCTCGGTCCGCAGCGGCGAGATCTCCGAGAGCCGTCGGCTCACCCTGGCCGCCAGCGCGTCGCCGCCGGCGCGCCCGATCTCCCCGCCCAGCACGAGACAGCCAGGGTCCAGGACCGCGGTGACCGCGGCGGCGCCGATCGCGATCCGCTCCGCGACGATCTCGAGGAAGACACCGGCGTCTTCGGAATTCGAGTCGATCGCGTATCCGACAGCCGCTTCGGCCGCTTCGGCGTTGTCGGCCGACGAAGCCGGGATGCCGTGCGCGCGGGCGAGTTCGCAGATCGCGGCGCTGCCCGCCAGGGTGTGGAAGCCGCCGTCGCAGTCGGTCGCCGTCGGCAACCGGCCTGGACCCAGCATCGGCAGGAACCCGATCTCGCCCGCGCCACCCGACGCGCCCCGCCGCAGCGAACCATCGAGGACCACGGCCGCGCCGACGCCGAAACCCAGCCACAGCAGCACGAACGTGTCCCGGTCGCGGGCGGCGCCGAGCCGCTGTTCGGCGGCGGCCGCGAGGTTGACCTCGTTCTCCAGCAGCACCGGGACACCGAGCCGTCGCCGGAGTTCGTCGACGAGTTTCCCGTGCCACGCGGGCAATCCCCCGGCGTGCCGCAGGCCGCCGGTCGCCGGGTCGACGAGACCGGGAGCGCCGACGGCGATCGTGTGCAGTTCGGTCGCGCCCGCCTCGGCGGTGGTGGTCTCCAGCAGGGCGATCGCCCGCTCGACGGCGACGTCGGTGTCGACGTCCAGGTCGAACGGCAGCGAGGCCTCCGCGCGGGTCCGGCCCAGCAGGTCCGCGACCGAAACGGCCACGCCGTGGGTGCGGACGTCGAGGCCGGCGAGGTACGCGCGGTCGGCGACGATGCCGTACAGCTTCGCGTTCGGGCCGCGGCGCTCCGCGCCCGCCTCGCCGACGACTTCGATCAGCCCGGCGTCCTGGAGGCGTTCGACGAGGTCCGCGACCGTCGGCCGGGAGAGGCCGGTCAACGTCTTGAGCTGGGCGGCCGTCAGTGAGCCTTCGCGGTGAAGGAGGTCGAGGGCGAGGCGGTCGTTGATGGCACGTGCCGTGCTCGGGGAGGCGGACGGCATCCGGATGACACTCACCGGCAGATCCTCCCAGAATTAATTATCAGGTTCCCTTCCTGATAGTTTACGCTGACGGCCGTCGAGTCGTCTCATGGACCTTGGGGGCCCAGTGACCAACACAGTGGAAACCGTCGGCGGGCCGACGCGGCGGGTGCGGCAGGCGCGGATCGCCACGGCCGCCGTCTTCGCCGTGCACGGCGCGGTGACCGGCAGTTTCGCCACCCGGATCCCCTGGATCCAGGAACACGCGGGGATCAGCGCGGGCCAGCTCGGCCTCGCGCTCGCCTTCCCCGCCATCGGTGCCTCGCTCACCATGCCGCTCGCCGCGCGGATCGGGCACCGGCTCGGCAGCAGGCTCGGGCTCCGCCTGCTGCTCGCGTACTGGACGCTGGCGCTGATCCTCCCCTCCCTGGCGGGGAACCTCTTCACCCTGTGCCTCGCGTTGTTCGTCATGGGCACCGCGGCGGGGACCTCCGACGTGCTGATGAACGCCCTCGGCGTCGACGTCGAGGAGAGGATGGGCAAGTCGGTCATGTCGGGGCTGCACGGCATGTGGACCACCGGTGCGCTCGTCGGCTCCGCCGCGGGCACGCTCGCCGCGCATGCCGGGCTGGACGCCCGGATCCATTTCGCGCTCGCGTCGGCCGTGCTCACCATCGCCGGCGCGCTCATCTGTCAGGGCGTCTTCGACGTCCGCAGCGCACCGGACGAAAACCCGCCCCCGAGGTTCGCGCTCCCGCCGAAATCGGCCGTGATCATCGGCGCGGTCGCGTTTTGCGCAGTCTTCGCCGAAGGGGCGAGCCTCGACTGGTCCGCCGTCTACCTGCGTGACGTCCTCGGCACTTCGCCGGGGATCGCGGCGGCCTCGACCACCGCGTTCACCTGCACCATGGCGGTCGCCCGACTCTCGGGCGACGCGCTGGTGCGGCGCTTCGGCTCGGTCAACACCGTCCGCGCGGGTGGCGCCTTCGCGACACTGGGCGGGCTGCTGGTGGTCTTCGCCGTCCATCCGGTGATGGCGATGGCCGGTTTCGCGCTGATCGGGCTCGGCGTCTCCGTCGTCGTGCCACTCGCCTTCGCGGCGGCCGGACGCAGCGGGCCGACGCCGAGCCAGTCGATCGCGGGCGTCGCGACCATCACCTATTCGTCGGGTCTCGTGGCGCCGTCGCTGATCGGCGGGATCGCCGACCTGACGTCGCTGACGGTGTCGTTCGCGGTGGTCACGCTGCTGGCGCTCGGCCTGGTGGCGGGCGCCGGCGTCCTTCGATCCCGCTAGTCGAACTGGAGGGAACGCTTGGCGAGGCCGTGCCAGTAGCCATCGATGACGGTTTCGCCCTTCCCTTCCGAAGAGCTCGCGCCGAGCGAGACGAACAGCGGCGCGAAGTGTTCGATCCTGGGGTGCGCGAGGGCCGCGGCGGGAGCCTTGTGCTGGAAGTCCAGTAACGCGTCGAGGTCACCTTCACGCAGGGTTTCCGCACCCCAGTGGTCGAATTCGCTCGACCACGACGGCGGCGCCCCGTCGGTGCCGTCGGTCTGGCCCAGCGCGCTGAGGTTGTGGGTGAAGAAGCCGCTGCCGATGATCAGCACGCCTTCGTCGCGCAGCGGTGCGAGCTTCCGGCCGAGGTCGAACAGCTCCCGCGGGTCCAGCGACGGCATGGACACCTGCAGCACCGGGATGTCGGCGTCCGGGTACATCTCCACGAGCGGGACGTACGCGCCGTGGTCGAGGCCGCGCTCGGGCGCGTCGTGCACCGGCGTCCGGGACGAGCGCAGGAGTTTCCGCACCTTGCCGGCCAGTTCGGGAGCGCCGGGCGCGGCGTATTCCACCTGGTAGTAGCGATCCGGGAAACCCCAGAAGTCGTAGACCAGCGGCACCGTGGTGGTGGCGCCGAGGGTCAGCGGTGCCTCTTCCCAGTGCGCCGAGACGACGAGGATCGCCTTCGGTTTCTCGAGGTCCGCGGACCAGCCGGCGAGCTGGCGGGTCCAGGTGGCGTCGTCGGCGAGCGGCGGCGCGCCGTGGCTGAGATAGAGCACCGGCGTCATGTCAGCTCCAGGTGTTTGAACTTTCAACTACCAGGATAGACGACGTCGCCCGGCTCCGCCTTATTCCCGCGCGAGGTTGGCCGCCATCCGTTCCAGGGTGGCGACCGTCGTCCGGTAGTCGTCCTTGCCGATGCCTTCGGTCACGCGCGAACGGAACGCGCCGACCTCGGCTTTCAGCCGGAGATGTGCTGCCCGGCCGGCTTCGGTCAGGCCGTCCTCGTCGATCCAGCCGCGAACGCGCAGGTCGGAGACGGTTTTCTGGAGATCTCCAAACGGCTTCAGTGCTTCGCTGTCGGCGGTATTCAGGACCTGCCAGTGGCGACGGGTCAGTCCTTCGCCGTCGAGGATCCGGTCCAGGGAGGATTCAAGTGCCTGGTGAAGGTGGGCGAACCAGAAGCCGATGGGTTTCATGGATACTCCTTCACGCAGACGGCAACTATATGTAAAAGTACATGCACTTGGTGAGGATGGGCAATGACGGACGCCGTGGCCGACGTGGAACGCGCGATGATCGCCATCCGGCGGAGCCAGGCGAGGCGATCACTGTCGAAACTCGCCCGCGACCGCGCCGAAACGATGCCGGACCAGGCGATCCAGGGACTTCTCGACGCCGTCGAAGCGGCCGAGGAGAGCGGCGAACCCGGGACCGTCACCAGCCTCGCGTCGGCGCTGACCATCGATCAGCCGCGAGCGAGCCGTCTCGTCGCCCGCGCGGTCGAGGACGGTTTCCTCCGGCGTGAAGCCGATCAGCGCGACGGCCGCCGCGCCGTCCTCGTGCTCACCGAGACCGGCCGGGCCGAAGTGGCGCGCATGCACGAATTCCGCCGCTCGGTGTTCGCCGAGGCGATGGCGGACTGGACGGACGGCGACCGCCGCGAGTTCGCGCGGCTGCTGACCGCGTTCGTCCGGAACTACGGGGCGCTCGGCGTGAAGTAGTTGACCAGGTTGCCGTCGGGGTCGCGGAACAGCAGCGACCGGTTCCCCCACGGCATCGTGGTCGGCTCCTGCACGATTTCGGCCAGGTCTGCCAGCCGCTCGTACTCCCGGTCGACGTCCTCGACGCGGAACTCGAGGATCGCGGTGCGGTTCGACTCGGGCACCGCGGCGCCCGCGCCGAACAGCGTCATGGTCTCGGCGCTGCCGATCGCCAAGGTGCACGCCGGGCCGACGAGTTCGGCGAACTGCTCGGAACGCCATCGCGCGGCGAGGCCGGTCGCCTTTTCGTAGAACCCGGCGAGCCGGGCGACGTCATGGGTGATCACACGGACGGACACGAACTGCACGGTGGATCCTTTCGGGGCCGGAAAGCGGGACAACGGCCACGCTAGGAGCAATACCGGGCAGGATCCGCCCGGTATTCTCGGCGCTGTGACCAGGCCCATCGCCCGCGTGCTCGCGTTGCTGGAGATCCTCCAGAGCGGCGGGACGCGCACCGTCGCCGAGCTCGCGGGACGGCTCGACGTGGACGAACGCACCGTCCGCCGCTATGCCGAACACCTCGTCGACCTGGACATCCCGGTCCGCTCGGTGCGCGGCCGGTACGGCGGCTACCGGCTGGCCCCCGGCTACCGCATGCCGCCGCTGATGCTCAGTGACGAAGAGGCGCTGGCCGTCCTGCTCGGCCTGGTCGCGGGCCGACGGGCCGGGCTGATCACCACGTCGGTCGCGGCCGTCGAGAGCGCGGCCGCGAAAGTCCGCCGGGTCCTCCCCGAAACACTGGGCCGACGGCTGGACGCGCTGCTGGAGACCGCCGACTTCACCGCACCGGCCAGGAAAGCCCTCTCGGCCGAGGCCGAGGTCCTCCTCACCGTCGCGGAGGCGGCCCGGGACCGGCATCCGATCCGGCTCGCGTATCTCGCCGGGCACGGCGGTGGCAGCGAACGCGTCGTCCATCCGTACGGAGTCGTGGCGCATTCCGGACGCTGGTACCTGACCGGTTTCGACTCGGTCGGCGGCGAGGTGCGGACCTTCCGCGTCGACCGGATCAAGTCGGCGGAGCCGCGGCCGGGGACCTTCGAAGCGCCCGAAGACTTCGACCCGGCGGAACGGGTGCTGACGGCGTTGGCCGAGACGCCGTACCGGCACGACGTCTCCGTGCGGATCCAGGCGCCGCCCGAGGAGATCCGCGCCGTCTTCCCGCCGTCTGTGGCGATCCTCGAAACGGACGGCGAGTGGGTCCTCGCCCGGATCCGCGCGCAACGGCTCGACTGGATCCCGTCGCGGCTCGCCGCGCTCGACCGGCCGTTCGTCATCGAGCGGCCGGCCGAACTTCGCGACCTGGTCGGCGCGCTGGCGGCCCGGCTGGCCGAGCGGGCGCGCTGACCGGCCGTGCTCACTTGCCGCAGAACACCGTCCGGACGAGCTTGTTCAGCGCCGCCGGGAAGGCCCGCGCCGGGTCGTTCTCGGCGTCGCCCCCGGTGATCGACGCGGTCAGCGTTTGGCTGCCGTCGGGCGTGCTGTACATCAGCGACCCGTAGCCGTTGAGACCACCGTTGTGGTTGAGAACGGTGCCGACGCAGCCCGGGCCCAAGTCCTGCGAGTACTGCCCGAGACCGTAGAAGCCGTAAAGGCTTTCGCTGCCGGGGTGCGTCTCGCGCATCTCCGCCATCAGCCGGGCGGGAAGGAGCTTTCCGCTCTGCAGCGCGGAAAAGTACGTCTGGAGATCCTTGGTCGTCGAGATCATGTCGCCGGCGCTGGAGATCCAGGACGGGTTCTGGTGGGTGACGTCGATCGTCTTCCACTGCCCGGCGTCCTCGTAGCGGTAGTAGGCGTGGGCGTACGGCTTGGGCATCCCCGGCCACGCTCCCGGCGACACCGTGTCCCGCAGCTTGAGCGGCCGCAGGATCCGCCGGTCCAGCTCATCGGCGAAGGGACGACCGGAGAGCTTCTCGACCAGCAGCCTGGCGACCACGGTGTTGGTGTTGGAGTAGCTCCAGCCCGCGCCCGGCTCGAAGACCGCGGGCTTGGACACCGCCAGCCGGACCAGCTCCTCCGGCCGGTAGGTGTGGAACCGCATGTCCACCCATTCCTTGCCCGCCCACGGGATTCCCGGCGTGACCGTCCCGTCCGGGTGGTACTGGCCGGTGTGGTTGAACAGCCCGCTCGTGTGCTGCAGCAGCATCCGCACGGTGATCCGCGAGTCCAGCCCCAGTTCGGGCAGGAGACCGGCGACCGGGGTGTCGAGCCCGATCCTGCCCTCGGCCACGAGCTGCAGCACCAAGGTCGCGGTGAAACTCTTCGACGTGCTGCCGACCCGGAAATGGCCGTTGGTCGGCGGTTTCGCGGTGCTGCCCAGCTCGCGCACCCCCGCGCTGCCGGTCCATTCGCCTCGCTCGTCTCGGACGCGAAGCTGTATGCCGCCGAACCCGGCGTCGACGAATTCCTGGACGGCCTGTCGCAATTCCGGACGGTCCTGCCCGGCGGAGGCCGTCGGCGCGGCGACCCCCGTCAGCAGTGCGGCGGCCAGTGCGGTGAGACCGATGCGGCGGAAGGTCTTCAGTGTCCTGTTCATGACGACCACGTTCGCGGGCCGCGCTGACACGGGACGGTCACGGCGCTGACACGCGGGCCTCGATGCCGTCGAGAAGGAAGTCGAGGCCGATCCGGAAGGTCTCGTCGGCGTCCAGGTGGACGGCGTCGCGCACCACCGCGGCCAGCGCGGGGAGCTTGCCGGTGGCGAAGGTCCGGGTCAGGTAGGGCCCGAGCGTGGCCTGCCAGCGCTTCTCGTCCATCCCGGTCGCCCGTTCCGCTCGACGCTCCGCGATCTCCCGGCGCACCGCGCCGATCGTGTACGCGTTGACCGCCGAGACCACGGGCATCGCGGAATCGATGCCGACGTCGCCCAGCGCCGCCATCACGGCCTCCGAGGTCGCCAGCGCGTGCGGGCCGAGCTGGGGCCTGCCGCCGAGCAGGTCGGCGAGCCATTCGTGCCGGTGAACCGCGTGCCGCACGGCGTCGGCGAGTGATCGGAGCGCCTCCCGCCAGCCTTCCCCGGTGGGCCGGATCTCGGCGTGGACGGCGTCGACCATCA
The DNA here is from genome assembly GCF_003947465.1 of Amycolatopsis sp. WAC 04182. NCBI lineage: Bacteria > Bacillati > Actinomycetota > Actinomycetes > Pseudonocardiales > Pseudonocardiaceae > Amycolatopsis > Amycolatopsis sp. WAC 04182. Next base: position 693,197 of record NZ_QHJJ01000004.1, read on the forward strand.
GGTCGAGCAGCTCTTCCTTGCTTTCGATGTAGCCGTACAGCCGCATCGGGCCGACGTCCAGCGCGGTGGCGACCTTCCGCAGCGACACCGCGTCCAGGCCGTCCGCGTCGGCGAGCCGGATCGCCGCCCGCACGATCAGCTCCCGGCTCAGCGGGGCCAGCGCCGGACGACTCGGCGGCTCAGGCCGCTCCCACACCACCATGCGGTGACAATACACCGCATCGTTCGATACAGTGTATTGACCAATACACTGTATCGAAGGAGTGGATCATGGCCATCGCCATCGTCGGAGCGGGTCTCGGCGGCCTGGCTCTCGCCCGTGTTCTGCACGTCAACGGCATCGACGCCGTCGTGTACGAACGTGAATCGTCGCGTGACGCCCGCGGTCAAGGCGGCATGCTCGACATCCACGCCGACACCGGTCAGCGGGCGCTGCGTGAAGCCGGTCTGTTCGACCGGTTCTCCGCGATCGCCCGCAACGAAGGCCAGGACATGCGGCTCCTGGAGCCGGACGGCACCCTGTTGCTGCAGGAGGACACGCCCGACGACGCGCCGTTCGAACGCCCCGAGGTCGACCGCGCCGACCTGCGTGACCTGCTGCTGGACTCCCTCCCCGAAGACACCGTGCGCTGGGGGCACGCCTTCGAATCCGCCGAAGACGGCGTCTTGCGTTTCTTCGATGGGCGCACCGCGACCTACGACCTGCTGGTCGGCGCCGACGGCGCGTATTCCCGGGTCCGCCCGCTGCTCACCGACGCCCGCCCGGCGCATCTCGGCCACAACTTCGTCGAGCTGCGCATTCCCGACGTCGACCGCACCCACCCCGACCTCGCCGCGATGGTCGGACGCGGCACCTACTGGGCGCTCGGCGACGGCAAGTCCCTGGCGGCCCAGCGCAACGGCGACGGCACCGTGCGCGTCGGCCTCAGCTTCCACGGCACCGGTGAGGACTGGTTCGCCCTCAGCGGGATGCCGCTCGACGATCCGGCCGGCGCCAGGGCGTGGCTGATCGGGGAACTCGACGGCTGGGACGCGCGGTTCACCGCGCTGATCGCGGCCTGTGACGACGCGGTGGTACCCCGGTCGATCGCGGCTCTCCCGGTCGGCCTGACCTGGCCCTCGGCGCCGGACGTCACCCTGGTCGGCGACGCCGCGCACCTGATGCCGCCGGTGGGGGAAGGCGCCAACATGGCCCTGCTCGACGGCGCCCTGCTCGGTCTCGCCCTGGCCGCGCATCCGGGCGACTTCCCCGCCGCCGTCAAGGACTACGAACGCGAGATGTTCGACCGCGCCGAAACCGCCGCCCGGATGTCCGCGCGGGTCCACGAACTCCTGAGCGCGCCGGACGCCGCCCGGAAATTGCTCGCGTTCTTCCAACCGGACCGACACCAAGCTGCTATGAACGAAAAAACATCTCGTCCGTAGTCGAACAGGAGCAGGATTGCCGACCGGCTGATCGACATCGTCGCGGCGGACCGACCAAGGAGTGACCATGCGCGAAGGTGTACTGGCAGGTGGCGCCCCGTACCTCGAGTTCGGGACGGGAAGCCCGCTCGTGGTCTTCCGGACGGCACTGCCGGACTCGGCCAACCCCACCGGGTTCGCCCGCTGGGCGGAGGTGCGGTCCCTCAAACCGCTGGCCGAGCGGTTCACCGTGCTGACGGTCGGCAGGCGGCCGGGGCTCCGGCCCGGCGTCACCATGGCCGAGCTCGCCGCCCACCACGCCGAGGAGCTGCGGCAGCGGTTCGACCGCCCGGTGGACGTGCTCGGCCTGTCCACGGCCGGTTGCCTCGCGCTGCAGTTCGCCGCCGACCATCCCGGCCTGGTGCGGCGGCTCGTGGTCGGCGCCGCGGGCACCCGGCTCGGCGTGGAAGGCCGTCGCGTCCAGCGCCGGTACGCGGATCTGCTGGCCGCCGGGCGGCACCGGGCCGCGGCCATGGCGCTGGCGCCCACGGTCGCGGACTCCGGGTCCGGACGGGCTCTGCTGGCCGGGCTGCTGGGCCTGGCCTCCGGCCGCCCGGCGGATCCGGACGGCATGGTGGCCATGCTGCGGGCCGAGGACGCGTTCGACATCGAAGACCGGCTCGGCGAGATCACCGCGCCCACCCTGGTGATCGCCGGTTCGGAGGACGCCCTTTACCCGCTCGAACTCGCCGAGCGAATAGCCGACAAGGCTCGCCGGGGCGATCTCAAGGTCTATCCGGGACGACGGCACCACAGCGTGATGAGCGATCGCCGCTTCACGAAGGACATCTTCGAATTCTTGCTCTAGTCGTGTGACAGGTCGACGAAGCGGCTGTAGTGCAGCTGGTGCGCGACGGTGATCGTCGCCGTCGGCCCGGCACGGTGCTTCGCGATGATCAGGTCCGCCTCGCCGGCGCGCGGGTCGTCCCGCTCCCAGGCGTCGGGGCGGTTGACCAAAATGACGAGGTCCGCGTCCTGCTCCAGCGAACCGGACTCACGAAGGTCGGACAGCATCGGGCGTTTGTCGGTCCGCTGCTCGGGACCACGGTTCAGCTGGCTGATCGCGATCACCGGGACCTCGATCTCCTTGGCTAGCAGCTTCATCTGCCGCGAGAACTCCGAGACCTCCTGCTGCCGCGACTCGACGCGTTTACCCGAGGTCATCAGCTGGAGATAGTCGAGGACGACGAGTTTGAGGTCGTTGCGCTGCTTGAGCCGCCGGGCCTTCGCGCGGATCTCCATCATCGTCATGTTCGGCGAGTCGTCGACGAACAGCGGCGCCTCGGAGACCTCGCTCATCCGGCGCGCGAGCCTCGTCCAGTCGTCGTCGGACATCTTGCCACCGCGCATATCCGCCAGGCGGATCCTGGCCTCGGCCGAGAGCATGCGCATGACGATCTCGGTCCTGCTCATTTCCAGCGAGAAGATGACGCTGGTCAGGCCGTGTTTGATGGACGCCGAACGCGCGAAATCCAGTCCCAGCGTCGAGTTGTGGGTCGGGACCATCGAGCGCCCGGCCAGATACAGATGGTCCGGCGCGTCGACTTCCACGCACCGCACCGGGACGGACGGCACGGGGCGGACGTCCACGACGTAGCGAAGGTGGGGCCGGACGCGGACGTTGGTGAGCCGTTCCTTCTGCAGCAGGTGCTTGCGCTGCAACCAGAACACCCGGTCCTGGGTGGTGAAGCCGAGGATGTACGCCGTCGAGGTCTCCTCGCTGCGGCCCTTGACCTTCTTGGTCGTGAACGCGCAGCGGTACCCGAGGCTGACGATCAGTTCCCGGGTCTGCTCGGCGAGTACCTTGTTCGTCACGGCGAACTGGACCGCGCCCGAGTGGTTGACGGTGCCGTCGGTGTCGAGCAGCCCGGCCAGCAGTGCACGGCGTTGCTCGACGGACGCCCGCAGATACTCCACCGGGATGTGCTTGTTTCCGAGCACGCCCAACGTGCGGAGGATCGCCTGCACGCTGCCGTGTTCGTTGCGGCAGGCCTGGCAAAGCCGCATGCCCGACGACGGGCGTCCGCAGTCGGGGCAGGTCGGCGCGGGCACGGGGGAGCTTTGGAAACGTACTTTGCCGCCGCAGGAACGGCCGCACGTCCGCACCTGGGAGGTCTGGGGAAGGAACGGCTCTCCGCAGACCTCGCAACGCCGGTACTCCACCGGGTCCGGCGGAACCAGGCGCAGGGTGTACGACATTTCGCCACGGCGTTCCACCAGGAGGCCCGCTTCCCCCTCCAGGTAACAGATGATCTCGGGATCCGCCGTGGTGAAGCGCGCACTCGCTGAGTGGCCGTCGCCCAGCCAGGCGCCGAGCGCGTAGGGATGAAGCGGGAGATCACGTTCGGGCAGCTGCAGCGGGGCCGTGGTCGCGATCGAGTGGTTGGCACGTCCGTCCGCTGTCTCGCAGCGCAGGGTGGCCGCCAGTTCTTCGGTCGTACGCACCGCCGGACCGGCGGCCGAGCGGCGGGACGACCTCGTGTCGGTCAGCCACTGGTGTTCGGCGTCCGCGAGGAGCACCGTGCCGTCCGAGAGCTCGACTTCGTAGCAGGGACGGTCTTCCATGACCTCGGTCGCCGCGACCACGGTCGTGGGGCGTCCGTTCGCGCCGATCAGCCGGTCGCCGGGGCGGACCTCGCCCATGGTCGTCCAGCCGTCGGGAGTGGCCAGCGGAGTGTCCAGGGCGAGTGCCTTGCCGACACCGGGACGCGCCGCGACGATGATCATCTGGCCTGGGTGCAGGCCGTTCGTCAGATCGTCGAAGTCGGCGAACCCGGTCGGGATGCCCTGCGACTGCCCGCCGCGGGACGCGATCGCGTCGATCTCGTCCATGGTCGGCTGGAGCAGTTCTTCCAGCGCGACGTAGTCCTCGCTGGTGCGCCGCTCCGTGACGTCGTAGATCGCGGCTTGGGCGCGGTCGACGACCTCGTCGATGTTCGCGCCGTCGGCCGCGGCCGCGCCGTAGCCGTACTGCACGATCCGCGTGCCCGCCTCGACCAGGCGCCGCAGCACCGCCTTCTCGGAGACGATCTCGGCGTAGTACCCGGCGTTCGCCGCCGTGGGCACCGTCGCGATCAGGGTGTGCAGATACGGGGCGCCGCCGACGCGGCCCAGCTCGCCTCGGCGTTCCAGTTCGGCGGAGACGGTGATCGGGTCGGCCGGTTCGCCGCGACCGTAGAGGTCGAGGATGACGTCGTAGATCGCCTGGTGCGCGGGCCGGTAGAAGTCGTCGGGGCCGAGGGCTTCGATGACGTCGGCGACGGCGTCCTTCGACAGCAGCATGCCGCCGAGCACGGACTGCTCGGCCGCGATGTCCTGCGGGGGCTGGCGGTCGTACTCGCCGCCACGCGGACCGGGGTCACCGGGACCCGGGTCGGACTCCGCGTACATCGGATTGCGGTCGTCGGTCAGCGCCACCGCTGCTGCCACCTCCTCAAGACATCGAACACGCGTTCGATTATGCCAGAATTTCCCCGGTCGGTCCGCCCGCGCCCGCCTGCCCCTCCCGCGGCTTCCGGCGCTCCCCTGTACTCCCCTTCTCGGCCGGACGACCACCACGGTGTGTACCGGCCCGGCGGGCACGGTAGGCCCCCCGAAAGGACGAGCGCAATTTCGCCTGGGGACCGCCCTGTGGATAACCTGGGGATGACTGGGGGCAACCCTTCACAGGTGGCCCGAAGCCTGTGTACAACTTGTGGGCAACGGTGGGATGGTCTGACAAAAGTGCTGGTCAGGGCCTGTGGAGACACTGTGGAGAACTTTATTCACCTCGCCACGGCGTGTCGGGCAAAACTCGTCGTTCGGCGTGTCGCACGCGGGCGCACAGGGGTGCCCTGTGGATGAATGCCACGGAGAGTAGAGGGGTCATCCGCCCGGTCGACCGGCGCCGGATTCAGGACGCGAACAACCTGCCCTGTGCGCTCCGTAGTCGTTCTCCGAGAATCTGCTGGTCGGCGGGTGTGAAGGCGATCCTCGGTTCGCCACTCCCCGGTACCTCTTCGGTCAGCCAGCGGCCCTCGGTCGTATCGATGTAGTTCACCGGGCGTTCGATCCGCTGCCGCGCGCCGCTCCGGCCGCGCGCCGCGACGTAGAGGCTTCCGCTCCCCAAACGGCGTAACGCGAGGATGCGGCGAAGCTCGTCGGCCTCCTGGCTGCCGGTGCTCTGCCGTCCGCTGCGAAGCACCTCGAAGCCCTCGTCCTGCGCAGTCGACGACGAGCGCGGCGCCTCGACCTGGCTCTTCGGGACGGCGATCGGCCGCCCGCGTCCCGGCGCGAGCTTCGGGATCTGGTCGAGGAACTCGGTGAGCAGCTCTTCCGGCCGCACCGACGCGAGCGCGACGCCGTCGTGCTCGCTGTGCCGGGCGAGGACGAAGCCCTCTCCGCCTGCGCTCCCCGCGAGCAGGGTGAAACTCAGCGCCTTGCCCTCGAACCCGCCGTCGACCCAGCCGTAGTACTCCAGAGACGGCCTGGCGATCGCTTCGAGCGTCGCCTTGAACCCGGGATGCAGCCCCCGCGCGCCGAAGAGGCCCTGGCTCGCCAGCTCCTCGTTGGTCCGCTCGTCCTCGGCCCGCTGCGCGTCCTCGTCGTACCAGGTCGGCGTTTCCGACAGGATCGTGTGCGGTTCGCCGCCGCGGCGGCGGATCAGCGTGATGAGGGTGCCGGTCGTGATCGTGACCTGCTTGTCCAGCACCGGAACTGCCCCCTAGTCGTTCTTGTTCGTCCAGCCCGGAACAAGACAAGCCGGGCGCGCGCCCCAATCTTGGCACGCGCCCGGCCCGCTCGTGACGACTACTCGCCGATCACCGGCGGTGCGGTGAGTTCGTCGGTTCCGAAGATCTCGTTGGGATCGTCGCCGACGAGGAATTTGGAGCTGCGCTCCTCGTCCTCGGCGCCCTTGCCCCTGGCGCCGCCGGCTCCCATACCGCCCATTCCGCCCATCATCCCGCCGGCGCCACGGCCCGCACCGGCACCGGCACCGGCCGCGCCGCCGCCCATGCCCGCGCCGCCCATCGCGCCCGCGTTGCCGGGCAGGGCCGCGCCGCTCCCGCCACCGGGGCCGAACCCCGGGCCGAAGCCACCGTCCGGGCCGAAGCCGCTCGCACCGGGGATGTCGGCGCCACCGAAGCCGCCACCGGCGCCTCCTCCGCCACCACCCGGGCCGAAGCCGCTGGCACCGGGGATCTTCGGCGGGGTGTAGCCGGACGCGTTCGTCCCGTCGTCCCAGGACGGCGGCTTGTAGTTGCTGCCGGGGATGTTCGGGTTGTACTGCCCGCCGGGCAGGTTCGAGCCCGGCAGGTTCGACCCGGGAAGATTCGAGCCGGGCAGGTTGCTGCCCGGCAGGTTCGACCCCGGGAGGTTCGAGCCCGGTGTGCCGATACCCGGCATGTTCGAACCGGGGACGCTCGGCATCCCGCCGGGCGGCATCGAACCGGGCGGCGTCGAGATGCCCGGCATGCCGTTGTGCCCGTTCCGGTCACCCTGGCCGTTGCCGTTGCCGTCCTTGTCCCCTTTGCCGCCGCCGTTGACGTCGACGTTCGTGTTCTGCCCCTCCATCTTGCTGTAGGTGGGCAGCTTCTTGCCGTTCTCGGAACTGGCCTTGAAGTACTCGTTGAACGCGTCGACGTTCGCTTGACCCTTGTCGTTGTAGTCCCGGATCGCGCGGTCGGTGTCGGTGGTCCACGGGGTGATGGAGTTGAGCAGGTTGTTCTTCGGCGGGTCCTTCGGGACCTGCTGCACCTTCGCCTTCACCGTGGTGAAAGCGGTGTTCTGCTCGCCGAGGTACTTGTCTGAGTCCACCAGCTTCTTGCCGGAGTCCTCCATCCAGGCCCGCAGCGGATGCGCGCCGGACTGTTGCGCGGCTTCGGCGCTCTTGCCGGTCCAGGCGGCGTCCATCTCCTTCGACAGGTTGTCGATGGTGGTCAGCCGTTCCTGGTAACCGGCCTTGAGCCGGGTCGCCGCGGCTTGGCCCTCTTGGATCGACCCGGTGCCCGGACCGGTGACGATCTTCTCCCAGATGTGGTAGCAGTCGATCTTGCGATCGCCGCCCGACGCTTCGAAGTCGCCGGATTTCGTGGTCGCCAGGTTGTAGGCCGAATACCCGGCGATGATCGGCAGCAGGAACACGCGTCAGCCCTCCTTCAACGTCTCGATCATCGCTTCCCCCACTTTGAGCGCGACGGGGCACGGATCGCTCGCGCCCGGTCCGTTGTCGTACTGCACCAGGATGTTCACGGCCAGCTGGTCGGTCACGCCGACGAAGAGGCCGCATTTGCCCTTGTTGCGGGCGTCGAGCGAAGCGGCGTACACCGCCGGATAGCCGCCGACCTCGGTCGGCTCGAAGTACTCGTTGTTGGCCTTCGTGTCGTAGACGTCGCTCAGGCCGTTCTTGTTCGCGAGCACCGGGCTGATGTCGACCTGGTTCAGCTTGTCGTCGGCGGCGAAGAGCGTGCAGCCTTGGCCCACGCTCGTGGTCCCGCGCTCACCTTCGCCGAGCCCGAGCTCGGATCGCTTCGCCGCGGAAAGCGCGGAGCAGGCGTCGCTCTCGATCGACGAGGTCTTCAGGGGATTCGACACCTTGGGCGCGGAGCCGGACGAGCCGCTCGACGCGCTGGGGGAACCGGCCCCGGTCGTGAACGACGGCTCGGACGAGGCCGTGCCGTTCTTGGTGCCCGAACAGCCGGCGACCAGCGCGCCCGCGGCCAGGAGGAGAACGAGGGAACGTCGCATCACACGGCCTTGTGCTTGTTGAGCGAAGCCTGCGTTTCGGCCTCGTTCGTGGCGATCTTCTGCTTCGCGGCGGTCAGCTGGTCGATGTAGTTCTTGACGTAGTCCTGCATCTTCTGGTTCTGCTCCAGGAACGCCTTGCCCGACGGGTTCGCCAGCTTCTCCCAGTCACCGCTCGCGAACTCCTTGCCCGGCGCCTTGACGTTCGCCATCAGGTTCGCGTCGCGGTAATCCTTCTTGAGCTCGGCCTGCAGATCCGTCCACTTCTTGATGATGCCGTCGATCTTGTCCTTGTCGAAGGTGAACCCGCCGCCACCCCCACCCGACGACGACGGCTTGTCGGGATTGGCAGGCGCGGACACCGTGACCTTCTCCTGCCGGTTCTGCTCGGCGTTGCTGTCGTAAGCCATTGGTTCCAGATCCCCTTTTGCGTCCCCGTGCCTCGACGTCGAGTCAATCCTAAGACGTGATCCGGCCGAGTGGGGTTCCGCGTAAAGCAAAGGGCGGGACGTCTCCGCGCTGGAGACGCCCCGCCCTGTGCCGAAGCGGTGTTACTTGGCCTTGACCTCGAGCCGCACGTCGACGCGGACGTCGGGGTGCAGCCGGGCGCCGACCGAGTGCTTGCCCACGGTCTTGATGTGGTCCTTCAGCTCGATGACGCGCTTGTCGAGCAGCGGGCCACCCGCGGCCTTGATCGCGTCCACGATCTCGGCGGTGGTGATCGAACCGAAGAGCTTCTTCGAGCCCTCGGCCGCCTTGCCGCTCAGCTGGATGGCGCCGAGGCCCTCCAGGGTCGCCTTGATCTCCTTGGCGTGGTCGAGGTCGCGGATGCGACGGCTCTCCTGCGCCCGCTTGATCGTGCGCACGTTCTTTTCCGCGCCCTTGGTGGCCACGATGGCGTAGCCGCGGGGGAGCAGGTAGTTGCGCGCGTAGCCGTCCTTGACCTCGACGATGTCGCCGGGCCCACCGAGGTTGGCGACGTCGGTGGTGAGAATGATCTTCGCCATTGACGTGCCTCCTTAGCGTGCGGTCGAGGTGTAGGGCAGCAGCGCCATTTCGCGGGAGTTCTTGACCGCGATGGCGATGTCACGCTGGTGCTGGCTGCAGTTGCCGGTCACCCGGCGGGCACGGATCTTCCCGCGGTCGGAGATGTACTTCCGAAGCAGGTTGGTGTCCTTGTAGTCGATGTTCTCCGGGCGGCCCTTCTTCTCGGCCTTGCAGAACACGCAGACCTTCTTCTTGGGCTTGCGGATGGGTGGCTTGGCCACGGTATTTCTCCTGGATTTCTACGTAGTGGTTGTCTCGAGGCGTCTCGCGGAGCTTTCGCCCGCGGCGGAGCGCCTGATCAGAAGGGCGGCTCGTCGGAGAAGCCGCCGCCACCGCCGCCACCGGCGGGCGGGGCGGAACCCCACGGGTCGTCGGCGGGCGGGCCGGACTGGCCGCCACCGCCGCCGCCACCGAAGCCGCCGCCTCCACCGCCACCGGTGCCACGGCTGACCTTGTTCACCTTGGCGGTGGCGTAGCGCAGCGACGGGCCGATCTCATCGACCTCGAGCTCGACGACGGTGCGCTTCTCGCCTTCCTTGGTCTCGAAAGACCGCTGCTTGAGGCGCCCCTGCACGACGACACGCGCGCCACGCGTCAGCGACTCGGCGACGTTCTCGGCCGCCTGACGCCAGATGTTGCAGCGCAGGAACAGGGCCTCGCCGTCCTTCCACTCACCGGACTGCTTGTCCAGCGTGCGCGGGGTGGACGCGACCGTGAAGTTCGCGACCGCCGCACCGGAAGGGGTGAAGCGAAGCTCCGGGTCGGACGTGAGATTGCCGATCACCGTGATGACGGTGTCTCCAGCCATCGGAAAAGTCCTTCGGCTCAGGCCTTGGCGGCGACGGGCTTGGCCGGCTTGATCTCGCGGCGCATGACCTTGGTGCGGAGCACGGTCTCCTGCAGCGAGAGCTGACGGTCCAGCTCCTTGACCGCTTCCGAAGTCGAGTTCAGGTCGAGGAGCGCGTAGATGCCCTCGGCGTGCTTCTTGATCTCGTAGGACAGCCGGCGGCGGCCCCAGACGTCGACCTTCTCGACGCTTCCGCCCGAAGTGCGGATCACGTTGAGGAAGTTGTCCAGGGTCGGGGCCACCGTACGCTCGTCGAGCGTGGGGTCCAGGATGACCATTACCTCGTAATGGCGTGACACAACCACTCACCTCCTATGGGCTCGCGGCCACGGACTGTCCGTGGCAGGAGGGTTTGTCCAGGTAAGCGTACCTGGCGGTCAGGAGACGCGGCGCAGGACCCAGGTGCGGACCAGCGCGGCGGTCACGCCGGCGAGCACGAGCACCGCGAGCAGCATCGGCAGCTGGACGTCGCCGCCGGGCATGCCGTCGGTCGCGAGCGCTTCGGCGTTGCCCGCGTTGCGGACGTCGGGGCCGCCCTGTCCGGCCTGGCCGTCGGTGGTGCCGTACTGCGGGGCGCCCTCGCCGGGGAGCGGGCTGTTGGCCGGGTAGCGCACGCCCGGCGCCACCGCGACACCCGGCTGCGCGACCGGCAGGTTGCCGTAGTCGCGCGGCGGCGCGTAGCCGGTGCCGTTGCTGCCGCCGGGGAGCAAGTTCGTGTTCGGCGGGGTGCCGTGGGTGCCGCCGCCGGTGCCGCCCTGCTGCGGGGCCGTGGTGCCCGGGGTCGGCAGGGCCGGGGCGACGTAGTTCGTCGCGACCGTCGTCAGGCCGCAGCTGCCGGCGACCTTGTGCTCGATGGAGTTCAGCGTCTTTTCCGGGTTCAGCCCGAGGCCCCAGGACTTGGTGTCCTTGACCGCCTGGCGCACGGCCGTGCCGATCGCCTTGCCGTCGATCGAACCGCCCGCGGCGTTCGGGACCGTGCCGAGGTCGATCCTGTTGACCTTGGCGATGTCGTTCGCGGCGACGTCGTAGAGGGCCAGCGTGCCGGCTTCCCGCGCGCCGGCGCGCACCAGTTCCTTGACCGAGGTGCCGGTGATCGCGACGGTGTCGCCCATCCCGCCGTTCACGGTGCCGCTGCACGCGCTCGCCAGCGTGGTGGCCGCCGAGGCCGTGCCCGCGGTCAGGAGCGCGCCACCGGTGACCATGGTCGCGAGTGCGGTGACGGTGAGCGCCTTGCGGGTGGTCTGCCAGATGGTGGTCTTCCGCACGGGGGCGATCCTCCGGGTCGGTGGGGGCGTGTGGCAGTGCATGAGGAATCACTGCAACGGGGATAACGAGGGAGTGACCCGAAAGATACTAGGCGGTAGGACTAACTTGCAGCGGCCATTCGGCGGAGAGCCCAGGTGCGGACAAGGCCCGCGCTGACTCCGGAGAGTGCCAAAACGGCGATGAGCAGCGGCAGTTTGCCCTCTTGAGTGAATCCGTCGCTCACATTCGGTAGCGCCTCGGCCTGTCCCGCGGTTTGGACGTCCGGGTTGCCGTTCTGGTTTTCGGTCGTGACGCCGAACTGCGGCGTGTATCCCGGGATCTGACCGCCGTACCGGAGGCCGGGCGACGGGCTGAAGAGACCGGCCGTCGCCATCGGGATGGAGCTGTAGTCGCGCATCGGGGCGTAGCCCGTGCTGATACCCCACGGCAGGTTGCCGAAGTTCGGGGTGAAGGTGCCGGGCAACAGCGGGCTGTTCGCCGCCGGGATGCCGCCCGCCGGTCCCCCGCCCTGTGCGGGAGCGCCCGGTCCGCCCGTCTGCGGTCCCCCGCTGCCGGGCGTGCCGGGAGCGGGTTTCCCTGGCTGGGGCTGGGTTCCGGGAGCGGGCTTGGCGCCACCGGTCAGGGCCTGGGTGGTTCCGGCGACCGCGCCGTTCAGCGCCTCCGCGGCGGGTTCACCGACGACCGGGACCGGCGCGACGACGGTGTTCACGATCGTCACCGTCACCTTGCAGACCGTGCCGAGCAGCGCGTTGATCGTGCCCGTGAGCACCCCGGAGACCGGACCGGCCTGGCCGAGGTTGAGCGGAATGCCGAGCAACGGGGTCTTGCCGAGGATCGTGTCGCCGGGCTTGGCGGTCACCGATCCACCGCAGGTCGCGGTCTTGGTCTCGGCGGCGGCGGCCGTGCCGGGCATGGCGAGGGCGGCCGAGCCCGCGAGAATGAAGGCCGACGCACCCAGGGCCGTCGCCCTCCGTGTCCGTTCGCGCATGCCTTCGACTCCTCCGTCGTCGGGGTCACCTACCTGCACAACGACGCTAATGGAGACGAGTAACGCCCGCTCACTCGAAGAAGTCAGGCATTCGAGTGGAAGCGGGCGTCACTTTCGGTGAATCAGGCGGGTTTCCCCCGGAGCCAAGCGCGGACCAGAGCGGCGGCGACGACGGCCAGCGCCAGCACCGCGAGCAGCAGCGGCAGCTTGGCCGGGGCGACCGGCGCCTGGATGGCCTGCGCGTTGCCCGCGTCCTTCTCGTCGACGGTCGGCGGCGGCACCTCGCCGGGGATGATCTCGGTGATCACCGGCGCCTGGACGAAGCTGCCGGGCAGCAGCGCCGCGTTGCTGATCAGGCCGGCGATCGAGTCGCCGCCGATACCGGTGGAGGAACCCGGGCCGGTCTGCACCGGGAGTTCGCTGCCCGGACCGCCGGGCTGACCCGGCCCCGGCGTCGGAGGCTGCGGCGGCTTGGGGTCTTCCGGCGGTCGTGGGGACGGCGGCTGCACGACCGGCGGCACGTCCTTGGTGACGTCCTGCGTCAGATTCCCGAGCGCGTTCACCGTGCCCTGCGCGGGCTTGCAGACACCCTGCGCGGCGAGGTCCCCCACCGCGTTGTCGGTGAGGCCGGTGGGCCTGACCAGATCGCCGACCGGCAGCGAAAGCAGTGGTTTCCGGCCCTGGGCGGTCTTGGCCTTCGAGTCCAGGCCGACCGTCAGCGCTTCGGGCGAATTCAGCGGAGCGCCCGCGTCGAGAACGAGTCCGTCGGCGGACTTCCCGTTCTGCAGCGTGGCGGCGCAGTCGCCGGAAAGGGTCGGATTCGGTTCCTCGGCGGCCGTCGCGGTCATCGGGAACGCGAGTCCGGCCGTGACCGAGAGCGCGAATCCCCAAGCCGTGATCCGCCCGGCAGTCTTCCCCATCGAGTTCGTCCTCCGCCCCTCAGGACCCACGCGGTTTAACGGAACGCGCTCACGCTACCCCACGAGCGTGACCATCCGGTTCGCGACGGCGTAAAACCCGCGAGGGTAAGTTGCCACCATGAAAATCGGTGCCCATGTCCGCGACGACGACCCGCTGGCCGCGGTCGCCGAGCGCGAAGCCGAAGTCCTCCAATTCTTCCTTTCCGACCCGCAGGGCTGGAAAGCTCCCCAACCTCACCCGCACGGTGAGGCGATCAAGGAATCGCCGGTCGAGGTGTTCATCCATTCGCCGTATCTGATCAATGTGGCGTCGATGAACAACCGCATCCGCATCCCGTCGCGGAAGAACGTCACGCAGCACGCGAACGGCGCCGCCGCGATCGGCGCGAAAGGGCTCGTCGTGCACGGCGGCCACGTCGGTTCGGCGGAGGACGTCGAAGAAGGTCTCGTCAACTGGCGCAAGCTTTTCGAGCGTGAACAGGAAAAGGGCGGTTTCGCCGTCCCGATCCTGATCGAGAACACCGCGGGCGGTGACAACGCGATGACCCGCGACCTCGACACGATCGCCCGGCTCTGGGACAAGGTCGGCGAATTCGGCGCGGGGTTCTGTTTCGACACCTGCCACGCGTACGCGGCGGGCTGGGAGCTGACCGAGGCGGTCAAGAAGGTCAAGGCCATCACCGGCCGGATCGACCTGGTGCACCTCAACAACTCGCGCGACGAGTTCGGTTCCACCCGGGACCGGCACGCCAACGTCGTCGGCGGTGAGGGCACGATCGATCCCGAGGTGCTGGTCGCGGTCGCGGCCGAGGCAGGCGCTCCGGTGGTCGTCGAGACCCCGGCCGACGGGCAGGCCGCGGACATCGCCTACGTCCGGGAGCGCGTCGCCTGACCTCCCGCTCTCGCACCTGCGAGGGAGATCGTTCCCTCTCCGGCGGGAGGGCCGGGCACGCCGAACGCGGAAGGCTCGATTCCAGCCGGGACACACCCGGTTCTGGAGGGAAGCCATGAACATCAAGTCGAAGATCGCCGCGGTCGCCGTGCTCGCCGTCGCGGCGGGAACGCTGGGGGCGACGCAGGCGACGGCGGCTCCGTCGTCCGGTTCGGTCGTGATCGGATCGGCGGGCGGACCGCTGACGTTCCCCGGTTTCGAGGGCGATCCGGTCCGGTTCGACTTCGCCGCGTTCGGTGATCCGGGTCAGTCCTCGGGCCGGTTCCACGTGAATCATCTGACCAAGGACGGAAAGCCGTTCGCCGATTTCGACGGCAAGATCGACTGCGTCTCCCGTGATGGCGACCTCGCCGTCCTGACCGGTGTGATCGAACGCGCCGACATCCCAGGCTTCCCGGCGAACCTGGTCGGCCGCCGGGTCGGTTTCTCGGTACGGGACGTGCCACGCGGGCACGACCGGATCGGCTGGAGCTGGGCCGTCGGCGGCTTCGACCAGGACGTCTTGCGGTGCACGGCCCCGATTCCGTTCTTCGAGACGAGCACGGGTGGCTACGTCGTGCGCTGAATCGGCTTGACCCTCACGCCACGGGAGGGTCGAACCTGTGCCGCATGAAGAATCGGACCGTGTACCGGGCGGAGGACGGCGAGCACGTCGGCTACGTCGTCCCCGCGCCGGAAACCCGTTGGCAGGCACTGACCGTTTTCGGCTACCCGCTAGGCGGGCCCGCCGCCTTCGACGACTCCGTCGCGTTGCTGGAGGCCGAGGGGCTGGCCATCCTCGCCGAGCGCTGGTCGGTCAAGCAGGGTGACGACTGGGTCAGCTGTCGTCTGGTCGAAACCTCGCCCGAAGCCGTCGTGGTGCGGATCGACGACTTCGGGGCCGAGGACTTCGGCAAGCACGTCAGGCTGGAACGTCCTGGGCCTGAGGTGTTGAAGCGCGTTTGACGGTGCGCGAATCGGGGGCGCCGTCGAGGAAACCGCCGATCGGATCGTCGTCCCCGGCGGCGCGGACGAGGTCTTTGCGCGGCTGGTAAATCTCCCGGATCACCAGCGCGCAGAGGCCGACCACGGCGAGGTCGCGGACGACGACCGTGCCGAGGAACCAGTCTTCGGGCAGGCCTTTGTTGTCGACGCCGAGGTAGTACATCATCCGCGGCGCCCAGACCAGCGCGTCGAGGACCATCCAGCCGAGCAGCAGCCGCCAGCGCGGGATCGCGAGCACCGCCAGCGGCACCAGCCACAGCGAATACTGCGGGCTCCACACCTTGTTGGTCAGCAGGAACGCGGCCACCACGAGAAACGCCAGCTGGCCGAGCCGCGGGCGGCGCGGCGCCTTCATCGCGACGTACCCGATGCCGGCGCAGGCGGCGAGGAACAGCACCGCGACGACGACGTTGAGCACGACCGGTGTCTGGCCCGTGGCGAGTTTCCCGTCGAACCCGGCCCAGCCGGAAAGGTGGGAGATCACGTTGTAGAGCGAGTCGGGGTCCATCGGCCGCGCCGTGTTGAGCCGGAAGAACTCCCACCAGCCAGTCGGCGCGGCGAGCGCGAACGGGACGTTGACCACCACGAACGTCGCCGCGGCGAGCCCGGCGGTGAGCGCCCAGTGTTTGACCTTGCCCGCGCGCAGGCACAGGAAGAACAACGGGATGAGCAGCAGCAGCGGATACAGCTTCGCCGCCGCGCCGAGGCCGAGCAGGAAACCCGCGATCTCCGGACGCCGACGGGCCCACGCGAGCAGCGCGGTCGCGGTGAACGCGGTCGCGATGGCGTCGAAGTTGGTGAAGACGTGCACCAGCACCAGCGGCGAGATCGCGACCAGCGCGGCGTCCCACGGGCGGCGTTTCAGCGATCGGCCGGTCGCCCACACCGTGACGAGCCAGGCCAGCGCGAGCCAGAGCGCCGAGATGTTGAAGTACACGGCCACCGGGAGCGCGCCGGGCAGCCAGCCCGATTCCGCGACCGAAAGCCACGCTTCGGTGAGCTTCGCGTTGATCCACTGGAACAGCCCGGTCGCGACCGGGTACTCCATGTACCGCGTGGTCTCCTTCGCCGTTCCCGCGTCTTCGGTCCACGAAGTCACGTACGGGAAGGTGTCCGGATCGTTCAGGCGCTCGGAACTGTAGAGCGGGATGATGTCCGAGTAGCACATCGCGACGAACGGGCGGCCCGCCCGCCAATCGAGCTGATGGGTCCCGGAATCGTCGGTGTACTGCTGGATGCACGACGCCTTGCCGAACCACGAGAGCAGCAGCGCGAGGCAGGCCAGCAGCAGCCCGACCCGCTGCGGCGACCAGAACCAGTGCCGCCCCACGGCCGCGTGCTCGCCGAGCGGGCCGCCGATCGGTCTCGTGGCCGCGGCCACGAGCGGTTCGTTCCAGCTCGGGATGACCCGCTCGCCGGGGGTGAGGGAGAGCGGAGCCTCGGGCTGGGTCGTCTGGTCGGACACGTGGCGGATGTTAGCGCCTATCCGGGTGACCACCCGGTGATGTCGCCGCTGGGTTGCTTCGGGCCTGCCGTGTCGTCCCTCTGATCACGCGTGTCGTCCACCTGATCACGCGAAAACGCCGTCGCGCTGTCTTTTTGAGCCGAAAGTCAAAGGTGTCGTGGCGGGACCACGGAGCAAGGAGGCCTTCGGGGCGAGGTGCGGGCGCTGATATGAGGACTGGCGTGCACTGATCGTCTGCAGACGACAGTTTCTGGCGACTTACCGGAGCTGAAGGCTCCTTTCATCGCATTAGACGCGGTGAAGGGAGCCTTCAGCCCACCTTCTTCTCCTCAATAGAACCCGGTCGGCGGTCTACTGGTGTCCACAAGCCCATTTCCAGGTGGCGTCGCCGTACGCCTTGGCCGCGGTGTCAGCTTTGTCCGTTACCGGTTTCACCCGGTGATGTCGCCGCTGTCGTAGAACCCGGCCAGCACCTCCGCCGCCGCGCCGAACGCGACGACGTCGTCGCCCATCTCGTCGAGATCGACCTGGATCCGTTGCCAGTGCGGCAAAGGCAGCAGTTCCCGCAGCCGCGCCGCGACGGTGTCGCGGTAGACCTCGGGTTCGGCGCGGACCGAACGCCCGGTCAGCACGACCCGTTCGAGGTCGAGGACCTGGACGAGGTCGGCGAGACCGATTCCCAGCAGGCCCGCCGCCTCTTCCGTGGTCGCCGCCGCGTTGTGCAGCACCTCGACGCAGCCGCGGCGGCCGCAGGCGCAGCGCGGTCCGTCGAAGGCGAGCGTGGTGTGCCCGAACTCGCCGGCGTTGGTCCGAGGCCCGCGATACAGCCTGCCGTCGATCAGCAGGCCGACGCCGATCCCGGTGCCGACGAGCACGACGGCGGTCGCGGCCTGGTCGCCCTCCGGCCAGTGCTGGGCGAAGGCGGCTGCGTTGGTGTTCTTGTCGAGCCGCACGGGCAGCCCGGTGCGTTTCGCGAGCAGGTCGCGCAGGGGGACGTGGTGCCAGCCCGGCATGTTCGTGGCGTCCCGGACCACGCCTTCGCGGTGGTCGAGCGGGCCGACGCTGCCGACGCCGAGGCCGAGGACCCGTTCGCGTTCGACGCCGTCGAGTAGCGCTTCGGTCGCTTCGCCGATGGCGGAAACGGCCTGGTCGGGGGTGAATCCGGGCGACAGCGGCCCGCCGCACGACGCGATGATCTTCCCGGTCAGGTCGGTCCTGAGCACCCGGAAGGAGTCCCGGTCGAGCTGGGAGCCGAGCGCGTGCCGGGCGTCCGCGCGCACGCGCAGCAGGGTGCGCGGCTTGCCGACTCCGGACGCGGGCTGGCGTTCCTCGTCCAGCAGGCCGGCTTCGAGGAGTTCGGGGACGATCTTCGAGACGGCCTGCTGGGTGAGCCGGGTGCGTTCGGCGAGTTCGACGCGGCTGAGGCCGCCCGCGCGCAGGATGTGCGTGAGCAGCAGTGTCCGATTGTGCTGGCGCAGGCCGCGCAGATTGACCCCGGTCTCCGGCATAGCGCGCATCCTGCCATGACTGGCTGATTACGCAACACTGTTGTTTAATGGGGTCATGGCTGACTTGCGAGTGGGGATCTTCGGATACGGCACCGGCGGGCGCGTCTTCCACGCGCCGCTGGTCGACGCGACACCGGGGCTGACCCCGGCCGCCATCGTCACCTCGAATCCGGACCGGGTCGGGCAGGCGAGCGCCGACTATCCGGCCGCCGACGTGCTGCCGGACGCGGACGCGTTGTTCGCGAAGGCCGGCGAACTGGACTTGGTCGTCGTCAGTACGCCGAACCGCACGCACGTTCCGCTGGCGCTCCGGGCGATCGAGGCTGGTTTGCCCGTCGTCGTCGACAAGCCCTTCGCGCCGACAGCGGCCGAAGCGGCGAAGGTCGCCGAAGCGGCGAAGGCCAAGGGCGTCGGGCTGACGGTGTTCCAGAACCGGCGTTTCGACTCGGATTTCCTCACCGTCCGGAAGGTTCTCGAGTCCGGCCGTCTCGGCGACGTCTTCCGCTTCGAATCACGCTACGACCGCTGGGTGCCGAAGCCGCGGGACAACTGGCGCGAGTTCGGCGACCCCGCCGAGGCGGGCGGCCTTCTCTACGACCTCGGCGCGCACATCGTCGACCAGGCGTTGCAGCTGTTCGGCCCGGTCGCCGAGGTCTACGCGGAGGTCGACCGGCGCCGCGCCGGGGTGTCCGTCGACGACGACGCCTTCGTCGCCCTCCGGCACACCAACGGGGTGCGCTCGCACCTGTGGGCGTCCGCGCTCGCAGGCACCCGGAACCCGCGATTCCGCGTGCTCGGCGACAAGGCGACCTTCACGAAATACGGCCTCGACGTCCAGGAGCCGCAGATCAAGGACGGGCTGCGGCCCGGCGACCCCGGCTGGGCCGTCGAACCGCCGTCGGACGCGGGCGTGCTCGGCGTGAACGACGACGTCGAAACGGTGCCCACCGAGGTCGGCCGGTACGAGGAGTTCTACGCGCGGGTGCGCGACGCGCTGCTCGGCAAGGGCGACTTCCCGGTCGATCCCGCCTCCGCCGTCGAGGCGCTCCGGGTCATCGAAGCCGCTCACCTCTCGGGTGCCCAACGGCGCGTCGTCACCCTCTAGCGCTACTCGTTGTCGCCTCTGCCGCCGCCTCGGCCGGGACCGTTGCCCCCGCCTTCCTCGCCGCCGTTGTTCTCACTCGACGAAGGCGGGTTCCGCGAGCTGGACGTCTCTTCTTCCTCGTTCCGCGAAGACGAAGGTCCGGTGGACGGGCCGGTCGACGGCGTGCCGGTCTCGGTCGAGCCTTCGTCGTCGCCCGGCGGGGTCTGCGTCGACGGGACGGTGTTGCTGTCGTCCCCGCCGATGATCTTGACCTTCTCGAAGCGCTCCCCCGGTTTCCCGTTCAGGTACAGGGAAAGGAACTTCTGCCAGATCGGCCCGGCGATCGTCGAACCGAAGATCGACTTGCCGTTCTTGCCCTTCAGCGCCTTGTCGCCGTCGCCGCCGACCCACACCGCGGCCGAGATCGACGGCGTGTAGCCGACCATCCAGGTCTGCGAGTTGGCGTCCTTCGCCGACGCGGGCTCGCCCGGACGGTAGGTGTGCTGCTGGGTTCCGGTCTTGCCCGCGCACTCGTGGTTGTTGGGGCACTTGAGCTTCGAGAACGGGATGACACCCTTGAGCGACTCGGTGACGTTGCCCGCGATCTGCTTGCTCTTGTCGGCGTCACCGGAGAACGCCGGTTTCGCCTCTTCCGCGGCGGAGTGAGCGGTCTCGTCCTGCGAGTTGGTCACCTTGGTGACGAAGTGCTTGTCCCGCCGCTGGCCCTCGCCCGCGAAGGTCGCGTACGCGGCTGCCATGTCCTCCGGACTGATGACCGTCTTGCCACCGCCGAGCGCGATGTTGTTGTCGGCGAACAGTTCGGAGGCGCCTTCGGGGGCGGGTTTGACCCCGGCGTCCTTGGCGGCCTGTGCCACCGGCCCCGGCTTGGTCACGTTCACGACCATGTCGTAGAACACCGTGTTGGCCGACCGCTGCATCGCCTCGGACACCGTGCACTGCTGCGAACAGGTGCTGCCGGGACCGGCGTTCCGGATCGTCTGCTTCCCGAACTGCCGGTTGTTGGACCCGTCGAACGTCGAGTTGATGCCGCCCTTGCCGAGCTGCATGTACGCGGTGAGGTCGAACGGCTTCATCGAGGACCCCGGGTTCTGCGGCGTGTTCGCCCAGTCCCGGCCCTTCTGGTCCTGGCCGTTGGGTCCCTTCACGATGGACGGACCGCCGTAGTACGCCTTCACGCCGCCGGTCTTCGGGTCGATGGCGACGAGCGCGTTGAGCAGGTTCTCGTCGGTCTGGCCCTTCATGCCGTCGGCCACCGCCTGCTCGGCCGCGGCCTGCGCCTTCGGGTCGATGGTCGTGTAGACCTTGTAGCCGCCCCGGTAGTAGACGTCGTCGGTGATGCCGTGCGCCGCGAGCTCTTCCTTGACCTTGTCGCGGATGAACGGGTTGACCACGCCGGCCTGTTCCTTGTCGGCCTGCGGGATCGGCGTCGGGAACTGCAGGTTCGCGCGCTCCGCGGCGGAGAGGAAACCGTTCTGCACCATGCGGTTCAGCGCGACGTTCCAGCGGTCGTTCGCGACCTTCGGGTTCTCCGAACGGCCCGGCTGCTGGATGAGGCCCGCGAGCAGTGCCGCCTCGGAGGCGTTCAGCTCGCCGGCCGGCTTGCCGAAGAACGCCTGCGCGGCCGACTCGATCCCGTACGCGCCGCGGCCGAAGTAGATGATGTTCAGGTACGCCGAGATGATGTCCTTCTTCTCGTACGTCTGGTTCATCTTGAAGGACTTGGCGAGCTCGGTCCATTTACGGGCGAGCGACGATTCGTCGTCCCCGCTGGCGACCTTGATGTACTGCTGGGAGATGGTCGAACCACCGCCCTTGCCCGCGGTCACCTGGTTGTAGACCGCGCGCAGGATGCCGCCGATGTCGAATCCGGAGTTGGTCTCGAAGGAGGCGTCCTCGGTGGCGATGACGGCCTTCTTGACGATGTCCGGGATCTGCTCCGGCGTCAGGATCTGCCGGTTGCCGCCCTTGGGGACGTCCTTGCCCATCTCGGTGTTGTCGGCGTAGTAGTACGTCACCGCCTGGCCCTGCGTGGCCGCGACGGACTGCGGTGACGGCACGTCGACCACGAAGTAGGTGATCACGAACGCGATCGCCGGGATGACGACGAAGAGGCAGAACAGCGCGAGCAACACCCGCCGGGTCCGTCTCCACCTGCGCTTCTTGCGCTGCGCGGGGGTGAGGATCGGCTTCCCGTTCTCGTCGGTCTCCGGGGCGTACGGCTCGTCCTCGTAAGGCTCGTCGTAACCGCGGTCGGTGGTGCCGTTGTGCTCGTGATGCGTGATGAGGTCCGGCTCGTGCTGCGGCGCGACCGGAGGCCGCTGCGAGCGCCGCGGCGGCGGCTGCTGAGGCGTGCCCTGCCGTTGCCACGGTGCCTGGCCAGGGCCCTGCGATCCGGGACCCGGCCGCTGCCCGTACCCGGGGGGCGGGCCGGCGGGTCGGCGGGGCGGTCCGGCCGGGCGTTGCGGACGACGTGCGGGGTCAGGGTCCTGACCTGGCCATCCGCCGTGGGGATCGTCGTTCACTGGGACGTCCTCCGAACCTTCCGTGGTGAGCGCGGTCCTGCGGTCGCAGGTCTCCTTCTAGTTAAGACGTATCAAAGCGGTTCAGGTTCATCGGTGCGAAGAAAAAAGGTGTGCCGGGCGCTCGCCCCGGCACACCTTTCAGCACCTGTTCAGCCCGATCGTCACGGATCTTCGGCGTTCGGGAACAACGGATCCGAAGTCCCCGGGCCCGGCCTCGTCCAGCTCGGCCTCGTCGGCTTGGTGGGTTTCGTCGGCGTCGTCTCGGTCGGCTCGGTGGGCGTCGTCGGCGTCGGGGTGGTCGTCGGCGTCTCGGGTGTCGACGTCGTCGGCGGCGGCTTCTGGGCCGTCGTCGTCGGCACGTACCGCGCGTCCTTGCCGATCGGTTTGACGCTCTCGAACTTCTCCGACGGCTTGCCGGTCATGTACCGGGACATGAAGTCTTCCCAGATCGGACCGGCGATCGTCCGGCCGTAGATCGGCTTGTTGTTCTTGTCGTGCAGCGGCTTGTTGCCGTCGCCGCCGACCCAGACCGACGTCGAGATGGACGGCGTGTAGCCCACCATCCAGGTCTGCGCGTTGCGGTCGCGGTAGCTCGCCGGGTCGCTGTCCTTGAAGTCGTACTGCTGCGTCCCGGTCTTGCCCGCGCACTCGTGATTCTTCGGGCACTTGAGCTTCGAGTACGGGATGACCTCTTCGAGCGCGTCGGTGACGTTGCCCGCGATCTGCTTGCTCTTGGCGGCATCGTCGCTGAAGGCGGGAGTGCCCTTGGGCGTCGTCTCGTCGAACTCGACCTCGTCCTGCGAGTTGGTCAGCTTCGCGACGAAGTGCTGCTTCTGCCGGACGCCTTCACCGGCGAAGGTGGCGAAACCGGCTGCCATGTCCTCCGCGGTGGTGACCGTGCCACCACCGCCGAGCGCGATGTTGATGTCGGGGCTCAGCTTCGCCTTGCCGCCGTCGGCCTCCACCATCACGCCGGCTTCCTTCGCGGCCTTCGCCACCGGGTCGACCTTTGTCTCGTTGCGGACCATGTCGTAGAACACGGTGTTCGCGGAGACCTTCATCGCCTCGGCGACCGTGCACTGCGTGCCGCAGTTCGAGCTCTCGCCCGCGTTCCGGATCGTGCGGCCGTCGAACTTCCGGTTGTTGGAGCCGTCGAAGGTCTCGCCGAGGCCCTTGCCCATCTTGAGGAACGCGGTCAGGTCGAAGGCCTTGAACGCCGAACCGGGGTTGTGCGGCACGTTCGCCCAGTCGATGGCCTGGACGTCCTGGCCCTTGTCGTTCTTCGTCCAGTCCGGGCCGCCCCAGTAGGCGACCACGCCGCCGGTCTTGGGGTCTATCGCGACCAGCGCGTTCAGGATGTTCTCGTCCGTCTGGCCCTTCATCCCCTCGGCGACGGACTCCTCGGCCATCTTCTGCGCCTTGGGGTCGATCGTCGTGGTGATCTTGAAGCCACCCTGGTGCAGCCGGTCCTGGTCGTAGCCGCGGGCTTCGAGTTCGTCGATCACCCGGTTGCGGATGTGCAGGCTCAGCGTCCCGGCGTCGTCGGCCTTCGCCTGCGCCTTGGGGATCGGCTTCGGGAACTGGGCGGCGGCGCGCTCACCCGGGTCGAGCCACTTGTTCGCCACCATCTGGTCCATCACGAAGTTCCAGCGCCGTTGCGCGTACGCGTCGTTCTCCGACTTGCTCGGGCCCTGGATCAGCCCGGCGAGCAGAGCCGCCTCGGACGCGCCGAGCTCCTTGGCGGGCTTCTTGAAGTAGGCCTGCGCGGCCGCTTCGATGCCGTTCGCGCCGCGGCCGAAGTAGATGGTGTTGAGGTAGGCGGTGATGATCTCCTCTTTGGACATCTGGTTGTTCATCTTGAAGGATTTGGCCAGCTCGGTCCATTTACGGGTGAGCGTCGGCGCCTCGTTGGCCGTGGCCTTCTTGATGTACTGCTGGGAGATCGTCGAACCGCCGCCCTGGCCGCCGGTGACGTTGTTGTAGACCGCGCGCAGGATGCCGCCGACGTCGAACCCGGAGTTGGTCTCGAACGACGAGTCCTCGGCCGCGTACACGGCCTTCTTGACAGTCTCCGGGATGTCGCCCGGCTTCAGCAGGTATCGGCTGCCGCCGCTGGCGGGCGCGATCTTGCCCATCGGGCTGCCGTCGGCGTACATCAGCGTGATCGGCTGGCTCTGCAGGCTCGCGACGCTTTCCTGCGACGGGACGTCCACGAGGAAGTAGGTGATGACGAACGCGATCGCGGGCACCACGACGAACAGGCCGAACATCGCGTAGAGCACCCGGCGGACGATCCGCCATCGGCGCTTCTTGCGCTGCTTCGGCGTGAGGACCTTCTTCTTGCCGTCCTCTTCGTCTTCGGCGGGCTCGTCGTCATAGGGGTCTTCGCCCTCCGCGCCGAAAGCGGCGCTCGGGTGACGATCGTCATATCGGTCGTCGTACGGGTCGTAGCCGTACGGGTCTTCGGTGCCGTTGTGCGCGTGATGCGTGATGAGTTCCGGCTCGCGCTCGTACGGTTCCGGCTCGACCGGCCGGACCAGCGCGGTCGCCTGATCGGCCGGGGCGGGAGGACGGCGATCGCCGGGCGGAGGCGGCGGCGGGCGGTGCCCGGCGGCACCGTTGCGGGCACGCGGGTCACCGGCGGCGCGGCCACCGGGCGGCGGGGGTCCCTGCCTGCGCGGGGGCATGCCGTTGGGGCGGCGCGGGGGCGCGGGACGGCGGGGTTCGTTGTCGGAGGGCCACTCGGGGCCGCCGGCGTCACCGCCCGGCCACTGTGGATCGGCGGCGTGGGGGGTGGCGGCGCGCGGGTTCGCCGAGCGGGGGGCGCCGTTCGGGGGAGTCCGGCGCTGGGGGCGGCGCGGCGGGTCTTCGCTCGGCCAGCCGGGATCGTCGGCCTCGCCCGGCCACTGGGCACGGCGAGGTGCATCAGGCTCCTGGCCAGGCCAGGAGCGATTGCGGTCGTCGTTCACGAATGGGCCTCCCAGACCGGCGCTTCGGGGGACGCCGCTCTGTGCTCAACTGCGTTTTCGATACCTGTCACTGACCCGCTGTCCTCTGCGATCGGGTCCGTGGCCGGGTGGTTCCCGGATCTCCTGTTCCGAGGACGTAGGACCGCACCAGGTGGTTCCAGTGACAGCTCCCGCAGACCTCGACCTCGTAGACGGTGAACTCCGCGAAGTGCCCGTCCATCCGTACCAGTTCGTCCGGCGTCTTGGCCGATCCGGCGGCGTGCTTGAGCTCGTCGCCGTACACCCACGACACCAGGGTCAGTTCCTCCCGATGGCAGACCGGGCAGTCCTGATCGCCTGGTCGGCCGTGGAATTTCGCGGCCCGGAGGAGGTACGGGCCCGCGTCGCAGACGTCGTATGTGCCGACCCGTCCGGAGTGGACGCCCTTGAGCAGCGCGCGCCGCTGTAAGGCGTAGTCCACGACCTGCCGCTGGTTTCGCACGCCAACAGAGTACGGGCTCTTGCTGTGTGGTCCACGCCCCGTTGTCGGCGGGACGGTCCGTATGCGGTCGGACACGCCGAAGATTCGATAACTGTCCGATGAATTTCAGCGGATTTTCCGGGTACTCGTCCGGGGTTAGCTACACCACTTCGATGTATCGGCGCGATATAGTGGGCCGGTAGGTTGACCGAGCCGGTCACGGTGGCCAACGCGACCGGTCGCGGTTTGTTCCCGGAAGGGGGTGCGGTGTGCTCGAGCTCGCGATCTTGGGGCTGCTGCACGAGACCCCCATGCACGGTTACGTGCTGCGCAAACGTTTGCATGAGACGCTCGGGATGTTCCGGACGTTCTCGTACGGCTCGCTGTATCCGACCCTGCGTCGGCTGCTTCGCGCCGGTTACCTCGTCGAGGAGCTCGAAGAGGTGGAAGACCGGGCGTGGGCACGCCGGGGCAAGCGGGTGTACAAGCTCACCGCCGAGGGCAAGGAACGGTTCGCCGAACTGCTCGGCGACGCCGGGCCGCAGACGTGGGACGACGAAGGCTTCGGCGTCCACCTGGCGTTCTTTTCGAGGACACCGGCCGACGTCAGGATGCGAATCCTGGAAGGCCGTCGTCGTCGGGTCGAGGAACGCCGTGAAGGACTTCGGACGGCAATGGCGCGGGCCGAGGAGAAGATCGACCGCTACACCCGTGAGCTGCACCGGCTCGGGCTGGAGTCCAGTGAGCGGGAGGTGCGCTGGCTCAACGAGCTGATCGCGCACGAACAGGCCGAGCAGCGCGGCCCGGAGACCTGAGGCGCTCTCCGAGCGCGCTGCGCATTACCTACAACTGTTGGACTAATGAAGGAGAAACCGGCATGGGCGAGAACCGCCGCGTTCGGGTGGCCATCGTGGGCGTCGGCAACTGTGCGGCCTCGCTGGTCCAGGGCGTTCAGTACTACCGTGACGCAGATGCCGGCACTCGCGTGCCCGGTTTGATGCACGTCGTGTTCGGCGAGTACCACGTCCGCGACATCGAGTTCGTCGCCGCGTTCGACGTGGACGCCAAGAAGGTCAGCCGTGACCTGTCCGAGGCGATCTTCGCCTCGGAGAACAACACGATCAAGATCGCCGACGTGCCGCCGCTGGGTGTCACCGTGCAGCGCGGGCACACCTACGACGGGCTCGGCCGCTTCTACCGCGAGACCATCGAGGAGTCCGACGAGGCCCCGGTCGACGTCGTCGCCGCGCTGCGCGAGGCCGAGGTCGACGTCCTCGTCTCCTACCTGCCGGTGGGCTCCGAAGAGGCCGACAAGTTCTACGCGCAGGCCTGCATCGACGCCGGTGTGGCGTTCGTCAACGCGCTGCCGGTGTTCATCGCCTCCGACCCCGAGTGGGCGGAGAAGTTCCGCGCGGCCGGTGTGCCGATCGTCGGTGACGACATCAAGTCGCAGGTCGGCGCCACCATCACGCACCGTGTGCTGGCGAAGCTGTTCGAAGACCGCGGCGTCCAGCTCGACCGGACGATGCAGCTCAACGTGGGCGGGAACATGGACTTCCTGAACATGAAGGAGCTGGAGCGGCTCGAGTCGAAGAAGATCTCGAAGACCCAGTCGGTCACTTCGCAGGTCGACCGCGAGCTCGGCAAGGGCAACGTCCACATCGGGCCGTCCGACTACGTGCAGTGGCTCGACGACCGCAAGTGGGCCTACGTCCGGCTCGAAGGCCGTGCCTTCGGCGACGTGCCGCTGAACCTGGAGTACAAGCTCGAGGTGTGGGACTCGCCGAACTCGGCGGGCATCATCATCGACGCCGTGCGCGCCGCGAAGATCGCGAAGGACCGCGGCATCGGCGGCCCGATCCTGTCGGCTTCCTCGTACTTCATGAAGTCGCCGCCGGAGCAGTACGACGACGCCACCGCGCGCGACGAGGTCGAGAAGTTCATCGCCGGCGAGGCGTGACCCTCCCCTGACGTGGGCTGAAAGCTCCCTTCACCGCATGCGATGCGGTGAAGGGAGCTTTCGCTGCGTGTAATGCGGGGAAGGTCCCCTTCAGCCCTCCTTGAGCAGCGCCGTCGGCAGGTCCGTGATCTTCCCGACCACCGTCGTCTGCTCCAGCACCGCCGGATCCGGCGGGAAGTGCGGGTTCGGCACCGCGTACACCGTCATCCCCGCGGCCAGCGCCGCACGCAGCCCGTTCGTCGTGTCCTCCACGGCCGCGCAGTTCTTCGGCTCCGCGCCCAGTAGCTCGGCCGCCTTCAGATACACATCGGGCGCCGGCTTCCCCGCGCCGACCTGCTCCGACGAAACCGCCGTCGGCACCGGCAGCCGCGTGATGTCGAGGAACGCCTTGATCAGCAGCGGCGGCGACGAGCTCGCGATCGCCACCGGCCAATGCTTCGCGACCTCGCGCACGACGTCCGGCGCGCCGGGGATGATCGGCGGCTTCTCCGCGTACCGCCGCGCCATCCGGTCGATCACCACCTGCGCGACGTCGCCGGGCCGGAGCTGGACGCCGAGGTCGTGTGCCAGGTAAGCCGCCCATTCCGGGGTGCTCATCCCCTGCATCGCCCTGGTCGATTCCTCCCGCCAGGTGCCGTGGAACTCGTGGACGACCGCCCGGCGGACCTCGTCCCACATCTTTTCCGAATCCACCAGGACACCGTCGAGATCGAAGATCACCGCTTCCACACCCTCAACCCTAGGCGCTGGAAACTTGTGCGGCAGATTACTTAGCCATGCTCAGTAATTTTAGTTAGCATGGCTAAGTGACCGCGAAAGTCGCCGACCTCGCCCATCGGCTCCGCCCGCTGGTGTTCCGGCTGTACTACCTCGTCCGCCGGGAGACGCCGCAGGTGCAGCTCACCCTGACGCAGGGTTCGGTGCTGTCGGAGCTGCTCAACGGCGGTCCGCGCCGGATGAGCACGCTCGCCGGCCTGGAACGGGTCCGGATGCCGACGATGACCGACGTCGTCCGCCGTCTCGAACGGCTGGGGCTGGTCAGCCGCCGTCCCGATCCCGCCGACGGCCGGGCGGTGCTCGTCGAGGTCACCGAGGTGGGGCAGCGCTTCCATCGGCGGCTGATCGTCGCCAGGGAGGAATTCCTCCGCGAACGGCTCCTCGAACTCGACGAGACCGACCGCACCGCGATCGAAGCCGCGCTCCCCGCCCTCACCAGGTTGCTGCACGAAAACAAGAAGGAGGAACTGATCCGCGATGAGCGCTGAGCACCACTCGAGCCTGTTGGACGCCGTCAAGGGACAGCCCAAACAGGTATGGATCACCGCGTTCGCCGCGGTCATCGCGTTCATGGGCATCGGGCTCGTCGACCCGATCCTGCTGTCGATCGCGGAGGGCCTGAAAGCGACGCCCTCCGAGGTGACCTTGCTGTTCTCCAGCTACCTCGGCGTCCAGGCGGTCGCGATGCTGGTGACCGGCGCGATGAGTGCCCGGTTCGGGGCCAAGCGGACCGTGGTCGTCGGGCTGACGCTGGTCGTCGTCGCCACCGCGCTGTGCGCCGCGTCCGGGTCGATCGAGCAGCTCATCGGGCTGCGCGCGGTCTGGGGTCTCGGCAACGCGTTCTTCATCGCGACCGCGCTATCGGTCATCGTCGGCGCCGCGACCGGCGGCCAGGCGGGCGCGATCCTGCTGTACGAGGCCGCGCTCGGCGTCGGTCTCGCGGTCGGTCCGCTGCTGGGCGCCCTGCTCGGCAGCATCTCGTGGCGTGGCCCGTTCCTCGGCACATCGCTGCTGATGCTGTGCGGTCTCGTGCTGTGCTCGATCTTCCTGACCACCGACGCGAAGGAGAAGCGGCCCAAGATCCGCCTGCTCGACCCGTTCCGCGCGCTCAAGCACGGCGGGCTGCTGCGTACGTCGATCGGTTCCGCGCTCTACACCGCCGCGTTCTTCGTGGTGCTGGCGTGGTCGCCGTTCGTGCTGGAGTGGAGCGCCGTCGCCGTCGGCCTGATCTTCTGCGGCTGGGGTCTCTCGGTCGCCGTCGCGGGTGTGGTGCTGGCGCCGAAGCTCGCCGCGAAGCTCGGTGAGCGGCACGCGACCGTGGTCGCCGTCTTCGGTTACGCCGTGTTGCTGCTGGTCATGGCGATCCCGAGCAAGCCGGTGCTGGTCGTCGGCATCATCCTGTCCGGTCTGGTGTCGGGCCTGCTCAACACGCTCTTCACCGGCACGGCGATGTCGATCAGCGGCGCCCCGCGTCCGGTCGCGAGCGCCGGATACAACTTCTGCCGCTGGCTCGGCGGCGCGGTCGCCGCGACCGTCGTCGGTCACCTGGCCGAGTGGTTCGGCGCCAAGCAAGCGCCGTTCGTGATCGCCGCGATCCTGTGCGTGCTGGCCGGTGCCCTGCTGACGATCCGCGAGAAGTCCGCCGATCCGCACACGATTCCGGCCGAAGCCGTCCTCGTGGGCGAAGAGATGTAAAGCGGAACAAAGGGTGAACACCGGACCAACGAGGGGTTTCCTCTCGTCGGTCCGGTGCCTTAGCGTCGACCTCCCGAACTGCCTGACCGGAGGTCCGCGTGAAGTTCCTTCCGTTGCTGGCCGGCCACTCACCAAGCCGGGCGTCAGTGACCTGTACCTACCGCTGTGGCGACGCGTGCTTCCACGACGCGCCGAACACCTCGGACAATCCCACCTTCGCCGACGTGCTCGGCGCGGTGAGCCGCCGCGGCGCGTTGAAGGCGACCGCCGTCGTCGCACTGGCCGCCGGTACGCCGCTCGCGCTGGCCGCGCCCGCCTCCGCCGCGCCCGCGGGCCGTCCGAAACCGCCACCCGGCACGGACTACGAACGGGTCCAGCCGAACACGCTCGACGCCGTCGTGGTGCCCGAGGGCTATGAGCAGGGCATCGTGATCCGCTGGGGTGACGCGGTGCTGCCCGGCGCGCCGGAGTTCGACTTCGACCATCAGACCGCCGAGGCGCAGGCGAAGCAGTTCGGCTACAACTGCGACTTCGCCGCGCTGCTGCCGCTCGACCACTGGGGCCTCTCCGCGCTCCTGGTCACGAATCACGAGTACACCTCGGAAGAGTTCATGTTCCGCGGTTACGACCGGGACAACCCGACCGAGGAACAGGTCAAGATCGCGTGGGCGGCCCACGGGCTGACCGTCGTCCAGGTGTCGCGCGGACGCGACACCGGGCACCTGCGGCCGAAGATGTCCCGCTACAACCGGCGGATCACCCTGCACACGCCGTTCAAGGTGACGGGTCCCGCGGCGGGAAGCGACCTGCTCAAGACGGCCGCCGATCCCACCGGCACGGTGGTGCTGGGCACGATGAACAACTGCGCGGGCGGTGTCACGCCGTGGGGCACGATCCTGTCCGGCGAGGAGAACATCAACCAGTACTTCGGCAACGCGGACACGGTGGCCGACCCCGTGAAGCGCAAGCGCTACGCGCGCTACGGCATCAAGGGCACCGCGACCACCCGCAAGTGGGAACGGTTCGACGCGCGCTGGGACATCGCCAGGGAACCGAACGAGGCACACCGCTTCGGCTGGGTGATCGAGCTGGACCCGAACGATCCGGACAGCACCCCGGTCAAGCACACGCATCTGGGCCGGTTCAAGCACGAGACGGCGAACATCCGCGTCGCCAAGGACGGCCGCGTGGTCGCCTACTCCGGCGACGACGAACGCTTCGAGTACATCTACAAGTTCATCTCGAAGGGCCGCATGAAGCCGGGCGACAGCGCGCATGCCCGGCGGCACAACATGACCCTGCTCGACGACGGCACGCTCTACGTCGGCCGGTTCACCGGCGACAGCCCGGCCGCCGAGATCGACGGCACCGGGAAACTGCCCGGTGACGGCGAATTCGACGGCGGCGGCGAGTGGATCCCGCTCGCGTCCGGCAACAAGTCCTTTGTGGACGGAATGACCGCCGAGGAGGTGTACGTCTTCACCCGCGAGGCGGCCGACAAGGTGGGCGCCACCAAGATGGACCGCCCGGAGGACATCCAGGCGCATCCGCACACCGGCCGGATCTACTGCGCGCTCAGCAACAACGTCGAGCGCGGCAACCCCGGCAAGGAAGGCGCCACCGAGCCCAACCCGCGGCTGAACAACAAACACGGTCAGGTGCTGGAACTCGAAGAGCGTCGCGGCGACGCGCTCGCGCTGACCTTCAGCTGGCGGCTGTTCCTCGTCTGCGGTGACCCGGCCTCGCCGGACACCTACTTCGCCGGCTTCCCCAAGGACCAGGTCTCGCCGATCTCCAGCCCGGACAACGTGGCCTTCGACCGGCACGGCAACCTGTGGATCTCCACGGACTCGGCGGGCGCCCTCGGCATCAACGACGGCCTCTACTCGGTTCCGCTGGAGGGCCGCAACCGCGGCGAGCTCAAGCTGTTCCTCACCGTGCCTCGCGGCGCGGAGACCTGCGGCCCGATCGTCGAGCGGAAGATCGTCACGGTCTGTGTCCAGCATCCGGGTGAAGTGGACGGCGCGAACGCCGACAAACCGGCCTCCCATTGGCCGGACGGCGGCGAAACCCAGCCCCGTCCCTCGGTCGTGGCGGTGTGGAAACCCGGCAGGCATGGCCTGGCCGACATCGGTTCTTAGTCGATAAGCAACGATCTAGCAGTACTTTTGGTCGATGGCGCGCTGCCGGGTCCGGCAGCGCGTCATCGCTCGTTCGCGCGCTGTTCATCTTCTGGCCAGAGCTGGATCGTTTTGGTCGCTTAACGTCACGGCGTTCCCCCGACTGGACTACGTGTACCCACCGCGACCATGGAGGCCCTGTGTCCTTCGAGCCTCAGCGGCTGCTGCCGTTGATCACCTCCCACCCCGGTGGCCGCTCCGCGGTCACCTGCGAGTACCGCTGCGGCAACGCGTGCGCCCACCCCGAGCCGAACACGTCGGACAACGAGTACTTCGGCGACGTCGTCAAGAACATGCTGTCCCGCCGTGGCGCGCTGAAGGCGAGCGCCGTGATGGCCGCGGCCGCCGGTGGTTTCGCCGCGCTGTCCGGCACGGCCGCCGCCGAGACCCCGGCTGACGTTTCCGCCGCGGGCCACGGCAAACCGGGCCGCCCCGGACGTCCGGTGCCGGGCACCGACTTCGAAGCGGTGCCGCCGAACACGCTGGACGCGGTCACCATCCCCGAGGGTTACGAGCAGCGCGTCGTCATCCGCTGGGGCGACGCCGTCGAGTGGGGCGCGCCGAAGTTCGACTTCCACAAGCAGACCGCGGCCGCGCAGGCGAAGCAGTTCGGCTACAACTGCGACTTCGTCGGCCTGATCCCGCAGGACCCGCTGGGCATCCGCAACCTCATGGTGGTGAACCACGAGTACACCACCGAGGTCCACATGTTCCCGGTCGACCAGTACGACCCGAAGAACCCGACCGAGGAGCAGGTCAAGATCGCGTGGGCCGCGCACGGCCTTTCGGTCGTCCAGGCCTTCCGCGACCCGATCGGCGGCGCCCTGCGTGTGACGCCGAGCCCGTTCAACCGCCGCATCACGCTGAACACCCCGTTCGAGGTGCGCGGCCCGGCCGCCGGTTCGAAGTACCTCAAGACCTCCGCGGACCCGACCGGCCGCAAGGTCTTCGGCACGCAGAACAACTGCGCCGGCGGCGTGACCCCTTGGGGCACCGTGCTTTCCGGCGAGGAGAACGTCAACCAGTACTTCGCCAACGCGGCCAAGGTCACCGACCCGGTCGCGGCGGCCCGCCTGAAGCGGTACGGCTTCTCCGGAACCGAAAGCACCCGCAAGTGGGAGCGGTTCGACAAGCGCTGGGATCTCGCGCAGGAGCCCAACGAGGCCAACCGGTTCGGCTGGGTCGTCGAAATCGACCCGAACGACCCGAACTCGACGCCGATCAAGCACACCGCGCTCGGCCGGTTCAAGCACGAGGCCGCGAACGTCAAGATCACCAAGGACGGCCGCGTCGCCGTCTACTCGGGTGACGACGAGCGCTTCGAGTACATCTACAAGTTCGTCTCCAAGGGCAAGTACAAGCCGGGCAAGAGCGCGCACGCGCGCCGCCACAACTCGGCGCTGCTCGACGACGGCACGCTGTACGTCGGCCGCTTCACCGGTGACAGCCCGGCCGCCGAGATCGACGGCACCGGGAAGCTCCCGGCGGACGGCGAATTCGACGGTGTCGGCGAGTGGATCCCGCTTGCCGCCGGTGACAAGTCCTTTGTGGACGGTTTCACCGCCGAAGAGGTCTACGTCTTCACCCGCGAGGCGGCGGACAAGGTCCAGCCGACCAAGATGGACCGGCCCGAGGACATCGAGCCGAACCCGGTCAACGGCCGGATCTACGCGGCGCTGACCAACAACAGCCAGCGTGGCCCCGCCGGCAAGGCGAACGTCGACGAGGCGAACCCGCGGCCGAACAACCGCAACGGCCACATCCTGGAGTGGGAAGAGAACGGCGGCGACGCCGCGTCGACGAAGTTCTCTTGGCGGCTCCTGCTCGTCTGCGGTGACCCGAAGACGGCGGACACCTACTTCGGCGGCTTCCCGAAGGACCAGGTCAGCCCGATCTCCTGCCCGGACAACGTCGCGTTCGACCGGCACGGCAACCTGTGGATCTCCACCGACGGCAACGCGCTCGGCTCGAACGACGGCCTTTTCTCGGTTCCGGTCACCGGGCCTCAGCGCGGTCAGGTCAAGCAGTTCCTCACCGTGCCGAACGGTGGTGAGGCCTGTGGCCCCGTCGTGACCGATCACCTGGTGCTCGTCGCGGTCCAGCACCCCGGTGAGGACGCGCCGAACTCCGGCAGCCCGGTGTCGCACTGGCCGGACGGCGGCACGTCGCAGCCGCGGCCGTCGATCGTTTCGGTGTGGAAGAAGGGCCGCTGGGGCCAGGTCGGCCGCATCGGCGTCAAGTAGTGGCCTCCGGCGCCCCGATCACTCTCGGCGAGACTTGTTCTGCCTGATCGGGGCGCCGGACGACACCCTTCGGTGATTACGGAACCCCGCCGCGCTCATTAGCTTCAGCCCTGTGAAAAGGGCACTGGTGTTCATGGCGGCAGGCGCACTCGTGGCGGGCATCCCTCCCGCGGCCGCACAGGCCGAGACCGTCCCGTCCGGCTGCACCGGTGGCGCCGCGCCGAACCCGAGCGTCGAGCAGGGCAGCCCGCCCTCCGGTTACACGTTCAACCCGGCCGCCCCGGTGCCACCCGGAACGCCGAGGAGCAAGCAACCCCGGCTGTCGACGGCCAGTGGCTATCAGCCGGACGGCGGCAAATACGCCCTGATCTCGACCCCGGACAAGATGGTCAGCACCGCCTACGCGGCGATGAAGTTCGTGCCCGGCGCCGTCTACACGTTGACCGACTGGACAGGCACGAATCTCCGGCGCGCGGACGCCGTCCAGGAGACGGGGCTGCGGTTCTACGACGGGTCCGGCAAGGTCGTCCTGGAGAACAAGCTCAAGGTCGCGCACGCCGTCGAGGCCGACGGCAAACTGGCCCGGCAGGATTTCCCGCCGTCGATCGCCCCGCCCTCGGCCGGTTCGGTGAGGTTCTTCGCCGCCACCGATCGCAACTGGGTCATGTGGGACTGCGTCCACCTGCGGGTCGACTCGTTCTCGGCGAAGGCGGAGGTGCGGGATGCGGCGAGCGGCGCCTGGGGCGCCACGGCCACCCTCGAGGCGGGCACCACCGCGAACTACCGCTTCACGGTCACCAACGACGGCACCACGACGCTGACCGCCGTCAAGGTCGAAGACCCGTACTGCGACGTGAACCCCGCCCCGATCGCGACCCTCGAAGCCGGCAAGTCCGCGACCGTCACCTGCGACCACAAGAACGTCACCGAAGCGGACAACGGCCACGTCAGCACCGTGACCGTCGTCAGCGGAACCCTGCCGAAGAAGACCGCGACCACGACCATCAAGGTCACCCCGCCGCCCGCGATCGACGAGATCGGCGAGTTCGTCTGGAACGACGTCGACCGGAACGGCCTGCAGGACTCCGGGGAGCCGGGCGTTCAGGGCGTGAAGGTGACTTTGAAGGACGCGTCGGGCACAGCGCTCGGGACCCTCGCCACCGGCGCCGACGGCAAATACCGCTTCACCAAGCTGAAGGACGGCATCTACCAGGTCTGCTTCGACATCGCCGGGCTTCCCTTCGCGTACACGGCGAAGGACGCGGGCGACGACGCGAAGGATTCGGACGCCGACCCGGCGACCGGCTGCACCGCGACCACCACCGTCGGCCCTCGCAAACGGCAGGACCTGACGCTCGCCGCGGGTCTCGTTGCGCCGACGAGCAGGCTGGGCGACTTCGTGTGGCTGGACAAGGACAAGGACGGCCTCCAGAGCCGCGACGAGCTCGGCGTCCCGGACGTGACGGTGACGTTGAAGGACGCTTCCGGCAAGGAGGTGGGCTCGACCGTGACGGGGGCGGACGGGCGGTACGCCTTCGAACGGGTGCTTCCGGGTTCGTACCAGGTGTGTTTCGACGTCGGCTCGCGGCAGCTGACCAGGTCCGGTGCCGCGCATCACGACGGCACCGACTCGGCGGCGGACCCCGCGACCGGCTGCACGCCGGTTGCCTCGCCGGGAGCTCCGGAGGATCTGACCAGGGACGCCGGGTTGATCGAGCCGTGAATTGTCGGTGGGTGCCGCTAACGTCGCCCACCGTGACTTCTCACCTCGACGCCACCCGCGACTCCTACGACACCGTCGCCGAGGACTACGCGGCGCGGATCGGACCGCTCTTCGACCAGGAGCCGATCAGCCGCGCGATGCTCGTCGCGTTCGCCGAACAGGTGCGCGGCCCGGTCGCCGACGTCGGCTGCGGTCCCGGCCACGTCACCGCTCACCTGGCGTCGCTCGGCTTGGACGTCATCGGTGTCGACTTGTCGCCGAAGATGGTCGAGATCGCCCGACGCCAGTATCCTGACCTGCGGTTTTCGGTCGGCTCGATGACCGCTCTGGATTTCCCGGACGGCGAGCTGGGCGGTCTCGTCGCCTGGTGGTCGATCTTCCACCTGCCGCCGGGGGAACTCCCGGCGGTGTTCGCGGAGTTCCGCCGCGCGCTCGCGCCGGGCGGGCGCCTGCTGCTCGGATTCCACGTCGGTGACGAGCGCTTGAGCCCGGAGACGGCGTACGGCCACCCGGTCACCTACGACGCCTACCTGCTGGATCCCGGCCGGGTCGCCGATCTCCTGGGCCAGGCGGGCTTCGAGGTCACCGCGCGGCTGGCGATGGAAGGGAGGAAGTGGCCACAGTCCTGCCTGTCCGGCCGTGCGGTTTGACTCGCGGGCCGCGGACCTGATCTCCTGCGCACGCAACCGAGGCGGGCGGGGCCATGACGCAGACGAACACGACCACGGGTGAGAACACGCCCGACTGGCCTTCGCGCACCTGGTACCTGAGGCCGTCGACCTGGACTTGGTTCGGGTTCGGCCTGGTGCTGATGGTCTACGCCGACCTGGCCTGGCGCCGCCGCTGGATGAGCGACGACGGCCTGATCGTGCTGCGGACGGTCCGGCAGATCCTCGCGGGCAACGGGCCGGTGTTCAACGTCGGCGAGCGGGTCGAGACCAACACCAGTCCTTTGTGGACGGCGGT
Organism: Amycolatopsis sp. WAC 04182; assembly: GCF_003947465.1. Taxonomy (NCBI): domain Bacteria; kingdom Bacillati; phylum Actinomycetota; class Actinomycetes; order Pseudonocardiales; family Pseudonocardiaceae; genus Amycolatopsis; species Amycolatopsis sp. WAC 04182. The sequence continues at coordinate 729,961 of NZ_QHJJ01000004.1, forward strand.
CCTGAGTGTCCTCGGGCTGATCCCGTCGGTTTCGCTGGAGTGGATCGCGGTGATCACCGGGCTGGTCTTCTCGGTCGCCGGGTTGTTCTTCGGCCTGGACGGCGCGCGGCGGCTCTACCAGCCGCTGGCGTTCCACGGGCTCGCGCCCGCCGGGGCACTGGTGGTCTGCGCGCTGCCGCCGTTCCGCGATTTCGCGACGTCCGGACTCGAAACCGGGCTGATCACCTTGTGGCTGGGCGGTACCTGGTGGCTGCTCGTCCGCCGAACGTCCACAATGGACGGTCTGCGCACCTGGCCGGTCGCGCTGGTCGCCGGGCTGGGTCCGTTGGTGCGGCCCGACCTCGCGCTCTTCAGTGCCGTCGCCCTGGTGGCGTTGCTCGTCCTCGCGCGGCCGGGACGTCGCCGCGCGGTGGGCCTGATGGCCGTGGCGGCCGCGCTCCCGTTGGCGTATCAGGTGTTCCGGATGGGCTACTACGGTCTGCTGACGCCGAACACCGCGCTGGTCAAGGAGGCGTCGGAAGCGAACTGGGCGCGCGGATGGGCGTACCTGACTGACCTCGTCCAGCCGTACTGGCTGTGGCTCCCGCTGTTGCTGCTCGCCGCCGCGGTCGTCACGGTTTCGTCCACAATGGACAAGACCTTCGTGGTGCTCACCGCGGTTCCGGTGGTGGGAGCGGTGTTGCTCGCGGGGTACGTGATCCGGGTCGGCGGGGATTTCATGCACGGGCGCATGCTGCTCCCGGCGCTGTTCTGCCTGCTCCTGCCGGTGCTGGCGCTGCCGGTCACGAGGGTGACCGTGTCGCTTCTGGTCGCCGTCGGGATCTGGGCGTTCGTGGCCGCCGCGGCGCTCCGTCCGGAGTACTCGGCTTCTCCGCGCGCTGTGGGCGTCACGGACGAGCGAGCGTTCTGGTCCCGGTCGACTGGGCACGAACATCCGATCCTGGCGGAGGACTACGCCGGCCACCCGCTGATGCCGTCGGCACTGGCCGCCGTCCGCGGCGTCGAAGGCCCGGCGGTGCTGATCCAGGACTACACGACCAGGCGCTGGTACGCGTACCCGTCGGACCGGCCGTACGTGACCGTCGCGGCGGACAGCATGGGCGCGCTCGGCCTGCTGATCCCGCTCGACATGCGGCTGCGCGACGGTTACGGCCTCGCCAACCCGTTCGCCGCGCATTCGACGTCGCTCCCCGGCGGCCGTCCCGGCCACCAGAAATGGCTGCCGCCGGTGTGGGAGCTGGCGAATTCGGCGCGCCTCCCGATCGCCGAAGGCGGCCCGGTCCGCTCCGCGGACGTCGCCGCCGCCCGAGCGGCGCTCGACTGCCCGGCCCTCGTCGCGATCGACGCGTCGGTCCGGGAACCCCTGACGTTCGGCCGCTTCGCGGACAACCTCACCGGATCCTTCACCCGTGGCTCCGTGCGTTTCCCGAGGGTGGTGACGCCTCCGGTCGTGTGCGCCCCCTGATCACGCGAGTTACGCCCCCAATCACGTGAGTTACGCCTTCAATCACGCGAGATACCCCTCCGATCACGCGAGATACGCCTTCGAGCACGTGAGACCGCCGTACTAGCGTGGCGGTCATGGCTGATCTACCCCTCGCCCTCGTCACCGGGGCCACCCGCGGTATCGGCGCCGCGGCCGCCCGCGCGCTCGCCCCGACCCACCGGTTGCTGCTCGGCGGCCGCGACGCCGGCGCGCTCGGCGAACTGGCGGGCACATTCCCCGAGGCGAAGCCGTGGCCGATCGACCTGACCGACACGGAGGCACTGGAGACGGCGACCGCCGAAATCGGCGAGCTGGACGTGCTGGTGCACTCGGCGGGCGTGGCGCGGCTCGGCACGGTCGAGACCGCGACCGACGCCGACTGGCGGGCGAACTTCGAGGTCAACGTCCTCGGCGTCGTCACGCTGACCAGGCTGTTGCTGCCCGCCCTGCGTGCTTCGAAGGGGCATGTCGTCGTGATCAACTCGGGCGCCGGGCAGAACGCGCGGCCGGGCTGGGGACCGTACGCCGCGAGCAAGTTCGCCGTCCGGGCCTTCGCCGACTCGCTGCGCGAGGAGGAGTCCGCGCTCCGGGTGACGTCGATCTACCCCGGCCGCACCGACACCGAAATGCAGCAGGCGATCGTCGCCGACGAGGGCCGCGCGTACGAGCCGGAACGCTTCCTGCGCCCCGAATCCGTCGCGGCCGCCGTCCTCGCCGCGGTCTCCGCCACCGGTGACGCGCACCCGACCGACGTGACCCTCCGGCCGCGCGGCCTGGTCTAACCCCGCTTTGCAGCGCGTGGGTTCCCAATGTCGCATTTGAGACGCTCAGCGCCTCAAATGCGACATTGGGAACCTCGATCTCGGCCGCGCTTGCCCCCAAGGTGACACCGGGGCCGCCATGCCACATCGGGTGCGCGACCCAGTTGTCCACACCCCATCACCGTTGTGGACAACTCCGCCCTGACCAGCACTTTTCCCGGGTCCTGCCCGCCCACCCCCGATAGACTGGCCTCGGGGCCGCCCCCTGGGACGGGGGGGGGCTGCGTAGGTGAGTTAAGAGCGCAGGCGCGCGGAGGTTTGGGCGACCTCGGTCTGCACTTTCGCGCGGTCCACCCGCAGGGGTTCGCCGTCGCCGACGACCTGCTCGCCCGCCACCCACACGTCGCGGACGCGGCGGGAGCCCGCGGCCCACACCAGGTTCGCGAGCAGTTGCTCGTCGGGCACGTCGATACCGGTCGCGAAGGCCGGGTCGTCGAGGTCGACGTGCACCATGTCCGCCCATCGGCCCGCTTCCAGCGCGCCGATGTCGGTCCGGCCCAGGGCGTCCGCGCCGCCGCGGGTGCCGAGCAGGAACGCGTCGGCCGCGGTCAGCACGGTCGAGTCACCGGTCGCGAGCCGCGCGAACATCGCCGAGAGCTGCACTTCCTCCCACAGGTCGATGTCGTCGTTCGACGCCGGGCCGTCGGTGCCGAGCCCGACGGCGACGCCCGCCTTCCGCAGCTCCGTCACCCGGGCGATACCCGAGGCGAGCTTCGCGTTCGACCCGGGACAGTGCGCCATCCCGACGCCGCGCGCGGCGAACAGCGCGATGTCCTCGTCCGACAGGTGGATCGCGTGCGCGGCCAGCGTCCGGCCCCGCAGCATCCCGACCTTCTCCAGCAGCGCGGGCACCGAACCGTGCGCTTCACGCTGCTTGACGTCTTCGAGCGCCGCCTCGGCCACGTGGATCTGCACCAGCGCGCCACGCTCGGCCGCCGATTCCGCGGTCGCCCGCAGCGCTTCCTCGTTCAGCATGTACGCCGAGTGCGGCCCGTAGCCGACCTCGATCCGTTCGCCGGGCCCGAACCGGAGACCGTCGGTGTCGATCCAGCGTTCGATGCTCTTCAGCATCTCGCGCCAGTCCATCCCCGGCAGTTCCATGATCGGCGGCGCCAGCACCACCCGGCCACCGGTGGCGAGCACCGCGTCAGCGAGCTGCTCGCCTTCGAAGTACATCTCCGCGCTGGTCGTGACGCCGTGCCGCAGCATCTCGATCGAACCCAGCATCATCCCGGTGCGGATGTCGGCGGGCTCCAGCTTCGCCTCGGCGGGCCAGATGATCTCGGTCAGCCACGGCAGCAGCGGCAGATCGCCGCCCATGCCGCGCAGCAGCGTCATCGGGCTGTGCGCGTGCGCGTTGACCAGACCGGGCAGGAGGATGCCGCTCAACCGGGTCACGGGAGCGGACGTTTCGGGAGCCCCGGCCAGGGGACCGACATGGGTGACGCGGCCCGTCTCGTCCACGTCGACCACGGCGTCACGCAGCAACGAACAAGCGGGGTCGGCGGGGAGAACGACAGGAGCGTGGAAACGGCGTTGCATGAAGGGAGCTTACTTTCAGTCCACGACGCCGCTCCGCCACGCCCAGGCCGCGATCTCCACCCGGTTCCGCGCGCCGACCTTGCCCTGCACCGACGCCAGATGCGTCTTCACCGTGGACAGCGACAGGAACAGCTCGGCCCCGATCTCGGTGTTCGTCAGCCCCTTCGCGGCCGCCTTGACCACGTCCAGCTCCCGCGCGGTCAGCGGCTCCGAAGGCGGGGTGACCTCGCGTTTCACCGCTCCGCCGTCGAAATGCTTCAGCAGCCGGACGGTGATCTGCGGCGACACCAGCGCGTCCCCGCGCGCGGCCGCGCGCACGGCTTCGATCAGCAGCGCGGGCCCGGCGTCCTTCAGCAGGAAGCCGCTCGCGCCGTTCCGCAGCGCGGTGTGCACGTACTCGTCGAGGTCGAACGTCGTGACCACCACGACCTTCAGCGGATCGGCGACGTCCGGGCCCGCGAGCTGCTTGGTGACCTCGAGCCCGTCGATGCCCGGCATGCGGATGTCCAGCAGGCAGACGTCCGGCCGCAGTTCGCGCGCCTTCGCGACCGCCGAGACACCGTCCGGCACGTCGGCGACCACTTCGATGTCGTCCTGCGCGTCCAGGATCATCCGGAAGCCGATCCGCACCATGTCCTGGTCGTCGGCGATCAGTACCCGGATCACTCTTCTCCTTCAAGTGGTAGCCACGCTTCGACGCGCCATCCGCCGCCCGGCGCCCGTCCGGCGGAGAGCCGGCCGTGCAGCAGGGCGACCCGTTCGCGCATGCCGATCAGACCGTAGCCGCCCGACCCGCCTGCCGGACGGCCCTGTGGCTCGCGTCCGTCGTCGGTCACCTGGAGGTGCAGTTCGTTCTCGCTCACCTCGGCGATGACCAGCGCCTCCTTCGCGCCGGACGCGTGCTTGCCGATATTCGTCAGCGACTCCTGCACCAGCCGCAACGCCGACCGCCCGACCTCGTGCGGCACGTTCGGCGGCAGTTCGAGCTTCATCGACGTCTTCACGCCGTGGTTCGACCGTTCGATCAGCGTCCGCAGGTCGGCGGCGAGATCGGTGGTGGCCTGTTCGCTGAACTCGCTGCTCCCGGCCGGGGCGTCACCGCGCATACTCCGCACGAGCCGCCGCATCGCCGCGAGCGCCTCCACCCCGGCGTCCTCGATCCGGCCCATCGCCTCCACCGCGACCTGCGGATTCTTCTCGCCCATCATCTTCGCCGCCTGCGCCTGCACGACGATCCCGGTCACGTGGTGGGCGACCACGTCGTGCAGTTCCCGCGCGAGCGCCATCCGCTCCGACGTCTGCGCGTCGCTGATCGCCGACTGGATGACCTGCGTGCGTTCCGAATCCCGGGACCGCAACGCCAGGCCGACCGCCACCGAGATGCCGAGCAGCAGCAGCGCGACGACGGCGAGACCGGCGATGTCGTCCGGGTCGGTCATCAGCCTGGGGGAAGGACGGGTGGCGTTGAGGACGGAGGCCACGGCGACCACCGCCGACAGCGCGGTGATCCGGGAGACGGCCTTGCTCAGCCCGACCGCGCGGACCAGCGTGACGACCAGGCCCATCCCCGCCACGACCTGCGTGCCCGGCACGCCGCCGGGGGTCGGGTAGTCGTAGCGAAGCCGGAGGAACGGCGTCACCAGCGCCGAGAGCAACATGACCGCGGTGAGCGCGACCATCGCGTCGGCGGGCCGCCGAGGCGCGGCGACCGCGATGATCGCCGCGACGATCGAGCAGACCAGGATCGGGAAGCCGTGCGCCCCGCTCTCGTAGGTGAAGCCGAATTCCAGGATCAGCGCGATACCCAGCATGCCGATGAGCGGCCATTGGCCCATCACCAGCTTGTTGAGCTTCTGCAGCTTCTCGTAGTTCTTCGGATGCGCTGCCCGGTCGCGTCCGGGGATCGCGAAGAGCAGGGTGCCGCCCAGCAGGAGTCCGCCGAACAGCATCGCCTGCGCCATGGTGCCGTTCGACTCGCTGCCGTAGTAGTACCGGCCGGAGACCGCGGTCAGCGTGGCCAGCACCAGGCCGGTGATCACGGCGAACGCGACACCCGGCCGCGTCCGGCGCGCGGCGTAGAACAGGACCTCGACGCCCGCCACCACCTCGGTGATGGACAGATGGGCCAGCACGCTCGAGTAGGTCGGGATGTCGAAATACCGGACGACCAGCGTGTACGCCACCAGCACGACCGAGGCCGCGACGGCGGCGACGGCGGCCCGCTTCTGCGCCCAGAGCGCGCAGAACACCATCGCGAAGATGCCTGGGAAGAGCAGGAGATCGATCCCACGTGGGCCCGTGTCGTCGAAGGCGGCGTCCGTCACGAAGACCAGGTCGAACGCGAGCGCGGCCAGCAGGACGACGGCGGGCATGCCGATACGGCGCGCGAGCGCACTCACCCGCGCGGGGAACTTGTTCTGGGCCGGACCTGCTGTCACACCGTGACGGTAGAGGATCGGCCGCCGCCCGCACCTTGGCCGACCGGCCCGAGCCGGGTCGGCCGATCGGCCGATGCGCGGGTGATCAGCACTGGCCGTCTGCCTGAAGTGGACGGAGGTGGTTCACCGCGAAGCTCTTTCCCGAAGCAGAACACAAGTGACTGACTAGGGAGAATCACGGTGGTAGATCCACAGTGGACAGGGCAGCCGGTGCTTTCGGGCCGCGGGCTGGTGAAGCGGTACGGCACGCAGCACGCGCTGGCCGGGATCGACATCGACATCCAGGCGGGTGACGCGGTCGCCATCGTCGGGCCGTCCGGCTCGGGCAAGACCTCCCTGCTGCACGTGCTCGCCGGCATCCTCCGCGCCGACTCGGGGCAGATCTTCCTGGCCGGGCAGCGGGTCGACCAGCTCAATGAGCGCAAGCGCAGCGAACTGCGGCGCACCGAGTTCGGCTTCGTGTTCCAGTCTGGGATGCTCGTCGCGGAACTGAGCGCCGAGGAGAACGTCGCGCTGCCGTCGCTGCTGGGTGGCAAGGGCCGTAAGGAATCCATCGAGGCCGGCCGCGAATGGCTGGCGAAGCTCGGCCTCGCGGGCAAGGAGAAGCGCCGCCCCGGTGAGCTTTCCGGAGGCGAGGCGCAGCGCGTCGCGATCGCACGGGCACTGACGCACCGGCCGAAGGTGATCTTCGCCGACGAGCCGACCGGCGCGCTCGACACCCGCACCGGCCGCGCCACCATGGACGCGCTGCTCGCCGCGGCCGCCGACAGCGGCGCCGCGGTGATCGTGGTGACCCACGACCGCGAGCTCGCCGAAGCCATGCCGCGCACGGTCTCCATCCGGGACGGCCTGATCGCGACGAGGCTGGCCGCCTGATGAACAGCTTCCAGCTGGCCATGCGGGTGCTCCGGGTCGACCGCCGGACCCGCACGTCGGCCATCCTCACCGCGGTCGGGGTCGCCGTCGCGACCAGTCTGGTGCTCCTGCTGGCCTCCCTCCCGGGCGCCACGCAGGCCCGCTCCCAGCGGGCGATCTGGCAGGACACCGGCAGCTACTACTCCCGGTCCGGGGAGAGCCAGGCGCCGGGGCCGCTGCTGATGGCGGCGAACAAGGACTACTCGGGCGACCGCGAGATCACTCGCGTCGACATCGCCCAGACCGGCACTTCGCCGATGCTCAGCCTGCCTCCGGGTATCCCGCGGCTGCCCGCGCCCGGCGAGTCGATCGTCTCCCCCGCTCTCGGGAAACTGATCCAGTCGACGCCGCAGGCGCAGCTCGGGGACCGGTTCGGCAAACTCGTCGACTCGCTCGGTCCCGAATCGCTGATGTACCCGGAGCAGCTGGTCGCCGTCGTCGGCCACACCCCGGAGTCGATGCCGAAGACGGCGATGGCCGCGGACGGCTTCCCGAACAAGGAAGCGCAGCCCGATCCGCTGCTCGAACTGCTCGCCTGGGTCGGTGTGATCGTCCTGCTCGTGCCGAGCCTGGTGCTCGTCGCGTCTTCGGCCCGGCTGACCGCCGCCCGGCGTGAGCTGCGGATGGCGGCGCTCCGGCTGGCCGGGGCGACTCCCGGCCAGGTGACGAAGATCGTCGCCGCCGAGACGGCGTTGTCCGCCGTGGTCGGCGCGCTGCTCGGCATCCTCGTGGCACCTGCGCTGCAAGGCCTCTCGACCTTCGTCCCGTGGGGCGGCGGAACCTGGCTCGCGTCGGACTTCAGCCTGTCGGTCGGCTCGACCATCGCGGTCGCCGTGGCGATCCCGCTGCTGGTCGTCTTCGCCGGGGTCCTCGGCATCCGCCGGGTGCTGAAGACGCCGCTGTTCGCGGCTTCGGCGCACGCCCGCAAGCCGCTGCACTGGTGGCGGCTGCTCGCGGTCCCCGTGGCCGGCGCCTTCTTCCTGTTCGCGATCAGCCAGGACAACGCCAGCCTGCCGATGGTGATGCTCGGCCTGTTCCTGCTGGTCGGGTCGGCGGCGATCATCGGACCGTGGGTCACCTCGGCGGTCGGCGGCACGTTCGTCCGGATCTGGCGCAAACCGGCGTCGCTGCTGGCCGGACGCAGGCTCCGCGACGACCCGAAGAGCGCCTACCGCGCCACCGCGGGTGTCGTGCTGGCCGTCTTCACCGGATCGATGGCGCTGACCCTGCTGCCCTCGTTCGAATCGATGGCGGGCGGCGGCCGGACCTTCAAGGACAACGTCCTCTACGCCGACTCCGACGCGGCCCACGCGCAGCAGACGGCCGACCAGACCAACGCCTCTCTCGCCCGCTACGGGATCACCGAGAAGGCCGTCCCGGTCGGGCAGGTCTACCTGGCCACCGGCGAAACGGGGACCCGCTCCGAGCGGTTGAACCGGGCGTTCGTGATGAGCTGCGAGGACGCCACCCAACTCCTGCGGGTGAACATCGCCGGTTCCTGCCAGGCGGGTCCCGCGATCTACAGCGGGTCCGTGCTCGACCCGGCGGCGTATCGCGTGACGTCGGAGTACGACAAGGCCGGCGCGCCGCTGGACCCGAAGGCCACCGTGCACGTCCTCCCGCGGGGTGACGAAGACACGTCCAGCACGATCGTCATCGACCCGGCTCTGGTCCCCGCGGGTGTCACGCCGGAGTTCTTCGACGTGATCGTGCCGACCACGGCGGAGAACGCCGAGGTCGTGCGGACCGCGCTGGTCGGGGCGGCACCCGGCCAGGAGGTCGGCAGCCGCGGCCTGCACCTGATCGGCCAGCAGCAGGAGCTCGGCGACCTGCGCCGGGTCACCGTGATCGGCCTGATCGCCGCCGGCGTGCTCGCCGGGTGCAGCGCGGCCGTGGCGACCGCGGGCTCGGTGATGGACCGCCGTCGCACCTTCGGGGCGCTCATCGCGGCCGGGACACCGGTGCGGGTGCTGTCGAGGGCGCTGCGGATGGAAGCGGCCCTGCCCGCGATGGTGGCCACCATCGGCGCGGGTGTGGTCGGGATCGGGGTCGGCATGGGGCTTTACAGCCTGGTCGAGAAGGAAGCGGTCGTGCTGAGCCCGTGGCTGCTGGCGCCCGTGGTGCTGGGAATCGGGGTGGCGTTGCTCGGGGCATCCGTCTCGACCCCGGCGCTCAAGCGGGTGCAGTCGGAGCCTCTGGCCGACGAGTAAAAAGATTCGCCCGAATGGCGTCATGGCGCCTGGGCGGGCAGGTCTCGTGGGTGGAGTCGGTGGTGATCCACCCACGGGCCGGGTGCCCGGTCGTCTCTCTGTCGGGGGAGGGACGAACGGGCACCGGGGACGCGCAGGGGGCGTTCCAAGGCGCGGGGGTGTTAAGAAAGGGCCGGTCAGGGACGTGGGGACGTCCTGACCGGCCCTTTCTGTGTCGTCGTCAGACCCGCTCGAAGATCAGATCGTGCGAGATCCGGCCTTCGACGTCGGCACGGTTCTCGAACTTCGTGATCGGCCGCCACTCCGGCCGCGGCGCCCAGCCGCCGGGCTCGCCGGCGAACCGGTTGCGCAGGAGCGGCTCGGCCGAACAGACCTCCATCATCTGTTCGGCGTAGTTCTCCCAGTCGGTCGCCATGTGGAAGGTGCCGCCCGGCGCCAGCCGCGAGGCCACCAGCGAGACGAACTCCGGTTGCACGATCCGCCGCTTGTGGTGCCGCTTCTTCGGCCACGGGTCCGGGAAGAACAGCCGGACCCCGGCCAGCGAACCCGGCTCCACGTGCGAGGTCAGCAGCACGACGGCGTCACCGTGCATCAGCCGGAGGTTCTTCACCCCGAGCTTCTCGGCGCGCAACATCAGCTGGCCGAGCCCCGGGTCGTAGACCTCGACCGCGACGTAGTTGAGTTCCGGCGCGGCGGCGGCGAGCTGGGACGTGGTCTCGCCCATGCCCGAACCGATCTCCACCATCACCGGCGCCTGCCTGCCGAACCAGTCGTCGAAGTCCACCGGTCCTTCGGGCAGTTCGCCGACGGTGCGGCCGAGCGACGGCCAGAGTTCGTTCCAGGCTCGCTGCTGCCCGACGGTCATCCGGCCGCCGCGTTTGACATAGCTGACCACGCTGCGCATCCGTGGCTGGTCCTCGTTTTCCACCAGCCCATTAAACGTGGTTGTTACCGGACGGCTTCGAACTCCCCCAGCCGCGACCGCAGTCCGGCGAATCCGGCGACCGCGATCGGCGACGGTGTCGTACTGGAATGGGCGGGGAGGACGTCGATCCAGCCGTCGTGGCGGCTGGTGTTGAGCACCGTGGTCGGGATCGAATGCCCGGACGCTCCGCGTTCGGAAGGCATGAACTCCCAGTAACCGGATTCTCCGTCCGCGGCCCACGGGACGAATTCCCAGCCGGGCCGCCTGCCGAGCAGGCCGGCGATCCGATCTTCGATGCGGAAACCGAGTTCCCGCGATTCGAGCCTGCCGTCCACGACGGCGCGCAGCCACCACGGCGCGGGGATTTCGCCGTGCATTCCACTGGACGCGCGGTACAGCGCGACAACGAGATCTTCGGGTGCGCGGTGTACCCAGGCGCGGCGGATATCGGATGGCCGGGTCGCGGACGCGACCGTGCGGGGCAGTTCGATCGCCTGTGACCATTCGAGGTCGAGCATGGGCTCGAGCCGGGGCTGCATACTTTCCGTGCGGGCTTGCGGGATCGTGCGTTCTACTCCCTGACCGGAATCCACCGTCAAGGATCACCTCCGGGGCCGAGAGCCGAAAATAGGCTCGTCCCGAGCATCGCCCGGTCGGGAACAGTATGTCCGCTCCGTGTGAGAGAAGCCACAGGCTCTTAACGTGGACTTAACTCCTTTGGCCGCGGTAAAAGCTCACGCATCCCTTCGATGGGTGATCATCAGCCCGGCCGCATAGACAATCACGCAGATGCCGCCGAAATAAGCCAAATATCCCCACGGCCCCAGCGGCGGTTCGAGTTTCAACATCGACACCGTGAGATCCGGCCCGGAAAACTGATTCGCCGCGAAGAACGGCATCCACTGGTAGATGTCGTCGCCCACTTTCGGAATCAGCACGACGAGTCCCTCGAGCATCTGCGTCCAGGCCAGCGCGAACCCGAGCGCGAACGCGGGGCTGCGGAACAGCAGTCCGAGGCCGACGCCGAGCAGTCCGGTCAGGAAGAAGGTCAGGCCCTGGCCCGCCACCGCACGCCAGTCGGCGCCCGAAGCCAGGCCCAGGTCGGCGGCCGGTTTGATCAGGTAAGCGACCGCCCACGAGCCGAAGCCCACCAGCAGCCCGATCAGCCCGGAGAACACCCCGACGACGGCGCCCTTCGCCAGCAGGGCCGGCACGCGCGACGGCACCGCCTGGAAGGTCAGCCTCAACGTGCCCCAGTTGAACTCCGTCGCCGCCGCGAGGATGGCGAGGACCAGGACCACGGTGCGGCCGAGCGCGCTGGCGACCTGCGTCGAGGTGACGCCCGACTGGCCTTCCAGCGGAACGAAGCCGAAGAAGAGCGCGGTGTAGGCCAGTGCGACCACCACCGCGATGGCCGCGCACCACCACGGAGCGCGCGTGCTCAGCAGCTTGATCCGCTCCGCGCGGAGCATGTTCGCCGCGGTCATCGGGCCACCTCCGGTACGCCGGCGCCGTACTCGACGGACTCGGCGGTGAGTTGCATGTACGCCTGTTCGAGCGAGCCGGCGAGCGGCTTCAGCTCGTGGAGGGTCGCGCCGGCGGCGAACGCGAGTTCGCCGATGGTGTCACTGTCCATTTCGGACACGACGAGCGCGCCGTCCTCCTCGCGGAACTCGGCGCCCTTGTCGGTGAGCGCGGTCCGCAGTTCGGGCAGATGCGGGCTGCGGACCCGCACGCCGAGGCCCTTCGCCCGGCCGACGAACTCCTCCATCGTGCCCTGGTAGATCAGCTTCCCCCGGCCGATCACGACGAGGTCCTGCGCGGTCTGCGCCATCTCCGGCAGCAGGTGGCTGGACACGAACACGGTGCGCCCCTCGGCGGCGAGCGCGTGCATCAGCTTCCGGATCCACACGATGCCCTCGGGGTCGAGCCCGTTGACCGGCTCGTCGAACAGCAGCACCCGGGGGTCGCCCAGTAGCGCCGTGGCGATCCCGAGCCGCTGCGACATCCCGAGCGAGAACTGCCCGGCCCGTTTGCGGGCGACCGAGTCGAGCCCGACCAGCCGGAGTACCTCGTCGACGCGCTTGTCCGGGAGGCCGTTCGTCGCGGCTATCCACCGGAGGTGCTCGCGGGCGGTGCGGCCGGGATGCCGCCAGGTGGCGTCGATCATGCCGCCGACCGTCCGAAGTGGATCACGAAGCTCGCGGTAGGCCATGCCGTCGATCGTCACCGAGCCCGCCGTCGGGTTGTCGAGCCCGAGCATCATCCGCATGGTGGTGGACTTCCCCGCCCCGTTGGGGCCGAGGAATCCCGTCACCCGGCCCGCTTCGGCGGTGAAGGAAAGTCCGTCGACGGCGAGCTTGTCGCCGTAGCGTTTCGTGAGTCCGGTGGCCTCGATCATCAGCCTCCCTCCAGTGGATTCGACATTACGCGGGAAAGGACCGGGCTGCCCCCCGATAGGCGGCCCGGTCCTTGTTCCCCTTTTTCTCCCCGTCCGGATGCCTCACTCCCCCGAGCGGGACATCCGGCTTTCTCCCCTGTGGAAGTCCTTACGCGTCGCGCTTGTTCGCGACGACCAGCGAGATGACCAGCAGTACCAGCGCGAAGCCGGCGAAGTAGGCGAGCGACCCGGCTTGGCTCAGCGGCGCTTCCGCCGCCGCGGGGCCCGAGCCGGTGAGGAAGCGGTCCGCGACGTGGAAGGGCATCCAGTCGTAGATGTCCTTGCCGATCTTCGGGATGAGCTGGATCAGGTTCTCCACCGCGAGGGCGTAGATCAGCACGAGCGAAATGGCCCCGGCGCTGTGCCGGATCAGGATGCCGACGGCGATCGCGATCACCGAGGCGAGTGCGAACACCACGCCCACTCCGGCGACACTGGTCCACTCCGCGGCGGTGTTCAGCGCGAGGTCTTCCGGCCGCATGACCGAGGCGAGGCCCCAGGCACCGAACGCGGCGACCTCGCCGACCACGAGCGACAAGGCCGCGACCACACCGGTCTTGGCCAGCAGCGCCGCGGTGCGGTTCGGTACGGCCTGGAAGGTGGTCCGGATGGTGCTGAAGCGGTATTCGGTGGTCACCGAAAGCGCGGCGAGCACCATGATCACGGCCATGCCGAAGCCGTAACCGAACTGGGTCAGGCTGACGTCGGTGAGTTCCCCTTCGGGTGCGGCACTGGAGACGATGGCGGCGAAACCGATCACGACCGCGAGTGCGGCCAGCGCGCACCACCAGGGTGAGCGGGTGGTGAACAGCTTGATGCGTTCCACGGCGAGCAGAGTCATGGCTTTTCTTTCCTCGGCAGTGTTCTCGAAAGAGTGACGGCTACTGGGCGGCGGTGACCACTTCGGCGGCTTCGGCTTCGAGACCGGTGTGGTACTCGACCGAGTCGCCGGTGATCTGCATGAAGGCCTGCTCCAGGGAGCCGGTCTGCGGGCTGAGCTCGTGCAGCACGATCTGGTTGGCCGCGGCGATCTCGCCGATCTTGTCACTGTCCAAACCGGACACCACGATCGCTCGGTCGGCGTCGGTCACCTGAGCGCTCGCCTGCGTCAGTGCGGCGCGCAGCGCGGGCAGTTGCGGCGACCGCACCTTGACCGTGTTCTCGGCGGCCCGTGCCACGAAGTCCTCGGTGGAGGACTGGGAGATCAGGCGCCCCTTGCCGATCACGACCAGGTGGCTCGCGGTCAGCGCCATCTCCGAGAGGAGGTGCGAGGAAACGAACACCGTGCGGCCTTCGTCGGCCAGCCGGTGCATGAACTTGCGGATCCAGAGGATGCCCTCGGGGTCGAGGCCGTTGACGGGCTCGTCGAAGAGGAGGACCTCCGGGTCGCCGAGCAGGGCCGCGGCGATCCCCAGCCGCTGCGACATGCCGAGGGAGAACCCACCGGCGCGCTTCCCGGCGACGCTGGTCAGACCGACGATGTCGAGCACCTCGTCGACCCGGCCCGCCGGGATCTTGTTGGACCGCGCCATCCACTGCAGATGCGCCCGCGCCGACCGGTTGGGGTGCACCCATTTGGCGTCCAGCAGTGCGCCGACCGTCCGCAGCGGGTCCTTCAGTTCGCGGTAGAGCTTGCCGCCGATGCGGACCTGGCCCGCGGTCGGGTTGTCCAGGCCGAGGATCATCCGCATGGTCGTCGACTTGCCCGCCCCGTTGGGCCCGAGGAACCCGGTGACCTCCCCCGCCGCGACGGAGAAGGACAGGTCGTTCACCGCCAGTGTCTTGCCGTACCGCTTGGTGAGGCCCGCTGCCTCGATCATGTCTGCTCCCCTCGGCGACTGCGAGAACAATCGTCGTCCATGTGGGTGGCCGAGCGCGTCATCCTGAGGTGCCAACCTGGTACCCGACCTGAGACGTAGCTTGCCGTCTTCCGGCGGCGTACGCGATCGGTGATGCCCCTGAGAGTGACCCTGATTCGCCAGGGTTAATGAACCGTGGTTCAATAATGAGGTGGCGAGACCCCGCAGCATCACCGACGAACGACTGCTCACCGCGGCGGAGGCCGTGATCGGCATGGTCGGCCCCGGTTTCACGCTGGCCCAGGTGGCGGCGGAGGCCGGTGTCGCGGTCGGCACCGTCGCCCAGCGATTCGGTTCGAAGAACGGGCTTCTGCTGGCGCTGAGCCGGGCGAACACGCGCTCCGTCGTGGGACGGATGCGGGAATGCGGCGAGCTGGCCGATCCGGTGGAGGCGCTGCGCGCGGCGGTCGTCGTGGTCTACGAGGGCTTGGGCGACGCGGAGACGGCGGCGAACCATCTCGGGCAGCTGGGCGTGGACATCGGCGACCCGGAACTCCGTGCCCTGCTCGGTGAACATTTCACCGCCGTGGAAGCGGAATTACGGCGGCTGGTGCGCGTCGCGGCGCGTGAGCTGCCGGGTGCGCCGGGTGTCGTCCGCGCGGCGCGAGTGCTGCTGGGGGTGGCGAACGGGGCCGCGCTGGACTGGTCGATCCGGCCGAAGGGCCGGATCACCGATCGGATGGGGCAAGACGTGGACGCGGTGCTGACCGCGTGGAAAGGAGTGTCCTGAATGGACCGGAAAGTGGCTGTGGTCACGGGGGCGACCAGGGGATGTGGCCGCGCGATCGCGGTGGAGCTCGGCAGGCTCGGCTGGACGGTGTTCGTCACCGGCCGCACGACGCGGGATCACTCGTCGCCGATGAAGCGGCCGGAGACGATCGAAGACACCGCGGAACTCGTCGACGCGGCGGGAGGCTGGGGTATCCCCGTCCGGACCGATTTCACCAAGGTGTCCGATGTGGACGCGCTGCGGGCCAGGATCGAGTCCGAAGTGGACGGCCGGATCGACCTCCTGGTCGACGACGTCTGGGGCGGCGACCCGTTCGCGGACTTCGAGGGGGCGTACTGGGACTCCAGCCTCGACGACGCGCTCACGCTGGTGCACAACGCGATCGACACGCATCTGATCGCGCTGCACCGGCTGCTTCCGCTGGTGGTGCGGCGCGAGGGCGGCCTCGTCATCGAGGTCACCGACGGCGACCACGACGAGTACGTCGGCGCGGGGGTCCCGTACTTCCTCGCGAAATGCGCGATCCGCGCGATCGGCAGGGCGCTCGGCGCCGAACTGAAGAAGTACGACTGTGTCGGCATGACCGTCACGCCCGGTTTCCTGCGTTCGGAAGCCATGCTCGACCACTTCGGGGTCACCGAGGAGACGTGGCGGGACGCGGTCGGCAAGTCCGCTCCGGTCGATTTCGCCATCTCGGAGACCCCGGCGCTGCTCGGGAGGGGTGTCGCGAAGCTGGCGACCGACCCGGAGGTCTCGCGGTTCGCGGGCAAGACGCTCGCGTCGTGGACGTTGATGAACGAGTACGGCCTGACCGACGTCGACGGTTCACGCCCCGACTTCGGCAAGTGGATGGCCGAAGTCCGGGACGCGGGCAAGGATCCGGAGACCGCGGAGCACGCCCTGTACCGCTGAGACCGTGCTGGCCGGGGCTACTGAAGAGTGGTTACTGAGGAGAAGATCGAACGTGTCGCGTTCGTGGGCCTGTGGTGGGCTGAAGGCTCCCTTCGCCGCGTCTGATGCGGTGAAGGGAGCCTTCAGCCTCGTCGGATACGGGGAGGTAAGAGGCCCTCACGGACACGCCACGTCTGCCTTGCCTCACTACTTCTTCCCGGCCAGCACGTCCAGGTAGTGCTGGTTGAACATGACGCCGAGGACGTTGCCGAACGGGTCGACGACGGCCGCGGTCACGAATCCCGGCCCGCGCTCGATGATCGGCTCGTACTCCTTCGCGCCCTTCGCGAGCAGCTTCGCAAAGGCGTCCTCGACGTTGTCGACGGCCCAGTTCGCGATGGCGCCACCGGGGCCGGGCTGGGCCAGCGGCGGCCGGTAGTCACCCCGGACCAGGCCGAACTCGTGCTGGTAGTCGCCGATCCGGAACTCGACGTACGCCGGCGTCCCGTCGGGACCGTTGCGGACGAAGTACGGCTCGATCCCGAAGAGATCGGAGTACCACTCGATCGCGGCGGTCATGTCGTCGGCGTAGAACGTGGTGGTGGTGAGACCTCGCAGCATTTCCTTCTCCTCAAGTAGTGGCTCTGAAGACAAGGATCCACCGCAAAGTGCTCACCGAATGACCACTTTTCCGAAGACTTGTGTGACGGGAGACCGAACTCGCGTGATCGGAGGCCGAACTCGCGTGATTGGAGGCGGAACTCGCGTGATTGGAGGCGGAACTCGCGTGATCCGGCTGGAAACACGCGTGATCCGACTCCGGAGGACTTTCTCTCAGCTCACCCCGGGACGCGCCAGCCCGGTCTCGTAGGCGAGCACCACGGCCTGCACCCGGTCACGCAGATCCAGCTTCGACAGGATCCGCCCGACGTGCGTCTTCACCGTCGCCTCGGACAGGAACAGCGTCTCGGCGATCTCCAGGTTCGAAAGGCCCTTCGCGATCAGCACGAGCACCTCCCGCTCCCGTTCGGTGAGGACGTCCAGCTCGGCCGCGTCCCGCAGGGGCTTCCCACCGCCGCCGACGAACCGGTCGAGCAGCCGCCTCGTCACCGACGGCGAGACCACGGCGTCGCCCGAAGCGACCGCCCGCAGTGCCGACACCAGGTGATCCGGCTGCGTGTCCTTCAGCAGGAACCCGCTCGCCCCGCCCTGCAACGCCGAATAGACGTACTCGTCAAGGTCGAACGTCGTCATCACGAGCACCCGCGCCGTCCCGGCTTCGACGATCCGCTTCGTCGCCTCGACCCCGTCCAGCACCGGCATCCGGACGTCCATCAGCACGACGTCGGGCCGCAGTTCCTCCGCCAGGCGGATGGCCTGCGCGCCGTCACCCGCCTCGCCGACGACATCGATGTCGGCCTGCGCGCCCAGGACCATCCGGAACCCGACGCGCATCAATTCCTGGTCGTCGACGACCACCACCCGTATCACGTCGCCAACCTAACCGGGAGCCTCGCGTGCACCTGCCACCCTCCACCGGGGGCGGGCCCGACCTCCAGCGTGCCGCCGAAGACGTTCGCCCGTTCCCTCATTCCGATCAATCCGTTCCCACCGGGGACGGTGAGTCTTCGAGGCGGCGCGGCGTGCTTCGCCGCCGCGGGCACCAGCTGTTTCGCGCGGCCGGCGCCGTCGTCGGTGACCTTGACGTCGATCACGTCCGCCTCCCGCCGCACCAGCACCTCGGCCTGCGCGCCCTGGCCGGCGTGTTTCAGCGTGTTCGTCAGCGACTCCTGGACGATCCGGTACACGCCGAGGGACACCCCGGCGGGCAGCCCGTCGAGCGCGTCCGAACCGATCGCCAGCGTCACCGGCACGCCCGCCTGGCGGATCCGGTCCGCCAGGTCGGTCAGCGCGCTGGCGTCGGGCTGTGGCACGCGCGGCTCGTCGTCATCGTCGCTGCGAAGCACGTCCAGCAGCCGCCGCAGCTCGGCGAGCGCGCCGCGGCCGGTCTCCGAAATCGTCTGCAAGGCCCGTTTCGCCATCTCGGGATTCCCGTCGACCGCGTAGGACGCGCCGTCGGCCTGCACGACCATCACGCTCACCGCGTGCGCGACGACGTCGTGCAGCTCACGGGCGATACGCCCGCGTTCTTCGCCGACGGCGATCCTGGTCGCCTGGTCCCGTTCCGTCTCAAGTAGATGCAACCTGGCTTCCACCTCCTCGTGATAGGCGCGCCTCGCGCCGGCGAACTCGCCGAGCGTCCAGCACAGTGCGAAGGAGAAGACGCCGATGATCGCCAGCACCCACACGTCCTCCGGCGGGTCGGCCCACAGCTGGAGCGCCGAGGTGACCAGCGTGATCACCAGGTACAGCAGGCCCTGTTTGCGCCCGACGTAGACCAGCACCGAGTAGATGCTGATCATCATCGCCAGCCCGCTCGCCGCGCCCAGCTCGAGCGCGCTGTGCGGGATGCCGAGCAGTAGCACCAGGTACGCCGACCACAACGTCGCCTTCCGCCGGAAGATCAGCGGCGCGACCATCGCGATGTCCAGCGGCACCGTCACGTACCAGGGCGGCATCGGGACCTCCGGCGTCTCGACCGCGGCCACGTAGAGCAGCAGGTCGGTCAGCAGGAGGACGACGGCGATGACACTGTCCCCCGCCATGGGGTGGGCACGCATCCAGAGGCTCAACCGTCGCACCTGGTAACACTATGTCGGCCGGTGCCGCTCGCGCGTCGGTCGCCGGTACCACCTTCGGTGCGACCCGAGGATGAGCGGCATGGCACGATTCCCCTCGGTGTGCTCGACGACTGGGAGGGGTGGGCACCGTGACCTCAGCGACGGAGCAGGGCCGTCTCGCCGGCCCGCTGTCGATGTCGGTGGCGAACCTCTGCCACCGTCTCCAGCCCCAGGTGTCCGCGCGGACCGCGGCCGGTTTCGCCGAGGTGCTGCGGCGCTTGGGCGGCCCGCTGCAGGTCGCCGTCGCGGGCCGGATCAAATCGGGGAAGTCCACCCTGGTCAACGCCCTGATCGGGCGCCGGGTCGCGCCGACCGACGTCGGCGAGTGCACCCGGCTGGTGACCAGGTTCCAGTACGGCACGGTCGACCGCGTCGAGATCGTCTTCACCGACGGCCGCAAACAGGTGCTGCCCTTCTCCGCCGACGGGATGATCCCGGCCGAGCTGGGCATCGACATCGACAAGGTCTCGCATATCGAGGCGTACCTCACCAACGCGGTCCTGCAGGGCATGACCGTCATCGACACCCCGGGCCTCGGCTCGCTCGACGCCGCTTCGGTGTCGCGGACCGAGGAACTGCTGGGCGCGGCGAAGCACCGTAAGCCCGAAGACGGTGACGAGGAGGACGAAGAAGGCTCCGACGAGCTGGACGACACCTCGCGCAACGCCGTCGCGGGTGCCGAAGCCGTGCTCTACGTGGTCACTCAGGGCGTGCGCGCCGACGACCAGCAGGCGCTCGCCGCGTTCACCGCCGCGACCGCGAGCCGCGAGGCGGGCCCGGTCAACGCGATCGCGGTGCTCAACAAGGCGGACACCATCGCGCCGGAGTCGGTCGAAGGCTCCGGCGGCGACGTGTGGAAGGCCGCGACACTGCTGTCGGAGAAGCAGGCCGCGACGCTGAAGCCCCGCGTCGCGGACGTGCTGCCGGTGATCGGGCTGATCGCGGAGTCGGCCGAGTCCGGCGGGTTCACCTCGCCCGACGCCGAAGCGCTGCGCCAGCTGGCCGAGATGGACGACGACATCCTCGAGACCATGCTGATCTCGGCGGACATCTTCACCAGCTGGGAATGCGACGTCGCGGCGGGCACGCGGCTGCGGCTGCTGGAGAAACTCGACCTGTTCGGCGTCCGGTACGCCGTCGAGGCGATCCGCAAGGACCCCGAGATCACCGCGGGCTCGCTGCGGCGGAAGCTGCTCGACGCCTCCGGGCTCGAAGCCGTCCGCCAGCGGCTGAGCATCGTCTTCGCCGCCCGCGCCGACGGCATCAAGGCGGCCGCCGCCCTGGCCTCGGTCACCGCGCTGGCCCACGCGTCCGGCGACCCGGCCGAACGGCAGCGCGTCCACGACGCGATCGAGGTCCTGCTCGCCAAGCCCGAGGCGCACCAGCTGCGGTTGCTCGAAGCGCTCACGCTGGTCGCGTCCGGCGCCGTCGACATGCCCGAGGACCTGTCCGAGGAGGTCCTGCGGGTCGGCAGCAACGCCGACATCGGCGCCCAGCTCGGCAAGCCGGGTGCTCCGCGCGCCGAGCTGGCGGCCCACGCCCTGGAGCGCGCCGGCTGGTGGCGCTCCTTCGCGTCCTTCGGCGCGACGCCCGCCCAGAGCCGCGTCGCGCACGTCGTGCACCGGGCGTACTTCCTCATCTGGCAGCAGATCCGCGACTGACCTCCCGCGAGTTTGATAAACCGAGCGCTCGGTCTAATAATGGGCGTATGGAAACGATCGTCGACGAGCCCCAGTGGCTGCGCACGGCCTCTTGGCTCGGCTGTCCGCTGGCGGGCGCCGCGCTCGGCTGGTTCCTCCAGTCGATCTCGGGCTGGGTGGCGTCCCTGAGCTGGGTCCCGTTCAAGGGCCCCTTCCAGCTCGTCTCGGACATGCCGCGGCCATGGGGCATGGTCACCGGGATCGGCGTCGGCCTGGCCCTCGGCCTGTTCTTCGCCGCGGTCTGGGCGCACGAACGGCTGATCGTCAAGGTGACGCCGACCCGCATCACGCTGACCACCAAGGGCCGCAGCCGCGCGTACGAAGCACGGCTGGAGGCCGTCTTCCTCGACGGCAAGGAGCTCGTCCTGCTCGCCGCGGACGGCCGGGAACTGGTGCGGCAGAAGGGCGACGTCGACCGCAAAGCCGTCGCCAAGGCCTTCCTCGACCACGGCTACCCGTGGCAGGACGAGCCGCCGGCGGTGAAATGAGGACGGTCGACCCGGCCAAGCACGAGGCGAAACGCCGCGCCATCCTCGACGCCGCCGCGGGCTGCTTCGCGATGAAGGGCTTCGAGAAGACGACGACGGCGGAGATCTGCCGCGCCGCGGGGATCAGCACCGGCAGCCTGTTCCACTACTTCCCCAACAAGCGTGCGGTGTTCGTCGGCATCTTCGAGCAGGACGCCGACGAGACCGCGGCCCTGCTCGCGGCCGCCGAAGAGCTCGAGGATCCGTGGGAAGCCATCCTCCAGGTCATCACGCACGTGTCGGAACAGCTTCTGCACCCGGTCATCGCCAAGCTCGTCCTCGAGGTCGCCGCGCAGTGTTCCCGTGACCCCGAGCTGGCCAGGCTCATCCAGGGCAACGACCGCGCCCTGCGCGACGGTCTCGTCGGCCTGGTGACACGGGCGGTGGACGCGGGCCGGATCGATCCCGGTTTCGAGCCGAAGACGGTCGCCAGCTGGCTCGTCGCCTTGGTCGACGCGCCGCTTTCCCGCGTGATTCTGGAGCCGGACCTCGATCCGGCGGCGGAACTCGCGGTGATGAAGGAGCTGATCGCCAGATTCCTCCGTCCCGTTCTTTCGATTTCGCCCCCGGCTGGCGGACGCGTACCCGACACTGGTGAAATCTCCCCGGGCTGATCGGTAGGCCCGGGACACCAGTTACGGGGGTCGATTCGGGTGGGTGCCTGGCTGCGCAAGAAGCCGGTCGATGACGTGAATCCGGACGACGTGCCGACCGGCCAGATTCCGGCGGCGATCATCGCCGAAGCGGATGGCGAGACTTCGCCGTCCGAGGGAACCGAGGCCGTCGATGCCGCGTCGAAGACCGATGTGGAGTCCACGACCACGGGTCCGGCCGACCTCGAACAGGCTCTCGCCGACAGGCAGGCGCTGATCCAGCTGTGCCTGTACGCCCTCGATCGCGCCCGCAGCGGCGGCGTCGTCGAGCGGCTCGAACACGGGCTCGCCGGGATCGGCGTCCGTGCCCTGCGCCCGGACGGTCAGCGGTTCGACCCCACCGTGCACGAGGCGGGCGGCGCGGTCGCGACCGAGGATCCGGCGCTCGAAGGGCTCGTCGCGGAGACCGAGGTGGTCGGGTTCGCCGATCACGAGCGGGTCCTGCGCGCGCCGATCGTCATCGTCTACGCGAAGAAGGCCCTGTGACGGCTCCGAGCGCGGCCGCCAACCTCCCGGCGGTCGTGAAGAGCACGCGCGAACAACTGCTCACCGTCGTCCGCGAAGCGGATCCTCAGGCCGCGAAGTGGGTCGAGGACATCCGGAAGGCGCGGCCGAAGAAGCCGTCGGTCGTGGTGGTCGGCGAGACCAACCGCGGCAAGAGCTCGCTCGTGAACGCGCTCCTGTCCATGCCGGGACTGTCCCCTGTGGACGCCGACGTCGCCACGGCGACCTATCTCGTCTTCGAGCACGGCGAGCAGTGGTCCGCGCAGGCCTGCTACCCGGGCCAGCTGGCGCCGGTGCCGATCAACCTCAACGAACTGATCCACTGGGTTTCGGCCGCGCACGAACTGCCGGAAGGGCAGATCCCGCCGCGTTACGTCGAGGTCTCCGGTCCGGTCCCGCTGCTCGAACGAGTGTCCATTGTGGATACACCGGGGGTCGGCGGGCTCGACTCGATGCACGGCGAACTGGCGAAGGAGGCCGCCGCCGGCGCCACCGCGCTGCTGTTCGTCGTGGACTCGTCGTCGCCGTTCACCGCGCAGGAACTGCAATTCCTGCAGGACATGGGCGAACGCGTCGAGACCGTGCTGTTCGCCCTGACCAAGACCGACCAGTTCCGCGGCTGGCGCGAGGTCCTCGAAGCCGACCGGCGGCTGCTCGCCGAGCACGCCCCCCGGTTCGCCGACGCGGTGTTCCACCCGGTTTCCGCGCGCATGTTCGAGACGGCGGCCAAGGCCCCGAACGAGCAGATGGCCACGATGCTGCGCGAGAAGGCCGGGATCGCCGCGCTGCAGGGTGCGTTGCAGGAGATGCTGGTCGGCCGCTCGGCGATGCTGGGCGAGGCCAACACCCTGCGCGCGTTGTCGAGCGCTCTCGGCGAGCTCAAGGCGAAGCTTCAGGCGGAAAGCCGCGCGCTGTCGGCCGGCGAGGCCGAAGCCGAACAACTGCGCCAGCGCCGCGACGACCTGACCACCGAACGCCGGTCTTCGACGCGGGGCTGGCAGCTGAAACTGCGCGCGGAGATCCAGCGGACCCGTGTCGAGGTCGGGCACGAGACCAGCAGGCAGATGCGCGACGCGTCGACGCATTTCCGGCAGCTGATCGACGGCGCGAAACGGGACGCCCTCGCCGCGCTGCCGCAGCAGGTCGACATCGCGTTGCAGACGACGTCGCAGCGGATCTCGATGCTGCTCTCCCAGCGGCTCAACCAGGTCACCAACGTCGCGCTTTCCGAGCTGTTCTCGCCCGAAGAGCTCGAAATCATCCGCGGCCAGTTCGCCAGGGCGGGCGGCCCGCCGGTCGTGCTGCGCCCGCCGGACAAGAAACCGCCGACGGCCGAGGACAAGCTCCTCATCTTCATGGGGGTTTCCGGTGGCCTCGGCGCCGGGAAGGTCGCCGCGCTGCCGCTGGCGGGGGTCGCGATCCTGAATCCGGTGATCCTGCCGGCCACGATCATCATCGGCCTCGGCGCCGGCTGGTGGATGGCGCGGACCCGCAAACACGCGTCGGACAAGCAGCATATGAAGCAGTGGCTGGTCGAGGCGATCGCCGACGCGCGGTCCACGCTGGACCAGCTCGTCGCGGAGCAGCTGATCGAGGCCGAACAGCAGCTGTCGATGGCGCTGGACGAAGCACTCGGCCGCCGCATCGACGCGATCGAGGCGGAGCTGAAGGAAGTCGACAAGACGATCAAGATGGGCGCGCAGGAACGGGCGAAGAAGATCTCGGTCGTCGCGAAGCGCCTCAAGGACGTCTCGGACGGCCGAGACCGCGCCGAGGCACTGCTCGGTCGCATTCGGTCACTGCGCGACAATCAGGCGTGACCTTCCCTCAGCGGCCGCAGCAGCCGCCTTACGGACAGCAGCCGCCCTTCGGGCAGCAGTTCCCGCAGCCGGGTCCCGCGCTGAACCCGTTCCCGCCGCTGCCGCCCCAGAAGGGGTTGCCCGCGAAGCTCCAGCGGCTGAGCGAAACGGCCCGTGACCCGCAGGGCCGCAAGAAGCTGATCCTGCGGGTGCTCCTCGCCATCGTGGCTGTGGTGATCCTCGTCGTCGGGGTGGTCTTCCTCGTCGGCGTGGTGATCGCTCCGGCGATCGACCACCTGTCGAAGTAGCCCGCTCCGGACGGCTCGGGCGGGTGGTCCTGTTGTGGACCGGAACCGAACCGGCCTACGGTGAGTCATAAGCTTCGACACACCAGCAGGTCAACGAGGGGGTTATCCCATGTGGGTCGACGAGAGCGGCGGCACGGACACCGAGACGGGCTCCACGGAGGCGGTCACGGTCCACGTTGACGGCGAGGAGTACCAGGCCGAGCTCAACTACGACCTCGACAAGGACGGCGTCAACGACGCCGCGGTCATCCAGCACGAGGACGGCACCGGCCAGGCGTTCGTCGACACCGACGGCGACGGCGAGGCCGACCAGTACGCGGTGCTCGACGAGAACGGCAAGGTCGTCCAGGAGGCCGTCTACGACGAGGCCTCCGGCGCCTGGGTCGAAGCGGGCGGCGGCAGCGGCGACGACGGTTCCGACGCGGGCACCAGCGGCACGATGCACGCCGACATGCCCAGCGGCGACGTCGAGGTCGGCCCGCCGACCATCGACACCGACGGTGACGGAACCCCCGACACCGCCGTCGTCCAGACGGAGGACGGCCGCACGATCGCCTTCACCGACAAGGACGGCGACGGCAGCGCCGACATCGCGGTGGAGACCGACGCCTCCGGCAACTCCAAGACCTACGAGCACACCGGCCCCGGCCAGTGGAGCGAGGTCGGCAGCGGCGTGGTCAACAACGACATCGGCGCGGCCTTCGCGAGCGTCCCGGCGACCGGAGGGGACCCGGCGGGCGACGCGGCGTGGGGTGGCGCGGGCACCGAAACACTCGAAGGTGTGGCGAAGATCGATTCCGCCACCGGCCAGTGGATCAGCCCCAACTGATTCCCGAAATGGCCTGGACCAATACAAGAATGGTCCAGGCCAATTTGAAGCGGCAATTCCTGTAATCCTGGTCACAGAACAGCCCGGTACGACCCCTCGTACCGGGCTTTCTCATGTCCGATTCGTCCTTCGCGGGCCTCGCGCCTGTGCCATCGATCACCGGAAGAATTTCTGCGTATGGCCCATTCCGGTGATACTGAATCGATTCCCTTATCGTTCTTGTGAGAGAACCGACAGGTCAGCTCTCGGTTACCTGCCGGTCATCCGGCTACTCTCGGGGAATCCCAAAACCTGCACACCGGCTTTCCCGCCGGTGTGCGAAGCCATTCGGTCGCCGGCATCGAAGCCCGCATCGGAACAGCGTCGTTCCCGGTGTGGGCTTCTGCCGTCGGAAGTCAGGAGTAGAGATGACCGCAGTCGCCATCCCTGGACTGGAAAATGCGCCGACGACGCACAGTGGCGTGCTGTCCTGGGTCCGGGAGGTCGCCGAACTGACCACTCCGGACCGCGTGGTGTGGGTCGACGGGTCCGACGAAGAGGCCGCGCGCATCAACGCCGAGCTGGTCACCGCCGGCACGTTCGTGCAGCTCGACGCGAAGCCCAACTCGTACTGGGCCGCTTCCGACCCGAATGACGTCGCCCGTGTCGAAGAGCGCACCTTCATCTGTTCGCAGAACGAAGAGGACGCCGGTCCCACCAACAACTGGATGGACCCGGCCGAGATGAAGGCCACGATGACCGAGCTGTACCGCGGCTGTATGCGCGGTCGCACGATGTACGTGATCCCCTTCTGCATGGGCCCCCTCGGAGCCGAGGACCCCAAGCTCGGCATCGAGATCACCGACTTCGCCTACGTCGTCGCCTCCATGCGCGTGATGACCCGCGCCGGCAAGGCCGCGCTGGACAAGTTCGTCACCGAGGACGGCACCGAGCGCGAGTTCGTCCCCGCCCTGCACTCCGTCGGCGCGCCGCTGGAGCCGGGCCAGGAGGACGTCTCGTGGCCGTGCAACACCACCAAGTACATCTCGCACTTCCCCGAGACCCGTGAGATCTGGAGCTACGGCTCCGGCTACGGCGGCAACTCGCTGCTGGGCAAGAAGTGCTACTCGCTGCGCATCGGCTCGGTCATCGCCCGCGACGAGGGCTGGCTGGCCGAGCACATGCTGATCCTCAAGCTGATCTCGCCCGAGGACAAGGTCCACTACGTCGCGGCGGCGTTCCCGAGCGCCTGCGGCAAGACCAACCTCGCCATGCTCCAGCCGACCATCCCCGGCTGGCGCGCCGAGACCCTCGGTGACGACATCGCGTGGATGCGGTTCGGCGAGGACGGCCGCCTGTACGCGGTGAACCCCGAGTTCGGCTTCTTCGGCGTCGCGCCGGGCACCGACTGGCACACCAACCCCAACGCGATGCGCACCATCGAAAAGGGCAACACGGTCTACACGAACGTCGCGCTCACCGATGACGGCGACGTCTGGTGGGAGGGCATGGGCGAGAAGCCCGCGCACGCCACCTCCTGGAAGAAGCAGGACTGGACGCCGGAGTCGGAAGAGAAGGCCGCGCACCCGAACTCGCGCTACTGCACGCCGATGTCGCAGTGCCCGATCCTCGCGCCCGAGTGGGACGACCCGCAGGGCGTGCCGATCTCGGCGATCCTGTTCGGCGGCCGCCGCAAGACCACGGTCCCGCTGGTGAACGAGGCCCGCGACTGGCAGCACGGCGTGTTCATGGGCGCCACCATGTCGTCGGAGACCACTGCGGCCGCCGCCGGCGCGGTCGGCAACGTGCGCCGCGACCCGATGGCCATGCTGCCGTTCCTCGGCTACCACGCCGGTGACTACTTCAAGCACTGGCTGGACCTCGGCAAGAACGCCGACGCTAACAAGCTGCCGAAGATCTTCTACGTCAACTGGTTCCGCCGTGGCGAGGACGGCCGCTTCCTGTGGCCGGGCTTCGGCGAGAACTCGCGGATCCTGAAGTGGGTCATCGACCGCGTCGAGGGCAAGGGCAACGCGAACGAGACCCCGGTCGGCTTCGTGCCGAAGGCCGAGGACCTCGACACCGAGGGCCTCAAGGAGCCGCTGGCCGACATCCAGGCCGCGCTCGACGTCTCCGCCGAAGAGTGGCGCCAGGAGCTGCCGCTCATCGAGGAGTGGTTCGAGAAGATCGGCGACAAGGTCCCGGCTTCGCTGCGTGACGAGCTGGACGCGCTCAAGCAGCGTCTCGGCTGATCGTCCGAACGTAGGAGAAAGGCCTCATCCCCGGAGTCATTCCCGGGGATGAGGCCTTCTTCTTTCGCTCTCGGTACCGTGGCCGCATGGTCAAATTCGGCGTCAACATGGTCGTCCCGGAGACCCGTGCGGCGTGGGTCGGGAAGTGCCGCAAGGCCGAGGACCTCGGATTCGACGTGATCGGCGCGGCCGACCATCTCGGCATGGCGCCGCCGTTCCCGGCCCTCGTGCTCGCCGCCGAGGTGACGAGCCGCCCACGGCTCAACACCTTCGTCATCAACACCGCCTTCTACAACCCGGTGCTGCTGGCCCGCGACGTCACCGGCACGGATCAGTTCACCGAGGGCAGGCTGGAACTCGGCCTGGGGGCCGGTTACGTGAAAGCCGAATTCGAAGCGGCGGGGATGGAGTTCCCGCGCGCCGGAAAGCGCGTCGACCATCTCGAAAACACCATCAAGGTGCTGAACCGGCTCTATGCCGACGAAAGCCACAAACCGCCGACGGTGCAGAAGCCGGGCCCGCCGCTGATGATCGCCGGACGCGGCGACAGGCTGCTCACGCTCGCCGCCGAACACGCCGACATCATCGGATTCACCGGCACGGCGGCCGTTCCCGACGGCGGCGCGCTCGCCGTCGACGACGCGGCCGGAATCGAGGAGCGGGTGAACTTCGTCCGCGGGAAACTGAACGGCCGCGAAGCCGAACTCAATATCCTCTCGCATTTCGTCGCCGTGGTCGAAGACCGGCGAACGGGTTTGGAAAGCCTGCGAGAACTGCTCGACGGCAAGCTCACCGTCGACCAGCTCGCCGAACTTCCGACGGCTCTCGTCGGCACCCACGAGCAGATCGCCGAACAGATCCTGGCGCACCGCGAGCGGTTCGGTTTCACCTATTTCACCGTGCTGGAGCACAACATGGACGCGCTCGCACCGGTGATCGAGCTGTTGCGCGGCAAATGATCGACGTACGCGGGCTCGGCGTCCAGGCCGGGGAGCACTGGCTGTTCGACGGCCTCGATTTCGAGGTCGAGGCGGGCGAATGCGCGGTCATCGTCGGCCCCAACGGGGTCGGGAAATCGACCCTGCTGAGGTGCCTGTACGGAACGCAGACTCCACAGCGGGGCCGCGTCGTCGTCGCGGGCGGTAAGCCTGACGAACGCGAGATTTCCTTCCGCCGCAAGGTTTCTGTGTTGTTCGACGACTCCGACTTCTTCGCCGAGCTGACCCCGTTGCAGCATCTCGAACTGCTGGAAGGCTCGTTCGGTACCGATCTCGGCGATTTCGACGCGCTTCTGGTGGACGCGGGGCTCTCGGAACGCGCGAAGGTCACCGCGGGCAAGTTCTCGGCCGGGCAACGCCGTCGTCTGCTGCTCCTCGGCGCGACCGCGCGCCCGCACGACGTCCTGCTGCTCGACGAGCCCGAGCGGGCGCTCGATGCCGCCGGGAAGGAATGGCTGACGTCGTTGATCAAGCGGTCGACCGACGCCGGGGCGGCCGTCGTCGTGGCCACGCACCATCCCCCGCTGCTCGAAGCGGCCGACTCCACCCTCGAGTTGTGGTGACCACGAAAGCCCCCACGCACGTCCCGGGACGACAGCGATTCGGCGGCCTGTTCAACGGTGACTACCAGACCTTCCTGGCCCTGTTCGGCTTCGGCGCGCTGTTCACCGCCTTCCAGAACCTGCCCAAGCTCAGGAATTTCCTTTTTGGACAGTCCGTTGTGGACTTCCCGGCGGTGTTCGGGCTGCTGATCGTGCTGTGCGCGATGTTCTGGCGCGGCCTGCTGCGCCGCGGCTTCGTCTGGGCCGAACCGGCGGCGCTGACGTGGATGGACTTCGCCCGCGTCGACCGGCGCCGCGTCGTCGTCAAACGGATGTGGACGCTCTGGTCCGGCCTGGTCGTCGTGGTCGGCTACACCGGGGCGCTGGTCACCGCGATCGGTGGCGGTGCGAAGGACGTGTGGGTCGCGATGTCGGCGCTGACCGCATCCGGGGCGATCCTGGCGGCGGTCACCGTGCGGCGGACCGCGATCCGCGGGGAAACGCTCGCGCCGGTCGTGCTCGCCATGGCCGGTTTGGCGTTCGCGGCCGCGGGATGGGGCCCGATCGCCGTCGAGGCGCTGGCAGGCGCGCTGTTCGTGGTGGCGGTCGCGGTGGCCTTCGGCGGCGAGCCGATGTCCGGGGTCGGGCGCCAGGAACTCGTCGACGGCTGGAACGCGCGGCTCCTGCGGGCGATGGCCGCGGTCTTCATGGACCCCATGCTGCTGATCCCGGAATCGAAGCCGGTGCCGTGGCTGTCGCTGCGGCGGCCGACGACGCTGCGTCTTGCGTGGGCCGGGGTGCTCGGCCGCATGCGCTACACGGCGGCCAGTGTGGTGATCGCGTGCCTGGTCGGCGTCGCGCATCTGGCCTTCCCCGCCATCCCGGCCGCGCCGCTGTTCGCGATCGGCGCGTACGCGGCGCTCGTGCCGTTCGTCGGCGGGCTCGGCGAACTGTGGCGCAACCCCGGCCGCAGGCGGTGGCTCGGCGCGTCCGACTGGGAGTTGCGGCTGGTCAACGGCCTGGTGATCGCGCTGCTCGGCCTCGTCTGGGGGATCCTGCTCGGCCTGGTGACGGTGACGCTCGGGGTGGTCCCGGCCTGGCCGGTGTGGCTCGCGGTCCCGCTCGCCGTGGTCGCCGCGGCGCGGACGGCGACCCGGCCGCCGATGAACTACGACGTCAGCGGCGGGGCGGCCGGGCTGCAGGCCCTGCGCGGCGTCGACGTGCTCGTCGTCGGCGCCGTCTTGCTCAGCGTGATCACCTGAGGTCACCCGTTCCCGCGTTCGGATCATTCGAATACTCCGAACGCGGGTTACCCTCGATGCGACGAAAGGAGCACGAGTGGGCGGCGGGCACGCACCGGGAAAGGGACGGCGGGCGACCAGCGAGTTCCCCGCGGGCTGGACCGACGAGCAGATCATCGCGGTGATCAAGGACGTCGCGAACGATCCGAGCGAACCCCGCGTCAGACTCCACAACGGCCGCTGGCGGTGCGCCGGCGAACGGTACGGCGTGCACCTGATCGTGCTGGTCGAGGACAACGGCAACGTCAAGACGGGGTATCCGGTGGCGGGTCCCGGCGTGGTCCGCAATCCCGACACCGCCGCCGACCCGGCGAACCCGACCGTCGCGGACCTGGCCGCCGGCCGGATCAGCTTCTTCGGGGACAGCCTGCTCGACCAGCTCTCCGACCGGATCGCGCCGGACGTCCTGGCGTTCTACCGCACCCTGCACTGGTCGGGCGAGTGGGAAGAGCTGGCCGACGTCCTCGTCGCGCACGCCATGAAGGAAAACCTGCAGCTGGGCGTGGACGAATACGCGACGCTGGAAAGCCTGCTGAACAGCTTCGACCTGCCGATCGACGGCTTCCTCTACCTGAACGACCGGGCCCACGCACTGGACGCCCTGCGCCGCTAACTCGCTTCCGCGACCTGTGTGGTGCCGTGCTCGGCGGCCGCTCGCAGCGCGTCCAGCGGCAGCCCGACCGCGTCCGCGATCGCCATCACCGTGAAGAAGGCGGGCGTCGGGATCCGCCCGGTCTCGATCTTCCGGAGCGTCTCGACCGAGATCCCGGCCTCCGCCGCGACCTCGACCATGCTCCGCGAAGACGCCGCGCGCGCGTCCCGGAGCGCCAGCCCCAGCCGCTCGCCGCGTTCGCGTTCCTCGTCCGTCAACGGCACTCGCACCATGGCGCCAATACTAATACCGGTCCGGCCCGACACACGCGAGTTACGCCTCCAATCACGCGAGTTGCGCCTTCAATCACGCGAGTTCCGCCCCGGCGACCGAGTTGTCCCCACCGAGTTACCCCCAGCCTGTGGACAACTCTGTGCACAGGTCGTGGACAACTCCAAGAAAAGGGCCCCGCCGAGCCGAAGCTCGACGGGGCCACAATCCCTAGTGGCTTCAGGCGCCCGCGGGCACCGGAAGTGGGAGTCCGGGGAGGCTCTGGTCGTTCGGCACCTTGCCGTCGACGAGGTAGTCCTCCACGACCTTGTCCACACCCGCGTTGCCGCCGGCGTAGATACCGTGGTCACCCTCACCGGTCACGGTGATCATCCGCGAACCGGCGAACGCGCGGTGCGCACGGGTCGCGCCCTCGAGCGGGGTCGCCGGGTCGTTCACCGACTGGACGATCAGCACCGGCGGGACACCGCGGCCGTCGAGCTTCGGCAGGTCGACCGGCTTGTTCTTCCAGAAGATGCACGGCTGGATCAGCCAGCCGGCGCCGAGCAGCGGCAGATCGCGGTCGATCAGCTTCTGCGACTGGCGGATGACGCTCTGCCGGTTGCCGGTCCACTTGCCCTCGTTGCAGGGGATGGACCAGAAGCTGGCGTTGTAGGAGTCGCCGTCGGTCGGGACGAACAGTGGCTGCGGGCCGATGACGCCGTCACCGTCCACCGTCTCCGCCTTGACCTTCTGCGCGGCCGTGGCCTTCTGCTGCTGCGTCGAGGTGCCCTCGGTCAGCGTCTTCAGGTTGACCAGGTAGTCGGCCAGCGCGGTGAAGTTGCGCTTCGAGTAGAGGTACGACGCGATGGTCGAGTCGAGGGCGTTGGCCGAAACCGGGACGCCGTCCACCTCGACGGGGTTCTGGGTCAGCGCGAAGCGGACCTTCTCGTAGGTCTGGCGCGCGGCTTCACCGGTCTTGCCGAAGCCGTAGACCTTGTCGTACTTGCCGATCCACGGCAGGAAGTCCTGACGCCAGCGGCGCTCGAAGCCGAGCGGCTGCCAGTCGAACGAGTTCTGCCAGGTGGTGGTGAACTCGGTCGCGGAGTCGAGCAGGAAACGCCCGGTCCGGGTGGGGAACTGCTGCGCGTAGTGCGCGCCCATCCAGGTGCCCGCCGAGTAGCCGACCCAGTTGATCTTGTCGCGGCCCAGCAGGACGCGCAGCAGATCGATGTCGCGGATGGTCTGCGCGGTGTTGATGAGCGGGCCCAGTTCGCCGGACTTCACCTGGCAGGAGTCCGCCGCGTACTTGGTGGCGTCCAGGATCAGGTTGAGGTTCGCCCGGCTGCGGTCGCGCGGGTCGAGGTCCGAGCCGGTGCCGATCGCGTTGCCGCAGGTGATGTTCGTGCTCTTGCCGGTGCCGCGCGGGTCGAGACCGATGATCTCCTGGCTCGCGCGCAGCTTCGTCTGGTTACGCAGACGAGCCGGGAAGTTACGGCCCGGAGCGCCGGGGCCACCCGGGTTCGTGATGACGCTGGCCGTCGCCTTGCCGCTGGTGGCGGCGAGGCGGCTGACGGCGATCGTCAGGTCGATGTTCTCGTTCGTCTTGTACCAGTTACGCGGCGCGCGGTACGTCGCACACTCGATGTTCTCGGCCCCCGGAGGCGGCGCGGACGGCAGCTCACTGGCGGTGCACTTGTGCCAGTCCAGCTTCTGGTCCGCGTACTTCGCCGGAATGTTGGTGGAGTTCAGCGGCTGCTGCCCGGCAGCCTCCGGCCCTGCGAACGCAGGCGTGAACCCGGCCAGCATGGTGCCGGCGACAGCCGGGATCACCACCGCATAGCGGAGTTTCTTCATCCGATGCCCCTTTGATCTTGCGTGCGAAGTTCCTGTTCGCGACTGCGGCTATTGATATCCGGCGGGGACTCCGACGGCAACCGCCCTTCGTCGTATGGGGCGTCGCTGATCAAATCGATATCGGGCACGCGTGACCCGGGCGGGGGAGAGGTTCTAGGGTCATCGGGACCATCCGGGGGTAAGGGAACGTTAGGTGAGGTCCGATGGCGTCAGGTAAGGCAGACGGGAAGGTGAGGGGCTTTCAGTTCAGCCCCTGGAACCTCCTGTTGATCATCCCGTTGCTGGTGCTGATCACGTCCTTGTTCAATTCGGACGGTCCCCGGCTGTTCGGGATGCCGTTCTTCTACTGGTTCCAATTCGTGTTCGTGGTGGTCGGTGTCCTGTGCACCTGGATCGTCTTCGTGATGACCAAGGACAAGCCGACCAGTGAGCGTCCCGACCGGCTGTCCGTGGACGAGCTCGACGAGGGGGACGCCAAGTGACCAACATCCAATGGCCAGAGCTGATCATCTTCACGATCCTCTTCGCGGTGGTCACCGTGCTCGGCTTCGTCGCGTCGCGCTGGAAGGCCGGCAACACCCTCGACCACCTGGACGAATGGGGTCTGGGCGGCCGCAAGTTCGGCTCGTGGATCACCTGGTTCCTGCTCGGCGGTGACCTCTACACGGCCTACACGTTCGTCGCCGTCCCCGCGCTGATGTTCAGCGCCGGCGCGATGGGCCTGTTCGCGCTGCCGTACACGATCATCGTCTACCCGATCGTGTTGATGCCGGCGCTGCGCATGTGGTCGGTCTCGCGCGTCCGCGGCTACGTCACGCCCGCCGACTTCGTTCGCGGCCGGTTCGGTTCGCCGACGCTGGCGCTGCTGATCGCGATCACCGGCATCATCGCGACGATGCCGTACATCGCGCTGCAGCTCGTCGGCCTCGAAGCGGTGCTGCGGACGATGGGCATCAACGGCTCCGGCATCGTCGGTCACCTGCCGCTGCTGGTCGCCTTCATCATCCTGGCGGTCTACACCTACCAGTCGGGTCTTCGCGCGCCCGCGCTGATCGCGTTCGTCAAGGACATCCTGATCTACCTCGTGATCATCGTCGCGATCATCTACCTGCCCTCGAAGCTCGGCGGCTGGTCGGCGATCTTCGACGCGGCGGACGCGAAGTTCGACAAGTCGCCGTCCCCGTCGGACGGCATCCTGCTCAACGCCAACAACCAGTTGCAGTACGCCACGCTGGCGCTCGGTTCGGCGCTCGCGCTGTTCCTGTACCCGCACTCGCTCACCAGCGTGCTCGCCTCGCGTGGTCGCAGCGTGATCAAGCGGAACATGGTCGCGCTTCCGGCGTACTCGCTGGTGCTGGGTCTGCTGGCGCTGCTCGGCTACGTCGCGATCAGCGCGTCGGTCTCGCCGATCACCAACAACGCGACCGGCAAGCCCGACACGAACACCGTCGTCCCGGTGCTGTTCGACACGCAGTTCTCGTCTTGGTTCGCCGGGATCGCGTTCGCCGCGATCGGCATCGGCGCGCTGGTGCCCGCGGCGATCATGTCGATCGCGGCGGCCAACCTGTGGACCCGCAACATCTACAAGGAGTACATCAAGAAGAACGCGACGCCGGGCGAGGAAGCGAAGCAGGCCAAGCTCGCTTCGCTGATCGTGAAGTTCGGCGCGGTGGCGTTCATCCTGTTCATCGACCCGCAGTTCTCGATCGACCTGCAGCTCATCGGCGGTGTGCTGATCCTGCAGACGCTGCCCGCGGTCGCGATCTCGCTCTACACGCGGTGGTTCCACCGCTGGGGCCTGATCGCAGGCTGGGTGGTCGGTATCGGCTGGGGCCTGATCATGCTTTACAACATCCCCAACCCGGCGACCGGCAAGGCGCACTTCGGTGGCTCGGCGCTGAAGCTCGGCGATCTGTCGATCTTCGGCTGGCACCCCCTCAGCGGCTCGCAGCTGCAGATCTACGTCGGTTTCGTGGCGTTGATCGCGAACCTGCTGGTCGCGGTGATCTTCACGGTGATCGCGCGGCAGCTGAAGGTCTTCAACGGCACGGACGACACCGAGGCCGAGGACTACCACGCCGACGAACACGACAAGGATCTCCGCGAAATCGGCGTCCACTGAGTCAGCCGTGAGAAGGGGCCGCGTCCTGCCTGGGCGCGGCCTTTCTCGTGGCCGCGGTCGCCGCCAGGTAGAGGACGAGGCCGTTCAGCAGGTGCCAGAGGAAGTGCGTCCCGGCGGGGAAGTTCCCGCAGACCGTGTGGTCGGCCGTGCGGAACGACAGGGACACCCCGAAGACGCCCGCGGCGAGGGCGAACCTGCGGCGATCTTCACCCCGGAGGATGACGGCGAAGATCACGAGCCCGATCAACGCCGAGAGGTACAGCCCGCCGCCCAGCGACGCGACGACGGCGGTGAAGGCGAGGAACACGGGGATACCGAGCCACGCCAGCCGTCGGCCGACGCCGAAGAAGACGCGCGGGAACACGGCGGCGTAGTACAGGACGAACACCAGGATGAAGCCGGTGTCGGCGGCCGCGGACCAGCGGGTGGCGAGCAGGTGGAACGCCGTGCTGCCGAGGAACACCAGACCGATGAGGACGCCGAACACGCGGCCTTTCGGTTGCCGCCAGACGGCGATCGCCGCGATCAGGAACGCGAGATTGCTGAGGCTGTTGAGCGGCTCGCCCCACAGGCCGGGCGCGAGGCGTTCGCAGTAGCCGTCGACGTACGCCGTCCAGTTCACTCCCCCAGCCAACCCTGCCCGCGTGAACTGCGGATGTCTTCGCCGCCTCCGCTTTCGGGAAGCCGACGCGTTGCGAAAGCCACTTTCGCAACCTTCAACGTTGCGAAAGTGGCTTTCGCAACATGACCACCGTTATCCCTCGTCGAGTTGTCCACACCCACCCGCCATTGTGGACAACTCGCCCCTGAATCCCTCCGAACCCCGCCCCGCGACACCCCCTCCCGATACGCTGGTGCGGGGCGCGCCCCCCTGGGAGTGGTGGGGGTGGGGTACGCGCGGGGCAATGCAGAAGTGCTGGTCAGGGAGTTGTCGCGCAGGCCGTCAGGCGTCGGGTGAGGAAGCGGCGTTGCGGTTCCGAGCAGGGCAGCGCGAGCGCTCGCCGGTAGTGCTCCGCGGCTCGCACGGGGTCGCCGGCCCGCAGCCACAGGGCGCCGAGGACGGCGGGCAGCAGGGTGTATTCCGGCAGGCCGGCCTCGATGGCTTCGAGTTCGGCGATCGCTGAACCCAAAGCGCCGTCCACCATCGAAAGCGCGATCGCGCGGTTCAGCCGCGCCACCGGTGACGGCCGCAGCGCCAGCAGATCGTCGTACAGGCCGACGATCCGGCGCCAGTCCGGCGGCGAAGCCGTGCTGTGGCACAGCGCTATCGCCGCTTCGACGTGATACGCCGACATCTCCGGCCCGGTGCACGCCCGCTCGAACAGCCGCGTCCCCTCGGCGATCATCGCGTGGTCCCAGCGATCGCGGTCCTGCTCGTCGAGCAGCAGCAGGTCACCCTCCCGGTCCACCCGCGCGGGCAGCCTGCTGCCCTGAAGCAGCATCAGCGCGACCAGCGCCCGCACCCTCGGCAGATCCGTCTTCGGCTCGGCCAACAGCAGTCGTCCCAGCCGGATCGCCTCCCCGCACAGTTCGCCGCGCACCGCGACCTCTCCGGTCGTCGCGTCGTAGCCCTCGTTGAAGAGCAGGTAGAGGACGGCCAGCACACTGTCCACTCTGGACTCCAGCGCGTCCGGCCCCGGCAGGGATAGCGGCTTCCCCGACTCCCGCAGCCACTTCTTCGCCCGCACGAGCCGCTGCGCCACCGTCGCCGGTTTCGTCAGCAGGGCCGCCGCGATCTCGTTCACCCCGAGCCCGCCGACGGTCTTCAACGTCAGCGCCACCTGCGAGACCGTCGGCAGCGCGGGATGACAGCACAGCAGCATCAGCACGAGTTCGTCGTCCGTCCCCCGGTCGGCTTCGTGACCGTCGAGTTCCCCGAGCTGCGGGAGCAGGGTGCGCAGAGTCTGTTCGCGCCTGACGACGTCCATCGCCCGGTTCCGCGCGGCCCGGAACAACCAGCCTCGCGGGTTGTCCGGAATCCCGGCCTGCGGCCAGGTGCGCAGCGCCTGTTCCAGCGCGTCGGCGACGGCCTCTTCGGCCAGGTCCAGCCGTTCGGGGCCGAGCGCCCTGGCCAGCGTGGCGACGATCCGTCCGGCACTGTGCCGGAACAGATGCTCCACCACGCCGGCCGGGCGGCTCATGACGGCATCAGTCCTCACAACCGCGTTCGCCGACCTTGCGCACCTCGACCGGCCCGAACGCCAGATGCGGATGCGTCGCGAAGATCTTCTCCGCCTGATCGAGGTCCGCGGCTTCGATCACCTGATAGCCGCCGACGATCTCGGTGGCCTCGGTGTGCGGCCCGTCGGTCGCGCCGACCTCGCCGCCGGAACCGCGCAGCACCCGGCCACTCCTCGACAGCCCGCCGCCGCCGACGAAGCGGCCCTCCTTGGTGCGTTCGTCAGCCCAGGCGATGTAGCTCTCGAGCACGCGTTGCGCTTCGTCGGGGCCGAGGTGATCATGCGAGTCCGACTGGGACCGCAGGAAACCGATGTACTGGGGCATGGCGTCCTCCTTGGGAATCGATGGTCCCTAGACGAACGAGCGCTCCGCGAATCGACATCAGTAGCGGAAGAGCCGGTCGTGCAGTTCCCGCTGCCGCGCGAACCAGGCCCCCAGCCTGGTCCGGCGCCGCCGTCGTTTCAACACCTGCCGGACTTCCCGCACGCAGGGCTCATGGGGCGCGAAGGACTTCCCAGTCAGCAGGACGGCGTAGTGGCCGTCGGGGCAGCGACCGGAAACGGAGATCATGCCCGGGGTCAGGTCGTCGACGAAATCGATTGAGCCGACCCCGACCACGGACCGCCGATCGCAGACGGGGCAGTAGACGACGAACACGTCACAGCTCCAGCCGCCAGGTCTGCCCGGTCAGCTCGTAACCGAAGCCCGTGATCGTCTCTTCGCTCACCAGCTGGAAGCCGGCCTTCCGGTAGATCGCTCGCGCCGCGTCCAGCAGCGAGACCGTCCAGAGTTCCATCGCCCGGTAGCCGGATGCCCTCGCGAACTCGACGCATTCGGCGACCAGGCGTTTTCCGACGCCACGGCCTCGGGCGGCCGGCTCCAGGAGCAGCATCCGCAGCTTCGCGGTGGTGCCGTCTTCGGCGGGCATGCAGAAGATGCTGCCGACGCGCTCGCCGTCGAGTTCGGCGATCCAGCCCGCTTGGCGCGGGTCTCCGCGCCTCTCGACGTACTCGGCGACGACGCGGGCGACGAGTGCTTCGAAGCGTTCGTCCCAGCCGTACTCGCGGGAGTAGAGGGCGCCGTGGCGGTGGACGACCCAGCCGAAGTCACCCGGCCGGGGTGGGCGCAGGACCAGCGCGGGATTCGAGGCGCGCTCGCCGACCAGCGACGAGATCGTTTCCATGGCGCCGAGCAGCCGCTCCTGCTCGTCTTCGCCGAACTTGCCGAGCAGCGAGCCGATCCGGCCCACCGACCGCTGGTCCAGGACGGCGAAGGCCTTGCGGCCGTCCTCGGTCAGCCGGACGATCTGACGGCGAGCGTCCTCGTCACTGCGCTCGCGGGTGAGGAGACCTCGTCCTTCGAGCCTCGCGAGCAGCCTGCTCGCGTATCCGGCGTCGAGGTCGAGACGTTTGCGCAGGTCGGTGACCTGGGTCTGCTCCTGCTGCGCGAGTTCGAAGATGACCCTGGCTTCGCTCAGGGAGTACTCGGCGTCGGCCGGTCCTTCGTCGAGGACGCCGATCACGCCGGTGTACAGGCGGTTGAAGGCCCGGACGGTCGCCACCCGGTCCACGGATAGATTCATTTGACCACCTCAACAGATTCGTTGACTGGGTCAAGTGTTACCCCGCGAAGCGGTGAAGGCAAGAAATCTTTCCGGGGGTGGACATATGGAAACCCCGTGATGCTGCCAGGTCGGGGGTCCGCCAGCATCACGGGGTCGTAATGGGTATCGACGCCACGTTCCGCGGCGTTACACCTCACGCACTATGTGTCGTAGGTCACTCGAATGGGCGACACCTACAACGGTTGTCGTCGGGTCAGCGCATGTGCGTGTGACGCGCCTGGGAGATAGCGATGAGCTCCTGACGAACGGTCGCGGTGGCCGCGGTGTCGATCGCCCGGTTCAGGGCCCGGCGAGTGCGAGCCTCGGCGCGACGGGCACGGAGCTTGGCGGCGATGTTGTTCATCGGTTTTTGTCATCCCCTTGGGAGTAGATCTTGCGTCTTCGTGGCTGTGCTTCTAGTATGCACCCTTTTTCACAAGGAAGCCAACGATTATCCGGTGACTTGGCACACTTGCCGATGAATCATCGGCAACATGAGCGTAAAACCGGAGAGATTTGGTGGTGCCGGTCACTTCTTGGTAACGCTGGACGTCTCTAGCGTCCGCGCGATGAAGCGTTAGAAACCCTCATGGAGCAGGCGCCGGGCGAGTTTCGACGGTCCCCGCCGGAGTGCGCCGAGGACGCCGCGCCACGGGATGGTCGTCGAGGTCATCGCCTCTCGCAGCGCGACCCCTTCCGGATCGGCCGCGCCGGGGCCGAGGACGAGGTCGCGCACGAGCGGCCCCGCGGTCAGGGTCAGTGCCACTCCGCTGCCCGCGAACCCGACGGCGTAGACGACGCGATCGGTGACGGCGGACCGGGCCAGCTGGGGGACCTCCGCCGAAGAGACGTGGAGAGGCCCGCCCCAGCGGTGGGTCGCCGGGGTCCCGGCTTCGGCGGGAAGCCGACGCGCGAGCAGCCTGTCGACCTTGTGATGTGCCCGCGGTAGCGCGTCGGCTTCGGCACCGGGTGTCAGTCCGCCGAGGTCGAGCCCGCCGAACAGCAACCGCCCGCGGTGTCTCCGCCAGTAGGCCATCCCGAGCTCTGGCGCCGTGCGGAACAGGTCGTCGTCCACGTCCTCCGGCTCCCCGGCCCGCATATACGTGTGGACCACCCGGCCCGCCGGTGGATCCGGAAGCGACAAGCCGCCGGTGTACGCGCCCGTGCAGACCACCACGCGGTCCGCTCGCACGACTTGCCCGCTCCGCAAGCGGACGACGACGCCGTCGTCCGCCGGTTCGACCGAGTCGGCCGGGCTGTTCTCGAACAGGGCACCGCCGGCGGCGCTCAGTTCGGCGGCCAGTGATTCGGCGAGAGCGGCAGGCTGGATGGTCCACGATCCGAGCGAGAATCCCGCGGCTTCCTGCTCGACCTCGATCCCCGACGCGGTCACGGCGTCCGCGACCACGTCGAGACCGGCGGCGAGGAAGGCGGAGCCGCCGATCAGCCGCATCCGGGTCCGCGTGATCTCGCCCGCCGGATGGAGGCCGCGCAGTTCCCGCATCCGGGTGTCGATCCGGTCGTGCAGGAGTCGCTGCATCTCACGCGGGTCGTGCGCGCCCGCGCTGCCGGGTAGCAGCCACGGGAGGACGCCCAGCGGGAGCACGCCGCCCGCGTTCCGCCCGCTCGCGCCGAATCCGGCGTGCCGGGCCTCCAGCACGATCACGCGGCCGCCGGGGCGATGTTCCAGCAGGTCGAGGGCGATCGACAGACCGGCGAACCCGGCGCCGATCACCACGATGTCCGCCGAAGCCGGGGGAGGCTCGGGGGCAGAGACTCGCTCCGGCAGGACGTCACGCCAATAAACGCTGGTCACCCTGGCCAGTGTGCCGAAGTAGCGCT
This sequence comes from Amycolatopsis sp. WAC 04182, assembly GCF_003947465.1. Lineage (NCBI taxonomy): Bacteria > Bacillati > Actinomycetota > Actinomycetes > Pseudonocardiales > Pseudonocardiaceae > Amycolatopsis > Amycolatopsis sp. WAC 04182. The sequence continues at coordinate 770,818 of NZ_QHJJ01000004.1, forward strand.
CTCTATCGCTTTCTAGCGTCGAGACGATAAAGGCGGATAGAGGCTTAGTCCCGGCCGAGGAGGTAGTGACCGAAGTGCGGGACGGTGAAGGCGATGTGCCCGCGCTCGGCGGAGTACACCAGGCCCTTCTTCATCAGGCTGTCCCGTGCCGGCGACAGGGATGAAGGCTTCCGCCCCAGGTAGACGGCCACATCGGCGGTACCGGCGGACTCGTCCCGGCCCTGGGTCAGCTCGGCCATCGCGAGCAGGTACTCGCGTTCGGCTGGCGTCGCGCGCTCGTAGCGGGAGCCGAAGAAGCCGACCGCGAGCTCCGATTCGGCCTCCGGCGCCGCGACCTGGACGTCCTTCACGGTGATCGGATCCGCCGGCGCGGCATCCCAGGCGGCCTTGCCGTAGGCCTGGATGAAGTACGGATATCCGCCCGACGCGTCGAACAGGGCGTCCAGCGCCTCCGGCTCGATGCCCGCGTCCTCGCGTTCGATGGGCGCCATCACCGCGAGGTCGGCGTCTTCGCGCTCCAGGCGGTCGATACGCGCGTAGCGGAAGAGGCGTTCCGAGTACGACTTCGACGCCGAAAGGACGGCGGGCACGTGCGGCAGCCCCGCGCCGACCACGACCAGCGGCGCCCCGGACTGCGAGAGTTCGTGGCAGGCGGCGCAGAGCGCGGAAACGTCCTCCGGCAGCAGATCCTGGATCTCGTCGATCAGCAGCGCGACCCCGGTGCCGACGTCGGCCGCCAGCTCCGCGACCTCGGTGAACAGCTCGACCAGGTCGATCTCGATGTCGCCCGAATCGGCGCGGCCCTGCGCGGCGGGCACGTCGATGCCCGGCTGCCAGCGGTCACGAAGCTTCGCGTCCGGTTTGTTGGCGCGCAGCGCGAACGCCTTGAGCACGCCGAGCACCTGCTCGACCCGGTCCGGCGCGCGATGGCGCACGGCGAGGTCGCGGATCGCGCGGTGCAGCGCGGCCGAGAGCGGCCGCCTGAGTTCGGTGTCGGGGCGGGCCTCGATCTTGCCCGCGCCCCAGCCGTGCTTGATGGCCCGCGAGCGCAGCTCGCCCAGCAGCACCGTCTTCCCCACGCCACGCAGGCCGGTCAGCATCAGGCTGCGTTCGGGTCTCCCGCGGGCGACCCGTTCAAGTACGACCTCGAAGGCCTGCAGCTCGCGCACGCGGCCTGCCAGTTCGGGCGGCCGTTGACCGGCGCCCGGGGCGAAGGGGTTGCGGATGGGATCCACTCTCACACGCTATCGGCGTTTCTAGCGTGGACCCGATATTCAGTGATACTCGCCTACGGCGTGTCGCAGTAAACGAGGCCGAATGGTCTCCCCAAGGGCGCTCTGCGCCCGACGGAGACTTCACCGTCGCGCGCCTCTTTCGGGCCGGAGGCCCACGGAGACGGTTTGCAGGGCGGCGGCTTTGTCCGTCAGAGGTCTAATCCGGTCTCCGCCCTGCGGGGCGTCTTCGTCAGCGCGCGACAGAGAACAGAGACGGGTCTGCAGCCCCGTCCCTCGTTTCTAGTCGCGCAGGTTGCGCTCGGCGTAGACCGCCATCGCGTCACGGATGTACTCCGCGGTGCCCGCGCCGTGCTTCTCGTCGTACTGCCCGTAGCGCGGGTCGTCGACGTACAGCTGCCCGAGCCCGGCGAAGTAACCCTTCGACACGGCCCGCACGGCCGGCCGAAGCCACTCGTACAGCCGCTGCGTGATCGCCTGGGCCTCGTCGCCGTCGGCGGGCAGGCCCTTGGCGCGGGCCTCACCGAAAGCGGCGGCGATGTCCTTCTGTTCCTGCTGGTGCGCCTTCTTGTCCTCGGCGCTCAGCGACTTCCACCACCGGTCGCCCTGCTTGTAGGCGTCGGCGCCCCAGCGTTCGGTGACCTCCTTCTCGTACTTCGTGTGGTCGAAGCCGTCGAACACTTCCGTTGCCATCAGTCGTTCACCTCTCTCCGTCTTCTTCAAGGTCGTCCTGACCGATTCGATCTGCCGTCCGAGCCGCTGTCGCTCCTGCTCCAGCCACTTCAGGTGCGTGCGCAGCGCCGCTGTCGTGTCCTGCTCCCCTTCGAGGACTTCGCCGATCGCGGGCAGGCTCAGCCCGAGTTCGCGAAGCAGCAGAATCCGTTGCAGCCGCACCAGCGCGTCCTGGTCGTAGTAGCGGTATCCGTTGCTCCCCACCCGGCTCGGTTCGAGCAGCCCGATGTCGCCGTAGTGGCGCAGCGTGCGGCTCGTGGTTCCGGCCGAGCGGGCGATGTCCTGGATCGACCACTCCTTCTCGTTCGGCATGTCCACGAAGGTAGAGGTTGACGTTGCGTCAAAGTCAATCGCAGTTCACCCGTCCGTGGCATGGTTCACGAATGAAGACATTCGCGCTGGTCATCGCCGCTGCGCTGACCTTGACGACGGCCGGGGTCGCCGACGCGCATCCGCGTCGCGCCTTCGACATCCAGGCCCACCGCGGCGGGCTCGGCCTCACGGTCGAGAGCACGCTCGCGTCGTTCGGCAAGGCGATGGAGCTGGGGGTGACCACGCTCGAACTCGACATCCAGATCACCAAGGACAGTCGCGAGGTGATCACCCACGACCGCAAGACGACACCCGCGAAATGCCGCGACACCGCGCCCGCGACACCCGGCGACCCGGCGTACCCGTACGTCGGCAAATACGTGAAGGACCTGACGTTCGCGCAGGTCCGCACGCTGGACTGCGGTTCGATCCGGCAGCCGGCCCACCCCGGCCAGACGCTCTCCCCCGGCGCCAAGATGCCCACGCTCGCCGAGCTGTTCCAGCTGGCAAGGGACCATCGCGCCTGGGGCATCAAGTTCACCATCGAGACCAAGGTCGAGGCGGCGGCGCCGCACGAGACGGCACCGCGTGAGCAGTTCGTCCAGCGGGCGGTGCGCGAGATCGTGCGTGGCGGCTTCGCGCACAACGTCTCGATCCAGAGCTTCGACTGGGGCGCGCTGATGCGGTTCCGCGAGGTCGCGCCGTGGCTCCCGACGGTCGCGCTGACCCAGCCCGAATTCCTGCAGGTGGGGCAGCCGGGCAAGTCTCCGTGGCTCGGCGGGATCGACATCGACGACTTCGGCGGCAGCCCCGTCCGCGCGGTGAAGTCGTTCGGCGCGAAGGCGCTCTCGCCGGTGCACGGCAACCCGCAAGGCGGCAAGGTCGGCGACCCCGACTACCGGCCGTTCACGACGAAGGCGCTGGTCACCGAGGCGCACCGCGCGGGGGTCAAGGTCGTGCCGTGGACGATCAACGACCCGGCCACCATGCACAAGCTCATCGACGACGGCGTCGACGGCATCATCACCGACTATCCGGACCGGCTGCGGCAGGTCGCGGCCGACCGCGGGTTCAAGCTGCCCAAGGCGTATCGGTCCCGCTAACGAAACCTAGCCCTGTCTAGTGCCAGAGAAATATTCCCGGATACACCGTTAGCGCGGTTCGGCGGCGTGGTGGGCGGGAAGACTGGGGTTAGGTTTGTTTCCCGGGTCCGGATCAGAAAGGTTACGACCGTGATTCTCCGTCGCGTCGCACGTCCGCTCCTCGCCGCGATCTTCATCTCCGGCGGGATCGGCGCGCTGAGGGACACCCAGGGGCACGCCAAGGCCGCGGAGCCGTTCCTCACCGAGTCCTTCGACAAGCTGGAGGGCGTGGTGCCGGAATCGGTGCCGCGTGACCCCGCCACCCTCGTCCGGATCGACGCCGCGGTGAAGGTCGGCGCCGGGGTCGCGCTCGCCGCGGGCAAGGCACCGCGCCTGGCCTCGCTGCTGCTGCTCGGCAGCCTCGTCCCGACGACGCTGGCCGCGCACCGGTTCTGGGAGATCAAGGAACCGGCCGAGCGTCAGCAGCAGCAGATCCAGTTCATCAAGAACGCCGGCCTCGCCGGTGGCCTGCTCCTGGCCGCCGCGGACACCGCCGGCAAGCCGTCGCTCGGCTGGCGCGCCCGCCGCGCCGCGTCGAAGACGGAGAAGCGCGCCGAGAAGCTGGCGAAGAAGGCCGAGAAGGCCATCACGAAGTGACGGCCCGCGTTCAGTCCTCTGGATGCGTAAAGGCGCATCCAGAGGACTGAACGCGTGGGGTCATGAGGTGAAGGCGGCGATGTCCTCTTCCTCGACGACAGTGCGCACCTCGACCTCGATCTCGTCGAACAGCGCCGCGTAGGACTCCGCGAACGCGACGGCCTCGGCCAGGTCCTTGGCGTTGATCAGCGCGAACCCGCCGATGACCTCCTTGGCCTCGGTGAACGGGCCGTCGGTCGCGGTGATCTTGCCGCCGCGCACCTTGCGGACCTTCGCGCCCTTCTCCGACGGGTGCACGCCCTCCGCCGTGATCAGGATGCCCTTCTCGAACGAGTCCTGGATGAAGGCGCCCATCTGCTCGATGAACTCCTTGCTCGGGTTCCAGGCTTCCGGGGCGCTCTCGTCGAGCCGGTGCATCATCAGAAACCGCATCGCTGCTCCTCAGTGTCTTGGCGGGGCTGTTTCTACCCCGCCTTCACCGACGCGTCGAGCGGCTCGACGGCGGTTCGACATTTCGTTCAGAAAAATGTTTCAGCTGCATAGAAGTTTTTTCTAGCGGCTCGCCACCTTCTTGTACTGGGCCGTCGCGAGCGGCGCGAAGATCGCGATGATGGCGACGCAGCACAGGATCGCGTACAGCGAAGCGTTCTCGGCAGGCCAGCCCGTCGGCGCCGCGCCGAAGCGGTTCCCGAACAGGTCACGGGCCGAGTTGATCACCGCGGTGAACGGGTTCCAGTCGGCGATGGCCTTCAGCACTCCCGGCAGCTTGTCCGCCGGGACGAACGCCGTCGAGATGAAGCTCAGCGGGAACATCCACATCAGCCCGGCGCTCTGCGCGACCTCGACGCTGCGCGCGACGAGCCCGATCCACGCGCCGACCCAGGACAGCGCCCAGGCGAACATCAGCATCACGAGGTAGCCGAGTACCGCGTCGAGGAAGCTGCCGCGGATCCGCCAGCCGACGAGCAGCCCGCACAGCGACATGACGATCAGCGCGACCACGCTGATCACCAGGTCGGACGTCGTCCGGCCGAAGATCACCGCGAGGCGGGAGATCGGCAGGGAACGGAACCGGTCGATGATGCCCTTCTGCAGGTCGTTCGCGAACCCGATCACAGTGAACGCCGAGTTGAACGCGACCGTCTGCGCGAAGATGCCCGCGATCAGGAACTCCCGGTACGCGAGCCCGCCCGCCTCGCCGCCGATCGCGTCGCCGAAGACGTACGCGAACAGCAGCACGAACATGATCGGCTGCAGGGTCGCCGCCATCAGCCAGTCCGGGTTGCGCTGGACGTTCTTCAGGTTCCGCCAGGTGATCACGCCACCGTCGGAAAAGGCCTTCGCGACCGCGCTCACTTCTTCTCCCCCTCGTCCGTGGCGTGTCCTGTCAGCGAAAGGAAGACGTCGTCGAGCGTCGGCCGGTGCAGCGCGACGTCCTGAATGGCGACGCCGTGGCCGTCCAGCCGCCGCAGTGCCTCGATCAACGCCTTCGGCCCGCCCTCGACCAGGACGTCGACCTTGCGGGTGTGCTCGTCGACCGACGGCGTGCCCGAGCCGACCTCGGTCAGCACCTGCGTGGTGATCGCGAGATCGCTTGTGTTCGCCACGACCAGTTCGAGCCGCTCGCCGCCGATCTCCTGCTTGAGCTCGTCGGCGGTGCCGCGCGCGATGACCTTCCCCTTGTCGATCACCACGATCGAGTCGGCGAGCTGATCGGCCTCCTCCAGGTACTGCGTGGTCAGCAGCACCGTGGTGCCGTCGGCGACCAGCTCCTTGATGACCTCCCAGGTGTCGATCCGGCCGCGCGGGTCGAGCCCGGTGGTCGGTTCGTCGAGGATCACCACGGTCGGCTCGGCGACCAGCGCCCCCGCGAGGTCGAGCCGTCGCCGCATGCCGCCGGAGTACGTCTTGGCGGGGCGGTCCGCCGCGTCCTCCAGGCGGAACCGCGCGAGCAGCTCACGCGCCCGGGATTTCGCCGCGGCCTTCTTGCTCCCGTACAGCCTGCCGACCATGTACAGGTTCTCGAACCCGGTGAGGTTCTCGTCCACGGCGGCGTACTGCCCGGAGAGCCCGATCGACCGCCGGACGGCGTCGGGGTGGGCCAGCACGTCGTGCCCGGCCACCTCCGCCTCACCCGAATCCGGGCGGAGCAGCGTGGTCAGGATGCGGACCGTCGTCGTCTTCCCGGCACCGTTCGGCCCCAGGAGGCCCAGCACCTTGCCCTTCGGGATCGACAGGTCGACCCCGTCGAGCGCCCGTGTGGACCCATAGGTCTTGACCAGCGCTTTCGCCTGAACTGCGAACATGCGCACACGCTAGACCCGGGCACCGACAAAGGCACCCGGGTTTTTCCCCGATCCGCTCCCGGCGAACGGTTACTTTTCGAGGATCGCGGTGACGCCCTGGCCGCCCGCGGCGCAGATCGAGATGAGTCCGCGGCCGGATCCCTTCTCGTTCAACAGCTTCGCGAGCGTGGCGACGATGCGGCCGCCGGTCGCCGCGAACGGGTGCCCGGCCGCGAGCGAAGAACCGTTGACGTTCAGCTTCGCCCGATCGATGGAGCCGAGCGGCTCGTCGAGGCCCAGCTTCGACTTCGCGAACTGCGGGTCCTCCCACGCCTTGAGGGTGGCGAGCACCTGCGACGCGAAGGCCTCGTGGATCTCGTAGAAGTCGAAGTCCTGCAAGGTGAGCCCGGCACGCGTGAGCATCTGCGGGACGGCGTACGCGGGCGCCATCAGCAGGCCTTCGTCACCGTGGACGTAGTCGACGGCCGCGGTCTGCGAGAACGTCAGGTACGCCAGCACCGGCAGTTTCCGCGCCTTCGCCCACTGCTCGGTCGCGAGCAGGACCGTGGACGCGCCGTCGGACAGCGGCGTCGAGTTGCCCGCGGTCATCGTGCCGTCAGGACCACCGAAGGCGGGCTTCAGCTTCGCGAGCTTCTCGACGCTGGAGTCCGGCCGCAGGTTCTGGTCGCGCGCCAGCTTCAGGTACGGCGTCACCAGGTCGTCGAAGAAACCCTTGTCGTACGCGGCGCCGAGGCGCTGGTGGCTGGTCGCGGCGAGTTCGTCCTGCGCCTCGCGCGTGATCTCCCAGACCTTCGCGGTCAGCGCGGCGTGCTCGCCCATGGAGAGGCCGGTGCGCGGCTCGGAGTTGCGCGGGATCTCGGGGACGATGTGGCCGGGACGCAGCTTCGCGGCCAGCTTCAGCCGTTCGGGGAGTGTCTTCGCGGCGTTGAGCTGCACGAGGATCTGACGCAGGTCGTCGTTGACCGCCAGCGGCGCGTCGGATGTGGTGTCGACGCCGCCCGCGATGGCCGAGTCGATCTGGCCGAGGGCGATCTTGTTGGCGACGTTGATGATCGCCTGGAGGCCGGTGCCGCAGGCCATCTGCACGTCGGAGGCCGGGGTGGCGGGGTTCAGCCTGCTGCCGAGGACGCTTTCGCGGGCGAGGTTGAAGTCGCGGGCGTGCTTGAGCACGGCGCCGGCGGCGACCTCGCCGATCACCTCGTCCTGCAGGGAGAAGCGGCTGACCAGGCCGTCGAGGGCGGCCGTGAACATGTCCTGGTTCGACGCCTTCGCGTACGGGCCGTTCGAGCGGGCGAAGGGGATCCGGTTACCGCCGATGATCGCGACCTTGCGCACGGGTGCCGTCCTTTTCGTGGCCATTTTTTTCCACTCCTCCGTAGGCTCTCTCACACTGTAACCTACTAGCGAGTAGGTTAGAATGCGACGTGACGCAAACTGCACGGGAGGCAAGCGATGGCTGACAGGTACCAGCAGTTCACGAAATCCCCGGTGGGGAAGTTCGTGGTGCCGAAGCTCGGCCTGCCGAATCCCGCGACGCTCCGCCGGTACAAGCCCGGTCAGCCCCCTCTCGAGGGTCCCGCACTTCTGGGCGCCGCGCCGGGCGGTCGCCTCGAAAAGGTGATCGAGGCGCAACTGCACCGCGCGGGCATCGAGGTCCTCTCGGCGGCCGCCGACAAGCACGCCGCGCTCGTCTTCGACGCGACAGGCGTGAAGGACCCGAAGCAGCTTCGCGAGGTCTACTCCTTCTTCCACCCGGTGATCCGGAGCGTCGGGCCGTCGGGTCGCGTCGTCGTCCTCGGAACGCCGCCGGAGCTGGTCGAAGGGCACGAGCGGATCGCGCAGCGTGCCCTCGAAGGCTTCGTGCGCTCCGTCGGTAAAGAGCTGAAGCGCGGCGCGACCGCTCAGCTCGTGTACGTCGCCGAAGGCGCCGAAGAGGCCACTGAGTCCACGCTCCGTTTCCTGCTGTCGGCGAAGTCCGCCTTCGTCGACGCCCAGGTCATCCGCGTCGGCACCGAGACCAAGACCGCCTCCGCCCCGGCCGACTGGACGAAGCCCCTCGAAGGCAAGGTCGCCCTGGTCACCGGCGCTTCCCGCGGTATCGGCGCCGCCATCGCCGAGGTGCTGGGCCGCGACGGCGCCCACGTCGTCGCGCTCGACATCCCCGCGCAGGGCGCGGACCTGTCCAAGGTGGCCAACAAGGTCGGCGGCTCGTCGCTGCAGCTGGACATCACCGCCGCCGACGCGCCGGAGAAGCTCGCCGAGTACCTGACCTCGCGCCACGGCGGCGTCGACATCGTCGTGCACAACGCGGGCATCACCCGCGACAAGACGCTCGGCAACATGACCGAAGGCGGCTGGGACTCCGTCATCGCGGTCAACCTCGCCTCGCAGCTCGCGGTGAACGAGAAGCTCGTGGCCGACAAGGTGCTGCACGAGAACGGCCGCATCATCGGCGTCTCCTCGATCGCCGGGATCGCCGGCAACGTCGGCCAGACCAACTACGCCACCAGCAAGGCAGGCGTCATCGGCATGGTGAACGACGGCGCGCCGAAGCTCGCCGAGTACGGCGGCACGATCAACGCCGTCGCGCCCGGTTTCATCGAGACCAAGATGACCGCCGCCGTCCCGCTGTTCATCCGCGAGGCCGGGCGGCGGCTGTCCAGCCTCGGCCAGGGCGGGCTCCCGGTCGACGTCGCCGAGACGATCGCCTGGTACGCGAACCCGGCTTCGGCCGCGGTCAACGGCAACGTGGTCCGCGTCTGCGGCCAGGCACTGCTGGGAGCGTGAGCATGGCCGTCAAGGAACTCCACGAGTCGCCGAGCCTGTCTTCGCTGTACCCCAAGGCGTTGCTCGGCTCGCTGCGCAAGAGCGGCGGGAACACGCTGCCGGGCACCGAGTTCGTCCGCGAGGGCGTCGTCGTCGACCCGGCGCACCTCGCCGCGTACAACCAGGTGTGCGGATTCCGGCTGGACGACGTGCTCCCGGCGACGTATCCGCACATCCTCGCGTTCCCGCTGCAGATGGCGCTGATGACCGAGGCCGACTTCCCGTTCCCGTTGCTGGGCATGGTGCACGTCGCGAACCGGATCATCCAGCACCGGCAGCTGCGGCTCGACGAGTCGTTCACCCTGCGCGTGCGCGCCGAGGATCTGCGCCCGCACGAGAAGGGAAAGCAGTTCGACGTCGTCAGCGAGCTGCTGGTCAACGACAGTCCTGTGTGGACGGACGTCAGCACCTACCTGCGCCGCGGCGGCGGCAGCGGCGAGAAGACCGCGCGCGGTCAGCTCGCCCAGCCGGCGGCCAACGCGATCTGGCACGTGCCCGGCGACATCGGCCGCCGCTACGCCGAGGTCTCCGGCGACCGCAACCCGATCCACCTGCACCCGATCACCGCGAAGGCGTTCGGCTTCCCGGCCGCGATCGCGCACGGCATGTGGACGAAGGCGCACGCGCTCGCGGCGTTCGAAGGCAGGCTGCCGGAGGCGTTCACCGTCGACGTCAAGTTCAAGCAGCCGGTGCTGTTGCCGGCGAAGGCGGCGTTCACGACCTGGAGTGAAGGCGGGGGCTGGGCCTTCGAACTCTGGAACGCGCGCAAGCCGAAGCCGCACCTGGAGGGCTCAGTCGTCGCTCTCTGACGGCTTCCAGATCTCGCCTTCGACGAGGTCGTTGAACCCGAGCCACACCAGGTTCATCAGCCACGAGGCGAGCACGCCGTCGGAGACGTCGGGGTGGTCGAGGGCCCAGTCGGCCAGCGACTCGGCCGCCCCGACCAGCGCGGCGGACAGCCCGGCGCCGGAGAACTCGGCCTGCTCGCCGAGGCCCTTGCGGGTGCCCGCGGAGACGACCAGCGCGGCGACCAGCTCGATCGCGCGGGTGCGCATGTCGGTGATCTCCGCGGCGAAGGTGCCGCCGACGGTCATGGCCTGGCGGTGCAGCACCGTCCAGGACTCGCGGTAGTCGGCGACGAACCGGTAGAACGCGCGGAGCCCGTGCCAAAGCTGCATGTCGGGCGGCAGATCGGGTTTGATCCCGGCCTGCACCGCCTCCAGCAGGCGGGTGGCTTCGCGGCGGATGCAGGCGCCGAAGAGATCTTCCTTGGACCCGAGGTAGGTGTAGATCATCGGCTTGGAGACGCCGGCGACCTCGGAGATCTCGTCCATCGACGCGGAGTGATAGCCGTAGCGCGAGAACACCGAGACCGCTGCGTCCAGGATCTGGCGTTCCCGCACCGCTCTCGGCAGCCTTTTGGCGCGTTCGGCGGGACGCGGTACTTCCTCGGACACTCAGGACCTCCCCTTAGTTCGCGTAAGACGCTACCGGGCTACCACCGGCAAGGGTGATTTCGGCACGCTTGCCCGCCTACCTACTCGCGGGTAGCCTTACGCTCGGGTAGGTGGAACTGGAGGGAAGATGACCGAGATCGTGGGGCTGACCGGCCGCGCGCTGGTCGACGCGCTGGAGCGGATCGAGCCGGATTCCGCCGAAGCGCACTCTCTCGACGTCAACGAGGTCGCGGGCGCCATCGACCCGAAGGACCTCGGCAAGGACGACGTCCGCAGGCTGCTGGCCGCGCTCGGACGGCTCGCCGAGTCCGCGCCCGCGTTCGACCTCCGCAAGGTCGACCCGGCCCGCTTCGCGAACCTCGTCGCGCGCGCCTCGCGTACGCAACTCGAGAGCGTCGTCGCCGAACGGCCGCTCCGGGAGCGCGTGCTGCGCGAGATCTTCGACCGCATGGGCGCCCACATCCGGCAGGACCGCGCGAGGACGCTGCACGCGGTGGTGCACTGGCGGCTGTCCGGCGGCACCGGCGACGGCGGGTACGACCGCTACGAGACGGTGATCTCGCACGGCGAGTGCACGGTGGATCGGGACATGAGGGAGAAACCGAGGGTGACGATCACGATCGCGCCCGTCGATTTCTTCCGGCTCATCACCCATCAGGCGACACCCGCTGTGCTATTCGTCACCGGAAAGATCAAAGTAAAAGGTGACCTGGCATTCGCGGCCGGTCTGATCGGTTTCTTCGACCTGCCGAAACCGTCCTGAACCCGGCCGAGCAGATACACTTCCGTGCCGTGCCCCGAAATCCTCCGAACCGGCGCTGGCGGGACAAGGTACGCCTTTCCCATCCGTCGAGGCCGCACAAAACGCGCACCGGCGGCGAGCACGTCGTCAACGCCTTCGCGGAGAAACTCGAGCTCACCAACCTGAGCCCCGAGCAGTTCACCCAGGTGCTGGAAACCCTGCACATGCTGGGCGAAACCGGCGCAGGCATCGAGCTGAGCTCACTGGAGACCGAGGTGCTCGTCGACGTCGTGCAACGCGCGTCGCGGGAGCAACTCAAGGCCATCGCCGATCATCCGGAACTGCGTTCGGCTTTCCTCGACGAGATTTTCCGCAGAATGTCGGACCATTTCGTTCCCGAACGCGCGCGACATGTCGACTTCGTCGTCGCGTGGCGTTTCACCGACGGTGGCGGAGAAGACGGTTTCGATCGCTTTCAAACGGTCATCGAAGACGGCGTCTGCGTTTCCAGCACCGATCTCGCGCGTACTCCGGACACCACCATCACGCTGTCCGTCGACGACTTCATCCGGATGGCCACCGGCAACGCGGCGGTGGCGGCGATGTTCGTGACGGGCAAGGTGAAGGTGAAGGGCGAGTACGCGCCGGCGGTGCGGTTCAGCGGGTACTTCGACATCCCGAAGCCGAGCGTGGGCTGAAAGCGTCCTTCGCCGCATACGACGCGGTGAAGGACGCTTTCGTCGCGTGCGATGCGGTGAAAGCGTCCTTCAGCCTTCGACGATGCGGCCCTCGATCACCGGCGGCTGCTTCTTGGCGGTCTCCGCGGGCGGCGTGTCCACGACGACCTCGCTGTCCACGACCATCACCGGCCCGCGCGTGCGGTTGGCGAACTTGACCGCCCGGCGCGCCATCCGCTTCCGCCAGACCTTGCGCGCGACACTCCGTGTCGGCGGCAGGATGAACAGCAGGCCGATGACGTCGCTGACGAAACCGGGCAGCAGGATCAGCAGACCGCCGAGCCCGATCAGCATCCCGTCGGTGAGTTCCTTCTCTGCGTCGGCCGGTCGGCCGAGGCGCGCGGACTCGGCGAACGCGCGGAAGGCGCGGCCGCCTTCGCGGCGCGCGAGCCAGGAGCCGACGAACGCGCCGGCGAAGAGCAGCGCGATCGTGCCGAGGACGCCAACGGCCGAGCCCACCGCCCACACGGCGGCGATCTCGGCGACGACATAGAGCAGGAACGCGACAGCCATACTGGGACAACGTACGGCTTGCCCGTTTTGCTCCCAACCCCCGATACGGTGACCTGGGTCAACCGATCCGGCGCAGGAACTCCTCCGCCTCACGCGGCCTGGTCAGCACGATCCGCCGCGCGTGCGCGCCCTGTTCCGCCAGCCGCCGCACCGTCCGTTCCCGGTGGTGCTTCGGCCAGCGCCAGACGTAGGAGTAGAACTCCAGGTCCAGCCTTTCGGGGCAGCCGGGTGCCTGCTTGTCCTGCCCGTACTCGCGCAGAGACCGCATCAGCACCCGCCGGAGGCAGATGCGGCGCGGGAGGTCGAGGAAGATGATTGTGTCCGCTCGCGGGAGCCGCAGATGCATCGACGCTCCGTAGTTCCCGTCGATCACCCAGTCATCGGACGCGATGACCTCCTCCTGCGCGGCATGGAACTCGGCGTCCGGCGCCGGTGTCCACCCCGGCCGCCAGTAGAGCCGGTCGAGATGGATGACCGGCAGCCCGAGCGCGGCGCCGAGCCGTCGCGCGAACGTCGACTTCCCGGCGCCACTGCACCCGACGACCATGATCCGGCGCAACGTCAGGCCTCGTCGAGATACGCGGCGGCCTGCAACGTGAACAGCTCGGCATAGCCCGCCTTCGCCGCCATCAGCTCGTCGTGTGTCCCGTATTCGGCGACCTTTCCGTGCTCCAGCAAGAGAATCCGCTCCGCCTGCCGGACGGTGGAGAACCGGTGCGAGATGTACAGCGTCGTGCGCCCCTCCGAAAGCTCCCGCAGCCTTGAGAAGAGGTCGTGCTCGGCCTGCGCGTCCAGCGCGGACGTCGGTTCGTCGAGGATCAGGATCGGCGCTTCCCGCAGGAACGCCCTGGACAGCGCGATCTTCTGCCATTCACCGCCGGACAGGCTGACGCCCTGGTCGAACCAGCGCCCGAGCGGGGTGTCGTAGCCGCTGGGCAGGCGCTCGATCCGCTCGTCGGCGCCGGCCCGTTTCGCCGAGGTCTCGATCCGTTCGCGGTCGACGAGATGCGTCAGGTCGCCGAGCCCGATGTTCTCGGCCGCGGTGCCCTGATACGTCACGTAGTCCTGGAACATCGCGCTGATCCGCCGCCGCAGTTCCACCGGGTCGTACTCGCGGATGTCGACGTCGTCGAGCAGGATCCGCCCGCCCGTCGGGTCGTACAGCCGGCACAGCAGTTTGAACAGGGTCGACTTCCCGGCGCCGTTGCGGCCGACGACGGCGACCGTCTCACCCGGCCGGATTTCGAAGCTCACGCCGTCGAGGGCGGGGTCGGCCGCCCCGGGATAGGTGAAGGACACTTCTTCGAACTGGATATGTCCCTCCACTGTGGACGGAAGAGGGCGCGGCTCCGGTGGCGCGACGATCTCCGGTTTCGTCCCGAGGAAGCGATACAGCGTGTCCAGGTAGAGATTGTTCTCGTACATCCCGGAAAACGCGGTGAACAACCCTTGGACGGACGTCTGCACCGACGCCGCGGCGGCCGTGTACAGCGCGAGGTCGCCGAGCGTGAGCCTTCCGCCGACGGCCTCCAACGCGATGTACAACGCGATCGCGGACCCGGCGGCGGTGCTGAGCAAGCCCCACGACGTCGAGCTGACGCTGCGTTTGCGGGTCAGGGTGCGCTGACGGTCGTAGAAGACCTGGCCGAGCCGCTGGAACCGGTCGACGAAGTACGGGCCGAGCCCGAACAGCTTGGTCTCCTTGGCATACGTGTCCGTGGTGACCAAAGAGGACAGATAGTCCATCCGCCGTTTCAGCGGGGACATCATCACCGTCAGCCAGAACGCGCGGGCGCCGTACTTCGACTGCGAGATGAACGCGGGGATCGGCGCCACGAGCGCGACGAGCGCCAGCAGCGGGCTGATCGAGACGAGCAGCGCGATCATGCTGCTGAAGGTGATCAGCGTCCGGATCAGGCCCAGCGCCGAGTTCATCATCGACAGCGGCCGCGTCGGCGCCTCCTGCGCGGCCTGGCGCAGCATGTCGTAGGACGCGGAACCCTCGAAGTACGAGAGGTGCAGCTTGCTGGCGTGGTCCATCACCTGGTGGCGGATGGTCAGCGTCATCCGTTCCTGCAGCAGGGATTGGCCGTAGGTGGTCAACGCCTGCGAAATCGCGGTGAGCACGAGGATGCCGAACTGGAAGAGGGCGACACCGACGATCGCGCTCTTCGTCCCGTGTCCCTGGATCGCCGCGACCACCGAGTCGATCAGCAGCTTCGCGACGTACGCGGTCGCCGTCGGGAGGAGACCGGAAAGCAGCGTCACCAGGGTGATCACGATGGTCAGCGGCGGGCTCGCCTGCCAGGTCAGCTTCGCGACCTTCGGCAGGCCGCGGACCGTGCCCGCGATGTTGACCCACATGCGGTTGAGCCGGGACTTCAGGTCTTTCGGGAGGGCTTCGGGTTCGGGCTCCGGGATGTCGACCGGGCCGGTCAGCCCGCTGTCGGGCACCGTCGACGGCGGACGGCGTCGCCTGCCGCCGCGCGCCATGAACAGTTCCAGGCCTCCCCCACCGGGCGGGCCGATCACGCGGCCGCCAAGGCGCCGTTGAGGAACACGTCGACGAGCTCCATCGTGGTGGGTTCGTCACCGGTTTCGCTGAACCGGATCCGGCCGCTGAACAGCAACGACAGGAAGAGCGCCGCGGACTGCGTCGGCGGCAGGCGGAGCCGGTCCTTCTCCGGTTCGAACAGCTCGGCCATGGCGTCGCGCATGGCGCTCATCGACTCCTTCCGCCGGTCCCTGCGGTCGCCGTGGCGATGCTCCGGCCGCTTGCCGGAGCCGTGCATGACCGCCATGAGCGCGCCCATGCGCTGAAGGTGCGCGCTGAGCGCGTCGGCCGCTTCGATGAGCCTGTCGTCGAGGGGCTGGTCGAGGTCGATGACCGCGATCGCGTCGAGTACCTGGTCGGGTTTCAGCGCTTCGGCGAAGCAGGTGGCGAACAGTTCGTCCTTGTCTTTGAACACGCGGAAGACCGTGCCCTCGCCGATGCCCGCGGCGCGCGCGATCTGGCTCGACGTGACACCGGCGCCATGCTCCACCAGCAAGGGCAGCACGGACTGGACGATCATCCGGCGCCGCTCGTCGGCACTCATTCCCGGCGCTCGCCGCCGGGAGGCGGTTTCTGTCATGCGTCCAGTCTGCGGAGTGAGCGCTCACTCCGTCAAGCGATTAAGGCAGGGGTCCGTGAAGGCCTCCTTCCCTACTCTCAGGGTAAGGAAGGAGGCCTTCACGGACTTTGGGTCAGTAGGTGATCGCGACCGCGGGGTCGGCCAGCAGAGCGCCGACGTCGGCCAGGAACTCCGAACCCTGCTGCCCGTCGACCACGCGGTGGTCGAAGCTCAGCGAAAGCTGGAGCACCTTGCGCACCTTGATCTCGCCGTCGACCACCCACGGGGTGTCCTTGATCGCGCCGAGGCACAGGATCGCGGACTCGCCGGGATTGATGATCGGCGTGCCGGTGTCGACGCCGAAGACGCCGACGTTGGTGATGGTGATCGTGCCGCCGAGCATGGCCGCCGGGGTGGTCTTGCCTTCGCGGGCGACGTCGGTCAGCTCGGTGAGCGCGATCGCGAGTTCCTTGAGGGACATCGAATCCGCGTCACGGACCTTGGGCACGACGAGCCCGCGCGGGGTGGCCGCGGCGATCCCGAGGTGCACGTAGTCCTTGTAGACGATCTCCTGTGCCGCCTCGTCCCACACCGCGTTGACGTCCGGAGTGCGCTTGGCCGCCAGGCAGACGGCCTTCGCCGCGAAGGTCAGCGGGGTGACCTTGACCCCGGCGAACTCGCGCGACTTCTTGAGCTTCTCCCGGAACTCCATCATCGGCGTGACGTCGATGGTGAGGAATTCCGTGACGTGCGGTGCGGTGTAGGCGCTCTGCACCATCGCGGCGGCGGTGGCCTTGCGGACGCCCTTGATCGGCACCCGGCGTTCGCGCGTCGCGGGGTCGTAGCCACTGTCCACACTGGACGGCACAGCGGCCGGTGCCGCGGAACCGTTGGCGGCCGCCTGCACGTCGTCACGGGTGATGACGCCGCCCTCGGCGGTGCCGGTGAGCGCGTGCAGGTCGACGCCGAGGTCCTTGGCGAGTTTGCGCACCGGCGGCTTCGCCAGCGGCACGTACCCGCCCTTCGGCTTCGGAGCCGTCACAGGCTGGGGCGCCACAGCCACCGGCGCGGCGGCCGGAGCGGCCGGAGCCGCGCCCTTGCGCGCCCGCCGCTGCGTGACGACGGCCTTGGAGCCGTAGCCGACCAGCGGCTTCATCTCCTCTTCCGCCGGCTCCTCCGCCACGGGCGCGGCGGTGGGGGCCGGGGCAGCCTTGCCGTCCGGGTCGACGTCGATGGTGAGGATCGGCGCGCCGACCTCCACCGTCTGGCCCGGTTCGACGAGCAGTTCGGTGACGACGCCGGCCCACGGGATGGGCAGTTCGACGGCGGCCTTCGCGGTCTCGACCTCGACCACGATCTGGTTGACCGTGACCTTGTCACCCGGCTTGACCTGCCAGGCGATGATGTCGGCCTCGGTCAGCCCTTCGGCCGTGTCGGCGAGGGGGAATTGTTTGTACTCGGGCATTTCAGGAACTTCCCCCTTACCAGGCGAGTGAACGGTCGACGGTGTGCAGTACCCGGTCCAGGTCGGGGAGGTAGTGCTCCTCGAGCTTGGCGGGCGGGTACGGCGTGTCGAATCCGGTCACCCGCAGCACGGGGGCTTCCAGCGAGTAGAAGCACTCCTGCTGCACGCGCGCGGCGATCTCCGAAGTCAGCGACGACTCCGACGGCGCCTCGCTCAGCGCGATGAGCCGCCCGGTCTTGCGCACCGACTCGAACACCGGCTCCAGGTCGAGCGGGGACAGCGTCCGCAGGTCGATGACCTCCAGGGACTTGCCCTCGTCCTCGGCGGCGGCCGCCGCGTCGAGCGCGACCTTCACCGACGGGCCGTACGCGACGACGGTGGCCGTGGTGCCTTCGCGGACGACGCGGGACTTGAACAGCTCGTCCGGTGTGGCGTCGGTGTCGATCTCGGCCTTCAAAGCGCCCGAGTGGTACAGCTTCTTCGGTTCGAAGAACAGGATCGGGTCGTCGGACTTGATCGCCTGCTGGATACCCCAATAGGCGTCGACGGCGTTCGAAACCGACACGACCTTGAGCCCGGGGATGTGCGCGAACAGCGACTCCGGCGACTCCGAGTGGTGCTCGACCGCGCCGATACCGCCGCCGAACGGCACCCGGATCACGATGGGCATCTTGATCTTGCCCTGGGTCCGGTAGTGCAGCTTCGCGACCTGGCTGGAGATCTGGTCGAAGCCAGGGAAGATGAAGCCCTCGAACTGGATCTCGCACACCGGGCGGAAACCGCGGACGGCGAGGCCGACCGCGGTGCCGATAATGCCCGATTCGGCCAGCGGCGTGTCCAGGACGCGCTGCTCACCGAAGTCCTTCTGCAGGCCGTCGGTGATGCGGAAGACGCCGCCGAGCTTGCCGACGTCCTCCCCCATGACCAGGACCTTCGGGTCCTCTTCCATGGCGCGCCGGAGGCCGAGGTTGATCGCCTTGCCGATGGTGAGTTTCTGGAGGTCGGCCATTTCAGTGCTCACCCGCCCCGACGAAACCGTCCATGTAGGCCAGGAACTCTTCGCGCTGCGCGTCCAGCAGCGGCGTGGATTCCGCGTACACGTTGGAGAAGATCCGCTCGGGTGGCGGTTCGGGCATGTTGAAGCAGTACTCGCGCAGCTCGGCCGCGAACGCGTCCGAATCGGCCTGCACCTGGTCGAAGAACGCCTGATCGGCGCCGCCGCCGCGGGCGAGGTACGCCCGGACGCGCTCGATCGGGTCCTTCAGCTTCCACTCCTCCAGCTCGTCGGAGAGCCGGTAGCGGGTGGGGTCGTCGGTGGTGGTGTGCGCGTCCATCCGGTAGGTGAACGCCTCGATCAGCACCGGGCCGTTGCCGTGGCGGCATTCCTCGAGCGCCCAGCGGGAGACCGCGAGGCAGGCGAGGACGTCGTTGCCGTCCACGCGGATGCCGGGGAAGCCGTAGCCGCGGGCGCGCTGGTACAGCGGCAGGCGCGACTGGCGTTCGGTGGGCTCCGAGATCGCCCACTGGTTGTTCTGGCAGAAGAACACGAGCGGCGCGTCGTAGACGGCGGCCCAGACGAAGCCTTCGTGCACGTCGCCCTGCGAAGTCGCTCCGTCACCGAAGTAACAGATGGTCGCTTCGCTGTCGTCGTCGCCGACCTTGCCTTCGAACTTCTGGCCCATCGCGTAACCGGCGGCGTTGAGCACCTGGTTGCCGATCACGATGGTGTACGGGTGGAAGCCGTGGGCCTTGTAGTCCCAGCCGCTGTGGTCGGTGCAGCGGAAGATGCCGAGCACCTCTTTGAGGTCGACGCCGCGGGTGTACGCGACACCGTGTTCGCGGTAGCTGGGGAACGCCATGTCCCCCTTCCGCAGCGCGCGGCCGGAGCCGATCTGCGCGGCCTCCTGCCCGAGCAGCGGCACCCAGATGCCGAGCTGGCCCTGGCGCTGCATCGCGTTGGCCTCGCGGTCCGCGCGGCGGACCAGGACCATGTCGCGATAGAGGCCCTTGAGGGCTTCGGCGTCGATGTCGTCGACGTAGCGGTCGAATTGCGGCGAAGAGATCCGTTCGCCTTCGGGGGTGAGCAGCTGAGTCAGCTCAGCGCCACCTTCGCTCGTTGCTCGCAAACCGGCGATCACCTGTTCGGGGGAAGGCTGCGCCGATACGGCGGCGGGACCATCTCCAGGCTCCGGGTGCGTCCAGTGTTCGGACGGCATGCGCTGCTCTCCTTGATGTCGGCGCCTCTGGCGGCCACTTGTGGCGGCCACAGTGACTGCGCCGGCGGGGACCAGCGCGTCGGATCTGAAGCGCTGGGTCACCGTCGGCGTTGACGGTTCGTGCGGACATCCTGGCATGCCGGACGCCGTTTTGGTCAGTGGCGGATGCTGATTTGTTGCTGAGAAAGGGTGCCTGATCAGGGAAAATGCTAGGAAGCCCGAGTGTGGGGCCGCCGAAAGTAGGGAATTCACCCGCGGGCCGACCAGCGGACGACTCGTCCGGACGGGTGTCCTGTCCGGCTTGATCGATGACGATCCGTGCCCGCCGTTGTGATCCATCACACCCTCCGCGACCCGTGGCAGGATGGCGGACGTGGAGCACAAATCCGTACGCGAAACCGTGGTTTCGAACTGGACGAACGACGTCCTTCCCAGCCTGTCCGGCCTGGTGGCGATCCCCGCCTTGTCCCCGGCGTTCGACTCCGAGTGGGCGAAGACCGGTCATCTGGCCGCCGCCGTCGAGCACGTCCGCTCCTGGATCGCCGCGCGGGGGATCCCCGGCGCGACGCTCGAGGTCGTGGAGCTCGAAGGCCGCAGCCCGCTGCTGGTCGTCGACATCCCGGCGACGTCCGAAGCGGCCGAAAAGGGCACCGTGCTCATGTACGGGCACCTCGACAAGCAGCCCCCGGTCGGCGGCTGGTCCGAGGGGCTCGACCCGTGGACGCCGGTGATCCGCGACGGGCGGCTGTACGGCCGCGGCGCGGTCGACGACGGCTACTCCGGCTACGCGGCGACGACGGCGATCGAGGCCGTGCGCGCCGCCGGTGGCGAGCACTCCCGCGCGGTCGTGCTGCTGGAGACCGGTGAGGAGTCCGGCAGCCCGGACCTGCCCGCCTACGTCGAGCACCTGAAGGAGAAGCTCGGCGAGGTCTCGCTGGTCGTCTGCCTCGACGCCGGCGGCACCGACTACCAGCGCCTGTGGCTGACCACCAGCCTGCGCGGCATGCTGCACGTCAACGTCACCGTGAAGGTGCTCGAGTCCGCGCAGCACTCCGGCATGGCCAGCGGCATCGTGGCGAGCTCGTTCCGCGTCCTGCGTGCCCTCCTCGACCGGATCGAGAACGCCGAAACCGGCGAGATCAAGCTCGCCGAGCTGAGCGTCGACATCCCGGAGAACCGCGTCGACGAGGCGCGTGGCGTCGTCGAGATCGCGCCCGGTGCGGCGAAGACGCTCTTCCCCGTGGTCGGCCGGACGGTGTCCGACGACGACCTGGAACTGCTGCTCAACAACTCGTGGCGGCCGACGCTCTCGGTGATCGGCGCGGAGGGCTTCCCGGTCCCGGCCGAAGCGGGCAACGTGCTGCGCGACAGCACCACGCTCACCCTGAGCTTCCGCCTGCCGCCGACCGCCAACGCGCAGGCCGCGATGGAGGCGGTCCGCCGCGTGCTCACCACTGACGTGCCGTACGACGCTTCGGTCGAGCTCGGCGATTTCCAGGCCGAGAACGGCTGGAACGCGCCGGACACCGCGCCGTGGCTCGACGAGGCCCTGCACCGCGTGAGCGGCGAGGTCTTCGGCGCGCCGCACAAGAGCTACGGCATGGGCGGGTCGATCCCGTTCATGGGGCTGCTCGGCGAGAAGTACCCGGACGCGCAGTTCGTGGTCACCGGCGCCTGCGGGCCGGACTCGAACATCCACGTGCCGGACGAGTGGCTGAACATCGATTTCGCGCAGCGGGTCACCGAGGCGGTCGCGCACATCCTGGACGCGCACGCGCGGAGCTGATTTCCCCGCTCACGCTGCAATGAAGGGGCCTTTCATAGCAAAATTTGCCATGAAAGGCCCCTTCATTGCGGCCCCGGGAGGAACGTGTTCGAAGGCTTCGAGCTCGAAAACGTCGACACGGGCGAAGTGACGTTCAGGGTCCGCCACGGCGGATCGGGTCCGCCCGTCCTTCTCCTGCACGGGCATCCCCGCACCCACACCACCTGGCACGCCGTCGCGCCGAAGCTGACGGACGCGTTCAGCGTCGTCTGCCCGGACCTTCCCGGCTACGGCCAATCCTCGAAACCCGAGACCACCGAAGACCACTCCGCGCACTCGAAACGGGAGATGGCCAGGCATATCGTCGCGCTCATGCGGCACCTCGGCCACGAGCGGTTCGCCGTGGCCGGGCACGATCGCGGCAGCTACGTGGCGCACCGGCTGGCCATGGACCATCCCGAGGCCGTCACCAAGCTGGTCGTCCTCGACGGCGTGCCGATCGGCGAGGCCCTCGCCCGCGCCGACGCGGACTTCGCGCGGAAATGGTGGCACTGGTTCTTCTTCGGCCAGCTCGCCAAACCCGCCGAGCGCGTGATCAACGCCGACCCGGACGCCTGGTACGGCGGCGATCCCGAGGCGATGGGCGCGGAGAACCACGCCGACTTCCTGCGCGCGATCCACGATCCCGAGACGGTCCACGCGATGCTCGAGGACTACCGCGCCGGCCTCGGGCCCGACCGCGAAGCCGACGACGCAGACAAGGCGGCCGGGCGGAAACTCGGCTGCCCGATGCTCATGCTGTGGTCGAGCCGCGACGACATGGCCGAGCTGTACGGCGACCCGATCGCGGTGTGGCGCGAATGGGCCGACGACGTCCGCGGCTTCGCCATCGAGTCCGGGCACCACATGGCCGAGGACAACCCGGCCGACCTCGCGGCGGCGCTACGGGAGTTCCTGGGCTAGGCCGTGTCCTGCAAGTCTGTTCGCGGTCTCCGCGCCCAGGCGGCCCCTGACGGCACGGGCGGGCTCGGCCGAGTACGACCCGGTACGAGGCCGACCCGCCCGCACCGTCAGGAACCACCTGGATCACGAAGCCCATCGAACAGACTTGCAGGACACGGCCTAGGCGAACTTGTTCAGCGCCGCGGCCAGTTCCGTCAGCTGCGGCGTGAAGCGCTGATACGAGAACGGTGTCTCGTTGTTCCAGGGGATCAACTTCCCGGCCTTCACCGCGGGCAACTGGGCCCAGGTCGGCACGCCGCCGAGCCCGTCCGGGCCGAGCGAGAGCGAACCGCCGCGGTTGTCGTACATGATGACGTCGGCGGTGTACTTGCCGATGTTCTCCCAGCTGATCTGCTGGTAGTAACCGCCCTGGCTCGGGTCCGGAGCCTCGGGGAGGACGAAGTTCATGCCCTTGTTCTGGTAGTGCCTCGACGTCGCGAACGACGGCGGATTCGCGATGTAGACGGTGTCCTTCTGCGCGGAGATCAGGAGGACCTTCAGGCCGGATGCCTTCTTGATCGCGTCACCGAGCGCGGCGTCGGCCTTCTCGTACTCCGCCTTCGCGGCCTGGATCGCCGGAGTCTCCGTGTCGGCCCCGAGTGCCTTCGCCAGCGCGATGAACTTCGCGATCCCCTCTGGCATCGCGAGCCCCTGCAGCCGGACGCCGACACTCGGCGCGGCCTTGTCGATCTTCTCCGTCTGCGTGTCCGGGACGTACCACATCTGGTCCTTCAGGTACATCACGCTGACCAGCAGCTGGGGGTTCAGCGAGACGAACTTGTCGAAGTTGAACTCGTTGTAGACGTTCCCCAGCGAGGTCACCGCGTTCAGGTCGACGCCGCCCGCCTGCGGATCCGGTTTGCCGTCGGCGAACTTCGACGGGCCGAAGATCCCGATCGACTTCACGCCGAGGTCCCACAGCGCGGCCGCGGCGGTCACCTGCGCGACGATCCGGGTCGGCCGCTCGCCTTCGAGTTTGCGGCCACGGTCGTCAGTGAAGGACCAGGTCGCTCCTGCGCCCTGAGACGGCGTCTCTTCCTGATAGCCGCAAGCGGTCAGGAGGCCGGTGGCGCCGAGCGCCGCGGTACCGGCGAGGAAGCCGCGTCGGGAGAGGTGCATGGAGATCTTCTTTCACCGAGGGACCGAAGTTCGGCGTTAGGCTAGCCTTCCCTTATCGTGAACGCCATGGTCCAGGTCACGGAGCGCGTCAGATCACCGAGGACCAGCGTTTCCGTGCGAACGCTGGTCCTGGCGGGGTCGCTCGTAGCGCTCGCCGCGGTCATCCTGCTGTCGATCGGCTTCGGCTCGAACCGCCTCTCCCTCGGCGAAGTGCTGCACGCCCTCTTCGCCTACGACGGCAACTACAACGACGTCGTCGTCCGCGACGACCGCCTGCCCCGCACGGTGCTCGGCGTCCTGGTCGGGATGGCGCTCGCGCTGGCGGGTTCGCTCATGCAGGCGATCACCCGTAACCCGGTCGCGGAACCCGGTCTGCTCGGCATCAACCACGGCGCCGCCGTCGCGATCGTCCTCGGCTCCGCGGTGTTCTCGGTGACTTCGCCCGGCGAGTACGTCTGGTTCGCCTTCGCCGGAGCGCTCGCGGGAACCGCGCTGGTCTCGGTGATCGGCGGGACGCGCGGCGCCACGAGCCCGCTGCGGCTGGTGCTGGCGGGGGTCGCGGTCCAGGCGGTGTTCGTCGGGATCAACCAGGGCATGCAGATGGTCAACACGCACAACCTGCAGGCCATGCGGTTCTGGCTGGTGGGTTCGCTGGTCAATCGGAACGCCGACCAGCTGACCGTGCTGCTGCCGTTCTTCGTCGCCGGCGTGGTCATCGCGATCGTGCTGGCCCGCGCGCTGAACGCGCTGGCGCTGGGCGAGGACACGGCCCGAGGTCTCGGCGCGAATCCGGCGCTCGTCCGCGTCGCCGGGATGGTCGCCGTCGGGCTGCTTTCGGCGTCGGCGACCGCGGCCTGCGGGCCGATCGCCTTCGTCGGCCTGATGATCCCCCATGTCGTCCGGACGCTGATCGGCCAGGACGAACGCTGGGTGATGCTGCTTTCGGCGCTGCTCGGACCGGTACTGCTGCTCGGCTGCGACGTCCTCGGCCGTCTGCTCGGTTCGCCGGGGGAGATCCAGGTCGGCGTGATGACCGACGTCGTCGGCGGGATCGCGTTCGTGATCGTGGCCCGACGGCTCAAGGCGGTGCGCCGATGACCGCGCTCGTGCGTCGCGAGTCCCGTTTGGACAGACGATCGCTGGTCGTCGTCGCCGCGCTGGCCCTGGTGGTCCTGGCGCTCGTCGTGCTTTCGGTCGGCACGGGCGACTACGAGATGAGCCCCGGCGAGGTGCTCGCGACCCTGGCGGGCCAAGGGACGAAGGCGCAGTACCTGGTCGTCATGGGACGGCTTCCGCGCGTGCTGGTCGCGATCCTCGTCGGCGCCGCGCTGGCGCTGGCCGGGGCGATCTTCCAGACGATCACCCGGAACCCGCTCGGCAGCCCGGACATCATCGGCTTCACCACCGGTTCGGCGACCGGCGGCATCGTGACCCTGCTGCTCTTCGGCTCCGGCCCTGGCCTCGTCTCACTCGGTGCGCTGGGAGGCGGTCTGCTGACCGCGCTGGTCGTGATGGCGTTGTGCGCGCCGCACGGCCTGCTGAGTTCACGGCTGGTGCTGCTCGGAATCGCGGTCAGCGCGGTGCTGGTCGGCGTGAACTCGTACCTGCTGGTGAAGGCGAACCTCGAAGCCGCCGCGCAGGCTGTCGGCTGGCTGGTCGGTGACCTCTCCGGCCGCGACTGGAGCTACTTCGTGCCGCTTGCGGTCGCGATGGCCGTGTTCGTCCCGATCGTGTTCGCGCACGGCCGCGCGCTGCGCATGCTGGAGATGGGCGACGACACCGCCACCGGTATCGGCGTCGACGTCCACCGGGTGCGGCTGACCCTGGTGCTGGTCGCGGTCGCGCTGGTCGCCGCCGCCACCGCGGCGACCGGGCCGCTCCCGTTCATCGCGCTCGCGGCGCCCCAGCTGGCGCGCCGGATGACTCGCCTGCCAGGGCCCAACCTGCTCGCGTCGGCGTTCGTCGGGGCGACGCTGGTCGTCGCGGCGGACTACCTCGGCCAGCGTCTGCTGGCGTCCTCGCTGCTGCCCGCGGGCGTCGTCGCGGCGGCCCTCGGCGGCGCGTACCTGCTCTGGCTGTTGCTCAGGCGCAGGGCTTAGGTCAGCCGGGTCAGCTGCACCGATACGTCCAAAGTGGACTGACCGCCGCCGGTGAAGATCCCCTTGAGCGGCGGCACGTCGGCGTAGTCGCGGCCGTACGCGACCCAGACGTGCCGCGGCCCGACCGGGATCGCGTTCGTCGGGTCGTAGGCCCACCAGCCGCCGGTCCAGACGTCGACCCAGGCATGGCTTTCACCTTCGACCGTCTCGCCGAGCTTCGCCTCCGGTTTCGTGTGCAGGTACCCGGAGACGTACCGCGCCGGGACGCCGATCGCGCGCAGCATCACCAGCGTGACATGCGCGAAGTCCTGGCAGACCCCTTCGCGCGCACGCCACGCGTCGGTCGCCGTGCTGTGCACGCCGGTCGTCCCCGGCTGGTACTTGAGCTGCTTGTTGACCCATTCGCAGACGGCGAGCACGGCCTCCGCCGGTTCGAGGCCCTTCCGCAGTTCGCGCGCGACCTTCGTCAGCTCCGGATCGCGGGGCGTGTACGGCGTCGGCGTCAGGTACTCGGTGCGGTGGTCGACGACGGTGTCGCTCCGAAGGTCCTTCCACGTCGCCGAGCGGACCGGCTCGCCTTCGTCGGCGGTCTCGACCACCGACGTCGCGAGCACGGTGAACTCGGTGTGCGGCGCGTGAAGGTCGAACGAGGTCACGACGGTGCCCCAGTAGTCCGTGTACCGGTAGGCGCGGGTCGCCGGCGTCGTCTCGACGCGGTTCACGACCGTGGTCTGCCGCCGGTCGGAGCGCGGGGTCAGGCGTGCCTCGTTGTACGACTGCGTGGCCGGTGTCGCGTACCGGTATCCGGTCCGGTGGGCCACCCGAAGCTGCCAGGTCACAGCGAAACCTCCGCACCGCTCCAGGCCACCCAAGGCGACGAATGGAAGTACTGCACCGAAACCGCGTCGCCGATGTCCTTGATCGAGGTCTGCAGGGCGCCGAGCCGTTTCGGCAGGTCCTCCAGCAGATCCGACGGCCGCAGGAACTCCAGCTCGCTGCGCGCGCGGCCGAGTTGCCGCAGCGCCTCGGACTTCTCGTTGGCACGCGAGTTGACGCCGGGGTCCAGCCGCTCCAGGCATTCCTCCGCCTGCCGCAGCGCGTGGAACACCGAACGCGGGAAGAGCGTGTCCCGCAACAGGAACTGCACGACCCGGCCGGCGTCGAGCGCGCCGCGATAGGTCCGCAGATAGGTGTCCTGCGCGCCCGCCGAACGGAGCACCGTGATCCAGCCGGGTGACGACGCGCTGTCCTGGACCCGCGAGAGCAGCAGCCGCACCACCATGTCCGCGCGTTCGACCGACCGGCCGAGCACCATGAACAGCCAGCCGTCGTCGCGGCTCATCGTCGAATCCGCGAGCCCGGCGAACATCGCCGCCCGTTCCTCCACAAAGGACAGGAAGGCGTGCGGGCCGGCGCGGCGCGCGTACCGCTGCCGGTCCGGCACCGCGTTCCACGTCGCGTTCAGGCATTCCCACAGCTCGGTCGAAACGACCTCGCGGGCGCCGCGCGTGTTCTCGCGGGCGGAGTTGATCGAACCGACGATCGACGCGGGATTGTCCTTGGCGTAGGCGACCAGCTCGGTCAGCTTCCACACGTCGAGCGTGTCCATGCCCTCCGGCGAGATGCCGAGGACGGCGAGCAGCTGGCGGCTCGCGTGGTCCGGGTCGACGCTGGCGTCTTCGAGCAGCTGGTGCACGGAGACGTTGAGGATCCGGGAGGTGTCATCGGCGCGTTCGACGTACCGGCCGATCCAGTACAGCGATTCCGCGTTGCGGGCGAGCACATCAACCTCCCTTATGCCTGCTGCTGCTGCTGTTGCTGGGTGGTGGTCAGCTCGGGGCCCTGCTCGGCGACCAGACCGTCCACTTGGGACAGCGCGCCGAGCGCCGGCCGTTCCAGTTCCCGCTCCGCCGTCGACGACCGCGTCGCCAGCACCCAGGTGTCCTTGGAGCCGCCGCCCTGCGACGAGTTGACCACCAGGCTGCCCTCCGGGAGCGCGACCCTGGTCAGCCCGCCCGGCAGCACGAAGATCTCCTTGCCGTCGTTGACCGCGAACGGGCGGAGGTCGACGTGCCGCGGCGCCAGCCGATCGTCCACTTTGGAGGGAACGGTGGACAGCTGGACCACCGGCTGCGCGATCCAGCCGCGTTTGTGCGCCCGGACCTTCCGCTTGAGGGCGGTCAGCTCGGCCGGCGTCGCCTCCGGGCCGAACACGATGCCGTAGCCGCCCGAACCTTCGACCGGTTTGATCACCAGCTCGTCCATATGCTGCATGACGTGGTCGAACTCGTCCGGCAGCCAGCACCGGAACGTGTCCACGTTGGGCAGCAGCGGCTTCTCGTTGAGGTAGTACTTCACCATCTCGGGCACGTAGGTGTAGACGAGCTTGTCGTCGCCGACGCCGTTGCCGACCGCGTTCGCGATCACCACGTTGCCCGCGCGCGCCGCGTTCAGGACCCCGGCCACGCCGAGCACGGAATCCGGCCGGTAGTGCACCGGATCGAGGAACTCGTCGTCGATCCGCCGGTAGATGACGTCGACCTGCCGCTCGCCCTCGGTGGTCCGCAGGTAGACGACGTTGTCACGGCAGAACATGTCGCGGCCTTCGACCAGCTCGACACCCATCAGCCGGGCCAGCAGCGAATGCTCGAAGTAGGCGGAGTTGTGCACGCCGGGCGTGAGCACGACGACCATCGGGTCGGCGACGTTCGCCGCCGCCGCGGCCCGCAGCGCGCGAAGCAGATGCGAGGCGTAATCGCCGACCGGACGGACCCGGTGCTGGGCGAACAGGTCCGGGAACACGCGCGCCATCGTGCGGCGGTTCTCCATCACGTACGACACGCCGGACGGGTTGCGGAGATTGTCCTCCAGCACCCGGAAGGTGCCCTCCTCGTCCCGCACCAGGTCCACACCGGACACGTGGATGCGGACGCCGTTGGGCGGGTTGATCCCGAACGCCTCGCGCTGGAAATGCTCACACGAGGTGATCAGCCGTCGCGGGAGGACGCCGTCGCGCAGGATCTGCCGGTCGCCGTACACATCGGCGAGGAAGGCTTCGAGCGCGCGAACCCGTTGCGCCACACCGCGTTCGAGTTTGCTCCATTCGGCGGAGGTGATCACGCGCGGCACCAGGTCGAGCGGGAACGGGCGCTCCTGGCCGGACAGCGAGAACGTGATGCCCTGGTCCACCATGGCGCGGTCGATCGCCGCCGACCGGGACGAGAGGTCGGCCGACGTCAGCGCGGAGATCGATTCGTACAGCGCCCGGTACGGCTGGCGGACCGTGCCGTCGGCCATGAACATCTCGTCGTACGCGCCCGCGTGCGGCCGGGACGGCGAGAGATAGCCGTCGAACTGCGCCCCGGGTTTCGCCGCGCGCCGCGCCGACGTCGTCGTCCGAGGGCGGCGGCCCGCAGGTGGGAGCCGCGGCGCCGGGTTGTTGTTCATGGTCGCCATACTCGCTCACCCTGCCATGCCGGCGCGATACCTCATGCAACGCCCGTGACGGCCGAAACGGCGCTGTAACGTCGTAGTGCTGTGCTTGCCGCCGGATGAGTGGCAATATGCGTGCTCTCGACACATGGGAACTACGAGGAGTGACGACGTGGCTCGATTCAAAGCGCTCGCCCTGATCCCGGCGCTCGCCCTGGCCGCGGGTGCGCTGTCCGCGTGCGGCGAGGAAGGCGGAACCGCGGCCGGCGGCGTCCAGCTCGTCGCGTCCGGCAAGGTCACCACCTGCACGCACCTGCCCTACCAGCCCTTCCAGGTCAAGCAGGGTGACAAGATCGTCGGTTTCGACGTCGACCTGGTCGACCTGGTCGGCAAGAAGCTGGGTGTCGAGCAGAGCATCGTCGACATCGCCTTCGAGACCATCGAGTCCGGCGAAGCGATGAACACCGGACAGTGCGACCTCGCCGCCGCGGGTATGACGATCACCGACAAGCGCAAGGAGAAGTTCGACTTCTCCGACCCGTACTTCGAGGCGACCCAGGCGCTGCTGGTCAAGGCCGGTTCGCCGATCAAGGACCTGTCCAACGTCGCGGGCAAGAAGATCGGTGTCCAGTCGGCCACCACCGGCGCCGACTACGCCAAGAAGGAAGCCAAGGGCGCCGAGATCGTCACCTTCGACGACCTCGCGCTGCTGGAGCAGGCCGTCAAGAACGGCACGGTCGACGCGGGCGTCAACGACAACGGCGTGCTCTACGACTTCGCGAAGACGAACCCGGACACGACGGTCGTCACCGAGTTCAAGACGAACGAGTTCTACGGCATCGGCGTGAAGAAGGGCAACAGCGCCCTCCTCGGCAAGATCAACGAGGTGCTCAAGGCGTCCGCGGCGGACGGCTCCTACGCGCAGATCTACCAGAAGTGGTTCGGCAAGGCGCCGACCTGGCAGCCGGGCAGCCCGGCCGCCGGTTGATAATCAGCTCTCCTGTGGCCGGTGCCAGCGCACCGGCCACAGGCTTGTCGCCACCTGTTTGAGGAGAGAAATGGCTTTGAGCCGCCGCCAGCGCCGTTCGGCCTTCCGGACCGGGCAGTACGTCCTGCTGCTGGTGATCGTCATCGTGCTCGCGCTGCTGGCCGACTGGAGCAGGATCGGCAAGGCGTTCTTCGATCTCGAAGTCGCCGCCAAGCAGTTCCCGGACGTCATCACCGTCGCACTGAAGAACACCATCGTCTTCACCGCGCTGGGCTTCGCGCTCGGCCTCGGGATGGGCCTGCTGCTCGCCCTGATGAGACTTTCCTCGGTCGGCCCGTACCGCTGGTTCGCGCGCGGGTACATCGAGTTCTTCCGCGGCCTGCCCGCGCTGCTGATCTTCCTGGCCGTCGGCATCGGCGTGCCGACCGCGTTCGACACGACCCTGCCCCGCAACGTCGCGATCATGCTGGCGCTGGGCATCGTGTCGTCCGCCTACATGGCGGAAACCATCCGCGCCGGTATCCAGGCGGTGCCGCGCGGACAGGTCGAGGCCGCGCGTTCGCTCGGCATGTCGCCCGCCCGCACGATGATCACCGTCGTGATCCCGCAGGCGTTCCGGATCATCCTGCCGCCGCTGGCCAACGAGCTGATCATGCTGACGAAGGACTCGTCGCTGGCGTTCCTGCTCGGCACCACCCCGGCGCAGCAGGAACTCGCGCAGTTCAGCCGCCAGGCGCTGCTCGAGGCCAAGGGCCTGACCCCGATCGTCGTCGCCGGTCTGTGCTACCTGGTCATCACCATCCCGCTGTCGATCCTGCAGCAGCGGCTAGAGAAGAAATACGGAGCCGGAGTGCCCGGCGGAGGAACGGTATGAGCGCCCAGACGATCGTCGAGGTTTCGGGACTGCACAAGGCGTTCGGCGAACTCGAGGTGCTCAAGGGCATCGACCTGCACGTCGAGCGCGGCCAGGTCGTCTGCATCATCGGCCCGTCGGGCTCGGGCAAGTCGACGCTCCTGCGCTGCGTCAACCTCCTCGAGGAACCGCAGCAGGGCAAGATCGTGGTCAACGGCAGCGAGATCACCGATCCCGACGTCGACATCGACGGCGCCCGCACGAAGATCGGCATGGTCTTCCAGTCGTTCAACCTCTTCTCACACCTGAGCGTGCTCGACAACCTGACGGTCGCGCAGCGCAAGGTGCTCAAGCGCGGCAAAGACGAGGCGGTGCGCATCGCGAGGGAAAACCTCGCGAAGGTCGGGCTGGCGGAGAAGGAGTCTTCGCTGCCGACGCAGCTTTCCGGCGGGCAGCAGCAGCGCGTCGCGATCGCCAGGGCGCTGTCGATGGACCCCGACGTCATGCTGTTCGACGAACCGACATCGGCGCTGGACCCCGAACTGGTCGGCGACGTCCTCGCGGTCATGCGGCAGCTCGCGCAGGAAGGCATGACGATGCTCGTCGTCACGCACGAGATGCAGTTCGCCCGTGAGGTGGCCGACATCGTGCTGTTCATGGACGGCGGCGTCGTCGTCGAGCAGGGCTCACCGGACCAGGTGATCGGGGACCCGCAGGAGGAGCGCACGAAGACGTTCCTCTCGCGGGTCCTGAACCCGAACCACCAGGGTTAGGCCGTGTCCGGTAAGTCTGTCCGCGGTCTCCGCGCCCAGGCGGCCCCTGACGGCACGGGCGATTCAGCCGAGTACAACCCGGTACGAGGCCGAATCGCCCGCACCGTCAGGAACCACCTGGATCACGGAGCCCATCGAACGGACTTACCGGACACGGCCTAACGCCCCCGGAGCTCCGACTCCAGCTGGACCACCTTCGCGACGATTTCGTGCGGCCCGGCGCCCATGAGGCTCACCCAGCCCTTGGCGTCCGGGCCGAACACGACCCGGCCCTGGTCGGTGTCCATCCAGCCCGGTGGCCTTTCAACGCGTTTCCGGTTGCCGCCACCATCGCGGATGGCGACGTAAAGCCTGCCGAAGAAGGTGTGCGGCGACCGGATCCACTGGAGGATCTTCTTGGCGTCACGGATGCTCGGGCCGCTGCCGGTCAGCGTTTCGCCCTTCATCAGGACCTGCAGATCGTCTTCCGAGCAGTTCAGGGACGGTGTGCGCGCGGCGGGAGCCTCGGGGAGCAGGCCGGTGAAATCCTGCGCCAGCGTGTCCGGCCGTGTCGGGGTCAGGTAGACGACCTTGTCGACCAAGACCACCGTGACCGCTTCCCGGCCACTGCCCGCGGCGCGAACGGTCCGCTCACGACCCTCGGACTTCACCCACGAGTAGTACTCCACCGCGGGCCGCTGCAGGAAACGCAGTGTGTCGAGGAATTCGTCGTCGATCCGGCCGCGTCTGAGGAGGCCTTGTCTGTCCAATTCGGACTGTGCGGTGGCGGCCAGCTCGCGACGTTCCTCGGGCAGGTACCACTGCGCGCCACGGACGAGCGTCGGATGGATGTCGCCCAGATTGTGTTGGTCCAGCAGGGTTTCGTAGGTCTGGAGCGTCAGCTCGACGGGTTTCCGCAGCACGATTACGCGCCGATCACCGGCGGAACCGGCTTGTCCCCGTCGTAGCCGCCGAAGAGGGAGTCCCCGTCCTCTTCCTGCAGCGTGATCTTGCGCTGGTGCTCTTCGTCCTCGCCGCCCTTGCCCTTGCCGGCACCGGCGCCCATCCCGCCGCCGCCCATGCCGGGCGCGCCAGGACGTCCCGCCGCTGCGGGGCCTCCCGCCGGCGTACCGCGCATCGCGCCTTCACCGGGCATGGCGGCGCCGACGCCGCGACCCGGCCCCATGCTCCCCGGCCCGCCGGTCGACCCACCCGGCCCGAACCCGGCGCCGGGCCCGAAACCGCCGCTGAACCCGCCCGCCCCCGGGCCGAATCCGCTGCCGCCACCCCCAGGTCCGCCGGGGCCTGGCCCGAAGTTGGGCGGGCGGTGGTCGCCCGGCCGCACCTGTGTCCCTCGGTCCCACTGGGACAGCTCTGTCCGATCGTTCGGCTGCGACGAAGGCAGCGGTCGCGGGACCTGCGGAATCCTCGGCGGCTGCGGGACCTGCGGCGGCCGCGGCGCCTGATACCCCTCGGCGCCCGGAGGCGCGCTGTACGAACTCGGCCCGCCAGTGTACCCACCGGGGCCACCGTGCCGCCCGGAGTCGCCGGGCCCGCCGGTGAACCCGCTGACCTTGGTCTGACCAGGATCGACCGGATCCGGCGTGATCGGCCCGGACGAGACATTCGGATCGTGCGCGGCCGGATAGGCCGGCGCGAGCGACTGCTGCCGAGGCTGAGTGCTCTGGTAGTACGGCTCGTAGATCTCGACGTTGTGCTTCGTGTCCGCGTCGAACTTCGCCGCCGCGATCTCGTCGTCACTCGCCCCGATCGACAGGACGTCCTCGGGCCCGCTGTCCCCTGCGCGCTCCTTCTCGACCGGACGGACATTGCCGCGCGTGTAATGGAAAGAGGCGTTCTGGTCGAACATCGACTGACGGGCGCGGTCCATGTTCTCGCCCGCGATCTTGGAGGTCGCTATGAGCGGGGCGAGGCCCGCGACCCCGCTGTCGGCGGCCTTGCCCTTCCAGAAGGAACTGAGCGCGGTTTGGCTGGACTCCATCGCCTTGCTCATGTCTTCGTGAATGACCATCAGCTTGTGCGATGACACTTGGGCCCTGTCGAGGGTTTCGGTGGTCGCGGGGTTGGTGTTGAGCTTGTCGAAGATCTCCCAACCGCTATAGGTCATTGCCTACGCCCCTTTGAGATTCTTGATGCCCGCGGCACCGACCTTGGCCGCCAAGCCGCACGGATCAGAGTACGAGGGGTGGTCGCTGCCAAGACGTGGGATTATGGTGTAGACGAGATCATCTCGAACGCCGATAGCGAGCGTGCAGGTTCCCGGACCCTCGCCACCGTTCGCATAGACGACGGCCGGGTAGCCAGCGACTGGTTCGACGGGCTTGAACGTGGTCAAGCCGCCAGTCGCGTTTTGGGCGTAGAGAGAGCTAAGGCCGTCTTTATTACCGGCGACAAGTCCGGCGCTCACCGTGTTCGCTCCCTTTGAGAAAATCCAGGCGCAGGCCTTGCCCATGGTCATATTTTCTTGCTCGGAACGCTCGACCTGGCCACCGATCGACTCAATGTCGGCGGTAGGAATAGTTGCGCATGGATCCGATTCGTATCGCGCAGTATTGGCGATCGGATTTGCTACAGCAGGGGCCCCGTTCGAGGGCAGTCCGGTTGGCGAAGGTGCGCTCGTCGGGGTAGGAGTGCCTGACTTCTGGTCGCTGCAGCCACCGAGAAGGGCCATCGAGCTCAGCGCTGCAATGGTCAGGAGTGTGGCCTTGGGTCGCATCAGTCGACCTTTCCAATCTGACGGAGCGCGTCGATCGCGGCTTGGTCTTGCTCTTGGTAGGCGGTACGGATTTGGATCAGAGTGTCGACATAGGCGCGGGTATACTGCTCGGCACTCTGGAGGAAGTTCTTGTATTCGGCGCCGGACTTGTTCGCCGCCACCACGTAGCCCTGGCTGCCGACCTCCTCGCCCGGTGGCTTTATCTGATCCAGCCACACGGCTTCGTTCTGAGCACGCCTGAAGTCATTCTTAAGGCAGTCCTCAAGGGACTTGATCACCTTGTCCATGGCTTCCTGGTCGAACTCCCAGCCGCCGTTCGCCGAGGCGGCCGCGAAGTCAGCCTTTGCCTGCCCGGCGCCGAGATTGCGGTAGTCCGGCGGCGGAGGTGGCGGCGATGAGGCGGCGGCGCCCTGCATCAACCCCGAGTTCGGCGGCGGTGCTTGTGGCCCCGGCCCGTTGATCTGGTCGTAGACCCCCTGAGGGCCGCGTCCCGGTCCTGTCATGACGTGCCTCCCCGCACGGGCCGCGATGGGGCGCGACCTACCCGTAGTTTCCTACTGACTCCAACCCGTGACGATAGCAGGAGGTAAACCGTTGATCAGCCACTTCGAGGAAGATCACCATCGAAAGATGGGACGATCAGCGTGGTCTGGCCTGAAAGACGGTTTTGTCTGATCAAACAGGCCCGGGTCGCCGCCTCGGCTCGTCCCTTCCGGCTCGGCGGATGTCGCCGTGTGTGTGTGGCGCAAGAGGCGTTCTGGGCGTACACCGACCGGCAGGTGCGCTCCGCTGCCGGCGATGAGCTCTCGCATCGCCGATAGGTCATTGGACCGCCTTCAGATGCTGGATCGTGAACTCTGCGATCTTCACGCTCAAGCCGCACGGGTCGTCCAGGTAGGGGTTGCCACGCCGCAGTTGCG
Organism: Amycolatopsis sp. WAC 04182; assembly: GCF_003947465.1. Classification (NCBI taxonomy): domain Bacteria; kingdom Bacillati; phylum Actinomycetota; class Actinomycetes; order Pseudonocardiales; family Pseudonocardiaceae; genus Amycolatopsis; species Amycolatopsis sp. WAC 04182. The sequence goes on from NZ_QHJJ01000004.1 coordinate 805,875, forward strand.
TGACCAGGACGTATGTCACGTCGTCGCGGAGGCCTACTGCGAGCTGACAAGCGCCTTTACCTTCGCCGCCATTCGCGTATTCGACTGCCGGATACCCGGCGATGTCCGGCAGTGGTTTGAACGTCGTTACGCCGCTACCTTGAGCTTTGAGCGCGTAGAGGTGACTCAGGCCGTCGGGCTGGCCGACGTTCAATGCGCCGCTGACGTTGCCTGCGGACTCGGCGAAGATCCAGGCACAACCTCGTCCGCTCGCGATGTCTTCGGCCGCTGTGCTTTTGAGCGCTCCTCCCACGCCTTCGACCTCGGTTTTGGTTGCAGCGCCGCAGGGATCCGCGGCCAGCAGATCGGTCTTCAGCGGACTTCGCACGGCAGGGGCGCCTGCTCGCGGTAGGCCCGAGGACGACGCCGGTGCAGAGGTGGGGCTCCCCGAGGTCTTGTCATCGTTGCAAGCCGTTGCAAGCAGCAAAGTCGTGCAGATGATCGTCGAGGCGATGATGAGCCGTCGCGTTCGGAGGGCCCTTCCTGCTTTCGCTTGTCTGGAACCGGGCTCGCCATGGTTCGGCTGCGGAGGCAAAGTGCTACCGCTGCTGCGCGGGCAGTGCGGTACAGCACCGTTGATCTGGTCGTAGATCCCCTTGAGGGGCCGCGTTCCTGTTTTCTTCATGTCGTGCCTCCCCGCACGGGCCGCGATGGGCGCGACCTACCCGTAGTCCACCACCGACTCCGCTGAGTGACCGTAGCAGCGAACCGCCGCCCTCACGCCGAATCCGCTCAAGATCACCAGCGCCGCGAGAAACGGCCTGGTCCGGAACCCGGGGCGGTCGTTCTGCCGTCGTACGCCCGTGGCAGTTTCCGGTCTGATGTCCTGGGCCACTTGCGAATCCCGTGTGTGATCGGCTTCGCTGGTGGCCGAGGAACGACGGGGGAGGGAAGCGAGACGATGCCGGGTTTTCGGCGCAACAACGGGCCGCGCGATCCGGGGGAGGGCGACCAGAACGGTGACACGTCGCTGCCGCCGCTCGATCCGTTCGATCCGAACCCCGACAAGCGGTACGAGGTTCCGGCGTCCGAGCTGATGAAGCCGGGTACGACGGGGCTGCTCCGCTGGCGTCGCCAGGCGACCAACGCGCCGATCGTGCAGGTCGAGGACGCGTACATCACCGGTACGCTCGATCTGCGCGCGGCCGACATCAAGTATCTGTTCCGGTTCGAGCGGTGCCGGTTCGAGCATCCGCCGGACGTCCGCGAGGCGCATCTGCTCGGGCTGGTGTTCCGCAAGTGCTGGCTGCCCGGGCTCAAGGCGCGCAACCTCCGCACCCGCAACGACGTCCGTCTCATCCGCAGTGTCGTGCACGTCGACGCCGAGCACGAGATCGAGGAGACCACGGTCCAGCGCGGCGACGATCGCGAGCGCGGGATGCCGAACGCGGCGGTCAACCTCACCGACGCGGTCATCGAGGGCTCCGTCGTGCTGACCCGCACGGTGATCACGCATCCGCGCGGCAAGGCGATCCAGGCCGACCGGGTCAACATCGTCGGCGCATTGCTGGCGTATCGGTTGGTGGCCAACGGGGAAGTCCGCATCCCGGGCATGCGCGCCGGCGGTAACGTCAACTTCTCCGGCGCGACGCTGAACAACCGGGACGGCTTCGCGCTCAACGGGAACGGGATCCACATCGGCGGCAGCCTGTTGTGCGAGGTGGACAACTACGGTCCCGCTTCGCAGCGGAAACGCTTCTCCGCCAGTGGGATCATGTTCCTGCCGAGCGCCACTGTGGACAGTGACATCATTTTGCGCGAGGCCAGGCTTTCGGTGAACCAGTCCGGGCCGATCGTCGTCGACGCGTGGAAGTCCAACGATCCGTACATCGATCCGCGGCCGGCGCTGGTCGCGGATCGCTCGACGGTCAAGGGGAACCTCGAGCTGAGCGACGGGATGCAGGCGACCGGGACGCTGCGGATGGTCAACGCCCGGATCGGCGGTTCGCTGCGGCTGGCCGGCGCCGAGGTCCAGGTCGTCCGCGGGCAGACCATTCCCTACTACGACCGCGCGATCCACCTCGACGGGACCACCATCGGCGGCGACCTGGAGGCGACGAGCCTGCGGGTGCCGTCGGGGCAGTTGCGCATGGCGGACATCACCGTCGGCGGCAATGTGCTGGCGTGGAACTCGATGTTCCTCCACCCGCGCCGCGACGTCTTTTCCGCACGGCGCGCGAAGATCGCGGGCAACTTCCAGCTCACCGATGCGACCGTCCAAGGCACTTTGCGGTTGCAGGGCGCCGAAATCGGCGGCAGCGTGAACCTGTTCGGCACGAGCCTGACCGAGCCCGGCGCCCGCACGCGCACCAGTTACTCGCTGGACGTCCGCACCGCGCGGATCGGCCGGGACCTGATCCTCACCGAGAACAAGGAACGTCCGTTCGTCGCGCAGGGCGGGGTCAACCTCGACGGCGCACAGGTCGCGCGGCGCGTCGACTTCCGTGGCGCGCGGCTCGGTTCCCTGCCGCAGCACGGGATCGCGCTCGACGGCAGCGACGTCTCGGCCGACGAATTCCTTCTCACGCCCGGCGTCCCGCCGGACGGCCGGATCGTGCTGAGGCGCGCGCATTGCGGGACGCTGGGCGACAACGAGGCCTTCTGGGCGTCGGCGACCGGGATCGAGCTGGAGGATTTCCGTTACGACGCACTGCAAGAGGACATCGCGCTCGACGACGACCGGGCGATCGACCATCGGATCGCGTTGCTGCGCAAGGCGATGGACGGTTACCGCCCGGGGCCCTACGACCAGCTGGCGGCGACGCTGCGCGCGTCCGGTAACGAAGAGCACGCCTCCACGGTGCTGCTGAAGAAGCAGCAGTTCCGGTATGAGGCGCTCGCGAAGGGCTTCAAGTTCTTCGGGCCCGGCGTGCACGTGTGGAGCTGGTTGCAGCGGTCGATGGTCGGCTACGGCTTCCGTCCGGTGCGTGCGCTCGGCTGGCTGCTGACGCTGCTCGTGCTGGGGAGCCTGTGGTTCGGGCTCGGCGTGGACGACTGCATCACGAATCCGAAGCTCACGGTGAGCGGGCCGCGCTGCCTGGTCAACCAGGATGACACCGGGCTGCAGTGGAATCCGGTGCTCTACACGATCGACCTCCTGGTCCCGATCGTCGACTTCGGCAACAAGTCCCGCTGGTACATGCACGGCATGGACAACTGGGTCGCGGCCGGGTTCACCGCCTCGGGCTGGGTGCTGGCGACGACGGTCGCGGCCGGCATAAGCCGCATGCTTCGCCGCGACAACTGAGGGTATTTCACATACCCTCAGTACGGAGGTATGTGATGACGCAGCGCAGCGCCACCGGCGAGATCGCGATCGCCGCCCCGCCCGAGAAGGTGTACGCCCTGGTCAGTGACCCGGGCGCCCTCGCGGACATGGCCGAGGAGTACGAAGGGCACCGCTGGGTCGGTGCGGTGAAGGAGCCCGCCGTCGGCGCCCGGTTCCGCGGCCGCAATCGCCGCGGGATCCGTCGCTGGAGCACCCTCTCGACGATCACCGACGCCGACGAGGGCAAGCGGTTCGCGTTCGAGGTGACCACGTTCGCCGGTCTCCCCGTCGCGCGCTGGCAGTACGACATCGAGGCGACGGCGGACGGTTGCGTGGCCGTCGAAAGCACGTGGGACCGGCGGCCGGGCTGGCTACGCGGGCCGACGTCGCTGTTCACCGGGGTCTGGAAGAGGGACGACGCCAACCGCGCGAACATCGCCGCGACGCTGGCCCGGCTGAAGGCCGCCGCCGAGTCCGTTCACTCCACGAACCGCGACCAGAAGTCGATCTGACGCGGCCCGCCGGGCGGCGGCGGGCCCAAGGGGTCGCCGCAGAAGTCGTGCCGCAGGTATCCCCGCAGGTCGTAGCCGTAGTAGACGATGTCGGTCTGATACACCGACAGCACCGGATAGCCCGTGCTTCCGGCGATCCCCGGCAGGTATCGGTGCCCGCAGACGGGCACCAGCTGAGGGGCGAGCGCCAAATGCGAGCGGGCCCGTGAAAGCGCGTCGGCGAGGTCGATCGGGCGCAGGCCCCAGTCCGGCGGCCAGAAGCCGTTGTGTTCGACGTCGTACAGCACCCCGTCGACCGGCCAGTCCAGGCGTTTCCGCAGCTGGTCGGGGTTGCCGCAGCGCCAGTCCGGCCAGCGGTCGCCGATCGGCACCCCGGCGGAGAGGAAGGTGCGGTGGTCGGCGGCGAACCGGAAGCCGAAGCGGGCTTCGACGTCGTCGAGCTCGGCCTCGCTCAACCCGGGACGCACGGGTTCGGCCAAGCTCGCCTGGAGGTCGTGTGCCTCCTCGATGGTGAAGGCGTGCTCAACAGTGGACATGTGTTCGAGCCTAAATTGCGCAACGCGAAGGCGCCTTCTCTTTTAACACCACTCCCTCATCACCCACATGGGGCTCCTCCCCCGGGGTGAGCTCGCCCTCTCAACGCCTGGACCTCGGAACAGCACGGCCGCGCGTGTAGTTCACTCATGTCGTGACTTCCCCACGAACGCAGTCCCGCGTGCGGGCGCCCGAGCTCGACGGCGACGTGTGGCTCAACACCGGCGGCGAGCGGATCACGCTCGCCGGGCTGCGCGGCCGCGTCGTCCTGCTGGACTTCTGGACCAGTGGCTGCATCAACTGCCTGCACGTGCTGGACGAGCTGCGCCCGCTGGAGGCCGAGTTCGCCGACGTCGTGGTGACCATCGGCGTGCATTCGCCGAAGTTCCTGCACGAGGGCGAGGCGGCCGCGATCGAGGCCGCCGTGCGGCGTTACGAGGTGCATCACCCGGTCCTCAACGACCCGAAGATGGCCACCTGGTCGCAGTACGCGGTCAAGGCGTGGCCGACGCTGGTCGTCGTCGACCCCGAGGGTTACGTCGTCCACGTCGCCGCCGGCGAGGGGCACGCCGAGGCGTTGCGCCGGGTGATCGCCGACCTCGTCGCGACCCACGAGGCGAAGGGCACGCTGCGCCGCGGCGGCAGCCCGTACGTCCCGGCCGAGGAGCAGCGCACCGAGCTGCGCTTCCCGAGCAAGGCCGTCACCACCGCCGAAGGCCGCATCCTGGTCGCCGACACCGGCAACCACTCCATCGTCGAATTCGCGTCCGACGGCGAGACGATCATCCGCCGCTTCGGCAGCGGTGAGCGCGGCGCGCAGGACGGGCCGTTCGACCTGGCGAGCTTCACCGAGCCGTCCGGGATCACCCTGTTGCCGTACGAGGTCGCCGAGCGCGCGGGTTACCACGCCGTCGTCGCCGACACGGCCGGTCACCGGCTTCGCGGTATCGACCTGATCACCGGCGAGGTCTCCACGGTCGCTGGCACCGGCCGCCAGTGGCGTGACGGCGTCGACACCGGCAAGGCGCTCGACATCGACCTCACCAGCCCCTGGGACGTCGCGTGGTGGGGGCCCGCGGGCGGCGTCGTGGTCGCCATGGCGGGCAACCACACGCTGAGCGTGTTCGAGCCGGTCTCGGGCACCATCCGCCGCTTCGCCGGCACGACCGTCGAGGGCCTCCGTGACGGCGACGTCCACGAAGCGTTCTTCGCGCAGACGTCCGGTCTCACGCCCGACGGGCGGAAGCTGTGGCTCGCGGACGCCGAGACGTCGGCGCTGCGCTGGATCCAGCCCGAGGGCGAGACGTTCACCGTGCACACCGCGGTCGGCGTCGACCTGTTCTCCTTCGGGCACGTCGACGGGCCCGCCGACAAGGCGCTCCTGCAGCACCCGCTCGGTCTCGCCGTGCTGCCCGGCGACACCATCGCGATCGCCGACACCTACAACGGCGCGATCCGCCGCTACGACCCGCTCAGCCGCCAGGTGACCACGCTCGCGACCGGTCTCGCGGAGCCGTCCGGCCTGCTGGTGCACGACGGCGAACTGCTGGTCGTCGAGTCGGCGGGAAGCCGTATCGGTCCGGTGCCGCTCGGGGAGCAGGCGGTGGCCGGAGACGCGCACGCGGTCCGCCGCCCGCCGACCGTGCTGGCGCCGGGTGAGCTGGAGTTCTCCGTCGTCTTCACCCCGCCGCCCGGCGAGAAGCTCGACGACCGGTTCGGCCCGTCGACGCGGCTGGAGATCAGCGCGTCGCCGCCCGAACTGCTCGCCGACGGCGCCGGGGTGGGCACGGACCTGTTCCGCAAGCTCCGCTTCGCCGAGGGCGTCTCCGGCGGCGTTCTGCAGGTCGTCGCGCAGGCCGCCAGCTGTGACGACGGGGGCGAGCACCCCGCCTGCCGCATCACCCGCCAGGACTGGGGCGTGCCGGTGCGGTTCGAAAAGGGCGGAGAAAGCGTGCTGAGCCTGGTCATGGCGGGCGATCCGGGTAAGTAGAGTCGTACTCGTGTCAGATCGGCCGAAACTCGAGATTCAGATGCTGCAGGACCGGGTGCTCGTGAAGCTGTCCCCCGAGGACGGGGAGCGCCGAAGCTCCGGCGGCATCGTCATCCCCGCCACCGCGCAGGTCGCGCGGCGGCTCGCGTGGGGTGATGTACTGGGCGTGGGCAACAGTGTGCGGAACGTCAAGACCGGCGACCGGGTGCTGTTCAACCCGGACGACCAGCACGAGGTCGAGATCCAGGGCGAGGGGCACCTGGTGATGCGGGAACGCGACATCCACGCCGTGGCGACCGAACGGACCGAACACGGCACGGGGTTGTACCTGTAACTCAGTCGCGGGAGGGGTGGTGGGAGTTGGCACGCGATGACCACGACGAGCCGGGTGCCGAGCTGTTCACCGACGATCTCCTCCCGGACTCCGACCAGGGCCTGGTGGACGAGCTCTTCGAGGGCGACAGGGTGGTGCATCCGCCACCGACACCCGCGTCGAAGCTCCGCCGGGGGCTGGGCAAGGCCCTCATGGTCACCGGGGTGCTGATGGGCCTGTTCGTGGTGGCCTACGCGGTCGACCTGATCGTCAGCGCCGGGGACGTCCCACGCGGGGTCACGGTCGCGGGGATCGACGTCGGCGGCCTCACGCACAAGGAGGCCGAGTCGAAGCTCCGCCGCGAGCTGGAGCCCAGGCTGATCGAGCCGGTGCGGGTACGGGCGGGCGACGTCCGGACGGTGCTGTACCCGACGTCGTCGGGTCTCGGCCTGGACTGGCCGCAGACGCTGGGGCGCGCCGGTCATCAGCCCCTGAGCCCGTACACGCGGCTGATGTCGTTCTTCAGCAGCCGTGAGGTCGGCGTCGTCACCTGGACCGACGCGCCAAAGCTCGAAAAGGCCGTCTCGGACCTCGCCGCCGCGCAGCTGAACCGCCCGCCGGTCGAAGGGAACATCACGTTCCAGCCCGTCCCGGGCAGCGACGGCGGTGTCGTCCCGGCCGCGGTCGAGCCGCGGAACGGGCAGACCCTCGCCGACGTCAAGGAGGCGGTCGCCGCGGTCATCGACCGCTGGCTGGGCGACGAAGGTGTCGAGCTGAAGGTGAACGTCGCGCCCGTGAAGGCGACTTCGCCCGGTGTGCACGCGGCGCTCGTCAAGATCGTCGTCCCCGCGGTCGCGAAACCGCTCGTCATCCGCGGCGAGGGCAAGGACGCGACGCTGAAACCGAACAAGATCGCGGAGTCCTTCCAGTTCGCCGCGCGCGACGACGGCAATCTCGAAGTCCGCATCGACCAGGGCAAACTACGCGCCGCCGCGCAGCCTCAGCTCAAGGAGACCGAGACCGACGGGGCGGACGCCCAGATCGTCTTCGTCGGCGACAGGCCGGCGGTACAGCCGTCGAAGGACGCCAAAAAGATCAACTGGGACCACACGTTCTCGTCGTTGACCTCGGTGCTCGCGAAGAGCGAAGAGCGGGAGCTGAAGGCGGTCTACGACGCCAGCAGCCCGGCCGTCAGCACCGACGCGGCGAACGTCCTCGGCATCAACGAGGTCATCGGCGAATTCACCACGTCGGGCCTGAACGGGCCGGCGATGACGAACGTGCAGGCGTTGGCGAGCAGGGTCTCGGGCGCCATCGTGAAGCCGAACGAGACGTTCAGCCTCGGCGCGCGGTCCGGGGCGAGGACGGCGGACGCGGGCTACGTCCCCGCTCCGGTGAACGAAGACGGCACCGGACCGGTCGTGGTCGGAGGCGGCGTCTCCCAGCTCGCGACGACGCTCTACAACGCCGCGTACCTGGCGGGGCTGGCCGACGGCGGACATCTGGAACACGACCACTACCTGGACCGCTATCCGGTCGCGCGCGACGTGAAGGCGATCAACGCCGACGGTTCGCCGGTCGAGCTGCAGATCGTCAACGACGCCCCGACCGGGATCGCGATCCAGGTGATCCCCGCCAACGGTTCGGTGACCGTGCGGATCTGGGGCACCAAACGGTTTTCGGTGCAGAGCGTCGGCGGCGAGCGGCATTCCTACGTCCCCCAGCCGGTGCAGATGGGGTCGGGACCCGGCTGCGTGCCGGATCCCGGAGCCCCCGGGTTCGGCACCTCGGACACCCGAGTGCTGATCGACGTCGTCACCGGGACGGAGGTCCGCCGGGAGACCCGCAACGCGACCTACTCACCGCGGGCCGCGATCATCTGCGCCTGAGCCTTATCGCAGCACCATGCAGCCGCGCGCCTCGAAGTCCGCGAGCCACGACGGCTCCCGCAACTCCTTGTTCCAGCGCAGATCCAGTTTGTCCAATTTGGACAGCCGGGCGATGGACGACGGCAGCGAAGTGAGCTTGTTCTCGCGCAGATCCAGCTGACGCAGCTCGCTCAACTCCCCGATGGAGGACGGCAAGGAAGTCAGCAGATTCTTCCGCAGATGCAGCTCGCGTAACGCGGAAAGCGTCCCGATCGACTCCGGCAGTTCGGTCAATCCGTTGCCGTACAAGCGGAATTCGCGCAACGAGGCCAGCCCGGAGAGATCTTCCGGAAGGGTGGGGATGCGATTGTCCGTGCAGCCCAGGTATTTCAGCCGTCCGAGCGAACAGAGCGCGGCGGGGAATTCGGTGAGCCGGTTGTCGCTCACGTAGAGGTATTCGGTCAGCCCGGGGAGTTCGCCGAGTTCGTCCGGCAGGGCCGGAAGCTCGTTGTGCCCCAGATCCAGGGTGTGCAGATTCCGCAGGGCGCCGATCGAAGGCGGGACGGTGGTCAGCCGGTTGGCGGCGAGATTCAGCACGCGGAGCCCGGTCAGCGACCACAGCTCGTCCGGAACGGACGTCAGCCGGTTGTCGTACAGGTCCAGATGCTCCAGCGAGGAGGGGAGGGAGGTGCCGGGCAGGGAGGTCAGCCCCTGGCCACTGAGATCGAGTCGAGTGGTCACAGGGGCCGACCGTAGCCCTGATCAGGTGACGGCGCGGTGCCCGCCGCCCTTGACCTTCGCATAGATGGCGGCCGCGGCGATGACGCCGACGACAGCCGCGCCGACCTGGAAGGCATGCCGGATCCAGTCGATGCCCGGGGTGTCACGGACACCGAACACGCCGGCCAGCCAGTTGCCGATGAAGGCGGCGATGATGCCGACCACGATCGTCAGCCACATCGGGATCTTCTGATCGCCGGACGCCAGCATCCGGCCGATGACACCGAGGATCAGCCCGACCACGATCGTGGTGATGATGCCCCAAAGGCCACCCAACATGGTTCCTCCTTCGCTGGAGATCGATGAGCCCACGGTGACACCGATTCGGGCTCATCGCGCCTCAAGACCCCTTACCGGGTGACACCGCGGCGTCCGTAGAGGTTCGCGGCCAGGGTCACCCCGATCCCGGCGAGGACGATCTGGGTGATGAGTTCGAGCCAGTCGAAGCCCTTCGTGTCCGCGTAGCCGAGTCCACGGGCGATCGCCGTTCCGATGAAGGCGGCGACGATACCGACGACGATGGTCAGCCAGATCGGGATGGACTGCTTGCCGGGGGCGAAGAACCTGCCGAGCACCCCGAGGATCAAACCGACCACGATCGCCGTGATGATGCCGGTGACTGTCATTGAGACTCCTTTGCCGAGGTCTCCGCCCGGAGGCGGACTCAGCACGGTGATGCCCGCCCGAAACCCCCTCGAAACCAGAAAGGCCCTCTCCGCGGGGGAGAGGGCCTTTCGTCACGAAACCGTTTAGAACGCGGCTTCGGAGATCTCCATGAGGCTGTTGTCCGCGGCCTCGACGATCGCGCGGCGCGACGTCAGCTCCGGCAGCACGCTCTTGGCGAAGAACGACGCCACGGCGAGCTTGCCCTCGTAGAACGGGACGTCCTTCGCGGACGCGCCCGCGTCGAGCTTGCCGATGGCGACCTCGGCGTGCTTGATGAGCTGCCAGCCGATGAGCAGGTCGCCGACCGACATCAGCAGGCGGACCGTGTGCTGGCCGACCTTGTTGATGTTCTGCGGGTCTTCCTGCGACGAGGTCAGGTAGCCGATCAGCGAGCCGAGCATGCCCTGGGTGTCTTCCAGCGCCTGCTTGAGCAAGGAGCGCTCGTTCTTGAGCCGCCCGTTGCCGATCTCCGACTCGATGGTCTTCGTGATCTCCCCGGCGACGTAGGCCAGCGAAGCGCCCTTGTCGCGGACGATCTTGCGGAAGAAGAAGTCCAGCGACTGGATGGCCGTGGTGCCTTCGTACAGCGAGTCGATCTTCGCGTCACGGATGTACTGCTCGATCGGGTAGTCCTGCAGGAAGCCCGACCCGCCGAGGGTCTGCAGCGACTGCACGAGCTGCTCGGTCGCGCGCTCGGAGCCGACACCCTTGACGATGGGCAGCAGCAGGTCGTTGACGCCGTGCGCGATCTTCTGCGAAGCCTCGTCGCCCTCGCCGGTCCACACCTGGTCCTGGAAGGTCGCGGTGTAGAGGTACACCGCGCGCAGGCCCTCGGCGTACGCCTTCTGCAGCATCAGCGAGCGGCGGACGTCCGGGTGGTGGGTGATGGTGACGCGCGGCGCCGCCTTGTTCAGCATGTTCGGCAGGTCGGCGCCCTGGACGCGCTCCTTGGCGTACTCGAGCGCGTTGAGGTAACCGGTCGACAGCGTCGCGATGGCCTTCGTGCCGACCATCATGCGGGCGTACTCGATGACCTGGAACATCTGCGCGATGCCGTCGTGCACCTCGCCGAGCAGCCAGCCCTTGGCGGGGGTGCCGTGCTGGCCGAAGGTCAGCTCGCAGGTGGTGGAGGCCTTGATGCCCATCTTGTGCTCGACGTTGGTGACGAAGGCGCCGTTGCGCTCGCCCAGCTCACCGGTCTCGCCGTCGAAGTGGAACTTCGGCACGAGGAAGAGCGAAAGGCCCTTGGTGCCGGGGCGGGTCTCGATGCCGGGGCCCTCGGGACGGGCCAGCACCAGGTGCATGATGTTCTCGACCATGTCGTTCTCGGCCGAGGTGATGAACCGCTTCACGCCGTCGATGTGCCAGGAGCCGTCCTCCTGCTTGACGGCCTTGGCGCGGCCCGCGCCGACGTCGGAACCGGCGTCGGGCTCGGTGAGCACCATGGTGGCGCCCCAGCCGCGGTCGATCATGATCTGCGCCCAGCGCTTCTGCTCGTCGGTGCCGTTCTTGTCGACGATGCCGGCGAAGTTCGGGCCCGCCATGTACATGAACAGCGGCGCGTTGGCACCGAGGATCAGCTCGGCCGCGGCCCACTGCACGGTCGGGGGCAGGCCGAAGCCGCCCAGCTCGTTCGGCAGGCCCAGCCGCCACCATTCGCCGTCCATCAGCGCCTGGTAGCTCTTCTTGAACGACTCGGGGATCTTCACCGAGAAGGTCTTCGGGTCGTACACCGGCGGATTGCGGTCCGCGTCGGCGTACGAGTCGGCGAGGGGACCGGAAGCGAGCTTGTTCAGCTCGGTCAGCACGCCGCGGGCGGTCTCCTCGTCGGATTCCGCGAGGACGCCCTTGCCGAGGCGGTCCTGCACGCCGAGTACCTCGAAGAGGTTGAACTCCAGGTCTCGGACGTTGCTCTTGTAGTGGCCCATTTCGTCACTCCAATGTGTTCGGCTCCCCGGCCGGGCACACGTCCCCTACTCGCCGGTAACTTCAGGATATTACCTGTGGGTAACCGGCGGCAAGTGAATGGCCACTGTTGTGATGTGTAAATCAGCAATACGGGGGGTCTCAGCGCGAAGACGGCGCGATCGAAGTAGCCGCCGGCGTCTCGACCGGCGTGTGCGCGTCGTCGGGGTTCGTGACCAGGATGCCGGAGCGGAACGCGATCGTCACCGCGTGTGTCCGGTCGCGGGCGGAAAGCTTGCGCAGGATGCTCTTGACGTGCGTCCGCACGGTTTCCACGGACAGGAACAGGATCTTCGCGATCCCGGAGTTCTCCAGCCCCTCCGCCACCAGCTGCAGGACCTGGTACTCGCGGCGGGACAGCGGCATCAGGCCGCGCGCGGTCGCCGGTTTGGGGGCGTCGCCCGGCTTCGGGAGCACGGGCTGGCGTTTCGGCCGCGCGGTCAGCGCCGCCAGCGTCGGATCGATGTAGCGGCGGTCGCTGTGCGCGCGCCGGATCGCCTCGGTCAGATGCCGCCCGTCGGTCGCCCGCGGCACGATCGCGTGCACGCCGGCCGCGATCGCCGCGGCGAGGTACTGCTGCGTGCGGTTCGTGTCCCTGATCATCGTGATGATGACCAGCGCCGGGTCGCCGCCGCTGAGCAGGCGGGACAGGTGGCAGTTCGGGTCGAGCGCCGAATCCAGCACGATGACGTCCGGTTTGAGCTGTTCGCACAGTTGGAGCGCCGCGTGATGGCTGGTCGCGTGCCCGAGCCACTGCAGGCCCGGCGTGCGATGGACCAGTGAGCTCAGGCCCTCGCAGAAGATCGGGATCGGATCGACGGCGGCCACGCCGAGTCCGCGGCCGCCTGGTGACAGTCCGCCAGGCCTGCCGGCCTGCGTTCGGTTCGGCTCGATGCTTCGCATCACGGACCCCTCCGTTTTCCTGCCCGCCATCTCCGAACGAGAGGACCCGTGAGTCCATTCGGTGACCACCGCCCCCCGGCGTGGTCACCCTCGTCAACCGGTCCCCCCTGCGGGACCGGACAGAGATGACACCTCGTAACTATTACGAGTCAGTAGGTCGGAGCACGTGACGCGATATCCCCCTCATAGATGTATCGCTCCGTCGCGGCAAACTCTGCGTACCAGCTGGTGGTGGATCTCTTGCTCGAATGAGCGCGCCGAGGGGAGAACCTGACCAGTTCGCTACTCAGAGTGGACTTCGGCGCGTAGGCGGCCGAATTCGTCTCCTAGCGCCGCGGGCGTCCAATGCGCGTTCAGCCCGCTGGGATTGGGCAGGACCCAGACCCGTGCCCCGCCGATCTCGCCGTTCTGCGGGCCGATCTTCGCCTTCGGCAGCCCGAACGCCGTCCGGAAGGCCGTGATCCCGACCACGGCGAGCCAGTGTGGCCGGTATTCGGCGACCCTCGCCGCGAGGAGGCGCCCGCCTTCGCGGAATTCTTCCGGCGTCAGCTCGTCGGCCCGCGCCGTCGTCCGCGCGACGACGTTCGTGATGCCCAGGCCGAGGCCGAGCAGTTCGTGCTGCTCACTGGGATCGAGCAGGCGCGGGGTGAAGCCGCCGCGGTGCAGTGCCGGCCAGAACCGGTTCCCCGGCCTGGCGAAGTGCAGGCCGAGCGCGCCCGAGTAGAGACCGGGGTTGATCCCGCAGAACAGCACGTCCAGGTCGGGCGCGATGACGTCGTCGATGGTCTTGCCGTAGGCGGCGGCCAGGTCGTCCTTGGTCGGTTTGGTCCTCACCGTGCCAGTTTCCGGCACGCTGGCGGGTATGGAGCAGGGGGCGTTCACGGCCGACGGCTGTCCGGTCGAGGTCTACCGGCTGCTGCCGCCCGGCGACGAGCCGGGGACGGTGCACGCGGCGATCCCGGAAGGCGCCTCGATCCTGGAGCTCGGCAGCGGCGTCGGGCGGATCACGCACGCGTTGCTGGACCTGGGTCATCCGGTGGTCGCGGTGGACGACTCGCCGGAGATGCTCGCGCACGTCCGCGCGGACAAGGTGTGTTCGAAGATCGAAGAACTGCGGCTCGGCCGTGTCTTCGACGCGGTACTGCTGGGCAGCCACCTGGTCAACACCGCCTCCGCGGTCGATCGCGAGGCCTTCCTGGCCACCGCTCGCGCCCATGTCGCGCCCGGTGGCCGGGTGCTCGTCGAGTGGCATCCGCCGGAGTGGTTCGACTCGGTCCGTGAAGCCCAGGGCGGCAGGCTCGGTGAGGTCGACGTCCGGCTCGAACGCGTCGTCCGTGACGGTGACCTGCTGTCGGCCGTCGTGCGGTACTCGGCGGCGGACCGGTCGTGGAGCCAGCCCTTCACCTGCCGCCGTCTGGACTCAGCGGCACTGAACGCCGCCCTGACCAGGGCCGCCCTGGTCTTCGAGCGCTGGTGCACCGCCGACCGGACCTGGTTCTCGGCGACGCCCGCGTGACCTGGGACACCCACTTTCGTCTCAAGGGGTGGTCAAGTCACCACGATGTGCGTACTGTTTGTGATCTCGCACACAAGGTCGTCTTCGAGGAGGCGTTTTGCAGCTCTCGCTCATCCTCGGCCTGGTCGCGTTGATCTTCGTCGTGGCCACCGTGCTGGTGATCGCGGAAGACCGGCGGGCCGCACGGCGTGCGGCCCAGCGACGGCAGGCGAGGCTAGCGGACCTGGGCGAGGTCGACCCGCTCGCCACGCAGCGGCTGCATCTCGACCATTGAGGGAGCGGGCTTCCGCACGAGGCTGAGCAGCAGCGCCCCGGCGATCCAGCCGAGCATCGCGCCACCGGTGTTGTTGAGCAGATCGTCGACGTCGAAGATCCGGTAGACGTAAGGCGCGGTGCCGAAGTTCGCGGTCAGCTGCGTGATCTCGATCAGGAGCGACGCGGCGAGCCCGATCAGCGTCGTGCCGATGAGGCCGCGCTTCCAGAGAGTCCTGGCGAAGAAGCCGAGCGGGACGAACAGCAGCACGTTCATGGTGGCCTGCTGGAAGGTCTGGGTGGTGAACCAGTCGGCCGCCGGCAGCCCGTGCTTGAGCAGTTCGGTGTGGATGTCGGCGATCCACTGGAACGGGTGCAGCTGCACGGTCTGGCTCAGCCGGTTGAGGCCGGGGCCGGGCAGCGGCAGGAAGGTCACCGCGAGCGTCATGCTGACGTAGAGCAGCACGGCGGCCATGGTCAGGACAGGACGAAGCCGCACCCGGCCGTGCCGCGCGTGCAGGACGATCAGCTGCGGGATCAGCACCGTCGCCCAGAGCGCGAAGAAGCCGATCAAGCCGTACTGCAGGGCGGTGACCTGTGCGTTCGTCATGACCACGACGTTATGGATCAGGCGGGTGCCGCCACTTCGGTCGAAGAGCCGCCGCCGACGGGGCCGGATCGGCCGAGTGGCCGACCCCGATCTTGGCCGATCGGCGATATTCATTCCCTGCTTCGCCGTCGGACGTGGGATTCTGCCCGGATGGTGCTCGTTCGACGGCTCATCCCCGCGGACCTCGACGTCTTCCGTGAGATCCGCCTGCGTGCCCTGACGGACACGCCGGAGAACTACGGCTCGATCGCCGCGGCGGAACGCGCGCAATCCGACGAGGAGTGGCTCGAGAAGCTGGCCGGGGACGCCTGGTTCGCCGCCTTCGACGACGGGCGTCCGGTGGGTCTCGTCGCCGGACGGGCGCGGGACGACGGCTGGATCCTCTACTCGATGTGGGTCGCGCCCGAAGCCCGCCGCCGGGGATTGGGCGCCAAGCTGATGGGCGAAGTGCGGGCGGCCGCCGAAGACGACGGTGCGCGCGAGGTGTGGCTGCACGTCGCGGAGGACAACGACCAAGCGCGGCGGCTGTATTTGAAACTCGGTTTCATCGCGACGGGTGAACTGGAGCCGATGCCGAACGACGTCACTCGCCGGCGCGAACGTCTCTATCTGCCCGTCACCATGTGACGTTTGCCTATCGTCCTGCTTTCTGCCCTGGTGAAGGTCAAATCCGCAAGGCAGACTCCTCCGCCGTGCGAATCGGAGGAAGCATGAAACTCTCTACCCGGCTGGCCGTGGTCGCCGGCGCCGCGCTGACCGCGCTGGCCGCCGTCGCCGCGCCCGCTTCCGCCACGTCGGCGACCACCGACGTCCGGCTGATCACGTTCAACGACCTGCACGGCAACCTCGAACCGCCGTCCGGTTCGAGCGGCCGCGTCACCCTGCCCGACGGAACGACCGTCAACGCGGGCGGCGCCGCCTACCTCGCGACGCACCTGAAGAAGCTTCGCGGCGAAGTGCGTAACTCGGTCGTCCTGTCGGCAGGTGACAGCATCGGCGCGTCGCCGGTGATCTCGGCGCTGTTCCACGACGAGCCGACCGTCGCACTGTTGAACCAGCTCGGTGTCGAGGCTTCCGTGGTGGGCAACCACGAATTCGACGAGGGCCTCAAGGAACTCCGCCGGATGCAGAACGGCGGCTGTCACCCGACCGACGGCTGCCAGTTCCGCGAGTCCTTCAAGGGCGCGAACTTCCCCTTCCTCGGGTCCAATGTGTACTACGAGAACGGCTTCCCCGCGTTGCTGCCGTTCAACGTCGAGTTCTCCGGCGGCGTCCCGATCGGCGTCATCGGCGCGACGCTGAAGGATCTGCCGCAGGTCGTCACCCCGGAGGCGATCAAGGGCCTGAAGTTCGGCGAAGAGGTCCAGGCCATCGACCGCACCGCCAAGCTGCTCGACCTGTTCGGGGTCAAGGCGCAGGTCGTGCTGCTGCACCAGGGCGACAACTCCGAGACCGCCGGTCCGGACGAATGCAGGGTCAAGCCGGGAGCGGCGACCGCCATCGCGCAGCAGGTGACGTCCACAGTGGACGCCATCTTCACCGGGCACAGCCACCAGCAGTACAACTGCGTGATCAACGACCCCGACGGCAAACCTCGCCCGGTGATCCAGGGCGCGTCGTTCGGCCGTCTGCTGTCGGTCGTCGACCTGAAGATCGACCGCCGCACCCTCGACGTCGTCCGTGGCGAAACCCAGGCGCACAACCAGATCGTCACCCGCGACGTCAAGCCCGACCGCGCCGTGCAGGACCTGATCGACGAGGCCAAGACCAAGGCCGCGCCGATCGCGAACAAGGCCGTCGGCACCATCACCGCGGACCTGTCCGCCAAGGGCACCCCCTCCGGTGAATCGCCGCTCGGCGACGTCATCGCGGACGCTCAGCTCGAAGCCACGAAGTCGAACGGCGCGCAGATCGCGATGACGAACCCGGGCGGGATCCGCACGGACTTCACCCACGAGTCGTCGCCCGCCGGCGAAGGCGACGGTGTCGTGACCTACGGCGAGGCGTTCGCCGTGCAGCCGTTCGCGAACATCATGCAGACCATCACGCTCACCGGGGCGGACCTGAAGAACGTCCTCGAACAGCAGTGGCAGGCCAACGGGGTCGTGCGGATCCTGCAGATCTCGAAGTCGCTGAAGTACTCGTACTCGGCGTCGGCGGCCCAGGGGTCACGCGTCTCGAACCTGACGCTCGACGGCACGCCGATCGACCCGGCGGCGTCGTACCGCGTTTCGGTGAACAACTTCCTCGCCGCCGGCGGGGACGGCTTCACCGAGTTCACAAAGGGGACCAACCTGTTGGGTGGTCCGGTGGACCTGGACGCGCTGATCGCGTACTTCGGGGCGCACCCCGGTATCGCGCCGCCCGCCGCGGACCGGATCACCGCTCTTCCGTAGCCCTCACGAGTGCCAGGAAAGGTCCCTTCCTTGCGAAATTTGCGAGGAAGGGACCTTTCCTGGCGTCTGCGGGGTGGTTTTGTCAGTGACCCAGGGCACAATGGCCGCCATGACGACCTGGCAAGAAGTCGTGGAACTGGCGGGCAGGCTGCCCGAGGTCGAGGAGTCCACTTCGTACCGCACGCCGTCGCTCAAGGTCGCGGGCAAGAGCTTCGCCCGGCTGCGCACCGAGGCCGAGGGTGGGCTGATGCTGCTGTGCGAGCACGCGGAGAAGGAGGCGCTGCTGGCCTCCGGCGACCCCGCGTACTTCACCACGCCGCATTACGACGGCTATGGCGCGATCCTCGTCGACCTGGAGAAGGTCGAGAAGACACAGCTGCGCGAACTCATCGAGGAGGCCTGGCGGATGAAGGCACCCGCCAGGCTCACGAAAGGACTGAACGACTAGCGGAGTTCCCCTTCGAGCAGGCTCATCAGGTACTCGTCGTGCCACTCGCCGTTCTGCCCGCGGAACGACTGCCGGTGCCTGCCGTCCACCTGGAACCCGAGCTTCTTGTAGATGTGGATCGCGGCCTCGTTGTCGACCACGACCCACAGTGCGATCATGTGCAGCCGCATCATGTCGAAGCCGTAGCGGCAGAGCGTGCGCATGGCGTCGGTGCCGTACCCGCCGCCCCAGTGGTCCTTCTCGCCGAGATAGATGTCGAGTTCCGCGCGGCCCTGCTCCGGGGTGGCGTCGCGCAGGGTGCAGGTGCCGATCAACGAGCCGACGGCCAGACTTTCGATCGCGAAGTTCACCTGGCTGAAGTTGTTGGGCTTCTGGCGGGCGAAGCGCTCGCGGATCTGGGCGAGGGATTCCGGGTGGTCCGCGGGCAGCCAGCGCGTGACCTCCGGGTCGTTGTGCCAGCGCCACAGCGTGTCCGCGTCCTCGGGTTCCAGCGGGCGCAAGCGGATCAGTTCACCGGTCAGCATCGTCCATCCCAAGATCGGTATCGGACTTTCCAGACTATTGGGCGACACCCGCGAGCAGCCACCGCTTAACGGGGACTTCCAGCAGCACCCTGGCGCCGAACGGCTCGATCTCCTCGCCCGCCGCCCAGCCGTCGTACTTCGCCGCCAGGGCCGCAAGGATGTCTTCGCGCAAAGCCCCTCGATGGACGCGCCCCATGCCTTCGGCGACTGCGGGAGCGTCGCCGTCCTCGAGCGCCAGGCTGACCCGCGGATCGCCGTCGATGTTGCGCACCTTGACGTTCCGCTCGCCGCTCCCGATCCAGAAGACGTCGTCGAGGTACACGAACCACACCGGCGTGACGTGCGGCGAACCGTCCGCGCGGAGCGTGCAGAACCAGACGTTGCGCTCCCGCGCGAGCCGTTCGATAAGCGATTGATCACGTTTCACCTGGTCAGCCTGCCCGAAAGCTAGGGTGCCGGGCGTATGAAGGTCCACCAGTACTGCTACTTCGCCTTGAAGAGCGAAACCGTGTCCGCCGCGGAGATCACCGCGCGGCTCGGCATGGCGCCCGACGAGGTCCTGGTACTGGGTTCGCGGTCCGCCGAACACCGGTTGCCGCGGATGCACGCCTGGAAGGTGACGCACCGCGGTTCGGAACCGGTCGACGACCAGATCGAGAGCGTGATCGGCAGGCTCGCCCCGGTCCGCCCGGAGATCCGGAAACTGGTGGACGAAGGCGCCAGCGCGGTGCTGCAGGTCGTGCGGTACTTCCATCACCGTGACGGCGGCGAGGAATTCGGCTGGCACCTGTCGCCCGCCGTGCTCGCGTTCCTCACCGAAGCCGCCGCCGCGCTCGATGTCGACGAGTACGACCTCAGCGAATGAGCTTCCGCCGGTCCGGTGCGCGGCGGGAACCCCGAAGATGGTGGGATGGTGCCCCACAGCCGGACAACCCCGTTGGGAGCCCAGCATGTCGAGCGAGAACTGGCCGCTGAGTCAGGATCCCGAGTCGCCGGTGATCATCTCCCGGTCGCTGGTGGACGACCCGTCGAACCTCGCGTTCGTCGTACTGGACGACGACGGTGACTGGTTCATCAGCGACGGCAACGAGTTCTCCGAGGACATGGAGGAGAACAAGGACGCGTTCGGCGCGCTGCCGCTGCGGGAAGCGGTGGAGCTCATCCCCGAACTCGCCGTGCTCGCCGGCCTCCCCACCGGCATGGCCGCCGACTGGGATCCGGAGCGGCGCTCGTGGCTGCTGAGTTCGGTCGCCGACTCGGACGACGACGAGGAAGACCTCCTGGTGCGCGCCGCCCGTCTCGCCGCGTGGACGCATCCGGGCTCGCCGCTGGAGGAAGTCCACGTGAGCACCGAACTCGCCGAGATCTCCACCGACCCCGCCGCCCCGGCCCGTGCCGTGCGCCAGGTCGTCCGCGAGGCCGACGGCAGCTGGCTGCTCGTCGGCTTCCAGGTGCCGGAGAACGAGGACTTCGAAGTCGAAGCCCTCGAAATGGAGCACGCCGTCACGCTGTACCCGGACGTCGCCCTGGTGCTGAGCGCCGCACCCGGCCAGGTGTACGACCGGCCGAGCGCCGACGCCCCCTGGGAACTCGTCGAAGGCTAGAGGCAACGCAGCCAGACGGCGTGGCGCCACGACATCCCGTCGGCTCGGACATCGACGACGCCGAGCTGGACGTGGGTGGCGGCCATGGTGTTCGTGCCGACACAAGTGGGCCCCGATGAGCCGTCACGCCAGACGTTGTCGGCGCTGGTCCACCGGGCGCCCGCGAGGATGAAGCCGTTGCCCTTCGAGTTGCCGTCCGGTGTCTCGGTGAGCCAGACCGTGTTCCCGGCCGAGTTCGGCCACGCCCAGCCTTCGAGGGTGGCCGGCCGGATATCGCGGTTCAGCAGCCAGGTCGCTGTCACGGCAACCGCCGTCGCGGCCACGACTGCCGTGACCGCGTGTCTCTTGATCGTCTCGTTCACTCTTTTCGGCCGAAGTCGCAGTACATGACGTGCAGCCCGATGCGCCCCAGCGTCGGGTGCTCGAACGCGCCCGGCACCGTGCCGACGATCTCGAACCCGAGCCGTTCGTAGATCCGGATCCCGGCCACGTTCGATTCGGCGACCGCGTTGAACTGCATCCCCGCGAAGCCCTGTTCCCTTGCCCACTGCAGAGCGTTCGCGCACAGCGCACCGCCGATGCCCTTGCCGCGAACATCCTTGTCCACCATGAAACTGGCCGTCGCCACATGCGACCCGGGCCCGCCGCGGTTCGGCCCCATCTTGGCCGTTCCGAACACGCGGCCGCCCTCGACCGCGACCACCGTCCGGCCCGGCGGTGCCGCGATCCATGTCTCGCGGGCGTCGTCCTCGCTGAGGTTCGGGTCGTAGGTGTACGTGTCCGCGGCTCGCACGACTTCGCGCACGATCGGCCAGACCCGCGCCCAGTCCTCGTCGGTGAATTCCCGGATCTCCATACCCTGCACGGTAATCAAAACCCCGCCCGGCGGTTCTGGTGCCACCGCCGGGCGAAGCCGGAAGCCAAGGCCAGCCCGGCGCCCGTCAGGGCCGCGCCGATCCAGATCATCGTCGAGCCGGATTCCCGCTCGACCCGCGTCCCCGGCGGCAGACCGTCCGCGATCCCGTCGATCTTGGTCTGGACCGAACGATGGTCGAAGACGCTCAGTCCGCCGTCTTCCGCCAACGTCGCCAGCCAGTGGCGAACGTCGTCGTTCTGCTCACGGGAGAAACCGGGGAATTCGAGCGAGGACGTCCGGAGCACGCCAGGACCCATGCACCTCAGCGGCTCCCCCGTGGACGCCTCGAGGTACTGCCCTTTCGCCCCGCATTCGTCGCCCACCGCGGCGAAAACGACGGTGTACGGCCCTGGTGCGCTGCCCGTGTTCAGGCCGACGGCGACGAAGATCCCGCCGACCAGGAGAAGCGGAAGGATCAGCGACCCCGCCAGGACGGTCAGCAACGCGACCGCCGTACTGTCGCTTGATTTCCTCCGCACGCGTCGGAAGGTAGCCGCCCGGCGAGGGGACGAGTCCCGAACCGACCGGCGCATGCCCTGACTGAGGCAGGATGGCGGTATGACCCCTGAGCCGTTTTCGCTGCGTGAGGAGGCTCGCCGCCTTCTCGACACCGTCCCCGATGAGCGGCTGCCTGCTGGGCAACCACGTCGCTGTTTTCGCACGGTCGGTGTGTTCGACGGTGAGCACGATCTCGGCCGGTCCTGCAAGGCTAGCCGGTACCGGCCGGCTAATGGCCCATTAATGGCACGCGAGGGCCGATGACCGGACAAAGCGAAAGCCCCAGGTCCTAAGTGGACATCCACTGACCTGGGGCTTTCGCTTGAGAGCGGATGACGGGAATCGAACCCGCGTATTCAGCTTGGGAACCAGGGTGATCATGCTGGAAAGTGGCTCTGACCTGCGGACGGCGCTTCCTCGGGGTGGCCGCGATTGACCGTGGTTGACCCCTCTGAATGGCCCGTTAATGGCCCAACGCGCTCCTGCCCCCACCTGCGTCTTTGTGCCTGTTCGCTCCGCTTCCCTCGCCCCTGCCATCTCTAGCACCGGGTCGGTCGTGTCAAGGCACGCTTTCCCGCCTTGATGCGGGCGACACGGTGTTAGACGCTGAGCAGCGAGGGACACCCGGTGACCACTGCCACGCGGTCAGGTGGGTCGGGTGATCTGACGTCATGCTCCATGGGTCTCCGGGGGCGGCGGCGCGCTGTGCGGTGCTGCCTCGTCGGCGGGCTCGCCCGGCGGCGCCTGCCGGAGCGGAGCGGGAGGCCGGCGTCCGCCATGGGCGAAGCCCGCCGTACGGGCGGTGACGTGCGCGCCGCCGGGGGCGGCGCCTTGATCCCATAGAGCCAAGTTCGGCAAGGCAACGTGGTGGGCGAGATGAGCATCCCTGGTGATTTCAGTCACGAGGCTCCAGGTAACATCAGCACGTGGCGAGGAAAAAGGACAGGACGCGCGGTTCTGGTTCGCGCTCGGGTTCTGGGTGGCAACGCATCCTCGGATTTTTTGCTCTGGCGCTGATTACGCTTGTGCTGGCTACCTTGACGGTCGTAGTTGGTGTTCAAGAGCCTCCAAACAAGCTGGCCGCGTCGATCATGCAGGGCATGACACTTCTTTTCGGTGTTCTAACTGCACATGTTTACGGATTGCTTTCTGCAAAAAATGCAGCTAAAGAAATGGTTCGTTTACACGCTCGAAAATCGATCCGGCGAATAGTTAACTTGCAGCAAGCGCTATTTAGACATGATCAAAAGCATTCGAGCTACCTTGATGAGCTGCAAGAAGCCTTAGTTGACGACGAGGCGGGTAAGTCGTATGTCGATTTTACTCAAGTCAAGTGGGCTATCGGCACTTTGCAGCAGTTGACCCAGGAGTTGCAGGCGACATGTCGCGATTCCCTGGAAGACTGGAAAGATATTGCTCCAGAGGAGCTGGAATCAGAGTCGGGCGTGACTCTGAAGGAGGAGCCTAATGCCTGACGTTGAAATTAATGGGTTAGTAGCGCGGGTTATTGCGTCTGACGAACTAATTATCAACCGTGGTTCTTTAGATGGCGTCACCGTAGACATGATCTTTGCGGTTGTGGATGAGCGTACTCAATCTGTAACCGATCCTGTAACCGAAGAAGATCTGGGCTCTATTGAGCGCATGAAGGCCAAAATATATATTACGGACGTTGCCGAGCGGATCGCTTTGGCAAAGTCTATGCGACGGCAATCTTTCAGGTCGATTATCGCCGCCTCGGATGCTGATGCTTCACGCCGTACGATTCTCGGTAGCAGTCAAGTTTGGCCTGAAGGGGTGCGGAGGGGGGACGAGGTTCGTTTTACGGGGAATTATGTAAAGCGTGAAGCAAAGTAGTAGTTGTGTTTTGGGTGGCTAATAGGAGAATAACCTCGTCTGCGTCTCGTTGGCCCGACCGCTCGTTGATTTATTCTGTGTATGGACCTTGGTGCGGCAAGGCCTATACACAAGAGGCTTCGGGATGCTGAATCGTCACATGGGGCGCAATGAGCGCGTTGTGTGTGCTTTCCATATAATCTCGGGTCTTGCCTGTCAGACGAGGAAATCTCTTCTGTGAATAGGCTGATGTTTACAGTCTGTTTCGCTTCGGCCGACCACGCGGAACTGGCGGCTGCCATGTAGTGCGTGAAGCGGCGCTGCCTTTAGAGCAGGCGTTCCGTGAAACCTACTCGCACCAACTGGTCGTACGCACCCTTAACGTTTTCTGGGATCATCTGTCGGACTGCGAAGCCGCGTTCGGCGTAGACGGTGATGCGCTGGGTGTCGCCGACAAGCATGTTGATGACGCGGTCCACGTCGCCGATGCTCTCGATGTACTCGTCCAGCGGGAGCGGTCGCGAAGCGCACGTGACGTCAACCTCGGGCCAAAGCTTTTTGCAGGTCGCGTAGGCGCGTCGCTGCTGGTACGGCCGTGAGATGAGGACGACCGACCCGACTTCGATTCCGTGAGAGTCCAGTAGTGCGCGAGTGAGCGTGATGTTGTCCCCGGTGTTCCGCGCCTCGGGTTCAACCAGGATGGCGTCATCCGGCACGCCCAGCTCAAGCGCATGTTCGCGGTAGTGCACCGCCTCGCCGCGCGGAAACCGTTCGACAGTCGTCGGCGCATTGGCCCCGGTGAAGACGATGAGCGGGAACATCCCGGCGTGGAACAGTTCCGCGGTGAAGGTCGCGACCCCGAGATCATGGCTGCCAAGTCCGATCCCGACATCGGCGGGCCGGAGTTCGTGGTGCATGTCGTGGTAGTCCCAGAGCGTCTGGACGTCGGCGCGGAGGTTGTCCGGCAGGGTGGTCGAACGCTCGGGCATGGGGGTCTCCGGGGTCAGTCGGGGATCTTGAAAGTGTAGGTCCAGGAGAACCGGCTTGCGGCGTGCACGCCTCGTGCGAACTCGACCACGCGGCCGTCCTCGGTGTACGTGCGGCGTTGCAGGACCATGACGGGTTCGCCTGCGGGCAGTTCGAGCTGTTCGGCCTCGTCGGGCGTCGGCATCCGCGCGTAGAAGGTCTCGGTCATGGTGTCCGGCTCAAGACCTTGCAAGGTGAGGACCAGAAACCCACCGCCTCGTCCGGCTGGGCCAGGGGTTGGGTCGACGATGGGCGTGCCTTCGACGTCGGCGGGCCGGTAGTAGCTGGTGAGCACGTGGGTGGGCTGGCCGGCGTCCTTGACCAGTCGTGCCCGCTCGTAGACCGGTGATCCGACGATGACACCGAGGGCGTCGGCGACCTCTCGGTCAGCTTCGATCTTGGCGACGGTCTGCGTCTGGTCGGTCGGCTTCCAGTCTCGGCCGGACGCTTCACGGTCTGCGACGAAGGCGACGGTATCGCCGTACTTCCACTTGCTCTTCGCGTACCGATCCTTGCCCAGGCGCTTCATGGGCGGGCGTGCACGAACGACTGTCCCGCGTCGTCTGATCGGCGTGACCAATCCTTCGGCTTCGAGGACCCCAACGGCCTTGCGAACGGTGTTGACGTTGACGTCGTACTCGTCGGCCAGCTCGTCTTGCTTGGGCAGCGTGGTGTCCGGGGCGTAGTCGCCCCGCTGGATCGCGTCTCGCAGGATCGCGGCCAGCTCTCGGTAGCCAGTGCCCACCTGGTCCTCCTTCGTCGGTCGATAACGCTAGCGGTATCACCCCATCATGGTCTACAGAGCCCGATAGAGATAGTTCTATTGACAACTGGCACGGCAAAGCGCTTAATAGAACTACCTCTAACAGATGCAAGCCCGGTAGGGCTCCAGAGACGACAGGAGACAGACGACATGGCGATTGCCAAGGGACACCGTTTCGAGATCGACTTTGATGCTGCGTTCCCGCTGGGGCTGGTGATGGTCGGAGAGGTCGCGCCGGACAATGAGTACCAGTCGCGGGAAGACCGCTCCGCAGGCCGACCTGTTCGTCAGCGGGTCGACGAAGTGACGGGCAAGCGGCAGTGGAAGGCCACGGTCACCGACCCGAGCGAGACCAACTCCAAGCGCGCGTCCTACGACGTCACGTTCCTGGCCGATGTGCAGCCAGTGCCGACCACGTCGGAGGTGCTGCCGGGTATGCGGCCGATCGAGCTGGAGGGCCTAACGGCTGAGCCGAAGGTGGCTGGTCAGGGCGAGTTCAAGTACCAGTCCTACGTATTCCGCGCGACCGGTTTCAAGGCTGCCGCATCGGGTGGCGCATCCAAGTCGGGCCGTGCCTCCAACACTGCCGAGTCCACGCCCAAGGCGGCGTGATGACGGGCCGGGTGCCTGGCAGTCAGGGCGCGGCCGTGGTTCCACCGCACCTGGTCCAGAGCTGGGAGACGGCGTATCGCCACTACAGCGCGATGACGCAGCGGACCGCACAAGGTGGGGATGCCTTGGCGGCGCATGACATGGCCGTCGCTTCCTTCGCGGTGGCAACTGCGTGGCGGGAGCTGGCGACTCAGGGTCAGTTGCCGTGGTGGGTGCTGGCTGCGGTGTCGGCGGCTGCCGAGGGGTTCGAGGAGAACGCGCGGTCCTGGGAGATCCGTGCTTACAGCGAGGAAGGGCAGGTCCGTGGCGTTCAACGCGATGTGGAAGCCGGGACGGCAGGCGGTCGCGGGGATGCAGGGCAATGGTTCGGCGAACCCTGCTCTGGTGATCTATCTGGATCCGGACAGCCTGGCGATCCTGCCGCCGTCCGACCCGGCCGAGTGGCCGGAGTTCATCCGGCTCCTTCGCCAAATCCGCGACAGCGCGGACGAACTGGCCGTCTTCCTCGCCAAGCATCAGGTGGCGCGCGATGACGACACCCGGCCGGAATGAACCCCAAACCCTCCGAGACGCGCACGCGGTCGCCTCGGCCCGCAGGCCGAAGCCGGGGTCGAACCTGGAGACGTGGCTGAAGTTCCACCAGACCAACGCGCGCATGTACCGCGCTGTGTCTGATGTGGACCGAGGACATCACCACGAACTTCGTTACTGGGTGGGCTATGAGGAGCGGAAGGCCGAGGAGGTGGCCGCGCAGATCCAAAAGGGCAAGTCGCAAGTCGGCTAGAAACTGAATGACAGAGCGAAAAACGCACGCGGGGACGTGCGGCGTACAAACACGTCCTCACACGCTTCCCTTGTCTCGTAAGGCGCAGAACCGGTAACTGGCCTAGGAACCTCGCCGGTTCTGCGCTGTCCACAACCTCTGGAAGTGAACAATGACAACGCTAAACGATGGCAACGAGCGTCCGCTAGACGGGGTCACCCGAACGCGCTGCACAGTCTGTAAGCGGTTCGCCAAGCTCCTGCCCGGCGAGACGGAATGCGCTCCCTGCCGGGGAATGCTGCCGCTGGACCTGACTGGCGGTGGTCGCCGATGAACGCGAACGGGGTCGGTCTTCTCTTGGTCGGCGGCGGGGTGCTGGGTGTGGTGGTGTGGCTGCTGCACAAGCTCGGCCGCGCCTTGGCCACGATCGCGGAAGTCCTCGCCGCCGCAGCGGTGGTCTTCATCGCCCTGTGGTCAGCCGTGAAATTGTTAGTGTGGCTGGGAAAGCAGGTCTTCACGCACTGGAGGACCAGTCTCGCCGTGATCGGTGCGGTGGCCTGGTGGCAGTGGCTAGGCTGGCTCTCACTCGCCATCACCGTCGGTTCGGTCGGCGTGGTGCTGGTGGTGTGGCGGCTGATCGACGTGGTGTCGTTCGACCGGTGCTGCGGCCGGTTCCTGCGGGCGTGGTGGCTGCGCTGGTTCACCTACACCCGAAAGCTTCCCGGCTGGCTGCACGCCTGCGGCCTGTCCATCTCCGACGGCACGGTGCCCGTCGAAGTGACCGTGAACCTTGTCGGCCGTCGCCGGAAGGCGGTCTCTCGCGCTACTGGTGGTGCTGCGGTGCAGGTGCCGAAGGTGCTGGGTGTGAAGTCGGGGCCGTCGTGGGATGAGGTGCGTGTCCGGCTCGTGCCGGGGCAGAAACCGGAGGACTTCGACGACGCTGCCCGCGCTTTGGCTGTGGCTCGCAAGGTCACGCGGTGCCAGGTGCGGGAGCTCGAACCCAACGTCGTCTCGCTCGACTTCCAACGCCGGGACCTCCTCACAGCACCTGTTGACTGTGCGGAGCTACCCGAGCTGGCGGCCGTCGACGGCGTGGATCTGCGGCGGGTGTTCGCCGGACGGACCGAGTACGGGAAGGACTGGCGGCTACCGCTGACCGGTCCGGGCGCTCACATGCTCGTCGCCGGGGCGACAGGCGCCGGAAAGAACTCCGTGATGTGGTCCCCACTGGTGTCGGCCGCCTCGGCGATCCGGGCCGGGACGGTGCGTGTCTCGGGGATCGACCCGAAGGGGATGGAACTCGCTTACGGGCGTGGAATCTTCGCCCGCTACGGGGTTGCGGGCAAGGAAGCGATCGAGGTCCTGGACGACCTGCTCGACGGCCTTGAGTCCCGCAAGCGCGACTTTGCCGGGCACACCCGCAACGTCCCGATCTCCACCGATCACCCCTTGGAGATCTTGGAGTTCGACGAGATCGGCGCGCTCACCAAGTACACCGACCGCAAGACCCGCGAAGCCATCGTCGAACGGGTCGCGATCCTGACCACACAGGGCCGGGCGCTGGGCTACACGGTGCGCGGATACGTCCAAGAGCCGACGAAGGACACCGTTCCGGTTCGAGAGCTGTTCCCCCGGCGGGTGTGCCTGCGCGTCACCTCGAAAACGCACGTCGGGATGGTCCTGGGCGACGGCGCTTACGAACGTGGGGCGTGGGCTAACCGGATCGAGGAGTCGGCTGCGGGCGTCGGCTACATCTGGGGCGAAGGCATCCGCGAACCGCTGCGGGTCCGCGCGGGCTGGGTCCCGGACGAGACGGTCAAGGCACTGGAGACCTACGTGACCAACGGCGGTGCTCATGTCGTCGACCTGGCCACCCGTCGCGGTCCCGAGGGGGTGGCGGCGTGAATCGCGTTTCGGTGTTCCTCGATGCGATCCGCGATCACCTCGACTCCTATGCCTTTCCGCCGGTTGCGTCCGTGCGCGTTGGGATTGGTCCGGACCCGGTGTCTGTCCAGCTCGACACCGACCGTCTGACGGACGCGGCGCGGGGCCTGGTCGTCTGGGCGGATTCGCTAGAGAACGTGACCGCCTCGATCTGGCGGGTTCCCCATGGCGGCCGTGTGCACCTGGAAGTACAGGGCCGGACTCCCTGCGGCATCCCGGTCGTGGTCTACGGCGGAGTCCGGTTCGACGAAGTGACCTTCCCGGACCTGCCTGCGGGGATACGGCAGGAGATGCCGGTGTTCGTGCTGCGGCAGTGGAGTACGCCTGGGGAGGTGGCCGCCTGATGAGCACCCAGGAATCCGCGGTGACCATGCCGGCCAAAACGCGGGCCGCTCGGATGCGCGAACCCCTCGCCTCCGACGTGGTCAAGGCGACCGCTGAGAAGTACGGCGTGTGCGTCCGGCCGTTCACGATGGAAGTCGGCGACACCGACACCGGCGAACTCCGCTACGTCCCCGTTCCTTGCGGCTCGACCGTCGAATCGGTCTGCCTGCCCTGCGCCCGCAAGGCGAAAGCACTGCGACAGGTCCAGTGCCGCGAAGGCTGGCACATGACCGAAGAACCCGACTTCACCGCAGAGCAACCGACTGAGGTCCAGACGGAGCTACTGGCCTTCCGGGCTGATCTGGTGGCGGCCTACCGTGAAGTGAGCGACCAGGCCGAGGCCGATGAGCTGCGGGAGGAGATCCAAGGAGTCGACGACGAACTTCGGCAACTCGGGATGCGGGGCCGTCTTCCGTCGATCGACCTGCCGACGAAGCGGGCGGTGAAGCGCTCGACCAAGCGGCGGCAGGACGCGCCGAACCTGCCTCGGCGCAAGGTCGCCAAGACCACCGTGGGCCGGGAGTACGCGGGACGGTTTCGGCCGTCGATGTTCGTCACGCTCACCTGCGACACCTACGGTCCGGTTCGGTCGGACGGTTCCCCGGTCGATCCGTCGACTTATGACTACCGGCGGGCGGCTCGGGACGCGGTGCACTTCTCCGCGCTGGTGGACCGGTGGTGGCAGAACCTCCGGCGGGTCGTCGGCTGGGACGCGCAGTACTTCGCGACCGTGGAGCCTCAACGCCGGGCGGCTCCGCACCTCCACGCGGCAATTCGAGGTTCAGTGCCGCACGACGTGATCCGCCAAGTCACCGAAGCGACCTATCACCAGGTCTGGTGGCCCAACCATGACCATGCCGTCTACGTCGATCGGATGCCGCTCTGGGACGGCGACCGCCGGGTGTTCGTCGACCCGGACACCCGCGCACCACTGACCGACTGGGACGACGCGATAGAAGCCGTGGAAGACCCGGCCCACGTGGTCACCTTCGGGCGACAGGTCCACTCCAAGGGCATCCTCGGCGGGACGGAGGAAGCCGGACGGCACATCGGCTATCTCACGAAGTACCTCACCAAATCCACGGGCGAAGTCGTGGAAGCCGACACCGCGCGGCAGAAGGATCACCACGACCGGTTGCACGCGGAACTGTCGGTGACGCCCTGCTCTCCTCGGTGCGCGGTGTGGCTGCTCTACGGCATCAACCCCAAGGGAGCCAACGGAAAGACCACTCCGGGGCACTGCAAGGGACGGGCTCATCGGCGGACCACGCTCGGCCTGTCCGGGCGTCGGGTGCTGGTCTCGCGCAAGTGGTCCGGGAAGACGCTCGTCGACCACAAGGCGGACCGGAAGGCGTTCGTCCTGGAGGCGCTGGCGGCCGTGGGTATCGAGAAACCCGCACCCGATCCGGCTCGGCTGGTCTGGCGCAAGGTC
The DNA here is from genome assembly GCF_003947465.1 of Amycolatopsis sp. WAC 04182. NCBI lineage: Bacteria > Bacillati > Actinomycetota > Actinomycetes > Pseudonocardiales > Pseudonocardiaceae > Amycolatopsis > Amycolatopsis sp. WAC 04182. Next base: position 836,237 of record NZ_QHJJ01000004.1, read on the forward strand.
GACTCCGGCGACCCGTCCGTGCCGCCTCGGGACCACCTGGTGATGCACGCGATCTCGGAACGGATCACCTGGAAAGCCGAGTACGACAAGGCACTGCTTGCCGCACAGAGCCCGCCCGATCTTTCGGCAACTCCGCTGGCGGCCTAGGAACTGGGGAGGCGAACGTGGAAAAGAACTATCTGACCGTCGAAGAAGCGGCGGCGTATCTGAACACGCGCGTCCGGTTCGTGCGGCGCTTGATCGCTGAGCGGCGCGTGGCGTTCCACAAGGTCGGCGTACATGTGCGGTTCGCCGTCGCTGATCTTGAGGAGTTCATCCAGGCCGGTCGGGTCGAACCGATCACGCGGGCATCGGTGATTCGGGACCTCGGAAGGGCGGCCTGACATGGCGAAGAAGCGCGGGCGGCGCGGCTTCGGCAACGTCCGGCAGCGCGCGTCGGGGAAGTGGCAGGCGCGTTATTCAGGGCCGGACGGCCAAATGCGGAACGCTCCCACCATGTTCGCCAGCAAGCGCGCGGCCGAACAGTGGTTGTCGGTGACGGAAACGCAGATCATCCAGGGTGAGTGGATCGACCCTGAGAAGGCGAAGGTCACGCTCGGGCACTACGCGGACCAGTGGATTACACAGCGACCCGGCTTGCGTCCTCGTACGGTCGAGTTGTACCGCTGGCTTCTGAGGAAGCACATCGAAGCGGATCTTGGCGGCGTCGAACTGGGCAAGTTATCGACGGCGATCGTTCGGCAATGGCGCGCGGATCGGCTGGCGGCGGGAGTGTCGGAGTCGGTCACTGCCAAGGCATACAGGCTGCTCCGGGCGATCCTCACTACGGCGGTCGACGAAGACAAGATCTTGCAGCGCAACCCCTGCCGGGTGCGGGGTGCCGACAGGGAGAACCCGGCGGAGCGGCCGATCCTGACCGTTCCACAGGTATTCGATCTGGCTGGGCGGATGCCGGAGCGGTTCCGGGCGCTCGTGCTGTTGGCCGCGTTTGCGTCGCTCCGTTGGGGTGAGGTGTCGGCGCTGCGGCGGTGCGACGTCGCGGAGGATGGGAGCTGGGTCCGGATCTCGCGAGCGCTGGTCGAGGTTCCGGGGCGGGGGCTGATCGTCGGTCCACCGAAGTCGCGGGCAGGAGTGCGGACGCTGATCGTTCCGGCGGCGATCCGGCGGGACGTCGTGAAGCACCTCGACGTGTTCGTGAAGCCGGAGCACGATGCGTTCCTGTTCACCGGTGAGCGTGCAGGTAACCCGGTGCGTCGGCCGAACTTCAGTCAGCGGACCAAGTGGACGGAGGTCGTGACGAAGATGGGGCTCAAGGGTCTGCACTTCCATGACCTCCGGCACGCGGGGAACATCTGGGCGTCGAAGGTGGGCACGTCGACCAAGGACCTCATGGCGCGGATGGGGCATGACGACATGCGGGCGGCGCTCATCTATCAGCGGGCGACCAGCGACGCTGACGAACGGATCGCCGACAGGCTGTCGAAGCTCGTCGACAAGCACCGTACTGGCGGCACGGACGACGATGACGACGGCCTGAGCGGTCAGCCGGTTCCGGTCGGCTAATGGCCCATTAATGGCCCAGCTCGGAGAATGATCTACCAAAGCGAAAGCCCCAGGTCCAAAGTGGACATCCACTGACCTGGGGCTTTCGCGTGAGAGCGGATGACGGGAATCGAACCCGCGTATTCAGCTTGGGAAGCTGATGTTCTACCATTGAACTACATCCGCAGTGCGCCGCCAGCATACATGGTCCGGATCTCCCCTTGCCAAGCCCCACCCCATCCTTGACGTCGCCCGCGAAAGTGACAACACTTGTTGTCGACCTCGGAGGTGATCCGGATGGGCGAGCGGCTGCCTGATCCCGAACTGTTCCGTCAAGGTGGGTTCCGAGTCGCGTCGAGGTTGTTCATCGAGGGCGACATCAGGGGCGACGAGCGCCAGGTGGCCCGGTTGCGGCGATTCGCGCAGCGGGAGGATCCGGCGGCCGACGTGTTGGTGCCGCTACTGAGAAAAGGCGCCCAAGGCCAGTTCGAACAGGCGCTGCGGCAAGGCATCGACAGCGTCGAGAGTCCGCCGGAGGAACTCGAAGCCTTCTTCCGCGATGTCGAGGCGACGCCGTACTGGGTCGACCCGGACCGCCTTGACAGCGGAGCGCGGGCGATCACGCGTGCCGGGTTGCTCGGCCTGTTTCCGCTCGGCGACGTCTCGCTGATGGGCGGCTATCTCGCGTCGCGCGCCACGAAGGCGCTCGTCGGCACCGGCGAGATCGAGTACAAGGCGGCGCGGCGGCTCGTCGAGACGGCGACGTGGTGGATCCACGTGACGACGCCCGGAGCGCTGGTGCCCGGCGGGCGCGGGTACGAGTCCGCGTTGCGGGTGCGGATCGTGCACGCCCATGTCCGCGCGGCCATGAACCGCCGCAAGGACTGGGATTACGCCGCTTGGGACAAGCCGGTCAACCAGGTCCAGACCGCGGGCACGCTCCTGCTCTTCTCGCTCGTCTACGTCTTCGGCACGCAACTGCTCGGGCTCCGCTACAGCGCCCGCGAGCGCGCCGACATCCTGCACCTTTGGCGTTACGTCGGCTGGCTGATGGGCGTCGACGAGGAACTCCTGCCCGCCGGCGAGGACGACGCCTGGCGTCTGCTGTGGCTGCTCGCCACCACCGAGTTCATCCCCGACGACGATTCCAAACGGCTCGCCGCCGCGCTCATGAAGTCCCACGCCGCGATCGGCGAGGGCCGGGGCGCGGTCGGCAAGGTCCTTTCGCATGTGTCGGTCGCGGGGCACGGGGCGATCAGCAGACTCCTGCTGGGCAAGACCAACGCCGACTTCCTGGAGCTGCCCGACGATCCGCTCGCGCAGGCGGCCGTGGTCGCAGTGGCGGGCGTCAACTTCGCCGCCGAGACGGTCCGGCGGGTGGTGCCCGGCGCGACAGCGCTCCAGGAGCTGATCGGCGCCGCCGGACGGCGGCACTATCTCCGGCAGGTCACCAAGGTGTTCGGGCTCGACCCGACCTACGGCAGGCACATGAAGGCCGCTTGACTACGCTGATCGCGTGCTCCTCAGCGACCGTGACCTCCGTAAAGAGCTCGACGCCGGCCGTCTCGGCGTCGACCCGTTCGACCCGACGATGGTCCAGCCGTCGAGCATCGACGTGCGACTCGACCGCTACTTCCGCGTGTTCGACAACAGCAAGTACACGCATATCGACCCGCAGCTCCAGCAGGACGAGCTGACCTCGCTGGTCGAGAAGGAGGGCGAAGACCCCTTCGTCCTCCACCCGGGCGAGTTCGTCCTCGGCTCCACCTACGAGACCGTCACGCTCGCCGACGACCTCGCCGGCCGCCTGGAGGGCAAGTCCTCCCTCGGTCGCCTCGGGCTGCTCACACACTCCACCGCGGGCTTCATCGACCCCGGCTTCTCCGGACACATCACGCTGGAGCTGTCGAACGTCGCCAACCTGCCGATCACGCTCTGGCCGGGCATGAAGATCGGTCAGCTCTGCATCTTCCGCCTGTCCAGCGCGGCGGAGTTCCCGTACGGCTCGAACGAGGCCGGTTCGCGCTACCAGGGCCAGCGGGGGCCGACCCCGAGCCGCGCGTACAAGAACTTCCACCGCGTGGACACCTGGCGGTGACGTTGGTCGAGCGCTGACGGAAACCCGCCGAAGGGGCGACGCCGCATACCTGGCTCAGTCGGGTGCGAAAGCGCCCCTTCATCGTGTTTCCGTGGGCCTCCGGCCCAAGAACGGGCGCTCGACGCTGAAGTCTCCGTCGGGCGCTGAGCGCCCTTGGGGAGACATCGGCCCTTAGCTCACCGGAGCCTCCCACTCGATCCGGTGCCGCCACATGAAGGCGTTCGGATCCTCCTCCGGCGGGTTCTTGAACGCCCGAGTGAGGAAGAAGTCCCGGATCACCCGTCCGACGGGGCCGACCGCTTTCGCGTCGCCGTTGCGCTTGCCGCGCTCGACGACGGCCTCGACGCGCTCGCGTCGCAGTCCCTCGTAGGTGGCGAGCGCCTGGGGGATCGAGGGCACGTCACGCAGGCATCGCGCCAGCGTGACGGCGTCCTCGATGGCCATCGCGGCACCTTGTCCCGCCGCCGGTGAGGGCGCGTGGGCGGCGTCGCCGATGATGACCATCCGATCCGTCCGCCAGGTCGGCACGCTCGGGAAGTCGTATGTCGCCCACGGCCGGTAGATCTCCCGCGTCGCGCGCACGATCTCGACGGCCGGGGTGCGGTCCACCGCCAGCTGCCGGATCAGGTCCTCTCGCCAGGTGGTCATCTCGGCGAGGTCGGCCGGCGACGGCTCATGCTTGCGGGGGACGTTCGCGAACCACCAGACGCCGCCGTCCGGATGGACGACGTGCGCGAAGAACAGCCGCTTGCCGAACGTCATGTGCATGACGCCGGGTTCGTCGTCCAGCCGCAGCCCTTCGGCCATCCCGCCGGTGTTCAGCAGGGGCACGTAGCGCGGTGACGGCGCCCGCGGGTCGATGATCGTCCGCACCCGCGAGCGGAGCCCGTCCGCGCCGATCAGCAGGTCGCCCTCGGCCGATGAGCCGTCCTCGAAGGTCGCGAGTACGCCCGAAGTGGTCTCTTGTGCGTCGGCCAGACGCTTGCCGTAGCGGATCTCGATGCCGCGTCTGACGGCTTCGTCGCGAAGCCCGATGTACAGGTCTGAGCGCAGCACGGTCTGGCTCACGGTGCCGTCCTCAAGCTGTCCGCCGAGCGCGAGGTCGGCCAGTTCGCGGCCGCCGCCCAGCCGCATCTTGATCCGCGGCGTGTCGAAGCCCAGGTCTTTGACCAGGCTTTTCAGGCCCAGCGGTCCCAGCGCGTCGAGACCGTTCACCGCGAGGGTCAGGAACGCGCCGACCCCTTCCGCGGTCCGGTCGTACGCCTCGTGGATCACGGGCTCGTGGCCCGTCTCGTGCAGTGCGATCGCCGTGATCGTGCCCGCGATACCCCCGCCGGCGATCAGTACCTTCGCCATGTCGTTCACCCCATCGAATATCTTAGAAACTAATTCGTTCTGTCGAACTAAAGACTCCGCTAGGCTGGTCGGCGTGTCAAGCGAGCGAGCTGAACTGGTCGAACGAGTCCTCGGCGGATCGCGGGCGCTGTCGACGGAGACGGTCATGTTCCACACCGCGATCGCCGAGCAGCGCGGCCTTTCGGTGGTCGAAAGCAAGGTGACCGACTACCTCGCCCGCTTCGGGCCGCAGACGCCGAAGGCGCTCTCGCGGCTCGCGGGGCTCGCGCCGGCGTCGATCACCGCGCTCATCGACAGGCTCGAGAGCAAGGGGATCGTCACGCGGAAGCCGCATCCCGAGGATCGGCGCAAGGTGCTCATCGAGATCGACGGGGCGGCGATGGCCTCGGCCGCGCCGTTGTGGGACCACCTGGTGAAATCGGTCCGCGAGGCCTGCGAGAAGTACGCGGACAGCGAGCTGGAGGCGGTGCTCAAGTTCTTGGCCGACGCCACCGCGATCACCCACGAGTCGACCCAAATGATCACGCAGGGCGACCGCTGACCGTTATTACTACTTTCGGGGGTATTGCCGTAACCAGTTCGTGATAGTTTTCGGCCCCGTGTCCCCCAATAGAACACGAAGCCGGTTACTGCTGGTCACGCTCAGCGTCCTGCTGGGCGGGGTGATCGCCAGTGCGAGCTACCTGATGGTGACCGATCGGTTCCAGGGTACTGCGCTGAGTAATCTGTCACTGAGTGTTCCCGACACCAAGGGCAGGCCCGGCGACGCCCTCGCGAAGCCTCCCTCTTACTTCGGTCAGACGTCCGCCCCGGCCCCTGGTGGCCCCGCGGCCGGCTCGCCCGCGCCGACGTCGTCTTCCGCTGCCCCCACGTCTTCCTCCGCGCCGCCGAGTTCGTCCTCCGCCGCGGCCGAGCCGCCCGCTCAGACCTCCGAGGCGCCCAAGCCCACTCCGAGCAAGGCGCCGGTGCCGCCGCGTTCGCAGGACAGCTCACTCGCCGGACAGGTCATCGACCTCGTCAACGCCGAGCGCGCCGACGCCGGCTGCTCGCCGGTGAGCAACGAGTCGCATCTCGCCGCCGCCGCGCAGGGCCACAGCGACGACATGTCGGCCCGCAACTACTTCTCGCATACGACACCGGAAGGCGTCACGTTCGACCAGCGCATCCGCGCCGCCGGCTACGACAAGCCCGGCGCCGAGAACATCGCCAAGGGGCAGTCGAACGCCGCCAAGGTGATGGACGCCTGGATGAACTCCGCGGGGCACCGCGCGAACATCCTCAACTGCAAGCTGAAGAAGATCGGTGTCGGCGTCAACACCAAGGGCATGTACTGGACGCAGAACTTCGGCTACTGACCCTTGCCCCAGTCGCCGTAGCGCGCCAGCACGGCCGCGCGCAGTTCGGCGTCCGTGCGCGGGACGGGTTCGATGAACACCTCGGTGACGTCGCCGAAGGTCCGCGTCAGCTCGGTCGCCATCCGGACGCAGGCGCGTTCGACCTCCGCGGCGCCGAGGGAATCGTCGAAGTCGACGCGGGCGCACACGAGCACCTGATCGGTGCCCATCAGCATGGTCTGCAGATCGACGACGGCCTCGATCTCGGGCGCGCCCAACAGGTGGTCCCGCACCCCGCGCACCAGCCTGGGATCGGCCTGCCTGCCGATCAGCAGGCCGCGGTTGGTGCGCCCGAGCATGTAGGCGACCAGCGCGAGCAGGACACCGATCGCGATAGACGCCGCGCCGTCCCAGACGTGGGATCCGGTGAGCTGGTGCAGCCCGATCCCGGCGAACGCGAGCAGCAGGCCGATCAACGCGGCCGAGTCCTCGAACAGCACGGTCTTCGGGGCCGGGTCGTCGATCATCCGCAGATAGACCGACACCTTCTGGCCCGACTCCGCGGCGTCGCGCCGCACCTGCCGCACGGCCTGGAACCACGAGACGGATTCGAGGGCGAACGCGATCGCGAGGACGACGTAGCCGACGATCGGATCGGTCTGCTCGGTCTCCTCGCCGAAGACCGTCGAGAAGCCTTCGTAGAGCGCGAACATCGCGCCGGAGGCGAAGATCGACACGGCCGCGAGCAGTGACCAGAAGTACCGCTCCTTGCCGTAGCCGAAGGGATGGACGCGGTCGGCGGGACGGTCCGACCGTTTCAGCGCGGTCAGCAGGAGTACTTCGGTGATCGTGTCGGCCACGGAGTGCGCGGCCTCCGACAGCATCGCGCCGGAGCCGGTGATGATCCCGGCGATCAGTTTCAGCACGGCGATGGCGAGGTTGACCCCACCCGCCAGCACCACGGTCAGCGTGCTTTCGTCACCGGATTCTTCACTCACCTCGCGTAGCGTAGTGCGAGTGCGGTGATCTCACAGGCGACGCAATCCCTGCAGGACACGTTCCATCAAGGCGAGTGCCGGATGGCCGTCGAATTCAGCCTGTGTTTCATGAACGGTGACCAAACCGAGTTCGGCCATATCACCCAAAAGGACCTTTGCAACGCCGAGTGGAACGCATAGTGACGCCGCTACTTCGGCGACGGAAGTCGGCCGTCGGCAGAGATTTCTCACGGAATGGAATTCGACGCTGAACCCCGGCGCGTTCCACGGTGCGTCGTTCCGGACGGAAATCATCGCTTCGATCGCGAAGTTCCGTTTGGACTGGGTGCGTCCGCCCGTGCGGACGTACGGGCGGACGCGCGTGCGACGACGTTCCTGCCGCGGCGGCCGCCGGGCGGCCGGGATGCTGGGGATGGTCGCTTCCTGGGCCATCCCGGCGAATGCCGCGGACGAAGGGACGCGGGCGGGCGGGCGAACGGTCGGCGATCCCGGCAGTGCGAGCCGGTGTTCCTTGACCGAGCGGAGTTCGTGCCGGTTGCCCATCGATTTCCTCGCCCCTTTTCCGGATCCGCTGCAGCCTATCGCCACGGTGTACCGCCGAACGGGTAACGGGACCGAATGGTCCGTACGCCATAAAACAAGAGGGGACATTCTCTCGCATTATGTGCGAGAGAATGTCCCCTCCGGTTGTGACGTTCTACTTGTCTTCCTCCGGCAGCGGGGTTCCGGTGGCCGTTTCGTCGGTGGGCACGTCGGCCTTTCCGTCGAGTTCGGCGTCCGAGACGGAGTCCAAAGAGGGCGCTCCCGCCGGGACCAGTTGCGGCTCCGGCTTCCGCTTGACGGCGGTCAGCAGCAGCTGGGCGACGTCGACGACCTCGACCTTCTCGCTCGCCTGCCCGTCGCTCTGGCGCGCCGTGACGCCGTCGGTGAGCATCACGCGGCAGAACGGGCAGCCGGTCGCGATCTTGGACGGGGCGGTGCCGAGCGCCTCGTCGACGCGTTCGACGTTGATGCGCTTGCCGATCTTCTCTTCCATCCACATCCGCGCGCCGCCGGCGCCACAGCACATCGAGCGGTCGCCGTGCCGCGGCATTTCGCGCAGCTGCGCGCCCGAAGCGCCGACAAGCTCACGCGGAGCGTCGTAGACCTTGTTGTGGCGGCCCAGGTAGCACGGGTCGTGGTAGGTGACGTCCTCGGCGACCGGGGCCACCGGGGTCAGGTGCTTCTCCCGCACCAGGCGGTTGAGCAGCTGCGTGTGGTGCACGACGTCGAACTGGCCGCCCAGCTCCGGGTACTCGTTCGCGAGGGTGTTGAAGCAGTGGGCACAGGTGACCACGACCTTGCGCGCCTTGCGTTCCCGGCCCTCGAACACCGAGTTCAGGATCTCGACGTTCTGCTGCGCCAGCATCTGGAACAGGAACTCGTTGCCCGCGCGGCGGGCCGGGTCACCGGTGCAGGACTCCTCCGAGCCGAGCACGGTGTACTTGACGCCGGCGATGTGCAGCAGCTCCGCGACGGCACGCGTGGTCTTCTTCGCGCGGTCCTCGAACGCGCCGGCGCAGCCGACCCAGAAGAGGTACTCGGTGTCGCCGAGGTCGCCGTCGAACACCGGCACCTCGAAGTCCAGGTCCTCGGTCCAGGCGAGCCGGTCCTTGGCGTTCTGGCCCCACGGGTTGCCCTTGTTCTCCAGGTTCTTGAACATCCCGTTGAGCTCGCTGGGGAACGCGGACTCGATCATCACCTGGTAGCGGCGCATGTCGACGATGTGGTCGACGTGCTCGATGTCCACCGGGCACTGCTCGACGCACGCGCCGCAGGAGGTGCAGGACCACAGCACCTCGGGATCGATCACACCGCCGTCGTCGCCGATGAGGGCCTTCTGGGACTCCGCGATCGCGAGGACGTCGATACCCGCGTACATGTTGTCGCCGGACAGACCGACCTCGTCACCCGCCATGTCGCGCTTGCCGCCCGCGAGCAGGTACGGCGCCTTCGCGTAGGCATGGTCGCGAAGCTGCGTGATGAGCAGCTTCGGCGAAAGCGGCTTGCCGGTGTTCCACGCGGGGCACTGCGACTGGCAGCGGCCGCATTCGGTGCAGGTGGAGAAGTCCAGCCAGCCCTTCCAGCTGAAGTCCTCGATCTTGCCGACGCCGAAGGTGTCCTCGTCCGGGTCCGCCTCTTCGAGGTCGAGCACCTTGCCGTTGCTCATCATCGGCTTGAGCGCGCCCAGAGCGACGCCGCCGTCGTCCTCGCGCTTGAAGTAGATGTTGAAGAAGGCGCTGAAGCGGTGCCAGGCGATGCCCATGGTCATCGTGCGGGCGATGACGATCAGCCAGATCGTGGCGCTCATCAGCTTGACGAACGCGAACACCGACACCAGGTCCGGGCTGGCGGGCAGCAGCTCGCCGATCGGGTGCGAGACGAACGCGGCCCAGATCGGGGTTTCGTGGACGTTCAGCGCGGACTTCGCGGCGCGGACGCCGATGATGCCGATGCCCTCGATGAGCACGACGGCCTCGATGAAGTACGCCCACTTGAAGTTGGAGCCCTGGAAACGGGACTGCCGGTCGGCGCGGCGCGGGTGGTTCTTCTGGCGGACCCAGATCAGCACCAGGATGCCGACGATCGTGCCGACCCCGAGCAGCTCCATGAGCAGCTGGAACAGCGACCAGTCGTCGAGGATGGGCCAGCCCCAGGTCGGGACGAAGACCTCGCCGTACGCTTCGAACAGGGCGAGGGACCCGATCAGGAAGCCCCACATGACCAGCCAGTGCGCCGGGCCGACGCTCTTGACCTTGTTCATCCGGGTGTGCGCGGCGAATTCCTTGATCAGGGTCTTCATGCGCGGGATGAACGGGCCGTTGCGGGTCGCGTCGGGCTGGCCGAGGCGGATCACCCGCACGAAGCGGGCGATGGTCGCGAAGAACATTCCCCAGGCGACGACGCCGAGCAGGACCGCGATCCCGCCGAGCGTCAGCTGTACAGCGCCCATCGTCGGGTGCCTTTCGTCCGAATGAAGCTGTGGTGGTTCGGGCAGACTAATGCTTCTTACTGATGGGTAACCCACTGACCGCGCCCAAGTCCCACCGATGTGGTGTACGCCTCTCTTGGTTTTAAGACGATCGTCCAGGTAGTTTTTGTGACATGGGTGCGTACCTTCTCCTCGCTTTGGCCATCGCCGCTGAGGTATCCGCGACGGTGTCGTTGAAACTTTCCGAGGGCTTCAGCAAGGTGGGCCCGTCGATCGTCGTGGTCGTCGGGTACGCCGTCGCGTTCGTCGCGCTCGCGTACGTGCTGAAGGCGGGCGTGCCGGTGAGCATCGCCTACGCGATCTGGGCCGCGGCCGGGGTCGCGCTGGTGGCGGCCGTCGGCATCGTGTTCTTCAAGGAGCCGGTCAACCTGTCCGTGATCGCCGGGCTGGTACTGGTGATCGGCGGTGTCGTGTTGATCGAGGCAGGAGGCGCGCACTAAGTGAAGATCCAGGTCGACGGCCGGAAGGCCAGGGGCGAGAAGCGGCGCGAGGAGATCATCGCGGCCGCGCTGCGGGTGATCGAACGCGACGGCGTCGCCGGTGTCACGCACCGGACGGTCGCCGCCGAGGCGGGCGTGCCGACGGCGTCGACCACCTATCACTTCTCCAGCCTCGACGACCTGCTGATCGCCACCCTCATCTCGTGCGCGAGGGATATGGCGACCGAGGTCTACTGGATGATCGACCGCGCCCGCTCCCGGGGCAGCCGCGGTGCTGAAGAGGTCGCCGGCCTGCTCGCGGAGGCGCTGGGCCCGCGGCGCGGGCGGACGATGGCGGAGTACGAGCTGTACCTGCTGGCCGCGCGCAAACCCGAGCTGCGGCCCGCCGCCCGGCGCTGGCTGGACGTGCTCACCTCGATGGTCCGGCACGACGACGAGGTCGCGTTCCGGGTCTTCCTCGCCGGGATCGACGGGCTGCTGATCCAGGGCCTCATCGACGACGAACCGCCGTCCGCGGAGGAGCTGCGGCCCGTGGTGGACTACCTGCTGAAACCTCGTTGACCTGCTGGGTAGCGTTCGGATCATGAGGACTGTCGGCGCATACGAACTGGATGACGACCCGGCACGGATGGACCTCGACGTGGTGTGGAAGTACCTGTCCACAGAGGTCTACTGGGGCAAATGGCGAGACCGCGAGCTGGTCGAGAAGGTCTTCAGGAACGCGTGGCGGGTCGTCGGCGCGTACGAGACTTCGAGCGGACGGCTGGTCGGGTTCGCGCGGGCGTTCTCGGACACCGTCGGCAGCGCGTACCTCGCGGACGTCTTCATCGTCGACGAGGCGCGCGGCGCGGGGCTCGGCAAGGAACTGGTCCGGGAGATGATCGACAACGGGCCGGGTGCGGAGTTCCGGTGGATGCTGCACACCGCCGACGCGCACGGTTTGTACCGGCAGTTCGGCTTCGGTGACCCGCCCGAGGGGCAGTACATGGAGCGGAGCCGGGCTAGCGAGGGCTGAAGGGGCCCTTCCCCGCATGAGACGTGGTGAAAGCGTCCTTCACCGCGTGCCATGCGGGGAAAGCGTCCTTCAGCCCTTGTTCTCGTGCAGGGCCGTGAGCGACGCCCGGGCGATGGCGTGGCCGAAGAGGTTGAAGCCGAGGAAGGCAGGCGTGGCGTCTTCGCCGACTTCCAGCTTTTCGACGTCGACGGCGTGCACCGTGAAGATGTACCGGTGCGGCCCGTGTCCGGGCGGCGGGGCGGCGCCGAGGAACTGCTTCACGCCTCCGTCTCCCTTCAGGGTCACAGCGCCCTCCGGCAGGCCGGAGCCCGCTTCGTCGCCCGCGTTCGCGGCCAGTGCTGTGACCGACGCGGGGATGTTGAAGACCGCCCAGTGCCAGAACCCGCTCGCCGTCGGGGCGTCGGGGTCGAAGCAGGTCACGGCGAAGCTCTTGGTCCCCTCGGGGAAGCCCTCCCACGACAGTTGCGGGGAACGGTCCTCGCCGCCCGCGCCGAAGATCCCGGAGAGCTGGGGCGTCGGCAGGAAGCCGCCTTCCTCGATGTCGGTGCTGCTCAAGGTGAAGGCAGGCAGATCGGGCAGGAAGTCGTACGGATCGGGTGCCTGCGGCATGCGTCCTCCTGATCGTCGAACAGATGACGGAGCCAGGTTATGGCCCCGGCGACCCCGGTGCGGGATCAGGGACGAATCCGGGGGTTACCCCTATGTCCAACCCGCCGCGCTGCCCTTAGCGTCGAGCTACACGAAAACTGCTCTGGAGGGACTCAAGACCATGGCGCGCCCACTCCTCGCGATCGGAGGCATCGCCCTGATCGGCGTCGGTGTCCTCACCGGCCTCGGCTGGTGGTGGCCGTCCGACGCGGAGGCCACCTCGGAGGTCACCCAGCCGATCCGCAGTGTGCGCATCGAAAACGACGAGGGCCGGGTCAAGGTCCGCACCGGCGAGGGGCCGGTCCGGGTGCACCAGGAGTTCGAGTACCGCTGGGACAAGCCGGGCGATTCGTTCCGTGTGGAAGGCGACACCCTGGTCCTCGGCGACTGCGGCAGCAGCTGCGAGGTCCGCTACGACGTGGTGGTCCCGGCGGGCGTCCCGGTCACGGGCACCCTCGACTCGGGGGCGATCGACATCGCCGGAGTGTCCACTGTGGACGTCACGGTCGATTCCGGCGCCGTTTCCGTCAGCGACGTGCCGGGCACCGTGAAGGTGCGGTCCGACGCGGGCCGCGTCGAGCTGGCGAACATCGGCCAGGCCGTCACGGTGCAGGCGTCGTCCGGCGCCATCAAGGGGGAACGGCTCGGCGGCAACGTCGAGGCCCGCACCGACAGTGGCCGCATCGAACTCCAGCTGGTCAAGGGCGCCGACGTCACCGCGCAGACCGACAGCGGTTCGGTCGAGGTCACCGTCCCGGCGGGCGACTACAACGTCACCGGCACCACCGGCAGCGGCAGCCGCGACATCGACGTGAACCAGTCCGGTTCGGCACAGCACAAGCTCGATCTCAACACCGACAGCGGAAGCGTCAAGGTCAAAGCGGCCTGACGGACTTTATCGGGGGAACACTTTCTCATGGGGAACAAGGAGAAGCGCGTCCTCGGCGCGCTCGCTCTCGGCGCGCTGACCGCCTTCGGGATCGTCGGCTGCACAGGCGAAAGCAACCAGAAGCTGAGTGACGGCGCGCCCGTCACCGAACAGGTCACCGCGATCCGGGTGGACGTCCCGGTCGGCGCGGTCACGCTCCGGGTGGAGGACGGCGCGCCCGTCTCGCTGCGCCGCGAAGTGACGTACACCGGCAAGAATCCCGGCAAGACCTACAGTGTCGAGAACGGCACGCTGGTCCTCGGCGGCTGTCAGCAGTGCGGCGTGGACTACGACGTCGTGGTGCCGCGCGAGCTGGCGATCTCCGGGACCATCGGCACCGGCAAGATCACGCTCGCCCGGGCGGCCGCGGTCGACCTGAAGGGTGACGTCGGCGATCTCAAGGTGCTGAGCACGTCCGGGCCCGTCAACCTGCGCACCGGCACCGGTGACATCGAGGTCGGTCTCGCGAAGCCCGGCGCGGTCACCGCGAACGCGGAGGTCGGCAAGGTCGTCGTGTCCGTCCCCGACGGCGCGTACCAGGTCCGCGCGAAGACGGAGGTCGGCAAGGTCGAGACGGGTGGTGTGCGGCAGGACCAGGCTTCGGCGAACGTCCTGGACCTCCAGTCCGGCACCGGCTCGATCACGGTGAAGCCCGTATGAAGACGCTCGCCGCGATCACCGCGCTGACCCTGCTGCCGCTTTCCGCGCTGCCCGCGTCCGCCGCGCCCGGGATCGACTGGAAGCCGTGCGCGACCGAGTACGCGCCGACGCTGGAATGCGCGAGCCTGCCGGTGAGCGACGGCTTTTCGATCGCGCTGGCGAAACTGCCCGCGACCGAGCCCGCGCGCCGCGTCGGTTCGCTGCTGACCAATCCGGGCGGGCCGGGCGGGGCCGGCGTCACCGTGCTCAAGTACGGCGGCCGCGGTTTCGCGCTGGACCAGCCGGAAATGGCCGAAGTGCGGCAGCGGTTCGACGTCATCGGGTTCGACCCGCGCGGCGTCGGCGACAGCAGGCCCGCGATCACCTGCGGGCCGGGGCTGCACGATCCGGCGATCAGCCGATTCCCGCGGAGCCGCGCCGAATACGACAAGCTCCTCGCGCACAACCGCGCTTCGGGCAGCGAATGTCTGAAGAGGACAGGACCCGGATTGTCCTCTGTGGACACTTGGCGGGCCGCGGACGACGTCGAAGCGATCCGGGTCGCCCTCGGCGAGCCGAAGGTGAACTGGCTCGGCGTCTCCTACGGTTCCGAACTCGGTGCCGTGTACGCGGAGAAGTACCCGAAGCGCGTCCGGACGATGGTGCTCGACGGCGCGGTCGACCATTCGCGGCCGACCAGGCAGGCGGTCCTCGAAGAGGCAATCGCGACCGAAAGCGCGCTCAAGGACTTCGCGCGGTGGTGCACGACGTCGGCCGACTGCCCGCTTCGCGGCAAGGACGCCCTCGCCGCTTACGACGCGCTGATGCGGACGCCCGGGGGTGTGCCGTCGAAACAACTCGGGCGGAACGTGACCGCCGAGGAGATGGCGGCCGGCGTCTACGGCAGCCTCATCCTCCCCGCGTTCTGGCCGGAACTCGCGAAGGCGATCGAGGCCGCGACGGCGGGGAACGCGGACGGACTGCTGCCGTACTCCCAGCTCGACCCGTCTTACGGCGCGTATCGCGCGATCGGCTGTCACGACTTCGGCTCGCCGTTCACCTCCTACGCCGACATGCGGGCGATGCAGGGACTGGTGAAGACCCTCTCGCCGCACGGCTGGCGGTACTCGGAGTTCTGGGACATGGCGAGCGGGTGCGCGGGCTGGCCGGTGCCTTCGGCGTACCTGCCGCGGCCGCAGCGCGTCCAGGGGGCGGCGCCGATCCTCGTGGTCGGCGGCGAACACGATCCGGCGACGCCGCTGGTGTGGGCGAAGGGGCTCGCGCGGAACATCGAGAACTCGACGTTGCTGGTCGACGCCGGGTACGGGCACACGGGGCTGCTCAACTCGGCCTGCGTGCGCACCCAAGAGGTGAAATACCTGGTGAGCGGCGTCACACCCGCTCCGGGCGCGGTCTGCCGGTAGTCCGGGAACAAGACGATCGTGCCGCACGTTGAGCCGGATACAAGGTTGAGTGAGGGTGACTCAAGTCCGGCTTGACGGAAGCCCCACCATCCCGATACAACTTGCGTTGAGCCCACTCAAGGTGGGCCGATACGTGCAGGTCACGAACTAGCAGGAGGATCACACCATGGCGCGAGCGGTCGGCATCGACCTCGGCACGACCAACTCGGTCGTCGCTGTCCTTGAGGGCGGCGAGCCGACGGTCATCGCCAACTCGGAAGGTTCCCGCACCACCCCGTCCATCGTCGCCTTCGCCAAGAACGGCGAAGTGCTGACCGGCCAGCCGGCGAAGAACCAGGCCGTGACGAACGTCGACCGGACCATCCGGTCGGTCAAGCGGCACATCGGTACCGACTGGAAGACCGAGATCGACGGCAAGGCCTACACCTCGCAGGAGATCAGCGCCCGCGTGCTGATGAAGCTCAAGCGCGACGCCGAGGCGTACCTGGGCGAGACCATCACCGACGCGGTCATCACCGTCCCCGCCTACTTCGAGGACGCGCAGCGGCAGGCCACCAAGGAGGCCGGGCAGATCGCCGGCCTGAACGTGCTCCGCATCGTCAACGAGCCCACCGCGGCGGCGCTGGCGTACGGCCTCGACAAGGGCGAGAAGGAACAGACCATCCTGGTCTTCGACCTCGGTGGCGGTACGTTCGACGTCTCGCTGCTGGAGATCGGCGAGGGTGTCGTCGAGGTCCGTGCGACCTCCGGTGACAACCACCTCGGCGGTGACGACTGGGACGAGCGCATCGTCACCTGGCTGGTCGACAAGTTCAAGTCGTCCAACGGCATCGACCTCACCAAGGACAAGATGGCGCTCCAGCGCATCCGTGAGGCCGCCGAGAAGGCGAAGATCGAGCTCTCCAGCTCGAACTCGGCCAGCATCAACCTGCCGTACATCACGGTGGACGCGGACAAGAACCCGTTGTTCCTCGACGAGCAGCTCTCCCGCGCCGAGTTCCAGAAGATCACCTCGGACCTGCTCGAGCGCACCCGCAAGCCGTTCAACAACGTCATCCGTGACGCGGGTGTCGCCGTCGGCGACATCGACCACGTCGTGCTCGTGGGTGGTTCCACCCGCATGCCCGCCGTGTCCGAGCTGGTCAAGGAGCTGACCGGCGGCCGCGAGCCGAACAAGGGCGTCAACCCGGACGAGGTCGTCGCCGTCGGCGCTGCGCTGCAGGCCGGTGTGCTCAAGGGTGAGGTCAAGGACGTCCTGCTGCTCGACGTGACCCCGCTTTCGCTGGGCATCGAGACCAAGGGCGGCGTGTTCACCAAGCTCATCGAGCGCAACACCACGATCCCGACCAAGCGTTCGGAGATCTTCTCCACCGCGGACGACAACCAGCCCTCGGTGCAGATCCAGGTGTTCCAGGGTGAGCGCGAGATCGCGGCGCACAACAAGAAGCTCGGCATGTTCGAGCTGACCGGTCTCCCGCCCGCCCCCCGTGGCGTGCCGCAGATCGAGGTCACCTTCGACATCGACGCCAACGGCATCGTGCACGTCCTCGCGAAGGACCTCGGCACGAACAAGGAGCAGTCGATGACGATCACCGGTGGCTCCGCGCTGCCGAAGGACGACATCGAGCGCATGGTCAAGGACGCCGAGGCGCACGCCGAGGAGGACAAGCAGCGCCGCGAGGAGGCGGAGACCCGCAACCAGGCGGAGACGCTGGTCTACCAGACCGAGAAGTTCGTCAAGGACAACGAGGACAAGCTGCCCGACGAGCTCAAGGGCAAGGTCAAGACCGCGATCGACGAGGCCAACGAGGCGCTCAAGGGCACCGACTCGGCGAAGATCCGCGAGTCCATCGAGAAGCTGAACACCGCTTCGCAGGAGCTGGGCACCGCGCTCTACGCCAACGCGGCGGGCAACGCCGCCGACGACGCCGCCGCCGGTGAAGGCGCCGCCGGGACCGCGGGTGCGGGCACCGGTTCGCAGGCCAAGGCCGACGACGTCGTCGACGCCGAGATCGTCGAAGAGGACGAGAAGGACAAGAAGTGACGGGACGCTACGACGAAACCGAGGGCCAGGGCCCGGATGAGCCGGTGGTCGTGCGGGACCGTAGGCGGATCGATCCGCTGACCGGTGAGGTCCGCTCGGCCGCCCCGGAGGCCGAACCCAAGGAAGGTCCGAAGCACGCCGCTCCTGCCGAGGAACCGGCTGCTCCGACGGAGCCGGAGCCCGCGGCACACGCGGGCCCCGGCCTCGGGGAGTCCATTGTGGACGACTCGGTGTCGGTGGCCACCGGGCTGGAGAAGGAGCTGGCGGAACGCACCGCCGACCTCCAGCGTCTCCAGGCGGAGTACGCCAACTACCGCAAGCGCGTGGACCGCGACCGCGAGCAGGTCGTCGCCGGCGCGAAGGCGTCGGTCGTCAACGATCTGCTCCCGCTGCTCGACGACATCGAGCGCGCGGAACAGCACGGCGATCTGACGGGCGCCTTCAAGGCGGTCGGCGAGAAGCTGGTCGGGAGCCTGCAGCGGTCGGGCCTCGAGCCGTTCGGCGCCGAGGGCGAGCCCTTCGACCCGAGCGTCCACGAGGCGGTCCAGCACAGCACGTCGCCGGACGTCACCGAGCCGACGGTCACCATGGTCATGCGCCGCGGTTACCGCTTCGGCGAGCGTGTGCTGCGCCCGGCGATGGTCGGGGTCACCGACCACGAGCCGGGCGCGGCTCCCGCGCCGTCGGCGCAGGACGCCCCGGTGGACCCGCCCGTCGGTGGCGAACTGCCGCTCGAGGGCGAACTTTTCGATGAGAACAACCGCTGATCGGCGATACGGCGTGAAAGGAGGAGACGTTCGGTGAGTGCACGGGAATGGATCGGTAAGGACTTCTACCGTGAGCTGGGCGTCTCCTCCGACGCCACCGCGGACGAGATCAAGAAGGCCTATCGCAAGCTGGCCAAGGAGAACCACCCCGACGCCAACGCGGGCAACGCGGAGGCCGAGAAGAAGTTCAAGGCGGTCTCCGAGGCGTACGGCGTTCTTTCCGACACGTCCAAGCGCAAGGAGTACGACGAGGCCCGCCGCCTCTTCGGCTCCGGTGGTCCCGGCGGCTTCGGCTTCCCGGGGGCCGGCGGTGGCGGCGGCGGTTTCGACGTCGGCGACATCTTCGGCCAGGCGGGTCAGCAGCAGGGCGGCTTCGGCGGTCTCGGCGACATCCTCGGCGGGCTCTTCGGCCGTCGCGGCGCCGCCGGTGCCACCGCGAACCGGCCGCAGCGCGGCTCGGACGTGGAGACCGACGTCCGGATCGACTTCGCCGAGGCGGTCAAGGGCGCGACCCTGCCGCTGCGGCTGTCGAGCCCGGCGACCTGTTCCACCTGTGGCGGCAACGGCGCGAAGCCGGGGACCTCCCCGAGGACGTGTGCGACCTGCCAGGGCAGCGGGCTGGTCAGCCGGAGCCAGGGCGCGTTCGCGTTTTCGGAGCCCTGCCGGGACTGCCGCGGCCGCGGCACGCTCATCGACGACCCCTGCCCGGAATGCGCGGGCGAGGGCATCAGCACCCGCACCCGCACGCTGACCGTGCGGATCCCGCCGGGCGTCGCCGACGACCAGCGGATCCGGCTGGCGGGCCAGGGCGAACCGGGCCGTGGCGGCGCGCAACCGGGCGATCTGTACGTCCGCGTGCACGTCGCTCCGCACGCGGTGTTCGGGCGCAAGGACCTCGACCTGACGATCACCGTGCCGGTGTCCTTCACGGAACTGGCCCTCGGCGGCACGATCACCGTGCCGACGCTCGAGGGGAAGGTCTCGCTGAAGGTGCCGCAGGGCACGGCGAGCGGTCGCGTGCTCCGGGTGCGCGGCAAGGGAATCGCGAAACGCGACGGCTCGCAGGGCGACCTGCTGGTCACCCTGCAGGCGGCCATCCCGGCCAAATTGGACGACAAGGCCCGTGAAGCGCTGGAGGCCTACGCGGAGGCCATGGCCGACCACGATCCGCGACCGGAGATCACCGAACTTCTCGAAGGCAGGTGAGCACGATGTTCGGCGGGCTGCCGCACGGTGCGGACGAGGACACCCCGGTGTTCGTCATTTCGGTGGCGGCGCAGCTTTCCGGCCTGCACGCGCAGACCCTGCGGTCCTACGACCGCCAGGGTCTCGTGTCGCCGGGCCGGACCTCCGGTGGTGGACGCCGTTACTCGATGCGGGATATCGCGTTGCTGCGCGAAGTGCAGCGACTGTCCCAAGAGGACGGTGTCAACCTCGCGGGCATCAAGCGGATCATCGAGCTGGAGAACCAGGTCGACGCGCTCCGCGCGCGAATCGCCGAACTGACCGATGAGCTCACGGCGGCATATGTCGCCGCCGAACAGACGGCCGCGGCCGTGCACGCCTCCTACCGCAAGGACCTCGTCCCCCTGCGGCAGCAGACGGCCCTGGTCGTCTGGAAGCCCAAAAAACGTACTTAGGTCCCGCGTGATTGAACGTGTCACTCGCGTGATTGAGCACGCAACTCGCGTGATTGAAGGCGTAACTCACGAGTTACGCCTTCAATCACGCGAGTGACACGTTCGCGCACAGAGGACTGAACGCGTTATTGGCCGGGCACCAGGGTCCGGATCTGCTGGACCTCGCCGGTGCGCGAATCCATGATCCGCTGGGCCAGTGCCTTCGCCTCCGGGTTCTTGCCGTCCTTCAGTTCGGTCCTCGCCAGCGCGACCCCGTTGTGCTGGTGCGCGACGAAGATGTCGGCGAAGTCGAGGCTGAACTCCGCACCATCCTTTTTGGACAGTGCTTCGAGCAGTCCCTTGTCCGTGAGCCCGTCGCCACCGTGATGGTGGTGCGCGTGCGGATCCGCCGAGCCCGTCTCGGGTTTGCCCCAGGCCTTCAGCCAGTTCCGCATGTCGGTGGTCTCGGTCTGCTGCGTCGCCTCGATGGCCGCCGCGAGATTCGTCAGCTCCTGCTTCTGCCCCTGCTTGGCCTTCACCAGCTTGACGATCTCCACACCCTGGTCGTTGTGGGCGATCATCATCTGCAGGAACATCACGTCGGCGTCGTTGTACGCCGCCGACGCGCCCGCCGACTGGGGGACCGGGGAGAGCGGGGCGCCGGCGTTGGGGGGTGAGCCGTCGCCGGACCCGCAGCCCGCGAGGGCCACGAGACCGGCGACGAGAACGAGGGCCAGCTTCACTGGCGTGTCCACAGGGCCGGGGTGTTC
This sequence comes from Amycolatopsis sp. WAC 04182, assembly GCF_003947465.1. Taxonomy (NCBI): domain Bacteria; kingdom Bacillati; phylum Actinomycetota; class Actinomycetes; order Pseudonocardiales; family Pseudonocardiaceae; genus Amycolatopsis; species Amycolatopsis sp. WAC 04182. The sequence goes on from NZ_QHJJ01000004.1 coordinate 856,890, forward strand.
GGCGGCTCCCAGCCTTGGATCGCCGTATGCGCCATCTGGCACCGGTAGGTGGCGCCGCCGTAGGTCACCGTGCTGCCGACCGAGTAGGACGCGCCGGCCGCCCAGGTGCCGCCGGTGGGCGGGTTGGTCGTGCTGGTCGGGGGGTTCGACGTCGTAGGCGGGTTGCTGGTGGTCGGCGGGTTGCTCGTGGTGGGCGGGTTGCCGCCGCCGATCTGCAGGTCGATGCAGCTGTAGAAGGCCATCGGCGTGTCCGCGATGTTCCAGATGGCGAGCACCTTCTGGCGGCCGCTGAAGCCGTTCAGGCTCACCGTGTGCGACGTCGGGTCCTTCGGCGCGGAGTTGTTCCCGCTGATGTCGGCGATCTTGGTGCCGCCGATGTAGTACTCGTAGTTCGTGGTCCGGTGGTAGGCGGTGAACTTCCAGTTGAAGGTCACGCTGTTGCCGACCGACGCGGCGGGCCACGGCTTCGACTCGTCGTTGAGCTCGGCGAATCCGGGAAGACCGCCGTTGCAGCTGCGGAGCCCCTTGGGGCCTTCGACGCTCTGCGGTTCGTAGACGATGGCACCGCAGCCGGAAACCTTGCCCTGGGCGCAGTTCGCCTGGCGGCTGGGCGGGGACAGCACATAGCCGTGGGCGCTGGCCACCTGCGGGATGGCCACGATGGCGATCGGGGCGAGGATCGCACCGGCGGCGGCTGCCACGAGCTTGCGTTTGACGGTCATGCCGGCTCCTGGGGGATGGAACGACGGTGTTCCCGTAAGGGGGAGCAATGTGGTCTAGACCATAAATCCGCCGGTGACCGCGGTCAATGATTCACTGACCTACTGCTGCGTCGAGCCCAGGTGGAACAGCCGATCGGCCTAATACGAAGGACGCATCGGCTCAGTCCAGGGTGAAGGGGTCGTACTTGATCCGCGCCAGGTCCGTGCCCGCGGCGAGCAGTTTCGCGATCGTCGCCCGGATCATCGACGGTGACCCGGCGACGTACACGTCGCGCTCCTTCCAGGCACCGCGCTGCGTGACCGCCGTGGCCAGCGTGCCGCGGTCGCCGCCGGCGATGGTGCCTTCCTCGGTCACCGGGGTCACCGTCAGCCAAGGGCAGGTGACGGTCAGCCCGCGGAGCTCGTCGAGGGCGTAGAGGTCTTCCGGGCGGCGGCCGCCGAAGAACAGGTGCACCGGCGGGTTGTGCTTCCAGCGCGACATGTCGTCGAGCAGGGCGAGCAGCGGCGCGACGCCGGTGCCGCCGCCGATCATCAGCAGCGGACGGCTCTCCGTGTGGTTCACCGAAAGCGCGCCGAGCGACGGGCCGAGGCGCCAGACGTCGCCGAACCGGGTGTGGTGGACGATCGCGCGCGAGACCCAGCCTCCGCGCACGGCGTGCACGTGGAACTCCATCGTCCCGTCGGCGTGCGGCGCGGTGGCGGGCGAGAAGTACCGCCACATCCGCGGCCGCTGCGGGACTTCGACGCTGACGTAACCGCCGGCCCGGTACGGGAGCGGCTGATCGGTGCGTACCTTGACGATGGCGACGTCACGGGACACGACGCGGTGTTCGATGACGGTCGCCTTCCACCACGCCGGCCCGACTTCCTTGCCCGCGGCCTCGCGCATGTTCTTCGAAATGACGCCGTACGCGGTGACCCAGGCGTCTTCCAGCTCCGGTGTCCAGTCGTCCTTCAGGAACCTTTTCAACGCGGCGATCAGCGCGACGCCGACGGCGTCGTAATGGCGGCCGAGGACGTCGAACTTCCGGTGGTCGCGGCCGAGTTGCCCGAGGAACGTGGCCAGTTCGTCGGGCCGGTCCACCATCTGGACGACGTAGACGAGTGCGCGCAGCAAACGATTTCGCTGCGTGGCCATGTTGATCGGGAACAACGCCCTCGCGTCCGGCGAAACGGAGAAGAGCACGCCGTAGAAGTACTGGGACAGCTCTTCGGCCTTCGTTTCGACGGCGGCGAAACTCTTCCTGATGAGCTTGGCCATCTCGACGGTCTTGTCCGCGGACGGCGTCTCGATCAGGGGCGGAACGGGAATCGGTGAAGATCTCGACGAACTCGGTGGATGCTCGTATTTCACTGTTTCGGCAGTCATGGGTGAACGATTTTCTCCAGTTGGATCGGGCATATTCTCCAGACCCGATGTCATCGTGCTCGTGTTCCCCCGAGGGTTCTCGACTGTATGCCCGAACGTCGCGAAAGGATCCACGAATGGTTGTTTCCCGCTCGAACGGAGCAAACGATATACGCGCCGTCAACACCGTCTGGCACTAAGTAAAGGAAAGCGTGATCGGCCGATCGGGTGGGTTTTCTCCGTGATTACGGGATCACGTAACGCGGCTGACCACCATTGTGGAATGGAATTCCTAGTCGATGGTGAAGGGGTCGTACGCGATCTGGTCGAGCGCGCTGCCCGCGACCAGCATCCGGGACACCGTCGCGCGGATCATCGCGGGCGAACCGGCGACGAGGACCCGGTGCCCCGGCCAGGATCCTTGCTGGGTAACGGCTTCCGCGAGGGTGCCCTGCACGCAGCCGGGCGCCTCTTCGCCGTGCTCGACCACCGGCGTCACGGTGAGCCACGGGTTCGTGGCGGCGAGGGCGCGCAGCTCGTCGAGGTCGTAAAGGTCCTCACGCGACGGTCCGCCGTAGAACAGCTGGACCTTCGGGTTTTCGCCCCACTGCGCGAGGTCGTCCAGGATGGCGCGCAGCGGCGCGATACCGGTACCGCCGGCGATCATCAGGACGCCGCGGCCGTCGGTCCGGTCGACCGAAAGCCTGCCGAGCGGCGGCCCCAGCCGCCAGACGTCGCCGGGCTGCGTGTGGCTGACGATGGCGCGCGAAACCCAGCCGCCGTCGACGGCGCGCACGTGGAACTCGATGCCGCCGTCCTCGCGCGGCGCGTTCGCCGGCGACAGGTAGCGCCAGAGCCTCGGCCGCTGCGGGACTTCGACACTCATGTATTGGCCGGGCTGGTACGGCACCGGGAATTCGGGCTGGACGCGGACCAGGGCGAGATCCCAGGTGAGCCGCCGGTGTTCGAGGACGGTGGCCGACCACGATGCCGGGTTGACGTCGGCCGCGGCGGCCTCCTGCATCGCGCGGGCGACGATGGTGAACGCCTCGGCCCAGGCCCGTTCGACCTCCGGTGTCCAGTCCGGACCGAGGTGGTTCTTGAGCGAGGCGAGCAGTGCGGTGCCGACGGCCTCGTAATGCCGCGGGATGACACCGAACTTGCGGTGGTCGCGGCCGAGCTGGGTCAGGAACGGCACGAGGTCGTCGGGCCGGTCGACCATCTGCACGATGTGGACCAGCGCGCGCACCAGCCTGCCGCGCTGGACCTCCATGTTGATCGGGAAGAAGTCGCGGGTCGCCGGCGCGAGGGTGAACAGCATCCCGTAGAAGAACTGGGAGATCTCCGGGATGAAGGGCTCCGACTTCGCCCAGGTGTCCCGGATGAGCCGCACCATCGCGGTGACCGCGGGCGGGGCTTCTCTCGGTGCCGACGACCGCGGCACCGGACTGACCGCGTCGGCCGTCACGGGCTGGGAGTCGCTGATCGGGTAGCGCATGCCGGAAGACAGTTCCCCAGAATCACGGACGAGGATCCACTGGAGAAGAATTCACGGATCATTCACCTCTCCGGTCAGTGGCTGTCGGGCCGGTCGGCTGGTTCCGGCTCGTTCGCGAGACTAGCTGCCGAGAGCCCTTTTGCCCGCATCGTTGCTCCGGACGGGTGTACTCGAAACCGGGCGGCAGTGGGCGATCTCACGAGGTAAATAGTTGTCTTACGCAAGTGTCGCCGAATAAAGTTGTACTGTACAAGTAGCCGGGAGGCATCGATGAGCTCCGCAGACGACGCCAGGGTCGAACTGATGCGTGAGTTGAAGGCCGCCTCCCAGCTGCAGCACGCCTGGATAATGCAGGCCTGGCAGGACGACCCCGGCCTGCACCCGGCGGCCGCGATGCTGCTGTCCGACCTGGCGAAGCACGGCGAGGCCCGCCCTTCGGAGTTGGCCAAACGACGCTTTGTGGACCTTTCGGTCATAAGTCGTCAAATCTCCCAGCTGTCCGCGGCGGGCATGGTGGACCGCCGTCCCGCGCCCGAGGACGGCCGCGCGTCGATCATCAGCATCTCCGAACGCGGGCGCGCGGAACTGGGCCGCAGGCGGGCCGGATATCTGGAGTTCATGGAGCGCGCGCTCGGTGACTGGGACGACGAAAAGGTCCTCGAACTGACCACGCGGCTGGCGGAGATGAACGCGGACGTCCGAGCGGCCCTGTCCGTCCGGACATGCGACGTTTGACGGCGGCCGTTCCTACCCGCCGGTCTTGACTGAACGGACCTTTCGCGACGCTGTCACGCCGGTAGCGTCGAAGGTGTGCGAAGCAGGGTCGCGTTGCTGGTCGCGTTGGGTATCGACAACTTCGGCTCGGGACTCTTCCTTCCGTTGGGCCTCGTCTTCGTCATCCGTGTGGTGGGTCTGCCGCTCGCCCAGGCGGGGGGCGCGGTCACTCTCGGTGCGTTCGCCGGTCTGCTCGTTCCCGCGCTCGCCGGGCGCCTCGTCGACCTGATCGGCCCGCGGACGGTGATGATCTGCTCCCACGTCCTGCAGGCCGCCGGAGCGAGCGCCTTCCTGCTGGCGGACGGGTTCGCCGGCGTCGTCGGCGCGTCCGTCATGCTCGCGGCCGGGCAGCAGCTGTTCTACAGCTCGCAGTTCTCGCTCATCGCCGACGTCGCGGGCGAAGGACCGAAGGACCGGCCGTTCGCCGAAGCCGCGATGGTCCGCTCCGCGGGCTTCGGGCTGGGCGGGCTCGCGGCCGCCGGACTGCTGGTGTGGATCGGCCGCGAGGGCCTGTACGTCGCCGTGATGGTCGACGTCGCGACCTTCGTCGTCGCCGCGGCCATCCTGGCGACACTGGTCGACCCCGCCCCGCGGCACCTGCCGCGCCTGTCGGGGTCCGCGCGGATCTGGCGGAACCGCCCGTACCTGGCGCTCATCGTGTTCAGTGGGCTGTTCGCGCTCACGATGGACTTCTTCCTCATCGGGATGCCGGTGTACGTCTTCAACGCCTTGCACGGCCCTCGGTGGCTTCCCGGCGCGATCATCGCGCTGCTCACGGTCGTCACCAGTCTGGGTGGAGTCGTCGCGTTGCGGCTCACCCGGAAGCTGACCCGGATCGCCGCCATGCGCGCGGGCTCGGCGTTGTTCGCGGTGTGGTGCCTGGCGTGCGTCCTGGTGGTGTTCGTGCCGAAGGTCTTCCAGCCGGTTTACCTGCTCGGCGCGACCCTCGTGCTGGCCGCGGGCGATCTCGCGTTCGGCCCGCGGTCCGGGGCGCTGGCCGAAGCGGCGGCCCCGCCGGAGGCGCGAGGCCGGTATCTGGCGGCCTTCCAATACGCGTTCACGCTCGCGGCGGTGATCGCTCCGGCCGTCGTGGCGTTGTTCTCCGTGGCAGTCTGGATCCCGTGGGTGCTCGTGGCCGCGTGCGCCTGCACGGCCGTCGTCGGCCTCGGCCGGGTGGGTCCGCGCCTGCCCGTGGAGGCCGTCTCGCCGACCGGGCGCTGAAACTTTTCAAGGTTGAGCGGAACAGACTCAACTTTGCTGACGTTGTACCTGTCGACAAGAACTTCGCAGGACCTAGTACGAGGTGAGGGATGGACGCTTTCAACCCGACCACGAAGACCCAGCAGGCGATCTCGTCGGCGGCGCAGGCGGCCACGATGGCGGGAAACCCGCACGTGGCGGCCGCGCACCTGCTCGGCGCCCTGCTGGCGCAGGGTGAGGGGCTCACCGCACCGCTGCTGACCGCGGTCGGGGCCGATCCGGCGCAGGTGCACAAGGAGCTGGAGCCGCTGATCGCGGCGCTGCCGTCGGCGACGGGCGCCACCGTGTCGAGCCCGCAGTTCGACGCGCACGCCGTCAAGGCGCTGACGCACGCGCAGAAGCTGGCGACCGAACTCGGCGACGAGTACGTCTCGACGGAGCATCTCCTCGTCGGCCTCGCCACCGAAGGCGGGCCGGTGGCCGAGCTGCTCAAGCGGCACGGCGCCACCCCGGACGCGCTGCGCGAGGCGTTCGCCAAGGTGCGCGGCTCCGCGCGGATCACCAGCGCGGATCCGGAGAGCACGTTCAAGGCGCTGGAGAAGTACGGCGTCGACCTGACCGAACGCGCCCGGGCCGGCGAGCTGGACCCGGTGATCGGCCGCGACACCGAGATCCGCCGTGTGGTGCAGGTGCTCTCGCGCCGCACCAAGAACAACCCGGTGCTGATCGGTGAACCCGGCGTCGGCAAGACGGCCATCGTCGAAGGGCTCGCCCAGCGCATCGTCGCCGGTGACGTGCCGGAGTCGCTGCGCGGCAAGCGCGTGGTGGCGCTGGACCTCGGTTCGATGGTCGCGGGCGCCAAGTTCCGCGGCGAGTTCGAGGAGCGGCTGAAGGCCGTGCTCAAGGAGATCACCGACTCCGCGGGCGAGGTCGTCACCTTCATCGACGAGCTGCACACCATCGTCGGCGCCGGCGCGACCGGTGAGGGAGCGATGGACGCGGGTAACATGATCAAGCCGATGCTCGCCCGCGGTGAGCTGCGGATGGTCGGCGCGACCACGCTCGACGAGTACCGGCAGCACATCGAGAAGGACGCCGCGCTGGAGCGGCGCTTCCAGCAGGTGCTGGTCGGCGAACCGTCCACTGAGGACACCATCGGCATCCTGCGCGGGCTCAAGGAGCGGTACGAGGTGCACCACGGTGTGCGCATCACCGACGCCGCGCTGGTCGCCGCCGCGACCCTGTCCGACCGCTACATCACCGCCCGGTTCCTGCCGGACAAGGCGATCGACCTGGTCGACGAGGCCGCGTCGAAGCTCCGCATGGAGATCGACTCGCGGCCGGTCGAGATCGACGAGGTCGAGCGCGCCGTGCGGCGGATGGAGATCGAGGAGATGGCACTGTCCAAAGAGGACGACGCCGCCTCCAAGGACCGCCTTGCCGCGCTGCGTTCGGAACTCGCCGAGAAGCGGGAGACGCTGACGGCGCTGACCGCGCGCTGGCAGAACGAGAAGGGCTCGATCGAACGCGTCCGTGACCTCAAGGAGCAGCTGGAGCAGCTGCGCGGCGAGTCCGAACGCGCCGAACGCGACGGCGACCTCGGCAAGGCCGCCGAACTCCGCTACGGCCGGATTCCCGCGCTGGAGAAGGAGTTCGAGGCCGCGATCGCGGCCAGCGAGGTCAGCCAGCAGAACGTCATGCTGAAGGAAGAGGTCGGCGCGGACGACGTCGCCGACGTGGTCAGCGCGTGGACCGGCATCCCGGCCGGGCGGCTGCTGGAGGGCGAGACGGGCAAGCTGCTCCGGATGGAGGAGGAGCTCGGCAAGCGGGTCGTCGGGCAGAAGGAGGCCGTGCAGGTCGTCTCGGACGCGGTGCGCCGCACCAGGGCGGGCGTCGCCGACCCCGACCGGCCGACCGGTTCGTTCCTGTTCCTCGGCCCGACCGGCGTCGGCAAGACCGAACTGGCGAAGGCGCTGGCCGAGTTCCTGTTCGACGACGAGCGCGCGATGCTGCGGATCGACATGAGCGAGTACGCCGAGAAGCACTCGGTGGCGCGCCTGGTCGGGGCGCCTCCTGGCTACGTCGGCTACGACCAGGGCGGCCAGCTGACCGAGTCGGTGCGCAGGCGGCCGTATTCGGTGGTGCTGCTCGACGAGGTCGAGAAGGCGCACCCGGACGTGTTCGACGTGCTCCTGCAGGTGCTCGACGACGGACGGCTCACCGACGGCCAGGGCCGCACGGTGGACTTCCGCAACACGATCCTGGTGCTGACGTCGAACCTCGGCTCGCAGGCCATCGCCGACCCGTCGCTCGACGAGCGGCAGCGCACCGACGCGGTGATGTCGGTGGTGCAGCGGCAGTTCAAACCGGAGTTCCTGAACCGGCTGGACGACATCGTGGTCTTCCACGCGCTGGGCACCGACGAGCTGACGTCCATTGTGGACATCCAGATCGAGCGGCTCGCCACGCGGCTGTCGCGGCGCCGCCTGACGCTGGACGTCACCGCCGGGGCCCGCGAGTGGCTCGCGCTGAACGGCTTCGACCCGATCTACGGCGCGCGGCCGCTGCGGCGGCTGGTGCAGTCGGCGATCGGCGACAAGCTGGCGAAACAGCTGCTGGCCGGTGAGATCCGGGACGGCGACACGGTGCGGGTGGACATCCCGGCCGAGGAGGCGTCGGCCGCGCTCACAGTCACCCGGGTGGACTGACGCCTCCGGGCCCGGCCGCGGCTTTCGCAATCCGGCGGGGCGGGGCGCGTCGCCCAGCAGGACCCCTCAGTACATGAAGGCCCCCTTCCTTGCGCCAGGCGCAAGGAAGGGGGCCTTCATGTACTCGCGTGAGCAAGGGCCCAGCCGCGAGTCGTCCGCCCGATCACGTGAGTCGTCCATTCCCGCACGCGTGTCGTCCGTCCAGTCACGAGTGCGGGGATGAAAGGCCACTCACGAGCCTTGGCGACACAGCGATTTGTCGACCTTTCGCCGCGTCTTTCGTGGTCTTTCCCGGGCGCGGCACCGAAAGGGGTGGCGCGACACGGCGCCCGGCGGTCACATCCGGTGAGGGCAGGGGGATACCCTGACCGGCGTGGGTATTCCGGCGTGGATCTGGTTCGTCATCGCCGCCGTCGCCTTGGTGGCGGGGCTGGCGCTGCTCGCGGCCGACCGGGCGAAGGAGGGCTCGCGCAATCGCGAGCGCATGCGCTGGGCCGAGCTGCGCGGCTGGCAGTTCGTCGAAGAGGACGAACGGCTGCCGAGGCAGTGGTCCAACGGCGCGATCGGGTACTTCGGCGCCCAGCTGGCGGTCAACGTCGTCGCCGGGTCCACCTTCACCTCCGACGGGCGGCGTCCCGTCTTCATCTTCGACATCGAGACCGAGGGCCAGATCCCGGCGGTCGTGGTCGCCGTGCGGTGCAACCGCGTGCACGAGGTGCCGCTGGAGATGTGGCTGTCCAGCGTGCCGTTCCAGCGCCAGGACATGCCCGAGATGCTCGGCCCGATCGGTCAGCGCTACGCCTTCGCGGACGACTCCGAGGGTGCCCGCAAGGTGATCACGCAGGATCTCGTCGACGCGGCGGACTCGCTCGGCGGCGACGTCGGCGTGGCGTGGCTGGAGAACGAGTGGGTGCTCGCGAGCGTCGCCCCGAACGCCGGGCCGTCGCGGCTCGAGCGGCTGCTGCGCGACCTCGGCGAGATCGCCGACATCGTGGACCCGTTCGACGAGGAGTACGACAACGCCTCGACCCCGGGCCGTCACTGGCAGGCCGAGGCCGCCGACGACATCGAGCCCCAGGCCTAAGCCGGTTCTAGTTCCAGCGGGAGCGCCCCGGCGACGAAGCCGGTGTGCGACGGCTGACCGAGCAGGGTCAGGTCGAGTGTCCCGGACTGCGTCAGATGCCCTGCCTGTGCGGGATCGGCGGTCGGCAGGACCCCGCGCACGGACGACGTCGAGGTGCCGCGGACGGACGCGACCTCTCCGATGCCGAGGTCGCCGCTGATCGTGTGCGAACCGGATCCGGTGAGCCCGGCGCCGGGCTGCGCCAGATTCACGTTCTGCCCGGTGGTGACCAGCCCGGTCGACGGGCCGATGGTGCCGCCGAGTGCGTGTTCCTGGCCGTAACCCGCACCCGAGCCGACGTCGAGCGGCAGGACACCGCGGAACCGGCCGTTGCCGTGCTGCGCCGAGGTCGCCCCGATGGCGGCGAAGTCGCCGACGTCGATCGCGTGCCCGGACGACCGCCCGGCCTCCAGCACGCCGCCGAGGTCGCCGGAGAACGCGCCGTCGAGCCGCATGGCCCGGTCGAGGCCGCCACCGGCCTGCTGGTCCGTCTCGTTGATGACGCCGACCCCGGGCAGCGGGCGGACGGCGTGATAGGTCCCTTCGGAGGCGCGAAGGCCGCGGCTGTCCTCGGAGACGAAGGTGGGGACGCCGGTGCGCGGGTCGAGCGAGACCTCGGTCAGCCGTTCGCCGGTCCGGTCGAGTTCGGTCTCGTTCCCGGCGACGACACTGCCGTAGCGCTCGACCTTCACCGCTTCCCGCTGGCCCTGCTTGACGGCCTCGGAGGTCTTCGCCGCGGCGAGCGCGCCGACCTTGTCCGGGCGGGCCGTGACCCTGTCGCGGGTCTCGACGGTCTGGCTCACCGAGCGGCGGACGTCCGCGACGGTCTTCGCGTCACCGAGGTCCTTGCTGAAGACGTTGCGTTCGGTGTTGGTCAGGAAACCGCGAAAGACGGTCGTGTCGTCTTCGCTGGTGAAGCCGACTCCGCGATCGAAGCTGCCTTCGCGCTGGTGGTCCAGCGGAAGCGGGATCGACGGGTCGGTCTGGGTGGCGAGCGCGGTGGCCGGACCGGCGAGCAACAGCGCCAGTGGCGCCGCGCCGACCGCGACTTTGGGCAGGTAGCTCGGCTTGCGCCTGCTGTGCTTCCCCATGGGGGCGGACGATACTTCCCGACTTCCGCGGTTGCACGTCAAATCCCCACGGTGGGTGACCCCCACGCTTGCCCCAGCCGAGCGTGCTCGCGGAACCCGACCGAGGAGTAGGTTCCCGATATGACACAGACCGCCCTGATCACCGGCGCCACCGCCGGCATCGGCGCGCAGTTCGCGCGCAGGCTCGCCGCCGAGGGGTACGACCTCGTGCTCGTCGCCCGCGACGTCGACAGGCTGGAGGGCTTCGCCGCGGAACTGGTCGAGGCGCATGACGTCGACGTCGTGGTCCTGCCCGCCGACCTGTCCGAAGTGGACGGACGGGCGCTGGTCGAGGACCGCCTGGCCGAAGCGCCGGTGGACCTCCTGGTGAACAACGCGGGCTTCGGGCTCAACGGCGATTTCTGGACCATCCCGCCGGACGCGCTGCAGCGTCAGCTGGACGTCAACGTCACCGCCGTCCTGCGGCTGACCCGCGCGGCGCTGCCGGGGATGATCGACCGCGGCGAGGGCGCGATCATCAACGTCAGCTCGGTCGCCGGCTTCTTCAGCGGCCGCGGTTCGACGTACACCGCCAGCAAGAACTGGGTCACCTCGTTCACCGAGGGCATCGCCGCCTCGCTGCCGGGGAACATCCGGATGATGGCGCTCTGCCCCGGGTTCACCACCACGGAGTTCCACGAGCGGGCCGGACTGGACAAGCCCGGTCCGAAGGCGTTCTGGCTCGGCGTCGAGCAGGTCGTGGACGAGGCCCTCGCGGATCTGCGTCGCGGCAAGGTGATCTCGGTGCCGAGCCTGCAGTACAAGGTGCTCGTCGCGGTCGGCGGGCTGCTGCCGAGGGCCGTGCTGCGCAAACTCGGCGGCGGGTTCGGCGGTAAGGGCCGCACCTAGTCGTCGTCGGCGGTTTCGATCGACCGCACGCCGTCGGCCCCGGCGAGCACGGTGGGAGCGGCGGCGGCGTCGGGACCGGTGAGGTCGAGCGTCACGGTCACTTCGCCGTCGCGGTCGTCGGCGATCCGCAGGGACGTGATCGACCATCGGTGGCTCGTGCACAGCGCCAGCAGGTCGCGCAGGACCCCTTGCCCGTCCACGTAACTCACGCGAAGCCTGGTCGTGCCCGTGCCACCGGGCAGATGCGCGCTCAGCCAGGTGAAACCGAGTACCACCACGAAATGCAGGACCGTCACCACGACCGCCAGCACCAGCAGGCCGGCACCCGCCGCCATCCCGATGGCCGCGGTCTCCCAGACGGCGGCGGCCGTGGTGAGCCCGCGGATCGCGCCCTGTCTGGTGATGATCAGCCCGGCGCCGAGGAAACCGACACCGGACACGATCTGCGCCGCGATCCGGGACGGGTCGAGTACCACCTGCCCGGTCGCGAGAATATCGCCGAAACCGTACTTACTGACCAAAAGGATCAGTGCGGACGCCGTGCCCACGATGGTCTGCGTCCGTAGTCCGGCGCTCTTGCCCCTGAGCTGCCGTTCCAGCCCGATCGCCGCCGACAGTGCGAACGCCGTCGTCAGCTCACCGATCTGGAGCCAGCCCTGTCCGTTCGAGACCATCACCCCACAGTGCCATCGGCCGGACGACGGTTCGAGCCCGTGCGGGGCGGGTACGCGTAGATCATGAAGTCGACACTTCTTGTCATCGCGGTGGCGCTGACGCTGGCCGCCTGTTCCACCGAACAGGCGCCCGCCCCGGCGGCACCGGGTCCGGTCGAAGCCCAGCCGGTGAAGGCGATCCAAGCGGCGGCAGGCGCTTTGCCCGACGGGCGGGTGTTCGACGTGGAGCCCGCGAACGACGGCTGGGAGATCAAGGTCGCGTCACACGGGCAGGAACACAAGGTGCGCGTGAGCCCGGACGGCGGCCAGGTCCTCGGCAAGCAGCAGACCGCCAAGCCGAGCGACGACCTGGCGAAGGTCGAGCAGGCGGGTGTCGACGCGGTCAAGGCACTTCAGGCCGCGCAGCAACGCCAGCCGGGTGACCTCGACGAGATGGAGGTCGACTACGCCGCCGACGGCACCCTCGTCTGGGAGGTCGGGCTCCGTGACGGCAAGGGCGTCGAGCATGACGTCAACGTCGATGCCAGGACCGGCGCGGTGAGGTAGGGCCCGCCCTACCCAGGAGACGCACGCTTGCCCCAGGGTGCTTCCGACCTGGGGTTCCTAGTGTTTTCCCCATGAACACTGGGTGGAACGGTGACGCGGTCCGGCTCGACGGCGTCCGCAAGGAATACGGCAAGGGCGTCGTCGCTCTGGACGGGGTGACGCTGGCGTTCCCGCGCGGCGGTTTCACCGCGGTGATGGGGCCTTCTGGCTCGGGCAAGAGCACCTTCCTGCACTGCGCGGCCGGGCTGGACCGGCCGACGTCGGGGTCCGTCGTGCTCGACGGGCAGGAGCTCGCCGGGATGAGCGAGACAAAGCTGACGAAGCTGCGCCGCGACCGGGTCGGCTTCATCTTCCAGGCCTTCAACCTGCTTCCGGCGCTGACCGTCGAGCAGAACGTCACGCTCCCGCAGCAGCTCGCCGGCGCCAAGCCGGACCGCCGCGTGGTCGAGGAGATGCTCGCCCGCGTGGGCCTTTCCGGCCGCCGCAAGCACCTTCCCGGCGAACTTTCCGGTGGGCAGGCACAGCGCGTCGCGATCGCGCGGGCGCTGGTCACCCGGCCCGCGGTGGTCTTCGCCGACGAGCCGACCGGCGCGCTCGACACCCGCACCGCCGCCGAGGTCCTCGCGCTGCTGCGCGATTCCGTCCGGACGACCGGCCAGACGGTGATCATGGTGACCCACGACCCGATGGCCGCCTCCTACGCGGACCGCGTCATCTTCCTCGCCGACGGCCGGATCGCGGACGAACTGCACGCGCCGACCGCGGACGTCGTCGCCGAACGCATGACCCACCTGGGTGCCTGGGGCAGCCCGGTCAGGGCGGGTGCGTGATGCTGCGACTCGCCTTCCGGACCTTGCGCCTGCGCAAGGGCGGCTTCATCGGCACCTTCATCGCCGTCTTCTTCGGCGCGCTCATCGTCGCCTCCTGCGGCGGTCTCATGGAGACGGGGATCCGCAGCAACGCGGAACCCCAGCGCCTCGCCGCCGCGCCGATCGTCGTCACCGGCGGCCAGACCTTCGAACTGCCCAAGGCGGACCCCGCCTCCCTCGAACCCGACGACAAGCGCAAGTTCGAGGACGCGCGGCTTCCCGAGCGCGTCCGGCTCGACGACGGGCTGGTCTCCCGGCTGCGGTCCGTTCCCGGCGTCTCGAACGTCGTCGGTGAAGTGAGTTTCCCGCTCGCGGCGGGTGGCAAGCCCGGCCTCGGGCACGCTTGGGACTCCGCAGCCTTGACCCCGTACGCGCTGACCACGGGTGCCGCGCCCGCAGCGGGTGAAGTGGTCGTCGAAGCCACGTCGGGAGCGAAGCCCGGTGACCTCGTCGAGATCGCCGCGCGCGGCAAGACCGAAGCGTTCCGCGTCTCCGGCGTGGCCGGTGCGCCGCGTTCGATCACACAGGCCGCTGTGTTCTTCTCGGCCGCCGACGCTGCCCGGCTCTCCGGGCACCCCGGCAAGGCCGACGCGATCGGCGTCTTCACCGTGCCGGGTGCGGACGTCGAAGCGGTGCAGGCGAAGGTCGCCGAGGTCGCGGCCGGGGCGAACGTCCTGACCGGCATCGACCGCGGTGTCGCGGAATTCCCCGAAGCCGATTCGAGCGGCTCCAACCTGATCGTCATCGCCGCGGTGTCCGGCGGGCTCTCGGTGATGGTCGCGATGTTCGTCGTCGCCAGCACATTGAGCCTGTCCACCCAGCAGCGTTCGCGCGAACTCGCGTTGATGCGGGCGATCGGCACGGCCCCGCGCCAGCTCCGGCGCATGGTGCTCGGCGAAGCGCTGGCCGTCGGCCTCCTCGCCACCGGGCTCGCCGCGGTACTCGGCCCCTTCCTGGGCGAGTGGCTGTTCGGGCAGCTCGTCGAGAACGGTGTGGTGCCCGCGGTGCTGCGGTTCTATCAGGGCTGGCTGCCCGCCGTCGTCGGCGCGGGCGCCGCGATGCTCGCGGTGTTCATCGCCGCCTTCTTCGCGGGCCGCCGCGCCGGGAAGATCCGGCCGACCGAGGCGCTCGCCGAGGCCGCGGTCACCCGCCGCTGGCTGACCCCGACGCGCGTCATCGTCGCCGCGCTCTGCTTCGGCGGCGGCACCGCGCTGGCCATCGTGACCGTCGCGGTGATGACCGGCCCGATCGCGGCCAGCACCGCCGGCCCCGCGGTGATCCTCTGGGCGCTCGGCGTCGCGATGATCACCCCCGGTGTCGCCAAGGTGATGACGGCGATCCTGCAGTGGCCGATGCGCCTGCTCGGCGGCATCGACGCCCGGCTCGCCGTGCTCAACACCCGGGCGGGCATCGTCCGGGCGGCGGGCGCGGTCACCCCGATCATGCTCGCGGTCGGGATCGCGACCGCGAACATCTACCTGCAGACCACCCAGCAGGAGCTGGCGAACCAGGCGTTCACCGAAGACGTCCGCGCCGACGCCGTGATCGCCTCCGCGGCGGGCGGGCTGTCCCCGGACCTCGTCCAGCGGATCCAGGCCGTGCCCGGGGTCGCCGGGGCGTCCGAGTACGTCACCAGCAGCGTGTTCCTCGAGAACCCGTACGACTCCTCCGACGAGGGCCGTCCGGCGGTCGGCCTCACGGCTTCCGGCGCGGGCGCGACGACCGACACCAAGGTGGTCCAAGGCGACCTCAAGGCGCTCACCGGCATGACCGTCGCACTCCCCGAAGTCTTTGCGAAGGACTTCGGCCGCGGCGTCGGCGACACACTGGGCCTGCGGCTCGGCGACGGCTCGCCGGTCGACGTCGAGGTCGTCGCGGTGACCAGCCAGCGTCCCGGTTTCGAGAGCCTGCTGCTCCCGGCCGGTCTGCTGGCCCCGCACACCACCGCCGGGCTCGCCCCGCAGATGCTGGTCCGCGCCGCTCCGGACGTCGATCCGGCGGCGCTCACCGAACGGCTTCGCGAGGCGACGGCCGGGCTGCCGGTGTCCGTCGGCGACCGGGCGGCGCTCGTCGCGGCGCACGACAAGGACCAGGCCGTCGGCGCCTGGGTGAACTACCTGCTGGTCGGGATGATCATCGCCTACACGGTGATTTCGGTCGCGAACACGCTCGTGATGGCGACCGTCCGGCGGCGCCGCGAGTTCGGTCTCCAGCGGCTCACCGGTTCGACCAGGGCGCAGGTGCTGCGGATGGCCGGTTTCGAAGGCGGGCTCGTCGCGCTGGTCGGGATCGTGCTCGGCACCATCGTCGCGGCGGGCTCGATCGTCCCGTTCTGCCTGGTGGCGGCCGATTCCCTGCTGCCGATGGGCTCCCCGCTGATCTACCTGACCATCATCGGGCTCGCCGCGGCGCTCGCGCTGGCGGCGACCCTGGTCCCGGCCTGGGCGGCGACCCGCGGCCAGCCCGTCGACGCGGCGACGGCCGGCAATGACTAGAGCTACCGTCGAAGGACCCGCCGGGTCGTGTGTAAGACTCTCGGCCGTGGCTTACCCCGGTGTTGATCAAGCGGCGAAACTCGAACTGGCGAGACTGGTCGGCGAACTCGCCGTCGTGCACGGCAAGGTGACCCTGTCCTCGGGCAAGGAGGCCGATTACTACATCGACCTCCGGCGGGCGACGCTGCATCACGCGGCCGCCCCGCTCATCGGGAAGCTGCTCCGCCAGCTCACGCACGACTGGGACTACGTCGCCGCCGGCGGCCTGACCCTCGGCGCGGACCCGGTGGCGCTGGCGATGCTGCACTCCGCGGCGACCGACGGCGTCGTGCTCGACGCGTTCGTCGTCCGGAAGGCCGTCAAGGAACACGGCATGCAGCGCCGGATCGAAGGCGTCGAGGTGCTGGGGCAGCGCGTGCTGGCCGTCGAGGACACCTCGACCACCGGCGGCAGCGTGCTCACCGCCGTCGAGGCGCTGCGCGAGGCCGGCGCGAACGTGGTCGGCGTCGCGACCGTCGTCGACAGGGACACCGGAGCGCGCGAGGCCATCGAGAAGGAAGGCCTCGAATACCGTTACATTTTGAACAAGGACGATCTCGGTCTGTCCTGAGTAGCCGCGGTGAACCCGCGTCCGCGACTCGACAGCGGATCAGGCGCCCTGCCACCGCGATAGCGGGGCCTTCGGCCGGGGCGGGTTCACGTGTCAGGTCACTTTTCGGGCCCATCTTCTGTTCCGCCCCCTGTCGCCGAATAAAGCGTCCCGAACGGGGCATCCTCCGTGCGAACGGAGGATGCCCCGTTTTTTCGTGAGCGTTTCTCAATCGGAGAGGGGTAACGTCGCTGGTAGGGGTGTGAAAGGGGGCTTGAGGTGGCGGGTTTCCTGGCGAACGTGACAGTCGCGGTGCATATTTTCGCGCTGGTGTTCATCGGATTCGGTGGTTTCCTCGCGTGGCGGTGGCCGAAGGTGATCTTCGTGCATGTGTTCTTCGCCGCATGGGGTGTCCTCGTCAACGTCTTCCCGTGGCCCTGCCCGCTGACGGCGGCGGAGAACTACTTCCGGCACCAGCAGGGTCTCGGCGACCTGCCCGGCGGCTTCAACGCCTACTACCTCTACGACACCGTGTTCCCGCGCTCGTCGCTGCCGGTCGTCGTCGTGGTCGCGATGGCAACGGTGATCATCTCCTACATCGGCGCGTACCAGCGCTGGCGTCACCGCCACCACGACGGGGACGCACCGGCGCACCGCGTCAGCATGGGCTGAGTGACAATCCTCGGGTGAACTCGGAAGAAGCCGGTCCCACCGAATGGGTGGCGAAGGAAGAGGTCGGCGTCGGTCCGTGGGAGGGCGAGTGGCCCTCGGACGAGCGCTACGACCCCGAACTCCTGGCCAACGGCGACCGCCGCAACGTCGTCGACCCGTACCGGTACTGGCGGCGCGAGGCCATCGTGTCCGATGTGGACAGCCGTCGGCATCCGTTCCACGTGGCGATCGAGAACTTCCAGCACGACCACAACATCGGCACCGTGGTCCGGACGGCGAACGCGTTCGCCGCCGCGGCGGTGCACATCGTCGGACGGCGGCGCTGGAACCGGCGCGGCGCCATGGTGACCGACCGCTACCAGCACCTTCTCCACCATGAGGACGTCGACGGCCTGCTGACCTTCGCCGCGACGGAGGGGCTCGCCGTGGTCGCCGTCGACAACACCCCCGGCTCGCAGCCCGTCGAGACCGCCGAGCTGCCGCGCGAGTGTGTCCTGCTGTTCGGCCAGGAAGGGCCGGGTCTGTCGGCCGAGGCGCAGAAGACGGCGGCGCTGGTCGTCTCGATCGCGCAGTTCGGCACGACCCGCTCGATCAACGCCGGCGTCGCCGCCGGGATCGTCATGCACGCCTGGATCCGGCAGCACGCCGACCTGTCCCAAGCCTGGTGACGGGGGCTGAAGGACGCTTTCCCCGCATAAGACGTGGTGAAAGCGTCCTTCACCGCATGAGACGCGGGGAAAGTCCCCTTCAGCCCCCGGCTAGACGGGGGCGACCTCCACCGGGATCCCGTTCAGCACGGCGTTCCCGGAGGGCACGTCGAGCAGGGTCTCATCGGCGACCAGGTTCGAGTTGACCCCGGCGTGCGCGGCCGCGACCCGCGTGCGCGTTCCTTCGAGGTCGTGACCCCAGCCGTGCGGCATGCTCACCACGCCGGGCCGGACGTCGGCCGTGACCTCCACCGGCGCTTCGAGCTTCCCCGCCCGCGACGTCAACGCCGCGAGCCCGCCGTCGGTCAGCCCGAGCCGGGCGGCGTCGTCCGGGTGAACCTGGACGGTGCACCGGTTTCCGCCTCGGACCAGCGGCGTCAGGTTGTGCATCCACGAGTTGTTCGAGCTCAGGTGCCGTCGTCCGATCAGCAGCAGCCCGCCGTCCGGCGCCTTGTCCAGCTCCGCGCGCAGACGGGGGACGTCCTTCGTGATCGCGTCCGGCGCCAGCTCGACCTTCCCGCTGGCGGTGGCGAGCGCCTCCGGCAGCCGCGGTTTCAGCGCGCCGAGGTCGATGCCGTGCGGGGCGGCTTCGAGATCGGCCAGGCTCAGCCCGTACGGGCCGCCGCGCAGCATCAGGTCGATCATCCGCGCCGGCCCTGTGCGGCCTTCGGCGAGCGAGAGGTCGACGCCGGTGCGCCGTGCCGTTTCGCCCGCGACCATCGTGTCGAAGGCGGCGACGTCGATGTCCGGACCCTGGCCGGCGGCGATCCCCGCCAGTCGCAGCAGGGTCACCCATTCCTGCGGCAGATCGGTTTCCAGCGTCTGGGGCGTCCAGTTTGCGACGTTCCGCACGGCGAGCGCGTACAACGCGACGTCGTAATGCGGCCGCTCCAGCGGTGACGGCCCGGGCAGGATGACGTCGGCGTGCCGGGTGGTCTCGTTGAGGTACACGTCGAGGGAGACCATGAAGTCCAGTTGCCGCAACGCTTCCGTGAGCCGCGCGGAGTTGGGCGTGCTCAGTGCCGGGTTGCCGCTGATGGTCACCAGCGCCCGCACCTGGCCTTCGCCGGGCGTCTCGATCTCGTCCGCGAGCGTGGCGACCGGCAGCTCGCCGAGCACCTCGGGATACCCGCGCACCCGGCTCGTCCAGCGGCCACTGGTGAACGGCGAGGACCGGCGCGGCCGCCAGAGGGCGGGCAGCGGGAACATCACGCCGCCTTCGCGGTCGAGGTTGCCGGTGAGCGTGTTGACGACGTCGACCAGCCAGCTCGCGACCGTGCCGAACGACTGCGTCGTCGTCCCCATCCGGCCGTACACCGCGGCGCGCTCGGCGTCCGCGAGTTCGAGCGCGATGCGGCGGATCTCGGCGGCGTCGATCCCGGTCGCGGGCGCGACCGCCTCCGGGGTGAAGGGCTCCGCCAGAGCGCGAACCTCGTCGACGCCGTTGACGTGCTCTCCCGGAGTGACCCGGTTCTCCGCGAACAGGACGTTGACCAGCGCGAACAGGAACAACGCGTCGGTGCCGGGCCGGATCGCGTGGTGCTCGTCGGCGAGTTGCGCGGTCCGGGTGCGGCGTGGATCGAGCACGACGATCTTGCCACCGCGCTTCTGGATCCCGCGCAGCCTCCCGCGGGTGTCCGGGGCGGTCATCAGGCTTCCGTTGGACACCAACGGGTTCGCGCCCAGGATGAGCAGGTGCTCGGTGCGGTCGAGGTCGGCGACGGGAATGGTCTGCGGGTCGCCGAAGAGGTAGCCGGAGGAGAAGTGCTTCGGCATCTGATCGACCGTGGTCGCGGTGTAGAAGTTCCTGGTGCCCAAGGCTTTGAAGAACACGCGGCCGTAGAGCACCAGCGCCGCGTTGTGCACCGTCGGGTTGCCGGAGTAGACGGCGACGGCGTTCTTGCCGTGCTCGTCGATGATCGGCCGGAGCCGCCGGTCGATCTCGGCGAAGGCCTCGTCCCAGGTGACCTCGACGAACTCGCCGTCGCGTTTCACCAGCGGCGCGGTGAGCCTGTCCGGGTCATGGTGCAGCGCGCCGATCGAAGCACCCTTCGGGCAGATGTAGCCCTGCGAGAAGACGTCCTGACGGTCCCCCTGCGCGCGGGTGACCAGGCTCTTTTCGTCGATCGTCACCTCCAGCCCGCAGGTGGCTTCGCAGAGCGGGCAGGTCACATGCGCCGTGGTCATGAAGCACCTCGCGGGTTCGGGAGTCCTCCCAACATACTGAGCGGTATGTCAGCGGGCAAGGGATGATGGCGCGATGACTGCTCTCGCCGACCGTGCCGCGATCGCCGAGCGCGCGATCCGCGACCGGCATCTGAGCCGTGTGTGGGGGCTGCCCGGGACCGTGCTCGGCCGCAGCGGCTGGCCGCCGTCGGCGGGGCAGCGCGCCCACTGGCACTGGAACTACTGGTGGCAGGCACATCTGCTGGACACCCTCGTCGACGCCCAGCTGCGAGACCCTTCACCGGATCGGCTGAAGCTGATCGACCGGTTCGTGGGGTCTGTGCGGCTGCGCAACTTCGGCAAGTGGATCAACGACTACTACGACGACATCGCCTGGCTCGGCCTCGCGCTGCAACGCGTCGGGCATCTCGGGCTGGACGTCCGCGGCGGGCTGGAGGCGATCAGCTCGCGGCTGCGCGAAGGCTGGACCGACGACGCGGGCGGCGGGATCTGGTGGCGCGCCGGCGACGATTTCAAGAACGCCCCCGCGAACGGCCCGGCCGCGATCTTCCACGCCCGAGAAGGCACAACGCAGCACGCTCGTGGTTTGACCGACTGGATGACCGAGCGGCTCGTCGACCCGGATTCCGGGTTGGTCTGGGACGGCCTTCGGGTCGGCAGCGGTGAAATCGTCAAACATATTTTCACGTACTGCCAGGGGGTTTACCTCGGCGCCTGCCTCGAACTGTCCGAAATGGACAGAGTGGAGCGGACGATCCGCGCGGTCTCGGACCACGTCGCGCCGAACGGGGTGATCCGAGGACAGGAAGGCGGCGATGGCGGCCTGTTCGGCGGGATCCTGGCGCGCTATCTCGCGCTCGCGGCACCGCTGCTGCCGAGCGGGATCGCACGCGAACTGGTCATCCGGTCGGCTGACGCCTGCTGGTCCGGTGCCACCGAGACACCGCACGGGCCGCTCTTCAGCGCAGACTGGGCGACCCCGGCGCCTTCGCTGCCCCTCGCGGGTGATGCCCCGGAACGTGATCTGTCCGTTCAGGTGAGCGCGTGGATGCTCCTGGAAGCCGCGGCCAGCCTGGAACACCGCATTTAGAGGACTAAACGCGGGCAGGGGCAAAGGTGGCAGGTTGCGAAAGCCACTTTCGCAACGTTGAAGGTTGCGAAAGTGGCTTTCGCAACGTCCGGAGGGCGGCCCCTCGCATTTAGAGGACTAAACGCGGGTCACCAGACGTCGCCCGAGCGCCAGTCGCAGGTGATCTCCCCGTCCAGGTCCAGGGTGACCCCGACCGGCAGCACGTGGATCGACCCGTCGTCCTCCTTCGTCGCTTCGATACCCGAAGGCGTCATGGCCGACGAAATACCGCGCCACAACAGCCAGCCGCGCGACGCGTAGAACTCCAGCGCCTCGTCGGACGCCGAAAGCGCCCCGAGGTCGTACGCCTTCCGCAGGACCCGCTCCAGCGCGTCCATCATCGCGGCGCCGTGCCCGCGCCGCCGGTGATCCGACCGGACGGCGACCGCCTCGACATAACCCGTGCGGAGGACCCGTCCGTCGTGCACGAGGCGCCGCTGGACCAGCGACGCGTGCCCGATCAGCTCGCCGCCCTCCCAGATCAGCGTGTGCATGCCGCCGAGGGCGTTTTCCCAGTCGTCGTCGCTGAAATCGCCGTCGAAGGCGTCGTCGAGCAGGGCGCGCGCCGCTTTCAGCACGGCGGCGTCGAGGTCGGCGGTGTGCACGGTCCACAGCTCGGTCATTCCGCCATCATCACCCGGCGGCGGGCTTCTCACCAGCGACTTGTGATTCAGCAGCCGCACGACTGGCGGTGTATGAAGCGCGGCGCGAGCCGTACGGATTCGGGTCGTCGCTCAGGGTCGGTGATCCGGGCGAGCAGGAGTTCGACGGCCTTGCGCCCGATCTCCTCGATCGGCTGCGCCATCGTGGTGACCGCCGGGGTCACCTGTCCCGCCCACTCCATGTCGCCGTAGCCGACGATCGCGAGGTCCCGCCCGATCCGGATGCCGAGCCGGTGCGCCTCGTACTGGACGCCGATCATCATCGCCTCGCTCGCCACCACGAGCGCGGTCGGCGAGGGCCAGCTGTCGAGCAGTTTCGCCGTCGCGGCGGCCGCCCCGCCCGGGGTCGACTGCCCGCACGCGACCAGCTGCGAAGTCCACCGGAGGCCGGAGCGGCCGAGGCCGAGCCGGTAGCCCAGCGCCCGCTCCTCGTAGGTGGTCATGTCCTCTTCACCCGAGATGAAGCCGATCTTGCGGTGCCGCAGCCCGGCGAGGTGCCGCACGAGCGCGCACACGGCCTGGATGTTCTCGGAGCCGACCTGGTCGACGTCGTTGCGGCCGGCCATCCGGTCGACTAGCACGGTCGGCACGCCCATCCGGACCAGTCCGTTGATCACCGCTTCGTCGCCTGCCGCCGGGACGAGCAGGACACCGTCGACGCGGTCCGCCCGCAGCGCGCGGATGACCGCGGCTTCTTCGGCGACGCTGTCACCGGTGTCGGCAAGGGTGATCTCGCAGCCGTGACGGCGTGCGGCGCGGCGGATGGCGCGGACGAGTTCACCCGAATACGGGTTCGCGTGCATCGCCATGGCCACCCCGAACCGGTGGGTGACAGGGGTGTCCTCCCACAGGGGTAACGCCGGGGACAGTGCGGTCATCGCTCCACGCCTTCATTCGAGCTTGAATGACGGTAACGGCTGACGGAGCGTCGCTCGGCGGCGAGACCGGAAAGTCTCCCAACAATCATCAATGTGAGTGAACGAGAGCGCATCCGCAGGACGCGCGATGGCGGAGCGTAGGCGGAATCCGCATCGTCTGGGCCTTGCGTGCCGGATCGTTGATCCTGGCCAGCAGCAGGCGTACTGCCTGTGTGCCTATCTCCTCGATCGGCTGCGCCATCGTCGTCAGCGGCGGATCGACCAGGTCGGCCCATTCGACGTCGTCGTAGACCACGACCGGCAGATCGACGCCCGCCCGCAGCCCGCGGCGCCGCAACTCGTGCAGCACCCCGACCATCATGGTGTCGTTGGCGACCACCAGCGCCGTCGGCGGTTCCGGCAGTGCGAGCAGCGTGCTCAGCGCGAGGGCTCCGCCCGCCTGCGAGGACTGCCCGCACGCGACCAGGTCCTCCGACCAGGTCAAACCCGAGCGACCGAGCCCGAGGCGGTAACCGAGGATCCGCTCTTCGCTCGTGCTCAGCCCGGCGGTGCCGCTGATCATGCCGATCCGCTGGTGCCCGAGCGACGCCAGATGCGCGGTCAGCGCGGACGTCGATTGGATGTTCTCGGCGCCGACCTGGTCGACGTCGGTGCGGGTGGACAGCCGGTCGATGAGCACGGTCGGGACGTCGAGTGAGACGAGTTCGCCGATCACCGATCCGTCGCCCGGCGACGGCGTGATCAGCAGCCCGTCGACCCGGCGCGAACGCAGGGTCCGCACGGTCTCACGCTCGGTGTCGACGGTGTCGTGGGTGTCCGCGAGCAAGACCGTGTACCCGGCCAGGGCGGCCTCGCGTTCGATCGCCTGGATCAGGACGGCGAAGTACGGGTTCGCGATGAGGGAGATCGCGACACCGATCGACCGCGTCCCGCCGGTCACCAGCGAGCGGGCGATGGCGTCGCCGGTGTAGCCGGTCTGCTCGATCGCGCGGAGGACGGCCAGTTTGGTGTCCTCGGCCACCGCTCTCGTCCCGTTGACCACGTGGGAAACGGTGGTGATCGAGACTCCCGCCAGCTCGGCGATGTCGCGTTGGGTGGGGCGGGACGAGCGAGACGGCGGCATGACCAATCCTCGGGAAGACAGCTGGCAAGCGTTTGCGCAAACGCTTGCGACTGAGCATAACCCTGTCTACCTTCCGGTCCATCACGGACAGCCTTGAATCGGAGGGCATCCCCCATGAGACAGCGCAGTCTCTTAGCGCTCGCCATGGTCGCCGCACTCGCGGTGACCTCGGCCGGGTGCACCGTCGAACGCCACTGGGGTGGCGGTTCGAACGCGGGCGGCGGTGGCAAGGCCAAGGTCGGCCTGGTCACCAAGACCGACACCAACCCCTACTTCGTGGAGCTGAGAGCGGCCGCCAAGGCCGCCGCCGAGGCGAACGGCGCGGAGTTCAGCGCGCTCGCCGGCCAGTTCGACGGCGACAACGACGGCCAGGTCAGGGCCATCGAGAACCTCATGCAGCAGGGTGCGAACACCATCCTGATCACGCCGAGTTCCTCGACCGGCGTCCTCGACGCCATCGACCGCGCCCGCAAGGCCGGGGTGCTGGTCATCGCGCTCGACACGGCGACCGAACCGGACACCGCCGTCGACGCCACCTTCGCCACGGACAACTTCGAGGCCGGACGGCAGCAGGGCGCGTACGTCAAGGCCGCGCTGGCGGGCAAGCCGCCGAAGCTGTTCATGGTGGACGGCACCGCCGGGTCCACAGTGGACACCCAGCGGCACACGGGGTTCCTCAAGGGCATCGGGCTGACCGACGCGTCGCCGGAGATCAAGGGCAAGACGCCCGCGAACGGCGACCAGAGCCTCGCACAGCAGGGTGTCGAGAACCTGTTGCAGCGCACCACCGACATCAACGCCGTCTACACGATGAACGAGCCGATGGGCCGCGGCACGTACGCCGCGCTCCAGGCCCGCGGCCTGGTGAACCAGATCGTGATGGGCTCGATCGACGGCGGCTGCGAAGGCGTCAAGAACGTGCGCGACGGCCAGTACGCCGCCACGGTCATGCAGTTCCCCAAGAAGATGGCCGAGCAGGGCGTCCTCGCCGCCGTCGAATACGCCAAGACCGGCAAGAAGCCGAGCGGGTTCGTCGACACGGGTTCCGCGGTGATCACGGACAAGCCGATCCCCGGCGTGGAAAGCCAGGACACCAAGTGGGGCCTCGAGAACTGCTGGGGGACGAAGTGACTACCGCAACCCTCAAAGGCAACGAACGCCCGACGATCGGTGAGTTCTTCCTGCGCGCGCCCGCGGTCGGGCCCGCGCTGGCCCTGCTCGTCGCGATCGTGGTGTTCTCGCTCTCGACCGACACCTTCCTCGACCTCGACAACCTTTCCCTTGTGGTGCAACAGTCCCTGGTGGTCGGCACGCTCGCCCTCGGGCAGACGCTGATCATCCTGACCGCGGGGATCGACTTGGCCAACGCGGCCGCGATGGTGCTCGCGACGCTGATCATGGCGAAACTCGTGGTCGGCGGCGTCTCCGGGATCTGGGCGCTGCTGCTGGGAATCGTGGCGACGGTGGTGATCGGCATGGTCACCGGTTCGCTGGTCACCCGGATCAAACTGCCGCCGTTCATCGTCACGCTCGGCCTGCTGACCGTGCTCACCGCGGCCGCGAAACTGTTCGCGAGCGGGCAGGCCGTCCCGGTCGCCGACGAACTGCTCAAATGGCTCGGCACCCGCCGGTACCTCTTCGGCGGCATCCCGATCACCTACGGCATGACGCTGGCCTTCCTGATGTACCTGGGACTTTGGTACGCGCTCACGCGGACTCCCTGGGGCAAGCACGTCTACGCGGTCGGCAACGCGCCGGAATCCGCGCGGCTGTCTGGGATCAAGGTCAACCGCACGATCCTTTCGGTGTACATCGTCGCCGGGGTGATCGTCGGGATCGCCGCCTGGCAGGCGCTCGGCCGCGTGCCGAACGCCGACCCGAACGCCTTCCAGCTCGGCAACCTCGACTCCATCACCGCGGTGGTGCTCGGCGGCGCGAGCCTGTTCGGCGGCCGGGGTTCGGTACTCGGCACGATGATGGGCGCGCTGGTCGTCGCGGTCCTGCGGTCCGGCTTGACCCAGCTCGGCGTCGACGCGCTCTACCAGGACGTCGCCACCGGTGCCCTGCTCATCGGCGCGGTCTGCGTCGACCGTTTCGCGAGGAGGCGGCAGTCATGACGACACCCACGTTGTCCGCTCAGGGACTGGTCAAACGCTACGGCCGGGTCACCGCCATCGACGGTGCCGACTTCGAGCTGTTCCCCGGCGAGGTGCTCGCCGTCGTCGGCGACAACGGCGCCGGGAAGTCCAGCCTCATCAAAACCCTCTCGGGAGCGGTGATCCCGGATTCCGGCGAGATCAAAGTGGACGGTGCGACCGTCCACTTCAAGTCCCCTTTGGACGCTCGCCACTACGGGATCGAGACGGTGTACCAGGATCTCGCCGTCGCGCCCGCGCTCGACATCGCGTCGAACATGTTCCTCGGCCGGGAAAAGCGGCGTAAGGATCTCCTCGGGCAGCTGTTCCGGAAACTGGACACGGCGACTATGCGGGCCGACGCGCAGCGGATCCTCGACGAACTCGGCATCAACATCAAGTCCATCACGCAGCCGGTGGAGACGTTGTCCGGCGGGCAGCGCCAGGGTGTCGCGGTCGCGCGGGCGGCCGCGTTCGGCACCAAGGCGGTGATCATGGACGAGCCCACCGCCGCGCTCGGCGTCGCCGAATCCGGCAAGGTGCTCGATCTGATCAACCGGATCCGCGAACGCGGCCTGCCGGTGGTGCTGATCAGCCACAACATGCCGCACGTGTTCGACATCGCCGACCGCATCCACGTGCACCGCCTCGGCAAGCGCGTCGCGGTGGTCTCGCCGAAGACGCACACCATGAACCAGGTCGTCGGCCTGCTCACGGGTGCGCTGAAGATCGGTGAGAACGGCGAAGTCGAAGAGGTCGCGTCGGCCGTCCACACAGGACTGTAGTGAGAGTGCTGCTGGCGGGCCTATGCACCGTCGACCAGGTTCAGCGCGTCGCCGAGATCCCGGCGCCGGGCGAGAAGGTGCGTTCGCTGTCGATGGACGTCGCCGCCGGGGGGCCGGCGACGAACGCGGCGGTGACCGTGGCCGCGCTCGGTGCCGGGGCGACGCTCCTGACGGTCGCCGGTGCGCACCCGCTGGCGGCACTCGCGCGCGCGGACCTCGAAACGCACGGCGTCGACCTGGTCGACCTCGATCCGGGACGGCCCGATCCGCCCGCGATCAGCGCCATCGTCGTCCGTGACTCCGACGGCGAACGGACCGTCGTCTCGCGCAACGCCCACGCTTCTGCGCATTCAGTCCTCTCGATGCGGTCCTTGCACGCGCGACTACCGCATTCAGAGGACGAAATGCCCGGGTGCGTGCTCCTCGACGGGCACCATCCGGAGGTGGCCCTGGAGGTCGCGCGCTGGGCGAAGGAGCGCGCGATACCGGTGGTGCTCGACGCCGGGAGCTGGAAGCCGGTCTTCCCCGAACTCCTGCCGCTGGTCGACATCGCCGCGTGCTCCTCGCTGTACCGCGGGGACGACCCGCGCGAGCACGGCGTGCCCGTGGTGATCACGACCGCCGGACCCGACCCGGTCCGCTGGTCGACGGCGGACGGATCCGGTGCCGTCCCCGTCCCGGTCACCCGGGCGCGTGACACGCTGGGCGCGGGCGACGTATGGCACGGGGCTTTCGCGTACGCGGTCGCCCGGGACCAAGGGGACGTCCCTGGCTGGATCGGGTTCGCCAACGAGGTGGCCGCCGAACGGGTGCGGCATGAAGGACCGAGGTCGTGGACGGCCGCGGTCGCGAAGAGGGGAGAAGTACTGCCATGACAGCCATGCCTCCGGTGTTCGAGGACCTGCTGAGCAGGGCTCAGACGCTGGCGAAGCCGGGACAGCGCAGCGTGCTCGGCATCGTCGGCGCCCCCGCGTCCGGCAAGACGACGCTGGCCTGGGGCCTGGCGAAGGCGCTGGGCACGAGGGCCGCGGTGGTCGGGATGGACGGCTTCCACCTGGCGCAGGTGGAACTGCAGCGGCTCGGGCGGGTGGAGCGCAAGGGCGCGCCGGACACCTTCGACGCCGCCGGGTACGTACACCTGCTGCGCAGGCTCGCCGAAGGCCGCGAGACGGTCTACGCGCCCGAGTTCCGCCGGGAGATCGAGGAGCCGATCGCCGGCGCCGTCGCGGTCACGCCGGACGTCCCGCTGGTCATCACCGAGGGCAACTACCTGCTCATGCAGGACGACCCGTGGAGCGGCGTGAAGCCGATCCTCGCCGAGTCGTGGTTCCTCGCGCCGGACGAACCCGAGCGCATCGAGCGGCTCGTCTCGCGGCACCGCCGCTACGGCCGCTCGCTGGTCGAAGCGCGTCGCCGCGCGCTCGGTTCCGACCAGCGCAACGCCGATCTGATCGCGTCCACCAGCAGCCGGGCCGACCTGGTCCTCGAGAACCTCCCGCTGGTTAACTTCGCCATATGAGTGGTGTTCTCGTCGTTACCGGCGGAAGCAAGGGCATCGGCGCGGCGGTCTGCGAACTGGCCGCCGCGCGCGGTTACGACGTCGTCGTCAACTACGCGGGTGACGCCGAAGCGGCCGAGGATGTCGCGTCGCGCGTCCGGAAGCACGGGGTCCGGGCGATCACCCAGCGCGGTGATGTCGCGTCCGAAGACGACGTGGTGGCCCTGTTCGACGCCGCCGTCGAGCTGGGCCCGCTCGCCGGGCTGGTCGCGAACGCGGCCATCACCGGCAACACCCCAGGCCGCTTCGACGAATACGACGTCGACGTCGTCCGTCGTGTCGTCGATGTCAACATCACGGGGGTCTTCCTGTGCGTTCGCGAGGGCATCCGCCGGATGTCCACCCGGTACGGCGGTGACGGCGGCGCGATCGTGACGCTGTCCTCCACCGCCGCGCGGACCGGTTCGCCAGGCGAATGGGTCCACTACGCCGGCACCAAGGCCGCGGTCGAAACGATGACTTACGGCGTTGCGCAAGAAGTCGCGAAAGAATCCATTCGGGTCAACGCGGTCGCACCGGGCATGATCCACACCGGACTGCACGCCGCGGCCGGCTTGCCCGATCGGATGGAGCGGATCGCGCCGACCATTCCGATGGGACGGGCGGGCGAACCCGGCGAAGTCGCGGAAGCCGTGCTGTGGCTGCTTTCCCCCGCCGCGTCGTACACCACCGGGACGGTGCTGACCGTCGGCGGAGGACGTTGACATCCGGGGCCACGGAGCGGTCACGGGGCGATATCGGCTCCGCGTGCGGTTCAGCCACTTTTTAACACTGTTTCCCGGCGGATATCACGATTCATGTGGGAAGTCGGCGGATCACCTCGTGGCCCGAGGCGCCTGTGTCACCCTGGTTGCGCCCCCAAGCTCTTGATCAGGACGGTCATCCCCGATGTCCAAGCTCATGTCTGTGCACCACCTGGCACTCACCGTGACCGATGTGGACCGGAGCGTGCCCTGGTACGCCCGAGTGCTCGAACTCGAAGAGTTCACGCGTCGTGAAGACCCCGAAACGGGTCTGCGGAAGGTCGTGCTCAGGTCGCCGAGCGAGGGTTTCGCGGTGGTACTGGTCGAACACCAGGACACCGAGCGGCCGCGATTCGACGAACGACGCACAGGTCTGGACCACGTGGCGTTCAAGGTCTCATCGCGCTCGGAGCTGGCCGAATGGGAAGCGCGGCTCTCGGAGTACGGCGTTTTCTACACGCCGTCGAAGGGGTCGCGGACGCTGGAAGGTTCGTCGGTCATCGTGTTCCGTGACCCCGACGGCATCCAGCTGGAGATCTGGGCGGACCCCGAGGTTTAGGCGGTGCTCTCCTCGGTCTCTTCGGCGGGGCGCCGCATCTCCTGGCGGTAGCGGATCACGCCGTAGGCCGTGCCGACCACGAAGAACGCGACGCTCACCCAGAGCGCGACCGTCTTCACCCACGGAAGCTGGTCCAGCAGGCCGGCGCCGTAGTAGCCGAGCAGCACCAGCGTCGGCACCCAGAGCAGCCCGCCGAGCGCGGTCGCGAGCGCGAACCGGCGCGGATCCATCCGCGCGGTCCCCGCGATCAGCGGCGCCAGCGTGCGGATCCACGGGATCCAGCGCGCGGCGACGATGGCGAAGAAACCCTTGCGATCCAGGAAGGCCCTGGCGCGGTCCAGGTTGTGCCGGTTCAGTACCTTGCCGCCGCGGCGCGCGATCAGCTTCGTGCCCGTCGACCGCCCGATGTAATACCCCACCTGGTTGCCGAGGATCGCGACCAGCAGCGCGGCGGCCGACAGCAGCCACGCGTTCAGGTCGGAGCCGTGCTGCGCGAGGACGACCCCGGCGGCGAACAGCAGGGAGTCGCCGGGCAGGAAAAGTCCGATGATCAGCGCGCACTCCACGAAGATGAAGCTCAGCACGATCACCCAGACGAGCACCGGCCCGGCGGTGTCGAGCCAGCTCACGCCGATGCCCGCGGCCTCGGTGTACACCTCACTCACGACGCGAGCCTACGTGTACTTCGCGAACCGCATGCGGCCGAACCGTGGAATCGGGGTGTCAACGGCCCGGTCACCCGCGGCGAGATGGTCGTGAGTGGCGCTTCGGGTTAGGACAAAGGGTGTCTTGGGTACCTACTGAATGCGGCGGCCAGGTGGTCGCGGGTCCGTGAAGGCTCCTGCCCCAAGTACATGAAGGCCCCCTTCCTTGCGCCAGGCGCAAGGAAGGGGGCCTTCATGTAGTGCAGGGGGCGACCAACCCGACCCAGGCCTCACCGCCGCCCCACCCGTGCTAGGAACGGACCGTTCCTAGCGCTCGGGACTAGTGCTCGACAAGCTCGTCGAGCGCCTGGTCGTAGCTCAGCCGGACGTCGTGTTCGGCCTGGTCACCGCCCAGCAGGTCCACCCGGCTGGTCGCGGGCGGGTAGCCGCTCGCGATCACCGTGTAGGTCCCGGCGGGCAGGTCGCTGACCGTGTAGTTGCCCTCCGCGTCGGTCCTCGCCACGGCGGCGACACCGCCCGAGGAGTCGAGCACGGTGATCCGCGCGTCCGGCACCACCCGGTCACCGTCGGTGCGGGCGACCCCGCTCAGCAGGATCGTGCTGACCAGTTCGAAGTCGTGGCGCAGCACCCCGGCCCCGGTGGCGGTCAGCGTCGCCGCGACCGGCCGGAACCAGCGGCCGCTGGCGACGAGCGTGTACCGCCCGCCCACGATGCCGGCGAACGAATAGACGCCGTTCTCGTTCGTGTGCGTCCTGGCCACCTGATTGCCGTTGTGGTCGATCAGGGTCAGCGCCGCCCCCGCGACGTTCGTGGCGTCGTCCCGGCGGACGTGCCCGCTGATCTGCGCGGATCCCGCCCGGTACGCCCCGTTCCCGTTGGTGATCGCGTGCTTCCCGGCCTCGACGGGCGCGGTCACGACCGTCTTCTCGGAGGCCGTTTCGACAGGCGCGTCCTCTTCGAGGAGTGCTTCGCCGCCTTCGAGGGCCGAAGCCGCCGAAGGTGCCGAACCGCCGAGAAGCGGGATCTCCTTCATGAACATCAGGACCAGCGTCGCCAGCAGCGCGACCGCGCCCGCCACGTAGAACACCGTGGTGATCGACTCGGTGAAGCCGATCAGCACCGGGGTCTTGATGGCCTCGGGCAGGTTCGCGATCCCGCTCGTGTTCGTGGTGAGGTCGCCCAGCGCCGCGGCGCCTTCACCGGTCGGCGCGTTGCCGCCGAACGCCTTGGTGATGTTGCCCGGCAGGACGTTGAACAGGATCGTCAGGAACACCGCGACACCCGCGGTACCACCGATCTGCCGGAAGAACGTCGCCGAAGCGGTCGAGACGCCCATGTCGCTGCGCGGGCCCGCGTTCTGCACCGCGATGATCAGCGTCTGCATGCAGGCACCGAGGCCGAGCCCGATGATCGCGGCCGCGACCAGCGGGTGCCACAGCGCGCTGTTGTACTCGACCTGCGCGAAGAAGAACGCGCCCGCCGCGATCAGCAGCGTGCCGACCACCGGGAACACCTTGTAGCGGCCGGTCTTGCTGGTGATCTGGCCCGAGATGATCGAACCGCTCATGATGCCCGCCATCAGCGGGATCATCAGCAGCCCCGACTCGGTCGGCGAGAACTCCTGAACGACCTGCATGTACTGCGGGATCATCATGATCGCGCCGAACATCGCGACACCGACGATGACACCGCCGATGATCGCGACCGTGAAGGTCGAGTTCTTGAACAGCCGCAGCGGGATCAGCGCCGCGTCCTTCATCAGCTTCTCGATGAAGATGAAGGCGACCACGCCGATGGCGCCGATGACGTAGCAGAGGATCGCGTTCTGCGAGCCCCAGCCCCACTTGTTGCCCTGCTCGGCGACGATCAGGAACGGCACGACGGCGACGATGAGCGCGAGCCCGCCCCACCAGTCGATCTTGTGGTCGTGGCGCTGGTGCGGCACGTTGAGCACGCGGGCGACGACGAACAGCGCGACGATCGCGATCGGCACGTTGATCAGGAACACCCAGCGCCAGCCGGCGATGTCGTAGCCGAAGACGCTGCCGAGCTTGTCGAAGTCGGCGAAGAACCCGCCGAGCACCGGGCCGAGCACGGTGGAGATACCGAACACGGCGAGGAAGTAACCCTGGTAGCGGGCACGTTCCCGCGGCGGCACGATGTCGCCCATGATCGTCATCGCCAGCGACATCAGACCGCCGGCGCCGAGACCCTGGATCGCGCGGAACGCGGCCAGTTCGTACATCGACGTCGCGAACGCCGAGGCGACCGAGCCGATCAGGAAGATCGAGATCGCGGCGATGTAGAACGGCTTGCGCCCGTAGATGTCGGACAGCTTGCCGTAGATCGGCGTGACGATCGTCGAGGTGATCAGGTAGGCCGTGGTGATCCACGCCTGCAGGTCGAACCCGTTGAGGTCGTTGGCGATCCGGACGATCGAGGTCCCCACGATCGTCTGGTCGAGCGCGGCGAGGAACATGCCCGACATCAGGCCGATCAGGATCGTGACGATCTGACGGTGACTGAGCCGGGGCCCGTCTTCTTCGACGGCTGGTGGACTTTCTACTGCGGAACTCATTGCTTCAGGCCCCCTTGGCCTTCGACGCCGACGCGGGGTCGGCGAACTGTGGAGATGTTTTTTCGAGGTCGTCGTTCAGCCGGTGGAACAGCGAGTTGAGGGTCTTCCGGTCTTCGTCGGACCAGTCGCCGAGTACCTCGGCGAGCCACTGGTTCCGCTGCTTCCGGTTCTCCTCGAACACCCGATGCCCTTCGGCGGTCGGTGCGAGCAGGCAGGCGCGGCCGTCTTCGGGGTCGGCCAGGCGCTCGACCAGCCCGTGCTGGACGAGAGAGCTCGACTGCCTGCTGATGGTCGAGATCTCGGAGTGCAGGAACTCGGCGAGTTTGCTGGTCCGCTGGGGGCCGACGTGGATGAGGCAGAAGAGGATCGCGTACGCGGCCCGCTCGATGCCGTCCGGTCCCTGTTTGGACACCTGGGACTTCGCCCGGTTGACCAGGCGCACGAGCCGCACGAGCTCGTGCCCGAGGGTGTCGGCCAGATCGAGGTCGGCCTTCGACCTGGTGCCGGGTGTCGTGGGGGTCATGGTGGTCTCTCTCGCCGGTTGCTTGGTCACTGCAACTAGTTGCCTAGAGCAAGGATGTTCCTCTCAAAGATGCTTCGCAAGGAGAAAGTGACGTTGTGTGTCGGATGACACTTTAGTTGCCGCATGCAAGCACATTTATTCGTGCATGTTTGTCCGGTTCGCCCTGAGCTGCACTTTTGCTTTGATGGAGACATGACCGACTCCGCGCTCTACGCGATCCTCGCCGCCCGAAACTTCGGCACCCTCGCCACCATCAAGCGGGACGGGCGGCCCCAGCTGTCGACCGTCAACTACCTCTACGACGCGGACGCCGGCGCCATCCTGATTTCGATCACCGCTCCGCGCGCCAAGACCAAGAACCTCCGGCGTGATCCGCGGGCGACGTTCCACGTGTCGACCGAGAGCGGTGACGGCTACGTCGTCGTCGAAGGCCCGGCGGTGCTCACGCCGACCGCCGCTTCGCGCGACGACGCGACCGTCGACGCGCTGGTGGACCACTATCGGCGGGCCCGGGGCGAGCATCCGGACTGGGACGAGTTCCGCGACGCGATGGTCGCCGACCAGCGCGTTCTGCTGACCATCCCGATCGAGCGCGTCTACGGCCTGCAGATGTAGGGCCTCTGGCGTCAGCGCTGGAGGCGGGCCTTGATCTCGTCGATCCGGTCGAGCAGGGGGCTCGCGTCGTCCCGGCCGAGTGCCGCCCGCAGGTAGAGGCCGTCGCCCACCAGGATGATCAGTTCCGCGGTCAGCGGGTCGTCGACGTGCTCGCTGATCAGGTCGTGGATCTTCTGGTTGTAGACCTGGACGACCTCGGCGACCCGCGGTTCGTTGAGCATGATCCGGATCGTCGCCATGGTCGTGCGGTGCAGCGGCTTGCGCTGGGTCACGTCGGTGATGGCGGTGCGCAGGTACCAGGAAACGACGCCTTCCGGCGCCTTCTGTGCCTGTTCGAGGTCTTCGTCCGACAACGTGGCGAGACGCTCCATCAGGCCCTCTACCAGGGCTTCCTTCGAGCCGAAGTGGTAGAGCAGGCCACCCTTCGAGACGCCCGCGTGCGCGGCGACGGCGTCGAGGGTGACCCCACCGGGGCCGTGCTCGATGAGGATCTCCTCGTAGGAGTCGAGGATGCGTTCCTTCGCGGTGGGCTTCGCCATATCAGTTGACTATACCGTCTGGACGGTTTACCTTCGAACGAGGCGGTAACTGTACCGTCCAGACGGTTTAGCTAAAGGAGAGTGCGCCATGGCGAGGCGCAAGCAGTGGTGGGCGTTGGCGGTACTGGTGCTTCCGGTGCTGCTGATCAGCGTGGACATGACGGTGCTCGGGTTCGCGCTGCCGTTCCTGTCCGAGGATCTGGCGCCCACCGGTGCGGAGCAGTTGTGGATCGTCGACATCTACTCGTTCATGCTGGCCGGCCTGCTGGTCCTGATGGGCACGCTCGGTGACCGCATCGGCCGCCGCAAGCTGCTGCTCATGGGCGCCGCGGCGTTCGGTGCCGCGTCGGTGCTCGCGGCCTTCTCGACCAGCGCGTTCATGCTGATCATCGCCCGGGCGCTGCTCGGCGTGGGTGGCGCGACGCTGATGCCGTCGACGCTGTCGCTGATCCGCAGCATCTTCGTCGACGCCAAACAGCGCCGGACCGCGATCGCCGTGTGGAGTGCCGGGTTCTCCGGTGGGATGGCGCTCGGACCGGTGCTCGGCGGCTGGCTGCTGGAGCATTTCTGGTGGGGTTCGGTCTTCCTCATCAACGTCCCGGTGATGGTGGTGCTGCTGGTCGTCGGCCCGTTCCTGCTGCCGGAGGCGCGTGACCCGAAGCCGGGCCGCTTCGACCCGCTGTCGGCGCTGCTGTCGCTGGCCGCGATGCTGCCGGTGGTCTACGGCATCAAGCTGGTCGCCGAAGACGGCTTCACCTGGAAAGCCGCGGTCAGCGTCGTGCTCGGGCTCGCGCTCGGTGTCGTGTTCGTCCGCAGGCAGAACAGCCTCGACGAGCCGATGCTCGACCTGAAGCTGTTCTCGAACCGGGCCTTCAGCGGCTCCGTCGTGACGAACATGCTCGGCGTGTTCGCCATGGTCGGCCTGCTGTTCCTGGTGCCGCAGTACCTGCAGCTGGTGCTCGGGCTGAGCCCGGTCGTGGCCGCGCTGTGGATGCTCCCGGCGACGGTCGCCGGTGTCGCCGGCGCGCTCCTCGCGGCCTGGCTCGCGAAGCGGATCCGGGTATCGCTGTTGGTCAGTGGTGGTCTCCTGGTCGCGGCGGTCGGTTTCCTGGCACTGACCCAGGTGTCGTCCGGCGGCGGGCTCGCGTACGTCGTGGTGTCGTTCACGCTGCTCGGTG
Source organism: Amycolatopsis sp. WAC 04182 (assembly GCF_003947465.1). NCBI lineage: Bacteria > Bacillati > Actinomycetota > Actinomycetes > Pseudonocardiales > Pseudonocardiaceae > Amycolatopsis > Amycolatopsis sp. WAC 04182. Next base: position 892,651 of record NZ_QHJJ01000004.1, read on the forward strand.
GCGGTGTCGCCCTGTCGGAGACGCTGACGAACGACCTGGTCATCTCGGCCGCTCCGACCGAACGCGCCGGGGCCGCTTCGGCGATCTCCGAGACCGGGTTCGAGCTGGGCGGCGCGCTTGGCACGGCCATCCTCGGCAGTGTCGCGACCGCGGCCTACCGGTCCGGCCTGCCGGAGGGGACGGCCGAAGCCGCCCGGGACACGCTGGGTGGCGCGGTCGCGACGGCGCAGCAACTCGACCCTGTCGCGGGACAGGCGCTCCTGGAATCGGCTCGCGAAGCCTTCACCCAAGGGGTGCACGTAACCGCATGGGCGGGTGTGGCCGTGCTCGTCTATACAGGTGTTCAGGCCTTCATTCTGCTCGATCGGAAAAAAATTTCCGCAGAGCGGATCTAATCGAGCCTACGATGAGGGTATGAACAACCATGCCCTGGTCACCCGGCTCCGCGAGCATCTCGGCGACGCCGCGGTGCTCACCGACACCGACGTCACGGACGCCTACTCGCGCGACATGATGCCGCTGGCCGACAGCGGCAAACCCCTCGCGGTGGTGCTGCCGTCCGACGTCGAGGGGGTGCAGGCCGTGGTCAAGGCCTGCGCGGAGTTCGAGGTGCCGATCGTGCCCCGCGGCGCCGGCAGTGGTCTGTCCGGCGCCGCGAACGCGATCGACGGCTGTGTCGTGCTGGTGCTGACCAAACTCGACAAGATCGTCGAGATCGACGAAGGCAACCGGCTCGCCGTCGTGCAGCCCGGCGTGGTGAACCTCGATTTCCGCAACGCGGTGGAGAAGCACGGCCTGTTCTATCCGCCGGACCCGTCCAGCTACGACTGGTGCACCATCGGCGGGAACCTGTCCACCAACGCCGGCGGGCTGTGCTGTGTGAAGTACGGCGTCACCACGGATTCCGTGCTGGGACTGGAAGTCGTGCTCGCCGACGGCTCGGTGCTGAAGACCGGGCGGCGCACCGTGAAGGGCGTCGCGGGCTACGACCTCGCGCGGCTCTTCGTCGGCAGTGAGGGCACGCTCGGCGTGATCACGGAGGCGACCGTCGCGCTGAAACCGTTGCCACAGTTGCCCGCCACCCTCGTCGCCGCCTTCAACAGCACGGAGGCCGCGGGCGAGGCCGTCGCGCGAGTCGTGCGCGAGGGACTGGTGCCGTCGCTCATGGAGATCATGGACGCGACCTCCATCAAAGCGGCCGAGGCCTACCTCAAGACCGACCTCGGCACGAGCTCGGATTGCAAAGCCCTGCTGCTCGCGCAATCCGACTCCGGCGGCGAGGTCGCCCGCCGGGAACTCGCGGCGCTGGAACAGATCTGTGTCGACTGCGGCGCGGATCTCGCCTACGCCACCGAAGATCTCGAAGAGGGCAAGATGCTGCTGCAGGCGCGGCGGGTCGTGCTCACCGCGCTGGAGATGTACGGCGTCTGGCTGACCGACGACGTCTGCGTGCCGCGCACGCGCATCGCCGAACTGATCGCCGGCTGCGAGCGGATCAGCGAAGAGGTCGGGCTGCGGATCGCCGTTGTCGGCCACGCCGGTGACGGCAACATGCACCCGACGATCGTCTACGCGCCCGACTCCGAGGAGGAGTTCGCCCGCGCGCGGACGGCCTTCGACGCGATCCTCGACGTCAGCCTGTCGCTGGGCGGAACGGTCACCGGCGAGCACGGCATCGGCCGGATCAAACGCGAGTGGCTCGCGAAGGAGATCGGCGAGGTCGGCATCCGCGTGCACCGGCAGATCAAGCAGGCACTGGACCCGGGGAACCTCTTCAACCCGGGCTCGATGTTCTCCCTCTGAAAGCCGTGTTGTGGCCCAAGTACATGAAGGCCCCCTTCCTTGCGTCTAGCGCAAGGAAGGGGGCCTTCATGTACTTGCCGTAAGGGTCAGTCCCGTACGCGCGGGATCTGCTGCGTGATGTCCTCGGCGGTGTCGGCGACGAGGCCGGTCGCGGTGGCCGCGTGCTTCTTCTCGCGGCGGGACTTGAGGTACTCGATCACGATCGGCACCACCGACACCAGCACGATCAGGATGAAGATCGCGTCGATGTTGTCGCGGATGAACGGGATGTCGCCGAGCAGGTGGCCGAGCGCGGTGATCCCGGCGGCCCACAGGATGCCGCCGATGACGGTGTAGGTGAAGTACTTCTTCGGGTCCATCTTGCCGATGCCGGCGATCCAGGTGATGAACGTCCGCACGAACGGCACGAACCGCGCCAGCACGACCGCCTTCGGCCCGTGCTTCTCCAGGAAGGCGTGGGTCTGGTCGACGTACTTCTTGTTGAAGAACTTCGAATCCGGCTTGCGGAACAGCCAGGGGCCGATCTTCCAGCCGAGGCCGTAGCCGAGCATGTTGCCGAGCAGGGCGGCGACGGTGACCAGCACGCAGACCAGCCACAGCGGGGCCTGGATCTTGTCCCCGGCGATGAGCAGGCCCGCGGTGAACAGGAGGGAGTCACCGGGCAGCACCGGGAAGATGCTGCTCTCGATGAAGATGATCAAGCAGAGGATGGTGATGACCGGGACGGTCAGCCCGTCGAGCAGGTGGATCGGGTCCAGCCACTCCGGCAGGAGGCCCATCGTCGTCACGGTGTTCTGCGCCAGGATCACACCAAAACGGTACAGGGTGACGCTGAGTGCCTTGATCCGGCGGGAGAGGGCGGCTCAGATCAGCGTGAGCAGCCCGATCACCGAGCCGGCGGCGAGCCCCAGCAGGACAGCCAGCAGCAACACCCAGTACGCGGGCAGAGGCGGGCTGCTCGGCGAAGGTGCCGGAGGCGGGGTCGGGCGCTCCGCCAGCCTGGCCGTTTCGGCGTCTTCCAGCGCGACGCGCTCCCGTTCGAGGGAGCCGGCGCCGGCACCGGACAGCAGCCCGTACTGAAGCGGCAGCTCGTGTTCTCCGGGACCCCCGGAGTTACTCTCGGTGTCCGTTTCGGTCGGTTTGTCCGCGGTCGTCTCGGAGGCCCGCTCCGCCGAAGGGGCGAAGACTGCTTGAGCGCGCAAGGCGTCGGCTAGGAGCTTCTCCGGGTCCTTGGGCTCGCTCATCCGGGACTCCTTTCGCCGCTACCCGTCGCTGACCGACACACCGCCTTCGACCGCCCCGCTCAGCGGGGCCGTGGCGCTCAATGTAGCCGCAGCCTCGTCCTTGACCCACTCGCCCTGACGAAGCACCTTGACCGGTCGCAGGTCGCGGTCGAGCACGACGACGTCGGCCGCGAGCCCGGCGCGCAGCGAGCCGGTCCGGTCGGCGATGCCGAGCAGTTCGGCGGGGCGCCCGGAGGTGGCCCGGACGGCGTCGAGCAGGTCGATGCCCGCGCCGCGGACCATGTTGCGGAAGGCCGCGTCCATGGTCAGCGTGCTGCCCGCCAGCGAACCGTTGCCCGCGAGGGTGGCGACACCGTCGCGGACGTCGACCTCGAGGCGGCCGAGGATGTAGCTGCCGTCGGCGGCGTCGGTGGCCGACATGGCGTCGGTGATGAGCACCGTCCGGCCCTTGCCCGCGTGGTGCGCGGCCAGCCGCAGCACGGTCGGGTGCACGTGGACGAGGTCGCAGATCAGTTCGACGGTGATGCGCTCGTCGTCGAGGAGGGCGCCGATCGGGCCGGGTTCGCGGTGGTGGAGAGGCCGCATGGCGTTGAAGAGGTGGGTCGCGACGGAGGCGCCCGCGTCGATCGCGGGGATGATCTGGTCCTCGACGCCGTCGGTGTGCCCGATGGCGGCGATGACGCCCGATTCGGCCAGTTGCCGGACCGCCTTGATCCCGCCGTGCAGTTCGGGGGCGAGGGTGACCATCCGGATGTCGCCGCGGCCGGCGCCGAGCAGCGCGTTGACCGTCGCCGTGTCCGGCTCGATCAGCGTCGCCGGGTCGTGCGCTCCGCACCGCGCCTTCGAGATGAAGGGTCCTTCAAGGTGAATTCCGGCAAGTTCACCCTCTTGGACCAGCTCACGCAGGGCCGCGATCTGGTCCCTGAGCACCGGGACGGGGTCCGAGACCAGACTGCCGAGCATGGTCGTGGTCCCGTGCCGCCGATGCGCGCGGACCGCGCGCATCAGTTCCTCGGGGTTCGCGCTGGAGAACGATCCGCCCCCGCCGCCGTGGCAGTGGGTATCGACGAAGCCGGGCACTACCAGGCACCCGTCCACGTCCACGCGGTCGATGTCCGGGGGTGTCCCGGAACCGATTTGGACGATCTTGCCGCCGGCGATAGCCAGCCAGCCGTCGTCGAGTACACGGTCCGGGGCGACGACCCGGCCGCCCACGATCACGAAATCTCCGGCGCCTCTCACGCCCCCCAGCATATATTGGTCTGGACCAAGCATGGCGGCACAACCCAGCGCTCGAGATTAAGGCCGGGTGTCAGTTCGGCGACTGCATCGCTTTCTGCAGTGCCTCCAGCGCCCGGCTGGCGGTTGACTTAACGGTACCTTTCGAAATCCCGGCGGCCTCGGAGATTTCGGCCTCACTCAGCCCACCGTAGTAACGGAGGACCAAAACCTCGCGCTGGCGAGGGGGCAGTTTGGACAAAGCGCTCACCACGGCCTGATGTTCACTCGACAGCATGGCGAGGCTTTCGGCCGAACGCGCGTTGACGGCGTGCGGTGCGACGTACTCGCGCGCGGTCTTGCGGCGGCGCAGCACGCTGCGTGATCCGTTGACCACGGCGGTGCGCAGGTATCCGACGGCCGCGGCGGCGTCGCGCAGGCGTCCCCAGTTGCGGTGCAGCCCGGTGAAGGCCTCCTGGACGACGTCCTCGGCGGTCGCGGGTTCGTCCACGAGCAGGATGGCCAGCCGGACGAGCCGCATCCGGTGCTGGCGATAGAGATCCTCAAGGGTCAGCGGTGCCGCAGGCGGCGGTGGCGTGACCGGTCCGTCCATGGTGCGCAAGTGGCCGAGGGTCGCCTCGACACTGCGTTCCGCATTGCCCTCGAGCATGTACCCCTACCTGTTCATTTACCCCTTTGAAGCACAACCTGTGCGTGGCGCTCGATCAGCGTATCGGGTGGGGCGGGAGTCCTGCCTGATCGGATCCTGAGAAGCTGGGGGCGTCTGTTGGAGCGACCTTGGAGATGTCGATGGCCTGGTTCCTGGTGGAGATCACGTACGTGCAGGAGAAGCTGGCGGACGTGCGTCCCCGGCACCGGGATTTCCTTTCCCGCCTCGCCGACCAGGGCGTCGTCGCGCTCGGTGGCCCGCTGGGCGACGGCTCCGGCGGTATCTCGATGTACCAGGCGGCGGACGAGGCGGCGCTGCTGGAGATCATCGACAAGGATCCGTACCACCTCGAAGGCGTCGTCGCGGAGCGGACGGTGCGCGAGTTCAAACCGGTGATCGGTTCCTGGATCCCGAAGGAATCCTGACGGCTCAGAGGTCGAGGGTGACCGGCTCGCGTTCGACGCAGACCCGGACGCGGTCGCCGGACACCGTCGGCAGTTCGCACGTCCCGCAGAAACCCTGACGGCACGAATAGGCGATACCGGGCACGGTTTCGCGCAGGACGTCGAGCGTCGTCCGGTCGGCGGGCACGTCCAGAATCCTGCCGCTGCGGGCCAGTTCGACGCGGAACGGCTTGCCGCCGACGATCGGCGGCGTCGAGAACCGTTCGAAGAACACCGGCCCCGAAGCACGCAGCGCCGCGTCCGTGCGGACACCGACGATCATCGGAACCGGGCCACAGCAATAGATCGGCGCGCCTTCCGGGGCACCTTCGAGAAGTTCGGCGCCCGAAGCGGGGATCCCGTGGTCCGTGTCCGGGCGAATCCAGACACGATCCCCGAATCCGGACAATTCCTCCAGGAACGGCATCGAGGCTTCGTCGCGCCCGGTGTAGACCAGCCGCCAGTCCGCGCCCGCCGCGGCGGCTTGCCGCACCATCGGCAGGATCGGCGTGATCCCGATACCGCCCGCGATGAACAGGTACGCCGGGCTCGCCACGAACGGGAAGGCGTTGCGCGGGCCGCGCGCGGCGATCCGGGCGCCCTTCTTCAACGCGTGCACCGCCGTCGAGCCCTCGCCGAGCAGGCGAACGCCGACGCGGTAGGCCGAGCGGTCGTCCGGATCGCCGCAGAGGGAGTACTGACGGACAAGCCCTGGCCGTGGCGAAAGGTCGATGTGCGCGCCGGGCCGCCATCGCGGCAGCGGCTCACCGTGTTCGTGCACCAGCTTCAGGCTGACGACGCCGTCGGCCTCGGTGCGGAGATCGTCGACGACCAGCGGGAGGTCACGGTCGACGGCGGTCACCGGCGGACGACGGCGGCCGCTCACCCCGCTGAGCCTGCGGTACAGCGCGACGACACCGGTCAGCGACGCCATCGCGCGATCGGTCCGCCCGCTGCCGTCGAGCCGCAGCGGTCTGGTCGGCGGCGTCACCGTGGTTCGTCGGCGGCCAGCGCGGCCGGCGAGCTCGCGAGGTACGCGACGGCCTGATCGGTGTTGCCGGTTTCCGTCGGGTGATAGGACTTCCGGAAGTACGGCCGGATCTCGCGCCGCAACTGCTTGCCCGAGGGCAGGAGCCCGAGCTTCGCCACGCGCAGATAGGTCCGGAAACTCGTCTTGCCCGGCCGCGTCGGATCGTTCTTCATGAGGAACCTGGTGCCCCGCAGGAAAACCCAGGCGAGCACCGGCGTCACCACGAGCATGCTGCGCACGCGGCGGGTGTAGCGGCCGTCGAGGTGCATGAACAGATCGAAGGCGACCGAGCGGTGCTCGACCTCTTCGGCGCCGTGCCAGCGCAGGAGATCCAGCATTGTTGGGTCCGCGCCCGCTTTGTCGAGCGCTTCGGCGTCGAGGATCCACTGGCCGAGGAAAGCGGTGTAGTGCTCGATCGCGGCGACGATGGCGAGCCGTTCGATCAGCCATTCCTCGCGCCGCTTGGCGGAAAGCTCACGGTCGCCGAGCAGACGGCGGAACATCCACTCCATCTGCGCGATGTACGGCCGGACGTGGACACCCGCCGCTTCGAGGTGTTCGGCGGCGCCGTCGTGCGCCTCGGCGTGCATGGCCTCCTGGCCGATGAAGCCGAGGACGTCCTCCTTGAGCCGTTCGTCGCGGATCAGCGGCACGGCCTGCTTGAACACCTCGACGAACCAGCGTTCGCCCTCCGGCAGCGCCAGATGCAGCACGTTGATCGTGTGCGTCGCCTGCGGTTCGCCCGGGATCCAGTGCATCGGCAACGAAGCCCAGTCGAACTCGACGTCGCGCGCGTGCAGGACGATCTGCTCGTGGTCCGTCACGACGACCTCCCGCTGAGTTCGTAGTCGCTCGGGTCGACCTTGCGGGTTTCGAGCCAATAGCGCCAGGTGAATCCGGGCCAGATCGTGCGGTTGACGCCCTTCGCGTCGAGGTACCAGCTCTTGCAGCCGCCCTGGGTCCACACGCCCTTGACGAGTTTGTCCTGGATCTCGCGCTGGAACTTGTCCTGCACGCCGGCGCGGACGTCGAGCGCGGCGGCGCCACGCGAATCGGCGAGCTTGATCGCGTCGACGACGTACCGCGCCTGCGACTCGATCATGAAGACCACGGAGTTGTGGCCCAGCGCGGTGTTCGGGCCGAGGAGGAAGAACAGGTTCGGGAAACCGGAAACGGTGATGCCCTTGTGCGTGTGCATCCCCTCGGTGGCCCATTCCTTGGCGAGGTCGCGGCCGTCGATCCCGGTGATGTCCAGGTATTCCAAGGCATCCGTGACCTTGAAACCGGTGCCGTAGATGATCGCGTCGACCTCGTGCTCGACGCCGTTCCCGTCGACGACGGTGTGCGCCTTGACTTCCCGCACGCCTTCGGTGTTGACGTCCACATTGGACCGGTTGATCGCCGGGTAGTAGTCGTTGGAGATCAGCACCCGCTTGCAGCCCATGGTGTAGTCGGGGGTGACCTTCTTGCGCAGCTTCGGATCCTTGATGGCCTTGCCGATGTGACGCTTCGCGATCACCTCGCCCGCCTTCATGATCGCGGGGTGGCCGTTGAAGCCGACGGCGCGCACTTCGAGGAACCAGTACAGCGCGTTGCGGTAAAGCCTTTGCACGCCGGGAATCCGGCGGAACGCGGTCTTGGCCCAGCCCGGCATGGCGTGGTCGGGCTTCGGCATGATCCACGGCGGCGTGCGCTGGAACAGTGTCAGCTCGCCGACCTCGGGGGCGATCTTCGGGACGAACTGGATCGCGCTGGCGCCGGTGCCGACCACGGCGACCTTCTTGCCGCGAAGGTCGTACTCGTGGTTCCACTGCGCGGAATGCCAGGTCTGGCCCTTGAACTTCTCGATGCCGGGCAGCTCGGGCACTTGAGGGATGTGCAGGCCGCCGACGCCCGAGACCAGGAACTGCGCCTCGAATTCACCCGACTTCGTGTGCACGTGCCAGCGGCGCTCGGTGTCGTCCCAGGTCGCGCCGGTGAGCTCGACGCCGAAGCGGATCTTGCGCCGCAGCCGGTACTTGTCGGTGACGTCCTTGAGGTACTGGAAGATCTCCGGGGCGGGCGAGAACGACCGCGACCAGTCCGGGTTCTGCTCGTACGAGAACGAGTACATGTGGGACTGCACGTCGCAGGCGCAGCCGGGGTACGAGTTGTCGCGCCACGTACCGCCGACTTCGTCCGCCTTCTCCAGGATCACGTAGTCGGAGATCCCGGCTTTTTCGAGCTGGATGGCCTGGCCGAGCCCGGAGAACCCGGTGCCCACGATCACGACCTTGAATCGCTCGGTCATCTGGCAATCCTCCACTTCGAGGCGTTCGTGCCCAGATGACGTTACCTCAAGTAACAGTTACTTGCTAGTACTACCTACCCGTCAGTATGTGCCGCCGAGCTTCGTGTGGTCCCAGCTCACGATCTTGGTCGGCCGGAAAATCAGCCCGATCCGCTTCGGGGCCTGCTTGCCGATGAAGCCCGTGAGCTCGTCCGGCACGGGATCGCCCGGTTTCGCGCCCGCGTATCGCTGCATGAGCTGAATACCCATCTGGGTGACCACGGCCGTATCGGTGATGACCTCGACGTCGGCTTCGAGCGAAACCCCGCGCAGCTTGTCGTAGCTTTCGCCGTCCTCGATGAGCACGGTGGCGCGCGGGTCGCGCTCGAGGTTCTTCGCCTTCTGGGACGTGCCATAAGTCCAGGTCGCGACGCCGGACTCGTGCGGGTAGTACCAGAGGGGCGCCAGATGCGGGCGGCCGTTCGGGCCGATCGTCGCGACGTTGATGACCTTCTGCTCGTCGAGGTACGCGGCGAGTTCGTCAGGTGACATGCGGATCTGGTCGCGACGGGACATACGGTTACCCCTTTTTCGTGGCGGCCCGGCCTGCCTGACCGGTTATTGAAGATTCGTACGCGCCGCGCTCCTCGATGTCCACGAGTGCGGCGGCATCGGCCTTCTTGATCCGGCTCCTGGCGCCGATCTCGATGATCGGCGGCAGGAACGCGCGGATCAGCTTCAGGCCGCCGACCCAGCGGGGCACGTGCACGGTGCGGGCGCGTTTGTTGACGCCGGCCTGGAGGTGGTCGAGCGCGACGGACAGCGGATAGGTCTTGCCGAGCAGGCCGGGCATGCCGGTGCGGAGCTTGCCGAAGACCGGGTGCTGGTCGGCGCTTTCGACGAGGTCGGTGCGGATCCAGGTCGGGTGCGCGACGCCGACCTTCACGCCGAGGTGGGCGACTTCGGCGCGGAAGCTGTTGCAGAACGCCTCGACGCCCGCCTTCGCGGCGGCGTAGTTGGCCATGCCGGGAGCGTGCGTGATCGCGGCCAGCGAGGAGATCGCGAGCAGGTAGCCCTTGCGGTCGATGACATGCGGAAGGGTGACGCGGAAGGTGCGCCAGACGCCGAGCAGGTCGACCTCGATCACCTTCTCGAAGGCGGCCGGATCCACCGACCGGACGAAACCGGAGGTCGCGATGCCGGCGTTCGCGATGACGATGTCGATACCGCCGAAGTGCTCGACGACGCCCGCGGTCGCGCGCTCGAGGTCGTCCCAGCTGGTGACGTCGGCTTCCCAGGCGTGGGCGCTGGGGCCGATCTTGTCGGCGACGGCCTGCTGTTCCTTGGCTTCGATGCCGACCAGTGCGACCTTCGCGCCCTGCGCGGCCAGGCGCTCGGCGAGCCCCGCGCCGATGCCCCTCGCGGCGCCGGTGATCAGGACGACCTTGCCGTTCACGCTGTTCTTGGCCACGTTGCCTCCTCGTCCGAGCCCTAAGACTTTCGGACGGTACCTCAACCTACCCGGAGTAAGCTACCCGCAAGTAGGCGGGCTGAAGGGGCCCTTCGCCACATGCGACGCGGTGAAGAGCCCTTTCGGTGCATGAGATGCGGGGAAAGTCCCCTTCAGCCCCCGGAGGCGGCGCCGAGGGCGTCGACCTCCTCGGTGGTCAGCGCGAGGTCGGCGGCGGGCAGGAGGTCGTTCAGCTGCTCGACCGAGCGGGCGCTCGCGATGGGCGCGGTGACGGTCGGCTGCGCGAACAGCCAGGCGAGGGAAACCGCGGCGACCGGGACGCCGCGGGACGCCGCGACCTCGTCGAGCGCCGAGAGCACCCGCTCACCCCGTTCGTCCAAATAGGACGAAGCGCGGGCGGCGCGCGGGCTGTCGCCGAGGTCGTCCTTCGACCGGTACTTCCCGGCGAGGAAACCCTTGGCCAGCGAGAAATACGGCAGGACGGTCAGTCCTTCGCGGTCGACCGTCGGCGCCAGGTCCCGCTCGTAGTCCCGCTCGACGAGGTTGTAGTGCGGTTGCAGCGCGACGAACTTCGCCAGCCCCTCGCGGTCCGAAATGGACAGTGCCTCGCTCAGCCGTTCGGCCGAGTAGTTCGACGCCGCGACATACCGGACCTTGCCCGCGCGCACGAGCGCGTCGAAGGCGCGCAGCGTCTCCTCGATCGGGGTGTCCGGATCGTCGATGTGCGCGTAGTAGAGGTCGATGTGATCGGTCCGGAGCCGTCGGAGCGAGTCTTCGGCCGCCGCCGCGATGTTCGCCGCCGACAGGCCCTTCCGTTCTTCCCACATACCGGTCTTGGTCGCGATGACGACGTCGTCGCGTCGGCCGCGTTTGCTCAGCCACTCGCCGATGATCGTCTCGGAACCGCCTGCCGAATAGAGGTCGGCCGTGTCGATGAAGTTGCCGCCCGCCGCCGTGTAGGCGTCGAGGACGGCGAAGGACTGCTGCTGGTCCGCGGTCCAGCCGAAGACGTTCCCGCCGAGATTGATCCCACGGACGTCGAGGTCGGTGTTCCCGAGTTTCGCCATACCCCGAACTTAAGGGAAGACATCGCCCGCCCGGGGCGTTGCCTCGGAACATGGGAATCGAACTCGGCAGGATCGGTATCTGGCAGCACGAGAGCGTGTTCACCCCGGAACTCGCGCGTGAGCTGGAGGAACTCGGCTACGGCGCCGTCTGGCTCGGCGGCTCACCGGACGGCGACCTCGTGAAGGCGGAGGAACTCCTCGACGCCACGAAGACGATCAAAGTGGCCACCGGCATCGTCAACATCTGGAAGGACGACGCGGCCACGGTCGCCGAGTCGTACAAGCGCATCGAGGCGAAACATCCGGGCCGCTTCCTGCTCGGGATCGGCGCCGGGCACCGTGAGCACACCGCGGAGTTCAAGAAGCCGTACGCGGCGCTGGTCGAGTATCTCGACGCTCTCGACGCCGCCGGAGTGCCCGTCGAAGGCCGCGCGCTCGCCGCGCTCGGCCCGAAGGTGATCAAACTCGCAGGAGACCGCACAGCGGGAGCCCACCCGTACCTGATGACGCCCGAACACACGCGCCAGGCGCGCGAGATCCTCGGCGAAGGACCGCTGCTCGCACCCGAGCAGAAGGTCGTCCTCGAGACCGATCCGGCGAAGGCCCGCGAGATCGGGCGGGGCACCGTCAAGTTCTACCTCGGCCTCGTCAACTACACGAACTCCCTGCGGAAACTCGGTTTCACCGACGAGGACCTGGCGGGCGAGGGCAGCGACAAGCTGGTCGACGCGCTGGCCGTGCACGGCGACGCCGAGACGGTCGCCCGCGGTGTCACGGCGCATATCGAAGCCGGGGCGGACCACGTCAACATCCAGGTACTGAACCAGGACCCCCTGCCGGTCTACCGGGCGCTCGCCGCGGTCCTCTTCTGACGCGACGGCTGTAGGCACCTCCCGGCCGACCTCGTACGATGCGGCCGAGAGGTGCACCAGCCTGCTTCGAGGAGGAGTAAACGATGCCCATCGCCACCCCCGAGGTCTACGCGGAGATGCTCGACCGGGCGAAGGCGAACGAATTCGCCTACCCGGCCATCAACGTGACCTCGTCGGAGACCCTGAACGCCGCCATCCGCGGGTTCGCCGAGGCGGAGAGCGACGGGATCATCCAGTTCTCCACCGGCGGCGCAGAGTTCGCGTCCGGCCAGAAGGTCAAGGACATGGTGACCGGTTCGGTCGCGCTCGCCGAGTTCGCCCAGGTCGTCGCCGCCAAGTACGACGTCAACGTCGCGCTGCACACCGACCACTGCCCGAAGGACAAGCTCGACGGCTTCGTCCGCCCGCTGATCGAGATCTCGGCGGAGCGCGTCAAGAACGGCCAGCACCCGCTGTTCCAGAGCCACATGTGGGACGGCTCCGCGATCGACCTCGACGAGAACCTCGAGATCGCGCAGGAGCTGCTCGCCAAGGCCGCGGCCGCGAACATCATCCTCGAGGTCGAGATCGGCGTCGTCGGCGGCGAGGAAGACGGCGTCGAAGCCGAGATCAACGAGAAGCTGTACACCGCCGAGGGCGACTTCCTGAAGACGATCGACGCGCTCGGCTCCGGCGAGAACGGCCGCTACCTGCTGGCCGCGACCTTCGGCAACGTGCACGGCGTCTACAAGCCCGGCAACGTGAAGCTGCGCCCGGACGTGCTCAAGGGCGGCCAGGAGGCGGCGTCGAAGAAGCTCGGCCTCCCGGCCGGTTCGAAGCCGTTCGAGCTGGTGTTCCACGGCGGTTCCGGCTCGCTGCCGGAGGAGATCCGCGAGGCGGTGTCGTACGGCGTCGTGAAGATGAACGTCGACACCGACACGCAGTACGCCTTCACCCGGCCCATCGCGGACCACTTCTTCAAGAACTACGACGGCGTCCTGAAGATCGACGGCGAGGTCGGCAACAAGAAGGTCTACGACCCGCGCAGCTACCTGAAGGCCGCCGAGGCCGGCATGGCCACGCGCGTCGTCGAGGCCGCTCAGTCGCTGGGCTCCGCAGGCAAGAAGCTCTGACCAGTAAGCGTTTAGTCCTCTAAATGCGGAAGTACGTGAAGGCCCCCTTGCTTGCGCTAGACGCAAGCAAGGGGGCCTTCACGTACTCGGAGCCTCAGGCGGCCGGCAGCGTCGTCTTCTCGCGGCGCTTCTCCAGCAGCGAGTTCATCGCCCGCGTTCCCGGACCGGCAACGGCCCACAGCACGCCGACGCCGACCAGACAGACCGCGGCCGTCCAGTAGGCCACCGGCGGCGCCGACTCCGTCTGCGCGTCACCGAGGATCCACGGCCGGAACTGCGACTGCACCCACAGCATCCCGTAGCCGAACGCCGTCACCAGCAGCGCGCCCGCGCCCGCCGTCAGCAGCGGATGGCCCCGGCCGATGCGGAACGCCAGGTCGACCGCGAGGCCGACGGCGAGCAGGTAGAACGGCACGACCGAGATCGGGAAGCCCATCCCGAGCAGCAGCGGCCACATCACCAGCCGGTAGGCGAGGTAGGCGGCGGCGACCGTCGTCCCGGCCCAGCGGAAGCCGGTCGTGTGCCGCGCCAGCGCGAAGATCAGTGCCATCACGCCGATACCCCACAGCGGGTACACCCAGTCGTCGATCGGCATCGTGAAGTACTCGACGGCCACCCGGTCGACCGGATGCCCGATCTGGTTGGCGGCGAAGTTCAGCAGCTCGGGCTCGGCCTCGGGCGTGCCGCGCTCCCAGGCGCGCAGGCCGAGGATGCCGTACTCCTGCTGACCGTTCGGGAAGAACGTGTTCTCCAGGAAGAACGCCCACAGTCCGATCAGGACACCGGTGCGCAGGCGGCCGGGCTTGGCGTACTTCAGCCAGCCCATGATCACACCGGCCTGCATGATGCCCGTTCCGATGTAGAGCATCATGTGCGACGGGCTCCACGCGGTCAGGTCGAGACCGTTGACGCGGTGGTTGATGACGTCCAGCGGCGCCGCGATGAGGAACACCACGAGCCCGATCTGCATCAGCCGCAGGGACCGCCGGTCGGCGCCCATCCCGGTGTAGCTGTGGATCGCCACCAGCACCATGATGATCACCGTGCCGACGGTGTTGATCAGGTGCGGCGGGGCGAGGTCGTCGCGCAGCCACATGAAATGCCACGACATGTCCCACGACGAGCCGACCAGCTTGAAGGCGAACGCCGCCAGCCACATCGAGTAGCAGAAGTTCAGCACCCAGTCCGGCGTCGCCTGTCCCGGCGCGCCGCGGTGCCAGTGGAGCTTGAAGAACAGCCTCGTCTTCGCGATCGGGCTGCGGGGGATGACACCCGGCGAAAGGTCCCCGGTCACTTCTGTCGCCTTTGTCATGCGGGCCATCTTCCCTGCTCCAGATCACGGGATGAGCATTTGGGGTCGAAAATCGGGGTTCACCCGTAGGGGTGGCGGATTTGCGGTCGGCGTGCGAAGCAGGGCAAGGTGTGCCGCCATGATGCCGAAACGACTCGTCGCGGCGGTCCTCGTCGCCGCTCTGGTGCTGGCCGGTGGGGGCATTCTCGGGAGCCTGTTCTTCTAGTCACAGCGTGGCTGATCGCGCGCTGACGAAAGCTCGCCGAAGGGGCGTCGTTCCGTACACCGGTCGCGTGACGCGGGCAGCGCCCCCTCATCGAGCTTTCGAGGGCCTTCGGCCCAAAGAGGGCGCGCGATGCGAAGTCTCCGTCGGGCGCAGGGCGCCCTTGAGGAGACGGGTGGGCACAATGGCCCGTATGACGAACCTCCTCGGCCCCCAGCCGACGCATCTCCCCGAGCACACCGCCGCGCAGGCGGCGCTGGACGCCGGGACCGATCCGGCCGCCGTCGCCGCCGAGCACCCCGACTACAGCGAGGCGTGGGCCTCCCTCGCCGAGAAGGCGCTCGAAGCCGGCGAGACCGTCGCCGCGTACGCGTACGCCCGCACCGGTTACCACCGCGCCCTCGACCAGCTTCGCCGCGCGGGCTGGAAGGGACACGGCCCGGTCCCGTGGTCGCACCGCCCGAACCAGGGTTTCCTGCGTTCCCTCGCGGTCCTCGGCAAGGCCGCCGGCAAGATCGGCGAGACCGAGGAGTACGACCGCTGCCGGACATTCCTGAGCGACTCGGACCCCGCCGCCGCGGAAGCCACAGGCCTCAAGTAGCGCGCTAGGAAAGGTCCCTTCCTCGCAAAATTTGCCAGGAAGGGACCTTTCATGGCGTCCGGTGACCCCTAGAACAGCCCGCAGTTCCCCACCGCAGGCAGCCCCGCGAAGCGTCCCTCAAGCCAGGCGAAAGCCTCCGGGAAAGCCCGGATCGCCCCGCCGACATGCGTCGGAACCAGCGAAGTCGAGAACTGCACCTTCGCGCCCTTCGCACACCACGAGCGAGCCATGGTCCGCCCCTGCACGTAGGGGACGATGTCGTCGAGTGCACTGTGGACGACCAGCGTCGGCGCGCCCGGCTTCCGTGCTCCGATGAGCTGCTCGCCGACTCGCGTCTTGTACGGCTCTTCGCCGAGGTACGCGGTCAGCGGCCTTCCGTCCTTCGTCAGGTCCTTCGACTGGGTGAACGCGTGGCCGAAGATCGCGTCCCCGGTGCACTCCTGCTTCACCTTCTCGAACGCTTCGGCGCCCTTCGCGTTCAACAGCGCGGGAATGTTCAGTTCCGGGTACGCCGCGTCCATGCTGACCAGCGTGAATCCGAGGAACCCGAAGGCGTAGTGCCCGTCGATGTTCTTGCCGACCTCGGCAAGGTCGGCCGGGACGGCGCCCGCGTACGAGCCCTTCAGCTTGAGTTCGGGCGCGTACGACGGCTGGAGTTCGGCGGCCGACGCCGACGCCCCGCCGCCCTGCGAGTAGCCCGCGGTCGCGACCGGGCCGTTGTCCGGCAGGTTCGCTTCGGGCAGGCGCTGTGCCGCGCGGATCGAGTCGAGGACGGCGTTGCCCTCGGCGACGCGGTTGACGTATGTGTGGACGCCTGGGGTGCCCAGACCCTCGTAGTCGGTGACTACGACGCCGTAGCCGCGAAGCAGCAGCCCGGCGATGAAGGGGCCTTCGTACTCCATGCCCGCCGCGAGGGCTTTCGACGGCGCGCACTGGTCGCCGACGCCCTGCGTACCGGCCGCGTAGCCGATGACCGGCCGTTCGCCCGCGCCGGTCCACGCCTTCTTCGGGGTGAGGACGGTGCCGGTCACGGCGTTGGCCTTGCCGTGGGTGTCGGTGCTGCGGTACATGATCCGCCGCACGTCCGCGTCGGCCTTGACGAGTTTCACGGGATCGACGTAGAAGGTGGACGGTTCGTGCCGGATGATGTCGCCGGGAGCACCCGCGGGCAGCGGCGACGGGGGATCGTAGAAGGACGGGGCGGCGCTGGCCTGCGGTGCCCCGAAGGTCAGCAGGGCCGCGATGGTGGCCGCTGAGACGGCGGCGGACACACCGCGCCGGGATCCTGGACGCATGCTTGCTCCTCGTTGAGCACAAACATTTTCGACAGACGTGTCGAAAAAGAGAGTCAGTGAGGTGGCGCACAATGTCAAGTCCGGCGCCGCGAGGGAGACCCCGCAAACTCCCGATCGGCGAGCAACGCGCGCGGGTGCTGAGTTCGGCCGCCGGTGTCTTCGCGGTGCACGGCGCGCAGGCCGCGACGATCGAGCAGATCGCCCGGCGCGCGGGGGTGTCCCGCCAGGCCGTCTACGAGCAGTTCGGCGATCGCACGACGTTGTTCACGCAGGTCGTCGCGGATATCGAGGAGCGGGCCTTCGAGGCGATCGGCGCACCCGCCCTGGATCTCTCGCAGCCCGAACTGCGGTCCTGGGCCCGTGCCAACTACGCCAACATGTTCGCCTTCGTCGCGGCGAACCCCGACGCGTTCCCCGTGCTGCGCGAGGCGGAGCGCATGGGAGACCCGGCCCTCACCCGGCTGCGGGAACGGCTCGCCGGCGTCTACACCGAGGCCAGCAGGCAGCGCTGGGCCCGGCACGGCGTCGACTCCGGCCGCGCGGACAAGGCGCTGGTCACGCTGTTCTTCGCGATGACCGAGGCACTCGTCCAGGCGAGCTGGGACGGTGAGCCGCCCGACCCGGACGCGCTCATCGACCTGCTCACCGAATTCACCGTCGGCGGCGTCGTCCGCCTGCGGACCGAGGCCGCCGACGTGATGGAAAGACTGCGCTAAGCCGCGACGGCCTCCAGTGGCATTTCGGCCACATCGGCGACCGCGGCCAGGTCCGGCGACGAGACCACGCGGTTGCGGCCGTTGCGTTTGGCCGCGTAGACCGAGGCGTCGGCGGAGGCCATGACCTCGTCGATCGTCCGGCCGTCCAGCGGGTACGTCGCGACGCCGACCGACGCCGTCCGCTGTTCGATGACGACGGGGTTGCCCTCGTTGTCCTGGGTCCTGATGACCATTTCGCTGATCCGCTGCCTGATGCGCTCGGCGACCGCGACGGACTCGTGCTTCGACGAGGCGGTCAGGAGCACGACGAACTCCTCACCGCCGAAGCGGCCGGCGAGGTCCTGCGTCCGCGTTTCGGACTTGACCAGCGCCGCGACACCCTTGAGCACGTCGTCGCCCGCGAGGTGGCCGTACGTGTCGTTGATGCTCTTGAAGTGGTCGAGGTCGATCATCAGCGCACCGAACTGGCCGTTCTCGCGCTCGGCGCGGGCGACCTCGCGGACGGCGCCCTGTTGCCAGGTCGTGGCGTTGAGCAACTGGGTCTTCTGGTCGGTGGTCGCGAGTTCTTCCAGCTGCTTGATCAGCACCGACCGCTGCAACACGTACAGCGGCAGGAAGACCAGCAGGACGAGCGCGGGCTGGTGGGTCAGCGCGGCGGTGACCAGTCCGCCGAGGCACAGCGTCGAAAGTTCGAGGATGTTGTCGTCCCAGGTGCCGATGCAGGCAGGCGCGGACGCCTTTTCGGGCGCGGCGAGATAGAGGCCGATTCCTGTGAGGACGGTGTTGACGACGAAGAACGCGAAGGCGGCGACACAGATCGAAGTCACGCTCGCGGAGCCGTCTCCGGAGAGCTGCAGGACGGCCCAAGCGGCGAACGACGACAGCGTCATCGTTGTGGCGTTCGCCACAGTCCTATGCGGATTCACGTGGCGAATTCCCGACCAGCTACGGAAACCGAGGTGCAAGTAGATCACCGCGACCAGGAGTGCGGCGAGCTGCGGCGGGAGCAGGAACGCTCCGGGAAGGACCCAGACCGACGTCATGTTGACGTGCGGGGTGATGCTCAGCCGGCGTCGCTGGTGTTCGATCCGCCTGGTCGCCTCGGACTGCGCGATGGCGAGCCCGGCGAGCAGTCCACACGTGATGACCTGCGAAGAGTCGACGGCGATGGATGCGGCGAAAACCCCCGTGAACGCCAGCATCGCGATAATGGTCGAGCAGGTGTACACGATCCAGTGCAGCGGCCTTTTCCACAGCTCCCACGTCATTACCGTGAGAGCCGAACGATGTCCAGCGCGTTCCTCCGATGTGATCATCTTTCCCCCTGTCGCTTGCGTCATTCTCCGAAACCCCCTACTTACCGACAGCTTCCACCGGCTTGCGGGCTGTCGACAAGGCCTGGAGGTGTGTACTTTCTTCCTGAGATCGAGGGAAAGGTGTCCGCGATGGCCGGCAAGGACCAGTGAGCAAGGGCGCGAGTCGGACGGCTGCGCAGCGTTAGCCACGCGTAGAGCACGTCAGTGTTCTGCGCGTGCGCCGTCATGCTCTCTCCACCTGTCCGGTGTGTCCCGCAGGCTCTTCGCCCAGGCCACCGCGAGCGGAACGGTCAGCAGCAATCCGGCAAGCCCGAAGAAGCCGACCGTCGACTGCGCGCCGACCTGGTCGGCGAGGACACCGCCGATCAGCGGGCTCACGCCCATGGTCGTGGTCAGCCCGGTGTTCGACAGCCCCATCACCTGAGCGCGGCTTTCGTCGGGGACCGCGAGGGTCAGCGACGCCGTCGCCTGCATGAGCGCGACCGTGCCCAGCCCGCCGGACACGACGAACAGCGCGATCGACGCCCACGGCCCCGGCTGCAGGAAGCACAGCAGCAGCGGGATCGCCGTCAGCGCGGAAAGCGGCCCGATCAGTTTCGGTCTGACGTGGGCAGGCACCCAGCGCGAGTAGATGAACGCGCCGATCACGCTGCCGATCGGGTCGGCGGCCAGCAGCAGGCCGATGACCTCGGGGCCGCCGCCGGACGACGCGACGTAAGGCGCCGCGATGCCCTCGTACACCGGCAGCAGGCCCATCAGCCAGGTGAACAGCAGCAGTGAACGCAGCCCTGAGCTGGCGAAGACGATCTTCCCGCCCGAGCCGATCGATGCGAAGAACGACTTGCGTTTCTCTCCGGACGCCGCGGCCGGGCGCGACGCCAGTCCGAACCGGACGAACAGCGCCGAGACCACGAAGGTGACGGCGTCCAGCGCGAGGGCGATGTGGGGTTCCAGCGCGGTCAGCAGGAGACCGCCGCCGGCGAACCCGGCCAGCTGTGCCGATTGGACGGTCATGCTGCGGATCGCCATGCCGACGACGAACCGGTCGCCTTCGAGGATCTGCGGCAGCAGGGCCAGCTGGGCCGCCTTGAACGGCGGATTCAGCAGCGAGACGGCGCCGACGAGGACACACAGGACCCAGAACGGCAGTACCGGGACCGCGACCAGCGCGATCAGCAGGGCTCTCAGCAGGTCGACGGTCACCATCACCGTCCGCCGGGGGAAGCGGTCCGCGAACCCGGTGAGGAAGATGCCGCCGAGCAGCGACGGGGCGTAGGTCAACGCGTAGGTGAGACCGGTCAGGGTCGCGGAACGGGTTTCGGTGAAGACGAGGACGGAGAGCGCGACCCTGGCGAGTTGATCACCGAAGATCGAGAACAGCTCGGCGAACCAGAGCGAACGGAACTCGGCTACACCGAACACCTCTCGGTAAGTGACCCGTCCGGCCGAAGCCATGCTGCCCCCAATAGGGTCCTTATTACGCGACAAACTCGTGACCGAGAGTAACGCGGTCACGAGCTCGTCACGAAGCGTCATTCGTTCACGTAAGTGTCTCCTGACTGTTGGTGATTGGCTAGGTTCTTTCGCCGGGTTTCTGGAGTTGGAGATCTTTTTCGTGGATGGACGTCCGCTCGCGAAGATGTCCCGGTGACCGGTCCCTCGGCTCGGACCTGCGACTTTCGGTCGTTTTGGGCTTTTCGCCGGGAAAAGCCGCACCGGGCCCGCGTCACCCGGCGCGGGGATACGACGCGCCGCGAGCGCCCCGGGCCGCTCGCGTTCGCACGGTGCGCGAATGCCTTACGACTCCGCTCCGCGACCGTCGCGTCCATAAGGCGGTACCGATACGCTCGCCCGAATGGATGACTGATGGGCCGTTCGGTGGAGTGACGGCTCAGCCGTCGACCGCGAGCACCTCGCGGGCGGAAGCCGCCTTCGCCGCGTCGCGTTTGGCGACCTCTTCGCGCACGATCGGGATGACGTGACGGCCGAAGTCGATCGTGTCGCCGAGCATGTCGTAGCCGCGCGCGGAGAGGATGTCGACGCCGAGGTCGTAGTAGTCGAGCAGGGCCTGCGCGACGGTTTCGGGTGTGCCGACCAGCGCGTTGGAGTTCCCGGCGCCGCCGGTCGCGGCCGCGGTGGGGGTCCACAGTGCACGGTCGAACCGTTCCCCTTCGGCGGCGACCGCGAGGAGCCGCTGCGAGCCGGTGTTCTCCGGGTTCGTCAGCGAATGCCGCCGGGTCAGCTGCTTGCCTCCGCTCGTGCGGGCCTTGATGGCGTCGACCGTGCGATGCGCCTTCTCCCAGGCGAGTTCCTCGGTAGGCGCGATGATCGGGCGGAAGGCGACCTGGATCCGCGGGACCTCGGTCCGTCCGGCGGCCTTCGCCGCGGCCTTGACGGACTCGATCTGCTCGGCGGTCTGTGCGAGCGGCTCACCCCAGAGGCAGAAGATGTCCGCCTCCGCCCCGCCTGCCGCGTACGCCGCCGGAGACGACCCGCCGAACGAAACGCCCGGACGTGGTTGTTGCACCGGACGGACGTCGAGGACGAAGTCGGCGAAGCGGTAGTGCTCGCCTTCGTGGTCGAAGGGCTCTTCGGATGTCCAAGCCTTCTTGACGATCTGGATGTACTCGCGGGTGCGTGAGTAGCGCTCGTCCTTGGTGAGGTAGTCGCCTTCGCGCTGCTGTTCGTGGTCGCTGCCGCCGGTGATGAAGTGGACCGTGAGCTTTCCGTCCGAAAGCTGGTCCAACGTGGCGAACGTCTTCGCCGCGAAAGTCGGGTACGAGACGTTCGGCCGGTGCGCCAACAGGATCTGGAGCTTGTCGAGTTTCGTCGCCACGTATGCGGCGGCCTGCGCCGGATCCGGTCCGCTGGAGCCGTACGCGAACAGCACCCGGTCCCAGCCGAAGTCCTCGTGCGCCCGCGCGAGGCGCAGCGTGTAGTCCTTGTCGAAGACGCCACCCGATCGCGGATGGGTCTCCGAACCGTCGTTGGTGCCTCCGATACCCAGGAATTCGACCGGCATCGCGCGTTCCTCTCGTCCGTGTCCCCCTGTTCGACGAGTACGCGCCGGTTCTTCGCCGTGGCAACGGGTTCCGCTCCTTGAGAACCCGCACGCCGCCCGGAATCCCGGCGTAGCTTCGGCTTCGTGAGTACCGCAGACCTGCCCTACGTGCTCGCGGTGGTCGGCGCCGGTCCACGTGGGGTGGGCGTGCTCGAACGGCTCGGCGCCAACGCCGCCGAGCTGCTCGGCGGGCGGCGGCTGGTGGTGCATCTCGTCGATCCCTTTCCCGCGGGGGCGGGGCGGGTCTGGCGCTACGAGCAGTCGCCGTTGCTGCGGATGAACTCCATGCCCGAGGACGTCACGGTGTTCACCGACGACACCGTGCGCATCGACGGTCCGGTCAGGCCGGGCCCGTCCCTGATCGAGTGGGCGCGGCTGGTCCGCTCGGGCGGGCTCGACACCGGAATCGACGACAGCCTGCACGCCGAACTCGAGGCACTGCAAAGCGATCACTTCCCGACGCGACGGTTGCAGAGCGCGTATCTCGCCTGGTTCCACCGCAAGGTGCGCGCCGAACTCCCGTCCGGGATCGAGGTCGTCGAGCACCGGACCCGCGCGGTGCGGCTCGAAGACGGCGAGCCGCAGTCGCTCTGGCTGGAAGGCCGCACGGAACCCCTTGCGGTGGACGCGGTCCTGTTCACCGTCGGGCATCTCGACGCCGAACCGGACGAACGGGAAGCCGCGCTCGCGGACTTCGCCGCCCGCCACGACCTCGCCTACTATCCGGCCGGCTACACCGCCGACGTCGACTATTCGGCGATCGGGCCGGGGGAAACCGTGCTGGTGCGCGGATTCGGTCTCGCGTTCGTCGATCTGATGCTGCTGCTGACCGAAGGCCGCGGTGGCCGTTTCGAAGAACAGGCGTGCGGCGGACTGAAGTACCACCCCAGCGGTGCCGAGCCCGTGTTGCACGTCGGTTCGCGGCGCGGCGTCCCGTATCACGCGAAGATCGGCTATCGGCTTCGCGGAAAACCCTTGCGGTTGCCCAAGTTCTTCAACGCCCACGCCATCGGGAATCTGTGCGCGGCACCAGGGCGGATCGATTTCCGCCGCGACGTCTGGCCGCTGATCTCGAAGGAGATCGCGTGGGCCTACTACAGCGAACTGTTCACCGCTCATCCCGAGCGGGTGCGCATGGATTTCGCCGTCTTCGCCGACGCTTTCGCGGACGCCGCGCCCGGCGAGCTCGACGCGCTGGTGGCGCGCGCGGTCCCGGCGCCGGACGACCGGCTGGACCTGGATCGTCTCGACCGGCCCATGGCGGGCAAGGATTTCGGCACCGCCGAGGAGTACGGCAAGGAATTGCGCGAGTACGTCGAAGCGGACTTGAGCAGGCGGGCGGACCCCGAGTACAGCGCGGATCTCGGGGCGTTCACGGCCCTGTTGTCCGTGATGGGCCAGCTTCCCGCGCTGGTGCAGACCGGACGTCTCGACGCGGTCTCTCAACTGTCCGATTTGGACGGCTGGTTCCTCGGCTTCTTCTCCTATTTCGCCAGCGGTCCGCCTCCGCGTCGGCTCGAAGAACTGCTCGCGCTCCAGGAAGCAGGCCTCGTTTCCTTCCTGGGCGCCGAAATGCGGGTGTCGGCGGACGAGGAACGCCGGGCCTTCGTCGCTTCCGGCGCGAGTTTCCCCGGCGAGACCGAGGCGCGGACGCTCGTCGAGGCGAGGCTGCCCGAACCGAGCGTCACCAGGGCTTCCGACGTCCTTTTGCGCCGGTTGCACGCCGGCGGCGCGCTCGGCGAGGAGACCGTGCTCGACCCGGTGACCGGCGAGAGGCTCCTCGCCGGGCGTATCCACACCCGTGTCTCCGACGGCCGGATGCTCGACCGCGAGGGCCGTCCGCATCCCCGTCGGTTCGCGCTCGGGCCGCATACGTCCGCGCGGTCGGCCGGGGCGTTCACCCGGCCGCGGACGAACGCGCTCCCGTTCCGGCAGAACGACGTCGTCGCGCGGGAGATCCTGCGGCTGGTCGCGGAGGCGTGACTTGCGTGCTTGGAGGCGTAACTCACGTGTGCGCCGTCTGATCACGCGAGTTACGCCTCCAAGCACGCGAGATCCGCCTTCGATCACGCGTGTGCGGCGAACTCCTCCAGCCGCCCGACGACCTCCGACGGCGCGGGCATGGCGGCGATCTCGTGACGAGCCCTCGCCGCCACCTCGCGCACGCGGGCGTCGTCGAGGAGGGTCTTGGCCCTCTCCTCGACGGCGTCCGCGGTGATCCGGTCCCCGGTCAGCGCCCGCCCGGCGTTGGCCGTCTCCAGCACTTCGGCGTTGACGAACTGGTCCGCGCCCTGGGGGAGAACCAGTTGCGGCAGTCCCGCCGAGAGCGCGCCGAGCACGGTCCCGGTGCCGCCGTGGTGGACCACGAGGTCCGCGCGCGGAAGGATTTCGGACTGCGGCACGAACCCGGTGACGTGGACGTTCGGCGGCATCTCGCCGAACTCGCCCGGGTCGCCAGGGCCACGGGCGACCAGGACGTCCACCGGCAGCCGGGCGAGCCCGTCGATGGCGGCGCGCAGCGTGCCGGTGGCGCCGAAGGCGACGGTGCCCAGCGTCAGGTAGACAAGGGGGCGGTCGCGTCCGTCGAGCCACGACGGCACCGGGCCCGGTTCGTTCCACGGCACGGGCCGGAGCCGGAAGACCGTCGGCAGGGCGCTCACTTCCGGGTCGCGGACGATATCCGGCCATACGTCGATCCCGGCGTCGCCGAGCATCAGGTTGGCCGGCGGCTTCCCGTCCCAGACCGGGGCGAACCGGTCCGCGGCGGCGGTCATCAGCTCGGCGGGCATCGACCGGCCGATCACGTGGGACACCACCGCGATCCCGGCGCGGCGGGCGACGGCGGCCGCGCCGATGTCGCTCATCTCGTAGACGACCAGATCCGGGCGGAGCACGGGGATCAGCGGGGTCAGATCGGCGATCGTGGCGCTCGGCAGGATCTCGGCGAAGGCGGTCAGGATGGTCTCCAGCGCGTCGCCCTCGGCCTGGTCGACGCCTTCCTGGATCGAGATCCCGACCTTGTGCGCTTCGAAACCCAGCGCGCGGACCTTGTCCAGGAAGGCCTCGCCGGTCCCGAAGAGCACCTCGTGCCCGGCGCCGCGGGCGGCGAGTGCGAGCGGCATCAGCGGGTAAAGGTGGCCATAGGCGGGGCGGCACGTGAAGAGGATGCGCACCTTTCCGAACGTACTAGCTTTCCCAGACCCGCGAGGGCAGTTCCTTCCGCACGATCGGGACGACGTCGGCGGCGAAGAGCTCCAGGACTTCCCGTGCCTCCCCGGATTCCAGACCGTCGACCGACACCGCCTGCACCTCGTGCCCGAAGGACGCGTGGTAGTCGCCGATCTTGTCGATCACCTGCTCCGGGCTCCCGACCAGCGCGGAACCGTTGGCGATCTTGTCCTCCAAGGTGGTGAACTCGGACTTGTTGTGCTGATACGCGGGCGTCTTCATCAGCGCCTCGAAGTACGGCCGGTAGCCGTCCAGCGCCTCCTGCGAGGTCTTGGCGACGTACAGCCCGCCCGCGCCCGAACCGACGAGCGCGTCCGCCGGGTCGTGGCCGTACTCCGTCCACCGCCACCGGTAGTGGTCGATCAGGTCGGCGTACTTCTTCTTGGGATGGAAGCCGTTCGCGGTGAACAGCGGGTCGCCGAACTTCGCCGCCAGCTCGGTCGACTCGGTGCTCGACGCGCTCCCGTGCCAGATCCGCGGCCGCGCGTGGAACGGCCGCGGTTGCGTCGTGACGTCGGTCAGCGGTGTGCGGAACTCGCCGTCCCACGTCACACCCTCCTCCAGGAACAGCCTTCGCAGCAGGGCGAACTTCTCCGCCTGGTACTCCCACTGCCGGTCCTCTTCGAGGCCGAACAGCGGGAAGTGCCGGGGATCGTTGCCCTTCCCGATCATGAGTTCCAGCCGTCCACCGGAAAGCTGGTCGAGCGTCGCGTAATCCTCGGCGACGCGGACCGGGTCCAGCACGCTGATCACGGTCAGCGTGGTCAGCAGCCGGACGCGCCGGGTGCGTTCGGCCACCGCGGCCAGGATCACCGGCGGAGCCGAGGACAGGAACGGCTCACCGTGCCGTTCGCCGACGCCGTACGCGTCGAAGCCCAGCTCCTCGGCGAAGATCGCTTCGTCGACGACGCGGCGCAGGCGCTCGTGCTGGGTCGGTGTCACCCCGGTCGCCGGGTCGGGATGGTTGGCGACGAGCGAGAAGAGCGCGAATTTCATCGGGTCTCCAACGGTTTCCGGCCGGGGATGGCGGCGAGCAGTTCCCGGGTGTAGTCCGCGCCCGGCCGTTCGAGGACGTCCTGGGCGGGGCCGAGTTCGACGAGTTCGCCGCCACGCAGCACGCCGACGGTGTCCGCGATCTGCCGGACCACGGCGAGATCGTGCGAGATGAACAGGTACGTCAGGCCGAGTTCGTCCTGAAGGTCGGCGAGCAGCCGCAGGATCTGCGCCTGCACCGAGACGTCCAGCGCGGACACGGGTTCGTCGGCGACGATCAGCTCCGGGCGCAGCGCGAGCGCCCGCGCGATGGCCGCCCGTTGCCGTTGCCCGCCGGACAGTTCGGCGGGTTTGCGCTTCAGCACCGAAGACGGCAGCGCGACCTGGTCGACCAGCTCCGCCGCCCGCGCCCGCCGTTCGGCCTTGGTGCCGACGCCGAAGGCCCGCAGCGGCTCGGAGATGACGTCCTCGATGCTGAACTTCGGATTCAGCGACGCGTACGGGTTCTGGTACACGAGCTGGAACCGGCGCCGCAGCCGTCGCAGCTCTTCACCGCGCAGCGAGGTGATGTCCTCGCCGTCGAACTCGACGACGCCGTCGGTCGGCGTCTCCAGCCGCAGGATCATCCGCGCGGTGGTCGACTTGCCCGAACCGGACTCACCGACCAGCGCGAGCGTCCGGCCGCGGGCGATGTCGAACGAAACGCCGTCCACGGCGCGGACGGTCCCGAAGGTCTTGCCGAGGCCGCGGACCGAGACCAGGACGTCGGACGACGGCGGCTTCGGCTCCCGCAACGGCGTGTCGGACAGGCTCGGTGCGGCGGCGAGCAGATCCCGCGTGTACTTCTGGGTGGGCGCGGCGAGGATCTCACCGGTCGTTCCTTCCTCGACCACTTTCCCCTGGGACAGCACCACGATCCGCGACGCCCGGTCGGACGCGACGCCGAGGTCGTGGGTGATCAGCAGGATGGCGGTGCCCGCGTCGGCGGCGAGTTCTTCGAGATGGTCGAGGATCTGCCGTTGCACGGTGACGTCGAGCGCGCTCGTCGGCTCGTCGGCGATGACGAGTTTCGGGCGTCCGGCCAGTGCGGCGGCGATCAGCGCGCGCTGACGCAGCCCGCCGGACAACTCGTGCGGGTACTGCCGTGCCCGCGCCTCCGGGTCGGCGATTCCGGCCTTGCGCAGCAGTTCCACCGCCTCCGCGCCGGCGGTGCGCTTGTCCGCCAGACCGTGGATCAGCAGCACCTCCGCGACCTGATCGCCGATCCGGTGCACGGGGTTGAGCGACACCGTCGGATCCTGGGGGACCAGCGCGATCTCGCGGCCGCGCACCGAACGCCAGGCGCGGTCGGAGAGTTTCGTGAGGTCGCGGCCGTCGAAGGTGATTTCGCCGCGATCGATCCGCCCGCCGCGTGGCAGCAGCCCGATCGCCGCGTGCGCCGTCGTGCTCTTGCCCGAGCCGGACTCGCCGACCACCGCGACGATCTGTCCTTTGTGGATGGACAGGTCGACGCCGTCCACGGCGGGCACGGATTTGTAGGAAACCGCGAGATCGCGGATGGTCAGCAGTGCGCTCACCGCACGTCTCCTTCGATCGCTCTGGACAGCCGGTTCGCGGACAGCACCACGGCCGCGACGGTGAGTCCGGGGAAGGTCGTCATCCACCAGGCGGTGGCGAGGAAACCGCGGCCGCCTGCCACCAGCGAGCCCCATTCCGGGGTCGGCGGGGTGGCGCCGTAGCCGAGGAAGCTCAGCGCGGACACTTCCAGCACGGCGGTGCCGAAGGTGAGCGTCGCGAGCGCCAGCACTGGGCCGAGCGCGTTGGGCAGCACATGCCGTCCGAGTACCCCGGTCCACCGCACGCCTCCGGCGCGGGCGGCCTCGACGAACACGCCACTGCGGACACGCAGCACCTCGGCCCGCATCAGCCGGGCGAACTGCGCGAGATTCGCGACCCCGACGGCGATCGCGACGTTGGTCGTGCCGAAACCGAGCGCGGTGACCAGTGCCAGCGACAGCAGGATGGACGGGATCGCCAGCAGGACGTCGACGCAGCGCATGATCGCCGAATCGAGGGCACCGCCCCGGAACCCGGCGAGCAGACCGAGCGCGGAACCGGCGACCAGTGCGACGACGACGGCGATCACGGTCGCCTGCAACGAAAGCGCGGCACCGTGCACCACCCGCGCGAAGATGTCCCGCCCGGTTTCGTCGGTGCCGAAGAGATGCCCGGGCGACGGCCCCTGCATCTTCTCCGCGGGGACGCCGGCGAGCGGGTCCTGCCCGGTGAAGAGGTCCGGGACGAGCGCGGCCAGCAGAGCGAACGCCAGCACGGCGATCGCGACGAGCAGGCCCGGTCGCCTGGTGTGCACGAGGACGTCAGGCATCGGCCGTCTCCCGGTGTCGGATCCGCGGGTCCAGCAGGGGATAGAGGAGGTCGACGAGCAGGTTGACGACCACGAACGCCAGCGCGGCGAGCACGATCACCGCCTGCACCACGGGGATGTCCTGCGCGGTGACCGCCGACGACGTCACGCGCCCGAGGCCGTCACGGGAGAACACCGTCTCGGTGATCACCGAACCCGCGATCAGGTTTCCGGCGACCACTCCGGCGATGGTCAGCGTCGGCACCGCCGCGTTGCGCAGGAGGTGTCCGAAGTGGACTCGCGACCTGCTCGCCCCTTTTGCCAGCGCGATCTCGGCGTAGGGCTCGGCGAGTTGTGTGCGGAGGCTTTTCGCCAGTACCTGCCCGATGATCGCGCCGGTCGGGATGGCGAGGGTGATCGCGGGCAGGATCAGCGACTCGAAGCCGTTCGAACCCAATGCGGGCAGCAGCTTGAGCTGGAAGGAAAAGAACTGGATGAG
This sequence comes from Amycolatopsis sp. WAC 04182, assembly GCF_003947465.1. Classification (NCBI taxonomy): domain Bacteria; kingdom Bacillati; phylum Actinomycetota; class Actinomycetes; order Pseudonocardiales; family Pseudonocardiaceae; genus Amycolatopsis; species Amycolatopsis sp. WAC 04182. Next base: position 921,438 of record NZ_QHJJ01000004.1, read on the forward strand.
CAGCAGCCCGACCCAGAACGGCGGCAGCGAGATCCCCAGCGGCGGCAACGCGAGCAGGAGATTGCCGAGCCAACGATGCCGCGTGACGGTGCCGGCGATCGCGATCCCGCCGCCGAACAGGATCGCCAGTACCAGCGCGAATCCGGTCACCGCGAGCGTCGGGGGCAGCGCCGAGACGACCATGTCCGTGGCGTCGTCCCCGGTGGCGATCGAGCGGCCGAAGTCGCCCTGGACCGCCGCGAGCAGCCGCTTTCCGTACTGTAGTGGCAACGGATCGTCGAGTCCGTACTCCGCCTTCGCGGCGGCCAGTTGTTCCGGCGTGACCGAAAGACCGGCCTCGCCTCCGCCGAGTTTCGCGCTGACCGCGTCACCCGGCAGGAGGTAGAGGATCACGAAGGAGACGGTGAAAGCGGCCCACAGGACGAAAACCGCCTGCAGCACTCGCCGGAGCAGGTACCGCCTCACGAGCCGGACACCCAGGCGTCGAACAGCTGAAGCCGGGACGACGCCTCGAACCCGACGCCGTGCGCGTTCGGCCCGTGCGCCAGCACCTGGGTCAGCTCGAACACCGGCGCCGAGTAGCCGTGCTCGATGATCGCGCGCTGCGCCTCCTCGGCGGCGGGCTTGCGCTTCGCCGGGTCCACAGTGGACGACTGGGCGTCGAGCGGCGCGTCGACCGGGTTGTCGGCGGGCAGCTTGCTGCGGTTGTTCGCCTTGGTGGAGAACAGGTTGCGCAGGATGTCCGGATCGGCGCGGGTGGTGTTGTACCAGAGGTACTCGTAGTTCCCGCTCTGCGTGATCTGCACGCTCTCGGCGGTCGTGCGCTGTTCGATCTGGAGGTCGAAGCCGATCTTGCGCAACTGCTGCTGCACGAGTTCGAGCACACTCTTGTTCTGGTTGAACACCAGGGAGAAGACGACCTTGGCGGTCAGCCGCTGCCCGTTCTTGGTCCGGATCCCGTCGGGGCCGGGAAGCCAGCCCGCGCTCTCGAGCAGCGCTGTCGCGCCTGCCGGATCGTAGGCGAGCAAGGGCGAAAGGTCGGTGTAGAACGGCGTCGCCGAGCCGAGAATGCTGGTGGCGGGCTTGTAGTTCGGCGTCAGCACGGTGTTCGTGACCTCGGGCCGGTTGATGCCCTTGACCACCGCCTGGCGGACCTTTTCGTCGGTGAGCACGCCCTTGGTGACGTTGGCGTGCAGATTGAACACGACGCCGGGGTTCGGTCGGGTGGGCTCGGTGAAACCGTTGCCGGTGAACTGCGGTTCGTCGACCGGCTGGACGTCCGTGATCGCGTCGAGCTGCGCGGAAGCGAGACTTCCGGTGCGCACGCCGGGTTCCGGCACGATCTTGTAGGCGATCTTGTCGAGGTACGCCTCGCCCTGATGCTTGAACAGCGACGAGCCCCAGGTGTAACCCTTGCGTTTGGCGAGGACGATTTCCTGGTTCTGCTTCAGGCTCTCGAAGACGAACGGGCCCGAGCCGATCAGGCCGTCGCCCTGGCAGCGCTGATCGGCGGTCTTCTGGTACGCGGCGGGCGCGAGGACGCCGAGCGACATCGTCGAGCTGGCCTGCAGGAACTGGGCGCTGGGAACGGAGAACTCGATCTTGACCGTCTTCGGATCGACGACCGTCGTTCCCTTGTAGACGGCCAGATAGCCCGAGCCGAGCTGCGATTTCGGGCCGAGGGCCTTGATCGCGTCGAAGCTCGTCTTGACCGCGGCCGCGTCGACGGGGCTGCCGTCGGAGAAGGTCGCGCCGTCGCGCAGATGGAAGGTGAACGCGGTCGAATCCGCGTTGCTCTCCCATTTTTCGGCCAGCCACGGCTTGATCTCGCCGGTGGCCGGATCCTGGTCGGTCAGCGAATCGACCAGCTGGCGGCCGACGTTGAGCGAAGCGTTGGTGCCGACCTGTTGCGGGTCGACGCAGTCCGGGCTCGAGGAGATCCCGAGGCGCAACGTGCCGCCGGGTTGGGGCGGCCCGGCGTCGGCACCCGTCGAACCGCCCGCGGACGAGCAGGCGGTGGCGAAAAGTGCGGTGAGCGCGAGTAAGGAAGTGGCGGCGGTACGGGACACCGGATGGCCTCCAGCGGGGAACGGGGCGCGCTTTCGTTTGCGCTGACCCGATTCACGCTAATCACGGCCTTGAGGCCCGCCCACATACTGAGCCCGGCTCCCAGCCCGCGAAACGTCCCACCTTTCCGCTTGACAGCACTGAAAGTACGTGAAGGCCCCCTTCATGTACCTAGGCGCAAGGAAGGGGGCCTTCATGTACTCAGGGGTTTCAGCAGCGGTTGAGCATGTCCGTCAGCGCGGTCTTCTCCGCGGACTTGATGGAGAGCTTGTACTTGTACTTCACCGTGGTCCACATCTTCGCGTAGGTGCACCAGTAGCCGACGGTCGGCGGTTTCCAGGCGTCCGGCGACTTGTCGCCCTTCTCCTGGTTGACGTTGTCGGTGACGGCGATCAGCTGCGGCGCGCTGAGGTCGTTCGCGAACGCCTGCCGCTGCGACGTGGTCCACGACGACGCCCCGGTGCGCCACGCGGCGGCCAGCGGGACGACGTGGTCGATGTCCACATCGGACGCCGCGGTCCAGGTGGCGCCGTCGTACGGGCTGGACCAGCTGCCGGAGACGGCGGCGCAACTGCTGTCCTGCTGCACGTTCGTGCCGTCCCGCTTCAGCACGACCTCACGCGTGTTGCAGCTGTTGCCCTGGTCGGACCAGTGCGGGAACTTGTCGCGGCTGTACCCGGTCGACGAACCGTCCGGCTTGACGGTCAGCGCGGCGAGCTGGGTCTTGGCGGTGTCGGCCGACGGGATGCCGGGGGGCGTCGCTTCGGCGACGCCGACCACGCCTGCCGAGACGATCGCCGAGACGGCGAGGACGGTGAAGGAGCGACGAACAGCAAGCGCAGTTGGCATATTGCTGCCTCCGTGTCAGGTTTGGGGACCTGGTCACCTTGCGGTACGGATATGGCCCACGCAACACCATCGGATGACACTCTGCTGGCTATTCGTGAACGGAGGGTGTCACGAGCAGGTCGGACAGGGTGTCCGCGCCCGAAAAATCTTCGGAAAGTCCAGCTGAAGGTTCTGAGCCGAACGGGTTAGGCCGTGTCCTGGGAGTCTGTTCGAAGACCGCGAACATGACTTGCAGGACACGGGCTAGTCCAGCCCGCGGACCAGCCGGAGGTCCTCCGTGTGCCGGTACCAGGTCCACCGGCTCATCGCGCGCGGATGGGCGACGCCGTCGAGGCTCGGCCGGGTCGGGATGCAGCCGAGCTGGAACGCCCGCGCGTAATGCGTCGAAGGCCGCTTGAACAGCGTCCCCTTGGTCACCCGGACCATCAGCCCGGGGCCGCTCGTGTCCGGTTCGACCTCGATCGAGCGCGCGGGCCCCCGCAGGACGGTGTGCTCGTCGCAGTAGGCCACCCCGCGGATCATCCCGATCGTCCCACGCCCGACCAGCACCCCGCCGGTGTCGTCGCGGATCAGCGGCACCGGATCGACCTCGCCACGCAGAGCGAGCGAGAGGGCACGCAGCGGCTGCGTCGGCAGGCTCCAGATACGGGCGACGTCGGAGTCCGGCGACGACGGCACGAAACCGAGCGACACGCCCGAGAGCTGTTCTTTTCGTAACAGCCGCAGCGCGACGGCCGCGAGGTCCGCGTCGGTGCCCGCGACCACCAGGTGATCGTGTTCCCCCAGCAAGGGGTCGATATCCGCCTTGCCGGGGCGGCTCGGGACGTGCACCATTTCGACGTCGTCGATCTCCGGGAGTGTGGGCTCGCCCTCGGGACAGACCACCACTATTCCGCGCACCCGAAGGCCCTCCGTTACGCTCATGCACCGGCATTTACCAGCGCCAAACCACAAGTCGCCGAACACCTGGAGTGTCACATGCCGGCCATCGTGCTGATCGGGGCCCAATGGGGGGACGAGGGCAAGGGCAAGGCCACCGACCTGCTCGGCGACCGCGTCCAGTGGATCGTGCGTTACCAAGGCGGTAACAACGCGGGCCACACCGTAGTCCTTCCCGACGGGCAGAACTTCGCCCTCCACCTCATCCCGTCCGGGATCCTCACGCCGGGCGTCACCAACGTCATCGGCAACGGTGTCGTCATCGACCCGGGCGTGCTGCTCGACGAGCTCGCCGGGCTGGAGGAACGCGACGTCGACACCAGCAAGCTGCTGATCTCCGCCGACGCGCATTTGATCATGCCGTACCACGTGGCGATCGATAAGGTCACCGAGCGTTACCTCGGCAGCCGCAAGATCGGCACCACCGGCCGCGGTATCGGCCCCTGCTACCAGGACAAGATCGCCCGCGTGGGCGTCCGCGTGCAGGACCTGCTCGACGAGAAGATCTTCCGGCAGAAGGTCGAGTCGGCACTGGAGTTCAAGAACCAGGTGCTGGTCAAGGTCTACAACCGCAAGGCACTGGACGCGAACCAGGTCGCCGACGAGGTGCTGGCCGCGGGCGAGAAGTTCGCGCACCGCATCGCCGACACGCGCCTGCAGCTCAACCAGGCCCTCGAACGCGGCGAGACCGTGCTGCTCGAAGGCTCGCAGGGCACCCTGCTCGACGTCGACCACGGCACCTACCCGTTCGTGACGTCGTCGAACCCGACTTCCGGTGGCGCGAGCGCGGGTTCGGGCATCGGCCCCGGCAAGATCGACACCGTGCTGGGCATCCTGAAGGCCTACACCACGCGTGTCGGCTCCGGACCGTTCCCGACCGAGCTGGACGACGAATCCGGCGAGTACCTGCGCAAACAGGGCGGCGAGTTCGGCGTCACCACCGGCCGCTCGCGGCGCACCGGCTGGTTCGACGCGGTCATCGCGCGCTACGCGGTGCGGGTCAACGGCATCACCGACTACTTCCTCACCAAGCTGGACGTGCTGTCCGGGCTGGAGAAGGTGCCGGTGTGCGTCGGCTACGAGGTCGACGGGTTCCGCACATACGACATGCCGATGACGCAGACCGACGTGCACCACGCGCTGCCGATCTACGAAGAGTTGCCGGGCTGGTTCGAGGACATCTCGGGCTGCCGCACCTTCGAGGAGCTGCCCGCCAACGCGCGGGCCTACGTCGAGCGGCTCGAAGAACTCTCGGGCGCGCGGATCTCGGCGATCGGCGTCGGTCCGGGCCGGGAGCAGACGATCGTGCGGCACGAGTTCGTCTGACCCCCTTACGCGCGCCATGAAAGGTCCTTTCCTTGCAAATTTTGCAAGGAAAGGACCTTTCATGGCGTCTCAGGCGAGCGAAGTCTTCACCGGCGTCGGGTTCCGGAACAGGTCCAGCACGGGGCAGTGCTCGTCCACCTGCCGCTTCAGGTCCTCGTAGACCTCCGTCCTCGCGGGCCCGCTCAGCTCGACCGAAACGCGCACGTCGCCGAAGCCGGGCCGAGTCTCCGAGAACCCGAAGAACCCGTGCAGGTCGATGTCGCCGTCCACGGTCACCTTCACGCCTTCGAGCGGCACGCCGAGCTTCGCCGCCCAGAACTGGTAGGTGATCACCTGGCACGAGCCCAGCGCGGCGAGCGCGTATTCGACCGGGTTCGCCGCGGTGTCGGTGCCGCCGAGCGCGGCGGGCTCGTCGACGGTGAACGAGTGGTCGCGCACCCGCACGTCGACCTGCGTCGCGGTTCCGGGGTTCAACGCGTTGGCGACGCTGAACGAGACGGCGGCGTTGCGCGGATCGGCGTCGACGGCGGTCTTGGTTCCTTCGATGACATCGGTCAGCGACATCGGGTCACTCCAGGATCGGGGGTTCGGACGCCGCCCAGGGTGGGGCAACACCGCGAACCGCGCGCGTGATCCCAGTCCGTGAAAAGCGAAATATCCTTTCGTCAGCGTCGTTGGCGTTGAACATGACCATCGGAGTGGCACTCCCGTCCGGGGACACCGCGGACGCCGTCAACATCGTCGACGAACTCATCACGCAGACCCGGCAGGCCGCCGACGCGGGCCTGACGTCCGTCTGGTTCTCCCAGCAGATGGAGCACGACGCGATCACCGTCGCCGCCCTCGCGGGCCGCGCCGTCCCGGGGATCACCGTCGGGACCGGCGTCGTGCCGATCTACCCGCGACATCCCTTGCTGATCACCGGTCTCGCGCAGACGGCGCAGGCCGCGACCGGGGGCCGGTTCGTCCTCGGACTCGGGACCGGCGCGAAGAACTGGCTCGAACCGGCGTACGGCATCGAGTACCCGTCGCCGATCAAGCATCTTCGCGAGTACCTCACGATCCTTCGGCAGGTGCTCGACGGCGGCGAAGTCGATTTCCACGGCGAGACGGTCCGGGCGCACGCCAAGGGCTTCGCGGCTTCGCTGTCCGTCGCGGGGTCTTCGGACATCCCGGTGATCGTCGCGGCGATGGGACGGCAGGCGCTGCGGGTCACCGGCGAACTCGCCGACGGCACGATCCCCTTCCTCGCCGGACCGAAGGCCCTTTCCGGGCTGATCGTCCCGGAGATCACCAAGGCCGCCGCCGGCCGCCCGGCGCCGCGGATCATCGCGATGGTCCCGGTCGTCGTGACCGACGATCCCGGCGCCGTCCGGGCGCAGGTCGACCGGCAGTACGCGTTCTTCCGCGACATCCCCTCCTACCGTGCGATCTTCGACGCCCAGGGCGTGGATTCCGCCGGTGAGCTGGTGATCGCCGGAGACGAGGAGACCGTCGCGGCCGAAATCCGGCGGTACTTCGACGCCGGGGCGACCGAGGTCGTCGCGACACAGAGCGGCATCCGGAGTGCGGAAGAACGGCTTCGCACCTGGAGCGTCCTCGGAGACCTCGTCAAGCGCTGAACCCACAGGTCATGAAGGGGCGTTCAGGACATTCATCGTCCTGAACGCCCCTTTCATGACTTTCAGGGGCCCAGTGGCCTTGCTCACAGCGTTCGGATTGTGCATACTCGTGCGCATAGCGAACAAGCTGGAGGTCCCCAATGTCCCCTGCCGCGGCCCGTTCGTGGGTGGTCCCACTCGCCTGGACGGCGGTACTGCTCGACGGATTCGACCTGGTCGTCCTGGGCACGGTGCTGCCCGCGCTGCTCCGTGACCACGTCTGGGGCCTGACGCCGGGCACGGCGTCGGTGATCTCGACGTTCGGCCTGATCGGCATGATGATCGGCGCGATGGCGATCGGCACGATCACCGACGTCATCGGCCGCCGCAAGGCGCTGATCATCGCGGTCACCGCTTTCTCGGCGTTCACCGCGCTCTGTGCGATCTCGCCCTCGGCGTTCGTCTTCGGTCTGCTCCGCTTCCTCGCCGGGCTGGGCCTCGGCGGTTGTCTGCCGACGGCGATCGCGCTGGTCACCGAGTACGCCCGCAAGGGGAAGGGCGGCAGCGCGACCACCACGGTGATGACCGGCTATCACGTCGGCGCGGTGCTCACCGCCCTGCTCGGCATCTGGCTGATCCAGCCGCTCGGCTGGCGCGCGATGTTCGTCGCGGGCGCGCTGCCCGCGCTCGTGCTCGTGCCGCTGATGATCAAGTACCTGCCGGAATCCGAGTCCTTCGAGCGGGCGCGGGAGACGCAGGAGAACTCGGCGACCCAAGTCGTCGGCGGGCTGTTCCGCGGCGGGCTCCTGCGCGCCACCATCGCGTTCTGGGTGACGTCGTTCATGGGGCTGCTGCTGGTCTACGGGCTCAACACCTGGCTGCCGGAGATCATGCGCCAGGCCGGGTATCCGCTGGGCGCGGCGCTCGGGCTGCTGCTGACGCTGAACCTCGGCGGCGTCGTCGGCCTGCTCGTCGCGGGCCGCGTGGCGGACAAGGTCGGCGTGCGGCCCGCGGTGATCTTCTGGTTCCTCGGGGCGGCGCTGTTCCTCGCCTTGCTGAGCGTGAAGCTGCCCGCGGCCGGCCTGTACGCGGCTGTGTTCCTCACCGGCGGTTTCGTGTTCAGCGCGCAGGTGCTCGTGTACGCCTACATCGGCAAGACGTACCCGGATGCCATGCGCGCCACGGGAATCGGCTGGGCGGCGGGGGTCGGCCGGGTCGGCGCGATCAGCGGCCCGATCCTCGGCGGTGCGCTGCTGACCGCCGGAATCGCGTACCCGTGGGGTTTCTACGCCTTCGCCGCGGTCGGGGCGTTGGGAGCGGCCGCGGTGACCGGAGTCCGCGCCGGCCGCTCCCGGGAGGAGACCGCTACCCCAGTTCCTTGAGTTCCTTTTCCACCGCGGCGAGTTCTTCCTCGGAACCCTGCACCTTCGGACCCGTGAACCACTTGCGCGCCGAGGCGAACCACCACACCGCCGCACCACCGAGCACGACGAGGAAGGCGATAGGCGTGTAGTTGAAACTGTCGATGGTGATCGGTGATCCCTGCGGGAGCATGAACAGCACGAAGATGAAGCACACCCAGACCGTCGCGACGGTCCCGATGAGCTTCCCCCAGCGGCCGAGGTTCCACGGTCCGGGTTCGAAATCGTCGCCCTTGCGCACCCGCAGGAACACCGGGATCACGTAGGCCACGTACAGGCCGACGACGGCGATCGAGGTCACCGCGGCGTAGGCGGTCGCGCTCCACAAGTACGGCAGGGCGAGCAGGAGCGCGCCGCCCGCGGCCAGCCACACCGCGTTGGTCGGCGTCTGGGTGCGCTTGTTGATGCGGTGCCAGAACTTCGAACCCGGGATCGCGCCGTCGCGGGCGAAGGCGTAGATCATCCGCGAGTTCGCGGTCACCGACGCCATCCCGCAGAACAACTGCGCGCCGATGCAGATCAGCAACAGGAACTTGCCGGTAGTCGCGCCGGTCGCGTCGATGAAGATCTGCGCGGGCGGCACCCCGGTTTCGGAGCCGACGGCGCCCTCGTAGTCCTGGATGGCGAAGGTGATGCCGATCAGCAGGATCCAGCCGGCGACCAGGGAGACGAGGATCGAGTTGATGATCCCGCGCGGCCCGGCCTTCGCCGCGTTCTTGGTCTCCTCGGTCATATGGGCCGAGGCGTCGTAGCCGGTGAGTGTGTACTGCGCGAGCAGGAGACCCAGTAAGAAGACGTAGACGGGTGAGGCCCAGCCGGTGTTGTTCACGAACTCGCCGAAGACGAACGACGCGTCCTGGTGGTTCTCGGGAACGATGATCAGCACCCCGACGATGACCAGCACACCCGCGAGATGCCACCACACGCTGATGCTGTTCAGCAGCGCGACGATCTTGACGCCGAAGGTGTTCAGCAGCCCGTGGATCACCAGGATGATCGCCAGCAGCAGGATCGTGTGGCCCGGCGTCGCCTCGAAGCCGAACTGCAGGTCGAGGAAGGCGTTGAGGAACAGCGCCGCGCCGAAGTCGATCCCCGCGGTGACGGCGATCTGCCCGATGAGGTTGAACCAGCCGGTGAACCACGACCACGCCGCGCCGTTGCGCGGGGCGAGCTTCGCCGCCCAGTAGTAGAGGCCGCCCGCGGTCGGGTAGCTGGAGCAGACCTCGGCCATGCCCAGCCCGACCAGGATGACGAAGAGGCCGACCAGCGGCCAGCCCCAGATCATCGCGGCGGGCCCACCGGTCTTCATGCCGAACCCGTAGAGGGTCAGGCAGCCGGAGAGGATCGAGATGATCGTGAAGGAGACGGCGAAGTTGGAGAAGGCCGACATCGTGCGCCGGAGTTCCTGCGCGTAGCCGAGTTGGTGGAGCCGGGCACTGTCTTCGTCGGCGGGTTCTGCGGCCTGCTTGTCAGAGACATCCATCGGGCACCCACTTCAAAGGTATGCGGACAGACCATTGAGATCCGCCGAAATTAGGCCCGCCGACCTGCGCATGTCAAGGTCCCGTCAAGAAACCCGTCCTCAGATGTCAGGAAAGGGTCGTTCAGGACGGCTCTCGTCCTGAACGACCCTTTCCTGACACTCACCGCGCCGAGCGGCGATTCGGGTGCTCTGGAGGGGTGCGGCGAAGGTGTCGTGATACTCGCGATCGGTCGTTTGAGGGCACGCGCCTTCGCCTCATGTGGCCACCCGGCGTAGTCAGTGGCGGGCGATTGTCACCGCGGGTGAGGCGTGTGTGGGAATAGAGACGTTCAACGTCTCTATTTCCACACACCCCCTCGCGTCTCTGTCGGTCTGGCCCGCGTGACCGGGCCGGTAGCGCGGGCACTGTGTGGATTTCTGATCATCCAACGCCCCAAAATCCACACAGTCGGCGCCCGTGGGGGCCTTCACGTACTTCGGGGTCAGCGACCTCGAGAAGCTCAGCGCCCCCGGAACGCCTTCACGGCCTCCAGCGCGGTGTCCGGGTGGTCCGCGAAGTACCCGTCGACACCCGCCTTGAGGAACGCCTCCTGCTCGGCGAACGCGTTGCCGTACTCGGCGGGGTTCGCCGACGAGCGCAGGCTCTGCGGAAGGAAGTTGTTCTCGTTGCGGAACGTGTACGGCCCGACCTTCAGCCCGGCCTGGTGCGCGTCGGCGACGAGCTTGGTCGGCTGTCCCAGCGCGCCGTTCACCGCCGGGATGACCTGCGCCTTCTCCGGGCCCAGGTAGTCCGCGTACTTCGAGATCTCCTTCAGGCCCGCCGGCGTCACGAGGTCGGCGTACGTCCGCGGGTCGCCCTTCGCGACGAAGTCGGCCGGAGCGCCGGTCGCCGAGGTCAGCTGCAGCAGCGGCACCCGCACCTGGCGCGAGAGCGCGATCAGGTTCGACACCTCGAACGACTGGATGATCACCGGCGCCTTCGGGTGGTTGAGCCCGTTGCGCTTGAGCACCTCGACCAGCTTCGGCTCGGTCGGGTTCTTGATCGAGGAGAAGTAGGTCGAGTGCTTGATCTCCGGGTACGTCCCCAGTTCACGGCGCAGCTCGCGGCCCAGCCGGCGCGTCAGGTCGATCACCTCCTGGTAGGTGGCGATCTGGTAGCGGCCGTCGTAGATCTTGTTGTTCGGCCGCAGCTGCGGGATCCGCTCGGTCGCGCGCAGGGTCTTCAGCTCGGCGAGCGTGAAGTCCTCGGTGAACCAGCCGGTGAACGACGTGCCGTCGATGACCTTCGTCGTCTTCCGGCTCGCGAACTCGGGGTGCTTCGCGACGTCGGTGGTCCCGCCGATCTCGTTCTCGTGCCGGGCGACCAGCTGGCCGTCCTTGGTGGGCACGAGGTCGACGTCGACCCAGTCGACGCCCTGACGGTAGGCGAGCTCATACGAGGCGAGCGTGTGCTCCGGGCGGTAGCCGGGGGCGCCGCGGTGTCCGACGATCACCGGACCATCGTGACCCTTCGCCAGCGCCGACACATCTTGGGCGTTCGGCTCGGCAGCGCCCGCCAGACCGGTGACGCTGAGTACGGCGAGTCCGGACAGGGCGAGCACGCCCAGGCGCTTTCGCATGGTGGGTAACCTCTTTCGCTTGAACTCGGGGTACCGCGCAACCCTTGACGCAGGAGGCGTCCGGACGGCGAAGACGGACCGGCGGAGCGCTGACCGCCGGGTGAACGCCGGATGGAACCACCCGCTCGAGGACGGCGACGTGTTCGGGGCTCACCGGCCCGGTTACCCTGTGCGTCGTGCGCGTACTGGTAATCGGGTCCGGCGCCCGTGAGCATGCACTTGTCCTCGCGGTCGCGGAAGACCCTTCCGTCACCGCACTGGCCTGTGCCCCGGGTAACGCCGGCACCGCCGCGGTGGCCGAACAACTCGGCGTGGACGCGGCGGACCCCGAGTCCGTCTCCGCCCTCGCCAAGCAGTGGCAGGCGGACCTCGTCGTGGTCGGCCCCGAGGTCCCGCTGGTGGCCGGTGTCGCCGACGCGGTCCGGAAGGCGGGCATCGCCTGCTTCGGCCCGTCCGCGTCCGCGGCCAGGATCGAGGGTTCGAAGGCGTTCGCGAAGGACGTCATGGCGGCCGCGAAGGTGCCGACGGCGCACTGCGAGGTCGTCGACAACCCGGCCCGTCTCGACGCCGCGCTCGGCCGCTTCGGCCCCACCTGGGTGGTCAAGGACGACGGTCTCGCCGCGGGCAAGGGCGTCGTGGTCACCACGGACGTCGACGTCGCGCGCAAGCACGCCCTGATGCTGCTCGACGGCGGGCACCCGGTGCTCCTGGAGTCCTTCCTCGACGGCCCGGAGGCCTCTCTCTTCTGCTTCGTCGACGGCCGCACGGTCGTCCCGTTGCTGCCCGCGCAGGACTTCAAGCGTGTCGGCGACGGCGACGCGGGCCCGAACACCGGCGGCATGGGCGCGTACGCCCCGTTGCCGTGGGCGCCGAAGGACCTGGTCGACGACGTCGTCGCCCGCATCGTGCAGCCCGTGGTCGACGAGCTCGACAACCGCGGCGCCACCTTCTCCGGCCTGCTCTACGCCGGTCTCGCGCTGACTTCCGAGGGCCCGCAGGTCATCGAGTTCAACTGCCGGTTCGGCGATCCGGAGACCCAGGTCGTCCTGGCGCTGCTGCGCAGCCCGCTCGGCAAGGTCCTGCACGCGACGGCGACCGGCAAGCTCGCCGACCTGCCGCCGCTGGAGTGGGATTCCGGCGCGGCGGTCACCGTCGTGCTCGCCGCGGACGGCTACCCCGGCAAGCCGAGGACCGGCGACGTCATCACCGGTGGCGAGCTCGAAGGCGTGCTCCACGCCGGCACCCGCCGCCGTGACGACGGTGCCGTGGTCTCCTCCGGCGGCCGCGTGCTGTCGGTGGTCGGCACCGGCAAGAACCTGAAGGCCGCCCGCAAGGACGCCTACGCGACGGTCGAGAAGGTCCACCTGGCCGGCTCCCACCATCGCACCGACATCGCCCTGCTCGCCGCCAAGGGAGAGATCGCCACCCCGGTCTCGTGAATTACGGACGGAACCGCTTCGGCGACCGCTGCGTCTAACCCGGTATTTCCTGAGAAGCTTAGGCGCTCGATACATCGGCGTTGGTAGCCTCGACAGGGCGAACGGTCACCGTGCGTGTTTCCAAGGGGTGGGGAATGGCAGCATCGAGCAAGATCCAGGACCTCACGTCGGCGGTCCCGACGCCACCGTCGGTGGCCGACATCAGAGTCGATCCGTCGAAGCTGCTCGAAGTCGCGAAGATCGTCGAAGAGCAGATCGACGCGTTGCAGGACAAGCTCATGACGCGGCTCGACCAGCTGCGGATCGACACGCCCGCCAACGACACCGTGAGCGTGCACGCGACCAGCGTCTGGAACGAGCTCGTGGCCGACGGCGACCAGTCGTACGCCGCGCAGGTCCGGGCGTACGTGGCCGGTCTGCGGGGCCTGGTCAACCAGCTCCGCACGGCGGCCAAGGAGTACAAGACCAGTGATGCGGACAAGGCCGCCGCGTTCGGGGACCGTGGTGTACACCGGGCGTAGGTCTCGCCTGCTGGTGACCGGCGGGGTGCTCACCCTCGCGCTGGCCGGATGCGCCACGGACACGGGCGGGCAGGCGTTCCCCGACGAACCGGCGCTGGCCTCGGTCACGCAGGGCGCCAAAGCGTCGGCACTGCCCGCCAGGCCCGCCGAACTGAGCCTGCAGGGCGTCGATCCGTGTGCCCTGCTCACCGATCCGCAGCTCGACCAGCTCAAGATCAACAGCAAGCCGCGCGCGGCCGCGGAACCGATCGACGGCCCGACCTGTGTCTTCGATTCGGACACCGCGCAGCCCTTCCACGGCTATTACGTCCGCACGATCACCGCGGACGTCGAAGAGTGGTTCACCGGCAAGCGCCGCAAGAACAGCATGACGACGGAACCGACGGCGGTCGGCGGGTTCCCGGCCATCAGGAACCACCGTGACGCCGGCACGCCGGGCGACTGCGAAACGCTCGTCGGTGTCGCTCAGGGACAGACGCTGGCGGTGCGGGCGGTCGCCGTCACCGCCGGCGCGTTCACCATGCCGCAGCTGTGCGAAATGTCCGCGCAGGCGGCCGATTCGGCTTTGCAGACCTTGAAAGCACGCAACTAGGGAGGGCGGCGTGAACGTTTCCGACCTCGCGGGCAGGCTCCGCGATCTTCGGTTCGACGGCTACACCGACACCGGGATCGCGACCGAGATCGAACGCTTCCGCAGCGGTGACGGCACCGGCAGCATCGGTATCGCCGTCGACGCGTTGAAATCCGTCGCGGGCGCGCTCGCCGACACCGACAAGACGCTGCGCGACGAGCTGGGCAAGCTCGGCGTGGAATGGCAGAGCGAGGCCGGCGGTGCCGCCGGTCAGGTGTTCACCGAGCAGGCGGGCTTCTCCCAGGACGCGAACTCGAAGGTCTCGCATTCCGCGGAGATGATCTTCGCCCAGGGTGAGGCCTTCAACCGGACGCTGCACAAGCTCCCGGATCCGGAAGTGGTCCGGAAGGGCGCCGGCGGCCTGACCATCGGTGACGTCGTCCTGAGCCTCATCGGGTTCGAGACCGACCACGCCAAGAGCGTCAGCGCCGCGAACAACGCGCGGGCGCAGGCGCAGGAGGCGTTGAACGACTACGCCAAGACGAGCGGCGAGAACCTGCTGACGACCGACACGCTGGCCGACCCGCAGGCGATGAACCTGACCCAGACCACGACGGCCGCCGGAGCGGGTGGCGGTTCCGCCCCGATCGACCTGGCGGGCACGGCCACGGATCTGACCCCGGACGGCAGTGTGCGGCCCGCGTCGGCCGCCGTCGAGTCGAAGTACGTGCCGCCGGTCGCGCAGCCCGTCGGCAACCCGAAGGCGCCGTCCTACGACGCGCCGACGCCTGCCTACGGCCTCGCCATGGGCGGTGGGACGGCCCGCAAAACCGGTGCGTCGGCGCCGAACGCCGGGACCACGGCTCCCGCGGCCGCCGCCCCGACGACAGTGCCGTCCAAGACACCCGCGCCGGGCGCGGGCTGGGTGACGCCGAACCGGCCGTCCCCGCAGCCCGAACAGGGCAGGCCTTCGTACCCGGGCACCGGCTCGCCGACGTCGCCGCCGTTCGTTCCGCCGGGCGCACCGGGCGCGCCGAACACCCCGAACGTCCCGCCGGGTCAGTCCACCGGCAGCGCGCCGCCGAACAGCACCACGTCGGCGCAGCCGGTCGGCAAGTCGTTCGGCACCGGCCCCGGTGTCGACGGCGCGCTCGGCAAGGGTCCCGGCTCCAGCTCCGGTCCGGGTGTCTTCGGCAACATCGGTGGTGGCACGGGTGGCGACCAGGCGCTCGGCAAGGGCCGCTCGGTCGGCTCCGGACCGCAGACGCCGATGGCCCCCGGCAACGAATCCGGCCGCGGTTTCCCCGCCGTCCCGAAGATCACCGGTCCGGCCGCGGGCGACCTGGGCGCCGGTGCCGCGGCGCTCGGCGCCGGTGTCGCCGGTGGTGCGCTGAGCGGCGACCGGGAACGCGACCGCCGTCCCCGTCAGGAAGGCGGCGTGAAGCCGACCCGCCAGCTCCCGATCGGTGAGCTTCCCGAAGAGGAGGCCATGCGGCGCTCGGAGAAGATCGGCGCGAAGCAGCCGAAGCCCGAGTCGAAGTTCATGGAGCGCGCCGCCACCCAGGACGTCGAAGAGGACGCGGAGCACATCAGGCGTTACGGCGTCGACGACAAGGACCTGTTCACCGACGAGCGGCTGGTGTCGCCGGACGTGATCGGTGACCACGGCAACCGGGAAGCGCGCTGAACCTGTGCCGAACGACAACGGCAGCCTGGTGCTGTCCGCACTCGAGTTCGAAATGCTCTGGGAAGCCGAACGGCTCCCCGGCCGCCATGTCGCACTCGACGTGCCGAGCCCCGGAACGACCCACACGGAGCGGGCGGCACTGATCGAAGAGGCCTGGGAATCCCTGCGCGCGCGAGGTCTCGCGCGGGGACACCAGGCGTCGGGCGAACTGGTCGACATGCTGAACCTCTTCGCGCACCCCCGGGTCGCGATCGACGTCTGGGTGTGGACCGACCGCGAGATCAAAGGCCAGGCGGTGAGCGTCGGCAACCAGGCGTTGCTCGGCGTGATCGACTCCGGCCAGGTGTGGCTGATCCCCGCCAGGGAGAGCTCCCTCGCCGAAGCCGCGGTCTCGGTCGCGGGCGATCTCGGCCCCGGCGTCGGCCAGTCGATCAGCATCCCGCACGACGTCCTCGTCCAAGCCGACGCCGCCGCCCGCGGCGAGGCGAAGGCATTGGTCACCGCGCTCGAAGACCTGGACGTGCCCCTCTGGCAGGCCCAGGAGGTGGCGGGCATGCTGCTCGGCCAGGAGGCGCGCGGCCAGTTCGGTGTGGAACGCGCCGGCCGCGACGGCCGCCCCCGGCGCGCGGACAGCGTGGTCGCCTTCTACGACACGGACGCGGGCCGATACCTGTTCCAGGTCGCGCGGAACCGGGACGGGCGGGATTGGGCGACCATCACCCCGGCGGACAACCAGTTGCTGGCGACCCGGATCCGGGAAGTCGCCGATTTCTGACTTGCCCGATTCGGCTGTTTCGCGAAGTCGATATCGGCGGGGTGGAAGTTGGCGTGGATGCGCGCACGCCGCACCGCCGAGGTCTTAAAGTATGCGCGGGAACCGTCCTGATCGGCCGCGCGTCTGATCGGGCGGATACGAGTTTTTCCGTGAAGGGGATGACGAACCGTGCCTGTGTACGACCCGGAATCCATGGGGATCGCCGCCGGTCAGGTGGAGAAGCTCAAGGACGAGTTCGAGAAGACCAAAAAAGGCGTCACCGGGATGGATGACGAGAAGGAATCCCCCTTCGGCGGAGTGGACGAGCACGGCGACGCGAAGGGTGCGGTCGGCAAGTTCAAACAAGGGGTCCACAACGAATTCGATTCGGCCGGTCAGCTGATGGAGGCCACGGCCTTCGTGCTGCGAAAGGCGGCAGGCTTGATCAAGGAGACCGAAGCGGTCCACGTGGACAACCTGAAGGTGCACGGAGACCTGTGACGATTCGCCAGGCCGGGGGCCAGGGAACAAGGGGGCTTGAGCAGTGGGGTTGAACGGTGTCGGCGCCGGGGAGCCGGACGGCTGGGGCGAACTGGTCAAGAAGGCCGAACAGATCGAAAAGGTCAATCTGGCCGCCATTCAGAACGCGTCGAAGCAGTTCAAGACGGCCGCTGACAACGCGGGTGACCACAGCGCGGCGTTGACCAACTCGACCCAGGCGTTGAACGGCGGGGTCTGGGCCGGGCCCGCCGCGGAGGCCTTCTTCGAGTACGTCAAGTCGATCACCAAGGCCGGGAAGAACGTCGAAGAGCAGCTGGGCAAGGTGGTCGACGACCTCGACCGGGTCCATGCCGATCTCGGCAACATCAAGACCCAGGTCGCCGACGCCTACAAGGGCGCCGAGGAAGCGATCAACAAGCGCAACACCCAGGCGGAGACGGACAAGAACGCGGCGATCCAGGCCGCCGCGCAGGCCGAGAAGGATCACAAGCCGGCGCCGAGCCCCTCGGCCGCCGAGATCATCCAGAAGGCCAAGACCGACATCAACAAGATCGCCAGTGACGCCGACACCCGGGTCAAGGGCCTGGTCGACCAGGCCAACCAGATGATCCAGAAGTCCCAAGAGCTGATGAAGAAGGACATCGAGGGCGGCTACTCGAAGGTCCCGATGCCGGGCAAGGACGGCAGCGTCCCCAAGCGCACAGGCGGTCTCCACGCCGGAGGCGGTGGCGGCGGTGGAGGAGGCGGCGGTGGCGGTGGGGGCGGCGGCCTCGGCCCGAGCGGTGGCCCGCCGTCGACGACGCCCCCGGGCAACGTCCAGCAGTGGATCCAAGAGGCCATCAAGATCCTGCAGGCCAACGGGATCCCGGTGACCGAGGCGGACATCCAGAAGATCTGGACGATCATCGAGAAGGAGTCCGGCGGCAACCCCAACGCCATCAACAACTGGGACTCCAACGCGGCGAAGGGCACGCCGTCCAAGGGGTTGATGCAGTGCATCGACCCGACCTTCAACGCGCACAAGCTTCCCGGGCACGACGACATCTACAACCCGGTGGACAACATCATCGCGGGCGTCCGGTACACGTTCTCGCGGTACGGCGGCTTCGAGGGGCACCCGGGGCTGAAGTCCATGGCCGGCGGCGGCGGATACCAGGGCTACTAAACGACCTCGTTTGGCCGCAGGCCGGTCCGTGAAGGCCTCCTTGCCTACTTTGAGAGTAGGCAAGGAGGCCTTCACTACCTTGGTGACCGTCACGCTCGTCCGCCGGATCACGCGAGCCCTGGCCGTCGTGTTGCGAAAGCCACTTTCGCAACGTTGAAGGTTGCGAAAGTGGCTTTCGCAACACCCCCCCGGCCCTCCGTCCTTACCACTCACGAGCGGTTCAGTAATCCTTGAGTACCAGGCCATTCGCCGCCTCCGTCAGCGGCCGCATGGCCGACTTCATCAGGCGATCCCGGAGCGGCAGGTAAGGCAACAGCCGCATCGACTGGATCTGCTTCCACTGCCGGAACCGCGTCTGCTTCTTCTGGTTCATCGACGCCAGCGCTTGGTTCTGGAGCACGAAAGGCCGCATTTCCCTTTCGTAGGAAGCGAAAGCGGCGCGATGATCACGAGAAGCGGCCAGTGAACCGGCGAGCACGTAGGCTCCGACGAGCGCCAAACTGGTGCCCTGTCCCGAAAGTGGCGAAGGCCCGTAGCCCGCATCGCCGACCAGCGCGACGCGTCCGTCGGTGAACCGGTCCATCCGGATCTGGGTCATGGAGTCGAAGTACAGCTCGCTCGACTCCATTTCTCGCAGCAGGCGCGGTACTTCCCAGCCGTGGCCCAAGAAACGGTCGGCGATCAGCTTCCGTTGCTGCTCGACGTCGTAGCGGTCGTAGTCGATTTCCGGCGACTGGAAGCCGAGCATCGCCCGCGCCTCGGTGTTCTTTCGGGCGCTGTAAAGCCCGGCCAGCTTTCCCGGCGTCATGTGGAAGGTCTGCCAGCGGTCCAGGTCGAGGAAGTTCGGCACGGTGAACACCGCGAGATAGGTGTCCAGGTAGTGCGAAAACTGTTTCTCAGACCCGAAAACCAGCGATCGCACGGCTGAGTGCTGGCCATCCGCGCCGACGACGAGATCGAAGTCCCGCGCCTCGCCGTGAGCGAAGGTGACCCGGACGCCTTCGGTCTCCTGGGCGATCCCGGTGATCCAGTCCCCGTAGACGTACTCGACGCCTTCCTGAGCGACCGACGCCAGTGTGCCGGTGAGGTCGTCCCGCAGGATCTCGACGTCTTCGCTGTCGGTGAGCCCGCCGGTCAGCGTGTGGTCGGTGACTTTCACGAGGGTCTTCCCCGCGCCGTTCACGAACGACATCCCGCGCATGTCGGTGCTCAGCTCGCGGAGGCGCCCGAGCACCCCCACCCGGTCGACGACGCCGAGCGCCGTACCGCGGATGTCGACCGCGTGCCCGCCGACGCGGGGCGCGGGTGCCCGCTCGACGACCGTCGGCGCGAAACCGTGCCGCCGCAGCCAGTACGCCAGCGTCGTACCGGCGATTCCCGCCCCCGAAATCAGGACCTTCCGCATGTCCACTCCTTGTGTACGGTGTCTTGAAGCACTGCGTACAACGTATGGACGCCCAACCGAAGCCCCAGGAAAAAGCGCAGAAAATCTCCGACGCACTAGTGCGGTCAACGTAGTGCGGGAGGAGAAAGGGAGTTAGGTGCACTATGGCAGGGAGCCGACCATGACCGATCCGCCCTATCTGCGGATCGCCGCCGAGATCCGCCGACGGATCACCTCCGGCGAGCTGCGCGAGGGCGACAAGGTCCCGTCGACGCGCCGGATCATCGCCGAGTGGGGTGTCGCGATGGCGACCGCGACGAAGGTGCTGGCCACGCTGAAACGGGACGGCCTGGTCGTCGCCAAACCCGGCGCGGGCACGGTCGTCGCGAGCCGTGGCCGGAAGCCCGCGCCCAGAACCGAGGCGGAGCTCTCACGCGAGCGGGTGGTGAAGGCCGCGATCCGGATCGCCGACGCCGAGGGCATCCGCGCGCTCTCGATGCGCCGCGTCGCCTCCGGCCTCGGCGTCGCGACGATGGCGCTTTATCGCCATGTCACCGCGAAGGAGGAGCTGATCCTCGAGATGGCGGACATGGCGCTCGGCGAAATCCGCTTCCCGCCCGAACCGCCGCCCGGCTGGCGAGCCCAGCTGGAGCTGATGGCGAGGGCGCAATGGGCGTTGTTCCGGCGGCATCCCTGGCTCGCGCAGGCGCTCTCGATCACCCGTCCGCAGCCGCTGCCGAACCTGCTGGCCCACGCGGACTGGGCGACCCGCGCACTCGACGGCCACGGCCTCCCGGCGTCGACGATCATGTACGCGCACATCACGATCTTCAACCACGTACGCGGCATCGCCCTCAGCTTCGAGGCCGAAGCCGACACCGAATCCGGGACGGCGGTCACGGCCGACGCCTGGCTGGCGGAGCACGAGCCGATCCTCTGGGACCTGGTCTCCGGCGGTCGTTTCCCGAACTTCGCCGGCGTCGTCTCGCGTGCCCCGTTCGACTACGACCTCGACACGCTCTTCGAGTTCGGCCTGCAACGGCTCCTCGACGGGTTCTCGGTCCTCCTCGCGAAGGCAAGTTAGCCTCACTCGCATGTCCTTCCCTGGCCCCGCCGCACGTTCCGCCGTCCCGCCGTTCCACGTGATGGACGTCCTTTCGGCCGCGCAGGCGCGGCAGCGCAGTCACGGGGACCTGGTCCCGCTGCTCGCGGGGCAACCGTCCGCGCCGGCGCCGCAGCCCGTACTCGAAGCGGCGCAGCGGGCGCTGAAGGACCACAACCTCGGCTACACCGAGCAACTCGGCATCCCGGAACTGCGCGAGGCCGTCGCGGAGCACTACAACCGCACCTATCCGGTCGAAGTGAGCCCGCAGGACGTCATCATGACGACCGGTTCCTCCGGCGGTTTCCTGCTCTCGTTCCTCAGTGCCTTCGAGGCGGGCGACCGGGTCGCGATGGCGCGTCCCGGATACCCGGCTTACCGCAACCTGTTGAAGGTGCTCGGCTGCGAGGTCGTCGAGTTCGCCACCGGCGCCGGGACGAACTTCCAGCCGACCGTCGCGCTGCTCGACGAACTGGGGCCGATCAAGGGACTCATCGTGGCCAGCCCGAGCAATCCCACCGGCACCGTCCTGCCACCGGGTGAACTGGCGGCGATCAGCGGCTGGTGCGCGTCACACGGCGTGCAACTGATCAGCGACGAGATCTACCACGGGATCTCCTACGGCGCCGGGCTCGATTGCGCCTGGCAGTACGGCGACGAGGCGCTCGTCCTCGGCTCGTTCTCCAAGTACTTCGCCATGACCGGCTGGCGGCTCGGCTGGATGCTCGCGCCCCAGCGGCTGCATCGCGCGATCGACGTCCTGACCGGCAACTTCACCATCTGCCCGCCCGCGGTCTCCCAGCATGCAGCGGTCGCCGCGTTCACTCCGGAGGCGTACGCGGAGGCCAACGGCCATGTCGAGCGCTACCGGGCCAACCGCGACGTGCTCTTCACCGGCCTCAAGAGCATCGGCATCGACAAGCTCGCGCCGGCCGAAGGCGCCTTCTACGCCTACGCCGACGTCTCCGCGTACACGAACGACAGCCTCAGCTGGTGCCAGCGGCTCCTCGCCGACACGGGTGTCGCGATCGCTCCCGGGATCGACTTCGACCCGGTCGACGGCGGGCGGTTCGTGCGCTTCTCCTTCGCGGGCTCTCGCGAGGACATCGACGAAGGGGTCCGGAGGCTGGGCGACTGGCTCTAAGGGGGAACCCGGAATTCACCCTGAACGTTAGGCAGAACGAAGGCGATCTCGAGCTCCGCCTGACAACCTGGACTCACCGGGCCCGCATGGGCACGGTGAGGCAATCGGAGGATGCCATGTTCTGGAAGATCGTCGGCGGGCTGATCCTGGCTTGGGTGGCCTTCATGGTGCTCGGATCCGTGCTCGGTTTCCTCGTGAAGGCCGTCTTTTGGATCGCCGTCATCGGCGGCGCGGTCTTCCTCGGCACGGCCGCGTACGGCGCCATCAAGGGCAAGGGCACCCCGAAGCAGCTCCGCCGCTAGGGCTTACGCGCCACCCCGCCGAGCGACGTGAAGTTCACGGGCGAAAGCGGGGTGAAGCGCGGCCCGTCCGGCCACCACAGGTGCGGATACGTCAGGCCGGGCTCCATGAGATCGAGTCCCTCGAAGAAGGACTCGATCTCGTCGCGCGTCCGGTACAGCGTGTCCAGCCCTGTGCCGGTGAAGCGCTTCTCGAGTGACGTCGCGACGTCGGCCGCTTCGGAGCCGTCGGCGGGATTGTGCTGGTGCAGCAGCGCGACGAACGAGCCTGGCGCCAGCGCGTCGACGTAGGCGCGGACGATCTTCCGTGCCTCGTCGAGATCCTGGATGTGGTGGACGATCGCGCACAGGATCAACCCGACCGGCCGGTCGAACTCCAGCCGGTGGGTGCGGGCGAGCTCCTCGATGACCTCGGCCGGTTCGGTCAGGTCGGCGGCCGTCATATGCGCGAAGTCGTTCGCCGCGAGGAGCGCGCGGCCGTGCGCCTGGACCACCGGATCCCGGTCGACGTAGACGACCTGGGCCTCGGGGTTGTACCGCTGCGCGACCTGGTGCGTGTTGTCCATGGTCGGGAAGCCGGAGCCGAGGTCGAGGAACTGGTCGATGCCTTCCCGGTCGGTCAGGTAGCGCACGGTCCGGACCAGCCAGTGCCGGACCTCCTTGGCCATGGCCCGCGCGTCCGGCGAGATCTCCAGGATCTGGCGCAGCGCCACCCGGTCGGCCTCGTAGTTGTCCTGGCCGCCCATCAGTGCGTCGAAGACCCGCGCGATGCTCGGCCGGTCGAAATCGACGGGCACGAACGGGCGTTGGTCCGCGGACATGGGCACCTACCGGGGGTTAATCGGTTTGGACTGGTTCAGCGTAGGTCATCCGCTTCACCGCGCGTAAGCGGATGAGCGACGAGGGTGAATTATTCCTCCGAAGAGCCGAAGCCGGATTTCGCCGTGGTCACGCCGACCCAGCGTTCCGCCCGCATCCCGACCGCCCGCGCACCGTCCACATTGGACTGACGGTCGTCGAAGAACAGGCAGTCGGCCGGTTCGGCGCCGAGTTCGGCGAGCAGGATGCGGTAGATCTTCGCGTCGGGCTTCATGCAGCCGAGGTCACCCGAAAAGAGCTTCACGCGGAACAGCTTCGCCCACTCCTGCTCGCGCACCCACCGGCCGAAGGTGGACGACGCGTTCGAGAGCAGCGCGAGCGCCGCGCCCGCTTCGTGCAGCCCTTCCAGCAGTTCGAGCACGTCGGGCTCGACGTGTGTCCAGCCGGTGACGTCGATGGCGGTCAGTTCGTCGGAGAACGCCTTGTCCACCGGGACGTCCAGCGCGCGGCCGATGCTCTGCCAGTACTCGAGGTCCGTGCCGCCGGAGTCGTACCGGACCCGTTCGGCCCAGTAGTGCGGTTCGAAGTCGGCGACTTCGAGGCCGAAGGCCTTGGCCAGCGTCGGCAGCGCGTCGGTGTGCGCGCTGATGACGTCGCCGTAGTCGAAGACGATCCAGTTCATGTTCAGCCCCCGGTCTTGATGCGGTGAAGGGTTTCCTCGATGTCCGCCGCGGAAAGGTCCCGGTGCGCCACGAACCGGATCCGGCCGGAGCTGGGCAGCGTCAGGATCCCGAGCCCGGCCAGCCACGCCAGCCTGCCTTCGAGGTCGGGAGCGGCCACCTGCACGATGTTGGTTTCGGGCGCGTTGACCTCCCAACCGTGCTCCGCGAGCCCGGTGGCGAGCCGTGTCGCGTTCTCGTGCGTCTCGGCAAGGTCGCCGATGCGATCCAGCGCGACCATGCAGGCCGCGGCCAGCACACCGCCCTGCCGGATACCGCCGCCGAGCATCTGGCGCATCCGCCGCGCCTTCTCGACGAACTCCGCGCTGCCCGCCACCACCGAGCCGACGGGTGCCCCGAGCCCCTTGGAGAAGCAGGCGGAAACGGTGTCGACGCCGACCGTGAGCGCCGCCGGCGGGATCCCCAGCGCGACCGACGCGTGCCAGATGCGGGCGCCGTCGAGGTGCACGGTCAGCCCGGCCTCCTTCGCCACCGCGACCAGTTGCGCGTGCTCGTCGGGCGGGGTGACTGCGCCGCCCGCGGAGTTGTGCGTGTTCTCCAGGCACAACAGCGGGGTGCGCATCGCGTAGTACGGCCCGCGCGGGTTGCCGATCGCCGCCGAAAGCGTTTCCGGCGTCGGACGGCCAGGCCCGGCGTCGTGCTCCAGCGGCTCCGGCATGCCGCCCGCGAGCCAGGCGGCGGATCCGAGTTCGTCGGTGATCACGTGCGCGCCGCGCGGGGCGAGGTACCGGTCACCGCGCTGGAGATGAAGGCTCAGCGCGATCAGGTTCGCCATGGTCCCGGTCGGCGTCCAGAGCGCCGCGGGCATGCCGAGCAGCTTCGCGGCGCGCTGTTCCAGTGCGCCGACGGTCGGATCGCCGTCGAGGACGTTGTCGCCGACCTCGGCCTTCGCCATGGCCTGGCGCATGACGTCGTCCGGCCGGGTCACGGTGTCGGAGCGGAAATCGATCTGCGGGAGAGAGCGCGAGGTCACGGTACGATCACATCACATCGACGGGCCCGCCATGAATCTCCTCCCCGGCTGGTCCGCCACGCCCGCTCATGCAACCGTGGACGCCCCCGGTTCCGTCCTACCCACCGACGAGGCAAGAGCGGAGACAAAAACCGCGTGAACCAGCGCGACGAACAAGAGTTCGCGGAGTACTTCGCCGCGAAGCGGGACTCCGTGCGCAGGACCGCGTACATGCTCTGCGGTGACTGGCATCGTGCGGACGACCTCGCGCAGACGGCGTTCGTCGCGCTGCACCGGAGGTGGAAGAAGATCAGAGAACGGGCGGCGACCGACGCCTACGTGCGGAAGACGCTGGTCAGGGCGGCCATCGACGAGTCGAGGCGGCCGTGGCGGCGGGAGTGGCAGACCGAGGAGCTGCCCGAACCGCCGCAGGACGGCTTCGACCTCGGCGAGCAGGTCGTCACCAGGGAAGACCTGCTGGCCGCGTTGCGCGAAGTGCCCCCGAAGCAGCGGGCCGTGCTGGTGCTCAGGTTCTTCGAAGGGCTGGACGTCGGTGCGGCGGCGAAGGCGCTCGGCTGCAGCGAAGGAAACGTGAAGAGCCAGACCGCGCGCGGGTTGGCGAACCTCAGGCAGGTCATGGAGAAGGAGGAGGTGGCACGGGATGGACGAGAATGATCTGAAGGCGTTGTTCCGTGACGCCCCCGGCGACGCGCCGTCGCCGACCTTCGACACCGCCGACGTGGTTCGCGCCTCGAAACGCGCCACCGCTCGACGCCGAAACGGTATCGCGGTGGCCTGTAGTGCGGTGGTTTTGGCCTTGGCCGGAGTGGGCATGTTCGGCGTGCTCGGCGGAAGCGAGCTCCAGACGGGGAGCGCGGCCAAGTCCGACAACGAAGCGGCCTCCGCGGGGCAACCCGGGGCGGCGTCCGTACGTCCTCTTGACAGCGGGGACCCCTCGAACTTCTCGAACCCGCCGCCTCAGCAGGGGGGCGACGGGCCAGAGAGGACCGGCCAGATGACGGCCGAAGGCACCTACGGGTGCGACCAGGTGGACCGGGAGCTCGCCACCGCCCTCGCTGGCGAGCTCCCGGTCCCCGTGGATGTCGCCAAGTCGACGCCCGGCGACCTCTGTACGACGGGAGCCAGGTCCGCGGGGTTCCAGGTGCCGGGCGGCACGGTCTCCGCCGCGGTCTTCCCGGCCGGTTCCGCCGTTCCGTCGCTGCCGACGGGGGCGTCCAGTGCCCAGCGGACCACCGCCAAGGGATCACTGGTGGTCGTGGTGAGCCTCGGTGACGGATCCGGCAGGCCCGCCCTCCCCGAATCCGACGTCGACAGGCTGGCGGGCGTGCTCGCCGCCCGTTACTAGCCGAGCTGGCAAAATAGCCCGCCATGACCGCCGCAGCGACCACACCGAAGGGTGAGCGACGCCGGGCCGAGCTCATCGAGGCCGCCGCGTCGCTGCTGGCCGAGGGCGGTTTCGACGCCGTGCGGCATCGTGCGGTCGCCGAACGCGCGGGGCTGCCGCTGGCCTCGACGACGTACTACTTCGACTCGCTCGAAGAGCTGGTCACCGCCGCGGTGGAACATCACGCGAAGGTGGAATTGGAGACCGGGCGGCAGCGCCTCGACGAGCTGGCGACCCGCAACCGCGGCGTCGAGGCCACCGTCGACCTGGTGCTGGACATGCTCCTCGGCCCGCTCCGCCCGGATCGCGAAGCCGACGCCGAAGCGGTCCTCCTGCGCTACGAACGTCTCGTCGGGACAGGCCGTCGTCCGTATCTTCGGCCACTGATGCGGACGCTGTCCGCGCAGCTGTACGAACTGCTGCACGAGATCTTCGCGCGCTCCGGCACGCCTGTGGACGGCACCGAGCTGGAGCGGCTGGTCGCCCTGGTCGACGGTGCCGTGGTCAACGCGCTGATCGAGGTCGACCCGGAGCCGCGCGCCGCCGCCGCCCGGATGCTGCAGGCCGCGCTCGCCTAGCGCCCGGTTAGGCCGTGTCCTGCAAGTCATGTTCGCGGTCTTCGCGCCCAGGCGCTCCCTGACGGCACGGGCGGGCTCGGCCGAGTACGACCCGGTACGAGGCCGGCCCGCCCGCACCGTCAAGAACCACCTGGATCACGAAGCCCATCGAACAGACTTACAGGACACGGCCTAGTCTGGCCGCGTGACGGACAAGCCCCGCATCCCCAACGTGCTCGCCGGCCGCTACGCCTCGCCTGAGCTGGTCGAACTGTGGTCCCCGGAACGCAAGGTCGTGCTGGAGCGTGAGCTCTGGCTCGCCGTGCTCCGCGCGCAGGCCGACCTCGGCGTCGAGGTGCCGGACGGTGTCGTCGCCGACTACGAACGCGTGCTGGAGCAGGTCGACCTCGACTCGATCGCCGCGCGCGAGCGGGTCACCCGGCACGACGTGAAGGCCCGCATCGAGGAGTTCAACGCGCTCGCCGGGCACGAGCACGTCCACAAGGGCATGACGTCGCGAGACCTCACCGAAAACGTCGAGCAGCTGCAGGTGCTGCGTTCGCTGGAGCTGGTGCGCGGCCGCGTCGGCGCGGTGCTGGCCCGGCTCGCCGCGATCGCGGTCGAGCACTCCGACACGGTGATGGCGGGCCGTTCGCACAACGTCGCCGCGCAGGCGACGACGCTGGGCAAGCGCTTCGCCACCGCCGCGGACGAACTGCTGGTCGCCTTCGACCGGCTCGAAAACCTCATCGGCCGCTACCCGCTGCGTGGGATCAAGGGCCCGGTCGGCACCGCGCAGGACATGCTCGACCTGCTCGGCGACGAGTCCACTTTGGATGAACTGGAGTCGCGGGTCGCGGCCCACCTCGGCTTCGAGAACGTGTTCACCAGCGTCGGCCAGGTGTACCCGCGCTCGCTCGATTTCGACGTGCTGTCCACCGTCGTCCAGCTCGCGGCCGCCCCGTCGAGCCTCGCGAAGACCATCCGCCTGATGGCGGGCCACGAGCTGGTCACCGAAGGCTTCAAGCCCGGGCAGGTCGGCTCGTCGGCGATGCCGCACAAAATGAACACCCGTTCGTGCGAGCGCGTCAACGGGCTCGCCGTCATCCTGCGCGGCTACCTGTCGATGATCGGCGAGCTCGCCGGGGACCAGTGGAATGAAGGCGACGTGTCCGACTCCGTCGTCCGACGGGTCGCGCTGCCCGACGCGTTCTTCGCGCTCGACGGCCTGCTGGAGACCTTCCTCACCGTGCTGGCCGAATTCGGCGCCTTCCCGGCGGTCATCGGACGTGAGCTCGATCGCTATCTGCCGTTCCTCGCCACGACCAAGGTGCTCATGGCCTCGGTCCGCGCGGGCGTCGGGCGTGAAACCGCTCACGAGGCGATCAAGGAGAACGCCGTCGGCGTCGCGCTCGCGATGCGGGAGCAGGGGCTGGCGGAGAACGACCTCCTCGACCGGCTCGCCGCCGACGAGCGCATCCCGCTCGACCGTGGTGAGCTGGACAAACTCCTCGCGGACCGGATCTCGTTCACCGGTGTCGCGCCCCGTCAGGTGGCCGCGATCGCGGCCCGCGTCGAGGGCATCCTGGAGCGTTTCCCGGAGGCGGTGAACTACTCGCCGGCACCGATCCTCTGACCTGTGAGCAGCCCCACCGCGGGGTGTTCACAGAGTGAGACGAAGTTACTCGATCGGGCGAAATGCCTAATCTCGATCGCTGAACCCGGAGCGCCAGGCCGCCCATGAGGCGGCCTGGCGTGTTTGTATCGCGCCTTGCGCGCCGAACCCACGGAAGAAGCGATGAGATCCACGCTGTCGAAATTCGTCGCCGTCGTCACGGCCGGAGCGGCCACCCTCGCCCTCGCCGCCTGCGGCTCCGGTGACGCGAGCACGACCGGCCAGAAGCTGCGGGTCGGCACCCTGACCGACGCGCCGCCGTCCATCTACCTGGAGAACGGCACCTTCACCGGCTACGACAACGAACTGCTGCGCGACATCGCGAAGCGCGAGGGCTTCGAGGTCGAGTTCGTCGGCACCGAGTTCGCCGGCCTGCTCGCCGCCGTCGCCTCCAACAAGTTCGACATCGGCAGCTCCACCATCTCCACCACCGAGGCCCGCAAGAAGACCGTCGCGTTCAGCAACGGCTACAGCACCGGGTTCACCACGATCCTCACGAAGAAGGGCGCGTCCCTCAAGGACGTCGGCGCCTTCAGCGGCAAGCGGCTCGGCGTCGTGCAGGCGTCGGTGCAGGACGACTTCGCCACCGGCAAGGTCCCGGGCGCCAACGTCGTGCGCTTCCCCGACTACAACGCCGGTTTCGCCCAGCTGAAAGCGGGCAGCCTGGACGGGTGGGTCGTACCGAAGGACATCGGGCAGAAGTACATCGACCAGAACCCGGACGTGCCGCTGGAGTTCGGCTACACCGTCGAGACCAAGGACACGCCGTCCGCGTTCGCCGTCCGCAAGGACAACAAGGAACTGCTGAAGAAGCTCAACGACGGCCTCGCGAAGGCCGTGGCGGACGGCACCGTCGCCCGCCTGCACGCTCAGTTCTTCAAGACCGAGCCGCTGCCCAAGGAACTCGAAAAGGGCGGCCCCGGCCTGCCTGTCCAGAACGCGGGGATTTGAAAACCATGAAGAAGACGCTGCTCGCCACGCTGGCCGCCGGCCTCGTCGCCGTGCTGGCCGCTTGCGGTGGCGGCGAGTCCGCCACCGAGAAGACCCTGCGCGTCGGGACGCTGAGCGACGCGCCGCCGAACATCTACGTCGAGAACGGCAACTACACCGGCTTCGACAACGAGCTGCTGAAGGCCATCGCCGCCAAGCAGAACCTGAAGCTCGAGTTCGCCTCGACCGACTTCTCCTCGCTGCTGGGCCAGGTCGCGAACAACCAGTTCGACATCGGCAGCTCGGCCATCGCGCAGACCGACGAGCGCAAGAAGAACGTCGACTTCTCCAGCCCGTACAACTTCGAGGTCATGAGCATCCAGACCAAGGACGGCTCGCCGATCACCGAGGAGAAGGGCCTGTCCGGCAAGCGGGTCGCGGTCATCCAGGCGACCGTCGGCGACAAGTGGCTCACCTCGACGGTGCCCGACGCGCAGGCCGTGCGCTTCCCGGGGTACGCGCCGGCGCTGGCCGCGCTCAAGAGCGGCGCCGTCGACGCCTACATCCTCGACCAGGCGATCGCCGAGACGAACGTCAAGGAGAGCACCGACGCGAAGCTCAAGGTCGTCAAGTCCTTCACCACCGACGTGCCCCACGGCTTCGCGGTGAAGAAGGGCAACAGCGAGCTGCTCACCAAGATCAACGAGGGCCTGAAGCAGGTCATCGCCGACGGCACCTGGGTCAAGCTGCACGAGAAGTTCCTGCCGACGGCCCCGGTCCCGGACCAGTTCAAGGCGTGAGGATCACGATGAAGAAGTCACTCGCCGCCGCTGTCGGCGCCGTCCTCGTGGCGGTGCTGGCGGCGTGCGGCGGCGGTGAGAGCGCCACTGCCGGCACCTTGCGCGTCGGCACGCTCAGCGACTCGAAACCCAACGCCTATCAGGAAAACGGCGTGTTCACCGGGTTCGACAACGAGCTGCTGAAGGCCATCGCCGCGCACCAGAACCTGAAACTCGAGTTCGTCTCCACGGAGTTCTCGACCCTGCTGAGCCAGGTCGCCAACGGCAAGTTCGACATCGGCAGTTCGGGGATCTCGCAGACCGACGAACGCCGCAAGACCGTCGACTTCTCGGCGCCGTACAACTACCAGTCGCTCGGCATCGAGGCCCGCGAGGGCGCCGGTATCACCGACGAGAACTCCTTGGCGGGCAAGCGGATCGGGGTCGTGCAGGGCACGGTGTCGGACAGCTGGCTGGCGGCCAACGCGCCCACCGCGCAGGCCGTCAAGTTCCCGCAGGACGCCGCGACGCTGGCCGCGCTCAAATCGGGCGCGATCGACGGCGCGATCTTCGACCAAGCGACCGCCGAGGACTACGCGGCGAAGAACCCGGACGCGAAGCTCAAGGTGGTCAAGGCGATCACGACTACGATCCCGCACGGCTTCGCGGTCAAGAAGGGCAACACCGAGCTGGCGGGCAAGATCAACGCCGGGCTCAAGGCGGTCATCGCCGACGGGACATGGGAAAAGGTGCACCAGCGGTTCGAGCCGAACGCGCCGGTGCCCGCGGAGTTCAAGGCCGGGCAGAAGTAAGTGGACGACTTCCTCAACACCTTTCTGAACTGGGAGTACATCTGGGAGGTCTTCCCGGACCTCCTCGGGACCGGCCTGCTGAACACGCTGATCCTGTCGGTGTTCTCGGCGCTGATCGGCACCGTGCTCGGCATGCTGCTGGCCACCATGGGCCTGTCCAGCAAGGCGTGGCTGCGCTGGCCCGCCCGGGTGTACACGGACATCTTCCGCGGCCTGCCCGCGATCCTGACCATCCTGGTGATCGGCCAGGGCGGCGGGATCCTGATCCCGTCGCTGTCCCGGAATCCGTACCCCCTGGGCATTCTGGCGCTGAGCCTGATCGCGGCCGCCTACATCGGCGAGATTTTCCGCGCCGGTATCCAGAGTGTCGAAAAAGGACAGATGGAGGCCAGCCGCGCGCTGGGCATGAGCTACACCAAGGCGATGACGCTCGTCGTCATCCCGCAGGGCGTGCGGCGCGTGCTGCCCGCGCTGGTGAACCAGTTCATCGCGCTGGTCAAGGACTCCAGCCTCGTGTACTTCCTCGGCTTCCTCGCCGAGCAGCGCGACCTGTTCCGCATCGGGCAGGACCTCGCGGCGAACACCGGCAACCTGTCGCCGCTGGTCGCGGCGGGCGCGGTGTACCTGGTGATCACCGTGCCGCTGACGCATCTGGTCAACTACATCGACAAGAAGCTGCGCACCGGCAAGAAGATCCGGGTCGACGACGACGGCGGCACGACGGAACTGCTGAACGCCGGAAAGGTGCCGATGTCATGACGACCGCCGTACGTTCCTCCAGCGTCGAACTCCGCGACATCCACGTCTCCTTCGGCACCCTCGAAGTGCTGAAGGGCGTGAACCTCAAGGTCGAGAAGGGTCGCACGACCTGCATCATCGGCCCGTCCGGCTCCGGCAAGTCGACGCTGCTGCGCTGTGTGAACCGCCTCCAGGAGCCCGACTCGGGAGACCTGCTGCTGGGCGGCGAGAGCGTCATCTCGTCCGACCCGGACGCGCTGCGCCAGCGGGTCGGGATGGTGTTCCAGCACTTCAACCTGTTCGGGCACCGCAGCGTGCTGGACAACATCACGCTGCCGCTGCGCAGCGTCCGGAAGCTCGGCAAGGCGGAGGCCGCGGAGATCGCGCACGCCCGGCTCGCCGAGGTCGGCCTCGCCGACAAGGCGCCGTACCGGCCGAGCGCGCTCTCGGGCGGGCAGCAGCAGCGGGTCGCGATCGCGCGGGCGCTCGCCATGGAGCCCGAGGTCATGCTGTTCGACGAGGCGACCAGTGCGCTGGACCCGGAGCTGGTCAAGGGCGTCCTCACCCTGATGGCTGGGCTGGCCGAGCGCGGCCTGACCCTGCTCGTGGTCACCCACGAGATGGGTTTCGCCCGCGGCGTCGCCGACGAGGTCGCGTTCATGGACGACGGGAAGATCGTCGAACAGGGCGCTCCGGAGGCGATCTTCGACGCTCCGCGGAGCGAGCGTTTGCAAAGGTTCCTGTCGCAGGTGCTCTGAGCCAGCGGCGGTGGTCGTGGGGCTCGTGAGCGGCAATGACGGTTCTAACCGTCCTTACCACTCACGAGACCTGACTCGCTAACCTGCGGCTATGGCGAGAGTGGCGAAGCTGGTCTATTACCCGGTCAAGGGCTGCGCCGGGACGTCGGTCGAAACGGCCGACGTCACCCCGGCGGGTTTGAGGTTCGACCGTGCCTGGATGGTCGTCTCCCCGGAGGGCGAGTTCCGCAGCCAGCGGAAGCATCCGGTGATGGCCTCGATCCGGGCCGAGGTGCTGGACGACGGCACCCGTCTGCGGCTCGCCGCTCCCGGCGTCGAAGATCTCCTGGTCGAGACGGTCGCGGACGGGCCGCGGCAGCCCGCCGCGACGTTCACCTGGCAGGGCAAGGGCGTCCACCAGGGTGACGAGGCCGCCGAGTGGTTCTCCGCCGTCCTCGGCCTGCCGTCGGTGTTCGTCGGGCTCGCGCCGGAGCACGAACGCGTCACCAACGGCGAGATCCCGGGCACCGCGGCGTTCGCCGACGCGCACGCGATCCTGTTGACCTCCGAGTCCTCTTTGGACGGACTGAACGAGCGGATCGCGTCGCGCGGCGCCGAGGCCGTGCCGATGGATCGCTTCCGGCCCAACATCGTCGTCTCGGGGTGGCCGGAGCCGCATCGCGAGGACGACGTCCGCTCGCTCACCGCCGGCGGTCTCGAACTGGGGTACGCCAAGGTCTGCGTCCGCTGCACGGTGCCGATGGTCGACCAGGAGACCGGCAAGAAAGCCGGTCCCGAGCCGATCCGGTCGCTCGCCGACTACCGCCGCGAGCCCGAGGGCGGCGTCTCGTTCGGGATCAAGATGGCGGTGACCGGTCCGGGTCAGGTGTCGGTCGGCGACGAGGTGATCGTGCACTCCTGGGCCGGTCCCAGCCCGAGCACATCCGACGCCGAGCCGCCGTTCACGGCGACCGCGAGCCGCCCCGCGGAATCGGTGTAGAGCACGTTCCGGCCCGGCGGCACCGTGCCGAAGGTGTCGCCGACCAGCGCTTTCACCAGGACGTGTTCGCTGCTGACGGCGACCGTGCCGGACAGCCCGGCCAATTCGAGGTCGGCGGGGCTCGCGGCGAGTTGGACGTTGCCGAAGTGGTCGACCGTCAGCACCTCGGCCACCAGCTTGCCGGGGAACACCGCGACGAACGGGTCCGGCAGGCGCACGAGGTCGTCGACGCGCGGCCCGAACTCCTCGGGAGCGACGCCGAGCGCGAGATGCGCCGCCGCGGGGGCGAAGACGTCGCGCCCGTGGAACGTCGACGAAGTCACCGGAAGGCGGTACTCCGGGGCCGCGAGTTCGTACGCCGCTATCACCCCGGTGAGTGTTTCGGCGGCGGGAATGAGAAGTCCGTTGTCCGGGCCGACGAGCATTCCGCGCTCGGTGACCACCACGACACCGCGCCGCGCCGTGCCGACGCCGGGGTCCACGACGGCGAGATGGACGGACTCCGGCAGGTACGGCACGGTCTGGGCGAGTACCTCGGCGCCGGTCCTGACCTGCTGCGGAGGGATCTCGTGGCTCACGTCGATCACCCGTACGGACGGCGCGATCCGCGCGATCACGCCGTGGCACGCGGCCACGAAACCGTCTCTCAGCCCGTAGTCGGTCGTGAACGAAACGCAGTGGATCGGCATGATCAGCCATCATCCTTGCTCGCTAGGGTGCAGCCGTGACGACGCTCGAATACCCGAAGATCGCCGCCGGCAAGGTCCGTGAGCTCTACGCCGTCGATGACGAGCATCTGCTGCTCGTCACTTCGGATCGGATCTCCGCCTGCGACGTCGTCTTCGACACTCCCATCCCGGACAAGGGACGGGTGCTCACCGCGATGAGCGTGTTCTGGTTCTCCCTGCTCTCCGATGTCCTCCCCAACCACCTGGTCTCCTACGAAGACGAACGCATCCCCGCCGAGGTCCGCGGCCGCGCGCTGCTGGTGCGGCGGCTGGCGATGCTGCCGCTCGAAGCCGTCGCCCGCGGGTATCTCACCGGTACCGGTCTCGCCGATTATCGCGCGTGCGGCAGGGTTTGCGGGGTCGAACTCCCCCCTGGCCTGACCGAGTCGTCCCGGCTCCCCGAACCGATCTTCACTCCCGCGACGAAGGCCGACCGCGGCTCGCACGACGAGAACATCGCCTTCTCCGACGTCGTCGGGCAACTCGGCCGCGAACGGGCCGAGGAGGTCCGCGAGGCGACGCTGGCGGTGTACCGCCGCGGCGCGGAGTTCGCCGCCGAACGCGGCATCCTGCTCGCGGACACGAAGCTCGAATTCGGTATCGACCGCGAGGGGAACCTCGTGCTCGCCGACGAGGTCCTGACCCCGGATTCCTCGCGCTACTGGCCCGCCGGTGGTTACGCGCCGGACAGCCCGCAGCCGTCGTTCGACAAGCAGCCCCTGCGGGACTGGCTCACCAGTCCCGCGTCCGGCTGGCATCGCCGGGACAGACCGGGGTCACCACCCCTGCCCGAGGACATCGTCGCCGCCACGCGGGCGAGGTACATCGAGTCGTACGAACGCATCACCGGCCGGTCGCTGCAGGATTGGCCCGCCTGACCTGCGGAGTTCACTCCGACGTCAGTCCGCCGAAAGCCCCGGCTGGCTCACTGGTGGGGTGGATGCACGTTTGCTGGTTTCCCTGTCCGGCGTGACCACCCGGACGTTGCACCGCTGTGCCGATCTCGCGGCCGAACTCGACCGGCGCAGGGTCCCGTTGTCCGTGCTCTACGCCGCTCGCACCGGCGAGGGCCCCGTGACCGAGTGGGTCAGGACGCGCCGCGCCCAGGGCGACTCCGTCCTCCTCCACGGTTACGACCACCAGGTACCGCCCACCCATCGCGCCGTCTACCTGGGC
Organism: Amycolatopsis sp. WAC 04182; assembly: GCF_003947465.1. Lineage (NCBI taxonomy): Bacteria > Bacillati > Actinomycetota > Actinomycetes > Pseudonocardiales > Pseudonocardiaceae > Amycolatopsis > Amycolatopsis sp. WAC 04182. The sequence goes on from NZ_QHJJ01000004.1 coordinate 956,358, forward strand.
AAACGCGCCGAGTTCGCGGCTCTTCCCGCGCACGAGGCGCGGCTGCGGCTCATCGCGGCGAAGGCGGCGCTCGACGTCAACGGCATGGCCGTCGACGGGTTCGCGCCGCCGCGCTGGATCGCGTCGGAAGGCACCTTCCAGGCCCTGCGCGAGCACGGGTTCAGGCTGTGCGCGGACCTGGCCTCGGTGCGGGACCTGGTTTCCGGCGAGGTCCAGCGCGCCAGGGTGCAGGAGTTCGGCGGGCCGTCGCACCGGACGGAGACCGTCCGGTGTTTCGCGCTGGTGCTGGCCGCCGCCAGGGCCGCGCGCCGCGGCGGGCTCGTCCGGCTCGGTATCGACGCCGCGGACCTCGCCCGGCCGGGGCTGCGGCAGGCGTTCCTCGACGCCGTCGACGTCTCGCTGGAGAACCGCGCTTTCGGAACCACCTACGGCTCGCTCTCGCGAACGCGGGTTAAATTGTCGGGATGACCGACGAGGGTGACGCACCGGCGACGCTGATGCGGCTCTGGCGGCGGTCGGAACGCCCGACGCGCGGCAGGCCGTCCGTGCTCGACATCGACAGCGTCGTGGCGGCCGCGGTGGACCTCGCCGATCGCGAAGGCGTCGCGAACGTGACGCTGGCGAGCGTGGCGAAGGATCTGGGCGTCACGAAGATGTCCCTGTACCGCCACATCGGTTCGAAGGCGGAGCTGCTGGAGCTGATGGCCGATTTCGCCATCGGCGATCCGCCGACGGTGGAGCCCACCGGTGATTGGCGGGCCGAGCTGACCACGTTGGCCGAGGCCAACCGCGATGTCCTGATGAAGCACCCGTGGCTGGTCGAGCTGCCGCTCACCGGCCCTCCGGCCGGGCCGCACGCGGTCGCCTGGATGGACGCGATCCTGCGCACGCTGCGGGACACCGGTCTCGACTGGGGCACCAAGGGCGGGATCCTGGTGCTCGTCGGCGGCTACGTCCGCCTCGCTTGCGCGCAGGCCATCCAACTCGCCGAGGGCAGGAAGGGCAGCGGGTTGAGCCAGGAGCAGGCTGAACAGGCCTACGGCAAAGGTCTCGCCGAGCTGGTCGATCCCGAGCGTTTCCCCGACGCCGCGGGTTTCCTGACCTCAGGACTCGGTGGCTCCGAACAGAATTCCGACTTCGACTTCGGTCTCGAAGTCGTACTCGACGGCATCGCCGCTCTCGTCGGCGCCGGCTGACAAGTAACCTCCTCCGCCTTTAGTATCCGTCGGACATTAATTAGTGTACGTTGGATACTAAAGGGGGATCCATGACATCGACACCGACGGGCGAGCGTGTGCTCGCACCGGACCTGGCCAGGGGTTTCGCGCTCTTGCTGGTCGCGCTGGCGCATACCGCGAGCATCTTCCTCGGCAACACGCCGGGCGTGGACCAGACGCCGCAGGGCCTGGAACGGCCGTACTTCGTGCTGCTGTTCGTGCTCGTCCACGCGTGCGCGCTGCCGCTGTTCGGCATGATGCTCGGCTACGGGATGGTGCAGTTCGCCGACCGCCAAGAGGCGCTGGGGCAGCCGTGGCCGCGGACGCGTGGCGTCCTGCTCCGCCGTCACGCGTGGCTGCTGGTTTTCGGCGCCGTCGACGGGGTGCTGTTCTTCTCCGGCGACGTGCTCGGCGCGTACGGCGTGATCGGCGTGGTGTTCGCCCTGCTGCTTTTGAGGCGCGGCAAGGGATTCTATCGGATTCCGGTGCTGTACCTGGGTTTCGGCGTTTGCTACCTCGCCGTGCTGATGTACCTGGTGCTCAGCGGGAACACCGGCGGCGAGGCGCCGTTCCCCTCGGTCGAGGATCCGTCTTCCCTGGCGCCGACCTACGGCGACGCGGTGCGGGAGAGGCTCACGGAATGGCCGATGACCACGGCGATCCTGCTGTCGTCGATCCTTTTCGTCTGGGTAGGTGCCTGGGCCGCGAAGAAGCGCCTCCTGGAGGAGCCGAAGCGCAAGGTTCTCCTCTTCGGCCTGTTCGGCGGCTTCGGCGTCGCGATCGCGGGCGCGTTGCCGATGGGCCTGTTCGCCGGCGCCTACGTCGACCTGGACGAGGAGACCGCCGGGCTCGCCAAGCTGATGTACGAAGGAGCCGGTCTGTTCGGCGCGATCGGGTACATCAGCCTGTTCGGCCTCGTCGGCATGACGGTCGGCACGAAGCGCCGAGGCGTCGTGGTCACCGCGATCTCCGCCCTCGGCCAGCGCACGCTGAGCGCGTACCTGTTCCAGTCGGTGGCGTGGCTGATCCTGGCGCCGCCGTTCATGCTGGGGCTCGGCGGTGACACGTTCGTGGCGGCCGCGTGCGGGCTCGGCGTGTGGCTGCTGACGGTCGTGGTCGCGTACCTGATGCACCGCCGGGCGTATCGGGGACCTGCGGAGATCCTGGTACGGAAACTCGCCTACCGGAGCTGAAGAGCGCGTTGCGAAAGCCACTTTCGCAACCTTCAACGTTGCGAAAGTGGCTTTCGCAACGCCTCGCGTACTGGCCTACCGCTAAAGCTTCACCGGCTCCCCGACGTCGAGCACCTTCACCTCGGTGCCTTCCGGGGCGAGGTTGGTGAACAGGCCGTAGTGCATCTGCGGCCGCGCGAGGACGGCTTCGTGGATCGGCACGGCGAGGCGCGGCGACACCGCACGCAGGTAGTCGACGGCCTCGCCGGCCTTGAGCCACGGGGCGCCGGTAGGCAGACCGAGGACGTCGATCTTCTGTTCCGGTACGAAGAACGAGTCGCCCGGGTGGTAGAAGACGCCGTGGTCGACGAGGTAGCCGACGTTCGGGATCACCGGGATCTCCTCGTGGATCACCGCGTGCTCACCCCCGACCACGTTGATGCTGCTGGACCCGATTTCCCAGGCGTCGCCGGGGTTCGCGATCTGGAACTCGGTGCCGAGCTTCCCCACGGCCTCGGCGGAACCGGGGTCGACGATCAGCCGCACGCCGGGGTTCGCCGCCAGCAGCGCGGGCAGCCTGTCCAGGTCGAGGTGGTCGAAATGCTGGTGGGTGATCAGGATGGCGTCCAGCTCACGCTCGCCTTCGAAGCCCGCCGAGAAGGTGCCGGGGTCGATCAGGATCCGCGCGCCCTCGGTCTCCAGAAGGGTGCAAGCGTGTCCAAAATGGACAATGCGCATCGGTGTTCTCCTTCGCGGTAGCTCGATTCCAGCCTATGCCCGGAGCAGGGCGTCGCCAAGTTCGGTGCGCAGATAGCGCACTTCGCGGCCGCGGCGCCGCGTCTCGAGCAGGCCCGCCGCGTGCATCGCGGTCAGATGCTGTGAGACCGTCGGTGGGGAGAAGCCCAGCCTGCGCGCCAGTTCGGTGGTGCTCGCGGGTTCGTTGAGGGTCGTGAGCAGCGCGGCCTTCGTCCTGCCGAGTACTCCCGCGAGCGCGCCGGGCGGCTGTTCGGGGTCCGACCAGAGTTCGGCCACTCCGCGAGCCGGGTACAGCAGCGAAGGCTGCCACGGCTCCATCGTGATCACCCCGACCGAAGGCCACGCGAAGACGCCGGGGATCAGCAGCAGCCCGCGCCGGTCGAGGTGGACGCGGCCGCGTTCCTTCATCTCGATCACCAGGACGTCGCCGACGAGCCGCACGCGCGGGTGGATGTCTTCGAGTACCAGCGCGATACCGCCGGCGGCCAGGCGTCGCGAGCGTTCCTCGATGTCGGCGACGAGGAAGCGGCGCATCCGGGGCCAATGCGGCTCGACCAGTTCGGTCCAGGCGATCTCCATCTGGCTCGCCAGCAGATCCCTTGCCTCGGCGGGATCTTCCGGCAGCCCGCTCAGGTCGGCGTCCACTTTGGACAGTTCATGTGCGACCTGCTCCGGCGATGTGCGGCGGATTTCGGCGAGCTGGGCGGACGCGGTGGTCTCCGGGCCGCTCGGCGGCGGGCTGAGGAAATCGGTGATGTAGTGCCGCGCGCTCATCACCTTCGCGAAACCGTCGATGGGCAGGTCCGGCAGTTTCGCGGCGGCCTCGCGCAGCCACGGCAGATGACTCGGATGCCCGCGCCGTCCGAGCAGCGTCTGCATCGCGCCCATGGTCTCGTCGAGCGGGGAGATGCCGAAGCGGACGCGGTTGGCACTCTCGGCGGTCAGGACCAGCTCGATCATCGGATTAGGCTATTCCCTAATCAATGGTTCGACCAGACCGGGTTCGGCAGTGTTCGTGGCATGACGTTGCTGCGTAATTCCGGGTATTGGCGCTGGTCGGCGGGGGTCCAGCTGAACCGGCTGCCCGCCACGATGGCGCCGCTGGCCTTCACCGTGCTGACCACCGCGGCCACCGGTTCGTACCGGCTCGGCGGGATCATGATGGCCGTGTTCGTCGCCGCCGAGATGGTCGGCGCCGTGCCGACCGGGCGGCTGCTCGACCGCGTCGGACCCGCGCGCGGTCTCGTCGTGCTGCTTCCGCTGGTCGCCGCGGGACTGTTCCTGCTGGCCGCGGTCGCTTCGGCCGGAGCCCCGGACTGGGCGCTGCTCGCGCTGGCGATCCCGCCGGGGCTGGTCGCGGGTGGGTTGAACGGCGGCTTCCGGACACTGTTGGCCGGGACGGTGACCGAGGACGAGTTGCCGAGGGCGGTTTCGATCGACGCGATGATCCTCGAAGGCGTCATCGTCGGCGGCCCGCTGCTGGTGGCGCTCCTGGCGACGTCCGGGCCGGTCGTCCCGGTCCTCGCGATGGCCGTCGTCGCCCTGCTCGCGGCCCTGCTCGTGCCGCACCGCACTGTTCGCGTTGCTCCACAAAGGACAGTCGAGCGTCAGCGGATCCCGGTCGCCGCCTGTGTGCCCTGGCTGGCGGGGTTGTTCACCGTCGGGCTCCTGCTCTCGACCATCGAGGTCGGCCTGCTGCCGCTCGTCCAGCGCCTCGGCGCCCCCGATTCGGCGACGTCGATCGTCATCGTCGTGCTGTGCGCCGCGAGCATCACCGGGAGCGCAGTGTACGCGGCGCGGGGGAAGGAAGGCGATCCGCGGCTGTTCCTCGCCGGTTTCGTGCTCGGCGGGATCGTGGTTTCGGCGGGCTTCGGCTGGGCCGGACTGCTCGGCGGGGTCGCGCTGATCGGCCTCTGCACCGGTCCGCTGATGGCCGTCTCGTCGGTCAACCTGCAGAAGCTGCTGCCCGAACGCCGCCGGTCGGAGGGCTTCTCGCTGGCCTTCACCGTGCAGGCGTCGGGCTTCGGGCTGGGCTCGCTGGCGATCGGGATACTGCCGGTCCGGCTGGCCCCGCTTCTCGGTGTCCTTGCGGCCCTCGTCTCCTGTGCGATGCTGGTGGCACGCCCCAGGCGAGCTATTGGCACGCCGTCAGTAACGTCGTAGCCTGGGCTTTGAGCCGAGACACGGGAGAAGTCGATGACCGCAGTCCAGCCGAAGCCGACCGCGCACAGCGTGGGGGAGACCTTCGATTCCCTCAGCCCGGCGACCGACGAGGTCGTGGGCACCTACCCGGTGCACACCAGGGAGGACGTCCGCGCCGCCATCGCCCGCGCGAAGGACGCCGCCGAATGGTGGGCCGGGCTCGGCTACGACGGCCGCGCCGAACGCCTGCGCCGCTGGAAGGGCGTCATCACCCGCAGGCTGCCGCAGCTGTGCCAGGTCGTGCGCGACGAGACCGGCAAGCCGATCGCCGACGCGCAGCTGGAGAGCGTCCTCGCCATCGAGCACATCGCGTGGGCGGGCAAGCACGCGCGCAAGATCCTCGGCAAGCAGCGCCGTGCGGCCGGGCTGATGATGTCGAACCAGGCGGCGACGGTCGAGTACCAGCCGCTCGGCGTCGTGGGCGTGATCGGCCCGTGGAACTACCCCGTCTTCACCCCGCTCGGCTCCATCGCGTACGCCCTCGCCGCCGGCAACACGGTCGTCTTCAAGCCGAGCGAGTACACGCCCGGCGTCGGGAAATGGCTGGTCGACGCCTTCGCCGAGGTCGTCCCGGAGTGGCCGGTGCTGCAGTTGATCACTGGTTTCGGCGAGACCGGCGCTTCGCTCGTCACGGGAGGCGTCGACAAGATCGCCTTCACCGGTTCGACCGGCACGGGCAAGAAGATCATGGCCGCGGCCGCCGAGACGCTGACCCCGGTCATCATCGAGGCGGGCGGCAAGGACGCCGTCCTGGTCGACGCGGACGCCGACCTCGAAGCCGCCGCCGACGCGACCGTCTGGGGCGCGTTCTCCAACTCGGGCCAGACCTGCATCGGCGTCGAGCGCGTGTACGTCCACGAGCGCGTGCACGACGAGTTCGTCGCGAAGGTCGTCGAGAAGTCGAAGGACGTGCGGGCAGGCTCGGACGCGGCCGCGCAGTACGGCCCGGTGACGATGCCTTCGCAGCTCGCGGTGATCAAGCGCCACATCGCGGACGCCCTCGAACGCGGCGGGAAGGCGCTGGTCGGCGGCGTCGACGCGGTCGGCGACCGCTACGTGCAGCCGACGGTGCTCGTCGACGTGCCGGAGGACTCCGCGGCGGTCCAGGAGGAGACGTTCGGCCCGACCGTCACCATCGCCAAGGTCCGCGACATGGACGAGGCCGTCGAGAAGGCCAACGACACGAAGTACGGCCTCGGCTCGACGGTGTTCTCGAAGTCGCGCGGCCTCGAACTCGCCGGACGGCTACGCACCGGCATGACGTCGATCAACGCGCCGCTTTCCTTCGCCGGTATCGCTTCGCTGCCCTTCGGCGGCGTCGGCGACTCGGGCTTCGGCCGGATCCACGGCCCGGAAGGCCTGCGCGAGTTCGCCCGGCCGAAGGCCGTCGCGCGGCAGCGGTTCACCGCGCCGATCGTGCTGACCTCGTTCTCCCGCAAGGAAAAGACCGACGCGCTGGTCGCGAAGCTCATTACCGTGCTGCACGGCAAACGCTGAGCTGAAGGGCGCTTTCCCCGCATGAGATGCACGGAAAGCGCCCTTCACCGCGTCTGATGCGGGGAAAGCGTCCTTCAGCCGCGGCCCCGGATGAGGTCCGCGGCCTTCTCCGCCACCATGATCGTCGGCGCGTTCGTGTTCCCGCGCGGCACCACGGGCATCACCGACGCGTCCACCACCCGTAGCCCGTCCACTCCACGCACCTTGAGCGACGGGTCGACGACGGCGTTCTCGCCCGTCCCCATCGAGCAGGTCCCGACCGGGTGGTACAGCGTCTGCGTCTTCTCGCGCACGTAGTCGGCCAGTTCGCTGTCGGTCAGGTCGTGGCGCTCCGGCAGGAACGGCTTGTCCAGATACCGCGCCAGCGGACCGGACTTCCCGATCTCCACCAGTGCGCGCATCCCGGCGAGCATCTTCTCCATGTCCACGGATTCGGCGTAGTAGGCCGGGTCGATTTCGGGCTTCCACATCGGATTCGACGACTTCAGCCGCAGACGGCCCCGGCTCGCGACGTCCACCAGGGTCGCTGCCGACGTGAAGCCCGGCACCGTCGGCTCGCGCATTCCGTTGTCGTAGAACAACGTCGGCGCGACGTGGATCTGCATGTCCGGCGGCGAGGCACCGTCCGCGGCGGGGAAGAACGCCCCAGCCTCGCCGATGTTCGAAGCCAGCGGGCCGCGTTTGGTGAGCTGATAGCGCACCAGACCGCCCGGCGTCGCCGCGTCCACGAGATCGGTGGTGCCGCGGGTCGACCAGATGATCCCGCAGGCGGGGTGGTCATGCAGGTTGTCGCCGACACCGGGAAGCGCCGCCACGACGTCGATCCCGTGCTCCCGCAGGTGTTCCGCCGGGCCGACGCCGGAGAGCATCAGCAGTTGCGGCGAGTTCACCGCGCCGCCGCTCAGCAGGACCTCCGTCGACGCGCGCACCGTCGTCTCGACGCCCCTGTCCAAATAGGACACACCGACGGCGCGCGTGCCTTCGAAGACGACGCGGGTCGCTTGGGCGTTGGTCCGCACGGTGAGGTTCGGCCGCGACAGGGCGGGCCGCAGGTACGCGTCGGCCGTCGACCAGCGGCGGCCCTTCTTGCACGTCACCTGGTAGACGCCGGCGCCTTCCTGTGACTCGCCGTTGAAGTCGTCCGTGCGTTTGAGTCCCCAGGCGACCGCGGAATCCACCCAGGCGAGGGACAGCTCGTGCGTGAAGCGACGGTCCTCGACGTTCAACGGGCCGTCGGTGCCGTGCAGCGGCCCGCCGAGCCGCTGGTTGCCTTCCGCCCGTTTGAAGTACGGCAGGACGTCGTCGAAACCCCAGCCCTCGGCGCCGTGCCCGTCACGCCAGCCGTCGTAGTCCGCGCGGTTGCCGCGGATGTAGATCATCGCGTTGATCGACGAACAGCCGCCGAGCGTCTTCCCGCGCGGCCAGTACAGCGTCTTGCCGGTGTGCTTCTGCTCGACCGTCTCGTAGTTCCAGTCCCACTTGGTCTTGAACAGGCCGGGGAACGCGGCGGGGATGTGGATCTCGTCGGCGTCGTCCTCGCCGCCGGCTTCGAGCAGGAGCACCCGCGCCGACGGATCCTCGCTCAGCCGGTTCGCCAGTACGCATCCCGCGCTGCCCGCGCCGACGATCACGTAGTCGAAGGAGTCCTGATCGGCCACGGTGCCTCCTGCTGCTCGCCCGGTGTTGACGCCCCGCCAATGGGCTCATCTTGGCCCAGCGCCGCGCTCCGAGCATCCCCCAGACGAAGGATCGGTGCGAGCTCAGTCGGAGTCGGGTGAAAAAGAAGCCACGCAGGGGCCGCCCTCGGCGTCGTCCTCGGTCTCGATCCGGCCGGGATTCCGGACGCCGTCGACGTCGCCGGTGAGGTGCAGGATCGTCTGCTTCGCGGTGGTCAGCACGTCGGCGGTGTCCACGGTGTACCGCCCCTCGCCGTGGATGATCTGCTGCACGCCGTCACGGGTCGTGTCGGGAACCTGCTCGCACAGCACGGACAACGCCGCCGGGATGTCGCGCGCATTGATCGCGTCGACGAACTTGTTCCCGGCCTCTTCCCCGGTCTTGACGTCGGGCCGCGGTGACGGCTTCGTCTCGAGGCCCGGCAGCGGCTCGGGCTCGCCGCCGATCTTGGCGTCGCGCACGCACCAGCCGCCTTCGCCGGGGATCATCGCGATCCCGACGGTCTGGCCGCCGGTGGCGAGCGCGGCCGAGTACTCCTGCGGCGCACGCTGGTGCGCGGGCGTGCTGAGCTGTGCGCCGTCGGAGACGGCCATGACCTGCTCGGAGGTGTAGGACCGCTTCGAGCGGATCGGGCACCAGAGCGAGCTGAGGCGACCTTCGCCGACGCCGTTCACGAACGACTGGCTCAGTTGCTCCGGAGTCGCGCGCGAGGTGGTGTCGGCCTTGGCCTTGAAGAAGCCCGGCGTCACGAAGCCGGTGAACGCGACACCGCCCGCGATCAGGACGAAGACCAGCGCCAGCGTGATCCAGAGCCAGGCCTTCGACTTCTTCGGCGGTGTGTACTGCCCGTAGGTCATGCGGCAACCGTAGTGAAGTAGGCTCTGGCGGTACCCACGACCTGCGTGAATAAGGAGCAGCCTGCCGTGGCCCGAGTCGTCGTCGACGTCATGCCCAAGCCCGAAATCCTCGACCCGCAGGGCCAAGCCGCGCTCGGCGCGGCCGGTCGTCTCGGCTTCACCGGGATCACCGAGATCCGTCAGGGCAAGCACTTCGAGATCGAGGTCGACGACTCCGTCGACGACGCGACGCTCGAAAAGATCGCCGAGGGTTTCCTCGCGAACCCGGTGATCGAGCAGTGGATCATCAAGCGGGTGGACGCGTGACCGCCCGCATCGGGGTCATCACCTTCCCCGGCACGCTCGACGACGGTGACGCGGCCCGCGCGGTCCGCTACGCCGACGCCGAAGCCGTGCCGCTGTGGCACGCGGACGAGGACCTGAAGGGCGTCGACGCCGTCGTCGTCCCCGGTGGCTTCTCGTACGGCGACTACCTCCGCGCCGGCGTCATCGCCCGGTTCGCGCCGGTGATGTCGTCGGTGATCGACGCCGCCCACAAGGGCATGCCGGTGCTGGGCATCTGCAACGGCTTCCAGATCCTGTGCGAGGCCGGACTGCTGCCGGGCGCGATGATCCGCAACGCGGGCCTGCACTTCATCTGCCGTGACCAGTGGCTGCGCGTCGAGAACAACGACACCGCGTGGACCACCCGGTACGACAAGGACGCCGAGATCCTCATCCCGATGAAGAACATCGACGGCTGCTTCGTCGCCGAGCAGGCCACCCTCGACGAGCTCGAGGGCGAGGGTCGCGTGGTGTTCCGCTACGTCGGCGGCAACCCGAACGGCTCGCGCAACGACATCGCCGGGATCCGCAGCGAGAACGGCCGCGTCGTCGGGCTCATGCCGCACCCGGAGCACGCCATCGACGCCCTCACCGGACCTTCGGACGATGGTCTCGGCATGTTCTACAGCGCCGTGGACGCCCTCGTCTCCGCCTGACCGCGTGCTATGAAAGGCCCCTTCATTGCAAATTTTGCAATGAAGGGGCCTTTCATAGCACTTCAGGAGGCGGCGGCCACCAGAGCTGCGTAGGGCCCGCCGGCGGCGAGCAGGTCCGCGTGCGAGCCCAGCTCGGTCACCCGGCCGCCCTCGATGACCGCGACCCGGTCGGCCGCGGCCGCGGTGTGCAGCCGGTGCGCGATCGCGATCACCGTGCGCCCTTCGAGCACCGCGCTCAAAGACCGCTCCAGCTCCCGCGCCGAACCCGTGTCCAGCAGCGACGTCGCCTCGTCCAGCACCAGCGTGTGCGGGTCGGCCAGCACCACCCGCGCCAGCGCCAGCTGCTGCGCCATGGCCGCCGGGACGGCGACCGCCCCGGCCCCGACCTTCGTGTCCAGCCCGTCCGGCAGGCTCGCCACCCACTCCGAAGCGCCGACCGAGGCCAGCGCGGCCAGCAGCCGGTCGTCGGTCCAGTCCCCGGCGGGCAACGTGAGGTTGTCCCGCAGCGTCCCCGCGAAGACGTGCTGCTCCTGGGTCAGCAGCAGGACCTCGCCGCGCAGGACGTCGTCCGGCAGCGTCGACACCTCGGCGCCGCCGATCCGCACCGAGCCCGACGTCGGCGCCGACATCCCGGCCAGCAGCCGTCCCAAGGTCGACTTGCCGGCACCGGACGGGCCGACGATCGCCAGCCGTTCACCGGCGGGCACCCGCAGGTCGATCCCATGCAGCACTTCGCGGTCCGTGTTGTAGCCGAAGCGCACGTCGCGGACCTCGATGTCCTGGCCGCGCGGAGTTTCCGAGGTCGTCTCCGAAGACGGAGCGGGCCGCACGCCCAGCAGCCGCCGCAGCGAGGCCCCGGCGACCTGCATGTCCGCGAGCCAGAACAGCGCCTCGTTCAGCGGACCGGTCATGACCTGCGAGTACAGGAGCATCGCGGTGATCGTGCCGAGCCCTTCCCAGCCGTTCGAGTAGGCGAGCAGACCCAGGCCGAGCATCACCGGCACCGGCAGCACGTAACTGATCTCCAGCGACGGGATCCACCGCATCTGCAGCGCCCGGATCTTGCGCTCGCCCAGCATCGACGCGTCGAGGCCGTCGTGCCCGGTCCGGATCCGGCGGCCGGTCAGGCTCAGCGCCTCCGCCGTCCGCGCGCCCTCCGCGGTCTCGTGCGTGGTGGACTGCAACTCGGACCACTTGTCGAGCATCCGCCGCATCACGTCGGGGATCCGCCGCTGGTACCAGAGGTTCACCGGCACCAGCAGCGGCAGCGCGACCAGCAGGCCCAGCGCCAGGAACGGTGACGTGATCACCATCGCCGCCACCGTGAACACCACCGTGACGGCGGCGATCAGGATCTCCGGCGCGCCGAACCGCACCGCGTGGTCGATGCGGCTGACGTCGGTGGTCGCCCGGCTGAGCAGGTCACCGGTGCCCGCGGCCTCGACCGTCCCGAGCGGCAGGTTCAGCGCGTTCCCGACGAACTCCTCGCGGTTCTTCGCCAGGATCCGCTCGCCGAACACCCGCGCGCGAAGCCGGGCCAGACCCTTGAACCAGGCCTGCGCGCCCAGCACCACCACGAACGCGACCGCGAGCCAGGTGATCGTGGTGACCGTCGTGCCTTCGACGACCTCGTCCACCAGCGCGCCCAGCAGTTGCGGGCCGGCCAGCCCGATCGCGGTCGCGACACAGAACAGGCCGAGCATCACGGAGAACTCGCGCTTGTTGGCGCGCGCGGTCTCCTTGATCCAACGTCTGACGTCTTTCTTGTCTGCCAGCGGCAGCTTCTTCATGCCGGTACTTTCGTACTCACGACCACGTCGGCCACATGTGTCCACAGTGGACTCTGACTGAACACGACGGTGGTCTTGCCGCGCCGCAGCTTCGCGACGCGTTCGGTTATGCGGGCTTCGGTGTGCGCGTCGACGGCCGAGGTCGGCTCGTCGAGCAGCAGGACGTCGGCGTCGGTCGCCAGCGCGCGGGCCAGGTTCAGCCGCTGCCGCTGACCGCCGGAGACCTCACGTCCGCGTTCGCCGATCACCTCGTCGACGCCGTGGGGCAGCGCGTCCACGATGTCCTCGGCGTCCGCCGCGTACAGCGCTTCCGTGATCTCGACTTCGCCGGGCTCGGCGGGGGTGACCTGCTCGCGCAGCACACCGGAGAACCAGATGTCCTGGTTGTGCGCGAACACGACCCGCCGCCGCATCTCGCCGAGGGAGACCTGGTCCACCGGAACCCCGCCGACGAGTGCAGGTTCACTCGGGTCGGTGAACCGCGCCATCCGCGAAGCCACCGCTTCGGCGGCGGCCCCGACGTCGATGACGGTGAGCTTCCCGGCCTCGGCCTTGATCCCGGACGTCTCGTCGTACAGGTCCAGCGAGCCTTCCGGCAGCGGGACCGGGTGTTCCGGCTCGGCGAGCGTGCGCTCGGTGGACAGCAGTTTGCACACCTTCCGCGCCGAAACGAGCGCGGCGCTCAGCACACCCGCGAACTCGGTCGCCGTCGTCACCGGGATCACCAGGAACACCGAGACGCCGTAGAACGTGATCAGCTCGCCGACGCCGATGGTGCCGTTGATCGCCAGCTGCGCGCCCAACCAGGTGATGACCACCGTGACCAGTCCCGGCAGCGCGACCTCGGCCGCCGCGAGCCACGCCTCGCTGCGCCCGACCTGGACACCGGCCGCCCGGACCCGCTGGCTGGAGCGGCGGAAGCGGTCGAGGAACTGCTTCTCGCCGCCGACACCGCGAAGGATCCGCAGGCCGGAGACGATGTCCGCGGCCAGCGCGTTGACGTCGGTCTTCTCCTCGCGCTGCTTCGTCTGGCGCTTCTCCAGCGGCTTCAGCAGCGGTCCGATGCCCACCACCGCCAGCGGGACACCGATCAGCGCGACCACGCCGAGCAGCGGGGACGTCGTCAGGAGCGCCGTCGCGCACACGATGAACGCGATGAGCGAACCGAAGGCCCGCCCGAGCACCTCGAACGAATCACCGATCGGGTTGATGTCGCTGGTGGTGATCGCGACCACGTCACCCGTGGTGGTCGTGTCCCGCAGGTTCGCGCCCAGCTTCGCCGCGTGTTCGGTGGCGAGGCGCTGCGTCACCCCGGCGCCGTGGATCCAGCAGCCGTAGGACGCGAAGTGCTGCACCGTGCCGGCGATCGTCTGCGCGATCCCGAGGCCGGCGGCCGCGAGACCCCACAGCCAGACGGAATCGCCGTCGCCGCGGCCGATCGCGTCGATGCCCCGGCCGATCGCGACCGGCAGCAGGGCGATCGGCAGCGACCACAGCGCACCGCTGATCGCCGAGACGGCGAGCAGTCCCGGGCGCGCGAGCATCATCCTGACCAGGTACCGCCAGGCGGTCGGCTTGGCGGGCAGTCGTAGTCGCGGAAGCGGATATGTGGCGGAAAGCACGATTGCCGACGGTAAGCCGATCACCGTCGCGGGCGCGACCGATTTATCCGTGGGCGACGGCAGGGTGAACAGACCCCTCACCTACTCTTAAGGCCGTGGCGAACCCTGATGCGGACACCGTGACCAGCACCGTTGACACCACTCAACGCGCCGAGGCGACCCCCGAACTGACCCAGCCGTATGTCGAGCTCGGCCTCGCCGACGACGAGTACGCCCGGATCCGGGAGATCCTCGGCCGCCGTCCGACCGACGCCGAACTGGCGATGTATTCGGTGATGTGGAGCGAGCACTGCTCGTACAAGTCCTCGAAGAAGCACCTGCGCTACTTCGGCGAGACGGCCACTCCCGAAATGAAGGAGAAGATGCTCGCCGGTATCGGCGAGAACGCGGGCGTCGTCGACATCGGCGAGGGCTGGGCGGTCACCTTCAAGGTCGAGAGCCACAACCACCCGTCCTACGTGGAGCCGTACCAGGGCGCAGCGACCGGCGTCGGCGGCATCGTGCGCGACATCATGGCGATGGGCGCGCGCCCGCTCGCGGTGGCGGACGCGCTGCGCTTCGGCCCGGCGGACGCCCCCGACACCCGCCGTGTGCTGCCCGGCGTGGTCGCCGGCGTCGGCGGTTACGGCAACTGCCTCGGCCTCCCGAACATCGGCGGCGAGCTGGTGTTCGACCCGAGCTACTCCGGTAACCCGCTGGTCAACGCCCTGTGCGTCGGCGCGATGCGCGTCGAGGACCTGCACCTGGCGTTCGCCTCGGGCAAGGGCAACAAGATCATCCTGTTCGGCGCGCGCACCGGCCTCGACGGCATCGGCGGCGTGTCCGTCCTCGCCAGCGACACCTTCTCGGGTGACGAATCCTCGGGCGGCCGCAAGAAGCTCCCCAGCGTCCAGGTCGGCGACCCGTTCACCGAAAAGGTGCTCATCGAGTGCTGCCTCGAACTGTTCGCCCAGAAGCTCGTCGTCGGCATCCAGGACCTCGGCGGCGCCGGGCTCTCCTGCGCGACGTCGGAGCTCGCGGCCGCCGGTGACGGCGGCATGCACATCTACCTCGACCGGGTTCCGTTGCGCGCCACCGGGATGACCCCGGCGGAGGTGCTCTCCAGCGAGTCGCAGGAGCGGATGTGCGCGGTCGTCTCGCCGGAGAACGTCGAGGCGTTCATGAAGGTCTGCGAGAAGTGGGACGTCATCGCCACCGACATCGGTGAGGTCACCGACGGCGAGCACCTGGTCATCACCTGGAACGACGAGGTCGTCGTCGACGTGCCGGCGCACACCGTGGCGCACCAGGGCCCGGTGTACGACCGCCCGATCCAGCGTCCGTCCACACAGGACGCCCTGCAGGCCGACACCTCGGCGAAGCTGCCGCGTCCGTCCACTTCGGACGAACTGCGCGCCGACATCCTCAAGCTGATCTCGTCGCCGAACCAGGCGTCGAAGGAATGGGTGACCTCCCAGTACGACCGCTACGTGCGCGGCAACACCGTGTCCGCGCAGCCGTCGGACTCGGGCGTCATCCGGATCGACGAGTCGACCGGCCGCGGGGTCGCCGTCTCGACCGACTGCAACAGCAAGTTCGTCTACCTCGACCCGTACGAGGGCGCGAAGCTCGCGCTGGCCGAGGCGTACCGCAACGTCGCCACCAGTGGCGCGAAGCCGGTCGCGGTGTCGGACTGCCTGAACTTCGGCGCGCCGACCGACCCGGGTGTGATGTGGCAGTTCGAGCAGGCCGTGCACGGTCTGGCCGACGGCTGTGTCGAACTCGGCATCCCGGTCACCGGCGGCAACGTCAGCTTCTTCAACCAGACCGGTGACACGGCCATCCTGCCGACCCCGGTGGTCGGCGTGCTCGGCGTGATCGACGACGTCACCCGCCGCATCCCCACCGGAATCGGCGCCGAGGCCGGGGAAGCCCTGCTGCTGCTCGGCGAGACCCACGACGAGCTGGACGGTTCCGCCTGGGCGCGCGAACTGCACGGCCACCTCGGCGGCCGCCCGCCCAAGGTCGACCTGGCGCGCGAGAAGCTGCTCGCCGACATCCTCATCGCCGGTTCCCGCGACGGCATGATCTCCGCCGCGCACGACGTCTCCGACGGCGGCCTGATCCAGACCCTCGTCGAGACCGTCCTCATCGGACAGTGCGGTGCCCGCGTCTTCCTCGACGCGGAGCAGGACCCGTTCGTGCAGCTGTTCTCCGAGTCCGCGGGCCGGGTGCTGGTCGCCGTGCCGCGTACCGAGGAACTGCGGTTCACCGAGATGCTGACCGCGCGCGGCCTGCCGTGGCGCAAGACCGGTGTGGTGGACCCGGAGTCGGGCTCGCTCGAACTCCAGGACATCACGGAGTTCACGCTGGACGAGCTTCGGGAGACCTGGGAGCGCACGCTCCCGGCCCTGTTCGACTGAGCTGAAGGGGACTTTCCCCGCATAGGACGCAGCGAAGGGCGCTTTCACCGCATGTGATGCGGGGACAGCGCCCTTCAGCCCTCTTTGGACAGAACCGCGCCCTCCAGCGACGGAGGCTCCGCGAAGGACGCCACGCTCAAGTCGACGGGCGCCTCGACGACCAGGTTGTCCAGCGACACCTTCCGTTCGAAGCTCGCCCTGGTGACCTCGAACCTGCCCCGGATCACCGCGTTCTGGAGCAGGAACTTCCCGGACAGCTGAGCGTCGGTGAGGTCGAGATAGGACAGCACCTCGCACCGATCCGCGCCGAACCAGCCGACCCGCCTGCCGAGCAGCCCCAGCTTGTCGAGCCGGGCGTCGCTGAGGTTGAGCGAAAGCGTCGGCCCGGTCGTCCCGGCGTGGGGAAGGATGTCGCGGATCAGCCGCTCGGCCGCCCGCCGGACCAGCCGTTCCCGCTCCGCGGCCGCCCGCTTTTCCTTGTCCTTCCAGTCGAGGCCCGGATCGAAACTCGGATGCTCGAACGGCCGCCGCAGGTAGGCGCACAACACGTCGAGCACCGTCTGCCGGTACTCCGGACGCGTCCTGGCCAGCCCCGCGAGCGAATGCATCGCCCCGATCCGGACCTGATCGGCTTCGTTGCCCAGCAGTTCGATCGACTTGGCGAAGCGCTCGTCGGAGATCCGGCTGCGCTCGATCTCGTGCCGGTCCTCTTCGGTACGCCTTCGCCGGTCGTTGAGCCAAAGTCCGTAGAGCGCGGCGATCGCCCCGCCCGCCAGCGCGCCGGTCTTGAGCGCGTCGCCGCGGCTGGTCGCGCGGTCCGTGAGCAGCCAGGCGGTGACCCCGACGAGCACCACGACCGAAGACAGCAACGTCCACAGCAGCGGCGAGGAGAGCAGGCGCCTCATCAGTCCTTCACCGTGAGCCGGGCCCGGCCGTCCGGCAGGGTCTCGACGGCCCAGCCCGCCGGGAGTTCGTGGTCCCTCGCCGGTTCCACCGACGTGTTGTAGAGCGACACCGTGCCGGGCGGCTTACGGAAGCTCAGATCCCCGAAGCCTTCGAACCGCGCGCGGCGCAGATCCAGCGTCTTCTTGAACTCGGTGTCCGCGAAGACGGCGTCCTTCGCGAAGACGCTGTCCTTGAAGGAGGTTTCGCCCGCGAACACGGTGCCGCGGAACTCGACGTCCTCGGAGAACCGGACCCCGCTGAACCACGCCCGCTGCTCGAACTTGGCTTCACTGCACCGGAAGAAGCCGATGCGTTTTTTCTCTTTCGTTCCCGCGCCCGTCAGGTACACCGGCCCGAGGAACACACAGCCGGACAGGTTGGTGCTGCTGTACAAACCGGCGTAGCGGAGCAACAGCTTGCCGATCTTCCGCTCCGAAAGATCGAAGTACTCCAGTACGGCGCCGGTCAGGTCGAGGTCGTACCCCGGCGTGCCTTCGGAATCCGCGGCCGGGAGCAGTTCCCCGATCAGCCGTTGCGCGGTCTGCCGCACCTGGAGTTCTTGGTCCTCCGTCGCGGAGCCCTCTTCCGGTGCGGTGTTCCCGTCCCGTTTCGCCGTGTCCTGGTACCGCGGATGCTCGAACGGCCGCCGCAGGTACGAGCACAGGATGTCCAGCACGGTCTGCTTGTAGATCTCGCGGCCGCGAGCCAGCCCCGCCAGCGCGTGCAGGGCCCCGACCCGCACCTGGTCGGCCTCGTGGCCGAGCAGTTCGACGGCCTTGGCGAACCGTTCGTCCGAGATCCGGTCCCGGTCCTGGTCGGCCCGCCGCTGCTCGAGTTCCTGCCGCTGCCGTTCGACCTCCTGCCGTCGCTCCTCGACCCGGCGCCGCCTGTCGTTGAGCCACAACGCGTACAGCGCGACGATGGCGCCCCCGGCGATGCCGCCGGTCTTCAGCGCCTCGCTGCGGCTGGTCGCCGGATCCGTCAGCAACCAGCCGCCGACCGCGAGCAGCAGTACGAGCGAGACGACGAAGGTCCAGAGCAGGGGGGAGCGGAGAAACCGCTTCATCCGCTCAGAATACGAAGAAGTTGCGGACGCAGAAGGACTTGTCCGGGTTGTCGTCCGAGGAGATCCCCGAGCCGCTCACCTTCTTGCCCTTGACCGTGCCCTCGATGTCACCGGTGATGAACCCGTCGCCGATGCCCGCGGTCGAGGTGACCTCCAGCTGCGACGGCGCCGGCGCCATGATGTCGATCGAGTCGCCCATGGTCGCCTTCATGTCCTGGCACACCAGCGCCAGCGCGCCGGCCTTGTCCCCGGCGCTCACCTTGGCCAGGAAGTCCTTCAGGTTCTGGATGCCCTTCGGGTTGCCTTCGGAGCCCGTGCCCCCGCTTTCGGTGCTCCTCGGGCTGCTGCGGGGCGAGCTCGACTTCGGGCTGCTCTTCGGCGCGGAGGTCGGAGCCTGCTCGGACGACGACGCGGGCGGCGGCGCGGCCGTGTTGTTCCCCTCGTCCTTGCTGAGCAGGAAGCCCGGTGCGACGAACCCCGTGACCCCGAACGCGATCAGCACGACGAGGCCGATCACGATCCCGATGATCAGACCGGTCTTACTCTTCGACGGCGGCGCGGGCGGGCCGCCGAAACCCTGCTGGTAGCCCTGGTTGTTCGGGTCCCAGCCCTGCTGGGGCTGCTGCGGATACTGCTGGGTCTGGTCCCAGCCCTGCTGCGGCTGCTGCTGGTACTGCTGCGTCTGGTCCCAGCCCTGCTGCTGTCCGTACTGCTGCGGCTGACCGTACTGCTGGGTCTGGTCCCAACCCTGCTGCGGCTGCTGTCCCTGGGGGTCCTGGCCGTAGGGCTGGCCTGGCTGGGGTGGGTAGGTCATCGGTCTCGCCTTCCGTACTGGGGCCTGAGGCTGCAGATCAGACGACCGGCGGTCAGCGCTGGTTCCGGATCCGCCCGTGCCAGGGATTTTCCAGAGGCAAGGTACCCCGCGCGCGAAAGCGGCTCCCGGCCGAGGCCGGGAGCCGCTCGTTCACGGAATGCGCAGCTCAGCCGTTGGCCAGTGCCTGCAAGCGGTCGTAAGCGCCGTTGAAGGTGTTCTGGTCGAGCGGGCTGGAGGTGTACTGCCACACGGTGTAGAAGCCCCAGCCGTAGGGCAGCGCGCCCACCGTGGACGCGTACCGCGCGATCCACAGCGGGACCGTGCCACCGAAGTTCTGCGACGTGCCGACGCAGGTGCTCCACCAGCTCGTCGAGGTGTAGATGACGGGCCAGCGGCCGGTGCGGGCCTTGTAGCGGTCATGGAACGCCCGGATCCACGCCCCCATGGCGGACTGGCTCAGGCCGTAACAGGTGGCGCCGTACGGGTTGTACTCCATGTCCAGCGCGCCCGGCAGGGTCTTGCCGTCCTTGGACCAGCCGCCGCCGTTGTTGATGAAGAAGTCGGCCTGCGCCGCGCCGCTCGAGACGTTCGGCAGGGCGAAGTGGTACGCGCCGCGGATGAAGCCCTGGTTGTAGGAACCGTTGTACTGCTGGGCGAAGTACGGGTTCTTGTAGCTCGTGCCTTCGGTGGCCTTCGTCCACACGAAGCGCTTGCCCTGACCCCACCAGTAGGCCCAGTCGACGTTCTTCTGGTAGCTGGCCACGTCCATGCCCGCGACGGTCGCGAGCACCCCGGCCTCGGGCTGCGGCTGCGCGGCCTTGGCCTTCGACTCATGCGTGGAGGTGTCGCCCTCCACGCGCCGGATCTGCGATCCGATCGTGTGGTCGTTCTGCTGGAGATCCTGTTCGATCGACATGATCTCGGGGGACGGGGCGGCCGACGCCTGGACCGTGCTGCTGAGCAGGAGCAGCGCGGAGCCGACGGCGATGGCGATTCTTCGGGAAGTGCGCATTACGACAATCCCTTCACGGATAACCCTCGCTGAGGACGGCAACCTTGCAGGTGGTAGCCGTCCGGGCACGATTGTTGACGACGAGTGCCGGGTTTGTCACTAACTTCCGTGAAATTGGTACTACGCGTGGGTGATTTTCATTTCCAGGTAGGTCGGGTTATGTGATCTTGTAACGCCCACTCGGGTGGGTGTTCAGCCGAGGGACAGCGCGCGCACGCGATCGACCGTGCCGTTGAACCAGTTCTGGTCGCCGGGCAGGCTGCCCTTGTTCGAGAACTGCCAGATGGTGTGGGTCTTCCAGCTCGCGGGCAGCTCGCCGATCTCGGTGTTGTAGCGCGCGAGCCACAGCGGGTTCTGCCAGAACGCGTTGCTGTTCCCGGTGCACCGCTTCCACCAGCTCGTCGACGTGTAGATCGCCGGATGCCGCCCGGTCCGCCACAGGTAGGTCTCGGCGAACGACGCCATCCACGCGACCATCTGCGCCGGCGTCTTGCCGTAACAGGTTTCGCCGTACGGGTTGTACTCGACGTCGAGCGCGCCCGGCAGGGTCTTGCCGTCCTTGGACCAGCCGCCGCCGTGGTCGACGAAGTAGTGCGCTTGCGCGGCGCCGTCCGAGATGTCGGGGCGGGCGAAGTGGTACGCGCCGCGGATCAGGCCGACGCCGTAGGAACCGTTGTACTGCTGGGGGAACCGGGGATTGACGAAGCCGGTGCCCTCGGTCGCCTTCACGTAGACGAACTTCGCGCCGGTCCTGGCGGCGGCGGGCCAGTCGACCTCGCCCTGGTGTCCGCTGACGTCGTGACCGAGCGTCTGCGCTTCGCCGCCGTACAGCGGCCCCACCGACACATTGACGCCTTCGTGCAGCGCGATCTGTGAACCGGCGTAGTGCTCCTCGGCCCCGTCGTAACGAGGCCCGCTTTCCCGTGCGACGGCGGGGGTCTGCGCGAGCAGCAAAACCCCCGCCGCGAGGACGGCCCCCCAGCCTTTTGAACACACTCTGCGACTCATCACGTCGCCACGATCCCCCGCGAAAAGGGAATCAGCGACTCGAACATCACCCGAAAGAGTTGCTTTCGCCCCGAATAAATTGGGCCGAGTGGGTTAATCGGGCCTTAACGACGCTCGTCCAAAAGGGCTTTGTCGAGGTGCTCCGAGGGGATGATCGCGGTGAGCCGGTCGTGGGGATTGATCGTCACCGGGTGCCCGGCGAGCAGCGGGACCATGTCCCGGCCCAGCACCGCCCTGGCGTGCGGCCATTCGCGCGGCACCAGCGACTTCGCCGTGTACGCGGGAACGAGCACCTTGCCGTCGGTGTTGTGGAAGCCGATCACCGTGCGCTGCACCGGCGAAAGGGCGTAGACGAACAGTGTCGAGTCGAGGATGACCCGCGGCAGGTCGGCGGCCGGGCGGTGGTTCGTGCGCACCAGCTGGAGCAGCTGCTCGAGTTCGTTGCGCGGCTCGGGGAAACCGAGCGCCTTCGGCGAGGGACGGTAGCGGTCGTTGGGGTGGAAGTCCTCGACGATCTCGCCCCCGCCGTTCACCGGGTACGCGCCGACGACCGCCCAGGACGGCACCGGGCCGTCGGGGTCGAAGGCCTCGTCGATGACGTAAAGCCAGCTGTTGGGATTGGCCTTGGCGTTGGCGCGCATCTCTTCGGTGATCTTCGGCTTGGCCTGTTTCCGCTTGCCCGCCGGGCTCGACGCCAACCGATCCGCCTCGTCCCGCTGCGCCATCGCCATCCCCACGTTCCGGGTGCCTGAAGGTTTGTTCGCGCTCACTCTACTGTTCTCCCATGGCCTCTTCGCGTTCGGTCGACCCCGCTGAGTTACGAGCCGCGATCGCGGCGATTTCCCCCTGGTTGAGCGGATCCGGTCCGAAACCGGCCCGTCCGGAGCTGGCCGCGGCGGTGCGGCTGAGCCTGCGGACGCTGGCCGGGGACGCCCCGGGGAAGAGTG
The DNA here is from genome assembly GCF_003947465.1 of Amycolatopsis sp. WAC 04182. Lineage (NCBI taxonomy): Bacteria > Bacillati > Actinomycetota > Actinomycetes > Pseudonocardiales > Pseudonocardiaceae > Amycolatopsis > Amycolatopsis sp. WAC 04182. The sequence continues at coordinate 978,322 of NZ_QHJJ01000004.1, forward strand.
TCGAAGTGCGGGTGCCGCCGTTCGCGGCTGTGCAGTGTGTCGAAGGATTGCGCCATACCCGCGGGACGCCGCCGAACGTCGTCGAAACGGATCCGCGCACGTGGCTGGAACTGGCGACCGGGCTGCTCGGCTGGGCCGACGCCGTCGAGTCGGGGCGGGTCACCGCCTCCGGGAGCAGGGCCGATCTGGCCCGCTGGCTGCCGCTGGTCCGCCTCTGAACCTCGGGGTCGCGCGTGAGATGAAAGGCCCCTTCATTGCAAAATTTGCAATGAAGGGGCCTTTCATTGCGGCGCCAAGGGCTCAGGCCTTGCGGCCGATGCCGCCCGAGATCGTCCGCTGAGCCGTGTTCAGCTCCTTGATCCGCGGGCCGTCCGGCCACCAGTCCGCGCACAGCTGGACGCCGGGCTCGACCATCTCGAGGTCGTGGAACAGCTCCTCGATCTCGGCCTTGGTGCGGAAGGTGCCCGAGCCCATCGGGCTGTGGATGAAGAACTCCTCCATCTTGCGGGCGACCTGCGACAACTCGTCCTCCGGGTCGGAGAAGTGCGAGATCGCCACGTACGAACCCGACGGCAGCGCGTCGATGTACTTCCTCATGATCTTGGCGGGCTCGTCGTGCGGCCCGTTGTAGTGGTGCAGGGTCCCGAGCTGCAGCAACGCGATCGGCTGCGTGAAGTCGATGTGCCGCCGGATGTCCGGGTTCTCGATGATCCGCTCCGGCTCGAAGATGTCGTCCGAGACGAAGTGCGTGTTCTCGTTCTCTTCGAGCAGCGCGCGCCCGTGGGCGAGCACGACCGGGTCGTTGTCGACGTAGACGACCTTGATCTCCGGGTTGATCCGCTGCACGACCTGGTGCGTGTTCTCGGCCGTGGGCAGGCCGGATCCGAGGTCGAGGAACTGGGTGATGCCCGTCTGGCTGGCGAGGAACCGGCACGCGCGGATCAGGAAGCCGCGGTTCTCGGTCGCCAGGTCCTGCGCCTCGGGGGCCGCCTGCTGGACCTTGCGCAGCACCTCCCGGTCGATCTCGTAGTTGTCCTTGCCGAGGAGGAAGGCGTCGTACACCCGGGCGATGCTGGCCCGGGTCGGGTCGACACCCACGGGCACTCGTTCCGTCCGGGTCGGGGCGTCGGGCATCTTGAACCTCACAAAACTGTGTCGGAAGTCTCGGGCTCTACGTAGAGTAGAACCACGTACGCGACCGGTAAACCGAGCCGTCCCTGTCGTGTCGAGGTCCAAACGTGTACTTTCAGTAATCGGCTAGTTCTCCTGTGAGTGTCGTCTTGCGAAAGGTCCCCGGTCGATGAACGCGGTCACCCCGCCTGGCGGTGAGCAGTCCCTGGGTCCCACCGCGCGGCGGATGATCCTCGGCTCTCAGCTCCGCCGGATGCGCGAGGACGCGGGCATCACGCGCCAGGAGGCCGGCTACAGCATCCGCGGCTCCGAGTCGAAGATCAGCCGTCTCGAGCTGGGCCGCGTCGGCTTCAAGGAACGCGACGTCGCCGATCTGCTGACCATGTACGGGATGACCGATCCCGGCGAACGGCAGCAGTTCCTCGACATGGTCAAGGAGTCGAACGAGCCGGGCTGGTGGCGCCGTTACGGCGACCTGATGCCGAGCTGGTTCAACGACCTCGTCGGGCTCGAAGAGGCCGCGGCCCGTATCCAGGTGTGGGAGCCGCTGTACGTCACGGGCCTGTTGCAGACCGAGGCCTACGCGCGGGCGATCATGAGCCACGGCCGCAAGGACATGGTCAACGAGCAGGTCGACCGCCGCGTCGCGCTGCGGATGCGGCGGCAGAAGATGCTGTCGCGGCCGGACGCGCCGCGGTTGTGGCTGGTGCTCGACGAGTCGGTGCTCTACCGGCCGATCGGCGACCGCGAGGTGCTGAAGGGCCAGATCGACCACCTGCTGGAGATGATCCAGCAGCCGAACATCTCGGTGCAGGTCCTCCCGTACGACCGGAGCGGCTACTCCGCGGACAGCGCGTTCTCGCTGCTCAGGTTCGCCGAAGAGGAATTGCCGAACATCGCGTACACCGAGTACCTGACCGGCGCGCACTACATCGACAAGCGCGACGAGATCGAACGGTACAGCCGGGCGCTGGACATGCTCGCGGTCGACGCGGAGACGCCGGACCGCAGCCGCCAGATGCTGCTGAAGCGCCGCGCCGAAATCTGAGCCGCTCACCTTTGTGGTGCCGTCGGCCGTCTCCAGGGCGGCCGAGGTTTCCTTGCGTGTCCTCGAAAATTCGGCCACGACTGGTAGTTGTTCACCCGTTGGGGGCTGCGCTCGTCACCCTTTAGTGGGGTAGTCGAGGACTTAAGTCATCACCGCCCGCGAATCCTGCAAAAACTTCTGCACGTGCATTTACCGCTGCAGTCACACGTGCTAACTTTGGGATCACAGGCAAATGCACATGCAGATGCATCGCCCGAAGTCTTCTGTCGGGGAAGGTGGGGACCATGGCTGAACAGTTCGACAACGGCATCCCGGCCGATCGTCTTACCGGCGCCCAATGGCGCAAAGCCAGTTACAGCAACGCGATCGGCAACTGTGTCGAGGTGGCGCCGCTCGCCTCCGGCGAGATCGCGATGCGCAACTCGCGCTTTCCGACCGGGCCGGCCCTGATCTACACCCAGGCCGAGATGGCCGCGTTCCTCGCGGGCGCCAAGGACGGCGAATTCGATGACGTCCTCGGGTGACACCATCACCGCGGAGATCACCGATATCGAAAGCGGTCTGCAGGAACTGATCCACCGCGGGTACCAGTTCGTGCACCCGTGCGACGCGAACGGCGAGGTCTTGGCCGTGGTCGGCGTGCGAGTCCACGACAACGTGGTCGACGTGGTCCGGCTCAACGCCGAGGACGACGTCGTCGCCACCCGCATGCCCGGGACCGAGGAGGACATCCTCGAGCCCGAGGTCTGGCTGTGGCGGTTCGCCGGCGACGCCGCGACGGTGCTGACGGCACTGCTCGCGCTTCCGGACGAGCGGACCCCCGGCTCGCTGTACGTCCCGGAGACCTCGGCCAAGGGCTGCTGGGTCCCCGGCCGCGGCGGCACGTCCAAGTGGCTGGCCGCTGGTTGAAAGCGGCGGGTTGATCGCCTCCTAAGCACAGTCGGCCGCCTCTGTCGAGGGGGAGCGGCCGGCTGGTCGGGGGTCGTGAGTGCCGGGCCTTGACACCCGCCCGTCACTCACGGTCATCACACGAAGCGTGTCCAGTGCCACGTCGTGCGGCGCGTTGATCTCCTGCTCACCGTTTACACTGGTGGCGGCCTGCCCTCTTTCTCCCTGGGAGCACCTCGGTGGTTTCCGACCCGTCCCTCGCCGGACAGCCCGTGACCGACCAGCCCGATCCGGAACCCCGCGAGGAATGCGGCGTCTTCGGTGTCTGGGCGCCCGGAGAAGAGGTCGCGAAGCTGACCTACTACGGGCTCTACGCACTTCAGCACCGCGGCCAGGAAGCGGCCGGCATCTCGGTCTCCGACGGTTCGCAGATCGTCGTCTTCAAGGATCTCGGCCTGGTCAGCCAGGTGTTCGACGAGCAGGTCCTGCAGTCGCTGCAAGGACATATCGCCGTCGGCCACTGCCGTTACTCGACCACCGGCGCGACCATCTGGGAGAACGCGCAGCCGATCTTCCGGACCACCGCCACCGGCAGCGGATTGTCCTTCGCGCACAACGGCAACCTCGTCAACACCGCCGAGTTGCGGGATCGCACGGTCGAAGCCGGGCTCAAACCGCACGCGGGCCTGACCGGTTCGTCCAGCGACTCCGACCTGGTGTGCGGGCTGCTCGCGGCCAACGCCGCCGACAAGGGCATCGAGGCCGCCGCGCTGGAACTGCTGCCCACCCTCAAGGGCGCCTTCTGCCTGGTCTTCGCCGACGAGTCCACCCTGTACGCCGCGCGCGACCCGCACGGTGTGCACCCGCTGGTGCTCGGCAGGCTCGAACGCGGCTGGGTCGTCGCGAGCGAGACGGCCGCGCTCGACATCTGCGGCGCGTCGTTCGTCCGCGAGGTCGAGCCCGGCGAGCTCATCGCGATCGACGCCGAGGGTCTGCGCTCCTCGCGGTTCGCGAACCCCGAGCCCAAGGGCTGCGTCTTCGAGTACGTGTACCTCGCCAGGCCCGACACGTCGATCGCCGGCCGCAGCGTGCACGCCACCCGCGTCGAGATCGGCCGCAAACTCGCCGCCGAGCACCCGGCCGACGCCGATCTGGTCATGCCGGTGCCCGAATCCGGCACCCCGGCCGCCATCGGCTACGCGCAGGGTTCCGGCATCCCCTACGGCACCGGCCTGGTGAAGAACGCCTACGTCGGCCGCACCTTCATCCAGCCGTCGCAGACCATCCGCCAGCTGGGCATCCGGCTCAAGTTGAACCCGCTGCGCGACGTGATCCGCGGCAAACGGCTCGTCGTCGTCGACGACTCCATCGTCCGCGGCAACACCCAGCGCGCCCTGGTCCGCATGCTGCGGGAGGCGGGCGCGCTCGAGGTGCACGTCCGGATCGCGTCGCCGCCCGTCCGCTGGCCGTGTTTCTACGGGATCGACTTCGCCTCGCGCGCCGAACTGGTGGCCAACGGCGTCGACCTCGACGGCATCCGCCGCTCCATCGGCGCGGACACCTTGGGCTACATCTCCCTGGACGGGCTGGTCGCGGCTTCGGAGCAGCCGAAGTCGCGGTTGTGCACCGCGTGCTTCTCCGGCGAGTACCCGATCGCGCTGCCCGAAGACGCGCTGATCGGGAAGCACCTGCTGGAGAGCCTGGACTCGGTCAATGGCGCGGCGAAGCCCGTCAGCCCTGCCGGGTACGGTGCTGAGGACGCCATCCGGCGTCCCTAGACCTCACTTCCAGAGTTGGAGTCCGCTTCCGTGAGCGAGTCCACGAGCGCCACGTACGCCGCCGCCGGCGTCAGCATCGACGCCGGTGACAAAGCCGTCGAGCTGCTCAAACCGCACGCCGAGAGGGCCACGAGGCCCGAGGTGATGGGCGGGGTCGGCGGTTTCGCCGGGCTGTTCTCCCTGAAGCTGGACAAGTGGAAAGAGCCGGTGCTGGCCTCGTCGACCGACGGGGTCGGCACCAAGATCGCCGTCGCGCAGGCGCTCGACAAGCACGACACGGTCGGCATCGACCTGGTCGCGATGGTCGTCGACGATCTGGTCGTCACCGGCGCCGAGCCGCTGTTCATGCAGGACTACATCGCCGTCGGCAAGGTCGTGCCGGAGAAGATCGCGGCGCTGGTCGGCGGGATCGCCGAGGGCTGTGTCCAGGCGGGTTGCGCGCTGCTCGGCGGCGAGACCGCGGAGCACCCCGGCCTGATGGGCGAGCACGACTACGACCTTTCGGGCACCGGCATCGGCGTCGTCGAGGCGGCGAACGTGCTCGGCCCGGAGCGGGTCCGCCCCGGTGACGTCGTCCTCGCGCTCGGCTCGTCCGGCCTGCACTCCAACGGCTACTCGCTCGCCAGGCACGTTCTGCTGGACATCGCGCGCATGCCGCTCGACGGGCACGTCGAGGAGTTCGGCCGCTCGCTGGGCGAGGAGATGCTGGAGCCGACCAGGATCTACGCGAAGGACTGCCTCGCGCTGGCGTCCGAAGCCGACGTCCGCACGTTCGCGCATATCACCGGCGGCGGCCTGGAACAGAACCTCGCCCGCGTCATGCCGCGCGGCCTGGTCGCCCGGCTCGAACGCGGCACCTGGACCCCGGCGCCGGTGTTCGCGCTGATCGGCCACCGCGGCAAGGTCGAGCGGGCCGAGCTGGAGAAGACGTTCAACATGGGCGTTGGCATGGTCGCGATCGTCGGCGCCGACGACGTCGACCGCGCGCTGGCGATGCTGACCGCGCGGCACGTGCCGGCGTGGATCCTCGGCGACGTGCAGCCCGCGGAAGACCCGGACGGCCCGCGCGCCGTGCTCTCCGGCGACCACCCGCGCTTCTGAATATTCTCTTGGCCCTGGTGGAACACTGGGTCCGTGGCTGATGACGTGGTGGTCGGCACCCGGTTCGTGATCCCGGGTGCCGAATTGAGCGAACGGTTCTCCCGGTCGTCGGGTCCGGGTGGGCAGGGCGTGAACACCACGGACTCGCGGGTCGAACTGTCCTTCGACGTGGCCGGTTCGGCGTCCGTCCCGGAGCATCTCCGGGCGCGGATGCTGGACCGGCTTTCGTCGCGGCTGGTCGACGGGGTCGTCACGATCACCGCTTCCGAACACCGCTCCCAGCTGATGAACCGGGAAGCCGCGCGGGCGCGGCTGGTGATGTTGCTGCTGGACGCGTCGGCGCCCCCGGCCGCCAAGCGGCGTCCCACCAAACCTTCGCGAGGTTCGAAGGAACGCCGCCTGGCGTCGAAGAAGCGCCGCGGCGAGGTCAAGAAGTCACGCCGCGGCGGTTATTCAGACGACTGACAGGTGCACGCATTCGGCCGCGGTCTCGAAGCCGACCCGGCCGTAGACGCGTTCCGCCTGCCCGGCACCCGGCGTCAGGAACACCGACCGGCCACCGCGCGCGTGGGCTTCACGCGTCAGATACTCCGTCATCGCCGCGGCGATCCCGCGGCTCCGGTACTCCTTGACCACCCCGATCCCGGCGACCTCGGTCGCGCCGTCGAGGATCGGCGTCGCGACCCCGCCCCCGACGACCTCGCCGGTCTCGGCCACGGCCATCACCGACAGGGTCTCGCCGCTCAGCTGATCCGGGGACGGGTCGAGGTGCTGATCGGGATCCTCCTCCCCGAACGCCACGTTCTGCGCCCGGATCATCTGCCGGAGTTCGCCCTCGGTTTTCGGGGTGACCAGGCTGATCCCGGCCGGTTCCGGTTGCGCGACGACCTGCCCCGGGGAGCAGATCATCAGCGGGATCCGCCGCTCCAGCGTGTAGCCGCACTCGACGAGCACGGCCTCGGCGGCGGGAACCGCTTCGGTGAGGAACTCCAGACGCGGCACGAGCCCGCGCTTACGGAACGCCTCGGTGAGCGCGGCGACGTCGTCCGCGGTGGGCACGGCGCCGTCGTCGGGGATCGCGTAGTTGAGGAAGGGGCTGTCGGCCTCGAGGTAGTACGTGGCCAGGAACGGCCCGATCCGCTCGGTCTCCCGGAACTTCGCCGCGGTGAGGCGAATGTAGGACTGCAAAGCACGAATCGTCTCGGAAAGCACTGGTGGAAAGCCTTTCGGGCAGAAGAAAGAGACGCACGGGAGGATCCGCGTGCGTGGTGGAGCTGGCGTGTGCGCCGGCTAGCTCGTGCCGACGCCACCGAAGGCGTCAGGCATGAGGCATCCCTCTTTCTCAGTACGTAGGGCTTTCGCGATCACTCTCGCATGACGGTCAACCGATTTACCTCCGCTGCGGATGCGCGATGCCCGAATACCGCTCGTCCCACACCGATCTCGGGACCCGCAGCCGGACGGGGGCGTCGCACACCCGCCGTACCTGGACCGGGATCCGCACCGCCGGCCGGACATCCAGGCGATGCCACAGACGTCTGCTCAGCGCGGCACCCACCACGGCGCCCAGCGTGTTCAGCAGGATGTCGTCGGCCGAGGTCACCCTGCCCGCCTGGATCAGATATTGCGTACCTTCCACCAGCACCGAGACGGCCAGCGCGCCCAGTGCGATCCGGCCCAGCGACCGCAGGCGGCGGGACCGCACCGGGAGCAGGGCGCCGAGCGGGCTCAGCATGAGGACGTTGCCCAGCGCCTGCCAGAGATTGGCGCTGTCGGACAGGGCCAGGCGCAGGTCGGTGCCGGGTTCGAGGTTCAGCCTGCTGCCCTGCACCCCGGTCACCGGCATCGTGACCAGGCACAACACCAGGAAACAGGCCAGTGCGAGGGTCATGTCGACGGCGGCCGTCGCCGACGCGGAGAAGGGGTCGGCCCGTCTTCGCCGTCGATGCGCCGCGAGGAGCGGCCACCCGAGCAATGCGTACGGAATCGCGATGATCGTCAACGGGATCATCCCGCCGAAAGCGCGGAGCAGCTCACCCATGGCCTTCCTTTCCGGAGCGCCCAAGATCACCTTCGCATCGCAAGATCGACTCGGCACGGCGGAGCGAACGCACTAAGAGGTGATCTTTTCCGGTGGCGGAAAAGGTTTTCCCATGCTGCTGACCGTCCACAAAGGAACCTGTGGACAAACCTGTGGATGACCGCGAACTCTTCGGAAGAAGGCCTTATCGCGTAAGGGAAAGCCTTGTGGGTGACCTGTGTACTACTTGCCGTGTCCGGCGAGCTGCCGCGCGTGTTCGAGCAGCTTCTGCAGGTGCAGCCCGCGACGCACGTCACACGGGTGCGAGGTCGTCCCGCTCGCGGCCATCGCGGCGAAATCGTCCAGGAGCGCGGTGTACGACTCGCCCGCCGAGCCCGGCTTGCGGCCCAAAGTGCGGTAGCCGTGCTCGCCGTAAACGGCCACTTCGACGACCGTCGGCTGGATCGGCAGCCGCAGCGACAACGTCGCCGTACTGGTCGCGCCACCCTCGTGGGCTAACAGCAACTGCCACAGATCGTCATCGGTCCGGTTCGCCGCGAGCACGTCGGTGATCTCACCGAGCGCCGCGTCCAGCAGATCGAGGGCGTGCGGGCCGATGTCGGCGAGCGCGCCGGAGTCGTGCCGCCACGCCGAGGACTGGTACTGGCCGCCGAGCAACGCGCCCGAAAGCCATCGCGCCCCGCCGCCGCGCCAGCCGCCCGCCTCCTTGATGCCGTCGAGCCACTCGCGGGTCATCGGCGAAAACCGCAGGATGAGGACCACGAGGGCCGCGACGCCGGCGGTCTCGACCGCGTCCGCGAGCCGGCGCGCGCCGTCGAGATCCGCGGCGATCGGCTTCTCCAGGATCAGATGCTTGCCCGCCTCGGCCGCCCGGACCGCCAGCTCCGCCTGGACGGCGGGCGGTACGGCGAACGCGACCGCGTCCACCTGGTCGAGCAACTCGTCGAAGCTGTCGACAGCTTGGGCGCCGTGCGCCTCGGCCAGCTCCTTCGCGGCCTCGGGACGCCTGGCCCAGACCGCGCGCAACGTCATGCCGGGGTGATCGGCGAGACCTGGCGCGTGCACCGTCTTCGCCCACGGACCGGCACCGACCAGACCCGCGCGCAGCTGTCCCTGTCCCACGCCCCCGAGTCTAGGACCCTCGCATTTAGTCCTCTGAATGCGGTAGTTGCGCGTGCAAGAACCGCATTCAGAGGACTAAACGCGTAGGAAGAAGAAGAAGCCGGTCAGGAGTAGCTGTAGAACCCGCGGCCGGTCTTCTTGCCCAGCAGGCCGGCGTCGACCATGCGCAGCAGCAGCGGCGGCGAGGAGTACAGCGGCTCCTTGAACTCGGCGTACATCGAGTCCGCGATCGCCTTGATGGTGTCCAGGCCGATCAGGTCCGACAGCCGCAGCGGGCCCATCGGGTGCGCGGTGCCCAGCTCCATACCGCGGTCGATGTCCTCCGCGGACGCGAAACCCGACTCGATCATCCGGATCGCCGAAAGCAGATACGGCACGAGCAGCGAGTTCACGATGAAGCCGGCGCGGTCCTGCGACCGGATCACCGTCTTGCTCAACGCCGTCGTCGCGTGCTCCTCGGCACGGCGGGCGGTGTCCTCGCTGGTCAGCAGCGAGGGCACCAGCTCGACGAGCGGCAGCACCGGGACCGGGTTGAAGAAGTGGATGCCGACCACCTGCTGCGGGCGGCCGGTGGCCATCCCGAGCTTCATGATCGGGATCGAGGAGGTGTTGGACGCGAACAGCGCGTCCTCACGCTCGACGATCTTGTCCAGCGACCGGAACACCTCGACCTTGGCCTGCTCCTGTTCCAGGATGGCCTCGATGACGAGGTCGCGGTCGGCGAACTCGCCGATCTCGGTGGTGAAGCGGAGCCGTCCGAGCGCCGCGTCGGCGTCTTCCTGCGAGAGCTTCCCGTTCTTGACGCCGCGTTGCAGCGACTTCTCGATCCGCGCCCGCCCGGAGTCCAGCGCCGGCTGGTTGACCTCGGTGACGATCACGTCCAGCCCGGCCCGCGCGTGCACCTCGGCGATGCCCGAGCCCATGAGCCCGGCCCCGACGACACCTACTCGCGCTACGTCAGACATGGCACCTCCTCGTATTTTGGGCAGCACGCGACACGCGAGGGCGGTCTACCGGGGCAAACCCGGATCCCACCCTCGCGTGTCACGCGTTGCTCAGCGGCGGTAGTCGTCGTACCCGTCGTACGGGTCGTCGTCATACCGCTTGTCGTCCTCGTGCCTGTCTTCCGAGGAACTACTGGACAGCTCGCGCTGCAAAGCATCGAAGTCGGTTTCGTGCGAGCTGTACTTGAGCTCGCGCGCCACCTTCGTCTGCTTGGCCTTAGCCCGGCCGCGCCCCATGGCTCGACCCCCTCGCACAGGGGCGGGGCGGCCGGGGGAATCGGCGGCCCCGCATCGTCTCGACAATTCTTTCCTGCTGACACCGTACCGTGTCCGGGGGGTTGGATGCGACGTGGCACGGTGTGCCGGTGGCGACAGTGTTCACGGAACGCCGGTTACCGGCCGGTCGGTGGCGATAGTCGCAGGTCGGCGTGCCACGATGCTCGTGTGCCCCGTCCGTTCGCGGCTTATCTCCGCGTCTATGAGCCCCTGCTCGCGCTGGGGGATCCACCGGACGAACGCCTGCTCGAGGCCGTCGAAGCGGCTCGGCTCGATCGTTCGTCCGCGGGCGTGCGCGAGCAGGCATTGTGGCTCAAGTCACAGCATGTGGGCCGGTTGCTGCCCGCGGAACTCGCGGACGGCAGGGCCGCGCCCAGTCTCGTCACCGACGTCCTCGTCCTGGATCCCGAAGACGTGCCGGAGGGTGAGCACGGCGACGCCGGCCCAGGGCCGCTGATCTGCCCGATGGAGATCCGGGCGCGCTCGGCCGCGGCGCTGGTGACCTTCCTCGGCGACGCGCATCCCGCGCTGAAGAACGCGGTGCTCGACGCGGGCGGCGCTTCACTCGACACGATCCGCTCGCGGGCGAAGTCCGCCATCGGCGATCTGTCCGCCTCGGCCTCGCACACGCTGTCGACGACGTGGACCGTCCCGCTGCCGTGGTTCGTGCTGTTCGATCCCGGGATGCGCCGGGTCAAACTCGGCAAGGGCCGCGACGACCCCGAACGCGAGGTGTCGTGGCGGGTCTCCATCGCCGACGCGCGGCATCGCGCCCGCGAGGTCGGGGATCTGCTCGAGGCGACCTTCGGCGACTCGGGACCGGGCCGGGTGCTGCTCGAGACGCGCCGCTGGCTCGACAGCTTCCACCCAGGCTCCGCGGTCGAACTCGACTACGGCGGTCTTGTGCAGCTCTTCGCCGACTCGATCCTCCAGGCCGACACGACCGCCGAAGAGGTGCACGACATCCTCGACGCGCTCCGCACCGGCAATGTCGACGAGCTGGCCGAACTGTTCGCCGACTTGCGGGACTTCTGGGGCGATCTGGCCGCGCGGGAACGGGCGAACTAGCCGTAGAGGCCTTCGGTGACCCTCAGTTCGCCGACCGGTTTCCCGCCGCCCAGGACCGCGTTGCGCCCCAGGTCACCGGCTTCGTCGCCCGGGTCGATGCCGAGGTGGCGCAGCGTCGCGAGCAGCAGCGGGATGCGGGCTCGGGCCGCGCCGTCGTCGATCTTCAGTGCCAGCGCCGTGCCGTCCGGGAGCGCGAACGCGTGCACTCCCTCGGCGCCGCCCTTCGAGAGCAGGCCTTCGATGTTCCGCATCAGCACCGTGTCCTCGCGGCCGGTGCCCGCGACCTGCCACGGATGTGCGCGGACCGCGTCGGCGACCCTGCGCTCCGGCCCGCCCATGGCCGTGACCAGCCTGCCGAAGGAGCGGGCGAGGCCGGTGAGGGAGAACGCGAACAGCGGCGCGCCGCAGCCGTCGACGCCGACCGTCTCGATCGGCTCGCTGGTGAGGTCGGCGACGGTGGCCTGGACGATCTTCTGCAGCGGATGGATCTCGGACTCGTAGTCCTTGGTCGGCCAGCCGAGTTGCGCGCAGGTCATGAGCATCGCGGCGTGCTTGCCGGAGCAGTTCATGGCGGCGCGGCGCTTCCCGGCCGAGGCCACGGCCAGCATGCTGGGCTCGTGCAGCGGGAAGGCGGGCGGGCAGGCCAGCGCGTCCTCGGTCAACCCCGCGCGGGAGAGCATCGCCAAGGCGCCCTCGACGTGGCCGGGCTCGCCGTTGTGCGATCCGCAGCCGAGCGCGAGCTCTTCATCGTCGATCGTGAGACCGGCGCGGAGCATGCCGACGGCTTGCAGGGGTTTGTTGGACGAACGCGGGTAGACCGGCCGCTCGATGTCGCCCGCGGAGAACCGCACCGAGCCGTCCGGGGCGGTGATCACGAGCGCGCCGCGGTGCACGCTCTCCACGAAACCGGATCGGACGACCTCGACCAGGACCGGATTCGTCACTCGGATCCGCCGCGTTCGGTGTCGAGCAGGTCGTCGACCGACGCCGTGCCCTTGCGGTAGCGGGTCGCGATCTCGGCGTTGATGGTGTCCATGACGCTCTGGACCTCGCGACGGTACGAGGAGACCGAAACCTCTTCGTCGGCGTACCGATTGAGGGCGTTGACCAGCTTCTCGTCCGAGAGCGTGCTGACATCGGAAAGGTCCGTGTCGCCGATGAGCGCCTCGGCGAACCGGCGGTGCTCACCCGCGCGCGACGGCTCCAGCCGCTGGTGCCTGCCCGAACCCGTCGCCGGGCCGATCGCGTTGTCCGCCAGGATCGCGGCCAGCCGCTCGACGACGCTGCTCTCGCCGCCCGAACTCCTGCGCTCCTGCTCGGCCCGCACGATGTCGATCCGCGCGTGCAGCAGGCGCCGCAGGTACGACAGGTCGGTCTCCTCCTGCGCGGCCTCGTCACGGCGCTCGCGCAGCACGGAAAGGGTCAGCTCGCCGAGGTCGCTGAGATACCCAGGGCCGAGCACGCGGTCGATACGACGGCGACCACCGGGCCGGACTTCGATCACGCGCGTAGCTTATCGCGCTCCAGCGAAAATGTTCCGCAGGGAGCGATACCACAAGGATCTCCGCCTCTCGCGGCACCCTCGCCGTCGTCAACTCGAGGATCACGCGAAGGGGCCGTTGAAGGCCAGCCGAGCGAAGCGCTCACCCAGACGCTGGTAGCCGGCCGGATCGAGATGCAGCCCGTCGGGCGGTGGGAGTTCGGCGTGGTCCTGCTCGCCGAAGAGGGCGCGGCCGTCGAGGTAGTGGAGGTGGGGGTCGGCACGTTCGGTGGTGATGCGGGCCAGTTCGTCGCGGACGATCGAGAGACAGAGGCGTCCGCCTGCCAGGTCGTCCGCGACGCCGAGAGCGCGGAAGCGCAACGTGGTGGCGTCGAAGTCGGGCACGACCGGGCCGGGGACGTCCTCGACGATCGGGCTCAGGATGGGCGAGACGACCAGGATCGGCGTGTCCGGGTGGCCGTCACGGATGGTGTCGAGGAAGCCGTGCACGGCAGGGCCGAACGCACGCAGCCGCATCAGATCACCCGTGACGAGGTTGAGGCCGATCTTGAGACTGATCAGGTCGGTGTCGGCGTCGCGGATGGCGCGGGCCACGAAGGGGTCGAGCAGCGCGTTGGTGCCCAGGCCCAGGTTGGTCAGCTCGACGCCGGCGAGCCGGGCGGCGACAGCGGGCCAGGTCCCGGTGGGACTCGCGGCCTCGGCGCAGTGGCTCAGCGAACTGCCGTGGTGCAGCCACCGTCGGCCGGACGTCGTCGGCGCGTCGACCGGCGCGTCGGTGCGCAGCGCGATCAGCTCGGTGATCTCCGCCTGCGGCAGCCAGATCTCGACGTCCTTCGGTTCGGCGGGCAGGCCGTCGAACCGGACGGTGCCGGGACGGCCGGGCGTGGTGTGGAAGCGGCGGGCAGGCATGTCGAGGATCAGCCTGTTGCCGGCCGGAGTGCCTGCCTGCGCGGCTAGGCGGCCGTTGATCACCAGGTCGTACCCGCCGTCGGGCACGGCCGGCGCTCCTTTGTAGACGGTCTTGGTGGGCAGCACGTCCAGCTCGACGATCGTGGCCGCGGTGCGGAAGACCAGCCGTACGCCCGCCGGTTGCGCCTCGACCATCGTCAGCGGCTGTCCGTCGAACCGGGCCCTGTGGTTGTCCGGGAACCGGGCACGGGCGGCGGCGGGCAACCGGTGTGGCAGCAGCCCGTGCGGGGTGTGCTCGATGTCGAGGGCGCCGCGGATGGCGACCGGTCCGTCGACGAGCGGGATGGTGATCATGCGTGGCTCCTGAGCAGGTCGTGGGTGAGATCGGCGAGCCGTGCCGCCGCGACGCGATCGAGGTCCGGGACGATCCGCCTGCCTTCCACGAAGGCGCTGAGCGGCACACCGGGTGGTTCGTCGACGAGCGCGATGATCGGCGCGATGCCTTCCGCGACGGGCTTGCCGAATTTCTTGAGCCGCTCGACGTGGGCCAGCGTGGCCGCGTCGTACTCGCCGGAGAAGCTCGTGGCCACGGCGCCCGGGTTGACCAGCACGTACGAGATCGAGTCGAATCGGGCGGCGAAGTCGACGCCGAGCAGGTCGTTGGCCCGTCCTGCCTGCATCTGGGCGGTGACGCCGTCGTAGCCTCGCTCCAGGCCGGTGTCGTCCCAGTGGATCTCGGGTTTGGGCACGCCGGGGCCGGACACGTTGACGATGACGGGTTTCCCGGCTCGGTTCAGGGAGCAGGCAAGGCCGTGGCCGAGCAGGAAGCGGCTGAGGTACTCCAACGCGAACGTGCTTTCGAAGCCCTCGGCCGTCTGTCGCCTTGCCGAGCGGAAATGCCGTGCGCACAACACGAGCGCGTCCACCACGGGGAACGCCTCGGTGATGTCCGCGACGACCTTCCTGGTGTTCGCGACCGAGCTCAGGTCGGTCCGGATGAAGCCGGGGAAGTCCGCGCCCTTGTCCGGATCGCGACCGAGGACGACGACGGTGTCGCCGCGATCCTGGTAGTGGCGGGCGAGGGCCCTGCCCATGCCGTCGGTGCCGCCGGAGATCACGATGGTCTTCACCGGGCATCTCCTTGCGCGACGAGGGTGTCGGCGGGACGGCCGGGTAAGAAGGCGCATGCGGCGAGAAGGGCGAGGATCGCGCCGGTCAGGAACCAGTACACGCCGTGGAGACCCGAGAGGGTGTCGGTCGCGGTGTCCATGGTGAACGCGACGACGGCGATCCCGATCGAACCGCCGAGCTGGTTGAGCATGTAGAGCACCGAACTCCCCTGTGGCACCAGCGGCCCCGGCAACGTGCGGTAGAGCGAGCCCATCGCGGGTGGCCCGGTGAAACCCAGCCCCACCCCGAGGGCGAGCCCGGCGAGCACCACCCACACCTCATCGGTGCCGTGCCCGATCCGGGTGAAGGCGAACGCGGACAGCGCCGCGACGGACCCGCCTGCCAGCGCGAGGTTCCGGGAACCGATCCGGTCGCTGACACGTCCGGCCAGCGGTGCGGCGACAGCGGCGCCGACGCCGAGCGGCGCGACGAGCAACCCGGCGGCGAGCGCGCCGTGTCCGTGCGCCTGCAGGAAGAACAGGGGAAGCACGATCAGGCCGGCGAACATCGCGAGACCCGTGAGCGCCATGACCGTCACACTCGCGGCGAAACCGCCACGGGCGAACAGCCGCAGGTCGACCAGGGGCCGGTCGCGGCGCAGGGCATGGACCGCGTAGCCGGCCAGCAGGGTGACACTGACCACCAGCGGAACGAGCACCGGCCAGGCGGCGAACTCGGCACGGTCCGCGGCCTGCGACAACACGAGCAACAGGCTCGCGAAGCCGGGCCCGAGCAGCGCGACGCCGAGGGCATCGAGCCGTGCCGGTGTCCCCTCCGGCGGAAGATCCGCGGGCATGACCCGCCGGGCGAGCACGAGCGCGAGCACACCGATCGGCATGCTCAGCAGGAACATCCACCGCCAGCCCAGCCCGGCGAGCACGACACCGCCGACGACCGGACCCAGCACCGGGCCCAGCGAGAGGACCGCGGCCATCAGGCCCATCACCCGGCCGGCGTGCCGCGGACCGGCGGCGCGGGCCAGCAGCGTCAGCACGAGCGGGTCGAGGATGCCCGCGCCGACACCCTGCAGCACCCGGAACGCGATCAGGCTCCCCGTGTCCCACGCCAGCCCGCAACCGAGCGAGCCGAGCACGAACACGCCGAGACCGGCGAGCCACATCCGTCTGGCGCCGAAGGACTCCCCGGCCCAGCCGGTGACCGGAATCGTCACGGTGACCGCGAGCAGGAACCCGGTCGAGACCCAGCCGATCGTGCTGAGCGAGGCGTCGAACTCGCCGGCCAGCCGGTCGATGCCGACCGCGACCATCGTGCTGTTCAGGATCCCCAGCGCACCGCCGAGCAGGATCACGCCGATCAACCGCCGCAGGGCGGGAGCCAGTCCGTCGTCGTCGATAAGACTCATAAGACTGTTCTACCAGACTCATGAGTCTAGTTTGTCGGTCAGGCCGGTATGCTCTTGGTATGAGTGGAGTTGCCGCGGCACGCGGGCGGATCGACAAACGGCAGGCGATCCTGGACGCCGCGTTCACCGTCTTCGCGCGAGAGGGATACGCGCAGGCCGGGGTGGACGTGGTCGCCGCCGAGGCAGGCGTGGCCAAGGCCACCGTGTACAGCCACTTCCACGACAAGGAGAACCTGCTCCGGCAGGCCATCGCGGCCTCGGCCGACCAGGCGCTGACCGAGAACCTCGCCGCGGTCGAGCAGCTCACCGACCGCGGCGACAACCTCCGCGTCACCCTGGAGAGCGTCGGCCTCCACCTGCTCCAGTGCTACTGCCACGACCGGTCATGGGCGCTGCGCCGACTGCTCTCGGCGGAGATCAACCAGTTCCCCGACCTGCTCGACATCGTCCATACCCGCACGGCCGACCGTGTCACCGACGCACTGGCCGACCGGCTCGCCCGCCTCGCCGTCGCCGGCCATCTCCACACGCCGGACCCGCTGCTGGCGGCGGATCAGTTCGTGGCACTGCTGTCCGGCCCGATCGACAAGCGGGCACGGCTCGGTACCCGCCGTGTCCCCACCGCCGAGCTGCGCGACGTGACACGGGCCGCCGTCGACACCTTCCTGCAGGCGTTCGGTCCGCGGTAAGTGGTGGATAGCGCGTGAAGGGCCTTCACGCGAACGACGACTAGCCCCGCAGCCGCTGAGCCGCTTCCCGTCCAGGCGCCGGAGCCTCACCGGGCACCGAGTCCGGGTCGATGGCCGCCTGCACGACGCGATCCTCGGCGCCCACCAGCAGTTCCGCGCCCGGCTGCGTCGAGCGTTTGACCAGTGCCAGCGCGATCGGGCCCAGTTCGTGGTGCTGCACCACGCTGCCGACGCGGCCGACCGTCCGCTCGCCGAGCATCACCGGGTCGCCGGTTTCCGGCGTGATCTCCGGCGAACCGTCCAGGTGCAGCAGCGCCATGTACCGCGGGGGCCGCCCGACGTTGTGGACCTTCGCGACGGTCTCCTGCCCGCGGTAGCAGCCCTTCGCGACGTGCGCGGCCGAGTCGACCCAGTTCACTTCGTGCGGGATCGTGCGATCGTCGGTGTCGAGGCCCAGCCGCGGCCGCAGCGACTCGACCCGCAGCGCGTCGAACGCCCAGCTGCCCGCAGGGCGCGCGCCCGCGTCGGTCAGGCGCCGCCACCAGTCGGCGAGTTCGGCGCGGGGGACGGCGAGGTCGACGCTGTATCGCCCCGGCCACGGCATCCGCCGCACGAAACCGCCGGGGATCGCCACGACCGAATACGGTTCCGAGCCAACGGAGACGCCGACGGAGTCCAGCACACGGTCCGCTTCGGGACCGAGGACGGTCAGCAGCGCCAGCTCATCCGAGACATCGCGGATGTCCACTTTGGACCAGAACTTCATCGCTTCGAGGTACTCGCGCAGCGGCTGCTTGCCCCCGGACGGCAGTGCGCTGGAGGCCACCGCGCCCCTGTCGCTGTCCAGCCACACCGTGCCGTCCGCGTGCGCGACGACCATGTGCGTGTCGACGCGGCCTTGGCTGTCCAGCACGAGCGCCTCGGTGCCGGTGCCCTCGGCGAGCCCGGTGACGTGCTGCGAGATCACCAAATGCAGCCAGGACAACCGTTCTTCCCCGGTCACGGCCAGGATTTCGCGGTGCGATCGGTCGATCACGACCGCGCCGCGCGCGGCCGTCCGTTGCTCGGCGAAGGGGTCACCCCAATGCCACGGGACACCCTCTTCCGGATGCCCGTCGGGTGCCGCGATCGGTCCGGGAAGGTCGAGCAGGGGGGAGCGGTAGGGCATGAAACCCATGCTAGTGAGTACCGTGTCCCCATGCGCGTGCTTGCCTTCCTCGACGGGACCCTGGCCGACCCCGAAGCCGCTCACCTGCGGGTGGACGATCTCGGACTGCTCCGCGGCGACGGCGTGTTCGAGACGATCCTCGTCGTCGACGGACGGCCCCGCGAACTCCGCCCGCACCTCGAGCGGCTGGCCCGTTCCGCGGCCATGCTCGACCTGCCGGAGCCGGACCTCGCCGCCTGGGAGCGCGCCGCGCAGGTCGTCATCGACAACTGGTCCGGCCCGGCCGAGATCGCGCTGAAACTGGTGTACACCAGGGGAATCGACGGCGATCCGGAGGCGAAGCCGTTCGGGTTCGCACTCGGCGTGGAGATCGACGAGAAGGTCCAGCGGGCCCGCGTCGAAGGCGTCGCGGCGATCACTCTCGAGCGCGGTATCGAGCCCGACCTCGCCGAGCGCGCGCCGTGGCTGCTGCTGGGCGCGAAGTCGATTTCGTACGGCGTCAACATGGCCGCGCTGCGGGAGGCGGGCCGCCGTGGCGCGAGCGATGTGATTTTCACCGCCGCCGACGGCACGGTCTTCGAAGGGCCGACGTCGACGGTCGTCCTCGCGAAGGACAAGACGCTCTACACGCCGCCGGCGACCATCGGCATCCTGCCGGGCACGACGCAGGCGGCGCTGTTCCGCGGCGCCGAGCGCGCGGGTTGGTCGGTCAAGGTCGAGCCGCTGAAGGTCTCGGACCTCACCGGGGGCGAAGGGCTGTTCCTCGCGTCGTCGGTCCGCAAGCTGACCAGGGTGCACACGCTCGACGGCGCCGCGCTCACCGACTCCAGCGCGATCCACGCCGAGCTGGCCGCCGCGTACGAGAGCGAGTACGCGATCAGCTGAGCGTCGCTCGCAGCTTGGCATGATCCGGAGGAACACGCGCCACGGCGCAGGTCAGCCGTTCGGGTGCGACCGAGGCCCGGGCCGCGGATCACGGAACCGTGCGGCGTCCATCAGTTGAGCGGGCTGATGATCAGCAGGTGCGGCAGGATCGCTTCTTCGCGGTAGGCCGCGATCTTGTGGTGCCCATCGAGGATGACCGCGGCTTCGGTGGTCTCCAGCACGATGGCGACCGGCCGGTGACCGCTCTTGATCGCCGTCCGGTAGTAGCCGACACGGGACACGTCGGTGGGCGGCCAGTCGGCGCTCGGGGTCAGGTAGCGGTCCTCGGCCAGCCGTTCGGGTCCGGCCACCTGGTATTCGCCGTCGGCGAAGAGATCGAGAAGCGGGCGGAGCGTATCGCCGAGCGGGCGTCGCATCTGACCGGTGGCCAGCGCGATCCGCAGCGACTGCGGAAGCTCTGGTTGGGTGGGGACCGAATTCGTGTCGATGACACCTGTGCCACCGTCGACCTTTACCTGTTCCACACCCTCGTGGACGAGTGAAAGCGGAGAAGGGTTCCGGGTCTGGCCTGTGCGAGGGCCGGGAGTGACGCCTGTCTCACCACGGCCGCCACCGGATAACCACCGGTAGTTGGATGATCCGCCAAGAACACCACCGGCAATCCGTTCGGCGGAACCTGCACGGCACCGGTCACCAGGCCCTCGCTCGGCAGTTCCCGCTCCGCGTATTCGTGCCCGCGAGTCAACGCGGGTCCGTCGAGCCGGAGCCCGACGCGGTTGGATTCCGCCGTCACCGTCCAGGTCTTCGCGAGGCCCGCCGCCGGATCCTCGAACCAGTGCGCCCGTGGGCCCGGGTCCACCCGCACGACCAGTTCCGCCGGTGCCGTCGTGGGCAGAACGACGTCGGCGCCGCCGGACACGGACGACGGGCCGAGCGGCAGGAAGTCGCCCTTCTTCAGCGGCGCGGGGCCGATCTCCGAGAGGACGTCCCGCGACCGGCTGCCGAGTTCCGCGTCGACCATGATGCCGCCGGAAACCGCCAGGTAGCAGCGTAATCCGGTGGCAGGCGCGCCGATCGCCACGACCTGACCCGGCGCCAGCCACACCGGAGCGTGCGAGCCGACGGGGCGCCCGTCCACCTCGACGGCGACGGAAGGGCCGGTCACCGCGACCGTGCAGGACGTCGTCGCGCGCAGCCGCGGCCCGCCGAACAGGCATTCCACGCCGGCCGCGTCCTCGGCGTTGCCGACGAGCCGGTTGGCCAGTTTCAGCGCCGGGACGTCCAGCGCGCCCGACGGAGGCACGCCGAGATGCGCGTAGCCGGGCCTGCCGAGATCTTGGATCAGCGCGAGCGGGCCGGTCTCGAGCACTTCGATGGCCCTCATCCGGCGCTCCGGAACCGCACGCGGTCGCCGGGCGCCAGCAGCGCGGGCCGGTCGGCGCGGGGATCGAACAGGACGGTGCGGGTGTGGCCGATCAGCCGCCAGCCGCCGGGCGAGACGCGGGGGTACACGCCGGTGAACTCGCCCGCGATGCCGACCGAGCCCGGCGGCACGCGAGTGCGCGGGGCCGACAGCCGCGGCTGCCGCAGCGGCTCGGGAAGTCCGGTCAGGTAACCGAATCCGGGCGCGAACCCGGTGAAGGCCACGGTGTAGACGGCGCCGGTGTGCAACCGCACAACGTCCTCAGTGGACACTCCGGCGTCCCGTGCGGCGAGTTCGAGGTCTTCGCCGTCATAGGTCACGTCGAGCGTGATCTCGCGGGATTCGCCTTCCGGCGGATGTTCGAGGTCGGCGTCCGCGAGCAGTTCGCGGACGGCCGCGAGGGCGCCGGAACCCGGGATCTCCACCACGAGCAGGCTGCGGGCGCCGGGCACGAGTTCGGCGATCCCGGGCGGGCGCGCGGACGTGACCGTCGCGTGCGCCGCCATCGACTCGGCGAGGGAAGCGCAGTCGAGCAGGGCGGCGTGCTCGCCGTAGGCACGCCACCGCATGGGAAGAGGGTCAGCCCACCACGCGACGCAGCAGCGCCGACGTGTGCGGCTGCAGTTCCTGGCCCATCATCGCGCGCTCCTCGACGTAGCCGAGTTCGCCGTTGACGATGCCGTAGAGCCGCTGCGAAGCCGTGACGTCCTTGGCGGACGAAGTGCGGACGACCGCGTCGGTGCCGAGCTCCCAGGCCGGGACCGAGGCCTTGCCCCGCGGCTTGCCGTAGAAGAGTTCCACGATGCCGGTGTTGTGGGTCAGCAGCAGTTCGATCGTGTCGTCGGCCTGCGGGCGCCAGAACCCGGACTCGCGCGCGGCCGGACGGATGACCTTGCCGTCCTCGTCGAGCAGCCAGGCTCGCGCCTCGTGCGTGAGGAACGGGCGGCCGTCGTGCGCGATGGTCAGCTGCATGCCGAACCGGTACGGGCCTTCGATGGTCGGGTAGTCGACCTCGCCCTCGCCGCGCCAGACGCCGACGAGCGGCAGGAGCGCCAGGCAGGCGTCGTTGAGGTTCGCTCCTTCGCGCAGGTTCGCCGTGTCGCCCGGGATGGGCATGTCGTCGAACTGCGGAAGGTTCCGGTCGCGCGTGTTCTCCGCGCGCTTTTCCGCGGCCTGGATGGCCTCGTCGCCACTAGCCGTCATGGGTCAGCGCTGGTCCGCGTAAAGCCGGTAGACGACGTACACGGCGAACCAGGTGATCGCGACGCCGGCGAGCACCAGCAGGGTCGTAAACAGGATCTCCACGCCACGCACTTTAGTCGCTACCTGCCCGGACGGGCCTGCCGAGGTCGCGTGGCCGTGGCCACAGGGGCTGAAGGACGCTTTCACCGCATCAGACGCGACGAAGGGGCCCTTCACCGCTGGAGAAGCGGTGAAGGGCCCCTTCAGCCCGTCTTAGGCGACCGAAATGGCGAGCTGGTGCACGCCGGGTCCCTGCGCGGTCACCGAGGCCTCGCCGTTGCCGGAGCGGTGCAGCGCGCGCACCGTCCAGTCACCGGGGGCCGCGTAGAAGCGGAAATCGCCGTCGGCCGACGAGACCACCTCGCCGGTGAAGTCGCCGCCGCCGTCCAGCAACCGGACGAAGGCGCCGCCGACGGGGCCCTCCGCGCCGGTCACCTTGCCGGCCAGCACGACCTGGCCGCGGGTGTCGTAATCGGCGGGCGTGGCCTCCTGGGCCGGTGCGCCGCAGCTGTCGTCTGCCATCACTTGGCTCCCAACTCGACCGGCACGCCGACGAGCGAGCCGTATTCCGTCCACGAACCGTCGTAGTTCTTCACCTGGTCGTAGCCGAGGAGCTCGTGCAGCGCGAACCACGCGATGGACGAACGCTCACCGATCCGGCAGTACGCGATCGTGGCCTTCGACTCGTCGAGGCCCTCGTCGGAGTACAGCTCCTTGATCTCTTCCTCGGTCTTGAAGGTGCCGTCCTCGTTGGCGACCTTCGCCCACGGGACGTTCAGCGCGCCGGGGATGTGGCCCGGGACCTGCGACTGCTCCTGCGGCAGGTGCGCCGGGGCGAGCAGCTTGCCGGAGAACTCGTCGGGCGAGCGCACGTCGACGTAGTTGCTCTTGCCGATCTCGGCGACGACCTCGTCGCGGAACGCGCGGATCGAGAGGTCCTGCTCCTTGGCCTTGTACTCGGTCGGCTCGCGCTTGACCTCGTCCGAGTTCAGCTCGCGGCCGTCGAGCTCCCACTTCTTGCGGCCGCCGTCGAGCAGTTGCACCTTGTCGTGGCCGTAGAGCTTGAAGTACCAGTACGCGTACGCGGCGAACCAGTTGTTGTTGCCGCCGTAGAGGATCACGCGGTCGTCGTTCGAGATGCCCTTCTCGGACAGCAGCTTCTCGAAGCCTTCCTTGTTGACGAAGTCGCGGCGGACGCCGTCCTGCAGGTCCTTGCGCCAGTCGAACTTCACCGCACCGCGGATGTGTCCGTTGTCGTACGCGGTCGTGTCCTCGTCGACCTCGATGAACACGACACCCGGGGTGTCCAGGTTCTCCTCGGCCCACTGGGTGGTGACCAGGACGTCTTCACGGCTCATGGGAGCTGACTCTCTTTCTGGGTTAGGACGCGCGAGGGCTGGGGCTGAAACGCTTGATGAGCAGGTACATCTCGCAACCGAGACAGAAGTTGAACGCCGCGTTGAGGAAGGCCGCGAGCAGCGCGAACGCCGTCGCGACGAAGCCGAGCGCGGTCAGGCCGGTGGCGAAACCGACGGTGCCGACGACGGCGAACACGAATCCGACGGCCTGCGCGAACCGCAGCGGGGCGGCGTCCTCGCGTTCGGTCGCCGGGCCGAGCCGCGGCGCGACGAGGTGGCGATAGAGCAGGGAGTACGGCGCCGGCTTCAGTCCGATGAAGGCACCGATCGCGAACACCACCGCCTGCGCCGCGAGCAGTGGCCACCACTGGGTGATGAGCACGACCGCGAGCACGATCGTCGTCAGGATGGCGGCGAAACGCGGACCACGGGGGTCGACGGCCGGTCCTGCGGACATGGTTCCTCCTGCGAACGAGAGGGAGAAGATGCGTACCGGAAGAGGCACGCGCGGCGGCTGAGCGCGATCAGCGAGCCGGACACAGGCTGCTGCGAACGCGGCACAGGTCCACTGCGCGGCGCTGGGTCAGCAGGGTTCGGGGCAGCCGGTTCACGGGCACGAGGGTACGCAGAGCTCCCTCAGGTTGGGAACCGTGTTCACACCTTGGGACGCTTCCCAAAATTCGGGATCAGGCGTTCGCCAGATGGGGCTTCAGGGCTTCGAGAAGGTCCTGACCTCGGGGAACGCCGCCGACGCGGAAGACCTCCCGGCCGTCCGCGGTCAAGGCCAGGGTCGTCGGGGTTCGCAGCACCGACAGCGCCTGGGCGACTTCGGGGGTTTCGGTGACGTCGAGATCGACGTGGGTCAGGCCGTCGGTCTTCTCCGCGAGCGCGGACAGGATCGCGCGGGTGTGGCGGCACGGCGCGCAGAACGTCGTGGAGATCTGGACCAGGGTGACGCCGTCGGGCGCGAGGGCGTCCGCGACACGGCCGGGCAGTGTGGGCGCGCTGGACTTCGCCGCGCGGATGCGGCCGTTGCGCGCCTGCAGCAGCGCGCCCGCCACCCCGCCGAGCACCAGCACGCCCAGCAGCACCCACACCCCGGTCATCCGCAAGTCACCCCTGAGGCTTCGCTCCGCTGAAGGCGACGTTCTTGCCTTCACCCTTGATGGTCACCGAGCCGCTGTTCACCCGCACCGACGTC
The DNA here is from genome assembly GCF_003947465.1 of Amycolatopsis sp. WAC 04182. NCBI lineage: Bacteria > Bacillati > Actinomycetota > Actinomycetes > Pseudonocardiales > Pseudonocardiaceae > Amycolatopsis > Amycolatopsis sp. WAC 04182. The sequence continues at coordinate 1,002,688 of NZ_QHJJ01000004.1, forward strand.
GGGGTCACCGAGAACGGCATCGCGCCCGTGTCGATGGTCGCGTTGAAGTTCGGCAGCAGCGCGTCCTGTACGGCCTGGGGAACGACGGTGGTCTCCTTGTCATTCCCGAACTGGAGCCGCTTCGGTTCGAGGCGGATCTTCTGCCCGTCCAGTTCGATCATCGCGAAGCAGAAGATCTCCACCTTCTGCCCGGCGATCTGCACATTGCCCGAAACCCGGATCCCGGTGCTGGCGGTGTCGACCGGCTCGCCGTTCTCGTTCGTCGCGGTCGGCTTCGTCTCGCCCTGCCCGCTGTCGCCGTTGCGGACGTAGTCCTCGGTGACGGGCTCGATCTTCAGGTTCTCGATCTTGTCCAGCGGCGCCTGGCGCGCGATGTCCGCGGCCTTGATCGTCACCTCGCCCTTGAGCGTGCCGATGACGATCGACTTCGTGTTGCCGGACGTCAGATCCGACAGCGGGGCGGTGACGTCGCTCAGGTCGGCGTTGAAGTCCACGTCCCGCAGCCGCGGCGGGACGGCGACGCCCTGGGCGTTGATCGTGATGTGACTGTAGTCACCGGAAAGGGCCTGGGTCAGGAACGGGAAACCGTGCACCGTGACCGCCGGATCGTTGGCCAGTTCCAGCTGCTGACGGGCCTTCTGGGAGATCGTGTGCTCGGCGAACGCCGCCGCCCCGAAATCGGCCCCGACCAGCAGCACCACCAGCACCGCGAGGGCGATGAGCCAGCCCCGGCCACGGCGCTTTCCTCGCTTGGCCGGCCGGCCGGAAGACGGTCGGTCGTCACGCGCCACGGGCCTGCTCACCATTGTGTCGAATCTCCTTCGTAAACCTCTTTGGCCAGGTGTGATCGATCCAGCACGGGGTAGGTCCTCGGCTGTTCACCCGCTATTCTCACCAAGCACCGGCTGTAGCCACGTTCGAGGCGACCACGACTGAAGGCGGTGCGGCGATGAGCCTGGACCTTCTGGTACTGACCGCGGAAGCAGATGCCACCACGGTATTGCCCGCTCTGGATCTGCTGCCCCACACCGTACGCGTCCGTGCTCCGGAAGTGACCGCGCTGCTCGACGCCGGCCACCGCGACGTCATCGTCCTCGACGCCCGCAGTGATCTCGCGTCCGCGAAGAGCCTCTGCCGTCTGCTCAAGGGCGCCGGTGAGGACGAAACCTCCACGCCGGTCATCGCCGTCGTCGGCGAGGGCGGGCTGGTCGCGGTCAGCGCGGAATGGCGCACCGACGACATCCTTCTCCCGACGGCCGGTCCCGCCGAGGTCGACGCCCGGCTGCGGCTGGTCACCACCCGCGACGGCGGCGCCTCGCAGGTCGACGCCGAGCTCCGGGTCGGCGAGTTGGTCATCGACGAGGCGACGTACACCGCGAAGCTGCGCAAGCGCACCCTCGAACTGACGTACAAGGAGTTCGAGCTCCTCAAGTACCTCGCCCAGCACGCCGGCCGGGTGTTCACCCGCGCTCAGCTGCTGCAGGAGGTCTGGGGTTACGACTTCTTCGGCGGCACGCGCACGGTCGACGTCCACGTCCGGCGCCTGCGCGCGAAGCTGGGGCCGGAGCACGAGCAGATGATCGGGACCGTGCGCAACGTCGGCTACAAGTTCGAGCGGCCCTCGAAGGGCAACACCGCCGCGGCCAAGCAGGCCATCGCCCCGGACGCGAGCGTCTACGAGCCGACCGAGCTTTCCGCGCACTGAGTCCCCTCTCCTGCCTGACAAGACGTCCGGGCGGGCACCGGGTTCCCCGGTAGGGTCGGTTTCATGCTTGATCTGGTGTGGACCCGTGAACCGGAAACGGAAGAGATCCGCCGCTTCCTGCTCGCCGTGCGCGAGGCCGACGGCCGTCCGGAGGACACCGGGTTCGCCGGCGGGCAGCATCTTCTGGGGCGCCTCGACGGTGAGTTGGTCGCGTACGCGCACCTGGACACCGAAGGCGACTCGCACGGCAATCAGGTCGCCGAACTGTTCGTGCACCCGGCGCATCGCCGTTCCGGGCACGGCAGGGCACTCACCAAGGCGCTCGTCGACCACGTCGCGGGGAAACCGCTGCGCGTCTGGGCGCACGGCGACCACCCCGCCGCCGTCCATCTCGCCGGGACCGAAGGCTTCGAGCGCGCCCGCGAGCTGCTGATCCTCCACGCGGACGTCGAGACCGCCGACTGGCCGGAGCCCGTGACGCGCGAAGGTGTCACGCTGCGCACGTTGGTCCCCGGGCAGGACGAGGAAGCGATGGTCCGCGTCAACGCGCGCGCCTTCGACTGGCATCCCGAGCAGGGCGCGCTGACCGCCGACGAGGTCCGGGCGACCGAGAAGGAAGCCTGGTTCGACCCCGAGGGCTTCTTCCTCGCGGAAGAGGACGGGAAGGTCATCGGCTTCCACTGGACGAAGGTCCACGAAGCCGTCCCCGGCCGCTTCGGCGGCGAGCCCGCGGGCGAGGTCTACGTCGTCGGCATCGATCCGGACGCCCAGGGCGGCGGTCTCGGGAAGGCGCTCACGCTCGCCGGGCTGCGGTACCTCCGTGATCGCGGGCTGGGCCAAGTGATCTTGTACGTCGAAGGCGACAACGCGCCGGCACTGGCGGTCTATTCGAAGCTCGGCTTCACCCGATACGAGGTAGACGTCCAATACGCTCGGTAACGGCGTTCACACGTGCGGCACTTGACCGGTCACGGAGAGCAGACGCGCAGGTCACGGCTGGGACACGGGCCACTTTCGGAGTAGTCGCGCTGCTCACATCGGCCGCCTTGTTCACCTGTCGTTCACCCTTAGACGGTCGCCTGTCCACTGTCGGTGCTTAGTGTCCGGGTCCGGAAGGAACGCTCCCGTTCCACCGATCCGGCGAAAGTCTCCCAGTGGAGGAAATGCAGTGAAGATCATGCGGCCCGCGGGCGCGATCGGCATCGTGGCCACCGCCGCCCTCGTGCTCGGCGCCTGTGGATCCGACCCGGCGGCGACCAAGCCCGGCAGCACCGGTGCCGCCGCCGCCCCCAGCGGCGCGGCGAACGTCGAATGCGGTGGCAAGAGCCCGCTTTCGGCCGAGGGCTCGTCCGCGCAGAAGAACGCGATCGACATCTTCGTGCAGGCTTACGCCGCCAAGTGCTCCGGCCAGAAGGTGAACTACAACCCGAGCGGTTCGGGCGCCGGCATCAAGCAGTTCAACGCGAACCAGGTCGACTTCGCCGGTTCGGACTCGCCCCTCAAGGACGAAGAGGCCGAGAAGGCCAAGGCCCGGTGCGCCTCCGACGCGTGGAACCTCCCGCTCGTCGTCGGCCCGGTCGCCGTCGCCTACAAGCTTTCCGGGGTCGACAAGCTGACCCTGACCCCCGAGGTCACCGCCAAGATCTTCAACGGTGGCATCACCAAGTGGAACGACCCGGCCATCAAGGCGGTCAAGGGCAACGAGAGCCTCAACCTGCCGGACAAGGCCATCCAGGTCATCTCGCGCACCGACGAGTCGGGCACCACCGACAACTTCCAGAAGTACCTGAAGGTCGCGTCCAAGGGCGCCTGGACCCAGGGTGACGGCAAGAAGTTCAACGGCGGTGTCGGCAACGGCGCGGAGAAGTCCAACGGTGTCGCCAACGCGGTGAAGTCCGCCGACGGCGCCATCACCTACGTCGAGTCCGCGTTCGCGAAGGACGGCATCAGCACCGCCCTCATCGACAGCGGCTCCGGCGGTGTCGAGCTCAACGCGGCGAACGTCGCCAAGTCCCTCGACGCGGCGAAGTTCAAGAAGGAGGGCACGAACGACCTGGCCCTCGACCTGGACTCGATCTACTCCAGCAACGTCCCGGGCGCCTACCCGGTCATCCTGGCCACCTACGAGATCGTGTGCTCCAAGTACGCGGACGCCGAGGTCGCCAAGGCCGTCAAGGCCTTCCTGAACGTCGCCGCCACCGACGGTCAGAAGCCGCTTTCGGAAAAGGGCTACGTGCCGATCCCGCAGAGCCTGCAGGACAAGGTCCTGACCGCCGTCAAGGCCATCGCCTGACCCCTCCGGTTGATCGGTAAAGACAGGCTGGACAGAAGTAGTCGATGAGCGATTCATCTTCGCCCAGAACGCCCACCGGCGACCCCGGTGGGCGTTCTGGCGTCCGCGAGACCTTCACGGAGGACCCGATTTCGGAGCAATCTGCCGCGTCACCACCCGAGAAGTCCTCGGTGCGACTCGCGAGCCCCAATTCCAGGACGGTGCGACCCGGTGACCGCATCTTCCAGATCCTGACCACCGGAGCCGGCGTCTTCGTCGTCTCGCTGATCGGCCTGATCGGGTTGTTCCTGCTGGTGCAGGCCATCCCGGCGCTCCAGGCCGACAACGTGAACTTCCTGACCAGCCAGGTCTGGCAGACCACCCCGGACGACATGCGGTTCGGGATCATGGGCCTGCTGCTGGTCACGGTGTACTCGTCCCTGCTGGCGCTGATCATCGCGATGCCGATCTCGCTCGGGATCGCCCTCTTCCTCACGCAGTACGCGCCGAAGCGGCTGGCGCGGCCGTTCGCGTACGTGATCGACCTGCTCGCCGCGGTCCCCTCGATCATCTACGGCCTGTGGGGCCTGATGGTCTTCGCGCCGGCGATCGAGCCCTTCTCCCAATGGGTCAACGACACCTTCTCGTGGATCCCGCTGTTCGCGGCGGGCAACGTCTCGCCGGACCTGCGCGGCACCATCTTCACCGCGGGCATCGTGCTGGCCGTGATGATCCTGCCGATCATCACCTCGCTGTCCCGTGAGGTGTTCGAGCGGACCCCGACCCCGCATATCGAGGGCGCGCTGGCGCTGGGCGCCACTCGCTGGGAGGTCATCCGCACCACGGTGCTCCCGTTCGGCAAGGCGGGCTACATCGGCGCTTCGATGCTCGGCCTCGGACGCGCGCTCGGTGAGACGATCGCGCTCGCGATCATCCTGACCGGCGCGGTCGGCCGCGAGTTCACCTGGAGCCTCTTCGACGGCGGCGCCACGTTCGCGTCGAAGATCGCGGCGGACTACGCGGAACTCAACAACGAGATCTCGGCGGGCGCGTACATCGCGGCAGGTCTCGTGCTGTTCCTGCTGACGCTCGTCGTCAACTTCATCGCGCGATCCGTCATCGCCAAGAAGGGGGACTGAGCATGTCCACCACGCTCGAGAAGACCCCCGCCACCACCCCCGCCTTCCAGCAGGTCAGCCTGGCCAGGAAGGTCAAGAACGGCTTCGCCACGACATTGATCTGGCTGTCGTTTCTGATCGCCGTCGTGCCGCTGGTGTGGCTGCTCGCCACCGTGGTCATCAACGGTGTCAAGCGGATCCCCTACAGCAACTGGTGGACCGAGGACTTCGGCTCGGTGCTGTCGGACGAGGTCGGCGGCGGCGTGCTGCACGCGGTGATCGGTTCGGTGCTGCAGGGCCTGGTCTGCGCGATCATCGCGGTCCCGATCGGCATGCTGGTCGCGATCTACCTGGTCGAGTACGGCCGCGGCAAACTCGCGAAGATCACCACGTTCATGGTCGACATCCTCTCCGGTGTCCCCTCGATCGTCGCGGCGCTGTTCATCTACGCCCTGTGGATCACCACGTTCGGCCTCCCGCGCAGCGGTTTCGCCGTGTCGCTCGCCCTGGTGCTGCTGATGATCCCGGTGGTCGTGCGCTCCTCGGAGGAGATGCTGCGGATCGTCCCGGACGACCTGCGCGAAGCCTCCTACGCGCTCGGCGTGCCGAAGTGGAAGACGATCATGAAGATCGTCCTGCCGACCGCGCTGTCCGGCATCATCGGCGGCATCATGATGGCGCTCGCCCGGGTCATGGGCGAGACCGCGCCGCTGCTGGTCCTCGTGGGCTACTCCGCCTACGTGAACTGGGACATCTTCGGTGGCGAGCAGGCCGCTCTGCCGCTTCTGATGAACAACGAACGGGTCAGCAACCCGTTCGACGAAGGTACCGTCGCGTTCGACCGGATCTGGGGTGCCGCGCTCACCCTGGTGCTGATCATCGCGATCGTGAACCTCCTCGCCATGCTCTTTGCCCGTCTTGTCGCCCCGAAGAAGAAGTGAGCTGTTTGAGATGGCCAAACGAATCGACGTCAAAGACGTGGACATCTACTACGGCAAATTCCACGCCGTGGACGGCGTCACCCTCTCGGTGCCGCCGCGGAACGTCACCGCGTTCATCGGCCCGTCGGGCTGCGGCAAGTCGACCGTCCTGCGCACGCTGAACCGCATGCACGAGGTCATCCCCGGCGCCCGCGTCGAGGGTGAGGTGCTGCTCGACGGCGAGGACATCTACGGCGCCGGGGTCGACCCGGTGCAGGTCCGCCGCACGATCGGCATGGTGTTCCAGCGGCCCAACCCGTTCCCGACGATGTCCATCCGCGACAACGTCGTGGCAGGCCTGCGCCTGGGCGGCGCCAAGGGCAAGAAGGAACTCGACGAGGTCGCCGAGCGCGCGCTGCGCGGCGCGAACCTGTGGAACGAGGTCAAGGACCGGCTGAACAAGCCGGGCGGCGGCCTCTCCGGTGGTCAGCAGCAGCGGCTCTGCATCGCGCGGGCGATCGCCGTGCGGCCCGACGTGCTGCTGATGGACGAGCCGTGCTCCGCGCTCGACCCGATCTCGACCCTCGCCATCGAGGACCTGATCGGTGAGCTCAAGAAGGAGTACACGATCGTCATCGTGACGCACAACATGCAGCAGGCGGCGCGGGTGTCGGACCAGACCGCGTTCTTCAACCTGGCCGGCGTCGGCCAGCCGGGTCGCCTGGTGGAGCTGAACGACACCGAGAAGATCTTCTCGAACCCGGACGAGAAGGCGACCGAGGACTACATCTCGGGTCGCTTCGGCTGAGTCTCTTTTTTTCGCGTGAAGGCCTCCTTCCCACGGCTGAGCCGTGGGAAGGAGGCCTTCACGCGCTTGGGGGTCTTGGAGCGGGCGGGAGTCTGTGCGAGGTTGCGAAAGCCACTTTCGCAACGTTGAAGGTTGCGAAAGTGGCTTTCGCAACCCCCACCCGGCGGCAACACGCGCGAGGCGCTCGGTACCGGCGCCCGTGCCCGCCCGAAGTACATGAAGGCCCCCTTCCTTGCGCCAGGCGCAAGGAAGGGGGCCTTCATGTACTGGGCAAGGTGTGAAGGTCGAGTTCCACGCGCGACCGCTGTGCCTGCTGCGGCCGCTGGTGTACCTGGGGCGAGAGCGGCGATCCTGAAGGTAGTGAAGGAGGCCTTCACGACCCGCGCGAGGTCGGCCCGAGCATGTCGCGAAAGCCACTTTCGCGACGTCAGATGTCCCGAAAGTGGCTTTCGCGACACGCTGAAGGTGGCTTTGGGGGCCGTGACGTGACGAAGGGGCCCTTCACCGCGTGAGATGCGGTGAAGGGCCCCTTCGCGACAGAAATTACAGCTCGTCGGGTCCGTAGCCGGGCATCTTGCCGGTCACCACGAAGATCATCCGGCGCGCGACCGAGACGGCGTGGTCGGCGAAGCGCTCGTAGAAGCGGCCCAGCAGGGTGACGTCCACGGCCGCGGCGACGCCGTGGTCCCAGTTGCGGTCCATGATGACCGTGAACAGGTGCTTGTGGATCTCGTCGACCTCGTCGTCGTCCGACTCGATCGTGCGGGCGGCCTCGACGTCCTTGGACTTGATGACCTGCTCGACCTGGCGGGCCAGGCTCACGCCGACCTCGCCCATCTTGGCGAAGTCCGCCTTCACCTCGTCGGGCAGCACGGGGTCCGGGTGACGGCGGCGCGCGGCCTTGGCCACGTGCAGCGCCAGATCGCCCATCCGCTCCAGGCTCTCCGCCGCGTGGATCGCGGCGAGGACGGTCCGCAGGTCGGTCGCGACAGGTGCCTGCAGGGCCAGCAGCGCGTACGCCTGCTCCTCGCATTCGGCGCGCGCGTCGTCGACCTTCGCGTCGTCGCTGATCACCTGCTCGGCGAGTCCGAGATCGACCTCGAGCAACGCCCGGGTCGCCCGCTCCATCGCGTCGGCGACCTGGAGCGACATGCTCGCTAGGTTCTCGGCGAGCTGTTCGAGTTCGACATGGTAAGCCTCACGCATGGCCCAACCCTACGGGGAACAGGGGCCAAAAGCCGCATCCCAGAGTGAACCCGACGTGAACCCGGACTAACGAATGATCCTCAGCCTGAGCTGCTGCTCTTCTTGGCGCCGCCGGACTTGGCGGAGCTGGTCGGAGTGGACGCCGTGTCGCCGGCGGGAGGCGCCGGCGCCTTCTCTTCCAGCGGGGTGTTGTTGATCAGCGCGTCGAAGACGGCCTTCGCCTTGCTCTGGACCAGCACCTCGTTGCCGCGTTTGTTCGCCTCTTCGGTGGTGGGCACGGTCAGGAACTTGACCTTGTCCGAGCCCATCCCGCGCATCGACTTCGCCAGCGTCATCATCTGCTTGATGCCGAGGTTCTCGCCGAAGGTGGCCTTGGCGAACGCGTCGATGAACCCGCTGAGCTTGCCGGTGTCCAGGATCACGTCCTTCGACATCACGGTCTTCAGCAGCGCGCCGAGGAAGGCCTGCTGCCGTTTGATCCGGCCGTAGTCCGACGTCGGGTCGCCCTTGACGTGCCGCGCCCGGACGTAGTTCAGCGCCTGGTCGCCGGAGATCCGGACCTCGCCCGCCTGCGGGATGATCATGCCGAGCGTGGTGTCGTCGACCGGCTTCTCGTTGTACACGGTGACGCCCTGCACGGCGTCGACCATGGATTTGAAGCCGTTGAAGTCGATCCCGACGAAGTGGTTCATCTTCATGCCGGTGATCTGCTGGATGACCTTCGTGACGCACTGCGGGCCGCCGACCGCGTAGGCCGTGTTCAGCTTCGCGATCTTCTGCGCCGGCGAGGTCTCCTCCGAGTACGACGACGTCGCCGGGTCCCAGCGCTTGCATTCGGGGCGGCTGATCTCGAGGTCGCGCGGGAAGGAAACCATGACGACGCGCTGCCGGTCGGCGGGGACGTGCGCGATCATGACCGTGTCCGAACGGGCGCCCGGGGTGCCGTCGGCATCGCCGACACCGTCCTCGGCGGCCGCGCCGTCACGGGAGTCGGAGCCGACCATCAGGAAGTTCTCGTCGCCGGTCTGGCCCGCGGCGTCCTGGATGTCGGCCGAGTCTTCGTCGAGCGAAGCGACGGTGTTGAACTTCGCGTCGAACCAGGTCTGGGCGCCCCACGCCGAACCGATGGAGAGGAACACGAGCGCGGCGACCACGGCGGCGGCGATCCGGCCCGCCTTGGCCGTCTGGCGGGTCTTGCGTTCCTTCTTCTCCTGCAGACGGGTCTGCGGCGCCGATTCCTCGGCGGCTTCCGCAGGCGCGGAATCGGCCGTGACCACCCGCTGCAAGGCCGTGCGGGTCTGCTCCAGCAGCGCGGCGGGGCGGGCGGCGAGCCGTTCGCGGCGCTCGCGTTTCTTGGCCTCTTCGGCCTCGAGTTCGTCGTGCGCGGCGGAGAACCGGGCCAGCGTGTGGTCGATCTTGCGCTTGGTGATCGTCGCGTCGTCGATCGCCTCGAGCTCGTCGGTCATGGTGAGCCGGTCCATCTCGGACCTCGGCGGGACGCCGGGCGACGGCGGCGGGACCGGTGCCTGCTGCACCGGCCGCTGCACGGGGCGGCGGGGACGACGCGGAGGCGGCGGTGCCGCGGGCTGCTGCTGCGCGCCCGGGTTCACCAACGGCGGACGGCGCTGAGTCGGCGCCTCGGGACCGGGTGCGGCCTGTGTGGCGCGACGCGGCTGGCGCGCGCGAGGGGGACGCGGGGTCTCGGCGGGCTGCGGGCTCCGCGGCGGCGTCTGTGCCCGCGGCGTGGCGGGTTTGGCCGCGCGAGGCGCGGGCGCCGGGCTCTCGACGGGCGCGGCCGGACGGGGGCGACGAGGTGCGGGCGGCTCCTGTCGAGCGGCGCGCGCACCGGGTCTCGGAGGCTCGGGCGCCGGTTCATTCTGCCGGAGACGGCGCGGAGCGGGCGCGTCGGCGGAGGGATCGAAGACCGGGCGTTCACCGGTGTGACGTGCGACGACGTCGGAAACGCTGATCCCGCCGTGGGTGTCCATCGAGCGGCGCCTGCCCCTGCGGCCGCGTTCGCCGGCGCTTATGTCCGTGTGACTGTGGCGACCGGTCCCCGGGTTGTGGTGCTCGTCGGGCACTCGGTCTCCTTTCACGACTCGTCGAAGCTCTTTCGTTATCGTACGGACACCTCGGGTTCGTGACGACAACCATCCCGGAATTTTCTTCACTCAAGGTACCGAGAAGCGCCGAACGGTCCATGCGATCGGGTGAGCGGTCGTGGTTAAAGCTGCGTTAAAAGGTACGAAACCGCTACGCAGAGTGCGACGGGTGACTGTGTGGGTGGGCAGCGAGTTGGCTAGGCGCCCGCGGACTCGGCCGCGTTCATCGCCTGAGGAATCGTCCGTGACGATTCCTCGTCCTGATAGGCCACTTTGTTTCTTCCCGCCCGTTTCGCCATATACAACAAAGCGTCGGCGCTGCGCAACTGCCGTTCCGGTTCCGCCGCGATATCCGGTTCCGCGCGGCTTTCGTGCGCGAGTCCCACGCTGATCGTCACCGTGAGGCCGGGGCGGATCCGGCGCCACGGATGGCGGGCCACCCGGATACGGGCGGTGTCGGCGATACGCACCGCGCGGGCGGCGTCGACGTCGGGGATGACGAGCGCGAACTCCTCACCGCCGTAGCGGGCGCAGAACGCCTCCGGCGGAAGTCCTTGCTGCAGGAGGTCGGCCACTTCGCGGAGCACACGGTCGCCGACCAGGTGTCCGAAAGTGTCGTTGACCTCCTTGAACAGGTCCAGATCGACCAAGGCGATGGCGACGCCGGGCGGGCCGCGGTGGTCGACGGCAGGGCCGTGCAGCCACTGATCGAGGTAGCGGCGGTTGTAACTGGACGTCAGGGTGTCCCGGAGGCTGCCTGCCCTGGCTAGGTCCAAAGCGGACTTGAGGTGGTGGTACGCGCGGCGCCAGTCACCCTGCGTGGCGAGGACTCGCGCGATCGACTCGTGCAGGCTGAGCAGATCGGTGGTCGGCGCGCCCGAGGGGAGCGCGGCCTCGTCGTCGGCTGCCACGCTCACCTCCGCCACGAATTGGTTTTCGTCGTATAGGAGGGATCTCTTGAGGTATGAGTACGGGCCAAAGTGAATATCGCTCAAGAGGACGACGGTTCGGCGCCATTGTCACGCACCGGAGTGCCGTTCTGTAAGGACGAAAACGGCTCAGTGTCTTTGAGCTGCGAAAACTGATCTTTCGCCCAGTAACTCACGTCAGTCACATCGTCATTCAGCAACAGTGCGTAATCATTCCAGCTCAGCCAGCGCCAGTCGCCGACCTCGTCCGGATGCGGTTCCGGATCTTCGTCGACCCAGGCGACGAAGACGGGGCAGAACTCGTTCTCGACCACGCCTTCGAACGGTGGCGTCGAGTAGCGATAGGACGGAAGGACGCACCGGAGTCCGTTCAGCCGGGGCAAGCCGAGCTCGAAGGCGGCCCGGCGCCGGACGGCCTCCTCGATCGGTTCACCCGGTGCGGGATGCCCGCAGACACTGTTGGTCCATACCCGGGGCCACACCTTCTTACCGGCGGCGCGGCTGGTGATCAGCAGGGCCTGGTCGCTGCTGCGCAGCAGATAGCAGGAGAACGCGAGATGCAGCCGGGTGTTCTCGTGGTGGGCAGCCAGTTTGGGCGCGGTTTCGCCGGTCGGCTCACCGTCCTCGGTGACGTAGACGATACGTTCGGTGTCCACTTCGGTCATGTTGTTCATCGGCCCCACTGAACCAGCAGGCCCGCTGTAACCGGTACCGCGACCAGAGTTACCCCTGTTAGTGGGATGAGAGGTGCTCCACGAGCAAAGAAGTGACGGCTTCGGGTGCCTCTTCCACCACCCAGTGTGAGACGTCCTCGATCATCTCGAAGCGGTACGGGCCGGTGACCCGGTTCGCGGTGTCGAGCGCGGCCGTCGAGCCGAAGGCGGCGTCCTCGGTGCTCCAGATGTAGAGCGTCGGTACCTCGATCGGGCCGATCTTCCCGCCCGGACGGCCGGCGCGGTACCAGTTGAGTGCGGCGGTCAGGGCGCCCGGTTCGGACAGGCGCCGGACGTACTCGTCGACCTTGCTCGGCGACACCTTCCAGTCGAACATGCGGCGCAGCGCGTCGGCGTCGTTCTCGAGCATCCGCCGTTCGGTGACCCGGGTCTGCCGCCATTCGGTCATGTACCCCGAACGGAGGTGCTGGTCCTCGTCGGTCTTCATGGCCTCCGCCAGCGCCGCCGGATGCGGCGTCGAAATCACGGCGAGACTGCGAAGCCTGCCGGGATGCGCGTCGGCCGTCCACCACGCGACAGCGCCGCCCCAGTCGTGCCCGACGAGATCGAATTCCTTCCACCCCAAGCGATCCGCGATCGCGATGACGTCGCCGACGAGGTGGTCGATGTTGTACTCGGACGCCTGTTCCGGCCGGACGTCCGGGGAGTAGCCGCGCTGATCCGGGGCCACCGCGCGATAGCCGAGCACGCCCAGTGTCGCGACCTGGTGCTCCCATTCCACCGCGGCCTCGGGAAAGCCGTGCAGCAGCAGGACAGGGCGGCCGTCCTCGGGGCCGGCCGCGATGGCGTCGAAGGAACCGGCGTCGGTGGGGATGCTCAGCTGCTCGATCACGACGCCGACTTTACGGAATGGCTAGCCGCCCGAATGCGTGTCCTCGGCCTCGGGCACGCAGTCGTCGTCGGGATCATCGAGCCAGCCGTGCGGCAGCGTGACCTTGCCCGGCGAGCCCTGCCGCCCGCGCGGCCCGGTGGCGGCGCTGGGGAACGGGGCGTCGTGGTCGAGCTTGGCGATGAGATCGTCGAGTTCGTCCATGCTGGACAACATCGCGAAACCGCGGCGAAGTTCGGAGCCGACCGGGAAACCCATGAAGTACCAAGCCATGTGCTTGCGGATGTCGCGCATGGCCTTGTCGTGGCCGTCGTGCTCGACGAGGAGTTCCGTGTGGCGGCGCAGCACCTTCGCGACCTCGCCGAGATTCGGCGGCGTGGGCTGCGGGCGCCCGGCGAAGGCGGCTTCCAATTCGCCGAACAGCCACGGCCTGCCGAGGCAGCCGCGGCCGACCACGACGCCGTCGCAGCCGGTCTCGTCGACCATGCGCAACGCGTCCTCGGCGGAGAAGATGTCGCCGTTGCCGAGCACTGGAATGCTGGTGACCGCTTCCTTGAGCGCCGCGATCTTCGTCCAGTCGGCCTGGCCGGAGTAGCGCTGCGCGGCGGTGCGCGCGTGCAGGCTGACCGCCGCCGCCCCCTCCGCCTCGGCGATGCGCCCGGCGTCGAGGTAGGTCAGGTGGTCGTCGTCGATGCCGACCCGGAACTTGACCGTGAACGGCACCCCGGCCTCGGCCGCGGCCTTCGCCGACTCGCGCACGATGTCGGCGAACAGCTTGCGCTTGAACGGCAACGCCGCGCCGCCGCCCTTGCGCGTCACCTTCGCCACCGGGCAGCCGAAGTTGCTGTCGATGTGGTCGGCGAGCCCCTCGCCGGTGATGATGCGGACGGCCTCGGCCATCGTCTTGGGGTCGACCCCGTAAAGCTGCATGGACCTGGGCTTTTCGTTCTCGCCGAAGGTCATCATGTGCATCGTGCCGGGGTGGCGCTCGACCACCGCGCGGGCGGTGATCATCTCGCAGACGTAGATGCCGGCGCCGTACTCCTGGCACAACTGCCGGAACGCGACGTTCGTGATGCCCGCCATGGGAGCGAGCACGACCGGCGGATCGACCTCGTAGGGGCCGATCTTCAGGCTGGGCTTGCTCAGGGTGGCTGTCACGTCCTCCATTGTCGCCTGTGGTGTCTGTCACTCGCAGGTGGGCTGGTGGACAGGCTCGTCTGCGGCGTGAGCCCGCGCTGGCACTGTGTGGATTTTGGGACGTCAGATGTCCCAAAATCCACACAGTGGCCGAGTGTTCACACGATTCGCGCGGTGTTGCGGCAACGCGAATCCGGCTGCCGGACCGTACCTATCGAGCGGGGCGGGAATCCCTAGGCTCGGCGGATGTCCGCGCTTCAAGCCTTCGCCGACGAATCCTTCAAAGAAGACGACGACGGTGGTTTCTACGTACTCGCGGCCGCGGTGCTGCCCGTCGAACGGCATGCCGAGCTGCGCAAGGTCATGGTGGGCATGAGGGCCGAACGCACAGGGAAGCTGCATTGGAACGTCTTGGCCGATGCTCAGAAGCGAGCGGTCGTCAAACAGGTCGCCGACTTCGAAGAGCTGCACCTGGTGGCGGTGGGCACGCCGGTGCCAGTGCGACGCCAGGAGCGTGGCCGTTCCCTGTGTATGCAGCGACTGGTGATGGAGCTGCACCTACTCGACGTCGGCCTCTTGGTCGCTGAAGGCCGCACAGCCCAACTTGATGCCCGCGACGTGCGCACCGTCCAGCAGTGCCGCTTTTCCCTGCCTCGAGGCGCCGCGTTTCGCATTCGGCACGTTCGTGGCGCGGCCGAGCCGCTGTTGTGGATTCCGGACATCGTCGCCGGGGCCGTCCGCGCTCGAAGACAGGGAATCCCCGACTACGCCGACCAGTTGGCCACGTGTGCGATCGAGCTGGAGGTCGACACACGTGCCTGATCCCGGATATGCGTAAGGCCAGGGTCCCGGTATTCCCCGGGTGCACCTGGCCCTGCGACTCGTGTGATGCCCACGGCGTCACACTCCACATCAAGCGTAGCTCATGTGCGTTCATAGTGCTGAAGGCCTGATTTCGGTAGCTTCGCCTCCATGAGCGTCCGGACCAGGCTCGACGACCTCTACGCGCGACGGCTCCGCGCCCGCCTCCGCCGAGGTCCGCTGCCGCGGCACGTCGGCGTGATCATCGACGGCAATCGCCGCTGGGCTCGCCAGATGGGGTTCGAGGACGTCCGCGAGGGGCATCGGCACGGCGCCCGGCACATCGCCCGGTTGATGACGTGGTGCGAGGGACTCGGCATCGGGCACGTGACGGTGTACCTCGCTTCGGTCGACAACCTGACGAAGCGCGCGTCGCCGGAGATGGACTTCTTGATGCAGGTGATCGAGGACGTCGTCCGTGACCGGCTCATCGCACCGGGTGCGAACTGGCGTGTCGCCCGTGGGGCGTCTCGACATGTTGCCCTCGTCCACGGCCGAAGTGCTGAAGCGGGCCGAAGAGGACACTCGCGGTGCGACGGGTCCTGAGCTGACTCTCGCGATCGGGTACGGAAGCCGCGAGGAGATCGTCGACGCCGTACGCGATCTCGTGCTCGAAGGGGCCGCGGACGGCAAGTCCCTTGTGGAGATCGCGGAATCGGTTTCCGTGGACGCCCTGTCCGCACATCTGTACACAGTGGGCAGTCCCGATCCGGACCTGATCATCCGGACCAGTGGCGAGGTCCGGCTGTCCGGATTCCTGCTTTGGCAGGCCAAGGATTCCCAGCTGTACTTCTGCGACGCCAACTGGCCGGGCTTCCGGTACCTCGACCTTCTGCGAGCGCTCCGGGTGTGGGCCGGATCGCGATGATCTTGCAGGTCGCGACCACATCGTCATCACGATTGAGTAGTGCTACGGATCCATCGAGGGCTCTCAGGCCGCATGCTGATCGCCATGACCACCGATGGGGATGTGCTCCTCAGGCTCGCCGGGGAGATCGACGACCTTGGGGCCCGCCTCGCGCGGGTCGGCACGGAGCTGCGGACCGTCCGGTCCGCGGCGGAGCCGCAGCACGAAGAGGCACCTGAGCAGGAACCGCAGGCCGAACAGCCCGCGCAGCAGACGCCGCCTCAGGCCGAGCAGGCCTCGCAGCAGGCTCAGCAGCCGCAAGCCGAGCAGCCCCAGGCCCCGCAGCAGCCCGCACCCCAGGTGCCGCCCCAGGCCCAGCAGACCCCGCAGCCGCAGGTGCCGCAGCAGCCGTACCCCCACCCCCAGCACCCGCAGTACGCCCACTACCAGCAGCAATACCAGCAGGCCCAATACCAGCAGGCCCAGTACGCGCAGTGGCAACAGCAGCAGTACCGCCAGCAGTATCAGCAGCCCTACCGCCCGTACCAGCCCGCTCCGAAGGTGTCGCTCGCCGAGAAGCTGGGCAAGGAAGGCGCGGGCAGCAGGTTGCTGGCCTGGATCGGCGGCGCGGTCACGTTGCTCGGCATCGTGCTGTTCCTCGTGCTCGCGATCCAGCGTGGCTGGTTCGGCCCGTTGCCGCGGGTGATCGGCGGTGCCGTGCTCGGCGCGGCGCTGGTCGGGATCGGGCTTCGCCTGCACCGCACGCCGGCGGGCCGCACGGGCGCGTTCGCGCTCGCCGCCACCGGCATCGGCGCGCTGTACCTCGACGCCATCGCCGCGACGACGATGTACGAGTACCTCCCGGCCTACGCCGGTCTCGCGCTCGGGCTCCTGATCGCGGTCGGCGGGTTGCTGCTGGCCGTGCGGTGGAAGTCGTCGCTGCTCGCGACGGCCGTCGTGCTCGGCTGTGTGGTCTGCGCGCCGATCATCACGCAGGGTTTCACCCCGCAGCTGGTCGCGTTCCTGCTGGTGGTCCAGGTCGCTTCGACGCCGGTGCAGCTGCGCCAGTCGTGGCCGTCGGTCGCGGTCGCGGCCGGGATCCCGCCGCTGGTCGCGTCGGTCTTCAGCACGGCGTTCGCCGGTCTCGGTGGCAGCACGGCCAACACCGCCGCCGCGCTGGCCGTAGGAGGCTTGGGACTCGCGTTGGCCCTGATCGTCACCACCAAGCGGCCGGGGGACGCCGCCGCGCTCGTCCTGCTCGCCTTCGCCCCCGCGCCTTCGCTGCTCGCCGCGTTGTTCCTGCCGAAGACCCCGGCCGTGGTCGTCACGGCGTCGGTCGCGCTGGTGCTGCTCGCGGTGTGGGCGGCCGGGCAGTGGCTCGCCGGCTGGACGGGTGATCTCGCGGGCGCCGCCGGGCTGGTCGCGGCCCTCCAGACGACGATGACGCTGTTCGACGGCAGCGCCCGTTCGGCGATCCTCATCGGCGAAGGCGTGTTGCTGGCGCTGGTCGCGCTGTGGACGAAGAAGCACGTGGCGCTCTTCGGCGGGCTGGGCTTCACCGTCATCGGCGGCATGATCGCGCTGGTCTTCGACGTCCCGCCGACGCTCTTCTTCCTGATCCGGAACCGTCCGGACGCCGACCTCGCCGCCGCCTTCCTGGTGGCGCTGGCGATCCTGGCCGTCTCGATCACGCTTCCGTGGGTCGCGCACCGGCTCGGGCTGTTCAAGGGCGCGGCGGAGAACGTGGTGCCGTGGCTCTTCGCCGGGGTCTGCGGGCTCTACGGCGCGGGCGCGATGGTGCTGTGCGGCGCGATGCTGGTCGTTCCCGGCCGTTCGGGTTTCCTGGTCGGCCACGTGGTGATCACGGTGTCCTGGACGGTCGCCGCGCTGGTGCTGCTCGTCCGCGGCATCTCCGCGGTCAACCTGCGGGTGATCGGCTTCGTCCTGGTCGGCGCGGCGGTGCTGAAGCTGGTGCTGTTCGACCTCGCCGCGCTGGACGGCTTGGCCAGGGTCGCCGCCTTCCTCATCGCCGGCCTGGTGCTGCTCGGCGCCGGGTCGCGGTACGCGAAGCTCGTCGCGTCCCGCTGAGCGGACGAGGAAGAAATGCCGCCGGGTCGTGGTTGGTCGGTTCATGAGCTACCGACCCGACCCACGGCTCGCCGAGCGGGCGAAGGAGAACGTCGCCTGGCTGACCACGATCAGCCCGAAGGGACGCCCTTCGCCCCGCCCGGTGTGGTTCGTCCTCGACGGTGACGACATCATCGTCTTCAGTCAGCCGGACACGGCGAAGACCCGGCACATCGAGGCCAACCCGGAGGTCAGCCTCCACTTCAACAGCGACGAGCACGGCGGCTCGATCCTGGTGATCGGCGGCAAGGCCGAGATCCTGCCGGACGGTCTCGCGTCGGAGCAGCCGGGCTTCCTCGAAAAGTACGAGAAGCACTATCCGGCGATCGACTACGACGTCCCGAAATTCGACCGGGAGTACCACGTCCGGATCAGGATCCGGCCCGAGCGTACTTGGGGCTTCTAGAAACCGACGGTCACGCAGGCCAGCCGGGCCCCCGCGGTCCCGGCGTGGCCCGGGTGGGTGTGCGTATGCGTTTCGTGGATCACGATGGAGTTCGCGCGCCGGTCGGTGAACGTCCAGTCCACTTTGGACACAGCGGCGCCGCGGCCGGTGGCGTCGGTGGTGAGGTCGAGCCAGATCTCGTTGCGGGGGTTGGCGTAGGCCGGGTCCACCGACGGCTTCACCGGGTCTTCGACGTTCTGGTAGTGCGGTCCGGCGAGATCACCGGTGGCGCCGCACGGCTTCGTGTGGGCGTGGGCGCCGTATTCGCGGTTGGGCAGCAGGCCGGTCACGAGGACCGCGGTCGAGGTGCCGTGGGCCTTGGACGTCAACCCGAAGACGTGCGCGCGGGCGCCGGGCGGCACCAGTTCGGGTTTGTAGCTCGTGAGGCCGCTCTTGGCGGTGATCACGTGGACGCGGGAGCCGGGGACGGCGGTGGCCGGTCCGGCGCCGGCGGTCAGGGCCAGTGCGGCCGCGGACAGGACAAGCGAGAGTGCGGGGACGGGGCGCATGCCCCTTGCCTAGTCCGCACGAATCGGACACGCCAGGGTGGTCACTCGGTCGGGCGATCATTCTCAAACTATGGGCAGGACACGTGAGCAGTAACCCTCCGGATCGCACCTGGCTGGTCGCGGTCGCCGCCGCACTTTGGGGTACCGACGGGCTTTTGCGCCTTCCGCTCGCCGAGGCGCTTCCGGCGGCCACGGTGGTCTTCTGGGAGCACTTGCTGGTGGTGCTCGTGCTGAGCCCCTTGATCCCCGGCGCCATCCGGGCGCTGCGCCGGACCGGCCCGCGGGAATGGCTGGCCGTGCTCGCCATCGGCGGCGGGTCTTCCGCGCTCGCGACGGCGATGTTCACCGCGGCCTTCAAACTGGGCGACCCCGTGACGCCGTTGGTGCTGCAGAAGCTCCAGCCGGTGTTCGCCGTGCTGGCGGCGTATTTCGTGCTCAGTGAGCGGGTCCGCCCGGGGTACGCCTTCTTCGCGATCCCGGCGCTGCTCGGTGCCTGGCTTCTGGCCTTCAAAGATCCGCTGAACATCCAGGTCGCCGCGATGAAGGCGGCGCTGCTGGCGATCGGCGCGGCCGCGCTGTGGGCGGCGGGCACGGTGCTCGGGCGGCTGCTCTCCACCGAACTGGCGCCGAAGGAGGTCACCACGCTGCGCTTCACGGTCGGGCTCCCGGTCTCGGCGGGGATCGTGGCGTACCAGGGTGGCCAGTTCGCGGTCGGCTGGGACAACGCGCTCGGCCTCGCCCTGCTCGCGCTGGTCCCCGGCCTGCTGGCGCTGAGCCTCTACTACGTGGGCCTGCGGTCGACACCCGCGGCCAGGGCGACGTTGGCCGAGCTGGCGTTCCCCGTCACGGCCGCCGTCATCGGCGTATTGTGCTTGAACGCCGATTTGTCGGGTACTCAGTGGCTGGGCCTCGCCGTTGTGGTCGTGTCAGTGACGTCGCTCGGCTGGCACGAAAAGGTCAGGCGTCAACCGATGGTCCTGGAGCCGCTGAATGGTCGAGCACACCGGCGAGACGAAGAACGAACGCCTGACCCGCAACGTCAGTGAGCTCCTGCAGGAACTGCGGGTCGCGCAGGCCGGTGTCCAGATCCTCTTCGGTTTCCTGCTCACGGTGGTGTTCACCGACGAGTTCCACGGTGCGAGCGGGTTCGAGAAATCCGTCCACCTGACGGCGGTCCTGCTCACGGTCTGTTCGACGGTTCTGCTGACGGCGCCGGCGGCGTGGCACCGGCTGCTGTTCCGCACCGGCAACCGTGAGCGGATCCTCACCGTCGGCAACCGTTCCGTCCTGGTCGGGCTCGGCTGCCTGGCGGCCGCCATCACGACGACCGTCGCGCTCATCGCCAAGGTCGTCTTCGGCCCGATCGCGATGACGATCCTCGGCGTGGTGACGGCGGTGCTGTTCGTCGTCATGTGGTTCGTGGTGCCGAAGAAGATCGACCGCAACGGCGACTGATCAGCGGCCCGTGCGCACCGGGGTGCTTCCGGGCAGGCCGAACGCGGCGGCGGACACGGATTTCGGGTCGTCCGGGCTCGCGCCGCCGAGCACCCGGCGGGCGCCGACCCACGAGAACATCTCCTTGACCGAAGGCGAGTAGCCCGCCCCGTCCTTCGCGACCCGCCGGTCGAGCACGCGGAACCCGCCCGGGGTTCGTTCCACGCGGTAGACCATCGGCTGCCGCCGGAAACCGCCGTGCGTGACGAGACCGTCGCCCTCTTTCGCGACCTCGTCGCAGCTCGCTACCAGGCCGATCTTGACGAGGTCGCCGTCCGGCCTGGTCTCGATCACCTTCTGCGTGCACACCCAGCGGATTCCCGCGTCCCGGGAACCGGCGAACGCGCGCAGATGCTCGTCGATTCCGGGCAGCGCCTCCCTCGCGACGGCGTCGTCCACCGACGGCATCTCGTCCACGATCCACCAGCCTGCCGCGGCCACCACCACACCGACCCCGGCGAGCACGGGCCAGCGTTTGACGTTCCCCATGGGACGAAGCTACCGAGCGGGGCAAGTGTTCATCCGCGGTTCGGGACGCGTTGCCTCCGCGACCGTAGGTTGCGGCCGTGAACGACTCCTCCAGACGGACCTTCCTGCGCGGCGCGGGCCTGCTCGGCGCCGGTGCGGCGGTCTCCGCGTTACCCGCGCTCGGTGCTCCCGCCGCTTCGGCGACCTTCGGCCATCACGGCCCGGACTTCGAAGACGGCCGCTTCACCCTCGCGGTGCTGCCCGACACCCAGTACCTCTTCGACGCCGACCGCGGTGACCCCGCGCCGTTGGACGCCACCCTGCGGTACGTCACCGGCGGCGACGAGAACATCGTCTTCCTGGCGCATCTCGGCGACCTCACCGAGAACGGGCAGCCCGGCGAGTTCGAGCAGATCAGCCGCTCGTTCCAGCACCTGGACCGGCGCCGGTTCCCGTACAGCACGCTGGCGGGCAACCACGACATCAAGTCCTCGACCGACGACCAGCGCGGCCGCACGCCGTACTTGGACGCGTTCGGGCCGCACCGGCAGCGGGGTTCGCGGACCTTCCGCGGCGCGAGCCCGGACGGCTACAACAGCCACCACGTCTTCCGTGCGGGCGGACGCGAGTGGCTGCTGCTCGCGCTCGACTGGCGACCGTCGGCGGGCGGGCTGGAGTGGGCGCGGTCGGTGCTGGCGCGGAATCCGCGGCTTCCGGCCATCCTGACCATCCATGAATTGGTATGGGCCGACGAGACCGGACAGGCGCGGTTCTCGGAGTTCGGGCAGAAGGTCTGGGACGAGCTGATCGCCGGGAACGACCAGATCTTCCTCACGCTCAACGGGCACTTCTGGCCGCCGGGACGCGCGGTGAAGCAGAACCGCGCCGGCCACGACGTCCATCTGCACATCACGAACTACCAGGACCGCTACTACGGCGGCAGCGCGATGATCCGGCTCTACCGCTTCGACCTGGCGCGGAACGTGATCGACGTCCGCACCGTCTCGCCGTGGCTGGCGGACCAGGCGCCGCGGCTGAACGAGCTGCAACGGCAGGAGATCGAACGCACCGGTCCGGCCGACTACTTCAGCCTGGAGATCGACTTCGAGTCGAGGTTCGCCGGGTTCGCGCCGGTCCCGGTCCCGCCCGCGCGGCCCGCCGAACGGCAGCTGATCCGCGGGACCGTGGCCTACTGGCGGTTCGAAGGCCGGGACGGCGCGGCCGTGGACGGTGTCCGTGACCTTTCGGGCCGGGGCAACGACCTGGTCCGGGTGACCCTGCCCGGCAGCGCGCCCGAGGCGCTGCGGTTCTCCGGCGAGTTCTCCGGGCGGCAGCCGTCGAGGTCGAGCCTCCGGTTCGACGGCGGCAAGAAACCGGCTCGCGGCGGGTATCTGCGCACGGCGGACTCCGCGCCGATGAACGCGGAGACGTTCGCGCGCGGCTACACCGTCGAGGCGTTCGTCAAGCTGCCCGCGGATTTCAAGGACGGAAAGCACGCCTGGGCCGCGATCTTCGGCAGGCAGGGCTCCGGCGGCAAGGCTGGCAAGACCGGCGACGATCCCGGCGAGCCTTCGGCCACACTGTCCCTTTCGGACGGTGCGGCGTTCCAGTGGGCGGTGTTCCCGGTGAACCAGAACGGGATCTCCACCTGCTGGGGGCACGAACTGGCGCTGGAGGAGTGGATCCACGTCGCGGCGGTCAACGACGGCAGGCGGACGACGCTCTACGTCGACGGCTGCCCGGTGCTGCGGAATCCGAAGACGCCGGCCGCGGGGATCGCGAACCCCGGCGGCTCGTGGCTGATCGGCGCCTACGCCTACGACTCGATCGTCGAGCAGGCGTTCCACGGCTGGCTCGGCGACGTCCGGGTGGTGGCGCGAGCGCTGGAGCCCCGCGAGTTCATGCTCGGCTGAGGCGATCGTGCGCGGTAATGGCGGATGTTCGTCCCCATTATCGCGCACGATCGATTCCGGGGGAATACCGGGTCCCTCTTGACAAGCGGTGGACAATAAAAAATCGGCGCCCAAATCAGAATGACTGATCTGATGCGCCGAATGTGTTGTCAGTCTAACCGCTGTGAGGGGAACTTGTCAAATCAGGGGTACGACGAGGAATTGCGATCCGAACGGCAGTACGTCGCGTCGCTCTACCGGCGGCTGGACGCCGAGCGCGCGCGGGTGAAGGAGGCGTATGCCGGTGCGCTGCGGGGAGAAGGCTTCGCGCTTTCCGACCGCGAGGTCTCGGCCGGCACCAAGGCGCGCGAGATGGCGAGGCTGAAGATCGCCGACGAAGGTCTTTGTTTCGGCCGGTTGGACGCCCTTTCGGGAGAACGGTCGTACGTCGGCCGGATCGGTCTTTTCGACGAAGAGAACGACTACGAACCTTTGGTGCTCGATTGGCGGGCGCCGGCGTCGCGCGCGTTCTACTGCGCGACGGGCGCGTCCCCGGAAGGAATGGCGCGCCGCCGTCAATTCCGCACCCTCGGCCGTGACCTCCTCGACTTCACCGACGAGGTCTTCGGCCGTCCGGAATCGGCGGGGGAACGCGGTGACGCCGCGCTGCTCGCCGCGGTCAACGCGCCGCGCGGCGAGGGGATGCGGGACATCGTCGCGACGATCCAGGCCGAGCAGGACGAGATCATCCGGCTGGATCACCCGGGAGTCGTCGTCGTGGAAGGCGGCCCTGGCACGGGGAAGACGGCGGTGGCGCTGCATCGGGTGGCGTACCTGCTGTACACGAAACGGGAGCGCATGGAACGGCGCGGGGTGCTCGTGGTCGGGCCCAGCAGCGGTTTCCTCGACCACATCGGCCGTGTCCTGCCGTCGCTCGGCGAGACCAGCGCCGTCTTCGCGACGCCTGGCGACCTCGTCGCCGGTCTGCGCGCCGAACGCGAGGATCCGCCGCCGGTGCAGCGGCTGAAGGGCTCGCTGGCGATCCTGGACGTGCTCGCGGCGGCGGTGGCGGACCGGCAGGAACTCCCCGTCGAGGCGGAGCCGATCGAACTCGACGACGTCACCGTTCCGTTGGACGCCGAGGTCGCGGCCGCCGCCCGCGAGGCCGCCAGGGAAAGCGGCCTGCTGCACAACGAGGCGAAGGCCGTCTTCGAACGGGAGGTGGTCGCCGCGCTCGCCACGCGCGCGGTCGACCGGCTCGGGGCGGGCTGGCTGCCGTCCGACGACCAGCACACGCGGCCGGAGATGCTGAAGAACGCCAGGCGGGACCTGGAAGCCAGCGAGGAGCTCCGCGCGGTGCTCGATCGCCTCTGGCCGTCGTTGACGCCGCAGCGGCTGCTCGCCGACCTCTACGCCTCTCCGGAGCGGTTGCGGGCGGCAGGAGCCGATCCGGCGTTGTTCCGTGAGGACGCGGACGCGTGGACGGTGTCCGACGTGCCGTTGCTGGACGAAGCCGTCGAACTGCTCGGCGTCGACCGCACCGCCGAACGCCGGGCGGAGGAACGGCAGCGCCTGGCGCGGAAGGAGTACGCCGAGCGGGTGCTGGAAATCGTCGAGGTGGAAGAGGACCACGACGACTACGAGTTCGCGCTCCGGCCGACGGACGTGCTGATGGCGGAGGAACTGGCGGACCGGTTCGCCGAGCGCGACGAGCGGGATCTGGCCGAACGCGCCGCCGCCGACCGGGACTGGACGTACGGCCACGTCGTCGTCGACGAAGCGCAGGAACTGTCCGAAATGGACTGGCGGGTGCTGATGCGGCGGTGCCCCAGCCGGTCGTTCACCGTCGTCGGGGATCTCGCGCAACGGCGCTCGCCGTCGGGCGCGCGGTCGTGGGACTCGATGCTCTCCCGGTACGTCGCCGATCGCTGGGTGTACCGGAAGCTGACGGTCAACTACCGGACGCCCTCGGAGATCATGGCGGTGGCGGCTTCACTGCTGGCGAGTTTCGCGGGAGGCACCGTTCCGCCGGAGTCGGTGCGTTCGTGCGGCGTGCGCCCGTGGGCGCGCCGAGTGTCCGAAAGGGACATCGAAGACGCCGTCGCCGAGTTCACCCGCGCGGAATCGGGTCGCGAGGGGACGTCGGTCGTCATCGGGCCGCCGGGAGTGCCCGGTGCGATCGCGCCCTCCGCGACCAAAGGCCTGGAGTACGACGCGGTCCTGGTGGTGGAGCCGGAGCGGATCCTCGCGGAAGGCCCGAGCGGTGAGGCGGAACTGTACGTCGCGCTGACGCGGGCGACGCAGCGGCTCGGGGTCGTGTACAGCGGGACGCTGCCGAAAGTCCTCCGCGGTCTTGATTCCGGGCGGCGGACTCCCGACGCGTTCCTGCGCTGCGTCTAGCGGGTTTCGAAGTGTCGTGAGTGTTTTGGGGC
The DNA here is from genome assembly GCF_003947465.1 of Amycolatopsis sp. WAC 04182. Classification (NCBI taxonomy): domain Bacteria; kingdom Bacillati; phylum Actinomycetota; class Actinomycetes; order Pseudonocardiales; family Pseudonocardiaceae; genus Amycolatopsis; species Amycolatopsis sp. WAC 04182. The sequence continues at coordinate 1,027,526 of NZ_QHJJ01000004.1, forward strand.
GTTCGGACGACCCGAAACACTCACGACCGGACAAAGGTCTACCGCGTGAGGTTGCCCCAGGCGTAGGTCTGTTTCGCGAGTTTCAGGTAGACCAGTGTCTCCGTGCTGACGACACCCGGGATGGGCCGGATGTCGTCGTTCAGCACACTCAAGAGGTGTTCGTCGTCCCGGCAGGCGACCTCGGCGAGCAGGTCGTAGCCTCCCGCGGTCAGGACGACGTAGTGGACGTCCGGCAATCCGGAGAGCTGGTCGGAGACCGCCCGCGGATCGCCGTGGACCCTGATCCCGACCATCGCCTGACGGCCGAGCCCGACGTTCGCCGGATCGGTGACCGCGACGATCTGCATCGTCTCGTCCCGCAGCAGCCGCTGTACCCGCTGCCGCACGGCGCCCTCCGACAGCCCGACGGCCTTGGCCAAGGCCGTGAACGAGGCCCGCCCGTCGACTTGCAGTAGAGCGATCAGAGTGCGATCGGTATTGTCCAAACCTCTAGGTGTGCGCTGCTCCATCTGCGCGCGTGGTTCGTCACCCATGCCGTCCCTCCCTTTGTTTCGGCATGCGATTCTTGTCGCGCAGCGTATCGATCAATGTCCAGAATGCTACCGCCGTTAAGTTGTTTGTCGCGATTCTCTTTCTCTGCCCCTTCGGGCAAAGGATTCTGTCGCCCGACCGGCCGGGTGCCGAGGATTTCGGACGGCGCCTCAGCCGAGATCGCGTTTGAGCAGGTCTTCCTCGGTTTCGCGGCGGACGAGCAGCGTCGCCGTACCGCGGGAGACCCCGACCACCGGCGGCCTGCCGACGAGGTTGTAATTCGACGCGAGCGAGTGGTGGTACGCCCCGGTGCACGGGACGGCGAGCAGATCGCCGGGGTGGACGTCGTCGGGGAGCGTGAGCCCGTCCGCGAGGACGTCACCCGATTCGCAGTGCCGTCCGACCACCGTCATCGGCCGCCTGGCCGCACGGCTGCGCCTGCCGATCAGGCGCGCGGTGTACGCCGCCCCGTAGAGCGCGGGCCGCGCGTTGTCGCTCATCCCGCCGTCGACGGCGACGAAAGTGCGCGAACCGCGTTTCACCGCGCAGACCCAGTACACGGTGATCCCCGCCGGGCCGACGATCGCGCGGCCCGGTTCGATCGTCAGTTTCGGCAGGGGGAAGCCGTGCGAGGTGCATTCGTAGGCGAGCGCGACCCGCAGGCGGCGCACGTAGCCGTCGATGTCGAAACCCGCGTCGCCGGGCAGGTAACGCACGGCGTGCCCGCCGCCGAGATCCAGCTCGCGCAGGGTGACACCGTGCGTCTCGCGAAGCGCGACGAGCACCCCGATCATCTTGCGGGCGGCCAGTTCGTAGAAGTCCACGCGCGATACCTGCGAGCCGATGTGGCAGTGCAGCCCGGCCAGGCGGAGGCCGGGCTGCGCGAGCACGGCGGAGACCGCCCGGCCGAGGTTGTCGCGGACGCCCTCACGCAACGAGAAGCCGAACTTCTGCCCTTCGGTGCCGGTGGTGATCGCCGCGTGCGTGCCCGCCGCGACGTCGGGCGTCACGCGGATCAGCACCTGCTGCGCGCCGGTGGCCAGCGCGCCGAGCTGCTCGATCTCGTCGAGCGAATCCACCACGATCCGGCGTACGCCGTAGGACAACGCCGCCTTGAGGTCTTCGGGGGTCTTCGCGTTGCCGTGCAGCAGGATCCGCTCGGCGGGGAAGCCGACCGACCGCGCGACCGCGATCTCGCCCGCCGAGCAGGTGTCGAGGGAAAGGCCTTCTTCGGCGACCCAGCGCAGGACCGCGCGGGTGCACAGCGCCTTGCTCGCGTACGCCACCTCGGCGTCCGGCAGCGCCTTCCGGTACGCGCGGGCGTTCTGGCGGACTTCGTCCTCGTCGAGCAAGTACGCCGGTGTCCCGAACCTCGCGGCGAGGTGGGACACCGGCGCGCCGGCGAACAGCAGTTCCCCGCCGGGCCCGAGCCGGGTGCTCCGTGGCCAGACCCCGGATTCGAGGTGGTCGGCGGCCTCGCAGCCGAGGCTGGGCAGGAGCTCGGTGAGCGTCACGGTTACCTCCGCGTCGATCGGTCAGTGCCTCATCAGCACAACTCCGATCGACCCGGCACGGCCGTTCCGGCAACGTCTCCCTGACGCTTCGCGAGTCCTCGCTGACGCCTTGTTAACGCGTGAGTAACCCCGGTCACGTGCCTGTGAGCCATGTCGGCGGCTTTCGCGACACGCTCCGGCTGCACACGGCCACCGGCGGGACGCTACCGCCAACTGTCCACAAAGGACGTTTCTTGAGTGAAGGGGTCGTGAGTGATAGAGAGGGTTAGAACCATCCTTGCCGCTCACGGCCCCGCGTGAAAACCGCGCATTTACGCTTCAAACGGACATCCAGTCGGCAAGAAGCGTCCTTTGTGGAGGACGCCGCCTAGCGGACGGGCTCCGGCACGGTGTCGAGCGCCCGCACCATGTGCACGGCCAGCGCGAACGCCGCCTCGTTGCCGAGGTCGGTGTGTTCGGTGACGATCTTCTTCACGGTGTCGACCCGGATCTCGTACCGGGAGACGGGGACGGTGTCGGCGTTCATGGTGATCCTCTATTCGGTTGTTTCGGGTTTCGTGGCGCAGGTGCAGCCGCGGCTGAAGCCGCCGGCCGCGGTCGCGGTGCAGAACCGGCGGGCGATCGTGTCGTGCGCGGACAACGGATGCGGGCAGCTCGGGCACCGGTCGTCGGCGGCGGGCTCGGCGACGTCGCCGAGGGAGCGGGCGGAGGTCATCGCGCACCTGCCGGTTGAGCACGGAGGGGCGCCCCGACTTCGTGCAGATGCCGCAGTACGTAGCCGTACGACGCCGCCCAGCCGCACTGCGCGTAGTCGATGCCGTGCTTCGCGCAGAACTCCCGCACGATCACCTGCGCGTGCTTGAGGTTCGGCCGCGCCATGCTCGGGAAGAGGTGGTGCTCGATCTGGTAGTTGAGGCCGCCGAGCGCGAAATCCACGACCGGGCCGCCGCGCACGTTGCGCGAGGTGAGCACCTGCTTGCGAAGGAAGTCGAGCGTGTGTCCGGCCGACAGTGTCGGCATGCCCTTATGGTTCGGGGCGAACGAGCAGCCCATGTACACGCCCCAGAGGCACTGGTGCACGGCGATGAAGGCGAAGCCGACACCGGGCGACAGGACCACGAACACCGCGGTCAGGTACGCGGCGACGTGGGCCAGCATCAGCGCCGCTTCGAGCTTCCGCCGTTTGAAGCCGCGCTGGAAGATCGCCGTCACACTCGACGCGTGCAGGTTCAGGCCTTCCAGCAACAGCAGCGGGAAGAACAGGAACGCCTGGTATTTCGCCATCCAGCGCAGGAAACCACGACGTTCGGTGCCTTGCGCCTTGGTGAAGATGAGCGCGGCGAGGTTGACGTCCGGGTCCTCGTCTTCGTGGTTGGGGTTGGCGTGGTGGCGGGTGTGCGTGCCGATCCACCAGCCGTAGCTCAGCCCGGTCAGTCCACCGTGGACGAAACCGGTGACGTCGTTCGCCTTGCGGCCGTGGAAGATCTGCTTGTGTCCCGCGTCGTGGCCGATGAAGGAGAGCTGCGTGAACATCATCGCGAAGAACGCGGCGAGGAACAGCTGCCACCAAGAGTCCCCGAGATGCGCGAAGGCGACCCAGCCGCCCGCGAAAGCGAGCAGGTTCAACGAGATCTTCAGCGCGTAGTATTTTCGCCGCCGGTCGAGGAGGCCGGCGTCTTTGACCAATTTGGACAGTTCGGCGAAGTCGCTGCCCTGCCTCGTCTGGGTGGAGGTCATGGGGGATCACACCGTTCTGGTTCGTGAAAGTGGACAATCCAGCAACGGGTTCGCAAACACCGAAAGGGTCTGGTTCGGCCGAGAAAAGGCACTGGTACCACAACACGCCACGGTCGCTCCGTGGCCTGCCGCCAGTGTTCCACGGCGGCGGGGCGGAAGCAATTCACCAAAGCAGCACGATCTGGCGTACAGTCGAAGACATCGAGGGAAATTTCCCTTGGTTCCGTCCGGTCGCGAGCTTCGACCGGAGACAGGAGCACCGGCCAGACATCGTTCTTCGCGCTCATGGTCCCACCGGCCTCGCCGGTGAGCAGCCGCCCGCCGCGCTACAGCGCGCCCCGAGGCGCCCATTTGGGCCACGCCGCGATCGTCGATGGCCACGACCTCTGACCTGTCACCGTGTCCGCGCCCGCCCCCAGTGGGCGCGGACACGGTCAGAAAAGTCCCCAGCTCGCCAGCGCCGCGGAGACCAGTTCCCGTTCCCCGCCGGTCAGCGCGCGGCTCGGCGGGCGGACGTCGGCGCGGCACAAACCCAGCTGTGCCAAGGCTTCCTTCACGACGCTCACGTTGTTGGCGTTGCCGTCCGCGGCCCGTAACTCCTCGAACGGCCGGACAAGTTCCCAGAAGGCCATCGCGCCGCGGAAGTCGCCGTCGCGCAGCGCGCGGAACATCTCCAGCGAGAGCGACGGCGCGACGTTCACCAATCCCGACGTGAACCCGGTCGCGCCGACGGCGAAGTAACCCGGTGCCGACAGCTCCGCCAGTCCGGCGATCCACGTGAAGCGATCGATCCCCGCGTCCCGGGCCACCGCGGCGAACCGAGCCGGATCCGGCACCGCGTACTTCACCCCGATGACGTTCTCCGCGGCATCGGCGAGCCTCGACAGCCGCTCGCCGTCGATCCGCGCGTCGCGCACGTACGGCACGACACCCAGCTCCGGGACCGCCGCCGCGATCGCCCGGTGGTACTCGACCCAGCCCTCCGCCGAGACGTACGGATGCACCGGCTGATGGATCATGATCAGATCGGCGCCCACCTCACGGGCGTGGCGCGCCGCGCCGATCGCCGTCCGGACGTCGTGCCCGACGCCGGCGACCACGCTCGCCCGGCCCGCCGCGGCCTTGACCGTCAGTTCGAGGCAGTGCCGGGTCTCGGCCTCGTCCAGCGCGTAGAACTCGCCGGTGTTCCCGTTGGGTGTCACGACGCCGACCCCGCCGTCGATCAGCCGGTCCACCAGTTTCGCGTAGGCGCTCGTATCCACGGCGCCGTCGGCGTCGAACGGGGTCACCGGGATGGCGACGACCCCGGCCAGCCGCCGTTTCCGCTCGTCGAAGCGGGAAGAGGAGGTCACTGGCATGCCCTATCTGATATATGATGTGACAGCTCACGGTAGCACGTGAGAAACATCGGACGCTTGGCCCGAAAATCGGAACAAGCGTCCGATGCAACCGGGAGGGCCGGTCCGCGCGTACTTCCGGTATGCGAAGGCGGTGGCTCTGGGGGACCCCGGTGAAACTGGGGCTATTCGTTCTCGTGCTCGTGTTCCTGCACGCCTCGTGCGGCCCGCCGGCGGTCGGCGACGCGTTCACGTTCCGTCTCGGCGGCTGGACGGTGCTCCCGGACGAAGACCTGCGCCTCGCCTATCTGGCGGTGCTGGACGAGCGGTGCCCGCACGGGGAGACCTGTGCGTCGGCGGGGCGCGCGATCGTGACGATGTCCTACGCCCGGCCGTCGGCGGGCCCGGCGGTGTCGTTCACGATGGACGTGGTCAAGGCCGAAGGGGCCACTTTCGGCGGCTACCGGGTCGACTACGCGGATCTCTCGCCCGGTGCAGACTTTCTCACCCTGCGCCTCGGTCGCTAGTCCGCTCAGGACAGCGTGGCGAGGAAGACTTCCAGTTGCTCGACAACGAACGCGTGGTCTTCGGCCTGCGGCAGTCCCGAGACGCCGACGGTGCCGACCGGGCCCACGCCCTCGACGATCACCGGGAACACGCCGCCGTGCGCGGCGTAGAGGTCCGGATCGAGCCGGGAATCGGCTTCGAACGTCGTGCCCTTCGCGCGGAACTGTTCGCCGACGAGGAACGAGCTGTGCCCGTAACGGTCGACGACGCGGCTCTTGCGGTCGATCCACGCGTCGTTGTCGGCCGAGGTGCCCGGCAACGCCGCGTGGAACAGCCGCTGTGCGCCGCGGCGCACGGAGACCGTCACCGGGAGGGCGCGGTCCCGTGCCGCCGCGAGCAGGTGGGTGCCCAGCTTCAGCGCGGTCTCGTTGTCGAACCGGCGGAAGACCAGGCGCTCCTCCTGTGCGGCCAGGACGGCCAGGGTGTCATCGCTCATGCCACCCATTAAATCAACGCTGTTGTGTAATGGCTAGCGAAGGGCGTCCAGCGCGAACGCGGCGTACATCGCGACGCCGTTGGCCATCGCGTCCTCGTCGAAGACCACCCGGTTCGAGTGGTTCGCCTCGACCGTGGCCAGGTCGGCGTCAGGCGGGCAGGCGCCGAGGAACGCGAAGGCGCCCGGAACCCGCTGCAGGACATAGGAGAAGTCCTCCGCGCCCATCACCGGGTTCTCCATGACCTCGGAGTTGCGGGCGCCGAGGACCTCGGCCGCCAGATCCAGCACCCGCGTCGCCACCTGGGGGTCGTTCACCGTGACCGGGTAGCCGGGGAGGACTTCGGCGCTCACGCGGACGCCGTGCGCCGCGCCGACCGCCTCGCACACCTTCGGCAGCTCCTCGCGCACGTACGCCTGTGTCCGCTCGGACAGCGTGCGGATCGTGCCCTCCAGGAACGCCGTCTCGGGGATGATGTTCGTCGTCGTCCCGGCCTCGATCCGGGTGACCGAGACCACCGCGGGCTCGAACACGCTGACCTTGCGGGTCACCATCGTCTGCAGCGCGCTCACCATCGCGGCCGCCGCCGGCACCGGGTCGATCGCCTGGTGCGGCGCCGAGCCGTGCCCGCCACGGCCGGTGACCGTGACGTGGAAGCTGTTGGCCGACGCCATGATCGGCCCCGGCCGCGTCTGCACGATGCCCGACGCGACCTGGGTGAAGATGTGCAGGCCGAACGCCTTCTCGACGCGCTCGCCCGAGGCGTCGAGCACCCCTTCGTGAATCATGTGGCGCGCGCCGTGCTCGCCCTCCTCGCCGGGCTGGAACATGAACACCACCGACCCGGCCAGCTCGTCGACGTGCTCGCTGAGCAGCCGCGCCGCCGACGCCAGCATCGCGACGTGGGTGTCGTGCCCGCAGGCGTGCATCGCGCCGTCGTCCTCGGAGGCGAAGTCGAGGCCGGTGTCCTCGTGCAGCGGCAGCGCGTCCATGTCGCCGCGCAGCAGGATCGACGGGCCCGGCTTCGCGCCGCGGAGGACGGCGGTCAGCGAGGTGGTCGATTTGCCCTCGATGATCTCGAGCGGCAGGCCTTCGAGGGCCGCTTTGATCGAGGACTGGGTCTTCGGCAGGTGGAGCCCGATCTCCGGATTCCGGTGGATCTCCCGGCGGAGCTCTACGGTTTTCGTCTGGAGCGCGCGGGCCTCCTCCAGCAATCCGGCGAAGCGGGCGTCGGGGAGGGTGGGCAGGTCGGTGGGTCCGGTCATGTCTCGATAGTGGCGCATGCGGCGCTTCGGGCGCACCGTGCGTGCGTTCCGAATGCGGGCGGAATACGGTGTGCGCATGGCGGTGCAAGAGCCGATCACGGGGTTCGCGGTGGCCGTGGTGCGGGAGGACGGTCGGTGGCGGTGCAGCTCTCTTGATCCTGGGGCGCTCGCCGAACTCGACGCTGCGATCACCGAGCTGGGAAAACTGCGTTCCACCGGTGCCGCGTTCGGGCTGCTGGCGGTCGACGACGAGTTCTTCGTGATCGTCCGGCCGAGCCCGAGAGGTCCCTCGCTGCTGCTGTCCGACGCCGCCGCGGCGCTCGACTACGACATCGCGGCCGACGTCCTCGACGTGCTGAGAGTCGACCCCCCGGACGAGGACGACGACGCGGTCTGGCCGGAAGGCGACCTGGAGATCCTGTCCGACCTCGGACTCCCCGGGGCCGAACTGCAGGTGATCGTCGGCGAGGTCGACCTCTATCCGGACGAACAACTCCAGATGGTCGCGCAGCGGTGCGGATTCGCCGCCGAGTTCTCCAAGATCCTGGACGAGATCTGAGCCCCGCCGCCTCCGCAGCCGACATCGCCGCCGTCCGGGCGGCGATCGCGGCGGCGCGAGGTGCGGGCGACGACGTGCCGATCGGTGCCGTCGTCCTGTCGCCGGACGGGACGCCGCTCGCTTCCGCGCGCAACGCCCGCGAAGAACTCGGCGACCCGACGGCGCACGCGGAGATCCTCGCGCTGCGGGCCGCGTCCGAGCTCTACGGCGACGGCTGGCGGCTCGAAGGCTGCACGCTCGCGGTGACGCTGGAGCCGTGCACGATGTGCGCCGGCGCCCTCGTGATGGCCCGGGTCGCGAAGGTCGTCTTCGGCGCTTGGGAGCCCAAGACCGGGGCCGTGGGGTCGCTGTGGGACGTCGTCCGCGACCGGCGGCTCAGCCACCGAGCGGAGGTCGTCGGCGGCGTGCTGGAGGACGAATGCGCGGCCCTGCTCGAAGAGTTCTTCCACGGGCGACGGGGTAACCGCACCGGGTGACAGATGTGTCGGCTCCGCCCGCACGGGTAACCCTCCGGACAAGGCGGCCGCAAACGGCGGCCGCGGTCGAAGGAGGAACATCCGCCATGAGCGTTTTCGACAAGGCGAAGGACAAGGCCGAACAGGCCATCGGCGCCGCCAAGGAGAAGCTCGGCGAGAAGACCGACAACCAGGACCTCGCGAACTCCGGCCGGGCCGACCAGACCGAAGGCCAGGTCAAGGAGGCCGGGCACGACCTGCGCGACCGCGCGGAAGGCGGCGTGCAGGACCTGAAGGACAAGTTCAACAAGTAGTCCCGGACGCAGAAGAGCCGGTCTCCGTGGAGACCGGCTCTTCGCTGCGGTGGCGGTGGGATTTGAACCCACGGACGGGTATTAACCGTCACACGATTTCGAGTCGTGCTCCTTCGGCCGCTCGGACACGCCACCGCCGAGAACAATACCGGAGGGCGTTGGAGGGCCTTCAGGGGGTCAGGAAAGCTGCGCGGTGATCTCGTCGATGGCCGCCGTCTGGTTCTCCACGATCTCCTGCGCGAGCGCCTTGGTCTCGGCGTGCTCGCCCGACGACAGCACGGTCTTGGCCATCGCGACGCCGTTGCGCAGATGCTCGGCCATCAGCGGGAGCCACACCTTGTCGAACTCGGCGCCCGACAGGTTCTGCAACGAGGCAACCTGCCCTTCGGTGATCATCCCCGGCATCGCGTGCCCGGCGTGCCCCGCCGCGGGGAGGACGGCCGCGTTCCACGATTGCAGCCAGCCGGTCATCGTCTGCACCTCGGCGGACTCGGCCTTGACGATCTTGGCGGCGGTGGCCTTCACGTACTCCGAGGCCGACCGCTCCGAGGCCAGGTTCGCGACCTGGATCGACTGCTGATGGTGCGGGACCATCTGCTGGGAGAAGGTGATGTCGGCCTGGTTGGCGCCCGGTGCCGCCGGTGCCGCGCCCGTGGCCGTCGAGCAGCCCGCGAGCACCCAGACGACCAGCCCGAACAGGGCCATCGGCAGTCGCCGTCGCATCGATACCTCCGTAGTCAGAAGAAAAGCGGCCCCTCTCCTCCTGTGATACGGCTGTGACCTTCCGGCGGTTCAAAATCGGATTAGCCTTGGCAGGCATGACGGATCCGAAGACAGTGGTGACCGGTTTCCTTCAGGCACTCGAAGAGTTCGACATCGATCGGGCGCTCGGCTTCGTGGCGATCGACATCGTCTACCAGAACGTCCCGCTGCCGCCGGCCCGCGGCCTTTCGGCGGTGGAGAAGCAGTTGCGCGCCATGGCCCGCTACGGCAGCGGGTTCGAGGCGCGCACCCACCACATCGCCGCCGACGGGCCGATCGTGCTGACCGAGCGCACCGACGTCCTGCGGCGCGGTTCGTGGGAGGCCGAGTTCTGGGTGTGCGGCACGTTCGAAGTGCGCGACGGCCGGATCGTGCTGTGGCGCGACTACTTCGACTGGACGACGTTCCTGGCCGCGAGCGCGAAGGGCGCGGGCAAGGCGGCGGTCGCCGGTGCGAAGTCGCTCATCGGGAAGTACAAGGCGCGGCAGGAACTCGAACGCTGAGTTACGCCTCCAAACACGCGAGTTACGCCTCTGGTCACGCGAGTTACGCAGGTGACCACGCGAGTGCGGAAATGACGCACCGCCGGTGTACGGGCTCCGTCCTCCCCCGACGGGTCCCGTGCACCGGCGGTGCGCCCCCAGTTCCCCCTGCTCGCCCTCCCCGGCGAGCGTCAGAAGGTCGTGTGCCGGTCGGCCATGTCGGCCTCGCGCAGTACGGCGTCGAGCCGCGCTCCGCCGAAATGGGCCGCCTGCCGTCCGCCGCGTTTCCGGTCGCGCAGGTCGACGGCCAGCGCGATGCTCAGCAGCAGGACCAGTGCCGTACCGACGATGAGCCAGTTCATCGGACACCTCCTCCGGCGACGTGAGCCCGAGGATTTGTGTCCTCGCTCACGTCGCCAAAGGTAACTCCGGGAATGCCGGGTTGTACCCGGACTTGAGGTTCATTTAAGGCAGCGGAACACCAATGGGCTATTTCCGCGGGGTTCCCGCGACATAAATGTCACCGTCGGCCACGGAGACGTCACGGGCACTGGACGCGCCGGTCGCCAGAATGCGGGCCGGGTCCCGGAAACCGGTGATCACTTCGACGCGCTGGACCGGTTTCGGTGTGGTGATCAAGGTTTCCGGCCGCCAGAAGCGCCCGTTCTCGAGCAAGAACGTTTCGATGTTCGGCTTTCCGTCCCGGGTTCCGTAAACGCGCCAAGTGCTGCCGCTGAGCTGTTCGATCTCGCGCAATCGGAGTCCGTTCGCGACTTCGCGCACTTCCCAGTTCCGGCCGTTCCACGCGCCCGCGAAATCGCGCGGCGAGCCCGCGGCGTCGAACTGGAACCAGGTGACGAACGGTTTGCCGTCGCGCTGGGTGCCGACCTGCAGGATGTAGTCCGGCGACTTGAGCCCGCCGGGGAGTTCGAGCGGCGTTTCGGCGACCTTGAGATACCGCTCCTGTTCGGCGTCGTCGACCTGCGTGCCGAGGTCGTGGCCCGCCGCGGAGAAGAAGTGCAGGGTGCGGACGTCGAACGACAGGTGGTAGACGTTCCGGTGGTAGACGTCGTGCTTGTGCTGCGCGGGCCCGCCGCCCGCGAGCGTGTAGACGAACTGGATCCGTCCCTGCGACGGCACGTACCGCAGCTGCCCGACGTAGACCTCGTCCATGTGGTCGGCCCGGCCCAGCGACCCGAACGCCCACCGTTTCCCGGTCAGCTGCACCGAGTTCTTCCACGTCTTCCCATGGTCGCGGGAAACGAGGTACTTCATCGGGCGGAAGTCGGAGTCGGCCGCCGGATCCAGTTCCTTCGTGGTCTCGCGGTAGAACAGGAACAGCGTGCCGTCGACGGTCTTCACCGGCATCGGGTAGCTCGCCGCGTCCCCCTCGGGGACCTCGACGTCGGTCCAGGTGCCGTCGAGGGAATGGGCGAGTGGCGCGCGGCTGATCACGGTCCGCGTGTTGTGCATGCCGCGGAAGATCAGCAGATGCCCGTCGCCCGCCAGCAGCATCGTCGGGTAGTTGTGCGGATCGGACTCGCCATCGGCGATCTTCTTCGGCGCCGTCCAGACACCGGTCCGGTGGTCGTAGGCTTGGACGTAGGTGTCCGCGGCCTTGCCGGACCACGAGATGAAGGTCTTGCGCGCGACCGGGTCGAAGATCCCGCCCGCGTTCGGCCGCCGGTCGGTGCGCGACGCGACCGTGCTCGCCGGGGTCATCACTTCGAACGCGGTCTTCTCCGGTGGCTTGGCGGCCGCCGGGGGAACCGGGATCACGAGACCGGCCGCGATGAGCGCGCAAAGCAGTCTGCGCATGAAGACGCCTCCTGGTGCGTAACAGGCGGCGGAGGTCGATCTTCTCACGCGTGAACTCGGCACGACCAGGGTCCGAACGGGCTAGCGGTGACGAATCGTTGCCTTGTCGTCTTCCTCATTTCACTTGTTCGGGGGAGTATGCCTCGACCGATCTTGTGAAAAGGGGACTCAGCGTGACCATATCCCGACGTGCCGTCCGGAGACGGGCCCTGACCGTGGCCGTCGCCTCCGGCCTGGTCGTGAGCGGCGTCTCCGCTCCGGCCGCGCTCGCCGCGCCCAGCGCCGACGCCGTGATCGCCGAGGTCTACGGCGGTGGCGGCAACTCGGGCGCCACGCTGACCAACGACTTCGTCGAACTCGCCAATCGCGGCACGGCCGCCGTGAGCCTCGACGGCTTCAGCGTCCAGTACGCGCCCGCGTCGGGGAACAGCTGGCAGGTCACGCCGCTGGCCGGCAGTGTCGCGCCGGGCGCGCGGTACCTCATCGCGCAGGCGAAGGGCTCGGGCGGCACCGTCGCGCTGCCGACGCCGGACGCCACCGGCTCGCTGGCGTTGTCCGCGACCGCGGGTTCCCTCGCGCTCGTCCAGGGCACCACGGCGCTGACCTGCAAGACAGCCGCCGACTGCGCGGCCGACCCCAGGATCAAGGACCTCGTCGGCTTCGGCTCGACAGCCACCATCCGTGAGGGTTCCCCGGCGCCGGCGCCGTCCAACACCGCCTCCGTCGCCAGGGGGACGACGCTCGCGGACACCGACGACAACGCCGCCGACTTCACCTCCGGCGTGCCCACGCCGACCAACGGCAAGGGTGAGACGCCGGGCGAGACCGGCCCGCCGCCCGTCGACGCCAAGATCCACGACATCCAGGGCACCACCCGGATCTCGCCGCTCAAGGACCGGAAGGTCGCCGGGGTCACCGGCGTCGTGACCGCGATCCGGAGCTTCGGTTCGGCGCGCGGGTTCTGGATCACCGACACCGCGCCCGACGCGGACCCGAGCACCAGCGAAGGCCTGTTCGTCTTCACCGGCTCGACCACGCCCGCCGTGGCCGTCGGCGACGCGGTGACCGCCGCCGGTACCGTCCGCGAGTTCTACCCGGACGCTCCCGCGACCTCGCCGTACCAGTCGCTCACCGAGCTGACGAGTGCACAGTGGACGGTCCAGTCGAGCGGGAACGCGCTGCCCGCCCCGACCGTCGTCTCGCCGGACACGGTCCCGGACACCGTCGCCCCAGCGCCGGGCGGCAGCATCGAGCCGTTGCCGCTGGAGCCCGCGAAGTACTCGCTGGACTTCTGGGAGACGCACGAGAGCGAGATCGTCAGCGTCTCCGACGCGCGCGTCGTCGGCCCGACGTCGTCGTTCAACGAGCTTTACGTGACCACCAAACCGAAGCAGAACCCGAGCGTCCGCGGCGGCGCCGTGTACCTGGACTACGACCGGCTCAACACCGGCGTGCTCAAGGTCGCGTCGCTGATCCCGTTCGCCCAGCAGCCGTTCCCGAAGGTCAACACCGGCGACGTCCTCACCGGTGAGACCTCCGGCCCGGTCGAGTACAGCAACTTCGGCGGTTACACGCTGTTCGCGACGAAGCTGGGCGCCGCCAAGGACAACGGCTTGCAGCGCGAGAGCACCCGCGCCCAGCGCAGTGGTGAGCTTTCGGTGGCCACCTACAACGTCGAGAATCTGTCCGCTTTGGACAGTGCGGAGAAGTTCGGCGAGCTGGCCAAGGCCATCGTCGGCAACCTGGCGAAGCCGGACATCCTGAACCTGGAAGAGATCCAGGACAACAACGGGCCGACGAACGACGGCACCGTCGCCGCCGACCAGACGTTGCGGAAGTTCGTCGACGCGATCGTCGCCGCCGGTGGCCCGCGTTACGAGTGGCGTCAGATCGACCCGGAGAACGGCAAGGACGGCGGCCAGCCGGGCGGCAACATCCGCGTCGGCTTCCTGTTCAATCCGGCTCGGGTGTCCTTTGTGGACCGCAAGGGTGGCGACGCGACCACTCCGGTCGGCGTCGTCAAGGAACGGGGCAAGACCCATCTGACCGTCTCGCCCGGCCGGGTCGAGCCCGGGAACGAGGCGTGGGAATCCAGCCGCAAACCGCTGGCCGGCGAGTTCGTCTTCAAGGGCCGCACCGTGTTCGTCATCGCGAACCACTTCAACTCCAAGGGCGGCGACCAGCCGACCCACGGCCGCAATCAGCCGCCGGTCCGGAGTTCCGAGGTGCAGCGGGTCAAGCAGGCGACCGTGCTCCGCGGCTTCGTCGACAAGCTGCTCGCGTCGGACAAGAACGCGAACATCGTGGTCGCCGGTGACATCAACGACTACCCGTTCTCGCCCGCCGTGCAGACGCTGACCGCCGGTGGGGCGCTGAAGGACGTCATCGCTTCGCTGCCCGAGAACGAGCGGTACAGCTACGTCTTCGAGGGCCAGTCGCAGGTGCTGGACCACATCCTGGCGTCGAAGGCGTCGCGCGGGCTCGACTACGACGTCGTCCACCTGAACGCGGAGTTCGCGAAGCAGGCTAGCGACCACGACCCGCAGGTGCTGCGGTTCCGGCCGAGCGCCGGCAACCCCGTCCAGGACGCGTTCAACGACCTGGCGGACTACCTGGAGAGGGTGCTCGGCTCGCACCTGCCGAAGCCGTAACTTTCACGTGAGTTGCGCCCCCAATCACGCGAGTTACGCCCCCAATCACGTGTGTCGCCCGTCCAGTCACGAGTCCCCTCCATCGAGTACACGTGATTGAAGGCGTAACTCGCGTGATCAGGCGGCGCACACGCGTGATTGGGAGGCGAACTCGCGTGATTGAAGGGACGACACGCCTGGGTCAGGAGCGTTTGGCGCGCCACCCCAGGGAAAGCACCGCCTGCACGAGTTCTTGGTAGCTCGGCTTGACCTCTTCGAGGTACTTCTCCAGGTACCCGGGCCGCGCGGTCGGCACCGGCGTCGGGGCTTCGTCGTCGGGCAGCCACGAGAGTCCTTCGACGTTGTGCTGCGCCATCTTCCACCAGCGCGTGCACCGGTCGACGGCGCGCTGCTCGCGTTCGGCGGCGTCCGCGACGGCCTGGTGCGCCTCGGCGAGCCGGGCCTCGAGTTCGTCCGCGCGGCCGATCTCCCAGTCACGGAGGTTCTCCGCCGAAGCGCGCGCGAGGCCGACGATCTCCTTGTACCGCATGGCCGCGGTGATGCCGTCATCCATCGAGAAGCCCTTCCGGACGCTGGAACGGGATGATCACCTCAGGGGCGCCGTGGGTGGTGCGGTCGAAGAACAGGGCCCGGCCCGGTCGCGGTGACCAGTGCACGACCTGGCCGGCGGCGAACGGCGACAGTTCGTTGCCCTGGACGTCCAACGCCGCCCAGGTCCCGATGTCGTCCGTGCCCGCGAAACCGAGCGTGTCCTTCAGCCGGGCGATGCTGCGCCACCAGCCGATGGTGTGGACGCCGTGCGTCGGCCCCTGCTTCAGCAGCACCCGCAGCTGGTCCAAACCGCTCTTGAGCTGTCCGGGCGTCTTTGCCTCCAGCGCGGGGATCGATGCGTCGACGCCGTACAGCAGCAGTACCCGCGCTTTGTCCAAAGAGGACAGATTCTCCGCGATATCGATTACCCGGGCGGGCAAATCGTCGACAAGGGTGGCCTGGTGGCCCTCCGCGCGCAGCCGCTCGGCGAGTTCGGCCACCGCGGGGACGGACGCTTCGATCGGGCACGAGAGCACGAACTCCACCGACTCGCAGTGATACTGGCGGGCCAGCGACCGGGCGGCGGAGTCCATGATGGACAGTGCTTCCGCGGTGGCCGCGCCGAGGACGGCGACGTTGCGTCCCGGTGCCTTCGGCAGCTCGACCCCGCAGGCGGCCTCGTCGACGTCGATGGACTGGCCGAGCAATGCCCGCGGCCGGTCCGTCGGCTTCAGGTCGGCGAACGCCGGGAACTGTTCCAGCACGGGGGAATGCGCGCCGTCGAACAGTCGCGGCCGTTTGAACGACTCGGAGTACTGCTCCCAGAGCCGGTGCTGCAGCTTGTTGAAGACGTCCTTGGTGCTCGCGTCCGGCACGTGCGCGAGCTGGTTCCCGTGCGCCACCCCGGAATCGTGGTTGATCACCGCGTGCCACTTCGGCGCCGAGACCGCCGCGTTGTTGGTCTCGGCCAGCACGCGCCGCGCCTTCGGCATCGCGATCCGCAGTGTGCACTGCTCGAACACCGCCGGTTTGCCCCAGAAGGCCTCGATCCCGGCGACGTCCTGGCTCGCCAGCACCAGGTGGATGCCCTGAGACCGGCCTCGCCGCGCGATGTCCTCCAGCAGCTGGGTCGCGGTCGCCGTCACGCCGTCGCGCCCGGCGAACAGGTACTGGAATTCGTCGATCACCGCGACGATCCGCGGCCAGTGCCCGCCGGGGTCCTGTTCGCGCAGGTCCGAGAGGTTGGTGACCTCGTGCAGTTTCGCCGCGGCGGACCGGCGGCGCAGTTCGTCGGCGAGGAACCGCAGCAGCGCCAGGCCGAACTCGCGGTCGGTGTTGACGTTGACCCCGATGAGCTTGGCGTGCGGCAGCCAGCTGGCGTCCCGCCGTCCCGGCGCGAGCCCGGCGAACGACACGCCCTCCTTGAAGTCCAGCAGGTACAGCGCGAGTTCGTCCGGCGAGTACCGGGCCGCGAGGCTGCCGAGCAGCGAGTACAGGAAGTTCGTCTTCCCCGAACCGCTCGGCCCGCCGATGAGCACGTGCGGGCTGGCGTCGCCGATGACGACCTCCACCGGCTCGCCCTCGAAGAATCCGACCGGCGCCCGCAGCTCCCGCGCCGAGCTTTCCTTGCCCAGTTCGGTCGGCAGGAGGTCGGCGAACGCGCGGGGCCCGCCCTGCTTGGCGATCAGCGCCTCGGCGATCCGTCCGGCGGCGCGGATGACCTGCCCGGACGGCATGGGCGGGTCGAGGTCGACGATCAGGTCGGGGCCGGTCATGCTGCTCTTCGCGCGCCGCTCGTCGTGCAGGCTCAGCGATTCGACCGACGTCGACAGCATGGTCGGCACGTCGACCAGGATCAGGCAGATCCCGGCCGCGAGCGCCCCGGTGGCGACTCGCTTCAGTTCGCGGGCGCGCTCCGGTTCGAGGGTTTCGCCGTTGCCGTAGAGCACCGCGACGCGGAACGGTTCGACGCGCTGGCCGCTCGCCCGCCGGATCTCCCGCAGCGACGTGTGCCCCGCCTGCATCCCGGTCGCGTGGATGCGGCGGATGTGGCCCGCCAGTTCGTCGAGGAGGTCTTCGAGCCGTCCCGGGTCGTACAGCGTGAGCGCGCTCGTGCGGCTCAGCGGGTACAGGTCGGGCAGGATCGCGGTCAGCTGCCCGACGTCCCACAGGTGGACGCGGACCGCGCCGGGTTCGAACGTGCTCAGGATCCGCATCAACAGGTTCTGCACGATCCCGTCGACCGCGGCCCTGGTCTTGGGCGCCGACGTGATGGACAGATGCGACTCGTCGAGCAGGGGCACCGCGACGTCGAACGTGCGCGGGACGTCCTTGCCCGAAACGGTCGCCGAGCCGACGCGCCACAGCCCCGGCGCGGTGATGCCGGGATTCCCGCCGACGCGGCCGAGCCAGTTGCCCGGCGGCTGGCTCGCGGGCCCCGGCGCGTTGTGCGCGACGAGTTCGCGCAACGCGTTCGGGCCCGCTTCCCAGTCCGCGTAGAACTGGCCGCGCACGCTGCCGAGCAGGCCGAACACCTCGTTCGCGGCGGGATGCCGCGACCATTCGGCGTACTGCTCCGAGGTGGAGTTGTTCATCCCCACCCGGACTATGTGCTGTTCCAGTTCCAGTTTGGCCAGTTCCGCCTCGGCGGACTGGCGGGCGCCGGCGGCGGCGCCGAGGACGAGCCCGATCTGGTGCCGGACCCGCTCCAGCGCCGTAACGACGCGATTGCGCTGTTCACTCGCTTTGCTGCCCATACCGGCTCGCCGATCTCAGAGGCGGGATTGGTAGCCGCTGACCAGGTCGTCAGCGGCGGAAAGGCGCGTCAGGAGATTTTCCATTCCCTCGTCGGCCTGCGCCAGCTGCGGCGGCACCCATGGCACGGCTTGGGCCTGGGGTTCCACAATGGCACGCCTGGACTCCTCGAGCAGGCTTCGAGCCCGCTCGGCGTGGGCGCGTCCGTCGGCGAGGCCGGTTTGGACGGCCGTCAGCAGCTGGTGCAGCTCCTCGAGGTACATGTCAGAGACGGGTCGAGTACGACTCGGCCGACGAGATGCCGGCCTGGATGGTGCTCTGCATCCCGGTGATGCCCTGCAGGGCCTCGGCGAGGAGCCCGTGCGCCTGGCTCACCTCGTGCTGGGTGCTGCCCTGGGTGGCCTGGGAAAGCGAAAGCTGGGCTTCTTCGAGAGACTGCGCTGCCTGCTGGAGTGCGGCGATGCTCGCGGATGCCTTCTCGTTCGCGAGCGCGATACCAGCGCGGATCTCTTCGACTCCGGCCATTTTGGCGGACTCCTTGGGACGTCGGGGGCTGGAACGACCACCATTAAACTTAGCGTGATCAACTGACTCTGTTAAGTGAAGGTCCTGCTAAGTAATCAACAAGGCCCCGGACGTCGGAACGTCCGGGGCCTTGCTGACGGCGGAGGATACAGGATTCGAACCTGCGAGGGCGTGAACCCAACACGCTTTCCAAGCGTGCGCCTTAGGCCGCTCGGCCAATCCTCCGTGGGGAACTTTACCGGATGCCCTTTCGCCCCCGCGAAGGCGGGTCTGACCTGCGTTTGCGGCTTCGCGGGCTCAGGCGGGTGCCGGTGCGAGAACGTCGGCCACGACGCAGGTGATGTTGTCCGGCCCGCCGCCTTCGTTGGCCAGGTCGATCAGCCTCGGGACGGTGTCCGCGGGATCTTGGAAGGCGCCGAGGACGTCCTTGATAACGGTTTCGACAACCGTTGCCGTTAACCCGTCCGAGCACAGCAGGAGACGGTCTCCGGGCGCGGCCTCGAAGGTCCAGATGTCCGCTTCGCCGCTGCCGGTGCTCAGAAGCGCCTTCATCAGCAGCGAGCCGCGAGGGTGCCCCTCGACCTCCGACGGGTCGATGCGCCCGTCGTCCGCGAGGGCCTGCGCGAGCGTGTGGTCGCGGGTGAAGCGCTGAAGCGTGCCGCCGCGGAGGAGGTAGCCCTTCGAGTCGCCGATGTGGGCGGCCGTGAAGTGGGAGCCGTCGAACAGCACGGTCGTGAGGGTGGTGCCCATGCCCCGCGTCTCGGGCTCCTGCTCGGCCGTCGCGGCGAGCCGGTCGTCGATGGCGCGGAGGCCGCCGGAGAGCACCTCGACCAGGTCGACGTCCGCGAGGTCGAAGCCGTGCAGGTCCTTGTCGAGCCGGGACAGGACGCCCACCGCCTCGGCGCTGGCCACCTCGCCGTGCGGCTGGCCGCCGATACCGTCGGCGACGGCCAGCATCCTGGTGCTGGCGTAGACCGAGTCCTGGTTGACCTGGCGGCGCCGCCCGACGTCCGAGCCGGCGGCGTACCGAAGGGTGTACCTCATGAACCCCAGTAAAGCAGCTGTGTACTGAGTTCACAAACAAAGGGTTGGAATAGTCCGCTGTCGGTTACGATGCGGCGATGGAGGAGCAAGCCACCGTCACCGCGGCGGACATCGCGCGGATCGCCGGCGTCGGCCGCGCCGCCGTCAGCAACTGGCGTCGACGTTACGGCGATTTTCCGCCGCCCGTCGGCGGGACGGCGTCGAGCCCCTTCTTTTCCCTGGACGCCGTCGAAAAGTGGCTGCGTGAGCGGGGGAAGCCGGTCGAGATCTCGCTCGGGGACCGGATCTGGCAGCGGCTGCGGAACCTCGGCGACGATCTGGCGCTGGGCGACCGGGTCGGCCGGGTGGGGTCGTACCTGTCACGGCGGCATGCGTGGTCCTTCTCGCCGCGGTACGACGACGCCGAGCTGCTCGAACTGCTGGACCGGTTCGCCGACGAGCGGGGCGCGCGCGAGGCCTACGAGTTCCTGTGCGAACGCTACGTCGAGGCGCACTCCCGTCAGCTGTCCGTCACCGCGGGGCCGGTGGCCGAGTTGATGTCCCGGCTCGTCGGACCCACGCCCGGCGTGGTGCTCGACCCCGCGTGCGGACTCGGGACACTGCTGCTCGCCTCCGGCGGGACCCGGCTGCTCGGCCAGGTCGACGATCCGGCGACCTCGTGCATCGCGGCGCACCGGCTGCTGCTCGCGGGCGCGGACATGGAGATGTACGGGGCGGACGCCCTGTCGATGGACTCCTACGAAGGAGTTCTCGCGGACACGGTCGTCTGCGATCCACCGTTCAACGAACGGGAATGGGGCTACGACGAACTCGTCGGCGACCCGCGCTGGGTGTACGGCCAGCCGCCGCGCGGCGAGCCGGAACTGGCCTGGGTGCAGCACTGCCTCGCGCATGTGAAACCCGGCGGGCTGGTCGCGATCCGCATGCCGCCCGCCGCCGCCGGCCGCCGCACCGGGCGGCGGATCCGCGGGAACCTGTTGCGGGCCGGGGCGTTGCGTGCCGTGGTCACGGTCGGCGGCGCGGATCTCTGGCTGCTGCGGCGGCCGGAGCCCGGCGAGCAGCCGCCGTCCAGGGTGCTCCTGCTGGCCGATCCGTCCACTGTGGAGGAACAGTGGCGGGATCACCTGCGCGGCGCCGAGGTGCCGGGCGCGGTCCGGATCATCGATCTGCTCGACGAGGAGATCGACCTTTCCCCCGTGCGGTACCAGGATCGAGACGAACACGCGGGCGAGGCCTTTCTCGAAGTCCGAAGGTATTTCGAGGGAATCCGGCCGGAACTGCCGTCGCTGGCGGTGTCCGACGAGAAGCCGTCGTTCGTCACGATCGGTGAGCTGGTGAAGTCCGGCGTGCTCACCGTGCCGGAATCGGTGGAAGAGGGCGATGTCGTCGCGTCGCCCTCCGTGCCCGCTTACGTCCACAGTGGAGAGACGATCGCGGTCGAGCCGACGATGTCGAAGTACCGCACCGATCCCGAACGGCTGGACGCCGCGTTCCTCGCCGGATGCCTGCGCGCGGCGGGGCAGCTCGCCCCGGCCTCCTCGACCAGGATCGACCTCAGGCGCACCCGGATCCCGCGTCTGCCGATCGAGACGCAGCGTGCCCACGGGGAGGCGTTCACCCGGCTCGCCGCCTTCGAGGCCGCCCTGCGCGAGGCGGCGGAATCGGGCCTGGAGCTGGTGAGGCTAGGCTTGGCCGGACTGACGGAGGGGCAACTGAGGCCGGGGAACTAGGTGCTGATCGCGGACCGCTACGAACTCGACGAGCTGCCGCTCGGCCGGGGTGGGATGGGCGCGGTCTACGCGGGCCACGACCGGCATCTCGGCCGCCGCGTGGCGGTGAAGTTCCTCGGGCTTCCCGGCGGTCCCGACGCCGAACTCGAACAGCGGTTCATCCGCGAGGCGCGGATCCTCGCGACCTTGGAGCACTCCGGCGCGCCGACGCTCTACGACTTCGGCACCTACGACGAGCGGCTGTACCAGGTCATGCAGTTCATCGAAGGCGTGACCGTCGCCGATCTCGCCGCCGAACACGGTCCGCTTCCGGTGCCGTGGGCGGCCGCGATCGCCGCGCAGGCCTGCGCCGTGCTGTCCGCCGCGCACGCGCTGTCCATCTGCCACCGCGATCTCAAACCCACCAACCTGATGCTGTGCCCCGACGGCAGCGTGAAGGTGCTCGACTTCGGGCTCGCGATGCTGCGCGAGACCGACGTCGCCCAGTTCACCCGCGCCGGGCAGATCCTGGGCACCCCGGCGTACATGGCGCCCGAGCAGATCCAGCGCGGGATCGCCGGACCGCGCAGCGACCTGTACGCGCTGGGCTGCGTCCTGCACGAGATGCTGACCGGCAGGCAGCTGTTCACCGGGCCGACGGCGTACGCGGTGTTCGAGAAACAGGTCAAGGAGAGTCCGGCCGAAGTGGACGGTGTCCCGCGTGGACTGAACGACCTGCTCGCGGACCTGCTGGAGAAGGACCCGGAACGGCGCCCCGCCGACGCGAACGAACTGTTCGGCAGGCTGGCCGGGTTCGCGCGGGACCTGCCGCCGCTGCCCGGATACCTGGACGAAGGCGCCAATCCGGGCCGGATGTACGCGCGGGTCGTCGGCCGCGTGCCCTGAGACGCGATCGTGACCTTCCGATCAACAACCCCGGACGGGTGAGCTCCGTCTTTACCCATGTCAGACGGACTACGGGCAACGGGGGTACGGGTCGTGAAGAAGTTCCTGGTGGGGGTGACCGCACTGGCCACCGCGCTGGTGCTGACCGCGTGTTCCGGCAACTCGGGCGGCGGCGCGCCCGGCGGCGGGGCCGTCGCTCAGGGTGACCCGGCCGGCGGGACCACGACCACGTCCGCGCCTGCCACGTCTTCGCCGACGCCGACGCCGACGCCGAGCCCGAGCAGCTCCAGTTCCACGCCGAAGCCGACGTCCTCGAAGCCGAAGCCCACGCCGAAGCCCACGCCGAAACCCACGCCGAAGCCGACGCCCAAGCCCGCCCCGAACGCCGCCGACGTTCCCTGCAAGGCCGCGCTGGCCTCGCCGGGCGTGAGCGCCTGCGTGGACCTTTCCGCGCTGAAGACGTGGCTGCTGCAGGACGGCAAGGTCGTCTACGGCCCGGTCAAGCAGCTCCCTGGCAAGAAGGGGTACGCCACGCCGACCGGTGTCTTCCACGTTTCGGCCAAGGTCAAGAACTACCACTCGAAGCAGTTCGACGCGCCGATGCCGAACTCCGTGTTCTTCCTGCCGGGTATCGCTTTCCACACGGGCAGCCTCTCGGTGTACTCGCACGGCTGCATCCACCTTTCCGCGGCGGCTTCGCAGAAGTACTTCACGATGCTGCAGAAGGGCGGCGTCGTACAGGTCGTGGCCTGATCGCTCCACCGCGTGACGATCATTGCGGTTCGCTTGCTTTGAGATCAACGAAAGCCCCTGGCGGCAATGACTTCCCCGGCTCCGGCGACCTACCATGACACGCCGGAAATGGGGAAGTGCGGATGAACCCGAGCCTCGATCTACTGGACGTCGGCCACCGGCTCGCACGCCGGACGAGTTCGGCATCCACATCGGACGGCAGAACAGCTTCCAGGGCGGCTACGTCACCTGGAGCCGGACCACGGGGCAGGTGATCGACCGATGGTGGCGATCACGGTTCTATCAAGTCACTCGAAAGTGTGAAATGCCCAGCTAGGCCCCGTCGATGAGACGTTCGATTGGGAAGGGGCCTTCGCATGCCTTCGAGATTCCGCGCGCTCTGTCACGCCGTCGTGGCGTTGCTGACAGCGACCCTGCTGGTGCCGTTGACGTCCACTCCGGCGTCCGCGGCGGCCACCTTGCCGCCCGGCTTCGTCCTGCGTGACCAGCAGAGCGGGCAGGCTCCGTACGACCTGACCGACTTCGCCTACCTGCCCGACGGCTCGATGCTGACCACCGGCAAGGCGGGAAAGATCGCCTGGGTCTCCACCACCGGGCAGATCCGGGAGATCGCGAACCTGACCGACGTCCGCACCTCCGGTGACCTCGGCCTGACCGGTATCGCGATCGCGCCCGACTTCGCCACTTCCCGCAAGATCTACACCGCTCGCGCGGTGAGCCAGGCCGGCGGCGGCTTCCTGCTGAGGGCGTCGCGCTGGACGGTGTCCGGCACCACGGAACCGACCGGTCTGTCCGGGGAGAAGGTCCTGATCGAAAGCCCCGGCAACACCGATGTCCACGGCATCACCGGTGTCGTGGCCGCCCCCGACGGCACGGTGTGGGTCTCGATCGGCGACAGCGCCCGGTTCCAGGGCGCGGCGGACCCGTTCGCGCTCGTCGCGTACGACCTCGACAAGATCTTCGGCAAGATCCTCCACATCACCACCGACGGCGCCGGTGTGCCGGACAACCCGTACTACACCGCCGCGAACCCGGACTCGGTGCGCTCCAAGGTGTTCGCGAGTGGTTTCCGCAGCCCGTTCCGGTTCAGCCTCGACGCCGCCACCGGCCTTCCGGTGGCAGGCGACGTCGGCTGGGGAACCTGGGAAGAGGTCAACTTCGTCCAGAAGGGCTCGAACCACGGCTGGCCGTGCTTCGAGGGAAACCAGCCGACCGACGGGTACTCGGCGATGCCGCAGTGCGCTTCGGCCGTGAACACCCCGCCGATGCTGGCGGTCCAGCACGGCCAGGGCCCCGACAACGGAAACAGCGTCACCGGCGGGATTGTCTACAATGGAGAGTCGTACCCGGAGGAATACCGGGGTGCGTACTTCTTCGGCGACTACGCCACCCAGAAGCTGTGGACGGCCAAGTACGACACGCAGGGCCGCGTCGTCCGCGCGCAGGAGACGCCGCCGAAGTTCACCGGTATCGGGGGTCCGGTCAAGTTCCTCGCCGCGGCCAACGGCGACATCGTCTACGCCGACATCTACACCGGTCTGTTGCGGCGGCTCAGCTACACCACCGGGAACAAGGCGCCGGTCGCGGTCGCCACTTCCGAGACGAACCCCGGAACCCGCACGGTGTCCTTCGACGGCAGCGGTTCGTACGACTTCGACGGTGACGACCTGACCTACGCGTGGGACTTCGGCGACGGCACCACCGGCACCGGGGCGAAGGTCAGCCACACCTACGCGGCCGGGACCGAGAAGTTCACCGCCAAACTGACAGTGAAGGACGGTTTGCAGGCGTTCGGGAGCACGGACATCGCTGTGGCACCCGGGAACCATTCGCCGAAGCTGACCATGACCGACCCCGGCGGCAGCCTGTTCGCGGTCGGCGAGGAGGTCGAGGTCGGCGCGACCGTCACCGACACCGAGGACGGCGCACTCCCGGTCACCTGGACCACCCTGGTCCGGCACTGCCCGGAGAACGCGGTCTGCCACGCGCATCCGGCCGAAAGCGGCACCGGCCCCGAGTTCGCCATGCCGTTCACCGACCACACGGACTCCAACCTGGAGTTCACCGCGTCGGCGACCGACCGCGCCGGGGTCACGGTCTCGAAGACCTACGTCGCGAAGCCGCGCGAACACCGCCTGACCCTGACCGGCAACGTCGCCGCGGCGCTCGGCATCACGCCGGAAGGCGGGGCCGCTTCGGCGATGGTGGTCGAAGGCGCGACGGTGGAGATCCAGGCGGCCGAGGTCGCCGCGGACGGCGCGTCGACCTTCACCGGCTGGTCCACCGGCGCCACCGGGCGGCTGACCAGCATCACCATGGGCGCCGCCGACCAGACGCTCACGGCGAACTACATCACCCCGATCGACAAGCGCTACCGCGACGAACCCGCGCTGGCGCAACGACTCGGCGCGCCGGTCGCGTCCGAGGCCGTCGACGGCACGGTCCGCTTCCGCGCCTACGAGCGCGGGCGGCTGTACTGGTCGAAGGGCACGGGCGTGCAGCAGATCGAGGGCGAGATCCTCAAGAAGTACCTCGCGCTGGGCGGGCACGCGAAGTTCGGCCCGCCCGCGACCGACGAACTGTCCACTCCGGACGGTGCCGGCCGGTACAACCACTTCCCCGTCTGGCCCGGCGTCATCCAGGCGTCGATCTACTACACCGTCGGAACCGGCGCGAACGCGATCTACGGCAGGATCCGGCAGAAGTGGGCCGCGCTCGACTGGGAGCGCAGTCCGCTGGGCTACCCGAGCACCGACGAGATGGGCACGCCGGACGGTGTCGCGCGCTACAACCACTTCAGCAAGAAGGCGTCGATCTATTGGACGGCGCAGACCGACGCCAAGGCGATCTGGGGCCGCATCCGCGCGAAGTGGGAGCAACTCGACTGGGAGCGGAGTCCCCTCGGATACCCGTCGACCGACGAGTCCGCGACTCCGGACGGGATCGGCCGGTACAACCACTTCACCAAGGGCGGATCGGTCTACTGGACGATGCAGACCGACGCGCACGCCGTCTACGGCGCCATCAGGCAGCGCTGGCAAGCGCTCGGCTGGGAGAGGTCCTACCTGAGGTATCCGACGACGGACGAGTTCTCCGTCTCCGGTGGGCGGCAGAACAACTTCCAGGGCGGGTACGTGTTCTGGAACGGCAGCACCGGCGCGGTGACCGACCGCCGGTGATCTCGCGTGCTTCTCGGCCGGTAGGCGTGTCGTCCCGACGCCGCAATTCGTCGTCCTACTTGCGATGGTCGCGGTGCCTATGTACATGAAGGCCCCCTTCCTGTACATAGGCGCAAGGAAGGGGGCCTTCATGTACTTGCGTGGGTCAACGGCGCGTATGTGTGAAGGCGGAACTCGTGTGATTGCGGGCGCAACTCGCGTGTAGGGGTCTCAGCGGAGAAGGTCGCCCGGTGAGGTGCCTGTCGAGGTGAGGGGCAGGCCGAGCGCGACGCGTTCGGTGAGCCAGGCGCTCGGCCGGTAGCGCTGGTCGCCGGTGCTCGCGACGAGCCCGCGCAGCACCCGCAGCACGAGCTCCGCGCCTGCTTCGTCGCCCCAGGTCAGCGGTCCGCGCGGGTAGCCGAGGCCGAGCCGGACGGCGGTGTCGATGTCCTCCGGTGTCGCGAGCCGCTGTCCGGCGATGAAGCAGGCGGTGTTGACGATCGACGCCAGCAGCCGCTGCGCGATCGGTGCGGGACCGTCGCGGACCACGGTCACCGGCAGGCCGGTCGCGGCGAGCGCGCCCCACGCGGTGCGGCCGGCGGCCGGGTCGAGCGCGGGGTGGACCGACAGCGTCAGGCGTTTCCCGTAGCCGCCGAGCGGGTCGACGCCGACGACCCGCTCCGCCGGAAGGCCCGCCGCGCGTGCGGCGTCCACAGTGGACGAACCGATCGGGCTGACGATCAGGACCGTGTCCGGGTACGCGGAGTGCACGACCTGGATGCCCGCCGACGAGAGCAGCGTGCCGAGCCGTTCGTCGTCGACCCACACCGGCGTGGCCGGGGCTTCCGGCGCGGCCGGTTCCGGCTCGACCTGCTGCTGTCCGTCTACATAGGAGTAGAAGCCTTCGCCGTTCTTGCGCCCGAACAGCCCGGCGGCGACGCGCGGACGCGTCAGCCACGACGGCCGCAGCCGCGGTTCGCCGTGGAAACCGCTCCAGATGCTTTCGAGCACGGCGTGCGAGACGTCGAGACCGGTGAGGTCGAGGAGTTCGAACGGGCCGAGTTTCAGGCCGAGCACGTCACGGGCGACGCGGTCCACCTCGGCCGGGCTCGCGATCCCTTCGGCGAGGATCTGCAGCGCCTCGGTGCCCAGCCCGCGGCCGGCGTGGTTGACCAGGAAACCCGGCGCGTCGCGGGCGAGGACGGGTTCGTGTCCCCAGCCGCGGACGAGTTCGGTCACGGCCGGCGGCAGCCAGGCGGCGGTCCGCGCGCCGGGTACGACCTCGACCAGCCGCATCAGCGGGACCGGGTTGAAGAAGTGGAGGCCGAGCAACCGGCCGGGATCGGTCAGCGCGGCCCCGATTTCGGTCACCGACAGCGAGCTGGTGTTGGTGGCGAACACGGTGTCCGGCCCGCAGACGCGTTCCAGTTCGGCGAACAGCGTGCGTTTGATCTCCAGGTCCTCGCGCACCGCCTCGATGACGAGGTCGACGCCGTCGGCGGGGGCCAGCGGGCCCTCGGCCGCGATCAGCCTGCCCTTCGCCGACTCGGCGGCTTCTTCGGTGATCTTGCCCTTCGAGGCGAGCTTGCCGAGCATCGCGCCGACCTGCTCGATGGCCTCGCCGACCGCGTCGGGCCGGGCGTCGGCGAGCTCGACCTCGAGTCCCGCCGTCACGGCGAGCTGGACGATGCCCCGGCCCATCACCCCGGTTCCGATGACCCGGATCCTGCCGACCTGCTCCGCCCACTTCTCCACCGCGAGCCGCCTTTCCCTCGATGTCGTCCCCGGCGTGACGCTAGCCGCCACGCCGATATCTCGCCCGGACGGGTGATCCGTGCCCCACTTGGCGTAAGGCCACCGACCCGGCGCGGTCCCATCCGCGAAACCGAGTGTTCCGCGCCCCACCCCGAAGGGAAAGCTCCCATGGCCACCGTCCCCGCCGCCACAGCCGTCCGGACCACCCCCTTGCTCCTCGTCGCCGTCCTCTTCGGCGCCGTCGCCGCGTTCCTGGCGAGCCAGGCGTTGTGGTCGCTCACCGCAGTGGCCGTCGTGGTCGCCGTCGCCGTCCTCGCGGGCGGGGTGTGGCTGACCGGCCGGAAGGCGAACACCGAACTCTAAGATCGCCGTGTGACGGCTAAACGCTTGACGCGGGAAGAAAGCCGCGAGCAGACCAGGCAGCGCCTGCTCACGGCGGCCGCCGAGCTGTTCTCCGAACGAGGGGTCAACGGCACGTCCGTCGAGCAGATCGCCGAACGGGCCGGATTCACCCGAGGCGCCTTCTACGGCAACTTCGACGGCAAGCACGAGCTGGTCGTCGAATTGCTGCGCCGCCGGACCCAGCGCGAGGCCGAGGAGGTCGTCGCGCTGAGGGAGGGCGTCAGCTCCTTCGCCGAGATGATGGACCGGCTGCGCGCGTGGAACGTCGAGCGCGCCGAGCACCTCGCCGGCTGGCTGACCCTGCGCACCGAGCTGGCCCTTTACGCGCTGCGGAATCCCGACGCGCGCCCGCTGGTCGGCGAAGGCGAGAAGTCGACAAGGGCGCTGCTGGAGACGTCGGTGCGGACCGAACTCGCCGCGCGGGGCGTCGAACCGCCCGCCGACCCGGCCTTTCTCGCGCTGATCCTGCACGCGCTCGAGGACGGCCTCCTGTTGCAGCGCTTCCTCAGCCCCGAGGGGACCGGAGACGAGGACGTGGTGGACGCCGTCCAGCTGCTGATGCGGTCGTGGACCGCGCTCAGCCGGTCATCCTGATCCCGGTGAACTCGGCCATCTGACGGACCCCGTGCGCGAAGAAGTCGTCCGCCGGATCCACCGAGCCGACGTACTGGCCGAACAGCTCGAAATTGATCATCCCGAACAGCTGGGTCCAGGCCATGATCAGCCGGGAGGCCGTCTCGGGGCCCAGGTTGATCTTGAGGATCCCGGCGAGGGTGTCGAGCTGGCGCAGTAGCGCGGCGGGCATCTCGCCGACCTCGGTCTCGACGCGGAGGTTCGCGTCGCGCAGGACGGCGACCAGCGCGAACGCCACCCGGCCGGCGGGGGCGACGGTGTCCTGCGGGGCCTGATAGCCGGGGATCGGCGAGCCGTAGATCAGCGCGTACTCGTGCGGGTGCGCCTTCGCCCAGGCGCGGACCGCGTGCCAGATCGACTCCCATCGCTCCAGCGCGGTCTTCTTCGGGTCGTCGGCTGCCTCCGCGGCTTCGCCGACCGCGTTGTAGGCGTCCACGATCAGCGCGGTCAGCAGTTCCTCGCGGCTGGAGAAGTACCGGTAGAGCGCCGACGAGACCATGCCCAGCTCTCGTGCCACCGCTCGAAGTGAGAGCCCGAGCGCGCCGACTTCGGCGAGCTGGCGGCGGGCTTCGTCCTTGATCTCGCGGGTGAGCTCGGCGCGGGCGCGTTCCCGTGCGGTCTGAGTGGCGGCCATGCTCTCACCATAGAGCATCGCACCTAAACGAGAGCACTGCTCTTGACATGATGCACTGCTCTGGTGTTCACTGCTCTTAACGGAGAGCACTGCTCTCGCCCAGACTTCGAGGAGACGAGATGACCACCACCGCTTCCGCCGCCACGACCCGCTACCTCAAGCCCGCCAAGGCGACCAGCGCGTTCAACGAATTCGTGCTCAAGCTGACGAGGCTCGGCGTCAGCGTCCTGGGTAGCCGGGTGCTTTCGGTCCGCGGCCGCAAGAGTGGCGAACTGCGCTCGGTCCCGGTCAACTTGCTGAAGCTGGACGGCGAGCGCTACCTGGTCGCGCCGCGCGGTGTCACGCAGTGGGTGCGGAACCTGCGCGTGGCCGGGGAAGGTCAGCTCACCGTCGGGCGCCGCACCGAGACGTTCACCTACACCGAACTCGCCGACGCCGAGAAGCCCGAGATCCTGCGCGCGTACCTCAAGCGCTGGAAGTTCGAGGTCGGTGTGTTCTTCGACGGCGTCGACGCGAAGGCGTCCGACGAGAAGCTGCTGGAGATCGCGCCCGGCTACCCGACCTTCAAGCTCGCCTGACCACGCGAGTCACGTCCCCAATCACGCGAGTTGCGCCCCCAATCACGCGAGTTCGCCGCCCAATCACGTGAGTCCGCCCGTCGAGCACGCGAGTTCGCCGCTCGATCACGTGAGTTACGGCTCCAAGCACGCGTGTTGCGCCTTCAATCACGTGAGTTACGCCCTCAATCACGCGTGTCGCGGCCGCGAACGCCCGGGCTAGTCGTCAGTGGGCGCCCGGCGCGTCCGACGAGCCGTGGCGGCAACCAGCACCACCCCGATCAGGAACGCGACCAGCCCGATCAGGAACCACAGTTTCTGCCCGGTCATGAAGCTGCCGGTCAGCACGCCGGCGCCCTGGAGCACCCAGACGCCGCCGACCAGCAGGAAGACCAGCCCGACCGTGAGCGTGACCCAGCGTTTCATCCACAGCTCCCCGCCTCGACGTGCCCTGCGGCGATTCTGGCACCGGGAGCCCCGCCGGGCGAACCGATCACCGTCCGCCGACGAGACCGTTCCGGTAGGCGTAGACGACGGCGTGCACTCGATCCCGTAGCCCGAGCTTCGCCAGGATCCGGGAGACGTGGGTCTTCACCGTCTCCTCGCCCACGTGCAGATGCGCGGCGATCTCCGCGTTGCTGGATGCGTCGGCGACGAGGAGGAGGACTTCGCGTTCGCGTGAAGTGAGCCGTTCCAGTTCCGCCGGTTCGGCGGCCGCGGGTTCGATGCTGGTGGCGAAGGTCGAGACCAGCCGCCGGGTCACCGTCGGGTCGATCAGCGCGTCGCCGCGCGCGGCCACTCGCATGGCCGAGACGAGTTCTTCGGGGGCGAGGCTCTTCAGCAGAAACCCGCTCGCACCGGCCCGAAGCGCGCGGTAGACGTACTCGTCCGAGTCGTAGGTCGTCAGCACGAGGACGCGGGTGTCGTTCCCCGGCGCGGACATGATCGCCTCGGTCGCGGCCAGACCGTCCAATTTGGGCATCCGGACGTCGAGCACGGCGACGTCCGGGCGCAGCGCGGCCGCCTGTGCGACGGCCTCGCGTCCGTCGGCCGCCTCGCCGACGCATTCGAAGTCCGCCTGGGTGTCCAGCACCGCGCGCATACCGGACCGGAACATCGCGTGGTCGTCGGCGAGCAGAACCCGGATCACTGTGCCTCCAAAGGAAAACCGACGCGGACCCGCCAATTCGTGCCGTCGTCGAGCGGTCCGCATTCCGCCTGTCCGCCGAACAACGCGACCCGCTGCCGGATCCCGGCGAGGCCGCGTTTCGTCGACTCGGCCGCCGCGTTCGCGGGGCCGATCTCGTTCGTGATCGTGAGGACCACCTCCGTCTGCCGGTAGGCGAGATCGATCTCGACGATCCCGCCGGAACCGTGCCGGAGCGCGTTCGTCAGCGCCTCCTGCGCGATGCGGTACAACGCGATGTCCACCGAAGCCGGGAGTTCCCGCGGCCCGCCGTGGCTCGTCAGCCGCGCGGGCAGCCCGGCGGTGCGGAGGTTGTCGAGCAGCTCGTCGAGGTTGTCCAGCCCCGGTTGCCGCTGCGCGTCGCCGTTCTCCTTGCCGTGCAACAGATCCAGCAGACGACGCAGATCGGCCATCGCGGCCCGGCTCGACGATTCGACCGCCGAGAGCGAACGTCGTACAGCTGGTTCGCCCTCCGGCAGCCCGAGCCGCGCGGCGCCCGCGTGCACGCCGATCGCGCTGACGTGGTGGGAGATCACGTCGTGCAGGTCGCGGGCGATCGTCGTGCGTTCTTCGGCGACGGCACGGCGGACCGCTTCGGCCTCGTGCTGTCGCCGTTGTTCCTCCGCGCGCTGGAGATCGGCGATGTACGCGCGCCGCGCGGTCGTGTAGCGGCCGACCATCCAAGGCAGCAGGCCGCTCACGCCGACTTCGATGAGCAGGAGCCGCCAGTCCCGGTCGTCCCGGTCGGCCGGGATGAGGTTGCAGGCGACGAGCCCGGCGAGCATCACCGCCAGCGCGGCCAGCGCCGGTTTGGTCGAAAGCCAAGCGCCCGCGCGGTAACCGGCGATCAGCACACCCGCGTTGGTGGCCTGAAGGTAATGGTCGTACGGGTACAGCAGGAGCGGCGCGGCGGTGAGCAGCACGCCGTGCGCGGCCGAAACCCAGCCGGAATACCGCGAAGGCCCGGCGAGCGCGACGTTCGCGAGGATTCCGCCCAGCAGCACCACCCACGCCTGCCAGCCGAGCGAAAGCGGTGGTCCGGCGATGAGGAACAGCCCGGCGTCGGCGACCAGGCAGACGGCCGCGACCGCCCAGGCCTGCCTCGCCAGCGAACCACTGATGTCCCGCACGCGCCCAACTCTGCCCTATTTCGCTGGACAGGGGTTCCTAAGATCGAAAGCCATGGGGACCGCGAAGACGCCCGTGCTCTGGACGACCGGCGCGCCGGGTGCAGGGAAATCCACCACCGCCTGGGGTTTGTACCGCCGCATCGTGGAAGCCGGCGGCAACGTCGCGTACGTCGACATCGACCAGCTCGGCCTCATCGGCCCGCCGCCCGGCGGCGGGGACGCCGCGCACGCGATCAAGGCGGCCAACCTGCTGCGGGTACTGGAAATCCTGCGTGCGCGGGGTGTCGCTCAGCTCGTCGTGTCCGGTGTGGTGGACCCGGCGAAGCCGTACATCGAGAGCGGCGACTTCGACCTCACACTCGTCCGCCTGACGTGTGATCGCGGCGAGCTCGAGAGCCGGTTTCTCGGCCGTGGGTCACCCGCCGCGGCCTTGCCCGACCTCTTCGCGGTGGCGGACGCCTACGACCGCGCCGGTTTCGGCGAGGAACTGGACACGACCGGGCAGCGGCCCGAGGACACGGTGGAAGCGCTGTTCCACCGCTGTGCCGTGGACGCCGGAAGTGTTCGGCCGCCGGACCCCGGCCGGCCGCAGCCAGGGCCGGTGACCGTGGTGACCGGCCCGACGGCGGTCGGCAAGTCGACGGCCGCGTTCAGCGCGCTGCGGGACCTGTGGGAGCGGGACCTGCCCGTCGCGTACGTCGATCTCGCACAATTCGGGTTCGCGCACCCCGGTCCGGATCCGGCGCTGGAGGCGGCACATCTGTCCGCCGTCTGGCGCGGCTATCGCGACGCCGGGGCGAAGCGGCTGATCGTCGTGGCCCGGGAATTCCGCCCGGAACATCGCCGGGTCTTCGACGCGGTCACCGTCGTCCACCTCGACGCGGACGAACCGGCGCTCACCGAGCGGGTCCGGCGCCGGGCCGAAGGCGAGTCCGCGTTGCTGGCAGGCGACGAGCTACGCGGCGCGCCACCCGGCGTGCGGGACCGGGTGGCCGCGCGCGCGGTCGCCGAGGCGGCCCGGATGCGGCGTTCCGGCGGCGATCGCGTCGTCCTCGACACCTCCGGACACGAACCCGCCGATACGGCCGCCGCGTTGCTCGCCGTCGTGGCTCAGTAACGCCGCTGGCCGTCCGGCGGCCCGCCGCGCTGGTTCTGCGCGGGCTTGCCGATGCTCAGCACCGTCGCGGTGTCGCCGGTGACCTTCGCGTTCACCGTCACCGTCTCGCCGGTCTTGGGATCACCGGTCTTCTTCGTCGACGCGTCGATCGTGTAGACCTGCTTGTAGCCGTCCTTGCTGGTCAGGCTGACGGACGTCGCGCTGATCTCGGTGATCTCGCCGGTCTGCATCCGTTCGGTGCTGTAGCCGCCCTTGCCGTCCGAGACGACGAAGTCGCCGTGCAGCGCGTCGCGCGGCATGCCGCCGCCAGGGCCCATGAGCACCCGGCCGCCGCCTGGGCCGCCCATCATCCCGCCCTGTACGGCGCCGTTCGCGGCGGTTCCGGCCCAGATCGCGGCCCCGCCGCCCGCGGCGATCACCACCGCCACCACGGCCGCGATCGCGGTCTTGCGACCCGACCAGGTCTTCTTCGGTTCACCCGCCGGTGCGGGCGCGCCCCAGGTGGCGGGCTCGGCCGCCGGGGGGGCGGCGGGTTTGGTCGGTTCGGTCATCTGGTCGCCTCCGTGTGGTCGGTTGCGGCCATGGTCGGCGCCGTCGCTGTGCGGAAGCTGTGCCGCCGGTGGGCACGCGCTGTGTTTCGCTCCCCGGCAGGGTGATCGTTCACAGGAAACGCACAGGCGGGACACAGAGAAGCCTCATCGGGGCCGCGCAGGATGGCAGCATGACCAGTGTGAACGTCCCTTCGTCCGGTTCCGCGAAGGCCGGCCTGCGCCGTGCCGACGGCAGCCCCGTGCGGGTGCTGGTCGTCGACGACGAGGCGACCTTGTCCGAACTCGTGTCGATGGCGCTGCGCATGGAGGGCTGGGACATCCGCACCGCCGCCGACGGCACCGAAGCCGTCCGCGTCGCGCGGGAATTCCGGCCGGACGCGGTGGTGCTGGACGTCATGCTGCCGGATATGAGCGGCCTGGAAGTGTTGCGGCGCCTGCGTTCCGAGGTCCCGAACCTGCCGGTGCTGTTCCTGACCGCGAAGGACGCGGTGGAGGACCGGATCGCCGGGCTCACCGCGGGCGGCGACGACTACGTCACCAAACCGTTCAGCCTGGAGGAGGTCGCGCTGCGGCTGCGCGCGCTGCTGCGGCGCGCGGGCGGGGTCGCCGGGCCGAGCGGATCGATGCTCGTCGTCGGGGACCTGACCCTGGACGAGGACAGCCGCGAAGTGCACCGCGGCGGCGATCTGGTGCCACTGACCGCGACCGAGTTCGAACTGCTGCGTTATCTCATGCGCAATCCCAAACGTGTGCTGTCCAAGGCGCAGATCCTCGACCGCGTCTGGAGCTACGACTTCGGCGGCCAGGCCAATATCGTCGAGCTGTACATTTCCTATCTCCGCAAGAAGATCGACGCCGACAGGGAACCGATGATCCACACGATGCGCGGCGCCGGGTATGTCCTCAAACCCGCGGGGTAGGCGGCCTTGGTCCCTGCGACGGCGGCTGATCGCGCAGGTCGCGGGGCTGCTCGCGCTCGTCTGCCTGGTGGTGGGCGTGGTGACCGAACTGGCGCTGCGGGACTTCCTGATCGACCAGCTCGACGCGCGGATCGCCGAGACCAGCGAACGCGCCAGCCGTCCGCCGCCGCCGGGGCGCCCCGGCGGGGAACGGGTGCCGGAAGGCCTGCGCGCGTACGGCCAGAGCACCGGTTCGTTGTTCGTGAACATCCTCCCGGACGGACGGGTGGTCGCGGCGGTGCTGCGGTCCAGCTACGACGCGAAGGTCGCCGACCCGTTCCCGCACGACCCGATCGGCCCGGCCCAGCTCTCGGCCCTGTTGCGGTCGACACCGACCGACAAGCCCACCGACGTGGACCTCGGATCGCTCGGGGAGTACCGCGTGGTGGCCAAACAGGCGTCCAACGGCGGTATCGCGATCACCGGACTGCCCACAAAGGACGTCACGGACACCTTGTGGAACCTGGGTTTCATCTTCGGCGGGGTCGCCATCGGCGGCATCCTGCTGGCGGGCGCGCTCGGCGCGGTGACGGTGCGGCGCACCATGAAACCCCTCGATCGCCTGGCCGCCACCGCGACCAGGGTCGCCGAACTCCCGCTCGACCGCGGCGAGGTCGCCCTGTCCGAGCGAGTGTCCGAAGTGGACACCGATCCGCGGACCGAGGTCGGGAAGGTCGGGTTCGCGCTCAATCGCATGCTCGGCCACATCTCGAACGCGCTTTCCGCCCGGCAGGCCAGCGAAAGCCGGGTGCGCCGGTTCGTCGCGGACGCCAGCCACGAACTCCGGACGCCGCTCGCGGCCATCCGCGGCTACGCGGAACTCACCCGGCGTTCCGGCTCCGAGGTGCCGCCGGACATCGCGTTCGCGATGGGCCGGGTCGAATCGGAATCGACCAGGATGACCGGTCTGGTCGAGGATCTGCTGCTGCTCGCCAGGCTCGACTCGGGCCGCCCGGTGGTGCACCAGCCGGTGGATCTCTCCCGGCTGGTCGCGGACGCCGTCGCCGACGCCCACGTCGCCGGGCCGGAGCACAAATGGCTGCTGGACGTCCCGCCGGAGCCGATCACCGTCCTCGGCGACGCGGATCAGCTGCACCAGGTCGTGATCAACCTGCTCGGCAACGCGCGCACGCACACCCCGGCGGGGACCGAGGTCAACACCTCATTGTCCATAGTGGACTCGACGGTGACACTGTCCATTGTCGACAGTGGGCCGGGTATCCCGCCGGAGATCCTCCCGGAGGTCTTCGAACGGTTCGCCCGCGGCGACGACTCGCGTTCGCGGGCCGCGGGCAGTACCGGACTGGGCCTGGCCATCGTCGCGGCCGTCGTCGCCGCGCACGGCGGGCGGGTCGGGGTCGCCAGCCGTCCGGGGCGGACGGAGTTCCGGGTCGAGCTCAGGGCGTCCAGTCACTGTTAGCGCCGCACAGGATGACGCAGGGCAGCTCGCCCTCGGTCCGCCCGGCCAGCCACGCGGCGAACGGGACCGCGGCCGCCGGTTCGACGGCGAGACGGAACTCGTCCCAGAGCCGGTCCCGCGCGGCGAGCAGTTCCGCGTCGCTGACCAGCACGGACGTCACCCGATCGCGGAGCACGGCGAACGGGACACTCCCGATCCTGGTCGCACCCAGCGCGGACGCGGCCACCGAGTCGATCTCCACATCCACGGGCTCGCCCGCCTCCAGCGCCGCGTCGAGCGCGCGGCACCGCTCCGGTTCGACGGCGAACGTCGGCAACCCGGCCAGCGACGTCCCCGCGACCAGCCCGCCACCGCCGACCGCGACCAAGAACGCGTCGACGTCCGGCGCGTCCTGGACCACTTCGGCCGCGACGGTGCCCTGACCGGCGACGACGTCGGGATCGTCGTACGCGTGCAGGTACCGCGTACCCGGCTCGGAGGCGGCTTCGAGCGCCTTCGCGGCGGCCTCGGCGTACGTCGCTCCGTGGCGGATGAGCTTCGCGCCCGCCGCCTCGATCCGAGCCGTCTTCGCCTGCGGAGCCGACTCCGGCACGTACACCGTCGCGGGCAGATTCAGCAGCGAAGCCGCCGTCGCCACGCCCAGCCCGTGGTTACCGCCGGACGCCGTCAGCACCCGCTCCGGCAACGGGCCGCTCACCAGCGCGTTCACCGCGCCCCGCAGTTTGAACGATCCGCTCCGCTGCAGATGCTCCAGCTTGAGAACCAGCGGCCGCCCGTCGACCTCGGCGCGCAGCAGCGGCGTGTGTCGCACGAACGGGTGGACGGCCTCGGCGGCCTTGAGGACATCTGCCCAGGTCGGAGTACTCATACCCCCCACTGTCCTCCATGCCGGGACGGGAGTGACTACACTGGTCCTCGGATCCCGCGCGGCGTCCATCTTGTGAACCTCCCCAGGGCCGGAAGGCAGCAAGGATAAGCAAGCTCTGACGGGTGCGCGGGATCCCCTTTTTTTGGGGCTAGAAGATCCCGAAGACATCCTTCGGCGGCACAGGCGACGGCAGGGCTTCCGCGTCGGCGATGGGTTTCGCTTTGCCCTGGAGCTGCGATAGGTCCTCTCCCGCGACGCAGCGCGCCGGGTAGGCGGATGAGGCGGCCCGGCGGGTCATCTCGGTCACCGGCAGTTCGACGCGGGAAGCGGCGACGACGATGTTCCCGAAGCGGCGGCCCCGGAGAACGCCCGGCTCGGCCAAGATCGCCAGGTGGGGGAACGAACTCGCCACTGTCGCCAGGAACCGGCGGAGGAACGGCAGGTTCGGCCCGTCGGAGACGTTGGCGACGTAGGTCCCGGCCGGGCGGAGGACGCGCGCGATCTCGTTCGTGAACTCGACGGTCGCGAGCCCGCCGGCCAGGATTCCGCGTTCGAAAGCGTCCACGATGACCAGGTCGGCTGAAGCGTCGTACCTGGCGGAGACCCCTTCGCGGCCGTCGCCGACGCGGACCTTCAACCCTTTCAGGCCCAGCTGCTCCCGGACGAGCGCCACGAGTTCGCCGTCGGCGTCGAAGACCAGCTGCCGTGAGCGCGGCCGGGCCGCGGCGATGTAGCGCGGGAGCGTGCAGGCCGCCCCGCCGACGTGAAGCACGTCGAGCGGGCCTTCGCCGAGGCAGTCGACGACGTCGGCGATCCGGCGGATGTAGTCGAACTCGAGATCCTGGGGGTCGTCGAGGTTGACGTGCGACTGGGCGACGCCGTCGACCGAGATCATCCAGGCGTTGGGGCGGTCGGCGTCCCGGAGTAGTTCGGCGGTGCCGAAGCGGACCGGATACCTGCCGGGGGTCGGTGCCGGTCTCACCTGTCGTGCCCTCCCGGTAGTCTCGCCGCGTGGCTCTAGCTCTATACCGAAAGTACCGTCCGGCTACCTTCGCCGAGGTCGTCGGGCAGGAGCATGTGACCGATCCGCTGCGTACGGCGCTCGCCGCCGGGCGCATCAACCACGCCTACCTC
This sequence comes from Amycolatopsis sp. WAC 04182, assembly GCF_003947465.1. Taxonomy (NCBI): domain Bacteria; kingdom Bacillati; phylum Actinomycetota; class Actinomycetes; order Pseudonocardiales; family Pseudonocardiaceae; genus Amycolatopsis; species Amycolatopsis sp. WAC 04182. The sequence goes on from NZ_QHJJ01000004.1 coordinate 1,065,678, forward strand.
TTCTCCGGCCCGCGCGGCTGCGGCAAGACGTCCAGCGCCCGCATCATGGCGCGGTCGCTGAACTGCGCGAAGGGCCCGACGCCGGATCCATGCGGCGAGTGCAATTCGTGCCGCAACCTCGCGCCCGAAGGCCCCGGCAGCGTCGACGTCACCGAACTCGACGCCGCCAGCCACGGTGGCGTCGACGACGCCCGCGAGCTGCGGGACAGGGCCTTCTACGCCCCGGCCGACTCGCGCTATCGCGTCTTCATCATCGACGAGGCGCACATGGTCACCACGCAGGGCTTCAACGCCCTGCTGAAGATCGTGGAAGAGCCGCCGGAGCACCTGATCTTCATCTTCGCGACCACAGAGCCGGACAAGGTGCTCCCCACCATCCGGTCGCGGACGCACCACTACCCCTTCCGGCTGATCCCGCCCAGCTCCATGCGCGAGCTGCTGGAACGCAACGTCGCCGCCGAGGGCGCGACGGTCGAGCCCGCGGTGTATCCGCTGGTCATCCGCGCGGGCGGCGGTTCGGCGCGGGACACGCAGTCGGTGCTGGACCAGCTGCTGGCGGGAGCCGGGCCGGACGGCGTCGACTACTCGCGCGCGGTGTCGCTGCTGGGTGTCACCGACGTCGCGCTCATCGACGGCATGGTCGACGCGCTGGCCGCGGACGACGCGGCCGCCGTGTTCGGCACCGTCGAGCGGCTCGCCGAGGCCGGGCACGACCCGCGCCGGTTCGCCACCGACCTGCTCGACCGTCTGCGCGACCTGGTGATGCTGCGTTCGGTGCCGGACGCGGGTGAACGCGGCCTGGTCGCCGCGCCGGACGACGAGCTGAAGAAGATGAAGGAGCAGGCGGGCAAACTGGAGCCCGCCACGCTCTCGCGTTACGCCGACATCGTCCACAATGGACTTCTGGAGATGCGGGGCGCGACCTCGCCGAGGCTGGTACTGGAACTGCTCACGGCGCGGATGCTGCTGCCGTCGGTCGCCGAGGGCACCGACGCGCTGCTCGCCCGGCTCGAACGGCTCGAACGCCGTGCCGCTTCGGCTCCGGCCGCCGCCGCTCCGGCTCCGGCCGCTCAAGCCGCGCAGGCGGCCCCGGTGGCACAGTCCGCGCCTGCCCCTGTCGCTCCGGCGGGTGAGCCCGTCCGCGAGTTCCAGCGGCCGTCGCAACGGGCCGCCGCGCCCGCCCAGCAGGCCGCACCGGCTCCCCAAGCCGCCCCGCAGGCCGCTCCCCAGCCCGCCGCGCGGCCCGAGCCAGCTCCGCAACGCCCGTCCGCGCCCACCCCGCCTCCGGCCGAGCCCGCCGCCGCTTCGGGTGGATCGACGGACGTGGACGGGATCCGCGGCCGCTGGCCGCAGGTGCTCGCCGCGATCCGCAAGGTCCCGGGCGGCCGCAGTACCGAAGCGATGCTCACCCAGGCGAGCGTGGTGAGTGTCGAGGGCAACGCCGTCACGCTCACGCACAGCGCCGAGCCCCTGGCCCGGCGGCTTTCCGAGCCGCACAACGCCGAGCGCGTCGCGACCGCGTTCAAAGAGGTCTTCGGCGGCGACTGGCAGGTCCGCTGCGTCCACGGCGCCGCGCAGGCCCGGCAGGCCGCGGCTCCCAAGGCCGCGCCGCAACCGCCGGCGCCGGAACGGTCCTTCACCCGCCGGTCCGCCGAAGCGCCCGCCGCCCCTCCCGCGCCGCCCGCGCCGAAGCCGGAGCCCCAGCGGCCGAAGGTGACGACCTCCGAGCCGGACATCCCACTCCCGCCCGAGCCGGTCGAGGAGGACGAGGACCTCTACAACGAGGACGCGAGCCCCGCCCCGCCGCCTCCGCCGCTCCCGCCCGAGCAGGACCCGGAAGAGATCGCCCGGAAGCTGCTCGCCGACCACCTCAACGCCCGCCCCCTGGACGAGCGCAAGTAGTCCTCTGGATGCGGTGGTTCGTACCGACGACTACCGCGTTCAGAGGACGAAACGCGTCAGGGAGCGGCCCCTTCGTGGAGTTCCCCGGTGAGCAGTGCCGTGCCGAGCCGGGTGAGGTGGTGCAGGATCGCGCTGCCCTGCCGGGCACTGGTGACGAGCCCGGCCTCGCGCAGCACGGCGGCCTGTTTGCTGGCCGTGCCGATCGACGTGCCGAGGCAGGCGGCCAGCTTGCTGGTCGTGCGCGGGACACGCAGCGCGCCGAGGCTTTCGGCACGGGTCCGGCCGAGAAGCGCCACCAGTTCGGGGGACACGTCCGCCGGGTGGGCGCCGGTCACCCTTGCCGGGTAGAGCAGTACGGGCGGCAACGCCGGATCGATGAACGTCACCGGCGTGTTCGCGCAGAACCGGCTCGGGATCAAGGTCAGCCCCCGGCCGTCGAGATGGACGGTCCGTTCCCGGGGATACGCGATCTCCAGCACCTCGCCGTCCCAGCCGCGGACGCCGGGGATACCGCGCATCATCGCCCCCGCGCCTTCGGTGGCCAGCGTGCGGACCCGGCGCGCGCGGTCGGCGGCGACGGTCTCGCGCATGCTGTGCCAGAACGGCTCGACCACCAGGCCGTACGCGTCCCGCAGCGCGCCGACGACCCCGCTGACCTCCTCGCGATCACCGTCGGCGAGCCGTTTCACCCAGCTCGGCGCCGCGCCGGTGAACACGGTCCGGAGGTCGGCGCACAGCCGCCCGCGAGGCGTGCACGCCACCGCTTCGAGCCCGCTTTCGAAGGAACCCGCCGAGGTGGGCGGGGTCAGGAAGTCGGGAAAGTTCCCCTTCGGCGGGACCAGTGTGAACAGCGTCTTCAGCGATCGGGCCGCTTCTTCGTTCTGGCGCAGGTTCAGCCGGACCTGCTGACGCCAGGCCGACGGGCGGTCCTCTCTCAGCTGATGTGAACCGAGGACCAGCTCCCACAGCGGGTCGGGTGCTTCGGCTATCCGGATCCCCTGGAGATCCTTGCGATCGAAGATCATCCGCAGAGTCATGCCTCGTCCCCCTCAAGACGGCATTTTGTTCTCCGCCGGTAACTCAAACGTGCCGGACGTGCCGAGACAAGCCATTCGGCCCACTCCGGGAGGCTGGGACGGAAACCCGGCACCGACCTGCGGAGACACCGGCGCGTGAGACGTCATCGGGAGGTCCCGCGCCGCTGATGTTTTCGCTGGGACGAAAAGGGGTGTGCCGTCGCGGGGTCCGTCGGTGACGCTTGGTAGGCAACACGCGGGGAGGGATCCATGGCAGGGGGAGGACACGGCCGGGCCTTGGCGGAACTGCTCGAAGGGCTGAAACGGCGTAGCGGCCACAGCTACGAACGGATCGGCGCCAAGGCGCATCTGAGCCGTTCGACCGTTCACCGCTACTGCAGCGGTGCCAGTGTCCCGGCCGCGTTCGGGCCACTGGAACGGATCGCGACGGCCTGCGACGCGGGGCGCGACGAACTGGCGGCGCTCTTCCGGTTGTGGGAACGCGCGGACGCGGCACGGGGAGATGTCGCGTCCGCGCCTCCCGCGCCCGCTCCGGTGACGGCGCCCAAGACCCGCCATCCGATCGGATGGTGGCCGCTGGTGGCCTCGCTCGTCATGGTCACCCTGGTCGGGGCGAGCGCCGTGCCGGCGGCGGAGCCGGTCGCGCGGACGTTCCACGCCCCGATGTGGACGGATCTTCCGGCCCCGGTGGGCAAGGAGTTCTTCGGGGTGACCGCGAACAGCGAGACCGGGCTGATGCCGTCGTTCGGGGTCGGCGCCGTCCGGCTCTGGGATTCGGGGACCCGCTGGCAGAACCTGGAACCGGAGCGCGGCAGGCCGCGATGGTCCACTTTGGACAGACTGGTCGACGGCGCGGGCCGGGCGGGGCTCCCGGTGCTGTTCGTCTTCGGCGGCACACCCGGCTGGGCGGCACCCGGCGGACCGCCGTCGGCCTACCCGGACGGCTCCCGCGCGGCGCCGCCCGACGACCTCGCGGACTGGGACACGTTCGTCCGGAAGGTGGTCGAGCGGTACCGCGGCCGGATCGAGTCCTACGAACTGTGGGACATGGCCAACCACCCCAAGTACTTCACCGGTCCGGTCGAACGGCTGGTGGAGATGGTCCGGCGGGCGAGCCGGATCATCAGGGCGGGTGATCCCGGCGCAGTCGTGGTCTGCCCGTCGATGGGGCAGCTCGGCGATCCCACGGCCCGGCTGGTCCTGGAGCGGTTCGGCGAACTCCGCGGCTACGAAAGCTGCGACGCCGCCGCCGTCAAACTGCACCCGGGCCGGATGGCGGATCCGCCCGAGACCATGCTCGCCCTCGCGGACGAGGTCGAGCGGAGTTTCCACCGCACCAACGGGCACGCGAACCTGTGGAGCACCGGCACCGATTTCGACGTCCCGCTGCAACCGCCGGTCGATCCCGCGGTCGCCGCGGACTACGCCGCCCGTTTCTTCCTGACCGGGCTCTACGCGCGGTTCAAGCGGATGTACTTCTACAACTGGGGAAGCGACCGCGTGCCGATCGTGCTGCAACCGGCGGGCGGGCCGCCGACCCGCGCCGCCGCCCACGTCGGACGGCTCGGCCGTTGGCTCGACGGCGCGAAGGTCCGCTCCTGCGGCGCGGGCACGCGGGCCGGGTTGCCGGAGAACCTGTGGCAATGCCGGTTCGAGCGGGACGGCGAGGAGTTCCGGATCGCGTGGGCGCCCGTCGGCGCCGCGCGGCTGTCCGCCCCGGGCACCGTGGAACTCCTGGACGGGACGCGGCCGGAAACCGGGTCGGGCTCCGTCGGGATCACCGGCAGTCCGGCGCTGCTCAAGCCCTAACCGGAATCGCCACACTCTCTAGGTGTTCGGTGGGCTCGGTATCGGAGCGCCGGTGCCCGCCAGAAGTACATGAAGGCCCCCTTCCTTGCGCCTGGCGCAAGGAAGGGGGCCTTCATGTACTGGGCAAGGTGTCCTTCACGCGCGGGCGCTGTGCCTGTTGTGGTCACTGGTGTACCTGGGACGAGAGCGGCGACTCTCACGGACCTGCGGCCACTGCTGCCACTCACGACCCGGCGAGGTAGTCCTCGATGGCCTTCGCGATGACGGCGGCGTACTGCTGACGTCCTTCTTCGCTCGCCATCGCCGCCGCTTCGGCGGCGTTGCGCATGTTCCCGCACTCCACGAGCGCGGCGGGCCGCGTCGAGAGGTTGAGCCCGCCGAGGTCGGCGCGCGGGGCGAGCCCGTTCGACCCGAGGTACGTCGACGTCGGGAAGCCGCCCGCGCGGAGACCGTCCCGCAACGCCGTCGCGAGTTTCACCGACGGCTCGCCCTGCTGGGCGTTCAGCGGCGGGGCCGAGTAGGCGACGTGGAAACCGTGCGCCCCGGCGGAATTCGAGCCGTCCGCGTGGATCGACACGACCGCGTCCGCCTGCGCGTCGTTCCCGATCGCGGCGCGTTCGTTGACGCACGGCCCGACGCCGGTATCGCTCTGCCGGGTGAGGACGACGCGGATTCCCTTGGCCGCCAACGCCTGCGAGATCCGCTGCGAGACGTCCCAGGTGAACGCGTGCTCGGAATAGCCGGAATTCGTCGAAGTTCCGGTGGTGTTGCACGGTTTTGTCTTCCCGCGCCCCGCCGGGACCTGCCGGTTGATCTCGCCCGGCTTGCCGGAGTTCCCGCCGTTGTGCCCGGGATCCAGCACGACGACCTTGCCCGTCTTCGGCTGCCGCGTGCTCGTAGGCGGCGGCGCGCTCGAAGGCGGCGCGCTCGTCGTGGGACTCGGCTGCGGAAGCGTGGTGAGGACCGTCGTGGTGCCGGGCGGGGCCGGACTCGACGGTGATGACGCGGGGGTGTCCACCCCGCACGCCGTGAACAGCGTCAATCCGATCGCCACCACAAGGCCCAGCCGTCGTCGCACGGCGCCCACGGTGCCACACGCGTGACGGCTAGGCTGGTAGGCGGCACGGGATTTTCCAGGAGAGGACCGATCGGATCATGGTGCAACCCGGTGGCGGCTTCGACCTGTCGCAGATCATGCAACAGGCCCAGCAGATGCAGCAGAAGCTGGTCGAGGCCCAGGAAGAGCTGGCCAACACGGAGGTGACCGGTACTTCCGGCGGCGGCCTGGTCACCGCGACCGTGTCCGGCGACAGCCAGCTCAAGTCGCTGTCCATCGACCCCAAGGTGGTCGACCCCGACGACGTCGAGACCCTGTCCGACCTGGTCGTCGCGGCCGTGCGGGACGCTTCGGCCAACGCGCAGAAGCTGACCGAGCAGAAGCTCGGCCCGCTCGCCGGCGGCCTCGGCGGCGGGATGCCGGATCTCGGCGGCTTCCCCGGGCTCGGCGGCTAGCTTGTACGAGGGTGTCGTCCAGGATCTGATCGACGAACTCGGGCGGTTGCCCGGCGTCGGTCCCAAGAGCGCGCAGCGGATCGCCTTCCACCTGCTGGCGGCCGATCCCGCGGATATCGCGCGCCTGCAGGAAGTGCTCGGCAAGGTCAAGGAAGGCGTGCAGTTCTGCGAGGTCTGCGGCAACGTCTCGGAGCAGGAGACCTGCCGGATCTGCCGCGACACCCGCCGCGATCTCACCGTCATCTGCGTGGTCGAGGAGCCGAAGGACGTGCTCGCCGTCGAGCGGACGCGCGAGTTCAAGGGCCGCTACCACGTGCTCGGCGGCGCGCTGGACCCGTTGTCCGGCATCGGGCCGGAGCAGCTGCGCATGCGGGAGCTGCTCGCGCGGATCGGCGGCGCGGAGATCAGCGAGATCATCATCGCGACTGACCCGAACACCGAAGGCGAGGCGACCGCGACGTACCTCGTGCGGATGCTTCGCGACTTCCCCGGCCTGACCGTGACGCGGCTGGCGTCCGGTCTGCCGATGGGCGGTGACCTGGAGTTCGCGGACGAGCTGACGCTGGGCCGGGCGCTTTCGGGCCGGCGGGCGCTTTAGCTTTTAGCGCGTGAAGGCCCCCTTCCCTCGGCTCAGCCGAGGGAAGGGGGCCTTCACGCGCGTCAGCCATCTGCCCCGGACGGGCCGATGACCATTGAACCGAGAGGAAAGACGTCATGAGAGCACGAAGAGCGCGGTCCGCGGTCACGGCGGCACTGATCGCGGCGACACTCGTCGCGACGCACAGCCCGGCCGCGGTCGCCGACGACATCACGACGACGTTGAGTTTCGCGGCGCACCAGGACGACGACCTGCTTTTCATGAACCCCGACATCGCGTCGGACATCCAGGCGGGCTACAACGTCTGGGTCACCTACCTCACCGCGGGTGAGCTGCCCTGCGAAAGCCACCACCCCTGCGGTATGGACTACGCGGACACGCGGATCCAAGGTGTGCGCGCCGCTTACGCCGAGGCGGCCCGGGTGCCGAACGCGTGGACCTACGAGGAAATGCGGTTCGGTGGTCACCCCGTCGCCGTCAATCACCTCAACGGGACGAACGTGCACCTCGTCTTCACCTACATCCACGCGGCCGCCGGGCCGGAGGACAATTGCGGGGACCTTTACCGGATGGTGCGGGACGACTCCTATGTGGCCCGGCCGATCGATCACCGCCCCGCGTACACCAAGGCCACTTTCGTCGGCATGGTGAGGTCGATCATCGACCACGTCGGGCCCGACTACATGCGGACGCAGAGCACCATCGGTCACCGGGAACGCCGGCGTGACGGGGTGGCGGACAACGTCGACCATGTCGCCGGTGCGATCCTCGTCGCCGACGCGAACGTCGACGGTGCCGGCAACACGGTGGTCCGCAGGGACGAATACCAGGGTTACATAATCACCGATTTCCCCGACAATGTGGGCGGCTACTGGCGGGACCGCAAGCACCAGATCTGGAATCGCTACAAGCCTTTCGACCACCAGATGGGCCCCACCAGCTGGGACAACGTGATGGGTAAGCAATACCGGCCACAGGGCCGGATCTTCTGGCCGGGTACGCCCTGGGTTCCGCCGGGCGACTTCGGAAACTGCTAGCGGTATTCGCGGAGGACACGGACCGGCGGGCTCGGCAGGCAACGGCGCTCCGGCCAGGCGGGTCCGCCAGGTCGTACTCGGGTCGCCACGCTGCGTGAAAGGCAAGATCCCGGTAAACCCGTGCCTGCCGCCGTGTGTAAAAATCTGCGTCGGCCTGCCGATCGGACGGCGACAGTTCGCCGTGTATCCGGATGCGTGCGTCAGGGCCGATAAGCGAGGAATTCCGCCATGGATTGGCTTGCCGCGATACCTGCCGTGTTGCTGTGCGCGTCGCTGTTGGTACTGCCGGGTCTGCCGATCACGTACCTGCTCGGCCTGCGCCGTCTGACGGCCGTCGCACTCGCGCCGGTCGTCGTGGTGGCCGTGGTCGTGCTGACGGCGATGGCCGCGTCGAAACTCGGCATAGCCTGGTCTCCGTTGCCGGTGCTCGGCGTCTTCGCCGGCTTGACGGTGGTGGTCGCCTGTGTGGTCGTCCCGCTCCGCAAGCGGCTGCCGCGGCCGGCGGCGGGCGACGGCTGGCCGGTCGTCGGCGCTTCGGTTCTCGGCCTCGCCGGAGCCGCCCTCCTGGGCGCGCTCACCGTGCGCCTGTCGATCCGCGGCCCCGAAGAACTGATCCAAACCGAGGACTCCGCGTTCCACTACAACGCGATCGCGAACATCCTCAATACCGGCGACGCGTCCACGCTCATGATCGATACCCTTGGCGTGCCGGGCCGGGCCCACGGGTTCTACCCGGCGGCCTGGCACGACCTGGCTTCGCTGTTCGTCATGATCACCGGGGGGTCGGTGCCGGCGGCCGCGAACATCCTGTCGATCTCGATCGCGCTGGTCATCTGGCCGCTGGGCTGTGTCCTGCTGATGCGGCAGCTCGCCGGGCCGTCGCGGACGGCGCTGGGGCTCGCCGGTCTGATGAGCATCGCCTTCGGCGCGTTCCCGTGGGAAATGCTCGGCTGGGGGATCCTCTGGCCCAACCTGCTGGGCCTTTCTCTCGTGCCCGCCGCGTTGGCCGCCCTCTTGTCCGTCGCGAAGCTCGCCACGGAGGACGCCATCGGCCGCGGCCGGGCGTGGCTGCTCGTACCGATGTTCGGCGTGGCCGTGACGATCGCCCACCCGAACGCGGTGATCAGCCTGGCGGCGGTCGCGGTGCCGGTGGTGTTCGTCGGGTTCGCCAGGGCGTCGATCCGGCGGTACCGGGCCGGTCGTCGTGGTACCGCCGCCCTGATGGCGGCTCCGATCGTGCTGGCCGCTCCGGGCTACTGGCTGGTGGTCGTCAAATCCGGGCTGTTCTCGGGCACCATGAACGCGGAATCGCCGCCGTTCGAGTCACCTTCGCACGCGCTGGGTGAGGCACTGACCGGGGCGACGAACGGCCGAGGCGCGGGCTGGATACTGGCCGTCCTCGTGATCATCGGCGCGGTCTCGTGCTTCAGGCAGCGGTTCCGGCGGTGGCTGGTGGCCTCGCACGCCATCTCGGTCGGCCTCTACGTGCTGGCCGCGGGAGTGCCGGGCGCGGGGCGCCGGGTGTTCACCGGCTTCTGGTACACCGACTCCCACCGGCTCGCGGCGATGATCCCGATCACCGGAGTCCCGCTCGCGGTGATCGGGACCATCGCGGTGGTGGCCGCGGTCCGGTCGTGGCTCTCGTCGGTGAGCTTCCTGGAGCACCGGCGGGTCATGGCCGCACGGGCCTCCGCCGCCGCGCTCCCCGTGGTCGTCGTCCTGGCGCTGGTGGCGACCGGCGGACTGAATCTCATCGATCACCGCAACCGGGTGCTGAGCGCGTATCCCAAGGTCGATCCGCTCGTCAACCAGGAGGAACACGCGCTGTTCGAGCGGATCGGCGAACGAACCGAACCCGGCACGATCGTGGCCCAGATGCCGTACAACGGCAGCCCCGTGGTGATGGCGCTGAGCGGTCGCCAGGTGCTGTTCCCCCAGCTCAACATCGGCAGGCTCACCGCGGACCAGATCTACCTTGCCCGCAATCTCAGCAAGGCGGCGACCGATCCGCGGGTCTGCGAAATCGCCGACAGGCTCAACGTCCGCTACCTGCTGACCAACGACATCCCGCGAGGGAACCTGTGGGACGGGCTGACCTACCCGACCGGCGAGGGCTTCCGCCAGATCGACCAGGGCGGCACGTTCAAGCTGTACCGGATCACGGCCTGCGACGCGTCGGCCGACTGAGGCGGGCGGAACCGGCCACGCGCCTGGAGCGCGTGGCCGGAGGGCTCAGCAGTAGCCGAGCTGAGCCAGCGTGTTCACGACGATTTCGGACGGGTGGTACTTGTCCATCCAGTTGTCGCCGCGACGCGAGGTGTAGGTGTCGAGGAAGTCGCGCAGCTTGTCGCCGCTCATCTCGGTGAGCTCGATGTTGGCGCCGATGCCGACGTGCCGCTCGGTGCGGTTGCGGTGCACCGCGCACGGCAGGCCGAGGTAGCCGCATTCCTCCTGGAGGCCGCCGGAGTCGGTCACGACGTACTCGGCGCGCGCGACCAGCGGCAGGAACTTCAGGTACCGCAACTTCGGCCGGATGATGAAGCGGTCGTCGAAAAGGTGCTCCAGTTTGAGTGCGCGCAGCTTCTCCCGCTCCGGCGCGCCCGCCATGTACAGCACCGGCATCTTGCGGCTTTCCTCACGCAGGATCTCCAGCACCTCGCGGTACTTGTCCGGCCGGGACAGCAGCTCGAAACGGTGCAGGGTGGCGAGGCCGAACTTCTCCGGCAGGTCCTCGACCACCAGCGGCTGGCCGATGGCCAGGCGCATCGAGTCGATCGCGGTGTTCGCCTCGGTGTCGATCACGACGCCGCGGGTGTTCCGCAGGTTGTTCACCTCACGGGAGGTCGGCGCGAAGTGGATGTCCACGACCTTCGCCGCGATCTTGCGGTTGAGCTCCTCGGGCAGCGGCGACAGGATGCTGCCCGATCGCGCGCCCGCCTCGATGTGCCCGACCCGCGACTTGAGGATCCGCTTCCCGATCAGCGCGCCGTAGGGCGTGGTGAACGTGTCGCCGTGCACGAGGACCAGCGGCGGACGGCCGTCCGCGGTCAGCTCGGCACGCAGTTCTTCCCGGCGGCTCCACGCGGTGCGCAGCACCTGGGCGGCCCACCCCGGCACCTGCGCGGGCGACTCGAGATTGTGGGCCTTGTCCCGCGGCACCATCCAGAGATCGGGTTCCGGGAGGTTCAGGTCGGCCACGACGTCGGCCACCTCGTCGACGTGCTGCGCGGTGAACCAGATCTTCGGCCGCATACCGCGCTCGACGATCCCGTGATAGACGGGCGCGATCTTGATCAGTTCCGCGGTGGTGCCGAGGATGAAGGAAATCACCGTGAGTGCCCATTCTCGAGTCGGGTGCGGAGGGCCCAAGGATACTGACCGACCCACCGCCGGGGCTGCCGGGTAGCCTCGGCACCGTGAGTGCGAATACGCTCGTCCCCTCGCTCAGTGTCGTGATCCCTGTCTACAACGAACAGGACTGGATCGAACGCAGTGTCGGCGCGCTGCTCGCTTCGGCCGAGGCGGCGGACTGGCCGATCGAGGTCGTCGTCGTGGACGACGGCAGCACCGACGCCACCCCGGTGAAGCTCGAAGAGCTGCGCGAACGGCACGGCATCACCGTGCTCAGCCAGGCCAATTCAGGCCGTTTCGAAGCGCGCGGCGCGGGCATCGCGAAGTCGTCCGGCGAGTGGATCGCGCTGCTCGACAGCCGCGTCATCATCGGCCCGGGCAGCCTCACCTTCCTGCGCGAACAGCTCTCGGACCACCCCGAGCGCGCGGTTTGGAACGGTCACATCGACGTCGCCTCCGAGAACAATCCGTACGCCGGTTTCATGGCGGGACTCGTGAAGGTTCCCTGGCGCGCGTATTTCGCGAATCCGCGGTTGACGTCCTACGGCATCGAGGAATTCGATGTTTATCCCAAGGGGACGACATTCTTCTGCGCGCGGCGTGAACTTCTCGAAGGTTCGATCACCGCATTCGTCTCCCTCTTCGACGACATTCGCTTCGCGAGTGACGACACCCGCATGCTGCGCTGGATCGCCGAACGCGAGCGGATCTGGCTGGCCCCCGAATTCAACGCGGTCTACAACGGGCGCGACTCGTTCAAGAAGTTCGCCCAGCAGGCCTACTTCCGCGGCACGACCTATGTGGACTCCTACATCGGTTCGCCCGGCCCGGCCCGCAACGCACTGTTCGGCGCGCTGGCCGTCGGAGTGGCCGGTCTCGCCTTCGCGAAGAAGAAGCCGAAGACGACGTTGGCCGCCGGAGTGTTCGGCGCCGTCGCGGCGGGTGAAGTCGTGAAGAAGTGCGGCGCGACCGGCCCGGAGGCCAAGGCGGTCACCAAGCTGCTGCCGGTGTTCGCCGGTGGTTTCGGTGCCGGTGTCCTGCGTGGCCTGGCCATGGCCGTCCGGGCCAGGCTCCGGCGCCGATGAGTTCCGCGGGCGTGGAGGAAGCGGGCGCGAAGGCCGGTGCGCGGAGCGGCCGGACGACGGCGGGCAGCCTCGGCGGCTCGCTGCTCGTGTCGATCGGTCTCGGCTACGTCCTGACCGTCGCCTGCCAGCGCCTGCTGCCCCCGCAGGAGTACGCGGTCTTCGTCACCTTCTGGGGTCTGCTGATGGGGCTCGGCAGCACACTTTCGCCGCTGGAACAGGAGCTGTCCCGCCAGTCGGCGGTCGCGGCGCTGGACGGGGGCAGGGCAGGCCGCCCCGCGCTGCGAGCGGTCGCCGTCGGCGCGGTCGTCGCGGCGGTCTTCTCACTGGCCTTGCTGATCCCGCCGATCAACGACCGGTTGTTCCGCGGTGACTGGACGCTGGGGCTGATCGTGCTGGTCGGCGGTGTCGCCTTCGCCTTCCAGTTCGGCACCCGAGGGCTCCTGATCGGACAGCACAAGGTCAAGCCCTTCTCGCTGCTCGTGATCGCCGAACCGGCGGTACGGGCGCTCGTCCTCGGCGTGCTGTTCGTGGCCGTCGCCTACAACGTCGTCACGCTGGCCATCGCGGTCGCCGCCGGCTCGTTCGCCTGGCTGCTGTTCGCCCGCCCGGCCCGCCGTCTGATCGACCCGCAAGCGGAGGGCGACGGCTGGGGTGTCACCTCCCGCCGGATGGGCATGCTGCTGGTCGGCGCCGCGCTGACGTCCGCGGTCATCACCGGCTACCCCGCGCTGGTCGGTCTGCTGGCCCCCGGTGACGACGGTGCCAGGGTCGGCGCGCTGTTCGCCGCGCTGGTCATCGCCCGGCTGCCGCTGACCCTGATCGGACCGGTGCAGTCACTGGTCGTGCCGTTCGTCGTCCGGCTGTCGACCACCGACGAGGGCCGGAACCGCCTGCAACGCGTGCTCGCCCTCGGCGTCGTGGCCTCGTTGGCGCTCGCCGCGCTCGGCGCGCTGGTCGGCTTGTGGCTCGGTCCGTGGGCGGTGCGGTTCGTCAGTGGCCCCGGCTACGACGTCGACGGCTGGTCGGTCGCGGGGCTGGTCTGGTCTTCGGTGGTGCTGGTGCCGATGCAGCTGCTCACGGCCGTGCTCGTGGCCAGGACGCAGGCACGTCTCGTGCTGATCACCTGGACCGTGGTCACCGGAACGGCCTCTCTGTTCCTGCTGTTCCTGCCCGGTGACACCGTGTTCCGCGCGGTCGTCGCACTGGCCGTGGCGCCGACGCTCGGTCTCGCGGTCGTGGTCGCGTTCGTGCTCCGCAAGGCCCCGGGGACAACCCCGGGCGCCGCTGAAACGTCTTCATAGCGGCCCAGTAAGGTGCGACCCACCGGGCCGAATCGGACAGGACGGTGCCGGGCGCCGGTGAGATTGGGACAGCGAATTCGATGAACGTGCTCCTCGTTATGCTCGCGTTCTGGCTGCCGGGCCTGCTGTTCGGCGCCGCGATCCGGCTTCGAGGCTGGACACTCGCGGGTGCCGCGCCCCTGCTCACCTTCGGCGTCGTCGCGATCGGTGTCCCGGTGCTCGGCACCCTCGGTATCCGCTGGACCATGCTGAACGTGGCGCTCTGGACGCTGGTGGTGTCCGCCGTCGGCTTCGGGCTGGCTTACGCCGTGGCCAGGTACACGCGGCGGCGCCATCCCGACTGGGAAGAGGACGAGCGGCCGGCGCGCTCTGTCCGCGACCAGCTGCTCATCGGCGGCGGGGTGCTGGCCGGTCTCGTCGTCGGCGCGGTGACGTTCCTGCGCGGCAACCGGGACCTGAACAACATCCAGCAGGACTGGGACGCGCCGTTCCACGCCAACCTGGTGCGCTGGATCGCCGAGCACGGCGACGCCCGGCCCTCGACCGTGGGCACCATCGCGAACCTGCCGAACCAGACCGACTACTTCTACCCGGACACCTACCACGCGCTGCTCGCACTGGTCTTCGGCAAGAGCGGCCTGACGATCATGCCGACGCTGAACCTGGCGGCGCTCATGGTCGTGCTGACCTTGCCGTTCGGTGTCGCGGCGATGTGCCGCGCGTGGGGGGTGCCGGTCCTCGCGACCGCCGCCGCGGCGGCGGTGTCCACCTGGTTCACCGCTTTCCCGTACGACTCGCTGTGGCGTGGCCCGCTGTGGCCGTACGTCGCCGGCGTGGCGCTCGTGCCCGCGATGCTCGCCTTGACCCGCCTGCTGATCAAACCCAAGGGGATCGCCGGGCCGGTCGCGATCGGTATCGGCGTCGCCGGGCTGGCCGGGCTGCACACCAGCCTGATCTTCGTGATCCTGGTCTACTTCGTCCTGATCCTCCTGGCGGTGCTGTTCCGTCTCGAGGCGATCGACTGGCGCCGCAGCGCGCCCTCGCTGGTGGCGACGATCATGCTCGCGGCCGTGTTCGGCCTGCCGATGGTGCTGCCGGCGCTGTACAACGCGAGCGGGGTGACCGCCGCCTCCTGGGCGTCGGAGACCACCGTGTCCGGCGCCGTCGGGCAGACCATCACGTTCTCGCCGATGGCCGCGTTCCCCCAGTGGTGGATCGGTGTCCCGGCGATCATCGGTGTGGTCCTGCTCGCCCGCCGTCGCCAGATGGTGTGGCTGGTAGGGGCCTACGTCGTCCTCGGCGGCTTGTTCGCGGCGACCGTTTCGCTCGAAACCCCGCTGATCCACACCCTGACCGGGCCGTTTTACAACGACCACTGGCGGCTCGGCGCGCTTGTCCCGCTGGCGGGTGCCGTCGGGTTCGGTGTGTTCGTGCACGCTGTGGCCGCCAAGGCCGCCGAGAAGATCGGGCAGCGGAAGCCGGGCCTCAACCCGGTCACGCTGACCGTCCTCGGGGTGATCCTGATCGGGCTGGTGGTGAGCGTGCTGAGCAGGGGCGGGTACATCGGCCGGAACTCCGCCCGCGTGGCGATGCACTACGGCGACGGTCCTTCGGTCAGCAAGGGCGAGGTGGAGGCCTACAACTGGCTCGGCGCGCACACCGTGCCCGGCGAGCGCGTCATGAACAACAAGATCGACGGATCGGTGTGGCTCTACGCCCTCACCGGGGTCCAGCCGGTCGAATGGTCCAACTACGGGGCCGCCTTCTCCACGAAGGCCGGCTACCTGAGCGTGTTCTTGAACGACATCGACAAAGAGCCACGTGTCCGGCAGACCCTCACCGATCTGAAGGTGCGGTACGTGCTCGTCGGCAACGGCAAGGTTTCCCCCAAACTGCAGACCCCGGTCGGTTTCGAGCGCATCGAAACTACTCCGGGTTTCAAGCGTGTCTTCGGTAACGCGGACGCCTCGGTTTACGAAATCGAAGGTCAGCAAGGTGTGGTCGATTCCGGCGCGACCACCGGGGCCGACACCGCTCACGGCCAGTAAGAGGATAGAGTGATCCAGTGTCCAGTACGTCCGTGACCACGCGTCGCGTACTCATCGTGATGCCTGCTCTTAATGAGGAGGCCAGTGTCAGCGCGGTCATTTCCCAGGTCAAGAAGTCATTGCCGGGGATGGACGTGCTGGTGGTCGACGACGGTTCCGTCGACAACACGGCGAACCTCGCCCGCGCCGCGGGCGCCGAGGTCGCGCGCCTGTCGGTCAACCTCGGCGTCGGCGGGGCGATGCGCACCGGTTTCCGGTACGCCGCCGCCCGCGGTTACGACGTCGTGGTCCAGGTGGACGCGGACGGCCAGCACGACCCCGATGAGGTCGCGGCCCTGCTTGACGGGCTGAACGACGCGGACATCGTGATCGGTTCGCGGTTCGCGGGCAAGGGCTCCTACAAGGCGAGCGGCCCGCGGAAGTACGCGATGGTCGCGCTGTCCTTGGTGTTCTCCCGGCTCGGCAAGACCCGGCTCACCGATGTCACGTCCGGTTTCAAGGCGATGGGCCCCCGCGCGATCAGGCTGTTCGCCGCGTATTACCCCGCCGAGTACCTCGGGGACACGGTCGAATCGCTGGTGATGGCGATCCGCGCCGAACTGAAGATCAAGGAAATCCCCGTGATCATGCGGGAGCGGGCGGGTGGCACTCCGAGCCATTCGCCGGTGAAATCGGCCGTTTATCTCGGTCGGGCCGGGCTCGCTCTGCTGCTGGCGCTCATGCGCCGTCGACCGGCTGTCGACTCGTCGGATTCGGCGTAAAGGAGCTTTCATGGCTGGCTGGCGCATTCTCAGTATCGTCATCGCCTGTTTGGTGCTGTTCGTCGTCCTCGAGATGATGCGTCGGCGGAAGCTGCGTGAGAAGTACGCGGGTGTCTGGCTGTTCCTCGCCGTGGGCGTGGTGGTGCTCGCGCTCGTTCCGCAGGCCGCAGACTTCCTCGCCGACGTCACCGGTATGCAGACGCCGTCGAACTTCGTGTTCCTGATGGCCGGTGTGGTGCTGGCCTTGGTCGCGTTGCATCTGTCGACCGAGGTCGGGCATCTCGAAGAAGAGGTCCGGACCTCCGTCGAGGAGATCGCGCTGCTTCGCTGCGAACTCGCCGACGCCCAGCGTGAGCTGGAAGAACGCGTCGCGGCACTCGAAGCCAAGACAGCGGCTCCCGACAACGTCAACGGGCTCCCCGAAGTGAGCCCCGCACGCGCACGCTGATCGACACCCTGCTCGCGGTCCCGCCGAGGCTGGGCGCCGTCCGCGTGCTCGCCGTCGACGGCCCGTCCGGCTCCGGGAAGTCCACGCTGGCCGGGAAGATCGTGGCCGAACTGGCCGGTCGAGGCGTCCGGGTCGCGCTGGTGAGCACCGACGAGTTCGCCACCTGGGACGAACCCGTTTCGTGGTGGCCGCGGCTGGAAACCGGGGCCCTGGAACCGCTGCGCGCCGGCCGGACCGGCCGGTACCGGCGGGTGGACTGGTCCAGTGGCGTCCCACTGCCGGGTGAAGAGGTCGAGATCCCGGTCCCCGAAGTGCTGGTGCTGGAAGGCGTTTCCAGTGGCCGCGCGCGGATGCGGCCGTCGTTGTCCCTGCTGACCTGGCTGGACGGCGGGAGCGAGGCCGAACGTCTGGACCGCGGCGTCGAACGTGACGGCGAGGGCTCCCGTGCGGAACTGCGGCGCTGGCAGTTGTTCGAGCGCGGGTGGTTCGCCGTCGACGGGACCCGGGCCGCGGCGGATCGCGTGGTCACCTCTCGTGAGTGGTAAGGACGGTTAGAACCGTCCTTACCACTCACGAGACCCGCCCAATGTCCTGCCGGTGTCTTGTTTCGCCCGGCACCCATTGGTTGTAGCGGTAAGCACCCATTTGAGTCAGTGACCCGGCACTCTGCGCGTTAGTGGTCGGGAATTGATTACACTCCGTCCAGAATTGCGGACACTTTGCGGTCGTATTGGCCGTCGTGTAGCGCGATCGTAACCTCGCGTGCTTAAGTGCGGGCTGAGTTCCCGCTAGTGTCGGCGGGCACACCGATCGTCCGTGGAGCTCGACTTTCCGACCGACCGGACGGTGCCTAAACACCGAAAATCTCCTCAAGGGGTGCCAGATGCAGCAACTGCGGGTGACCCGAGCACGCCGTGTGGCCCTGATCGGGCTTGCCGGCGCACTCGCGGTCTCCATTTCCGCCTGTGCCGAATCGAAGCGTGAAGAAGGCGCAGGGGGTGGCTCGGGAGGCACCATGGTCTTCGGTGCCGCCGGTAACCCGAAGACGTTCGACCCGCTCTTCAACGACGACGGTGAGACCTTCCGCATCATCCGCCAGATGATGGACACGCTGATCATGAACAAGCCGGGGACCGCGGACCTCGAGCCTGGTCTGGCGGAGAAGTGGGAAGGCAGCAACGAAGGCAAGACCTGGACCTTCTCCCTGAAGAAGGGGGTCAAGTTCCACGACGGCACCCCGTTCAACGCGGAAGCGGTCTGCTTCAACTTCAACCGCATGTTCAACATGAAGGGCGCCGCCGCCCAGAGCCAGATGATCTACTACGGCGACGTCTTCGAGGGCTTCGCCAAGAACGAGGGTGACGCCTCCGGCGCCCCGGTGTTCAAGGACTGCCAGGTCAAGGACGAGGCGACCGCCGTCCTCAACCTGAACAAGGCCAAGGGCGCCTTCCCGGCGGCCTTCACGCTGCCGTCGTTCTCGATCCAGAGCCCGGACGCGCTGAAGAAGTACAACGCCGACGCCGTCACCCAGAGCGGTGACTCGTTCTCCTACCCGGAGTACGCGCTGAAGCACCCGACCGGCACCGGCCCGTTCAAGTTCGAGAGCTGGGACCAGGCCAAGGGTGAGATCACGCTGGTCAAGGCCACCGACGCGCCGACCCAGACGGCCAAGCTCGACAAGCTGGTCTTCAAGGTCATCCCGGACGAGAACGCCCGCAAGCAGGCGCTCAAGGCCGGCGACATCCAGGGCTACGACTACCCGTCGCCCGCGGACTACGGCCTCCTGCGCAATGACGGCGAGCAGGTGCTCATCCGCCCGTCGTTCAACATCCTGTACCTGGGCATCAACCAGAAGAACAACCCGAAGCTGAAGGACCCCAACGTCCGCAAGGCGCTGGCCTACGGCCTCAACCGGGCGCAGTTCGTGAAGTCGAAGCTCCCCGAGGGTGCCGAGACCGCGACGCAGTTCGTGCCGAAGGCGATCGACGGCTACAACGAGAACGTCACCAAGTACGACTACGACCTTCAGAAGGCGAAAGACCTGCTGAAGGCGGCCGGCGCCGAGGGCATGACGCTGAAGTTCTACTACCCGACCGAGGTCACCCGGCCGTACATGCCGAACCCGGCCGACATCTTCACCTCGCTGTCCGAGGACATGAAGGCCATGGGCATCAAGGTCGAGCCGGTCGCCAAGCCGTGGAACGGTGGCTACAAGGACGACGTCCAGAAGGCGGGCAAGCACGACGTGCACCTGCTCGGCTGGACCGGTGACTACAACGACGCCGGTAACTTCGTCGGTACCTTCTTCGGTCGCGAGAAGCCGGAGTTCGGCTTCGAAAACGCGGAGCTGTTCTCGGCCATCTCGGCCGCGGACGCCGCGCCCGCCGGTGAGGCGCACACCAAGGCGTACCAGGAAGTGAACCAGAAGATCATGGAGTACCTGCCCGCCATCCCGATCTCCTACGGCCCCCCGGCGATCGTCGTCGGCCCGAAGGTGAAGGGCCTGGTGGCCAGCCCGCTGACCGACGAGCGCTTCTACACCGTCACGGTCAACTGATCCACCACCACTGAGCCACCAGGGGGTGGGCGCTACCGCGCCCGCCCCCTGTGGCCCATTCCCGGGCTGGCAACAAAGGAACGCACGTGCTCCGTTTTCTCGTGCGTCGGCTGCTACAAGCGATACCGACGCTCTTGATCCTGTCCATTTTGATCTTCGCCTGGCTCCGGTCCTTGCCCGGTGGCCCCGCCGGCGCCCTCCTGGGTGACAAGGCGACCCCGGAGAAGATCGCCGACCTGAACAAGCTTCTCGGCCTCGACGATCCGATTTTCGTCCAATACTTCAAGTTCCTCGGCCGGGCGATCACCGGCGACTTCGGCAACTCGCTGGTCTCCGCCCAGCCGGTCATGTCGGAGATCGGGAACTTCCTTCCCGCCACGATCGAGCTCGGCTTCTGCGCGATGCTCATCGCGGTGGGCCTCGGCATCCCGTTCGGCTACCTGTCCGCCCGCTTCCGCGGCGGGCCCGTCGACAACGTCATCATCGTGCTCAGCCTGGTCGGCGTCGCCGTCCCGGTGTTCTTCCTCGGCTACATGATGCAGGACCTGCTGGCCGCCCCGCTGGGACTTCCCTCGCAGGGCCGTCAGATGGCGGGTCTCGACGCCACCACCGTCACCGGGTTCGCGGTCCTCGACGGCATCATCACCCAGGAATGGGACGCCGCCTGGGACGCGATCACCCACCTGGTCCTCCCGGCGTTCGCGCTGGCCACGATCCCGCTCGCGGTCATCGTCCGGATCACCCGGGCCTCGGTGCTGGACGTGCTGAACGAGGACTTCATCCGCACGGCCAACTCGAAGGGCCTGACCCAGCCGATCGTGCGGCGCCGTCACGTGCTCCGCAACGGTCTCCTGCCGGTGGTCACCGTCATCGGTCTCCAGACCGGTGCGCTCCTCGGTGGCGCCGTGCTGACCGAGCGGGTATTCAACTTCCGCGGCCTCGGCTTCCTGCTCGCCGAAGGCATCGAGCGGCGTGACTACCCACGTCTGCAGGCGCTGCTGCTGTTCGGCGCGCTGGTCTACGTGCTGGTGAACATGCTGGTCGATGTCTCGTACGGGCTCATCGACCCGAGGGTGCGTGTCCGATGAACACTTTGCTGAACAAGAAGAAGGAGCCGATCGACAAGCTCGCGGCTTCGTCGGCGAAGGGGCACAGCCTCGGTGGCGAGGCGCTGCGCCGGATGATGCGGAGCCCGGTGGCCATCACCGGCGCCGTGATCACCGGCCTGTTCCTGCTGGTGGCGATCTTCGCGCCGCTCCTGGCGCCGAAGGATCCCTACGAGCGGTATCTGCAGAGCCAGGTCATCCTCGGCCAGGGCATCATCCCGGGCGCTCAGCCCGGATTCCCGCTCGGCGTGGACGACTTCGGCCGCGACTACCTTTCGCGGCTGCTGGTCGGCGCGCAGAACACGCTGCTGGTCGGTGTGCTCGCGACGATCATCGGCGTCGTGGTCGGCATGATCATCGGTGGCCTCGCCGGTGCGTTCGGCGGCTGGGTCGACACCGTGCTGATGCGGCTCGTCGACGTCATGCTGTCCGTGCCGTCGCTGCTGCTGGCGATCTCGGTCGCCGCGCTGTTCCAGAAGCCGAGCCAGTGGACGGTGATCGTCGCGGTGTCGATGGTCAGCGTGCCGATCTTCGCGCGGTTGCTGCGCGGTTCGATGCTCGCGCAGAGAAACAGCGACCACGTGCTCGCGGCGACGTCGCTCGGCGTCAAACGCGGGGCGATCGTGGTGCGGCACATGCTGCCCAACTCGCTCGGCCCGGTCATCGTGCAGGCCACGCTGACCCTGGCGACCGCGATCCTCGAGGCGGCGGCGCTGTCGTTCCTCGGTCTCGGCGACCCGGACCCGAACCGGGCGGAATGGGGAATCATGCTGAGCCGCAGCGCTCGGCAGTTCCTCGACATCCGCCCCGAGCTGGCGTACTACCCGGCGATCGCGATCATCATCGTCGCGCTCGGGTTCACACTGCTCGGCGAGTCCTTGCGGGAAGCCCTCGATCCGAAGAACAGGCGGTGATTTTTGATGGCACTCCTCGAAGTACGCGACCTCAAGGTCGTTTTCCAGCGACGCGGCGAGAAGCCGTTCACCGCGGTGAACGAGGTCAGTTTCGACGTCGAACCCGGCCAGACGGTCGGTCTCGTCGGTGAATCCGGGTGCGGCAAGTCCGTGACCTCGCTGGCGATCATGCGGCTGCTCGCGAAACGCGGCAACCACGTCAGCGGTTCGGTGTCGTTCGAAGGCACCGACCTGCTTCGCCTGTCGGACAAGGAAATGCGGGACCGCCGCGGCCGTGACCTCGGCATGGTGTTCCAGGACCCGCTGTCCTCGCTGAACCCGGTCATCCCGATCGGCCTTCAGATCACGGAGGTGCTGGAGCGGCACCGCGGGATGTCGCGCAAGGCGGCGTCGGTGGAGGCGGCGGAACTGCTGGACAAGGTCGGCATTCCCGACCCGACACGGCGGCTTTCCGAGTACCCGCACCAGCTTTCCGGCGGAATGCGGCAGCGCGCGCTGATCGCGATCGCGCTGGCCTGCCGTCCCCGGCTGCTCATCGCCGACGAGCCGACCACCGCGCTCGACGTGACGATCCAGGCGCAGATCCTCGCGCTGCTGCGGGAACTGGTGCAGGACACCGGGACCGCGCTGATCATGATCACGCACGACCTCGGTGTCGTCGCCGGACTCTGCGACGAGGTCAACGTGCTCTACGGCGGCAAGATCGTCGAGCGGGCGGAGCGGCACGCGCTGTTCGCCGAGCCTCGGCACCCGTACACGCACGGCCTGCTCGCCTCGATCCCGCGGCTCGACGCGGGCCGCGGCGAGAAACTGATCCCCATCAAGGGATCCGTCTCCGACAACATCCCGTGGGACGGTGGTTGCGCCTTCGCGCCCCGCTGCCCGAACGCTCTCGGCGTGTGCCGGGAGGTTTCACCGCAGCTGACCCCCGATCGCGGTGGACTGCTGCGCTGCCACAACCCGGTGATCCCGGCCGTGGCCGCACGAGGAGGGGCCCGATGACGCACGCGGTACCGGAGCAGGAAGTGCTGCTCGAGGTCAACGACCTCAAGGTGCACTTCCCGATCAAACGCGGCATCGTGATCGACCGGACGGTCGGGTACGTGTACGCCGTGGACGGCGTCGATCTGGCCATCCGCAAGGGCGAAACCTACGGTCTGGTCGGGGAATCCGGCTGCGGGAAGTCCACTTTGGGCAGGGCGATCCTCCGGCTGACCGAGCTGACGAACGGCAACGTCGTCTTCGACGGCACCGACGTCGCGGGCCTCAAGGGCGAGGACCTGCGCAAGGCCCGCCGCCGGATGCAGATGGTCTTCCAGGACCCGATGTCCTCTTTGGACCCTCGGCAGTCGGTGGAATCCATTCTGACCGAAGGAATGAAGGCGCACGGCCTCGCCGACGACAAGGAGACGACGGCCAAGCGGCTGCGCGAACTCCTTGCCGCGGTCGGTCTTCCGGAGTCCTCGCTGCGGAAGTACCCGCACGAGTTCTCGGGCGGCCAGCGTCAGCGCATCGGCATCGCGCGGGCGCTCGCGGTCGAGCCGGACCTGATCGTCGCCGACGAACCGGTGTCCGCGCTGGACGTCTCGGTGCAGGCGCAGGTGGTCAACCTCCTGGAGGATCTGCAGGAGAAGCTCGGGCTCACGTACCTGGTGATCGCGCACGACCTCGCGGTGGTGCGGCACATCTCCGACCGGATCGGCGTGATGTACCTCGGCTCACTGGTCGAAGAGGCCGACGCCGACACGCTGTACGAGAACCCGCTGCACCCGTACACGCGGGCGTTGCTTTCGGCGATCCCCGTGCCGGACCCGACGGTGGAGGACAACCGGGAGCAGATCCTGCTCGCCGGCGACCTGCCCTCGCCGGCGCGGCCGCCGTCCGGCTGCCGGTTCCACACGCGATGCCCGTGGAAGCAGCAGAGCCTGTGCGACACCGACCGCCCGCAGCTGCGGGAGATCGGCGCCGGGCACCGGGTCGCCTGCCACTACGCGGAGGACATCCGCGACGGGCGGATCAAACCGCACGAGGTCAAGGCGGAACTCGTCGGTGCCGGGGAGCTGAACCCCGACGTCGGCGGGCTGCCGGACGTCGGCTCGGCGGCGGAGATCCTCTAACCCCAGCGAAGTACATGAAGGCCCCCTTCCTTGCGCCTGCGTACAGGAAGGGGGCCTTCATGTACTTCCGCAGTTAGTCGACTAACTGCGGCGGCAGGCACGGGAGGCCGCCTTCGGGCAGACTCGGTGTCATGCGGGTCACAGTGCTGGGAGCGTCGGGGCGGACGGGGATCCACGTGGTCCGGCTTCTGCGGGGGCGGGGCCATCAGGTGCGGGCGGGGCTGCGCAGCCGTCGCCGCGCGGAGGAGGTCGCCGGTCTCGGCGCCGAAACCGTGGTCGCGGACGTCACCGCCGACGCGGAAGACCTCGTCGAGGCCCTCGCCGGTTCCGAAGTGGTGATCAACGCGATCGGCGCGCCCGATCCCGATCAGGCCTCGGTCGACCTCGTCGACCGCGACGGCGTGATCACCGCGATCCGCGCCGCCGAGAAGGCGGGTGTGTCGCGGTTCGTGCAGCTTTCCGCGCAGTTCGCGGATTCGCCGGACCAGGGGGATCGCCTGGTGCGGTCGATCCTGATGGCGAAGCAGATCTCCGACAGTGTTCTCCGCCGTTCGAGCCTGAACTGGACGATCGTCCGCCCCGGCACGCTCACCGACGACCAGGCCACCGGCCACGTCAAGATCGCCGGTCACCTCGAACCGGGCCGCGTCTCCCGCGCGGACGTCGCCGCCGTCCTGGTCGCCACGCTGGAGGAGCCGCTCACCGAGAACCAGGGATTCGACGTCATCGGCGGCGAGATCCCGATCCCGTCGGCGCTGGCCTCGTTCAGCTGAGCGCCTTCTTCCGCTCCCGCGCCGCCCGCAGGTTCGCGACGTTCCCGCAGGTGCGCACGTCGTGCCAGACGCCGCTGTTGTTGCGCGAGACGTCGTAGAACGCCGAACGGCAGCCGTCGAGACGGCACAGTTTCAGCCGCGGCCAGATCCCGGCCTGCTGCGCGAGCAGCGTCTCCGTCCACAGCGCCGACGTGAGCCACTGCCGCCCGGTGCCGGACGGGAACAGCCGGACGACGCCGTCGCGCAGGGCCAGGTCCGCCTTGATCGGCTTTTCCACAACGACGTCGTCGCCGTCCACGAGCGAAACGAACGTCTCTCGCAGTTCGCGAAGCGCGCGAAGGTCACCCGGGCCCAGCGTGATTTCGGGCACCTCGGCGTCCCGGGCCCGCGACCATTCCGCCAGCGCCTCGGCGGCCCAAGGCCGAGCCAGGTCGGCGTCGCTCAGCAGGTCGAGGCCGTACGTCTTGATCGCCTTCGTGTTGAGGAAGTCCTGAACGAGCGCCAGCCCCGAGGGGGCGGTGCGTAACCGATAGCGGTCCGTCGCGGTCCATGACATAGGTCAAGCGTACTTGACTCTGTCGCGCCGCGTCTCCATGCTGACGACAGAGGCAAACTAAGAACACTTCTGTCAAGGAGCCACTCATGACCTCCATCGAAGGTGCCGTCGTCCTGGTCACCGGCGGACAGCGCGGACTCGGCAAGGCGTTCGTCACCGAACTGCTCGACCGCGGCGCCGCCAAGGTCTACGCGACCGCCAGGGCGCCGCGCGAGGAGACCGACCCGCGGATCGTCCCGCTCCCGCTCGACGTCACCGACCCCGAATCCGTCCGCGCGCTGGCGGAGAAGGCGGGCGACGCCACGATCGTCTTCAACAACGCCGGTGTCCTCGGCCTCGGTTCGCTGCTCACCGAACCCGTCGACGCGCACCGCCCGGTTTTCGAGACGAACGTCTTCGGGGCGCTACGGATCGCGCAAGCGTTTGCGCCGCAGCTCAAGGACGGTGGAGCGCTGGTCAACGTGCACTCGATCCTGTCGTGGGCGGCGGGCTCGGGTTCCTACGGCGCGTCGAAGGCGGCCTTCTGGTCGCTCACCAATTCGCTGCGCATCGAGTTCGCCGAGCAGGGCACCCACGTCGTCGGCGTCCACCTCGCCTACACCGACACCGACATGACCCAGGGCCTCGATATCCCCAAGAACGACCCGCGCGACGTCGCCCGCCAGGTCGTCGACGGGCTGGAGAAGGGCGAGACCGAGGTGCTCACCGACGACCTCACCCGCCACGTCAAGGCCGCGCTGTCCGGCCCGGTCGAGCAGCTCGGCACGAGCCGGATCGGCGCGTAGAAAACGGTTGGCGTGCGGCCTCGCGCCCGAGGTAGTTTCGCGCCATGTGTGCTTCCGCGTTCATCAGGACCCGCCGCGCCTAGCGGCGGATCCCGCGCGTCCAGCAAGGAACCGCCGCCCGAGCGAGCCATCGCCGGGCCTGCCTCGTGCTGCCCGGCTCACCTCGAAGCCGCGGAGATCCCTTGCGCACACAGCGACCTGGCCGCCACGAACTCGGCCAGAACTTCCTCATCGACCGGAACACCATCGAAACCGTCGTGAAGCTCGTCGCCGCGACCGGCGGGCCGATCATCGAATTCGGCACGGGCGACGGCGCGCTGACGTGGGCGCTGGAACGGCTCGGCAGGCCGCTGACCGGCATCGAGATCGATGCCCGCCATGCCGCCCGGCTGGCGCGCCGCGTCCGGGCGTCCACGGAGATCATCACCGCGGACTACCTGCGCTTTCCCCTGCCGAAGACGCCACACGTACTGGTCGGCAATCTGCCGTTCCACCTGACCACCGCGACGCTGCGCCACGTCCTCGCCGCTCCCGGCTGGACGGACGCCGTCCTGCTCGTGCAGTGGGAGGTGGCGCGCCGCCGGGCCGGGGTCGGTGGCGCGACCATGATGACCGCGCAGTGGTGGCCGTGGTTCGACTTCCGGCTGGCGGGCCGGGTGCCCGCGACGGCGTTCCGCCCGAAACCCGGTGTCGATGGCGGCCTGCTCACCATGACGCGCCGCGAGCGTCCGCTCGTCGAAGCCGCGGATCTTCAGCGCTACCAGGACTTCGTACGGCGGGTGTTCACCCGTCCCGGCAAGGAAGTCGTGCCCAAACGCCTCACCGCACACCAGTGGGCTGAGGCGTTTCGGCTTCGGCGAGGAAATCCGGTTCGCGCACGCGGCGTTTCGTCGAACCGAACAGGACGCCGCCGATGACCACGGCCGCGGCGAGGATCTCCACCGGTGAGGGGCGTTCGTCGAGGACCAGGAACGCCATCGACAGCCCGACCACCGGAACCAGCAGGGAGAACGGCGCGACCACGCCCGCCGGGTTGCGGCGCATCAGCGACGTCCAGATCCCGGAGCCGACGATCGTGCCGAACAGCACGACGTAGGCGAGGCCGCCGAGGCCGATCAGCCCGGTGCTGGTGCCCAGCGTGCTCAGCGAGTGCCCGATCTCGGCGGGACCTTCCATGGCCAGCGACAGCGCGAACATCGGCAGCGGCGGCACCACCGACATCCAGAGGACGAAGTTCAGCGGGTTGTCCGGTGCCGCCTGCCGGGTGCTCAGGTTGCCGAACGCCCAGCTCAGCGCGCCGAGCAGGGTCAGGATCACCGGCAGCAGGGCGGCGTTCCCCGCCTGCTGCCAGGCGATCGTCGCCATCCCGGCGACGGCGAGCAGGATGCCGGTGAGCTGCCGTCCGGACACGCGTTCGCGCAGGAAGACGGCGCCGAGCAGGACGGTGAACGGGGCCGACGCCTGCAGCACCAGCGACGCGAGACCGGTCGGCATGCCGGTGTCCATCGCGATGAAGAGGAACACGAACTGCCCGGTGCCGAAGCCCAGCCCGTAGCCGAGCAGGTGGCGGATCTTCACCTTCGGCCACGGCACGAACAGGATCGTCGGGATCGCGATGACCGCGAAGCGCAGCCCGCCGGCGAAGACGGGCGGGAACTGGCCGAGGGTGGCGTGGATGGCGAGGAAGTTGCAGCCCCAGAGGACGGCGACGAGCAGGGCGAGCAGACGATCGCGGGCGGGCATGTCCTCACTCTTACGGGGAATGACCCTTTAGGACCAGCGAGAATATTTGCAGCGATCGTTCAGTTCGGCTTCACATATGCTGGCGGTATGGACATCGGCCGGTTGCGGACCCTGCGGGAGTTCGCCGATCGCGGCAGCGTGACGGCGGCCGCGAAGGCGTTGCACTGCACGCCGTCCGCGGTTTCCCAGCAGCTGCGCGCGTTGCAGAGTGACGTCGGTCTCGCGCTGACCGAACCCGCCGGACGTGGCCTGCGGCTGACCGACGCGGGCCGCGCGCTGGTCGCCCGCGCGGACGACGTGCTCGCCGCCCTCGAACGCGCGGAGTCCGAATTGGACACTTACCGCAGCGCCCCGCGCGGCCGGGTCCGGGTGGCGATCTTCCAGTCGGCCGGGCTGATGCTGCTGCCGGGGCTGTTGCACCGGACGGCGGAGTTCGACGGGCTGGACGTCATCGTGCGCGACGTCGACATGACCCCGCCGGAGGTCCCCGGGCTCGTCGCGGATTACGACATCGTGGTGGCGCACCGGGACGAGCACGCGCCGTCGCTCGGCTCGGACCGGCTGGAGACGCGGCATCTGCTGCGTGAACCGCTCGACGTCGCGCTCCCCGCCGGGCACCGGCTCGCGAAGCGGCGCCGCATCGAGCTGGCCGAGCTTGCCGACGAACGCTGGATCAGCGTCAACGCCGGGTTCCCGGTGGACGACATCCTGCAGTCTCTGATCATCCGCACCGGGGTGCGCCCGCAGGTCGTCCAGCGCATCAACGATTTCCGCATCACCGAACGGCTCGTCGCCGCCGGGCACGGGATCGCGCTGCTGCCCCGGTACACAATGGACACTCGGCGCGGCAGCGGCCTCGTTTGCCGCCCGCTCGCCGGGATCAAGGCGGCGCGGCACGTCGAGGCGGTCTACCGGCTCGGGGCGTCTTCCCGGCCGGCGGTGGCGAAGGTGCTCGACGCGCTCGCCGACGAGGTCGGCTCGCTCACGGGCGAGCGTGACTCTTCAAGTGGGCCAACGCGATCTGGAGCGCGTCGGCGATCGGCGTGACGTCATGGCGCAGGTGGGCCATCAGCAGGCCGCCCTGGACACAGCTCATCGCGGCTTGCGCGAGCCTGGCCGGGTCGGCGTCCGCGGCGAGCTTTCCCTGTTCCCGCAACGATTCCAGTCCACGCTGGAGATGTGACTCCCATTCGCGGTAGGCCTTGTCCAGCAGCGGTGCCATCTTCGGGTCGTCGCCGAGTTCGCCGGTGAGGTTGCCCAGCGGGCAGGCGATCGGTCCCTTGGGCGTGGCCTGGATGGCCAGGATCTCCCGGGCCCACTGGTCGAAATCGGCCCAGTCGTGCAGCTCGAAGATGGTCGGCTGATTGCCGAGGATGTTCTCGAGGAAGCGGACGATGACCGCCTCGACGAGCTGATCCTTGTTCTTGAAGTAGTGGTACATCTGCGATTTCCCGGCCCCGCTCGCCGCGAGCACCTTGTCGACGCTCGTCCCGGCGACGCCGTTGACGTACATCAGCTCCGCCGCCGCGTCGACGATCGCGTCCCTCGTCATCCGCCCCTGCGGGGTCTTCGCCGGTTGACCACTCATGTACCGAATAGTACAGTCGGCTCCACTGTACCGATCAGTACAATCGAAGGAGCCGACATGGGGGATCTCAACACTGACCTCGCCGAGCTGCGGGAATCCGTCGCGAGCCACGTCCCGGCCGAGGTCGCCGAAGTGCTCAAGGCCGACCGCGCGGCGTTCGTCGGGGTGGTCGCCGAGGCGGCCGCGAAGCCGGGAACGGCGATGCCGGATCTCACGCTGCCGGACGCCGGCGGCGGGCGGGTCCGGGTCTCGGACGGGCCCGCGGTCGTGGTGTTCTACCGCGGCGCGTGGTGTCCGTACTGCAATCTGGCTCTGCGCACGTATCAGCAGGAATTGCTGCCGGAGCTGGAAAACCTGGACGTGAAACTGGTCGCGGTCAGCCCGCAGCTGCCGGACGGCTCGCTGTCCACCAAGGATCTCGAGTTCACCGTGCTGTCCGATGTGGACAACGAGCTCGGCCGCGCGCTCGGCATCACGTTCCGGCTGGCTCCGGAGACGAAGCCGGCTTTCGACACGCTCATCGGTGACGTCGAGAAGATCAACGGGGCGGCGGAATGGGAGCTGCCCTATCCGACCGTCCTGGTCGTGGACGGCGAAGGCGTCATCCGGTACATCGACGTGCACCCGGACTACACGACGCGCACCGATCCGGCCGACGTCCTGGCCGCCGTGAAGGCCCTATAGCGTGAAGGCCCCCTTCCCTCGGCTCAGCCGAGGGAAGGGGGCCTTCACGCGCGAAGCGAAAACTACCGGTTGGCCCGGTTCACGGCCGAGACGACGGCCCGCAGCGAAGCGGTCACGATCGACGGGTCGATCCCGATGCCCCAGTACACCCGGTCCGAGATCGCGCACTCGATGTACGACGCGGCCCGCGCGTCGTCGCCCGGCGAGAGCGTGTGCTCGCTGTAGTCCAGCAGCCGCAGGTCGAACCCGACGGTCGACAGCGCGTCGAAGAACGCCGCGATCGGGCCGTTGCCGCGGCCGGTGACCTCGTGCTCGTCACCTTCGACCCGCACGGTGGCGGTGATGTCGTACTCGCCGTCGCCGTTGTCCCTGACGTGCTGGCGCACCAGCTCCAGCGGCGTCTTCAGCTCCAGGTACTCGGCCGAGAACGCGTTCCACATCGTGGTCGGGTCGACCTCGCCGCCCTCGGTGTCGGTGTGGCGCTGGACGACCTTCGAGAACTCGATCTGCAGGCGCCGCGGCAGGTCGAGCTGGTGCTCGGCCTTCATGATGTAGGCGACGCCGCCCTTGCCGGACTGCGAGTTCACCCGGATGACGGCCTCGTAGTTGCGGCCGATGTCCTTGGGGTCGATCGGCAGGTACGGGACCTCCCACGGGTGCTCGTCGACCGGCGTGCCCGCCTTGTCGGCGGCGGCCTTCATCGCGTCGAGACCCTTGTTGATCGCGTCCTGGTGGCTGCCGGAGAACGCGGTGAACACCAGGTCACCGGCCCACGGGCTGCGTTCGTGCACCGGCAGCTGGTTGCAGTATTCGACGGTCCGCTTGATCTCGTCCATGTCGGAGAAGTCGATCTGCGGGTCGACGCCCTGGCTGTACAGGTTCATGCCCAGCGCGACCAGGTCGACGTTGCCGGTGCGCTCGCCGTTGCCGAACAGGCAGCCTTCGATCCGGTCCGCGCCGGCCTGGAAGCCCAGCTCGGCGGCGGCGATGCCGGTGCCGCGGTCGTTGTGCGGGTGCAGCGACAGGATCACCGAATCGCGGCGCTCCAGGTTGCGGTGCATCCACTCGATCGAGTCGGCGTAGACGTTCGGCGACGCCATCTCGACGGTCGCGGGCAGGTTCAGGATCACCGGCTTCTCCGGCGTCGGCTGCCAGATCTCGGTGATGGTGTTGCAGACCTCGAGCGCGTACGACAGCTCGGTGCCGGTGTAGGACTCCGGCGAGTACTGGAACCGGAAGTCGGTGTCCGGCTGCTTCGCCGCGTAGTCGACGACCAGCTCAGCGGCCTGCGAAGCGATCTTCGTGATGCCGATGCGCTCCTCGCGGAACACGACGCGGCGCTGCAGGATCGAGGTCGAGTTGTAGATGTGGACGATCGCGCGCGGCGCGCCTTCGAGCGCCTTGAAGGTGCGCTCGATCAGCTCCGGACGGCACTGGGTCAGCACCTGGATGCTGACGTCGTCCGGGATGGCGCCCTCGTCGATGATCTCGCGGACGAAGTCGAAGTCCGTCTGCGACGCCGCCGGGAAGCCGACCTCGATCTCCTTGTAGCCCATGCGGACCAGCAGGTCGAAGAACTTGCGCTTGCGCGCGGGCGACATCGGGTCGATCAGGGCCTGGTTGCCGTCACGCAGGTCGACGGCGCACCACAGCGGCGCGGTGTCGATGCGCTTGTCCGGCCAGGTGCGGTCGGGCAGCGAGATGTCCTCGACCAGGTCGTACCAGGGGCGATAGCGGTGTACGGGCATCGAAGTGCCGCGCTGGGTGTTCCACGAAGCCTGCTCGGAAGGGGTAGGACGGGTGGGCTTGCGGATGCTCATGAGGGGTCGGTTCTCCTGAAGAATCGGGTGCGACGACCGGCACCACGAAGCCCCGCGACGGGGAGCCGGTCCGATCAGGCCCCGTCGCGGCAGCGAAGCAGGAGAGCTCGAGCCACGACGCCACCTTAACCGCGAGATCTCTCGAAAGGAAACCCGGGCCGCGATCGAACCGTGACCACCGTGGCGCCCATTCGGGTTACTCACGGGTAGCAATCGGACCAGGCGGCGTGCCACACTGCCCGGCATGGGCGAGCACGCTGAAGAGAAGGAAACCGCTGATCAGCCGACCAGACGCAAGGTCGACTGGCGTGCGGGCGGTGGTCGCGCGGCCGGGGTGCTGGCGAGCGTGGTCCGCTGGGTCGGGTTGATCTTCGCGGCCATCCTCGTGCTGCACGTCGTCTTCGTGATCGGCGAGGCGAACCCCGACAACGGCATCGTGTCGTTCGTCCGTGGCTGGGCCGACGGGCTGCTGCTCGGCTTCAAGGACCTCTTCATGCCCGAAGACGCCAAGCTCCGCGTGCTGATCAACTACGGCATCGCCGCGGTCTTCTGGATGGTGGTCACCGGGATCCTGGCCAAGATCATCCGTCGCGTCGGCGGTTCGGCCTAGGCGGTGTCCTGGATGTCCGCTGGGTCGTGACTGGCAAGGATGGTTCTAACCCTCTTTATCACTCACGACCCTCCGCAAAACTACCCAAATCGGCCTAATCGGGCGCGTCGCGAAAGCCACTTTCGCGACGCCTGATGTCCCGAAAGTGGCTTTCGCGACACCTGGGTGCGGAGACCGCCAACAGGACTTGCGGGACACCTCCTAGCTCCGGAGCACTACGCTCGGAAGATGCCCGGCCTCAGCCGCCCACGGGCGTCGCCTTACGAGATCGTCGCCATCGGATCTTCGGCGGGCGGAGTCAAGGCACTGCTCGCGGTGCTCGGTGCCCTGCCCGCCGATTTTCCCGTGCCCTTGGCCATCGTCCAGCACCTCGACCCGCGTCACGACACGATTCTCGCCGACATCCTCGACCGTCAGTCGCGGTTGCGGATCAAGCTGGCCGAGGCCGGGGAACTTCTCGAACCCGGCGTCGTCCACGTGGCACCGCCGGACCGTCATCTCCTGGTGGAACCCGGCGGGAAGCTCGGCCTGTCGACGGTGGACCGGGTCAAATTCGTCCGGCCGTCGGCCGACCTGCTCTTCGAATCCGTCGCCGCCGTTTACGGCCCGGCGGCGCTCATCTGCGTCCTGACCGGGACGGGCTCCGATGGCGCGGCGGGGGCGGCAGTGGTGAAGTCGCGGGGCGGTACCGTGGTCTCCGAGGATCCGGACACCGCCGAATTCAGTGGTATGCCCCAGGCCGTGACGAAATCCGTATCGGTCGATCTGGTGCTCCCGCTGGAAGACATCGCCGCGGCGCTCGTCGGCCTGGTCGAGGGAACGAGGACGTCATGAGCACGCCCGAAGGCGAAATCGATCACGCCGAGGAACTCGAGGACCTGCTGACCTTCATCCGGGATTCCCGCGGTTTCGATTTCACCGGCTACAAACGGACTTCGCTGGCCCGCCGGATCCAAAAGCGGATGCAAGCCGTGAAAATCGACGGGTACACCGAATACCGTGACTTCCTGGAGATCAACTCCGAAGAGTTCCCCCAGCTCTTCAACACCATTCTGATCAACGTCACCAGCTTCTTCCGGGATCCCGAAGCCTGGTCGTTCCTGCAGAAGACCGTCGTGCCCGAACTCGTCGCGAAGGTGGCCGATCACGAAGAGATCAGGATCTGGAGCGCCGGCTGTTCGAGCGGCGAGGAGGCCTACTCGCTCGCGATGATCTTCGCGGAGCATCTCGGCACCGAGGAGGCCACCCGGCGAGTGAAGATCTACGGCACGGACGTCGACGAAGAAGCCTTGCGCGAAGCGAGGACAGGACTGTATCCGGCGAAGTCGCTGGAGCGGTTGCCCGAGGAGATGAAGAAGAAGTACTTCGAACCGAGCGGGAATCTGTTCGCGTTCCGGCGCGACCTTCGCCGCCGGGTGATCTTCGGCAGGCACGACATCACGCGCGACGCTCCCATCTCCCGGGTCGATCTGCTCGCCTGCCGCAACACCCTGATGTACTTCAACGTCGAGGCGCAGGCGAAGATCATCGAACGGTTCCATTTCGCGCTGAACGAAGGCGGCCACCTGTTCCTCGGAAAGGCCGAGATGCTGCTTTCCGACGGTGTCCGGTTCGACGTCGCCAACATCCGGAACCGGGTGTTCAAACTGCGCATGGGCGGTACCACCGTGCGGCCCGCGCGGTTCGACGTCCGGGCGGGGGCGGGGGTGCGGGACGCCAACCGAAGGCGTCACGTCAGCGAACTCGCCTTGGCGTCCTCGCCCGATTCGGTGCTGGGCATCGACCGCGACGGCACGGTCGCCCTGATCAACGGCTCGGCGCGGCTGCAGTTCGGCCTTTCCGCGCACGACGTGGGCAGGCCGTTCCACGACCTGGAGATCTCCTACCGGCCGATCGAACTCCGGTCCGTGGTCGACCAGGCGCACAGCGAGCGCCGCAGTATCCGGGTCGATGCCGTACGGCGGCAGAAGACCACCGAGGAGGCGCAGTACTTCGACATCGTCGTCCGGCCCTTGCTCACCCTCGACGGCGAGGACATCGGTGCCGCGATCACGTTCATCGACACCACCGAGGCCACCAGGCTCCAGCATGAGGTGAAACGAGTGCAGGAAGACCTGGCGACGGCTTACGCGGATCTCCAATCGACGAACGCCGAACTCGAAACGGTCAACGAGGAACTCCAGTCGAGCATCGAAGAACTCGAGACGACGAACGAGGAACTCCAGTCCACGAACGAGGAACTCGAGACCACGAACGAGGAACTCCAGTCGGGCAACGAGGAACTCGAGACGATGAACGAGGAGATGCGCATCCGCACCGCGGAGCTGGACGAGACGCGCATGTTCTTCGAAGGAGTCCTGTCCAGCGTCGAAGCCGGGGTGGTCGTACTGGACGGCGATCTCCGGGTGCGCAGCTGGAATCGCGGCGCGGAGGAACTCTGGGGCCTGCGGGCCCCGGAGGTCTACTTGGAGGAGTTCTTCACCCTCGACTTCGGCCTGCCGACCGGCGGCCTTCGCGACATCGTCGAACTCTGCAACGAAACCGGGCAGCGGGCCAGCCAGGTCGAGATCGAAGCGGTGGACCGGAAAGGCAGGCAGCTCGTCGCCGTGGTCAGTTGCTCGCCGTTGAGCGGACCGGGCGGTGGAGTCGTGGTGCTGACGGAGAAGCGGCTGCGCGACTGACTCAGCGTCCGCGCTCGGTGTGCTTCAAGCGTTTGGGAATCGAGCCGACCAGATCGGACGCCGTCATGCCGCGGTTGACCAGCAGCTCGCACAACTCGCTGAGCCGGCGGTTGTGTGCGCGCGCGTAGTGGCGCAACACGCGGAACGCGTCGGAGGGGCCGATCTCCAGGCGCGCGGAGACCAGGCCTTTCGCCTGCTCGATGATCACCCGGCTGTCCAGCGCCCCTTGAAGCTGCTCGGAGGTCCTGGCCAGGCCGGTGATCGCGCGGTGGTTGAGCATGCCGATCGTCGCCGCGTCGGCGAGCGCGACCGCGATCCGCAGGTCGGCGACCGGCAAGGGGGCGGATTCCGCGGTCAGGATCGTGACTTCGCCGAGTACGTCTTCGCGGCGGCTGAACGGGAAAGCGTGGGCGGAACGGTAGCCGAGGGAAAGTGCGGCCGGGGCCAGGTGCCGCCAGCGTTTTCCCGCCTCGTCGAGGAGCACGTTGACGACCGGTTCGTCGTGGACGTGGCAGTCGATGCCGGGCCCCTCCTCGGGGAGGATACCGCCGAGCGGCGGCTTTTCGAGCCGATCGTCGGTATGCACCACGATCGGCCGGTCGGCGTGATCGGTCCCCGCCCTCAATCGGATCGAGGACGATTCGACCAATTCCGCGTAGCGATTCGCGACGCAGAGCCAATAATTCTTCGGATCGAGCGCGGGTGCCAAAATGTCGGCCAGCTCCACCAACGTGTCGGCAACCCATCTTTCGCGGTTCTGCATCAGAATCCGGCCTTCCTGCGGACTTTTGTCCGATGGGCGCTGGGCAATCAACGCTAGCGCTCCAAGGGGCGGTGAGGAACCCATAAGGGCTCAGCCGTTCGGGTCACTTCGACGGACACGGTGCGGGCGTACGCTCACCCCATGTGGGACGGCATCGGCGGTCGTTACGACCCACCCGCCTTGCGCAGGCTGGTCGTGATCGCGCGCGGGCGGGCGGATCGCGCGGCAGCCGTGGCCCTGCGGCACGAAAGCCTGATGGAGACGGCCGCCGCGTCGATGCGTCCCTTCCATCGGCGAATGGCGGATCTGCACCGCGCCACCGAGCGCAAGCACCGGGTGGCGGCGGAACTGCACGCGAGCTACCTCGACGCCGTCGGACATTGGGCGGACCGGCCGGAGCAATCGCCCGGCCTGCCCCCGGCGTTCATGACGGCGGTCGCCGAAACGACCGGCATCCGGAGCCTGGCCGTGGCCCTGTTCACCACCGGCGGGAGCGAGGCCTCGGTCGTGGTGTCGGATCCCCTCGCCGCCAAAGCGCATGACCTCGAAGACATCCTCGGCGAAGGGCCGTCCCGGGACGAGCCCCTGAAACCGGGGGTCTGCTTCGAGCCGGAACTCGTGAGCCGATGGCCCCGGTTCGGCCTCGCCGCGCGGGAACTCGGGGTACGGGCGGTGGTTTCGGCTCGCCTGGGCGTGGCGGGAAGACCGATGGGCACCCTCACCGCGTACCGGCCCGAGCCCGAACCGAGCGCCGAGCTCGCCCGTTCCCTCGAAAGCCTGGCCGAGGCGCTGACCACCACCGCGCTGAACCCGGAGGTGCGGCTCGACGGTGAAGACGGGCTGCCCGTGCATCCGCTGTTCGGCGACATCGATCTCCGGGTCGTGGTGCACCAGGCCACGGGGGTGGTGATGGCGGGCCGCGACTGCACGGCCTCGGACGCGCTGGCCATGATCCGCGCGCATGCCTTCGCACAGGACGTGAGCGTCACCGAGCTGGCCAAGGCCATCGTGGCGAGGACGTACCGGCTCAGCTGACGCCGAGCCGTTCGTAGGCCTCGACGGCGGCTTTCGGGTCGTCCGCCTGGAATTTCACGACGCGGACCGTCTCGGTCTTGCCGAGCGGCCGGGTCACCGTGATCGGCTCGCGCAGTTCCACGATCAGGTTGGTTTCGTAGAAATTGTCGTGGCTGAGCCAGGTTTCGTCACGAAAGGCCCTCGTCTTGGGCGGATCGTGGCTTTCCTTCACCTGCCGCAGGGCGGCGATGTTCTCCCGAGGTATCCGCACGTCGTAGAAAGAGCTGTAGCGCACCCGCACCTCGCGCGAGGAGATCACGTGCGGCCGGACGACGGTGCCGGTGTAGACCCCGAACACCAGCAACGCCGAGTACACCCCCAGGACGAGCAGCAGAAGGTCGACGACGAGGCCGAAGTCGAGCAG
The DNA here is from genome assembly GCF_003947465.1 of Amycolatopsis sp. WAC 04182. Classification (NCBI taxonomy): domain Bacteria; kingdom Bacillati; phylum Actinomycetota; class Actinomycetes; order Pseudonocardiales; family Pseudonocardiaceae; genus Amycolatopsis; species Amycolatopsis sp. WAC 04182. The sequence continues at coordinate 1,102,702 of NZ_QHJJ01000004.1, forward strand.
CCAGAACAATCCCGCTTCGACGGCGCTGACCACGGCGAGCACGACGAAGATCGACTTGCCGTTCGCGCCATAAGGCACCGCGACGGCGTCGCCGTCGATTCCGTCCTTCCGGCGCCTGAAATACAGCCAGAGCCCGGCCATCGTGCGGGATTCGTTGCGAAGAACGCTGCGAAAAGCCCCCATGACCCCAGGTTAGCGATCGAACTGGGTCAGGATCTTCAGCGCGTCGGCGGATCCCGGGTCCTTCGGCGTGTAGATCTCCAGCCGGTGGTCGGGGCTGTCGGGCTGGAGCCACACCTGGTAGTCGACGTTCACCGCGCCGACCGTGGGATGCCTCAGGTGCAGGGGCCCGACGGTGCAGTCGGCGACGTCGCCGGTCGCCCACAGGGTCGCGAACTCGTCGCTGCGCATCGAAAGTTCGCCGATGAGTCCGGCAAGGCGGGCGTCGGTGGGATAGCGGCCCGCGGTCAGCCGCAGGTAGGCGACGTGGATCGGGGCGAGTTCGGCCCGGTTCCGGTGCAGTTCGCGGGTCAGCGGGTCGAGGAAGAACATGCGCGGCAGCGAAGGCCGCCGTTCGGGATCCTTCGGCGCGTCGAAATCGAGGTGTTCGGCCATGAGCGTGTGCCCGGCGTGGTTCCACGCGAGCACGTCGCCGCGGCGGCCGAAGACCAGCGCGGGCACGGCCTCGCCGAGGTTCTCCAGCAGCGCGAGGACCCGCGGGTGCGGGTCTTCCGGGCCGGGATCGGACAGCTTCGGGAGCGAGGTATGCCGGGCGAGGTTGTACAGATGGCCGGTCTCGACGTCGTCGAGCCGGAGCGCGCGGGCGAGCGCGTCGAGCACCTGGCGTGAAGCGGTTTCGGCCAGTCCTTGCTCCAGTCGCGTGTAGTACCCGGCGCTCACCCCGGCGAGCTGGGCGAGTTCCTCGCGGCGCAGACCGGGCACGCGGCGCGAGGTGCCGTAGGTGCGCAGGCCGATCTCGGCGGGCGTCACCCGGTCACGACGGCTCTTGAGGTACACGCCGAGGCTTTCCATGGTTCCGAGCCTAAATTCTCCACTCGCCGCGTGGGTGTACCTGCCGGGTGTACCCACAGCGCGGGGATGGTTGCTTTCCCGGAGCCGGTACAGCGTCGGGGACATGACACGACAGCACACCCGGGCCTGGTTCGGCCTGCTGGTGATCCTCTGCCCGGTGTTCCTGGTCTCCATGGACGGGTCGATCCTGTTCCTCGCGATGCCCGGGATCAGCCAGGCGCTCACCCCGACGGCCGATCAGGCGTTGTGGATCCTCGACGTCTACGGCTTCGCGGTCGGCTCGCTGCTGATCGCGTTCGGCGCCATCGGCGACCGGTACGGACGGCTGAAGCTGCTGATGATCGGCGCCGCGGTGTTCGGCATCGGTTCGGCGGGTGCGGCGTTCGCCCCGACCCCGGAGCTGCTCATCGCGTTCCGTGCCCTGATGGGGCTGGCGGGAGCGACGCTGCTGCCGTCCTCGCTGGCAGTGCTGAGCGAGCTCTTCCCCGACGCGCGACGCCGGGCGCGGGCCATCGGGATCTTCGCGGCCGCGTTCGCCGCCGGTTTCGCGATCGGCCCGGTCGTCGGCGGTGTCCTGCTGGAACGCTTCCCGTGGGGCTCGGTCTTCCTGGTCAACCTGCCGGTGATCGCGGTGTTCCTGGCGCTCGCGCCGGTGCTGCTGCGGGAGGTGCGGGCCACCGGGAAGGGGCGCGTCGACATGCTGAGCGTCGTGCTCTCCGCCGCCGGGCTCCTGCTCGCGATCTACGGGATCAAGCACGCGGCCGCCGGCGGCCTGTCCGTCACCGCGGTCTCCGCCACGATCGCCGGGGCCGGGCTGCTGGTGTGGTTCGCCCGGCGCCAGCGGGGCCTGGAGTATCCGCTGATCGAGTTCTCCCTGTTCCGCGACCGCGTCTTCGCGATCGCGATCGTGACCGGGCTGCTGCCGCTGGCGGCGTGGTCGGCGGCCGCGTACCTGTCGGGGATCCACCTGCAGTCCGTGCTCGGCCTGCCCGTCCTGCACGCGGCGTTGCTGGCGCTGCCGGGCGCGGCGGTGCTCACGATCATGTGCGTCGTCACGCCCGCACTGGTCGACCGGATCGGCGCCTGCGCGGCGCTGATCACCTGCCACTTCTCCATCGCCGCCGGGCTCGCGCTGCTGCTCCTGACCGGGGTCACGGGCGGGGCGGGCTGGTACGTCGCGTCGACGGTGGTCGCCGGTGTCGGCTACGGCATCTCGTTCAGCCTGGTGGCGGACACGGCCGTCGCCGCGGTGCCCGCCGAACGGGCCGGAGCGGCGGGCGCGATCGCCGAAACGAGCAACGAGATCGGCAACGCGCTGGGGATCGCGCTCATGGGCTCGCTCGCCGCGCTGGTGTTCCGCCTGACCGGGCCGGACCTCGCGCAGACACTCGGCGAAACCCTCGAGATCGCGCCCACGGCCGTTCTTGACGCGAAGGAGGCCTTCGTCGCGGGCCTCCACATCGCCGTCGCCGTGCTCAGCCTGCTGCACGTCGGGCTCGGGATCCTCGCCTTGCGCTGGCTCCCTCAGCCGTCGAAGGCGCTCGTGCCCCACGCATCGGCGTAGGCGAATTCAGCCAGCGGGACTCGCTCGCGGGGTGCCTTCTCGCGCTCGATGCGCCAGTCCTCTTCGAGCACCGAGGGGTCCGCGGGCGAGCCGACGGCGATGGCGACCTTGGGGACGACGTCGTCGGGGAGGCCGAAGAAGTCCTTCGCCGCTTCGGCGGAGAAGCCCGCCATCTGATGCGCGATCAGGCCGAGGTCGACCGCCTGGAGCACGAGGTTCTCGCTCGCCAGCCCCAGCCCGTACTCGGCGTACGGGACTTCGCCCTTGTCGTTCGTGGTCACCATCACGCCGATCAGCAGCAGCCCGGCGCGATGGGCCCACGCGCGGTTGCCCGAGTTGAGCGTCGCGAGGATACGGTCGAACGACGGCGTGCCCCGCAGGCCGACCAGGTAGCGGGCGGGCTGGGTGTTGCCGAACGACGGCGCCCAGCGTGCCGCTTCGAGCAGCGCGCGGAGCTGGTCTTCGGTGACCATCGCTGACTCGTCGTAGGCGCGCGGGCTCCAGCGGTGGGCCAGGATCGACGCGATCGGGGTACTCGTGTCGGCGGGTTTGTGCATTCGCGGACCCTAACAAGGCGTGCTCTCCGTCACTAAAGTGAAAGCCCTCCGACTATTTCGTTGGTGTTAAGGAAGATTTACTTCCAGGAGTCCTCGAAGTGGTGGTCAGGACCACTTACGAGGGTGGCGAGCGCGCGTCACCCCGGTAGGCTTTCGCCCAAATAAGGGACGCGGGGGCTCCTCGGTGCCCACCAGGAGCACGCCCGGCCCGTCGAGGAGGTTCGGGCGTGGCCCTCGTGGTCCAGAAGTACGGCGGTTCGTCGCTGGAAAGTGCCGACCGGATCAAACGCGTCGCGGAACGCATCGTCGCCACCAAGAAGGCGGGCAACGACGTGGTCGTCGTCTGCTCCGCCATGGGCGACACGACCGACGAGCTGCTCGACCTGGCTCAGCAGGTCAATCCGGCGCCGCCGGAACGCGAGATGGACATGCTGCTCACCGCGGGTGAGCGCATCTCCAACTCCCTGGTGGCGATGGCGATTTCGGCGCAGGGCGCGGAGGCTTGGTCCTTCACCGGCTCGCAGGCCGGCGTGGTGACGACGTCGGTGCACGGCAACGCGCGGATCATCGACGTCAGCCCCAGCCGGGTGACGGAAGCCCTCGACCAGGGCTACATCGCGCTGGTGGCGGGTTTCCAGGGCGTGTCGCAGGACACCAAGGACATCACCACCCTCGGCCGCGGGGGTTCGGACACCACCGCCGTCGCGCTGGCCGCCGCGCTGAACGCCGACGTCTGCGAGATCTATTCCGATGTGGACGGTGTGTACACCGCCGATCCCCGGGTCGTGTCCGACGCCCGCAAGCTCGACACCATCGCCTACGAGGAGATGCTGGAGCTGGCGGCGAGCGGGTCGAAGATCCTGCACCTGCGCTCGGTGGAGTACGCGCGCCGCTACGGCGTCCCGATCCGAGTCCGTTCTTCCTACAGTGACAAGCCGGGCACCACGGTGACCGGTTCTATCGAGGAGATCCCCGTGGAACAAGCGTTGATCACCGGTGTGGCGCACGACCGCTCCGAAGCCAAGATCACGGTGACCGGAGTGCCGGACCACGCCGGCGCCGCCGCCAGGATCTTCCGGGTGATCGCCGACGACGAGATCGACATCGACATGGTGCTGCAGAACGTGTCCAGCACCGTCTCGGGCCGCACCGACATCACCTTCACCCTGTCGAAGGCCAACGGGGCCAAGGCCGTGCAGTCGCTGGAGAAGATCAAGGACGAGATCGGCTTCGAGTCGGTCCTCTACGACGACCACGTCGGCAAGGTTTCGCTCGTCGGCGCGGGGATGCGTTCGCACCCCGGTGTCACGGCGACGTTCTGCGAAGCGCTCGCGCAGTCGGGCGTCAACATCGAAATCATCAACACCTCGGAGATCCGGATCTCGGTGCTCATCCGGGACGCGCAGCTCGACGACGCGGTGCGCGCGATCCACGAGGCGTTCGAACTCGGCGGCGACGAAGAAGCCGTCGTCTACGCGGGGAGTGGTCGCTGATGTCGGAAGGTTTGCGGGTAGGCGTGGTCGGGGCGACCGGCCAGGTCGGCGGCGTCATGCGCCGTCTGCTGGCCGAACGGGGTTTCCCGGTCGCCGAAATGCGGTACTTCGCCTCGGCGCGGTCCGCCGGTTCGAAGCTTCCTTGGGGTGACGGGGAAATCGTCATCGAGGACGCGACGACCGCGGATCCGTCCGGTTTGGACATCGCGCTGTTCTCGGCCGGTGGCGCGACCTCCAAGGCGCAGGCGGAACGGTTCGCCGCGGCCGGTGCCACGGTGATCGACAACTCGTCGGCGTGGCGGATGGACCCGGACGTCCCGCTGATCGTCAGCGAGGTCAACCCGGAGGCGGTCAAGGAGGCGCGCAAGGGGATCATCGCGAACCCCAACTGCACCACCATGGCCGCGATGCCGGTGCTCAAGCCGCTGCACGCCGAAGCGGGTCTGGTGCGGCTGGTCGCCAGCACCTACCAGGCCGTGTCCGGCAGCGGGCTCGCCGGCGTGGAGGAGCTGGAAGGTCAGCTCGCCGCCGCGGCGGCGAACGCGGGCGCGCTGACCCACGACGGCTCGGCGGTGGCCTTCCCCGAGCCGAAGAAGTACGCGCGGCCCATCGCGCACAACGTCCTCCCGCTCGCCGGGTCCATTGTGGACGATGGTGAGTTCGAGACGGACGAGGAGAAGAAGTTCCGCAACGAGAGCCGCAAGATCCTGAGCATCCCGGAGCTGCGGGTCTCGTGCACCTGTGTGCGCGTGCCGGTGTTCTCGGGGCACTCGATCTCGATCAACGCCGAGTTCTCGCAGCCGCTTTCCGTCGCCCGCGCCACCGAACTGCTGACCGGTGCTCCCGGCGTGGAGCTGTCGGACATCCCGACGCCGCTGCAGGCCGCCGGCCAGGACCCGTCGTACGTCGGGCGCCTGCGGACGGACCCGGGCGTCGACGGCGGTCGCGGTCTGGTGCTGTTCCTGTCGAACGACAACCTGCGCAAGGGCGCGGCGCTCAACGCCGTGCAGATCGCGGAACTGGTCGCCGCGAACTCCTGACGCCACAACGCGATTGGTCACCTGCTTGCGTTCGTCCGAAGGCGAGTAGGTGACTAATTGCGTTGTCGGGGGGCTTTGACCAGTGCATGCTCTGTGGCGACAAACGTTTCCACGAAGGGAAGATCATGTACACGGCGGTCGAAGGCTCGCGGGTTCCGATCCGGATGTGGGCGGACCCCGCATCGGTCGAGGACCAGGCCATGCGACAGCTGCACAACGTCGCCAACCTGCCGTGGGTGCACGGCGTCGCGGTCATGCCCGACGTCCACTACGGCAAGGGCGCGACCGTCGGCAGCGTGATCGCGATGCGCGACGCGGTGTCCCCGGCCGCCGTCGGCGTGGACATCGGCTGCGGGATGAGCGCGGTACGGACCTCGCTCACCGCCGCCGACCTGCCCGACGACCTGCTGAAGCTCCGCCGCCGGATCGAATCGGCCGTCCCGGTCGGGTTCGGCCTGCACAAGACCCCGGTGAACCCGGCGAAGGTGCACGGTGTCGGTGGCTGGGACGCGTTCTGGAAGTCCTTCGGCGAGTTGCATCCCGGCGTCCAGGAGCTGCACGACCGCGCGTCGCGCCAGATCGGGAGCCTCGGTGGCGGCAACCACTTCATCGAGGTCTGCCTCGAACAGGGCGGCGAGGACGAAGGCCGCGTGTGGCTGATGCTGCACTCCGGTTCGCGCAACATCGGCAAGGAACTCGCGGAACGGCATATGGCCGTCGCGCGGAAGCTGCCGCACAACGCGGACCTGCCGGACCCGGATCTCGCGGTGTTCGTCGCGGGCACGCCCGAGATGCAGGCGTACCGGCGCGACCTGTTCTGGGCGCAGGACTACGCGGCGCGCAACCGCGCCACCATGGTCGCGCTCGTGAAGCAGGCGCTGAAGGACGTCGTGCCGCAGACGACGTTCGACGACGCGATCAGCTGCCACCACAACTACGTCGCGGAAGAGACCTACGACGGCGTCGACCTTCTGGTGACCCGCAAGGGGGCGATCCGCGCGGGTTCGGGCGACCTCGGGATCATCCCGGGCAGCATGGGCACCGGCTCGTACATCGTGCGCGGTCTCGGGAACGCGTCGTCCTTCCAGTCCGCGTCGCACGGCGCGGGCCGCCGGATGTCGCGGAACAAGGCGAAGAAGCTGTACACCGCAGAGGACCTCGCCGCGCAGACCGCCGGCGTGGAATGCCGCAAGGATTCCGGTGTGGTGGACGAGATCCCGGCCGCGTACAAGGACATCGAAACGGTGATCAAGGCGCAGACGGATCTCGTCGAGATGGTCGCGCATCTCAAGCAGGTCGTCTGTGTGAAGGGCTGAATGACCGGGCGATTCGTGGGTGGTGGCCGGGGGAACCCGACATACCACCCACGAAATCGCTACTGTGGTCCGTATGAAGAGGTTGGGAATCGCGGCGCTCCTGGCGGCCGCCGGACTCGCGCTGGCGGGCTGCAGCGAGGTCACGAACGCGGTCGATCAGACGAACAAGGCCGCGACGAAGGTCGGCGCGTGCGCCGAGGCGCTCAGCCTCGTGGACCTCAATCCGGACCCGGCGACGATCAAGGAGCGGGCCGCGGACAAGGAAAAGCGCCTGCGTGAGCTGGCGACCAGCGTCGGCGAGCAGAACGTGGCCGGCGCGCTCACCGGCATGGCCGACTCGTACCTGCAGGTCCAGAAGGAGAACATCCAGGACGCGGGCAAGGTCGCGGACTGGACCAAGCGCAACCTCGAGCGGGTCGACGCCCTCCGCCAGGTCTGCGCCTAGCCGGCATCATCCCCTAGCGCGTGAAGGCCCCCTTCCCTCGGCTCAGCCGAGGGAAGGGGGCCTTCACGCGCATCAGGAGGAAGTGAGCGCGGGCACCTGGGCCGGGGTGCGGGAGCGACGCCAGAACAGGCCGACCGCGGCGATCGCCAGCGCGCCCAGCGCCGAGGCCGCGAAGCCCCAGCCGGGGCTGGAGTGGTCGATCACGAACCCGATGATCGGGCTCCCGATCGCCAGCCCGATCCTGCTGGCCGCGTCCAGCAGGCCCATCGCCTCGCCGCGCACGCGGGCAGGCGCCGCGGCGCTGACCGTCTCCGTGCTCGCCGCGAGCGTCGGCGCGCACAGCACGTTGCTCGGGAACAGCACGATCGCCAGCAGCCACCACGGCTCGGCGATCAGCCCGACCGGCAGGGTCAGCACCGCGAGCAGCACCATCAGCGTGCCCTGCGAAAGCGACCGCCGGACCGCGCCGTGGATCGCCCCGCCGAGCACCGACGCGACGCACATCAGCGTGATCAGCAGCCCGGACCAGGCGATGTCACCGCTCGTGCGCAGCGTCGCCAGCGCGGCGAGCTCCATGCCGACCAGGCAGAACAGCGCACCCGCGGCGATGAACATCGCCATCACGAGCCGTCCGGTGAGCCAGCTCCGCACGGGCGGCCGCTCCCCGGTGAACACCTCGGCGTCGGCCTCGGCGCGGATCGGCGGGTTCTGCCGGTAGATCAGCGTCGCCGAAAGCGCGAAGCAGACCCCGATCCCGGTGAGCGCGTAGACCGCGGGCAGCTGCGTGATCGCCATGATCCCGGCCGACGGCCCGATCATGAACGACGCCTCCACCAGGATCGTGTCCAGCGAGTAGGCCGCCCGCCGTTGTTCCAGCGGCACGAGCGCGGTGAGCACCAGCCGCGCGAGCGTGCCGGCGGGCACCGACAGCACACCGGCGGGGAGCGCGACCACGAGCAGCACCTGATACGGCAGATGCGGCGCGCTGATCCAGAACGTCGACGAGGCGAGCCCGCAGATCGCGACCACCGGCCGCAGCCCGTAGCGGTCGACGTACCGGCCGACGAGCGGTGCCCCGATCGCGCTGCCGAGCGTGGTGGCGGCGCCGACCAGCCCGGCCGCGCCGTAGCCGCGGCCAAGGTCGTTGACCACGTACAGCGTCATCGTCACGCCCATGGCCGTCATCGGGAGCCGGGCCAGGAACATCAGCAGCATCGAGCTGGGAACTCCGGGCACGGCTAACACACGACGATACGGAGCGAGGGCCATACGTCCGATGAGAACGTAACTTGGTACGCGCGTGCAAGTTTTTTTCGCGGAGCCCGGGTCACCCGGTCCGGGGGGTTTTCTTGACTGATTCCAGATTGAGCGAGAGGGTGGAGGAGGACTGACCGCTCACCACCACGAACCAGGAGGCATCGGCGTGACCCTGCCGACCACGAACAACGTGGGCATCCCCGTCGCGAGCGACAACGATTCCCTGACCGTAGGCGCCAACGGCCCGATCCTGCTCCAGGACCACTACCTGATCGAGAAGAACGCCCAGTTCAACCGTGAGCGGGTGCCGGAACGCGTCGTCCACGCCAAGGGCGGCGGCGCGCACGGCTTCCTCGAGGTCACGGAGGACGTCAGTCAGTTCACGAAGGCCGCGCTGTTCCAGCCGGGCGTGCGCACCGAGAGCCTCGTCCGGTTCTCCTCGGTCGCCGGGGAGAACGGCTCGCCCGACACTTGGCGCGACCCGCGCGGCTTCGCGGTGAAGTTCTACACCTCCGAGGGCAACTACGACCTCGTCGGCAACAACACCCCGGTGTTCTTCATCCGCGACCCGATCAAGTTCCCCGACTTCATCCACTCGCAGAAGCGCCGCGCCGACAACCACCTGCGCGACCACGACATCCAGTGGGACTTCTGGACGCTGCGGCCCGAGTCCGCGCACCAGGTCACCTGGCTGATGGGCGACCGCGGCATCCCGTCGAACTGGCGCGAGATGGACGGCTTCGGCTCGCACACCTATCTGTGGGAGAACGCGGGCGGCGAGAAGTTCTGGGTCAAGTACCACTTCAAGACCGACCAGGGCATCGGCTACCTCACGCAGGCCGACGCGGACCGGATCGCCGGCGAGGACTCGGACTACTACATCCGCGACCTGTTCAAGAACATCAAGCAGGGCAATCACCCCAGCTGGACGCTGTACGTCCAGGTGATGCCCTACGCCGAGGCCGCGGACTACCGCTTCAACCCGTTCGACCTGACCAAGGTGTGGCCGAAGGGCGACTACCCGCTGATCAAGGTCGGCCGCTGGGTGCTCGACCGCAATCCGGCGAACTACTTCGCGGAGATCGAGCAGGCCGCGTTCGAGCCGTCCAACCTGGTGCCGGGCATCGGCCCGTCGCCGGACAAGATGCTGCAGGGCCGCCTGTTCGCGTACCCGGACGCCCACCGCTACCGGATCGGCGCGAACTACACGCAGCTGCCGGTCAACGCGCCGAAGTCCCCGGTGAACAGCTACTCGCGCGACGGCGCGATGCGCTACAACAACCCGGGCGACCCGGTGTACGCGCCGAACTCCTACGGCGGTCCGCACGCGAACGCGGAGATCGCTTCCGAGACCGCTTCGGGCTACGGCGTCGAGGACGAGGTCATCCGGTCGGCGTACAAGCTCCACGCCGAGGACGACGACTTCGGCCAGCCGGGCACGCTCGTCCGCGACGTGATGGACGACGCGCAGCGTGAGCGGCTCGCGAGCAACATCATCGGCCACGCCTCGAACGACGTCTCGCGCCCGGTGCTCGAGCGGGTCTTCGAGTACTGGCGGAACGTCGACAAGGACCTCGGCGACAAGGTCGCGGACGCTTTCCGCGAATAAGGACCTCTCCCCAGAGGCTGCTCCCACCACGGAACGCCCCCGGTGCGCGCACCGGGGGCGTTCCCATGTCCCCACTCGCATGTGAAACCAGAAGAGGGCGTGGCGTACGTGGGGGACAACCCGAGTGGAGCAGCGCGACACGCCTGTCCGACGGAGTGATCAAGCGAAACGATCACCGTTTACACCGCTGTGGGTGAACGAGCCGCACCACCGTGTCGATCGGTCACAGCTGGTCATAAAACGGCGGGAAAAGGATGATCTTCAGGGGGAGGCGCAAGATTTCGCCGTTAATCAATTGCGGGGGTCTTCCCCTGGATTGAATCCGGCACGTAAGGGTTAGAAAAGTGTTCCAACCGGTGATCGGGTGGTGTTCGGCCGATACGGCGGGTATCGATTTACCTCGTCAGGTCCCAGAGGCCAGGAGGTAAGGGAATGAAAGGCAACATTGCCCGGACGATTGCCGCGGTCGCCGCAGGCAGTCTGTTGGCGGTGGCCTCAGCCGGCGCCGCAACGGCTGGCACCGATGGTGGGAAGGGCTCGTCGAACACACAGGCGCTCGCCGCGCAGGTGCTGCAGATGCGAGACGGCCTCACCAAGGTGGCCTACGCCGGCGACGTCGCCAAGACGCGGGCGGACTTGGACAAGCTCAGCCCCGTCCTCGGTGACATCGCCGCGGGCAAGCGCTACCAGATCCAGACCGAAACGCAGAAGCTCGGCGACCTGGCCCAGGGCCGTTCCGTCGAGTCCAGCAGGCTGCTGGCCGACCCGACGGCGAAGGCGCGTCAACTGCCGCCGCTGCCGGTGCCGATCCCCTCGCTGCCGGACCTTCCTGGACCGCTGAAGATCGTCAGTGACCTGGTGAAAGCCCTGCTCACGGCCGTGACCGGCATTCTCGCCGGGCTGCTCGGCGGACTCCCTGTCCCGCCGCTGCCGACCCCGCCCGTACCGCTTCCCACGCCCTAGTGTTGCCGCGCGCTGACGGAAACCTTTCGCAGGGCGCGGGATCGCGACCAGCTCACGTTGGCAGGTAGGGGCGCCCTACAAAAGGTTTCCGTGGCCTTCGGCCGAAAGACGCGCGCGGGGTGAAGTCTCTCGTCGCGCTGGCGCGCTTCCGAGAGACAGCCGTTGGGTCGGCAAAGAGTTGTCAAGTTGGTCGATAGTCGTCAGGGTTCGCCGTGCAGGGCGGCGGGCCACGATATGGGGGCCGGAGCCCGAGTGGGGACATTTCTCCTCACTCGGGCTCTGGCTTTCACTTCGGCGCCAGGCCCAGCCGCAGGGCTCCCGCCGCTTCGGCCGTCGCCTCGCGGAACCGCCGTCCGACGCCGAGGAAGTTGATGTACCCGTGGATCAGGTCCGGCTGGCGGCTGAGCGCCACCGGGACCCCGGCCTTCCGCAATTTCTCCGCGTAGGCCTCGCCCTCGTCGCGCAGCGGATCGAAACCGGCCGTCGCGATATACGCGGGCGGCAGTCCGGAAACGTCGCCGTGCAGTGGCGACAGTTTCGGGTTGTACAGATCAGTGCCCTTCGGCACGTAATGTCCTTCGAACCAGGTCATATCCGAATCGGTGAGGAACAGGTCCTCCGCGAACAATTCCCGCGAGCGGCGGCGCACGGTGAAATCGGTCGCCGGATAGAACAACAGCTGGAACGCCGGGACCCCGCCGCCGCGTTTCACCGCCTGCTGCGCGGTCACCGCGGCGAGGTTCCCGCCCGCGCTGTCACCGCCGACGGCGATGCGCGCCGGGTCGGCGCCCAGGTCCCGTGCTTTCGCGAAGGCGTACTCGAACGCCGCGATCGCGTCTTCGGTGGCACCGGGGAACCGCGTCTCCGGCGCGAGCCGGTACTCCACCGAAAGAACCCGCACGCCCGCCTGTTTCGCCAGGTAGCGGACGGTGTTGTCGTGCGAGACGCGGCTGCCGACCACCCAGCCGCCGCCGTGGAAGAACACCAGCAGCCCGGACGGATCCGGCAGCCCGGCCGGCGTGTAGAGCGTGGCGGGCACGTCGCCGTCACCCGTGGGGATGAGCAGTTCCCTGGTGGCGACCGGTTCGATCGTCGGCCCGCTGACCAGGTGCCTGCTCGCCAGGAGCATGGTGCGGGACTCTTCGACGGTTCCCCGCACCAGCGACGCTTTCGCCAGCTTCTGCAGGCGGAGCAGGAGCTGGGCGTCCAGCGCGAGTTCCTGTCCGTCCAGGCGGAGGGGCGGTCCGGCGATGGCTCGTCTGACCGGCTTCGGGAGCCAGAACGCCAGCTGTGAAAACGCGGCCTCGGCACGGATCTGGAGCGGTATCGCCATGCTTCCTCCTGGGGGCTTCCCGTCAGGTTACTTTCGAGTAGGTATGCCGTCCAGCGGGGAACGGGGCGGTTGGGGCGAACGGGTGTGACGCAGGCCTCCGTTCCAGATCCTGGTCCTCCACTTAAGTAGAGGGGCTAGCCTCGAAAGCGTGACTTCGACGAACGCGGTGCATGTGCTCGGGATCGGCGGCTCTCTGCGGGAGGGCTCGCAATCCGAGCGCGCGCTGCGTATCGCCCTCGGCGCCGCTGCCGAAGCCGGAGTCACCACCGAGCTGATCTCCGGGCCCGAGCTGGTGTTGCCGTTCTACGACACCGCGTTGGACGAGCGGCACGAGCGGGCCACCCGGCTGGTCGAAGCGATCCGCAACGCCGACGGGATCGTCGTCGTGTCGCCCGGCTACCACGGCGCGCTGTCCGGACTGGTCAAGAACGCCCTGGACTACGTCGAAGACCTTCGTGACGACGCCCGTCCGTACCTCGACGGCCGCGCGGTCGGTCTCGCCGCCGTCGCGTACGGCTGGCAGGCCGCGGTCACCACGCTGGAGCAGCTGCGCACGATCACGCACGCGCTGCGCGGCTGGGCCACCCCTTTGGGTGGTTCGATCAACACCGCGGAGACCAAGTTCGACGAAGCCGGCGGCGCCTCGGACGAGAAGAGCGTCCGCACGCTTCGCCTGATCGGCACCCAGGTCGCCGAGTTCGCGCTGAGTCGCGCCGGTCACTAGTCGTTTGCTCCGGTCTTCGTCCGGGTAGTTCCCGGACGTGATGCCTGCCATGGGGTGGCAAGGTTTCGCGGTTGCGGGACGTTGACACCGAAGAGACGCTCAACGGGGCGTGTCTTGAGACCAGGAGGTAGGCGAAGAATGGCTGAGGCTCTGTACACCGCTGTGGCCACCGCTCGCGGCGACGGCCGCAACGGTGAGGTCACGTCCTCTGACGGCGTCATCGACGAGTCGCTGGCGATCCCGAAGGAGATGGGCGGGCCTGGCGGGGACAAGACCAACCCCGAGCAGCTCTTCGCCGCCGGGTATTCCGCCTGTTTCCACTCCGCGTTGCAGCTCGTCGCGCGCCAGGCGAAGGTGACGCTGAACGGCTCCACCGTGACCGCCGAGGTCAGCGTGCTCAAGCAGGGCGAGGGCTTCGGTCTCGGCGTGGCGCTCAACGTTTCGCTGCCCGGCCTGGAGCAGGCGCAGGCCGATCAGCTCGTCGAGCAGGCGCACCAGGTGTGCCCCTACTCGAACGCGACCCGCGGCAACATCGAGGTCGCGCTGTCCGCGACGGTCTGATCCCGTCCGTGGCAGGTCCATTCCCGAACCGACCAGTTTCCGAAAGGAAGACCGAATATGGGCAAGTCTCCGATCAAGAGTCCGCTGAGCGAAGCCGACAAGGAGATCACCGGTAACGCCTTGCAGGCCACGCTGGTCGATCTGGTGGATCTGTCGCTGATCGCGAAGCAGGCGCACTGGAACGTCGTCGGCGCGAACTTCCGCAGCGCGCACCTCCAGCTCGACGAATTGGTCGCCACCGCGCGCCAGTACGTCGACGAGGTCGCCGAGCGTGCCAACGCCATCGGCATCTCGCCGAACGGCCAGGCGAAGGCCGTCGTGGAGAGCTCCGGCCTGCCGGACTACCCCGACAACTGGCAGTCCGTCGAGTCCACGGTCGCCGCGATCGTCGACATCCTGGCGGCGTTGATCGAGCGGCTGCGCAAGCGCATCGACGAGACCGACAAGAGCGACCTGGTCACCCAGGACCTGCTCATCGAGATCACCCAGGAGCTCGAAAAGGCGCACTGGATGTGGCAGGCGCAGCAGGCCTGACCCGCCCTCTCACGCCGCTCTTGCGTGCAATGAAGGGGCCTTTCATAGCAAATTTTGCTATGAAAGGCCCCTTCATTGCGCTTGGCGGAGGGTGAGTCCGAGTGCCGGTTTCACGCTGTCGGGCTACGTTCGATCCATGGTGCTGCACAAGGGAACCGCGTCCGATCCGGACCGCAAGGGCGGGGCCAACCCGCTGCACGCCGGCGCGTATCCGGCGCTCGCCGCGAACATCCGCCTCCCGCACGACAGCCTCGCCGAAGACCCGCTCCCGCCCGACACCGCGCTCCAGCTGGTGCGCGACGAGCTGATGCTCGACGGGAACGCCCGGCTCAATCTCGCCACGTTCGTCACCACGTGGATGGAGCCGCAGGCCCGCGAGCTGATGGCCGAATGCGTCGACAAGAACATGATCGACAAGGACGAGTACCCGCAGACCGCGGAACTCGAGCGGCGCTGCGTGAACATCCTCGCCGATCTGTGGCACGCGCCCGATCCCACCGCGATCATGGGCTGCTCCACCACCGGTTCGTCGGAAGCCTGCATGCTCGCCGGCATGGCGTTGAAGCGCCGCTGGTCGAAATCGGGCCGCACCGGGAAGCCGAATCTGGTGATGGGCGCGAACGTCCAGGTCTGCTGGGAGAAGTTCTGCGAGTACTGGGAGGTCGAGCCGCGGCTGGTGCCGATGGACGGTGACCGTTTCCACCTCACCGCCGACGAGGCGATCGCCCGCTGCGACGAGAACACGATCGGCGTAGTCGCGATCCTCGGGTCCACTTTCGACGGCAGCTATGAGCCGGTCGCCGAGATCGCCGCCGCGCTCGACGGCCTGGCGGAACGCTCCGGCTGGGACATCCCGGTGCACGTCGACGGTGCCTCGGGCGCGATGATCGCGCCCTTCCTCGATCCCGAGCTGAGCTGGGACTTCCGCCTGCCGAGGGTGGCGTCGATCAACACCTCCGGGCACAAGTACGGGCTGGTCTACCCCGGCGTCGGCTGGGTGCTTTGGCGTGACAAGGAGGCGTTGCCGGAGGAGCTCGTCTTCACCGTCAACTACCTCGGTGGCGACATGCCGACTTTCGCGCTGAACTTCTCGCGCCCCGGCGCCGAGGTGGCCGCGCAGTACTACACGTTCGTCCGGCTCGGCCGCGAAGGTTTCCGTGCCGTGCAACAGGCTTCGCGTGACGTGGCGACCCAGCTGGCGGACGGGATCGCCGCGCTGGGCCCGTTCGAACTGCTGACCCGAGGCGATCAACTGCCCGTGTTCGCCTTCACGACGAAGGCGGACGTCGAGAGCTTCGACGTCTTCGACGTGTCACGGCGGCTTCGTGAGCGTGGCTGGCTTGTCCCGGCGTACACGTTCCCGGAGAACCGGACCGATCTGGCGGTGCTGAGGATCGTGGTGCGCAACGGTTTCACCCACGACCTCGCCGATCTGCTGCTCGCCGACCTCCGGCGCCTGTTCCCCGAGCTCGATCACGGCCCGCGATCGCGGACCGCGTTCCATCACTGAGCCGGGTGCCCTGCGTCACGCCCGATTTCCCCGCGCCCTACCGGCGCGTAACGTCGTGGGGTATGGGAGTCGCCGGAGACGAACGTCGTGCGTTGAGCGAGCTTTTCGAAGAGGTCGGCCCGGACGCGCCGACCCTGTGCGCGGGCTGGAAGACGCGGGATCTCGCGGCGCATCTGCTGGTCCGCGAGCGGCGGCCCGACGCGGCGCCCGGCATCCTGGTCCCGGCGCTGGCGTCGTACACGCAGCGGGTGCAGGACTCCTACGCCGCGCAACCCTGGTCCGAGGTCGTCGGCAAGGTCCGGTCCGGCCCCGCCTGGTACTGGCCGACGACGATCGGCCCGCTCGACGAGGTCGTGAACGGCCCGGAATTCCTGGTGCACCACGAGGACGTCCGCCGAGGCAGGCCCGGCTGGGAACCGCGTCCGGCCGAACCCGCGCGGGACGCGGCGGCGTGGAAGTCGGCGAAGCAGGCCTCGAAGCTCAACCTGCGGAAATCACCGGTCGGCGTGATCCTGAAGACCCCCGAAGGCCGCGAAGCGCGCGTGAAGGAAGGCCCGGACACGGTGACCGTGATCGGCGCGCCGATCGAACTGCTGCTGTTCGTCTTCGGCCGCGACGCCGTCCGCCTCACCTTCGAGGGTGACGCTTACGCGGTGGACAGGCTCCGGAAGCACGACCGCGGCCTTTAGAGTTCCGGCCATGCCGATGATCAGTGTTTCGATGTTCCCCGGCCGCACGGCCGAACAGAAGCAGGCCCTCGTGCGCGAGGTGACCGACGCCTTCGTCCGCACCTGCGGCGGCAAACCCGAAGGCGTCTGGGTGACGATCAACGAGATTCCCGCCGAACACTGGGCGTCCGGCGGGACTCTCTTCTCCGAGCGCTGACCTCGCTCGCCGGGGTCAGCGAAGCCCGACCGCCCGCAGCGCGAAGAACACCTCGATGGCGGTCTGCTTGATCGTCTCGGCGATCACCAGCGATCCGTGGCCCGCGTCGAACCGGTAGAACTCGAACGGGATCTCCCGCTTCGCGAGCCTGTCGAGGTAGTTCTCGACCTGCCGGATCGGGCAGCGCGGGTCGTTGTCCCCGGCGAGTACCAGCACCGGCGCCGTCACGGCTTCGACGTAGGTGATCGGCGAGCATTCCCGGTACACCGCCGGCACCGTCTCCGGCGAACCGCCGAACAGCGCCCTGTCGAACGAGCGGAGCTGCTCCATCTCGTCCTCGTACGCGGCGACGTAGTCCGCGACAGGCACTCCGGCGATCCCCGCCGCCCAGCGCGACGGCTGGGTGCCCAGCGCCAGCAGGCTCAGGTACCCGCCCCACGAAGCGCCGTTCACCACGCATTTGGCCGGATCCGAGAGTCCACTTTGGACTGCCCAGTCGTGCACGGCGGCGACGTCTTCGAGTTCGGTCAGGCCGGGACGGCCTTCGATGGCGTCACGCCACGCCGAGCCGTAGCCGGTCGAACCGCGGTAGTTGACCTCGACGACGGCGAATCCCGCGTCGAGCCACACGGCGCGGTACGCGGAGAAGCGGTCCTCGTCGGCCGAATGCGGCCCGCCGTGCAAGGAGAAGACCGTGGGGAGCGGACCTTCCGGCGCGTCGGCCGGACGCGAGACCAGCGCGTGGATCTGCCCGCCGATCCCGTCGACGAACGCGTCGGTGACCGGTGCCGACCCCGGGGCGCGCTCGCCCGGCGGTTCGAGGAGCACCGAGTCTTCGCCGTCCGCCGTCCGCGCGCGCACGGCCGTCGGCTGCGCGGCACTGGACCACGAGTACTCGACGGTGCCGTCGGGCCGCACGCCCGCGCCGCCGATCCTGCCGGGCGGAGTGTCCAAAGAGGACAATTCGCCGCTGGCGAGGTCGTAGCGGTGCAGGGAACTGCGGCCTTGGTGGAAGTGGACGACCAGCAGCGCCCGCGCGTCCTGATACCAGCCGGCGACCACCTCGCCGGGCAGATCCAGCTCGATCTCCTGCTCGGTGTCCGCGGCGGTGTCCCAGATCAGGAGTTCTTCGCGGCCGCGCCGCTCGTGCAGCACCAGCAACCGCTGATCGCCCGCGACCGGGGAGAACTCCAGCGCGCCGAGCCCCTTGCCCTCGCCGTCCCACTTGTCGGCGACCGGCGTGAAGCCGTCGGTCGACAGGACGCGCAGCGCGGGGTGTCGTGAATCACCGTGCTCGGAGTGGGAGATCACGAGCAGCGACTCGTCGCGGGACAGCGAGGCGATCCCGGCGTCGTCCTCGTGCTTGTAGAAGGACGTGGTTTCGCCGTCGATATGGGCGAAGAGTTCGCTGCCGTCGTCGGTCGAGACGCCGACGGCGACCACCTTGGTGCCGATCTCGAGCCCGGCGGGGTAGCCGTCGTGGACGTCCGGCACCGCGCGCTCGGCGGCGGCCCCCGGCGCGAACGGTTCGCGGACCCAGGAACCGAATTCGTCGCCGTCGGTGTCGTCGAACCACCAGATCCAGCGGCCGTCGGGGGACGGGGTCGCGTGCATGGTGCCGTTGGGCCGGTCGGTGACGCGGCGATGCTCACCGGTCGACCGGTCCCAGGAATAGACCTCCCATACGCCGCTGGCGTTGGAGACGTAGACGTTGGCGTCCGGGGCGTCGATGGCCCATTCGGGCACCGAGATGCGCGGCGCGCGGAAGCGGGCCCGCCACCTGGCCTCGGCTTCGGCGTCGTCGAACAGGCGGTCCGGGACCACCGCGGACGGATATTCATTGCCTGGCTGCGTGCTCACCCCTCGATCCTGCCACTCCGGAGCCGTACTGTGTGCGGGGTGCTGGAGGGAAACGCGCCGCGCGCCGCGGTGTCCGCGCGGTTCGCGCGTCAGGCGGTCGAGCGGGCCGTGTTCGCGCAACCGCTGTTCGGACCGGGGATGGGGTGCGTCGACGTCGGCTGCGGGCCGGGTTCGATCACCCTCGGTATCGACAACGGGCACAGAAAGTCCACAGTGGACTTCTTGGTGGCGGAGGCGTGCGCGCTGCCGTTCGCCGAGGCTTCGGTGGACGTGGTCTTCGCGCACGCCGTCTTCGAGCACCTGAGGGAGCCGGGCGCCGCGCTGGCGGAACTCCGGCGGATCCTCAAACCGGGCGGCACGCTCGCACTGTCCACATCGGACTGGAGCCGGGCGCGGCTGCGGCCGAAGACGGCGAACGTCGACGCCGCCCTGCGCGGGCACTATCTGCTGTGGCGCCGCGCGGGCGGTGATCCGTTCGCCGGACGCTCGCTGCCCGCCGCGGTCACGGCCGCCGGTTTCACCGACGTGCGAACGAAAGTCCGCTACCGCACGGATACGACATACCGGGCGCTGGCGACGTCCGTGGAGGCGCGTCTGGTGACGGCGCTGGAAACCGCGACGACCCCGGACCGCGACCAGCTCGCTTCGGCGGCCCGCTCGGCGTGGTCGTGGGCGCGCTCGGGCGATGGGGATTTCGCCCAATGCTGGACCGAACTCCTCGCCACCCGCTGAGGCCTTTTCGGCGTCTCCCTCTCCGGTGTCCCCAATGTGGCACTGGGGACGTTGAGTGTCCCCAATGCCACATTGGGGACACTGAGCGTCTCAAATGAGGCATTGGGAACCCTTGGGCCTCGGCGCGCCCCTCGGTTGTCCACACCCGCTCACCGTTGTGGACAACCAGCCCCGCCGCCCCCTCTTTCGGCCGGCCCCGACGCCCCTCGCCGATAGACTGGCCTCGGGGTCGCCCCCCTGGGAGTGGCGGGGGCTGGCCGGTGGTCGGCGCCTGTCGCGCGGGCCTTCTGGTGCGCCGGGGATGCGTGATCCTCAAAGGGGGCCTTCAGGGCATGCGCGGCAAACGACAAAGTCCCGCAACGCGAAAGAGCCTTGCTCGCCAAAGCGAGCAAGGCTCTTTCGATCCAACGTCGGGGTGGCGGGATTCGAACCCACGACCTCCTCGACCCGAACGAGGCACGCTACCAAGCTGCGCCACACCCCGGGGTACTGCTTAACGGGTCGTGGAGAAGTCTAGCGGACGGTGTTCCGGGCTTTGCGGGGGGCCGCGTTCCGGCGATTGCCGCTGGTCGTACCCCGTGGGACGAGGGTCAGCAGGCTCGCCTCGGGAGGGCACGCGAAGCGCGCGGGAGCGTACGGCGAAGTGCCAAGCCCGGCGGAGACGTGAAGCCACATCTGGGCGCCCCAGCGGGACGCGCCGCGGGCGCGGGTGCGGTCGAGTTCGCAGTTGGTGACGAGCGCGCCGTAGCCCGGCACGCGGAGCTGCCCGCCGTGGGTGTGCCCCGCGAGGACGAGGTCGTAGCCGTCGCCCGCGAACTCGTCGAGGACGCGGGGCTCCGGCGAGTGCGTGACGCCGATGCGGACGGCGGCCGCCGTGTCCACCGGACCGGCGATGTCGGCGTAGCGGTCGCGGCGGAGGTGGGCGTCGTCGACGCCGGCGGTGAACACGTACTGGTCGGCGACCTCGATGGTGCGCCGGACGTGCGTGAGGTCGTGCCAGCCGTGTTCGACGAAGGCCGCGCGGAGGTCGCGCCACGGCAGGTGCTCGCCGTGGATGCGCTTCTTCTTGCCCTTCGGCATGAGGTAGCGCGCGGGGTTCTTCGGTTTCGGCGCGTAGTAGTCGTTGCTGCCGAAGATGAACACGCCGGGCCGGTCGAGCAGGGGGCCGAGTGCGCGCAGCACGGACGGGACGGCCTGCCGATGTGACAGGTTGTCACCGGTGTTGACGACGAGGTCCGGTTCGAGTGCGTCGAGCGCCGCTACCCAGCGTTGCTTGCTCACGTGACCGGGCAGCATGTGCAGGTCCGAGATGTGGAGGATCGTGAAGGGCTTCGCCCCTGCCGCGAGGACCGGGAGCTCCGCGGTGCGAAGCGTCCACCGGCGCCTTTCGATACCGACCGCGTAACCGAGGGTCGCGGCTCCCAGGGCGACGGTTCCCACGGCCAAGCGCCGTACCGTCGCCCCCGAAGTGCTTTCGTTACTGAGCGTGCTCACAATGTCCAGTTTACGTGCTCTTCGGTGGTGATCGTTCGCCCCCATTCCGGCGATCTCGGTAAATCGCTGGAATGGCCTCTTTTCTTCACCTTCCGTGGTCGGCGCGGGGTGTCGCGATCAATCGACATGATCCCGTCGATCGCAGTTCCCCGTTAGGCCGCCAGGCGCTCACTTAAAGTTAGAATGGTGTGACTCATCGTGATTTGCGCTGGTGAACATGGCCCTTGCCGGTCAGCGTCCGCCGCCCATGTACTTCGGGTCCGGCGGCGGCAGCGGCAGCGCTTCCTGGCCTTCGAGGATCTTCGACATCGCCCCGAACCAGGTCTGCGCCGGCGTCTTCCCGCCGAACATGTTCGGGTTGCAGCCTCCTGTGCGTACATTGCCGGGCCCGAAGTAGCAGAGGCCACCGTTTCCGCCCTTCGGACGGAACACCATCGCCGCGCCCGCGAGCTGCGGGGTGGCTCCCAGGTAGGTTCCCGAGCCGTTGTTCTGCGTGGTCCCGGTCTTGCCCATCACCGGCCGGTTCCAGCCGGCTCCGCTCGCGGCGACGGCCGACGTGCCACCGGGCGCGCTGTCCCGGCTCATGCCGACCGCGAGAGTGTTGGCGAGGCCTTCGGGCACGACCTGCTCACAGGCGGCTTCCTTGACGGGCACCGGTTTTCCGTCCCGGTCGGTGACGCCTGCCAGCGGGGTCGGCGGGCACCAGACGCCGCCGCTCATGATCGTGGCGCCGACATTCGCCAGCTCCAGACCGCTCAGCGGGGCGGGGCCAAGGGTGAACGAAGCGTTTCCTGCCCAGCCGGGCCTCGGGCCGAAGGCCTGGAGCTGACTGGTGTTGGCACCGGGATTGTCGGACTTCGGGTCGACGGCGCCACCACCGAGGTTACTGGCCATGGTGTCGCGCATGCCGAGTTTGCGCGCCATCTCCACGATCGGGCCGGTACTCCCGACCTTCTCTTCGAGGGCCACGAACGCCGTGTTCGGCGAGGTCGCCAGCGCCTGCTGCAACGACATGGCCCCGCCCGCCGGGTTGTAGTCACCCGCGTTGCCGAGGCAGTACCAGCGGGAGCGCAACGGCGGCCCGGTCGGGGCGCACTTGGGACCACCACCGGCGAACACGTGGGAGGTGTAGAAGTCCGACACCGGCAGGGGCGAGTTGATCCCCGCCACGCCCGCTTCCAACGCCGCGGCGGCGGTGAAGACCTTGTACGCCGACCCGGCGCCACCGGTGTTGTAGACGCCGGAAGGCAGGGCGAACGTCGTCTGTCCCTGGTCTTCGTGGAGCCCGTAGTCACGGTTCGCCGCCAGCGCCACGACTTCGTGCCGTTGCTTGCCCGGCTTCACCAGGGAAAGCGTGTTCGCGACGTTGTCCTGGGTCTTCTTGACCTGGGCTTCGGCCGACATCTTGGCTTCGTGGTTCGCCCGTTCGTCCAAAGTGGTCTTGATCTGGTAGCCGCCGGTGTAGAGATCGTCCTTCGTCATGCCGTTCTTGAGGAGATAGTCCTCGACGTACTGGCAGAAGAAACCGTTCTCCGGGCCGGCGCCGGTGCAGTTCGACGCGGGCTTCTGCGGGCCGCCTTCGACGACGCCGAGCGG
Organism: Amycolatopsis sp. WAC 04182; assembly: GCF_003947465.1. Classification (NCBI taxonomy): domain Bacteria; kingdom Bacillati; phylum Actinomycetota; class Actinomycetes; order Pseudonocardiales; family Pseudonocardiaceae; genus Amycolatopsis; species Amycolatopsis sp. WAC 04182. The sequence goes on from NZ_QHJJ01000004.1 coordinate 1,125,207, forward strand.
CTCGGCCTTGAAGCGTTCCGCGTCCACCTTCGCGAGCTTCTGGTTGTCGACCATGCGGTCCAGCACCAGATTGCGGCGCTCGGTCGCCTTCGCCGGGTTCTTCCACGGGTCGTTGACGATCGGGTTGTTCACCAGACCGGCCAGCAGCGCCGCCTGCGGCACCGTGAGCTTCTCGACGGGCGTGTTGAAGTACGCGTTCGCGGCCGCGCCGACGCCGTAGATCTCGCGCGAGAACTCGACGACGTTCAGGTAGCCGGTCAGGATCTGCATCTTGTTCAGCTTGGTTTCCAGCTGGATCGCGATCCGGGCTTCCTTCAGCTTCCGGGCGACCGACTGCTCCTGTGCGCGCTTCTGGCCCGGCTTGTCGTCCCGGTAGACGACGTTGATCAGGTAGTTCTTGACGTACTGCTGGGTCAGCGTCGACGCGCCCTGCGTGTCGCCGCCGGTGCTGTTGCTGACCGCGGCGCGCAGCGTGCCCTTCCAGTCCACCCCGTTGTGCTCGTAGAAGCGCTTGTCCTCGACCGAGATCAGCGCCCACTTCATGGCGTCGTTGATCTGGGTCTCGCTCGTCGGGATGCGGAACTGCTTGTACAGCGTCGCGATCTGCTTGCCGGTGTTGTCGGTGATCGTCGTCACCAACGGCGGCGGTATGTCCGCAAGGTCCGAAGATGTCTTGTCGACGGTCTCGCTCGCCTGGTTCGACAGCACCCCCGCGGCGCCCGCCACCGGGAACAACATCCCCGCGACCAGCACCCCCGCGAGCACACACAGGCCAATGAGCTTCAGCAGACCGTCCGTTTTGCGCACGCGGACCAGGGTACGCGGATCCCGTTAGCCCACCGTGACGTCACCTCGCTGTCAGTGGGGATTCGGTCACGAAATCGACCCCATGAGGTGACGTTAGGTAGCGGCAGGCATTCTAGGGCTTGGCGGGGGGAACCGAGGGCCCCTACAGTCCGTCAACGTCTCACGTATGAAAAAGCCGACAGACGGGTGAGTGCGAGCGGCAGTCGCATTCGACCGAACGGAGGCACCGGCACCGGGGAGGTGTCGGCTCAACCGACGTGAGCACACAGGGAGACACGCTCATGGGGGCAGGAGCGCAGGCTTTTCGTCCCCCCGTGGTGTGTCGAACACCAGGGTAGGGAGCTGGGGGTATGGAAACCAACCAGTCGAGCTGGCGAGTCAATGCGTCGTGCCGCGACACCGATCCGGACGGTTTGTTCGTCCGGGGGGCGGAACAGAACCGGGCCAAGGCGGTCTGCCTCGGTTGCCCGGTCAGGACGGAGTGCCTCGCCGAAGCGCTCGATGGCCGGATCAACTTCGGCATCTGGGGAGGTATGACCGAACGGGAACGGCGGGCGCTGCTGCGGCGGCGGCCGGACGTTTCCAGCTGGGCGGACCTGCTTGAAGCGGCGAAGCGCAGTTTCACCGGGATCGACGAAGAGGAAGACGTCCGCGTCCGAGTCTCGTGATCATGGTTTCGTGAGAGGCCCCTTCCCTGAGTCCAAGGTAGGGAAGGGGTCCTTCACGGAGATTCAGGACTGGGTGGCGAGCCTGGTCCCGATGTCGCGCAGGCCTTCGAGATCGTGCACGTCACTGGGGAGCGCGGGCACCCGCACCAGCGGGACCTCGGGATGCGCCCGCGTGAACCTGGCGAGCAGCCGCGTCTCTCGATCGGCCAGCGCGACCCGGTCCGCGTGCAGGCGAAGGACGGCTTCGGCCAGCGGAGCGCTGGCCTCGCCCTTCGCGAGTTGCTCGGCGGCCGCGATGGCTTCGGCGCTGGACAACGGCGCCAGCACCGGGTGCGTCCGGTTCGCGACCAGCCCGGCCAGCGGCATGCTCTCCTCCGAGAGCCGCTCCACGAAGTAGGACGCCTCGCGCAGCGCGTCCGGCTCCGGCGCGGCCACCACGAGGAACGACGTGCCGCCGGATCGCAGCAGCTCGGAGGTCTTGCGCGCGCGTTCGCGGAAGCCGCCGAACATGCTGTCGAAGGCCTGCATGAACGCCGAAGCGTCCGTCAGCAGCTGGCCGCCGATGATCGTCGAGACGGCCTTCGCGAACATCGAGAACCCGGCGTTGACGACCTTGCGCAGGCCCCAGCCGCCCGCTTTGGCCGGGCCGGTGAGCAACCGGATCATCCGGCCGTCGAGCGCGCTGGAAAGCCGCGTCGGCGCGTCGAGGAAGTCCAGCGCCGATCGGCTCGGCGGCGTGTCGACGATGATCAGATCCCACTCGTCGGTGGCCGCGAGCTGCCCCAGCTTCTCCATCGCCATGTACTCCTGCGTTCCGGAGAACGACGTGGAAATGGTCTGGTAGAAGGGGTTCTGCAGCAGCTGCTCGGCGCGTTCCGGGCCGGCGTGCACGCGCACCATGTCGTCGAAGGTGCGCCGCATGTCGAGCATCATCGCCCAGAGCTCACCCTTGGGCTCGAAGCCTTCGACCTGCACCTGCTTCGGGTGGTTGCCGAGTTCCCGCAGGCCGAGCGCCTGCGCCAGCCGCCGGGCCGGGTCGATGGTGAGCACCACCGTCTGCCGCCCGCGCTCGGCCGCGCGCAACGCCAGCGCGGCCGCGGTGGTCGTCTTGCCGACCCCGCCGGATCCGCAGCACACGATGACCCGGCTTTCCGGATCGTCGATCAGCCGGTCGACCTCCAGGATGTCCGACATCAGCGCACCCCCTGCTCGGTCAGCGCTTCGGCGAGGTCGTAGAGCGCCGCGACGTCGACCCCGTCGGTCAGGTCCGGCAGTTCGAGGCCCGGCAAGTCCGCTTCGGACAGTTGCTCGCGGGCGCGCTGCTCGGCCGCGACCCGCACGGCGTGTTCGACGGTCTCCTCGACCAGCGCGTCGAGGGTGCTGTCGGGCAGGTTCAGCCCGGCCGACGCGAGCCCGGCGCGGACGCGCGAGGCGTCGACACGGCCGTCCGCGGCGGCGGTCACCGAACGGGCGGGCAGCCGCGGCGGGCGGACCCGGTTGACCAGTACGGCGCCGGGGCGCAGGTCGGCTCCGTCGAGTTCGGCGACCGCTTCGACGGTCTCCCGCACCGGCATCTCTTCCAGCAGCGTCACCAGGTGGACCGCGGTCTCACCGGAGTGCAGCAGGCGCACGACCCCGTCGGCCTGGCCGCGGATCGGGCCGGTCTTGGCGAGATCGGTCAGCGCCTTGGTGACGTCGAGGAACTTCACGACCCGGCCGGTGGGCGGCGAGTCGACGACGACGGCGTCGTAGGTGTGGCGGCCGTCCGATTCGGTCCGGCCGACGCATTCCTTGATCTTCCCGGTGAGCAGGACGTCGCGCAGACCCGGCGCGAGCGTGGTCGCGAACTCGATCGCGCCCATCCGCCGCAGCGTCCGCCCCGCGAAGCCCAGGTTGTAGAACATCTCGAAGTATTCGAGGAGCGCGGCCTCGACGTCGATGTGCAGGGCGCGCAGTTCGCCGCCGCCGGGAACCGCCGCGATGCGCTGCTCGGCGTACGGCAGCGGCTCGGTGTCGAAGAGCTGGGCGATGCCCTGCCGGCCTTCGACCTCGATCAGCAGCACCCGGCGCCCGCCTTTGGCGAGCGCGAGGCCGAGGGAGGCGGCGAGCGTGGTCTTGCCCGTCCCGCCCTTACCGGTGACGAAATGCAGCCTGGCTCTCGCGAGTTCGTCGGTCCAGCCGGCAAGGGATGTGCTCACCGGTCCCACCCTAATTGAGCGGTCAGCTCGCCAGCATCATGACGCCGAGCGCAGCGGCGACCAGTCCCAGAAGAGTCCAGGTCAGGACGCCGGGCAGCACCGTGAGCATCACCACACCGAGCAGCAGGAGGACCACGAAGGCCACCGCGCCGGTGATCGCGACCGTCGACGAGCGGCCCGTGCGGTCCCGTGCCTTCGCCATCAGGACCAGCACAAGCGGCAGCCCGGCCGCGGCGAGCAGGACGGTCGCGACCACACGCCAGGTCTCCACGGGCCCACCGTAGCGCCCGCCGGTCTCGCGTGATCGAACGGCGATCTCACGTGATCAGACGCGTATCTCGCGTGATTGAGAAGCGATCAGAGAGTTCGCCGTCTGATCACGCGAGTTCGCTCTCCAATCACGTGAGATACGCGTCCAATCACGTGAGTGCGCCCTCTGATCACGCGGGATCGCGGCGGGTCAGCTCCCGATGGGGGTGGCGGGCACGCAGGGGACCGGCTTCGCGTGCGCCGGGTCCAGCGCGTTGAGGACGTGCCCGGCCGCGTTGCGGTCGGCGGCGACACCGGCGTGCTCGGCCAGATCCAGCACGCAGCTGTCCTGCAGGACGATGTTCTTCACGTTCGGCCCCTTGCCCATACCGCTCGTGTACGGGACGACGGCCTCGTCGTAGCGGGTCATGATGTTCGTGTAGGTCACGCCCGGCTGGAAGACGCCGTTGCCCGACCGCAGCTTCGTGAGGAATTCCGAGCCGCGCAGGAACTGGCGGCACGAGCCGCAGGCCGGATCGAGGATGCCGTTGAACCCGGGCGCGAGCCCCAGCGCTCCGGCGAGCGCGTACAGATGCGAGGCGCCGAACAGGGTCGTGCCGTTCCAGAGCGGGGTCAGGCTGACGTACTTGTCCACTTTGGACGCCCCGCCGAGGAACTTCACGTAATAGGAAGGCATCAGCGTGCCTTCGGAATGCCCGAGGAGGTCCACCTTGGACGCGCCGGTCGCGCCGAGCACCTTGTCGACGAACGCCGAAAGCTCCTTCGCGCTCTGCTCCATCGGAAGCAGGCCGCCCGGTTGGTAGACCGGCAGCGGCTTCCCGGGGACCCCATAGGTCAGGGAGAAGACGCAGTACCCGTTGTTCTTGAGCAGCGGGGCGAACGTCTGCCAGTTCACCGTCTGGTTGGCGCCGAGCCCGTGGGTGAGCACCACCGGATTCGGATGGGCCTCGCTCGGGCGGCAGTCGAAGTCGTTCGCGCCGGGTGGCGGGCCGCCGGGAGCCGCCGCCTGCGCGGGCAGCGCGGCGGCGAGGGTCCACGGGACGGGGAGTTCCTCGTCGGCGATCGCCGGTGAAGCGCAGATCAGGGCAAGGGCCGCGGCCAGGAAGGTGGCGGTGAGGGACTTCGTCGTCCGCATGTCGGCGTCCTATCTACTCCCGAGTAGGTGTGAAGTGAACCACATCGGCGGGAATTCGGCGAACCGGTCGCGAGAGGGTTTTCCGCATGTGTGTCGGGCGCGCTTGCCGGTTTGGCTACGCTCCCGGGCATGAGCGCCACCAAGTGGGAGTACGCGACCGTCCCCCTGTTGATCCACGCCACCAAGCAGATCCTCGACCAGTGGGGCGAGGACGGCTGGGAGCTCGTCACCGTGCTCCCGAACCCGACCGGCGAGCAGCACGTCGCCTACCTCAAACGAGCGAAGAACTGAGGGATTGAAGCCATGACCTGGAGCGATCGACTCGCCGAGCTCGGTATCGAGCTGCCAGCCGTCGCCGCCCCGCTGGCGGCCTACGTGCCCGCCGTCCGCACGGGTTCGCACGTCTACACGGCCGGGCAGCTGCCCTTCGTCTCCGGTGAGCTCGAAGCGACCGGCAAGGTCGGCGCCGAGGTCAGCCCCGAAGAGGCGAAGCAGTACGCGCGGACGTCGATCCTCAACGCCCTCGCCGCGGTCGACTCGGTCGTCGGCATCGACAACGTCGTGCGGGTGGTCAAGGTCGTCGGCTTCGTCGCGTCCGCGGAGGGCTTCACCGGTCAGCCCGCGGTGATCAACGGGGCGTCCGAGCTGCTCGGCGAGATCTTCGGCGAGGCGGGTATCCACGCCCGCTCGGCCGTCGGGGTCGCCGAGCTGCCGATCGGGGCGCCGGTCGAGATCGAACTGATCGTGGAGGTGAAGTGATGGACCCGGACATCGAACGGTCCTCGCACGAGCTCCTGCTCCGGCTGGCCGGACGGCTGCCGGACCAGCTCTTGTGGCGGTTCCGTGACTGGCTGGGCGAAGGCGCGATGGGCACGCTCGCGCGCACCCTGCCCAGGTCTTTGCTTAAGCACAGGATCGACCTGGATCAAACCGAGTATCGCCTGCTAGTCGCCGGGCTCATCCCTCACGGAGCCGACTGGCATCAGGTGAGTTCCACCCTGGGGGTAGACGACGTCACCGAGACCAGGTACACATTCACGCAGAGTGCGCCCGAATGGGTGAACTCCGTCGACTCTGTGTCCGTATTGATCCACGCAACGTTGCGGGGACGGCCGGATGTGGGTGAAGTGCGGCAAAGCTGGCGACACCTCGGTGTGGTCGGCGAGGGTGGGGCGAAACGAGTCCTCCTGGTCACGGCGCTGAACGGGCTGCCCAGGCTGACCGGCGAACTGCAGCGCGTCCTGCGCGTGCTGGGTGACGAGGAGCCCGGCGTCGAGGTTCTCCCGCCGAGCATCGACCTCACCGGCTACCACCGCACCGCGCTCGCCAACTCCGAGCTGGTCTGTGTGGGCGCGGTGGACACCGGAAGTCGGCTGGTCGCCGCTTAACGCTCGCTCCACCAGGCGAGCCGGGAGGGAGCAGAGCAATGGTGGAGGTCCACGACGGCCCGCCCATGGACGGGTTCTCGGTGCCCCTGCGCCTGCACAACCTGTTACTGGCCCTGGCGGGTCGTATCGACGACAGTGCTTTGACCGAAGCGCGTGAGCTGATCGCGCGTGCGCACATCGACGAAGCGGTGGAGCTCACCACCGGCACCCTGATCGCGGGGAAGATCCCGGTGAGCTCGGCCGAACAGCGTGAACTCGCGCTCGTCCTCGAGATGAGCAGGTCCGACGCCACCCTGGCGAACGACCTGCTGGTCGTCGAAGAGGACGAGCCGGTGCTCACCCACCGGTTCACCGGTGAGAACCAGCCCGAATTCGGCCTCGCCGAGGCGCTCGACCGCACCCTGCAGGTGCTGCCGGACGTCCGGTCGGTCCACGCGGTGTGGCGGAACACGCCGGCGGGCAGCGTGCCCGGCGCGCTGCCGCAGCGGGTGGTCCTGGTCGAGATCGGCCCGGAGGGCAACCCGCCCGCGGTCGCGTTCCGCGTGGACACCGCGCTTCGCCGCGCGGGGATCCGTTCGGTCGTCGAGGTCGCGGGACCCGGCGTCGCACGGTCCGCGTACCACCAGGCCGCGTCGTCGGCCGCGAGTCCTGTCTGGGTCACCGGGAGTACCCACTCCAGTGACTTTCGGTCCGAGCCGGTGACCCCGCCGCCCGCTCCCGCCCCGGCTCCCGAGCCGGTCAAGGAGCAGCCGAGCAGGCACGGGTTGCGGCCGGTCGGCAGCAGTACTCACGAACCGGTCGAGCCGATCGCGCCGGTGGTGCCGATCGTGCAGCAGGCGCCCGCGGCGACGCCGTCTTCGTCGGAGTCGGCGGCACCGCGCAAGTCGCGGGCGGAGACCCGTGCCGAGCGCACGGCCGACCTGACTCCGGCCGAGGTGGCACAGCTGCGCCAGGCGCTCAAGGAGGACCCCGAAAAGGGCCGCGAGATCGCCACGGGCAAGCCGAGCATGCACGAGGTCGTCGAGCTGCCCGCTCTCGACCTCGACGACCCAAGCCTGAGCGAGCGCGACCGCGCGCTCCTGCGCGAGCTGCACGCCGAGCTCGCCGAACGGGAGCGCGCCGAAGCGGCGAAGATCCGGCTGAACGGTGCTTCGCGCAGCAGCGGTTCTAGCTGGTCCTAGCGAGCTCTATGCATTTCGTCCTCTGGATGCGGTGGTTGCACGCGCAACTACCGCATCCAGAGGACGAATTGCGATGTTAGGTTGCGAGGGTGGCTGAAGAACTGACATTCGACATCCCGGTGGGGGCCGGGGTGGGCACTCGCGCCAATGCCGACGGCGAGCCGGTGACACCCAAGGACGCGGCGACCGTGATCCTCCTCCGCGACGGCGCCGACGGCGTCGAGGTCTTCCTGCAGCACCGGGTGAAGGGGATGCCGTTCGCGGGTGGAATGACCGTTTTCCCCGGCGGTGGCGTGGATTCCCGCGATGTCGACACCTCCGTCAGCTGGGCGGGCCCGGAGCCGGCGTGGTGGGCGGAACGCTTCGGCTGCGATGAATCGCTCGCCCGCGCGCTGGTGTGCGCGGCCGTGCGGGAGACGTTCGAGGAGTCGGGCGTGCTGCTCGCGAGCATCGGGGACAGCGTCGTCACCGACACGACGCCCTACCACGACGCCCGAGCGAAGCTGGTCTCCCGGGAACTCTCGCTCGCCGCGTTCCTCGAAGCCAACGGCCTGACGCTGCGCGCGGATCTCCTGCGCCCGTGGGCGAACTGGGTCACCCCGCCGCAGGAACCGCGCCGCTACGACACCTGCTTCTTCGTCGCCGTGCTGCCAGAGGGACAGCAGGCGGACGGCGCCACCTCCGAAGCCGTCAGCTCCGGCTGGCAGCGGCCCGAGGAGGCCATCGCCGATGCCAAGGAAGGGCGCCGCATGCTCATGCCACCGACCTGGATGACGCTCGCGGAACTGGGCGAGTTCGATTCGGCGGCCGCGGCGCAGGCCGTCGAGCGCGAGATCTCGAAGATCATGCCGACGCTGGTGCGCGAAGGCGACAAGGTCCGCGTCGTCCTGGACCCGGCATGAGCGCCCCCGCGTACGGCGTGTTGCGCCAGGTCACGCCGACGGCTTCCGTGCTGCTGGAGCACAACCCGTCGTCGATGACGTTGGAGGGCACCAATTCCTGGGTGCTGCGCGGGCCGGGCGCGGTCGGCTCCGTGGTCGTCGATCCTGGTCACGAGGACGTCGAGCATCTGACATTGCTGGCGGAAACCGGCGCCGTCGAGCTGATCATCCTGACCCACCACCACCCCGACCACGCCGAGGGCGCGCCCTGGTTCGCCGAGCGTGCCGGCGCCCCGGTGCGGGCCTTCGACGAGTCGCTCTGCGTCGGTGGGAAGTCCCTTGTGGACGGTGAGGTGATCGAGGCGGCAGGTCTCCGGCTGTCGGTGCTGCACACGCCCGGCCACACCGGCGACTCGATCTGCCTGGTGTCCGACGGCCAGATCCTGACCGGTGACACCATCCTCGGCCGCGGCACCACCGTGCTGCACGACCTCGGCGACTATCTGCGCTCGCTGCGGAAACTCATCGGCCTGCCCGGCGGCACCATCGGGCTTCCGGGGCACGGCCCCGAACTGCCCGACCTGGCCGCGACCGCGCGCGAATACCTGGCGCACCGGGAAGAACGGCTCGACCAGGTGCGTGCGGCACTGGAGAAGCTCGGCGCGGACGCCACCCCGCGCCAGGTCGTCGAGGTCGTCTACGCCGACGTCGACAAGGCTCTGTGGGCGCCTGCGGAGTGGAGTGTGCAGGCACAGTTGGACTATCTGAGGTCGGAGGATGGCGAATGAGTGACGTCGAGGTCGAGTTCTACTGGCGCCCCGGATGCGGGTTCTGCGCCGCGCTGGAACGGCCGCTGTCGAAGAGCGGTTTCAAGGTGAAGCGGGTCAACATCTGGGAGGACCCGGACGCCGCCGCGCGGGTGCGTTCGGTGGCGGACGGGAACGAGGTCGTGCCGACGGTCTTCGTGGGCTCGAAGGCGATGGTGAACCCTTCGTTCGGTGAGATCGAGGCCGCGGTGAAGGCCGCTTCCGCCTAGGTCGCCAGATGCCATGAAAGGTCCTTTCCTTGCGAAATTTGCCAGGAAAGGACCTTTCATGGCGTTCGGCACGGCATGACTGCTTCGAGTTGGGGCGCCGAGGCCGGTGTCGCGAAAGCCACTTTGGAGACGTCAGGTGTCGCGAAAGTGGCTTTCGCGACACCGGCGGAAGGTGAGGCTGGCGCCACGACAAGAGTCCCTTGTGGACAATGTCAGCGCGGCAGCATCGGCATGACGTAGTACGTCAGCTCCACATCGCCCGGCTCCACCGCCCGGATGACGCAGGCCCGCATCCCGGGCTGGATCTCGAGCCGCACCCGTTCCCCGGCGAAACCCTGCAACGCGTCCAGCAGGTAGCGCGCCTGGAACGAAGGTGACGTCCGGCCGCCCGAAACCTCGGCCTTCAACGTCTCCTCGGCCTCCCCGGTGTCCTGCTTGGAACTGGCCAGCCGCAGATGCGAGTCGCCGACTTCCAGCGTCAGCACCCGGCGATCGTCCGCGTAGACGCCCACCCGGCGCACGGCGGAGGCCAGCGCGTCGGCGGAGACCTCGACCGTGGTGTCCACAGTGGACGACTCGATCAGCTTCTCCGACAGGAATCCCGCGTCGAGTACGGCGGTGGTGACGGTGACTCCGGCCCAGCTCAGGCCGAAGCGGGTCTTGTCGCCGTGCAGGCCGACGACGCCGCGTGCCTGCTTCGCCGTCTCCGCGAGGAGGCCTGCCGGGACGAGCGCGTCGATCGGCTCGCCTTCCGACCGCAGCGGCAGGGTGGCCACGGCCATCCGGTACCGGTCGGACGCCGTCAGCCGCAGCTCGCGGCTGAAGCTCTGCACGCGGACGCCGGTGAACATCGGCAGCGCGTCGTCCTTCGCCGCCGTGCCCGCGACCGTGCGCAACGCGGTCACCAGTGCGTGACCGTCCACTTCGGACACCTTCGGCGGCATGTCCGGGAGGTTCAGCTCGCGGCTCAGCAGCGGAAGCGCATAACGGCCACCCTCCACCCGCACGGCCAGCCGCGAACCCTCGACGACCAGACGCACCAGGTCGTCTTCCAGCATTCGCAGGGTTTCCGCGAGCGGCCCCGCCGGGACCAGGACCTCGCCATCGGTGTGGACCATGGCGTCACTGGTCAGGCGGACCGCCCGTTCACTGTCGCTGCCGCCGACGGTCAGCCCGTCCTTCCCGGCGCGCAGGAGCAGGCCGGAGCGGGCCGTGAGCAGCCGGGCGGCGGCGGAAACGGCGGACGAGAGGGAACGGGTGGCGGCAGTCAGGTCCATGCCCGCAAGCTAGCGGGCGGCACCGACAAGTTCGGGGGCTTCGGTGACGGCACCGGTCGGTTGCGGGCGGAAGGTGCCGCGCAGCAGCCACACCACCGCGGCGAGCGCGAACCCGACACCGCCGGCGGCGAGGAACGCCGCTTCGTGTCCGGCGTGTTCGACGAGGTAGCCGCTGATCGACTGCCCGAACGCGAGACCGAGGGTCACCGCGGTCAGCACCCAGCCGAACGCCTCGGCCGCCGTGCCCTTGGGCGCGGCGATCTCGATGGCCGCCGAGTGCGTCGTCGACTGCGGCGTGATGAGCGCGCCCGCGGCGAGCATGGCGAGCGCTAGGCCCCAGAGCGAGCCGGGCAGCGCGAGCAGCGCCACCAGCGCGCCGAATCCGGCCAGCAGCACCGGCAGCCGCAGGCTCATCTGACGCGGCCACGGGCGCAGGCTGTACGCGACCCCGAACGCGACCGAGCTGACCGACCAGGCCGAGAGCAGCAGACCGCCGATGGAGGTGTTCCCCGCCTCGGTGGCGGCCGCCGGGACGGCGACCTCGACGAACCCGATCACGGCGCCGAAGCCCAGCGCGGCGACCGCGAGTGTGCGCATTCCGGGGCTGGCCAGCGCGCCGAGAAGTTTGCCGCCGGTGGACGGCGACGGACCCCAGGCGCGCACGGTCGGGCTCAGCGCGAACAGCACCGCGCCCGCGATCATGGTCAGCGAGCCGGTCACGATGCCGGTGCCCGCCCACGGCGCGGCGATCAGCAGCCCCGCGAACCCGGGGCCGAGGATGAAGAAGACCTCCATGCTGATCGCTTCATAGGAGAACGCGGCGTTCCGCGTCGGCCCGGCGGGCAGCAGCCGTGTCCACAGTGCCCGCGAGGCCGAACCGACCATCGGTTCCGTGATGCCGGTGCCGAAGGCGAGCGGGACCAGCACGAGGGTCGGCGCGTGCGCCTCGATCGCGAACACCAGCCCGGTCATCGCCAGTGCGAAGAGCACCGTGGTGGTCAGCAGCGGCCTCGTCGGCCCGAAGCGGTCGATGAGCCGTCCCTGCACGACCGCGCCGACGGAGACACCCACCAGCGACCCGGCCGAAACCAGTCCGGCCGAGGCGAAGGAGCCCGTCTCGCGCTGGACGTAGAGCAGCGCGGAGATGCCGATCATCGCGATCGGCAGGCGGGCGAGCAGGGACGCGATCACCGCCCCGCGGGATCCGGGCGCGGTCAGCGCGGCTCGGTAGTCGGCGAGGGAGGTGCGGTGGCTCTCGGCGGAAGCGGACACAGACTGGGACACGCGTACCAGTATGAACACTTTGGTACGCGAGTACCAGATCTGCGGCGGTAAGTTTGGTCACCACCGCTTTCGGGTACTACGGGGGTCGAAGCGCCCCGGTTCGTCACGATCGGATAACAGTCGATCGATTCTGGGTCATTCGGGGCAACAAATCGACGCGTTTGGCGTCCTTGAGAGTGAAAGTGCTTGAGTTCACGGCCGATGGCCGTGGATGGTTGTACGACAATCACACAGTCTCCAGCTCCCTCCGGCGTACGGGTCGGGGCCTTGTTCCGGAGGGCGGGGAGCGCGGATCGTCGGGGGATGGTCCGCGCACAGCGAAGAGCCGGTGCGCCACGTCGGGGGTGGCGCCCGGCTCTTCGTTGTGTCTGGTCTTTGAACGCGCGACCGCCGCAAGCAGAGGACTACTCGCGGCGGTCGCGGTGAAAGATCTAGCGGGCGCGGCGGGCCAGGCGCTCCGGGTCCAGGATCAGCACGCTCTTGCCTTCGAGCCGCAGCCAGCCGCGGTGCGCGAAGTCGGCGAGAGCCTTGTTGACGGTCTCGCGCGAAGCGCCGACGTACTGGGCGATCTCCTCCTGCGTCAGGTCGTGCGTGACCCGCAGCAGCCCGGCCTCCTGGCTGCCGAAACGCTGCGCCAGCTGCAGCAGCGCACGCGCCACGCGGCCGGGGACGTCGGTGAAGATCAGCTCGGCGACCATGTTGTTCGTCCGGCGCAGCCTGCGGGCGACCACCCGCAGTAACTGCTCGGCGATCTCCGGGCGGGTGGAGATCCACTGCCGCAGCGCCGGGCGGTCCATCGTCACCGCGCGGACCTCGGTCACGGTCGTCGCGCTGGACGTCCGCGGGCCCGGGTCGAAAATGGACAGCTCGCCGAACATGTCGGACGGGCCGAAGATGCCCAGCAGGTTCTCGCGGCCGTCGGGTGACTTGCGGCCGATCTTCACCTTGCCGGACTGGATGATGTAAAGCTTGTCGCCGGGTTCACCCTCGTTGAAGATGACATGCCCGCGAGGGAACTCCACGGATTCCAAGGTCTGTGCCAGCGCCTCGGCGGCTGCCGGCTCAACACCCTGGAAAATGCCCGCTCGGGCCAGGGTTTCGTCCACCTCGGGTGCCTCCTCATCGAGATACGACGTCGATCCTCATTCTGCCGAGGACCGTGTCGTCGATCACTTTTCGCGTCAGTCTAGGTCGTGCGCGCGAGATCGCTCGTCGGCACGCCGAACGTGCGCGTGGCCGGGAACGATCTCGCTCGAACGTGGAGCCTAACTCCGCACGCGTCGCGCGCGAAGCCTGGCCGCCTTCCCGCCCAGCCTGCGCAGCCGGAAAAGCTCGAGCGCGCGCCCGATGCCGTGCCCGTAAAGGGCCCTGACCTCGTTGGGCTGAGCCTGCTCGAGGAACTCCTCGACCTCGTTCTCCTGCACCGCGACGTGCTTGAGCCTGGTCTCCACGCGTTCCATGAACAGCGCGAAGAACATGATCACCAGGGGCACCAGGATGACGAACCAGACGGTCATGAGCCCTGCCCAGGGAATTCGGAAAAGTTGTGCATTACTCCAGATCCTCGCTCATGGCGTCCTCGATCGAAGCGCCGAGGTGGTGCTCTGGCGTGTCGGCCGTCGACCGGCGGGTGCTCCCCACTGGCTCGTCCGATGGCGCCCGTAGGCTATCGGGGTGCCTCCTGCCCCTGCCAATGCCCCCCGTGCGGGGGGCAAGGGTGAAAGCCGGCTCGCATTGGTGAGACGCGCCAGGCGGATGAAGCGTTGCCTCGACGACGAGTTCCCGGACGCGCACTGTGAGCTTGACTTCACCACTCCGCTCGAATTGCTGGTCGCGGTCGTGCTTTCGGCACAGACCACCGACGTCCGCGTGAATCAGGTCACGCCCGCGCTCTTCGCCCGCTACCGGACGGCCGCCGATTACGCCGGCGCCGACCGCGCCGAACTCGAGGAGTACCTCCGACCGACGGGGTTCTTCCGCGCCAAGGCGAACTCGGTGATGGGCCTGGGCGCCGCCCTCGTGGAGCGCTACGACGGCGAAGTGCCCGGCAAGCTGAAGGACCTCGTCACGCTGCCGGGGGTCGGCCGCAAGACGGCCAACGTCGTGCTCGGCGACGCCTTCGGGGTTCCCGGGATCACCGTCGACACCCATTTCGGCCGTCTCGTCCGCCGCTGGGGCTGGACCGAGGAGGAGGACCCGGTCAAGGTCGAGCACGCCGTCGGCGAGCTGATCCCGCGCAAGGAGTGGACGCTCCTCTCGCACCGGACGATCTTCCACGGCCGTCGCGTGTGCCACGCCCGTAAACCCGCCTGCGGCGCCTGCCCGCTGGCCAAGATGTGCCCGTCGTACGGGATCGGCCCGACAGGGTTCGAAGAGGCCGCGAAGCTGGTCAAGGGCGAAGAACGCGAACACATCCTGGAACTGGCGGCCCGCCGGTGACCAGGGTCACCAAACTGGCCCTCGGCGCCGCCGTGCTGGTGGTGGCCCTGATCGTCGCCCTGCTCACGACGCGTGACGGCCAGGCGCCGGCCAAGACGTCGGGGGATCTCACCGCCGCCCGGGCGAAGGCCGCGCTCGCGCCCTGCCCGCCGCCCGGGCCGGGCGAAGTGGCGAAGCTGCGCGGAGTCGACGTCGAATGCCTCGGCGACGGCTCCCGGGTCGACCTCGCCAAAGTGGTCTCGGGTGGTCCCGTGCTGGTCAACCTGTGGGCGTCGTGGTGCGAGCCGTGCCGCGCCGAACTGCCGCTGCTCCAGCAGTACGCCGCGCAGCCCGGAGCCGCGCGCGTGCTCCTCGTCCAGGTCGCGAGCTCCGGGGCCGACGGGCTGGCGCTGCTGGCGGAACTGGGTGTCCGGTTGCCGTCCGTGTTCGACGGTGACGGGCAGTCGGGGCCGGTGCGGACGGCACTAAAGGTCCCTTCCTCCCTTCCCGCGACGTACCTGGTCACGGCGGGCGGCGACGTCCGGCTCATCGAGAACCCACGCGTCTTCCTGAACACTGACCAGGTGCGCGCAGCTGTGGAAGGGACACCATGACCGGCCCCCTCGTGGACCCGGAGGCCGTGCCCGCCTGGTTGCAGCCGCTGGTCAAGATCAGCGGCGAGGTCGGCGCGGACGCGTTCAGCCGGTTCAGCGTGCCGAGGGACGCGACCTACCGGTCCGCGTCCGTCCTGATGCTCTTCGGCGAGGGCCCCCAGGGGCCGGACGTCCTGCTCCAGCGCCGCGCCGACACGCTCGGCTCGCACGCCGGGCAGGTCAGCTTCCCCGGCGGGGGCGCCGAGCCGGAAGACGATGGGCCGGTCGGCACCGCCTTGCGCGAGGCGGAGGAGGAGACCGGCGTCGAACCCGAGGGCGTGCTGCCGGTGGCGGTCTTCCCGGAACTGTTCGTGCCGGTGTCGAGCTTCGCCGTGACGCCGGTGCTCGCCTACTGGCGGACGCCGTCGCCGGTGCACGCCGTCGATCCCGGCGAGACCGCGGCGGTGGCCAGGGTGCCGATCGCCGAGCTCACCGACCCGGCCAACCGGTTCCAGGTCAAACGCGAGGGCTACGACTGGAAGGGGCCCGCGTTCGACGTCGGCGGGATGTTCGTCTGGGGGTTCACGGGCGGCCTGCTGGCGATGACGTTGTCGCTCGGCGGCTGGGAACGGGACTGGGACCACGGCGATGTCCGGGAGCTTGACGTAGCGTTGGCCGAACATCAGGCGCGGGTCGACGGGCGGCAAGTGCCGGAGAAGGAGTAGGCGCCGGTGAACTGGGTCGACGTACTGGTGATCCTCCTCGCGCTGCTGGCGGGCGTGTCCGGCGCGTTCCAGGGGGTGATCATCGCCCTCCCCTCGCTGGTCGGGGTGGTGCTCGGCGCGCTCGCCGGGATCAAGATCGCGCCGCTGATCGTCGAACTCTTCCAGCATCCGGCGGCGAAGGTCGCCTTCGCGGTGGCCACCGTGGTCTTCCTGGTCGCGCTCGGCGAGACCCTCGGGGTCTGGGCGGGCCGGAAGCTGCGGCAGAAGATCAACCCGGACAAGCTTTCCGGCGTCGACAAGACGCTCGGCGCGGTCGTTCAGGCCGCCGTGGTGTTCGTGGTCGCTTGGCTGATCGCGACGCCGCTCACGGCCGTCTCGGGAGTGCCCGGGCTGGCGAAGTCGATCAACAGCTCGGTCGTGCTCGGCGAAGTGAACAACGTCATGCCCGAGGCGGCGCAGGGCTTCCCGAGCGAACTGCGCAAACTGCTGGACGCGTCCGGCTTCCCGTCCATTGTGGACCCTTTCCAGAAGCCGAACGTCGAGGACACCAGCCCGCCGGACACCGCGCTGCAGGCGAGCGCGATCGTCAAACAGGTGCACCGCAGTGTGGTGAAGATCCGCGGCAACGCGACTTCGTGTTCGCGGGCGCTGGAAGGCAGCGGATTCGTCGTCGCGCCGCAGCGCGTGATGACGAACGCGCACGTCGTCGCGGGGACCGACGAGGTCGCCATCGAATCGACTTCGGGCAAGTTCCCGGCCAGGGTCGTCTACTTCGACCCCGAGGCCGACGTGGCCGTGCTCGCGGTGCCGAGGCTCCAGGCGCCCGTCCTGCCGTTCACGCCGCGGGTCGCGCGGGCCGGCGACAACGCGATCGTGCTCGGCTATCCGCTCGACGGCCCGTACACCGCGACGCCCGCCAGAGTGCGCGGCCGGATCAACCTGCGCGGACCGGACATCTACGAGGCCAACACCGTGCAGCGTGACGTGTTCACCGTGCGCGGTCAGGTGCGCAGCGGTAACTCGGGCGGGCCGATGATCAACCCCGAAGGCGAGGTCATCGGGGTCGTCTTCGGCGCGGCGGTCGAGGATCCGGAGACCGGCTTCACGCTGACTTCGGAGCAGGTGCGGCCGGTGGTGGAGACGGCTCCGGCGCTGAGCGCGAACACGTCGACGGGGCCCTGCGCCAACTAGCTCGTGAAGGTCCCTTCCCGGAGTACATGAAGGACCCCTTCCTGTACCTAGGCGCAAGGAAGGGGTCCTTCATGTACCTCGGGCGGGCACGGCGCCGGTTACGAGGGGCAACTAGCGCGCTTCGCGCCAGGAGGCCAAGACCTCGTCCACGTCCAGCGGCCGTGCCCGCAGTACCGGGCCTCCAGCCGGACGCCGGTGTTCGGCGCGGATCCGTTCGTTCAGGTCCTCGACGATCTCCCGCACCCGAGCCTCACGACGTACCTTCGCCAGGGTGTCCGGCAGGTCGTCCAGTTCCTTCGCGATCGCCAGCGACGGCGGCAGCAGAGCCGAAACGTCGTGTCCCTCGGCACGGACCTTGTTCACGACCCAGCCCAGCGCGGTGTCCTTGCCGTCCGTTTTCGGCAGCGGCTTTCCCGCGCCGGGGAGGTTTTCGAACTCGCCCTTCGCCTCCGCGGCGCTGATCTGCCTGTCCACCCAGGACTCGAACGACACGCCCGTCGGTTTGCGCTCGGTCATGCTTCCAAGATACGGAAGAAGTCCAGCAGCGCGGCCGACGTGCGCTCCGGGGCCTCCAGATGCGGGAAGTGCCCGATGCCGGGCCAGCGCTCGAGGCGGGCGTCCGGCGCCCAGCGACGGGACGCCGCCGCGGTGTCGGGCAGGACGCACCTGTCTTCCTCGCCGTGCAGTTGCAGCACACGGGGGGCGAAGCGGCCTCGCAGCGCCTCGCTGAACCGGCGTCCTTCGCCGCGGAACTGCGCGCGGAACGCCCATCGGTAGTACTCGAGCGCGCTGTGCGGCACCCCCGGCACGAGCATCGCCTGCCGGAACGCGCGCACGGTCTCGGTGAAGTCCGGCGTGTCCGTCCACTGTGGACCGGACCAGGCGCGGAAGAGCTCTTCGACGGCGAGCGCGTCGTCCTTGACCAGCCACTTTTCCGGCGCCATCGGCACCTGGAAGCGGAGCAGGTGTCCCGAAGCGCGCAGCTGCCCCGGCCGCCGGACGGACCGGCGCAACGCCAGCGGATGCGCGCCGCCCAGCACGCTGACCGACGAGACCAGCCGCGGGTGCAGCGCGCCGACCGTCCACGCGAGCATGCCGCCCCAGGCATGCCCGACGAGATGGGCTTTGCGCGCGCCGAGCGACTTGATCAGCCCGCCGACGTCGCCGGCGAGCGTCCAGGCGTCGTAGCCGCGCGGGGGTTTGTCCGAGTCGCCGTACCCGCGCAGGTCGACCGCCACCGCGCGGAAACCGGCGTCGGCGAGCGCCGTCAGCTGGTGGTGCCAGGCCCACCAGAACTCGGCGAATCCGTGCAGCAGCAGGACCACCGGCCCGTCACCGAGTTCGGCGACGTGCAGCCGGATGCCGTTCGCCGAGACGTCACGATGGGTCCACGGACCGTCGATCCGGACGATCGACGGATCCGGTGTCGCCTGCACCGACTCGAAAACTTCTCAGTCGCGGCCCGCGGGCGCGTCGTCCTCGGCGCTGTGACGCGGCTTGAACGCGGCGGCGGTGTCCTTGAAGCTGTTGATCGTGCGCTCCGGCGCCTTGATCTTCTTCACCTTGCGGTAGCCGAGGAAGCCGGCGGCCGCCGTCGCGACGAGCATCAGCCCGAACACGATCGCGAACGCCGCCCAGCGCATCAGCCATTCCGACAGCAGTTCGCCGAGGAAGAAAAAGAAGAAGAACGAGCTGTACAGGCCGATGACCAGCGCGACCAGGAAGAAGATGGCGCCCTTGAGGCCCTTCTTCGCCTCCGCGACGACCTCGGATTTGGCCAGCTCGACCTCGGCGCGGATCAGCGTCGAGACGTGCTGTGTGGCATCGCCGACGAGTTTCCCGAGGGACTGCTCGCTCGCTACCACGTCGTCATCGCTCGACAGGGGGAGGTAGGGCACGGCCCCCACGCCGTCGGGGCCGGTACGTTCGTGCTTGGGGCTGCTCACATCGGTCATCGTGCCACGTGCCCCGATCACGGGCGCGGCGGACCGGCGAGTGTCGCTTCTCAATCTTCGCGCGCGTGCACCCGGCTACGGTGCAGCAGCATCGCGGCGGCCGAAAGCGAGGCGATGGCCGAGGCGATCAGCACCGCCGCCTTCGCCAGCTCGACGGCGTCCCCGTCGAGCGCGAGGTCGGCGATCAGCAGGCTCACGGTGAACCCGACGCCGCCGAGCATCGACAGCGCGCCGATGTCCCGCCAGCCCATGCCCCTGGGTTTCTCCGCGAGCTTGAACTTCACCGCGAGCAGGCTGGCGCCGAAGATCCCGATCAGTTTCCCGCCGACCAGACCGATCAGCACGGCCAGCGGCAACGCCGTGGTGAACACCGCGCCGAGCGACTCGGCGTCCACTTTGATCCCGGCCGCGAACAGCGCGAACAACGGCACCGCGACCGCGGCCGACCACGGCTGCAACCGGTGTTCGAGCCGGATCGCGGGCGCGTGCTCCTCGCCATCGTCGGCGCGGACGCGGGTGAGCAGGCCGAGCGCGACGCCGGCGATCGTGGCGTGGATGCCCGCCGAATGCACCGCGACCCAGGTGATCAGGGCCAGCGGCACGTAGATCCAGGCACTGCGGACGCGGCGCTTCTGCAGGTAGGCGTACAGCGCGAGCGCGACGACGGCGACACCCGCGGCGACGAGGTCGAACTTCGCGGTGAACAGGATCGCGATGATGAGGATCGCGCCGAGGTCGTCGACCACCGCGAGCGAGAGCAGGAAGACGCGGGCGCTGCTCGGCAGGTTCGACGCGGTCAGGGCGAGGACGCCCAGCGCGAACGCGATGTCCGTGGCGACCGGGATGGCCCACGCGCGTTCGATGCCCGGCGTTCCCCAGCCGACCGCGAGCGCGACCAGCGCCGGGACGATCATGCCGCCGATCGCGGCGACCACCGGCAGGATCGCCTGCTTGAACCGCGAAAGTTCGCCGACCACGAGTTCGCGTTTGAGTTCGAGCCCCGCGACGAAAAAGAACAGCGCGAGCAGGCCGTCCTTCGCCCAGTCGCCGATCGTCAGATTCAGGTGGAGGAATTCGGGGCCGAGCCGGAAATCGCGGATCGCGCGGTAAAGGTCGTCGATGGGCGAATTGGCCCAGATGAGGGCGATCGCGGTGGCGCCGAGCAGGATCAGCCCGCCGGTCGTCTCCGTGCGGAGGTAACGGGCGAATTCCGCGACGGCTTTCGCGGGGCGAGTGGGGCCGGACAAGGCATCCTCCGGATTTCGGCAACACGAACACTGTTGCCGACCAGACTTCCCGGCGCACCTTGACACGATTTTAACGCTTCAAGCTGCGGAAATCTCGCCTTCATGACTGCGACCACAGAGATCATGCGGACGTCGGTGTCCCGTCCACATGGTGGGCTTCTAGCATGTCAACCGGAAACCGACAACGATGTCTTCACTAAGGACGGCATGGTGAGTACCTCTACCGAGGTCCAGCGAGACACGAGGTTTTTCGGGCACCCACGAGGGCTCGCGAACCTCTTCGGCGTCGAGATGTGGGAGCGTTTCTCGTTCTACGGGATGCTCGGCATCCTCCCGATCTACCTCTACTACGAAGTCAGCCAGGGCGGCCTGGCGCTGCCGAAGGCCTCCGCGCTCGGCATCGTCGGCGCGTACGGCGGCATGGTCTACCTGTCGGCGGTGATCGGCGCCTGGGTCGCGGACCGGGTGCTCGGCTCGGAACGCACGCTGTTCTACAGCGCGATCCTGATCATGATCGGCCACATCAGCCTCGCCGTGCTGCCCGGTCTGGCGGGTATCGGTGTCGGCCTCGTCTGCGTGGCCGTCGGCAGTGGCGGGCTGAAGTCCAACGCCACCGCCATCGTCGGGACGCTGTACGCGCCGGGCGACGAGCGCCGTGACGGTGGTTTCACGATCTTCTACATGGGCGTGAACGTCGGCGGCTTCGTCGGCCCGCTGCTGACCGGGCTCGCGCAGAGCGAGATCGGTTTCCACGTCGGCTTCGGGCTCGCCGCGTTCGGGATGGCGCTCGGCCTGATCCAGTACACGATCGGCCGCAAGAACCTCGGCGAGAAGGCGAGCGAGATCCCCAACCCGCTGCCCGCGTCGCAGCGGCCGCTGGTCTTCGGCGGCACCGCGGCAGGTGTCGCCGCGATCGTGCTGCTCGTGGTCTTCGGCGTGATCAACCCGGCCAACCTGGTGGACGTCGTCGTCTGGGCCGTCGCGGTCATCTCGGTGATCTACTTCGTGGTGATCATCAGCAGCAAGAAGATCACCGCCGACGAACGCAGCCGGGTGTACTCGTTCATCCCGATGTTCATCGCGAGCGCCGCGTTCTTCTCGCTGTACCAGCAGCAGTTCACCGTGGTCGCGGCCTACACCGACGAACGTCTGAACCGGACGATCTTCGGCTGGGAGATGCCGGTGGCGTGGGTCAACTCGATCAACCCGGTGTTCATCATCCTGTTCGCGCCGGTGATCGCGGCGATCTGGACGAAACTCGGCTCGCGGCAGCCGTCCTCGCCGATCAAGTTCGTGCTCGGCACGGTCACCATGGGCGTGGCGTTCCTGCTGTTCCTCCCGATGGTCGGCAGCGGCAAGAACGCGAGCCCGCTGCTCGCGCTGGCGGGCATCCTGTTCGTGTTCACCATGGCGGAACTGATGCTTTCGCCGGTCGGGCTCTCGCTGTCGACCAAACTCGCGCCGGAGGCGTTCCGGACGCAGATGGTGGCGCTGAACTTCCTGTCCATCTCGCTCGGTACGGCGATGTCCGGCAAGCTCGCCGAGTTCTACTCGGTGGACGACGAAGCGCCGTACTTCAGCATCGTCGGCGGGGTGGCCATCGTGGTCGGTGTGGCGCTCCTGGTGGCGACGCCGATGATCCGCAAGCTGATGAAGGGCGTTCACTGACGCGCTTCATGCCGCACTGACGAGCGATCCTCGAACGTGCTGAAAGGGCCCTTCACCGCATAGGAAGCGGTGAAGGGCCCTTTCGCTACCCGCATCTCACGTGCTTGGAGGCGTAACTCACGTGCTTGAAGGCGTAACTCGCGAGTTACGCCTCCAAGCACGCGAGATGCGTCTCTGAGCACACGTGATCGCCCTTCGAGCACGGGAAACGGCGACTATTGAGGGATAAGGCAAACGTGGCGTGGTCGGTGCGGGTGGTCGACCGGACGACACGCGTGATCCAGCGGACGACACGCGTGACTGGACGGACGGCACGACGCACGGCCGGATTCCACCGCTAGTCGTCCGCCTGAACACGCGTGTCGTCCATCCCCACACGTGAGTCGTCCATCCAGTCACGCGAAACGCCACCGGCACCTCGGCAGTAGGTACCTAAGACACGGTTGGCTCTAACCCGAAACGCCACTCACGACCCGCGCTTGATCAGGGTCGAAGGCTCCTTTCACCGCATCAGACGCGGCGAAGGGAGCCTTCAACCCACCATCGGCTCGCCCGAGAACACGCCACGTTTGACCTTCGGCGCCTACGCCACGCTCGTCCCGAACAGCACGCCGACGTAGTAGGTCACCAGCATCGTCAGCGCGCCGACGCCGACGTTGCGCGCGATCGCGCGGCCGGCGCGGGCGTCGCCGAGTTTCGCGCTGACGAACCCGGTCAGCGCCAGCCCGACCACGACCGCCGACGCGCACGCCCAGACCCGCGCCGAGGTCGGCGTCCACACGATCGCCAGCAGCGGCAGGAGCGCGCCGACGGTGAACGCCACCAGTGACGCCCACGCCGCCTGCCACGGGCTGGTCAGATTGTCCGGATCGATACCGAGTTCGGCCTCGGCGTGCGCCTGCAGCGCGTCCTTTTCGGTCAGTTCGCGGGCGACCTCCGCGGCGAGTTCCGGGGAAAGCCCCTTCTCCTCGTAGATTTCCGCGAGTTCCCGTTCTTCGGCTTCGGGCATCTCTTTCAGCTCGCGCTTTTCCAGCCGCAACTGGGCGCGTTCGGTGTCGCGCTGTGTGCTCACGGAGACGTATTCGCCACCCGCCATGGAAAGCGCGCCCGCGACGAGGCCCGCGATTCCCGCGGTGGCGATCGCGGTGGAGTCGGTGGTCGCGCCCGCGACGCCGACCACGATGCCCGCCACCGAGACGATCCCGTCGTTCGCGCCGAGAACCCCGGCGCGCAGCCAGTTCAGCCTGCCGCCCAGGTCCTCGTGCGGTTCGTGAGGATGTGAAGTCGATACGGTATCGGTCACCTTTTCAGTGAAACACAAAGAACGGTATCCGGCGAGCGAAGACCGTTTCGGTAAATAGAGGCAATCCTTATTGACTATTGCCTTACCTAACCCATCGGCTACGTTGTGTCCGTGACAGAGGTGGTGATCCTGATCGGGCTACAGGCGTCCGGGAAGTCGACGTTCTTCCGGCGCGAGTTCGCGGGGACGCACGTCCACGTCAGCAAGGACACCTTCCCCAACGCGCGACGGCCGCAGGTCCGGCAGCTGCGGATGCTGGCCGAGGCGCTCGAAGAAGGCCGTTCGGTGGTCGTGGACAACACCAACCCGTCGCCGGAGGAATGGGCGCCGCTGGTCGAAGTCGCCCAGCGGTACGGCGCGCGGGTCCTCGGGTATTGGTTCCCGCCGGATCTCGAAGGCTCCCAAGAGCGCAACGCGCGCCGGAAAGGGAAAACCCGGGTGCCCGACGTCGGTCTGTATGCGACGCTGAAACGCCTCAGGCGCCCGAGCGCCGAAGATGGTTTCGACGAGCTGTACACCGTCGGTTTCGACGGCGAAGGCGGTTTCGTCGTCGAGCGGGGGTGAACCATGGACGCCGGTGATTTCGAGGCGCGGCAACGGGAACGCGAGTGGTTCCACGGGCTGACCGTGCCACCGGGGGCCTGGACGGTGCTCCGCGTCGACGGCCGGGGTTTCTCGAAGTTCACCGAAGCGCGGTTCGAGAAGCCGTTCGATCCCCGGTTCGCCGACTGCATGACCGAGGCAGCGGGCGCTTTGCTGTCGGAGTTCGCTTCACCTTACGTATACACGGAAAGCGACGAGATCTCGCTCGTGCTCGCCCCTTCCGCCGATTTCTTCGGCCGAGGCGTCGAGAAGCTCGTGTCGATCTCCGCCGGGATCGCCTCGGCCGCGTTCACCCACGCGGCCGGGGTGCCCGCGCACTTCGACGGTCGCGTTTGGCTCGGCACGACGGCGGACGACGTCGTCGACTACTTCTCCTGGCGCCAGGCGGACGCGGCCCGGTGCGCGCTCAACGGCTGGTGCTACTGGATTCTCCGCAAGGCGGGGAAGTCGGCGAGTGAGGCCGGAGCCGTTCTCGACGGCGCCGGCGTCTCCGAGAAGAACGAGCTGCTCTTCGCGCACGGCGTCAATTTCGCCGAAGTCCCCGCCTGGCAACGGCGCGGCGTCGGGCTGTGCTGGGAGTCCTACGAGCGCACCGGTTTCGATCCGGTGCGCGAGGTCGAGGTCTCCGCGACCCGCCGCCGCGTCCGTGTCGACCGCGAGTTGCCGATGAAGGGCGAATACCGCGCCTTTCTTGGCGAGTTGCTTCAGCCGATCGGTTCGGGCAGCCGTCGCACGGTGTAGGCGAGTTCGATCGTCTCTCCGGTCGCCGGGTCGCCCAGTTCCACGCGCCAGGAGTCGGCGAACTGGTCGACGCCGTGCACCATCGGGATGGTCCCGGAGATCAGCACGGTGCCCGGGGCGTAGAGATCACGCTCGCGCAGGACGTCCAGCCAGTACGACGGCGGCAGCAGTTCCGCGAGTTTTCCTTGCTGGATCAGGGTTTCCCCGGCCCAGGCGGAGAGCGTGAGGTCGTCGAGCCGGTCCTGGACGTCCACGAGCCGCCACGCCTTGGCGGCGAGGACGTCGGGGCCGGCGTTCTTGCTCCACGCGACGCCGTGCGCTTCGAGGGCGCGGTCGGTGTGGTCGCAGGCGGCGGTCAGGAGGACGTCCTCGGGCGCGGGGCCGGTGATGACGATGGCCCATTCGGCCTCGCCGGAGGTCCGCTCGTGCTGCACCGGGACCTCGTCGGTCTGGCTCGCCAGGTACGGCGCGACGGGGTAGAGGGCCGGGGTCACCGAAGGCGCGGGGACGCCGAGTTCGGCCAGTTCGGCCACGTGGGCGGCGACGTCCTCCTGGCTGCGACCGGCGTATCCGGCGTTCAGCAGCGTGTGGACCTCGGTCCGCCGCTCCTGGCCGTCGGGAAGGGTGAAACGCAGCTCAGGCATCTGTCCTCCGAGATTGGGGGTTGCGCATACAGCTTGTATACAAGGAGTATATCCGCAATTCAACCCCTCCCGGCGGGGTTGCGGATCTCCTACGGACGGATGTGGACATGACCTCACCAGCCGGTGACCGGCGTTCGTTGCACAAGGCCTTCGCGGCCAGCCTCTCGGGAACAGCGCTCGAGTGGTACGACTTCGCGGCCTACTCGGTGGCGGCCGCGACGATCTTCGGGAATCTCTTCTTCCCCTCGGAGGACCAGCTCGCGAGCACGATGGCGGCGTTCTCCACCTACGCCGTCGGCTACCTCGCCCGCCCGCTCGGCGGATTCCTCTTCGGCCGCCTCGGCGACGTGCTGGGCCGCAAACGCATCCTGGTCATGACGCTCGTGCTCACCGGGGTCGCGACGTTCCTCATCGGTGTCCTGCCCACCTACGAGAACATCGGCGGCTTCGCGGCGGTGCTGCTCGTGGCGCTGCGGTTCGCGCAGGGTGTCGGCATCGGCGGCGAATGGGGTGGCGCCGTCCTGCTGTCGAGCGAGTTCGGCGATCCGAACAAACGCGGCTTCTGGGCGTCCGCCGCGCAGATCGGCCCGCCCGCGGGCAACCTGCTCGCCAACGGTGTCCTCGCCGTGCTGGCCGGGCTGCTCACCGAAGACCAGTTCAACAGCTGGGGCTGGCGGATCGCGTTCCTGCTTTCCGGCGCGCTGGTCGGGTTCGGCCTGTGGATCCGGCTCAAGCTGGAGGAGACGCCGGTCTTCAAGCAGATCCAGGAGCGTGGCGAGCGCTCGTCGGCGCCGATCTCCGAGGTCTTCCGCACCGAACGCCGCGCGCTGGTCGCGGCCGTGCTGATCCGTGTCTGCCCGGACGTGCTGTACGCGCTGTTCACCGTCTTCGTCCTCACGTACGTCACCACGCACACCGATCTCTCGCGCGGCGCCGGGCTGGCCGCGGTGATGATCGGTTCGGCGTTCCAGCTGGTGCTGATGCCGCTGTTCGGCGCGCTCTCGGACCGCGTCTCGCGGCGCAAGATGTACCTGGTCGCGACCATCGCCGCCGGCATCTGGCCGTTCGTGTTCTTCCCGATGGTCAGCGGCGGTTCGTTCGTCATGCTGGCGATCGGGATCGTGCTCGCGCTCGTGATCCACGCGGCGCTCTACGGGCCGCAGGCCGCGCTCGTCACCGAGCAGTTCTCGCCGCGCCTGCGCTACACCGGCAGCTCGCTGGCGTACACCCTCGCCGGCGTGATCGGCGGAGCGCCCGCGCCGTTGCTGTTCACGGCGCTGCTGGCCGGTTTCGACACCTGGGTCGCGATCGGGGTCTACCTGCTCGCCACCGCGGTGGTGACCGTCGTGGGTGTCCTGCTCGCCCGCGACCCGGACCGCGAGGAGGCGGCCGCGATGGAGCCCGTGCGATGACCTGGACGACCATGTCCACAGTGGAGGGTCTGCCGCTGATCGGCGGACAGGGCCGCTTCCGGACGCTCGCCACGGCCGAAGGTGGCCTGGCGTACGAGATCTCGTACCCGGCGGGCGTCGCTTCTCCCGTGCACAGCCACGATCACGACAGCATCGTGTACCTGGTTTCGGGTTCGCTGCGCGGCACGCTCGACGGCCGGGAAGTGACCCTCGACGCCGGCGGCGCGATCGTCCACCCGCGCGGTGTCCCGCACAGCGTCGAGGCCATCGTGGACAGTCAGTGGATCGAGTTCAAGACGCCGCTGCCTTCGCGGCCGCCGATCGCGGAATGAAAAAACCGGGGCGGACACTGATATCCAGCGTCCGCCCCGGTCAGGAGGAAAGTCTTACGCGTCCAGCTCGGCCAGCGCCAGCTTCGCCTTCTCCAACTCGGCTTCGAGCTGGGCGACCTTCGCGGCCTGCAGCTCGCGGGCGGCGTTGATGACCTCGTCGATCGGGCCCGACAGGTCGGCGTGCAGTTCCTTGGCGGCGCGGGACACGGCCGCGGCCGGGATCTCCAGGCCCTTCGCGACCCACTTGGCGCCGTTCTTGAGCTCGGCCTGCCACTCGCCGTCGGCGGTGCCGG
This sequence comes from Amycolatopsis sp. WAC 04182, assembly GCF_003947465.1. Taxonomy (NCBI): domain Bacteria; kingdom Bacillati; phylum Actinomycetota; class Actinomycetes; order Pseudonocardiales; family Pseudonocardiaceae; genus Amycolatopsis; species Amycolatopsis sp. WAC 04182. The sequence goes on from NZ_QHJJ01000004.1 coordinate 1,152,457, forward strand.
TGACCGTGAGGGTCAGCTCGACGGTGCGGGTCTTCTTCGCCGTCGTGGCGACCTTCGGGCGGCCACGCTTGGGCTTGGGGGACTCCACCGTGTTCTCTTCGGTGGGGGCCTCCGGGTTTTCCGGGGTTTCCGGAGTCTCGGTCTTCGCCTCGGCCGGGGCTTCGGCCGTCTCCGCCTGCGGCGTCGAGTCGACGGGCGCTTCGGTAGCCGCTTCTTCGGACACGGCGTCAGTGCGTGTCAAGGCATCCACGGTCATCGTCGGTGTCGTCTCCTTGCCCGGGTATGGGGTGGTACCCGGCACATCCTAGAACAGGCGTTCGAGTAGAGCGAACCGGGGTGTGGTAGGCGTGTCGGATGCGAGGAACGGTCCGTTCCTTGCGAAATTTGCAAGGAACGGACCGTTCATGGCACGCGCGGGGCGGTTACTCCTCCGACTTGCCGGTCTTCAGGCCCGAAGAGATCAGGTCCATCACCGACGAGTCGGCCAGCGTGGTCACGTCGCCGACCTGGCGGTTCTCGGCGACGTCACGCAGCAGGCGGCGCATGATCTTGCCGGAGCGCGTCTTGGGCAGCTCCTGCACGACCAGGATCTGCCGCGGCTTCGCGATCGGACCGATCTCCTTGGCGACGTGGTTGCGCAGCTCCTGCACGGCCTCATCGCCGCCATCGACGGCGTTGCCGCGCAGGATGACGAACGCGACGATGCCCTGCCCGGTGGTCGGGTCGGTCGCGCCGACGACGGCGGCCTCGGCGACCGTCGGGTGCGAGACCAGCGCGGACTCGACCTCGGTGGTCGAGATGCGGTGCCCGGACACGTTCATCACGTCGTCGACCCGGCCCAGCAGCCAGACGTCGCCGTCGGCGTCGTACTTCGCGCCGTCGCCGGCGAAGTAGTAGCCCTGGTCGGCAAAGCGGGACCAGTAGGTCTCGCGGAACCGCTCCTCGTCGCCCCAGATGCCGCGCAGCATGCCCGGCCACGGCTTGTCGAGCACCAGGTACCCGCCGCCGCCCTTGCCGACCTCGACGCCCTGGTCGTCGACGACCTTCGCCGAGATGCCCGGCAGCGCCTTCTGCGCCGAGCCCGGCTTCGTGGCGGTGACGCCCGGCAGCGGCGAGATCATGATGCCGCCGGTCTCGGTCTGCCACCAGGTGTCGACGATCGGCGCCGAGTTCGCGCCGACGTTCTCGCGGTACCAGATCCACGCTTCGGGGTTGATCGGCTCGCCGACGCTGCCGAGCACGCGCAGCGACGAGAGGTCGTACTTCTGCGGGATCTCGTTGCCCCACTTCATGAACGTGCGGATCAGCGTGGGCGCGGTGTAGTAGATGGAGACCTTGTGCTGCTGGACGATCTCCCAGTGGCGGCCCTCGTGCGGGGTGTTCGGCGTGCCTTCGTAGACGACCTGCGTCGTCCGGTTCGCCAGCGGCCCGTACACGATGTACGTGTGCCCGGTGATCCAGCCGATGTCGGCGGTGCACCAGTAGACGTCTTCGCCTGCCTTGTGGTCGAAGACGTTGTGGTGCGTGTACGCCGCCTGGGTCAGGTATCCGCCGGAGGTGTGCAGGATGCCCTTCGGCTTCCCGGTGGTGCCGGAGGTGTAGAGGATGAAGAGCGGGTGCTCGGAGTCGAACGCCTGCGGCGCGTGCTCCGCGGACTGGCCGTCGACCAGTTCGTGCCACCAGAGGTCGCGGCCTTCGGCGATCGGCACCTCTTCACCGGTGCGGCGGACGACGATGACCTTCTCGACCGATTCGGCGCCTTCGAGCGCTTCGTCGACATTGACCTTCATCGGCGCGGCCTTGCCGCGGCGGTACTGGCCGTCGGTGGTGATGACGATCCGCGCGGCCTGGTCGTCCACCCGGGAACGCAGTGCTGTCGGGGAAAAACCACCGAAGACGACACTGTGCAGGACGCCGATGCGGGCGCACGCGAGCATCGCGACGATCGCTTCGGGCACCATCGGCATCTGGATGGCGACGCGGTCGCCCGCCTTGAGGCCGAGGGACTCGAACGCGTTCGCGGCCTTGGAAACCTCGTCCTTCAGCTGCGCGTAGGTGATGTCACGGCTGTCGCCGGGCTCGCCGACCCAGTGGATGGCGACCTGGTCGCCGTGCCCGGAATCGACGTGGCGGTCGACGCAGTTGTACGCGACGTTGAGCTTCCCGCCCACGAACCACTTCGCCACCGGCGCATTGGTCCAGTCCAGTACCTGCGACCACTTCGTTTCCCAGTCGAGGCGCTCGGCCTGCTTGGCCCAGAACGCTTCCCGGTCGGCGTCGGCTTCGGCGTAGAAGTCGGCGGTGGCATTCGCTTGCGCGCTGAAAGCCTCACTCGGGGGGAAGGTCCTGCTCTCCGTGAGCAAATTGTCCAGCGCCGGCGACTGCTCGGTCATGGTGCGATGCCTCCTGTGATTCGCGTGTCTTCACGCCCGTTGGCACGCTATCGACGTTACGACGCGAAGTAAAAGGTTGCATCGTGGTTGCGCACGGCATTCACACGCTTGAGGACAAAGCGGTACGGACCGCCGGCCATTCTGGTCCGGTGAGGGAGTAGACGACGGTGTCGCGGACGGTTCCGTCCGGGCGGACGCGGTGTGCGCGCAGCACCCCTTCCCGCTGCGCGCCGAGACGTTCGATCGCCTTCTGCGACTTGTGGTTGCGGATGTCGGTCTCCCACGAGACGCGGTTCGCGCCGAGGTCGTCGAAAGCGTGGCGCAGCAACAGGAGTTTCGACTCGCGGTTGAGTCCGGTCCGCTGCCATTCGGAACCGATCCAGGTGTAGCCGACGGAAACGATCTTGTGGCGCGCGCTCATCGCGTAGAACGACGTCGTGCCCGCGACCTCGCCGGTGCGCGCGTCGATCTGCGCCCAGGCGCGGCGGTCGTTGTCGGCGAGGATGTCGTCGACCATCGCTTCGGCCGCGGCGACGTCCCGCGGCTGCCGGAGGCTCAGCCACGTCCAGATCGCCGGGTCGGAGCCCGCCGCGAAGAGGCCCTTCGCGTGGTCGCGGGTGAGCGGTTCGAGATGGACGCGTTCGCCGCGCAGGGTGGTGTGGATGTTCCAGTCGGTCACGATCTTGACGGTACGACCGGCAATGGCCTTATTGGAGAGCCAGTTTCGAAGCATTCGAGAAGGCCACTGCGGCGTTGCCTATGCTCGCGGGAACGATCGAGAAGGCGAGGCAGCATGGCCGAGGAGCGGGAAGAGCTCACCTGGGAGTTGTTCGGGACGGCCAGCAGGGAGCTGGCGCAGGCCGTCGCCGACGACGGCTTCGAGCCGGACCTCATCCTGTCGATTGCGCGCGGCGGGCTGTTCGTCGCCGGCGCGCTCGGCTACGCGCTGGACGTCAAGAACCTGCACGTGATGAACGTCGAGTTCTACACCGGCGTCGACCAGCGTCTCGACCTGCCGGTGATGCTGCCGCCGGTGCCGAACGTCGTCGACCTGACGAAGAAGAAGGTGCTCGTCGCCGACGACGTCGCGGACACCGGCGCGACCTTGAAGCTGGTCCGCGACTTCTGCGCCGACCACGTCGCCGAGGTGCGCTGCGCGGTCGTCTACGAGAAGCCGCGCTCGGAGGTCAAAGGCGAGTACGTCTGGAAGCACACGGACCGCTGGATCAACTTCCCGTGGTCGGTGCAGGCGCCGGTCGTGCGCCGCGAGGGACAGGTGCTGGACGCGTGACGGATCCGCTGAAGCCGCTGCTGGACCTCGAAGGGGTCGCCGCGGCCGCGAAATCGGCGCAGGACGCGGTGTTCGCCGTCCACCGGCTGCCCGCCAACCTGCGCGGTGGCGCGGCGACGGCGGCCGAAGCGTCCGTACGGTCGGCGCGGGCGTCGGCCGGGATCGAAGGCGCCGCGCCCGAACTGCCCGAATCCGGTGAAGTGGCCGATCCGGTGCTGGCCGGCGCGCTGCGGGTCGCGGAAGCACTGGAGGGTCTGCTGCCGACGTGGCGGCGTGCGCCGTTGCAGGCGTTGGCGCGCTTGCACGTTCTCGCCGCGTCGGATCTGGTGACGGATTCCGACGCGCTGGGGCGGCCGCGGTCGGCCGGTGACGTCGGGCCGCGGCTGGAGATGCTGGCGCAACTCGTCACCGGCGCGACGTCGGTGCCGGGGCCGGTGCTGACCGCCGTCGTGCACGGGGAACTGTTGGCGCTGAAGCCTTTCGGCTCGGCGGACGGTGTCGTCGCGCGGGCCGCGGCGCGGCTTTCGGCGGTGGCGACCGGGCTGGATCCGAAGGCGCTGACGGTGCCGGAGGTCGCGTACTTCCGGCGGGTGCCGAAGTACCTCGAAGCCGCTTCGGCCTTCAGCTCCGGGACCTCGGAGGGCGTCCGGAGTTGGCTGCTCTTTTCGTGTGAAGCCTTCGAGGCGGGCGCCCGCGAGGCGAAGTCGATCTCCGACGCCGCCGGCTGACCTTTGGGTCTCGTGAGTGGCAAGGACGGTTAGAACCGTCTGTCTGAGTTCAGGACATGTCGGACAGTTGATGTTTCAGGACCTCACGGACACTGACCGGTCTGTCGGTGTGGTGACCAGGGCTTGTGTGGTGATCATGCTTCGATGGGCAGAGCAGGGTTTTCGAT
>NZ_QHJJ01000049.1:0-668 GCF_003947465.1 Amycolatopsis sp. WAC 04182
GAACGTGTCGCAGGCCGAGCGCTGGGCCACCAGCTCCTGGCCGGCCTGGTCGCGCTCGCCGGTCAGGCGGTTCCGCTCCCGTGCGTGGTCAGCCTGGCGTCGTGCCGGCTCAGCGCGCAGTTCCTCCCGCCGGGCGTCGATGGCCTGGATGTGCGCGGCGCTCCAATCTGCGTCCCGTGGTCTTCATCCTGGCGGTGTGGGTCGCAACAGCATCCCAGGCTGTCCATGTTGCGAGTTATGTGACCGACGTGCAGTCTGTCGGGATCTAGCGTGATCAGCTTGTAAGAGCACCACCTCCGAGCCTTGCACAACACCCCGGCACACGACCCCGGGTGTTCGTTGCGGCGGAGAGCGATGGCGCTGCCGGCGGCCGCGTCAGTCGACATCCAGGCCCGGAGGGCAGTCGACGGGCTCGGAGGTGCCGTCGGCGTGCTCGATCCGGCAGCCGTTCTCCATGCCGCTGGACGGGCTGAAATGTCCGGAGAGGGCGGCGAAGAGGGCCAGGCCGACGACGGCGGCGATGAGCCCGATGACGATGCCGCCGTAACCGCCGCCGACGCCGACGGCGCCGACGGGTGCGGCCTTCGTCGGGTCCTCAGGGGTGTAGAGGACGTCGGTCTCCCTGCCGATGCCCAGCTGCGACTCGGCCCAGGACTCGGTGGTCACCT
>NZ_QHJJ01000050.1:0-666 GCF_003947465.1 Amycolatopsis sp. WAC 04182
GTCGACCGCGCTGAACGGCTCGTCCATGAGCAGCACGGGCGGATCGGCGGCCAGCGCCCTGGCCACGCCCACACGCTGCTGCTGCCCCCCGGAGAGCTGGAACGGGTAACGACCGGCGAGCGCCGGGTCGAGCCCGACGCGTTCGAGCAGCTCCATGGCTCGCGCGCGGGCCTTCTTCTTGTCCCACCCCAGCAGGTACGGGACCGTCGCGACGTTGTCGACGATCTTGCGGTGCGGGAAGAGGCCGGCCTGCTGGATGACGTACCCGATGCCGCGGCGCAGCGTGGGCGGGTCGATGCCGCTCACGGGCACCCCGTCGAGGAGGATCTGTCCCTCGGAAGCGTCGATCATGCGATTGATCATCCGGAGGGACGTCGTCTTCCCGCAGCCCGAAGGGCCCACCAGCACGGTGATCTCGCCGGTGGGCGCCTCAAGGGTGAGGGCGTCCACGGCGGTCGTGCCGTCTGGATAGCGTTTGGTGACAGCGTCGAAAGTGATCACGCGTGACCTCTCGCTCGATGGCAGGGCCGCGGCCCCCCTGCCACGACCGCCGCATGATCTCGTTGGCCCACAAGACTACGGCGGTCCCCACCTCCATGTCCCCTCCGGGGATCGCTTAAGCGTTTCACTGACCAGGGAGATTTACTGAAATTCTCGATCGAGTGG
>NZ_QHJJ01000051.1:0-666 GCF_003947465.1 Amycolatopsis sp. WAC 04182
GCTCCGGCGGCAACCCCGGCACGTGCCCGTTGTTCGCCGGCCAGGTGGCCAGCAACCAGCCCAGGTCGAGCAGCGGGTCGCCGATCGTGCACATCTCCCAGTCGACGATCGCGGCCACCCGTGGCCCGTCGAGGGCGAACATGAGGTTGGCGAAGTGGTAGTCGCCGTGCATGACCCCCGGGACGAACGCGGCGGGCCGGTGGCGGGTGAGCCAGGCGGCGGTGGCGTCGAGGCCGGGGATGTCGGGGCCGGGGTAGCCGTCGAGCTCGCCGTAGGAGTCGAGCTCCTTCAGCCAGCGCGGCACCTGCCGTTCGAGGAAGCCCTCGGGGCGGCCGAACCCCGGCAGCACCTCCGGATCGACCCGCCCCAGCTCGGCCAGCGCGGCGGCGGCCTCCAGGCCCATCCGGTGCCTGATCGCGGGGTCGGAGGCGTGCGGCTCGGGCAGCCCGGTCGAGGGGTTGAAGCCCGCCACCGGCTCCATCAGGTAGAACACCGGCTCCCGCGCGGTCTGCGCGGCCACCAGTCGCGGCGCCGGCACCGCCGTGCCGCGCAGCGCCGCCAGCAGCCGCGCTTCGCGCCGCAGCACGTCGTTGCTCTTGCGCCGGGCGTGCGCGGGCGGCCTGCGCAGGATGTACAGCCGCCCGCCGCGCTCGAAGCGGACCATGA
>NZ_QHJJ01000052.1:0-665 GCF_003947465.1 Amycolatopsis sp. WAC 04182
TCGGCGAACGGCGTCTCGTCCTCCAGGTCGTACGGGACCGCCCAGATCTCCGGCCGGATCCCCAGGTCGGCCAGCGTCTGGAAGAGCCGGGCCTGGAACGTGGCCACCGACAGCCCGACGAGGCTGAACTCCGCGCTGCGGCCGTCCAGCACGTCGATGACCAGGCGGTGGCGTACGAGGTCGACGTCCACGCAGAACAGCGGCTGCTCGGCGAGCCCGCCCATCGGCCGGGTGGTCAGGCCGCGCCCGGTCAGATGGAACGGCACCTGCCACCAGTGGTTACGCCGGTTACTCACCGTCAGTCGGATCTTGCCGACTATCTGCGCAAAGCGGTGGAAGGTCTCCTTGGTGTCGACCCACTCTTCGAGTGGCATAGCCGGAAAGAGCTCCATGTTCTCTATGGTAACTACGCTGTGTAATCAACCGTCAGGGGGTCGGACGCTACCATCCGACTTGAAGGGTGGTTCAAGTCGAGGAGCCGGGAATGCGGGACACGTTGATCGACATTGGCGAGGTGGCCAGGCGTACCGGGCTGGCCGCGTCCGCGCTGCGTTTCTACGAGCGCAAGGGGCTCATCGAGGCCGAGGGGCGCAACGGGCTGCGCCGCGTCTACCTGCCGGAGACGCTGGACCGGCTGGCGCTGATCACCTGCGCCCGTGACGCCG
>NZ_QHJJ01000053.1:0-662 GCF_003947465.1 Amycolatopsis sp. WAC 04182
CCACCTGTTCGACCGGCTGGCCGACCTGCGTGGCGTGTGCGAGGTCGCCCGGCGGCGTGGCCTGACCGTGCTGGAGGACAGCGCCGAGGCCATCGGCATGCGCCTGGACGGCACACACGCCGGGCTCGTCGGCGCGGGCGGCGTCTTGTCGTTCTTCCCCTCCAAGACCCTCGGCGCGATCGGCGACGCCGGGGCGCTGCTCACCGACGACGACGACATCGCCGAGACCGCGCGGGCGCTGCGCCACCACGGCCGCGCCGGGCGCACCCTCGACCACTTCCCCGGCATCGCCAACCCCACGGTCCTGTCCGGCTGCAACAGCAAGATGGACGACCTCCAGGCCGCCGTCCTGCTGGCCAAGCTGGCCGGGCTCGACGCCGGCATCGCCCGCCGGTCCGAGCTGGCCACCCGCTACGACGCGCGGCTGCTGGCCCTGCCGCTCTACCCCGACCTGTCCGACGCCGACGCCGACCGGGTGTGCGACGAGGTCGCCGGCTTCTACCGGGGGCGGCCGGGATGACCCGCGTGCCCTTCTTCGCCGCCGACCTGTTCGAGCACGACCGGGCGGCGCTGCTGAAGACCGTCTACGCCGTCGGCACCTGCGACGACCAGAAGTTCATCCTCGGCGAGCAGACCGCGCGCTTCGAGCACGAGCTGCGGCG
>NZ_QHJJ01000054.1:0-659 GCF_003947465.1 Amycolatopsis sp. WAC 04182
TCTGCAGCCAGATCAGGCAGCCCAGCGCGAGCAGCCCGGCCAGCAGGACCGCGGTCCGCAGCAGCGGGACCATGGCGTTCTTCTCGTCGTAGGTGCGGCGCACGATCGTGCCGCTCTCCAGGGTCAGGTTGTAGGCCTGCGGCAGCAGCACCGACCGCATCAGGTCGGGTGCCTGCCGGTAGCTTCCCACCACGTTGTCCGGCGGCGCGCCGGGGGCGTGCCTGGCCTGCTCGTTCAGCAGGAGGGCCTGCCCGGCGAGGCGTTCGTACCTGCCGAGCCCGTCGAGCACCGACTGCACGGTCCGCCGCGTGGCGGCGTCGTCGCCGGCCAGCTCGAACGCCTTCAGCAGCGCCTGGCTGGCCTCCGAACGCCGCCGCTCGTACCGGGCGACGGCCGCGCCGCGCTGCTGGGCGTACTGCTCGCCCATGACCAGCGCGTTGGCGACCTGGGCGTCCATGTCGCTGAGCGCCAGGTAGAGCCCGGCGGTGGCGACGACCTGCGGCCCGGCGTCGCGGCCGATGACCCGCAGCCCGTCGCCGGCGGTCAGGCTGCCGACCCCGAGCGCCGCGAACAGCAGCGCCAGCGCCGCCACGGTGACGCCGGAGATGACCCGGATCCGGCCGGGCACGCTGCGGTCCGGTACGGGGGCGACCGTCGCC
>NZ_QHJJ01000055.1:0-655 GCF_003947465.1 Amycolatopsis sp. WAC 04182
CAACCTCACGGCCAAGCAGGTCGAGTACGCCGAGATCATCCACTCGGCCGGCTCCGACCTCCTCCAGCTGATCAACGACATCCTCGACCTGTCCAAGGTCGAGGCGGGCAAGATGGACATCAACCCCGAACGCGTGCCGTTGCGCCAGCTCCTCGACTACGTCGAGGCCACGTTCCGGCCGATGACCTCGCAGAAGAGCCTCGACTTCCGCGTCACCACCGCGCCGGGCGTGCCCGCCGACCTGTTCACCGACGACTCGCGCCTGCGCCAGGTGCTGCGCAACCTGCTGTCGAACGCGGTCAAGTTCACCGAGACCGGCAGCGTCGAGCTGCGCATCGAACCGGCCGCCCAGGACGAGCCGCCCGCCTCGGTACGCCAGCACGGCGCGGCCATCGCCCTGCGCGTGGTCGACACCGGCATCGGCATCGCCGCCCAGCAGCTCGAAGCCATCTTCGGGGCGTTCCAGCAGGCCGACGGCACCACCAGCCGCAAGTACGGCGGCACCGGCCTCGGCCTGTCCATCAGCAGCGAGATCGCCCACCTGCCCGGCCGCGCGATCGCGGCGGAGCGCATGCCGGGCCAGGGCAGCGTGCTCCCCCTCTAACTGCCGAGCGCCCGGCCCGACGTCATCGGGCTCCCCCCGAAGATGGTCCTC
>NZ_QHJJ01000056.1:0-651 GCF_003947465.1 Amycolatopsis sp. WAC 04182
CGCCGCCGCGGTGACGCCGGACGTCGAGCCGGAGGCGGATCTCGCCGGACTCGCTGCCCGTGAGGAGGCCAGCACGCCGGAACTCTCCGAACCCGAGGCCGAGCCTGTGGTGGCACCGAAGGCTCGCGGACGTGGCAGCAGGCGACCCGCCTCGACCGACTAGCGCGCTCACGGGAACCAGCCCCGGAGCTCACGAACGACGTCCGGGTTTCCCTGGGAGACGGCCAGCACGCCGAGCAGCAGAACGCCCGCGATCACGAAAAGCCTGAGCAGCTTCTCGCGCCGAACGATCGCAGCCACTCCGGCTGCGACGACGACGCCAACGAAGGCACCGACAGCGGCCACCTCTGCCCATTCGAGAGGTGTCATGCGAGCCACCTGACCTGCGTAAACCAGAGTCTCACGACAGGGACTTTGATCATGGTCGGCCTTTCTGGGCAAAAAAAAAAGCAGGCGACCCGTCGTCACCTGCTCCTTCTGTTATTGGGGCGAGGCCCCTCCGAATTAACCCCCCAACACCACATTCACTCATTTGGCCTAGCGGGCTGGGAAGGGGGTTCCTGTGGCCAGCGAAGATGCACCAACACCGCTCTGCACAGCAGAGCAGCTACAGGAAGGCGCGTTCGCGGACCTGGTGCACGGGTTCTCCCC
>NZ_QHJJ01000057.1:0-650 GCF_003947465.1 Amycolatopsis sp. WAC 04182
GCACCCAGAGCGATCAGCCGATCATGAAGCATCTCAAGGTCACGGTCGAACGGTCGGCCTAGCGCACGGGCCGCGGACGAAGACCGCCGCCGCGATTCCGGCGACGACCCCGATCAGGGTGTCGAGCACCCGGTCGGTGAGGAGCGTCAGCGGTTCGGCCGGAGCGGCCAGTTCCGTCATCACCATGATCAGCGGCGTGAAGAAGCCGAGCGCCAGTCCGTAATGACGGGACATGAACAGTTCGGTCGGGAACAGGAGCACGATCACCGACAAGGCCAGCAGCGTCCCGCCGAGATCGGGAAGGAGCAGCAGGGCGGTGACGCCGAGTCCGGCGAACGTGCCCAGGACCCGGTGGACGCTGCGGTGGACGACACTGCGTACTCCGGGATGGAGCCGGTTGCGCACATCGACGGCGGCCAGCGGCACCGCCGCGGAGGCCATCGCCCAGTTCGCGTGCTCGACGCCCAGCAGCAGGCCGCAGAAGCCCGCCGCCGAGATCGCCAGCACGTAACGGGCGGCGTGGACCAGAGCACACGACCTTCGGCGCCCTCGTGCGCAGTCCTCCGGACCACACGTCACTCCCGGCGGCGGAACCGCCTGCCCAACAGGTCTCGTGGGACCGGTCAGTCCGATGAGGACACAGAACACGG
>NZ_QHJJ01000058.1:0-644 GCF_003947465.1 Amycolatopsis sp. WAC 04182
GCGGTGCTGCTCGGAGGGGTGTTCGTCCCGCTGAACACCCGGCGCGCCGCGCCCGAGCTGCGTTTCGTCCTGGACGACTCCGGCGCCCGGGTAGTCGTGCTCGGCGGGTGCCAGGACGGCGGCGGGCTGCCCGGCCGCCACCTGACCCAGGACGCCTTCGAAGAGCTGATCGCCGGCGCGCCCGCCGGCCCCCTCGACGAGCCGGTGAGCCAGGACGACATCTGCCTGATCATGTACACCTCGGGCACCACGGGACGCCCCAAGGGCGCCATGCTCACCCACGCCAACCTCATCTGGAACGCGGTCAACCTGCTGGTCGACGTGCCGCTCGCGCACGACGAGGTGACGCTGGTCAGCGCGCCGCTGTTCCACATCGCGGCCCTGGCGCAGACGCTCGTGCCCACCGTGCTCAAGGGCGGCAGGGCGTTGCTGGAGCCGTCCTTCGGGGTGGACAGGACGTTCGACCTGGTCGAGTCCGAGCGGGTGACGATGATGTTCGGGGTGCCGTCGATGTTCGCGGCCCTCGCGGGGTCGCCGCGCTGGGCGACGGCCGACCTGTCCAGCCTGCGGCACCTGCTGTGCGGGGGAGCGCCGGTGCCCGAGGCGCTGATCAGGGCGTACCGGGAGCGGGGGCTGACCTTCCT
>NZ_QHJJ01000005.1:0-679198 GCF_003947465.1 Amycolatopsis sp. WAC 04182
ATCATGATCGGCGACACCATCGCCCGCCAGCTCACCCTCAACCGAGCACTACGCTACCAACCACTCAACACCAAACTGTCCGACAAGTCCTGAAACACATCTGTCCGTGAGGTCCTGAAACAGCACATGCCGTTCTAACGGCACTTACCACTCACGACCACCCCGACCCACCCCTCACCGCCGCCCGATCGCGCACGAGATCGTTACGCGCTTCCTGTAGCGTTTCGCACCCCGTGGACGATGAGTAATTCCCTTGCCGCACAGGCATTCCGCCAAAAGCAGGCGAACGCAGGACACCGGTAACGAACCCGGACCTCCCACCGACCAACGGGCAGCGGAATGCGGCTGGAGGAATTCGTCATGAAGATCAGTGTCTTCGGGCTCGGTTACGTCGGTTGTGTGTCCGCGGCGTGCCTTGCCGGACGCGGGCACGAGGTCGTCGGGGTCGACGTGAACCCGGTGAAGATCGAACTCGTCTCCAGCGGCAAGGCGCCGGTGGTCGAAGAGCGGATCGGGGAATTGACCGCGGAGGTGGTCGCCGCGGGCAAGCTGAGAGCCACGACCGACGTAAGACAGGCGATCGCGGACAGCGAAGTCTCCCTCATCTGCGTCGGTACCCCGTCGGCGCCGAACGGCAGCCTGTCGACGGCGTTCCTGGAGCGCGTCGCCGAGGAAATCGGCGAAGCGCTCAAGGAAAAAGCCACCAGGCACACCGTCGTCTTCCGCAGCACCATGCTCCCCGGCACCTGCCTGGATCTGCTCGTCCCCATCCTCGAGAAGTCGTCCGGCCGCACCGCGGGCGTCGACTTCGGGGTCGCGGTGAACCCCGAGTTCCTGCGCGAGGGGAGCAGCGTCAAGGACTTCTTCGACCCGCCCAAGACCGTCATCGGCGAGCTCGACGCGGCCAGTGGTGACGTCGTCGCGGCGCTGTACGAAGGGCTTCCCGGCGAAGTCTTCCGCGTCGCGATCCCGGTCGCCGAGATGACGAAGTACGCCGACAATTCCTTCCACGGGCTCAAGATCGGCTTCGCGAACGAGCTCGGCTCGATCTGCCGGGCGCTGGGGCTCGACTCGCATCAGGTGATCGACGTCTTCCTCGCCGACCGCAAGCTCAACATCAGCCCCGCCTACCTCCGCCCCGGGTTCGCTTTCGGCGGCTCGTGCCTCCCCAAGGATCTGCGCGGCCTGGTCTACGCCGCGCACCGCGCGGACGTCGCCGTCCCGATCCTGTCGCACGTGCTGCCTTCCAACGACGAACACCTCCAGCGTGCCTTCGATCTGGTCGCGCGCACCGGGAAACGCAAGGTCGGGCTGTTCGGCCTGTCGTTCAAACCCGGCACCGACGATCTGCGGGAGAGCCCGCTCGTCGAACTTGCCGAGCGCCTGCTCGGCAAGGGGTACGACCTCCGCATCTACGACGCCAACGTCAGCCTTTCGCGGCTGATGGGCGCGAACCGCGAGTACATCGAGGGCAGGCTGCCGCATCTCGGCCAGCTGCTCGCCGGCTCCGTCGGCGAGGTCGTCGACCACGCCGAAGTCTGTCTCATCGGCTGCACCGACCCGGAGGTCCTCGCGGCGCTCCCGGCGGGCGGCGGCCACACCATCATCGATCTCGTCCGCGTACCCGACGCCGACCGTCGCCGGGCTGAAGAGGGATATGTCGGTCTTGCCTGGTAAAGCTCTCATCCTCGTCGAGAACCTGTCCGTCCCCTTCGATCGCCGCGTCTGGCAGGAATGTCAGACCCTTCGCGACGCCGGCTGGGAAGTCCACGTCATCTGTCCACAAGGGACGAAGCGGGACACCGAAGCCGAAATCGCCATCGACGGTGTCCACATCCTGCGGTACCCGCTGAAGGCCGCCACCGGCGGTCCGGCCGGGTACGTCCAGGAGTACGGCTCCGCGCTGTGGCACACGCTGCGGCTCGCCCGCAAGGTCGGCAGGGTCGACGTAGTGCACGCCTGCAACCCGCCGGACCTGCTCTTCCTCGTCGCGCTGTACCTCAAGCGCCAGGGCGCGAAGTTCATCTTCGACCAGCACGACCTCTGCCCCGAGCTGTACCTCTCGCGTTTCGATCGCGGAGAGGACTTCCTGTACCGCGCGGTCTGCGCGCTGGAGCGCCGCACGTACAAGACGGCCGACGTCGTCATCGCGACCAACGAGAGTTACAAGGACGTCGCCGTGAAACGCGGCGGCAAGTCGCCGGACGACGTCTTCGTCGTGCGCAGCGCGCCCGTGGTCGAGCGGTTCCGCATGGTCCCGGTCGAGCCCGAGCTGAAGAAGGGCAAGCCGCATCTGCTGGCGTACCTCGGCGTGATGGGCCCGCAGGACGGCGTCGACTACGCCTTGCGCGCGCTCGCCTCCTTGCGGGACGAGGTCGGCCGCTCCGACTGGCACGCCGTGTTCATCGGCTCCGGCGACGCTTTCGACGCCATGGTGGCGTTGTCCCAGGACCTGAAGCTCGACGACCAGGTCGAGTTCACCGGCCGGATCTCCGACGAAGACCTGCTGCGCTATCTGTCCGCGGCCGACGTCTGTCTTTCGCCGGATCCGTTGAACCCGCTCAACGACGTGTCGACCATGAACAAGATCATGGAGTACATGGCGATGAGCCGTCCGATCGTTTCGTTCGAGCTGCGGGAGGCCAGGGTTTCGGCCGGAGAGGCCGCCCTTTACGCCCCGGCGAACGACGAACCGGAGTTCGCCAAGCTGATCGCGCATCTGCTCGACTCGCCGGACCAGCGGGCCGCCATGGGTGAGCTGGGACGGGCGCGCGTCGCCGGTCCGCTGTCGTGGGAGAACTCCCAGAAAGCCCTGCTCGCGGCCTATGCGGCCGCGGCCCGGTGATCGACTTCCCGGTCGCGTTTTGAACAAGAGTCGGGCAACCCTGTAACCAACGCGGTGGCCGGTCCGACGGGATTCATGCACACCCCCACGCACCGGACGGAGATCCCGGCTTTGACTGACGACACGGTGCGCCTGTCCATGATCGGACAGGTCCTGCGCGGGAGGTGGCGGACCCTGGTGGTCCTCGCCCTCCTCGGCGCCCTCGTCGGCGCGGGCTCGTCGGTGATCCTTTCCCCTGGCTACCGGACGACGTCCAACGTGCTGCTGCAGGGCCCGCGTGAGGCGGACGAACTGCTCACCCAGGCCGAGGTGGCGACCAGTTCGGTGGTGCTCGACCGGGCCGCCGCCGTCCTCGGCCGCGGCAGCGGCGCCGACCTGCGAGACCGGGTGAGCACCACGGTCGCGCAGGGCAACGTCATCACCATCGCCGCGACCGACGATTCCGCCGAGCACGCGCAGCAGGTCGCGGATCAGGTCGCCCAGGAATTCGTGAAGTACTCGACGCAGGTCCTCGCCAGCACCGGCGACGCCGCGGTCAAGGTGGCGCAGGAACGCCGTGAGACCTTGCGTCAGCAGGTCGCGCAGACGAACCAGCGGATCACCGAACTGGCGGAGAAGGTCTCCGACGGGACGACCTCGGTGGAGACCGTCCAGCTGCGCACCGAGCTGGCCGCGTTGCGCTCGTCGATCGAGCAGGCGATGTCGACCCTCAACGCCACCGACACCACGAGCGGCGGTCTGGGCAGCATGGTCGTCATGGGCGCGGCCGAGCGGCCGACTTCGGCGGCGGCGCCGACCTTGCCGCAGCTGGCCCTCGGCGGCGCGGCGCTGTTCTTCGTGATCGGCCTGCTCGGTCACCTCTTCGCCGCCCGCACCGACCGGCGGTTGCGGGACGAGGAAGAGATCGGGGCGGCGCTCGGCGGACCGGTGCTGGCCACTGTCGACATTCCCGACGTCGCCGATGAATCCGATCCCGGAGCGGGGCGGAGCCTGCGGGCGAAGCTCTTGGGCGACGACAAGCCGTGGAACATCCGGCGGATCGACGTCACCCCCGACGAGATCGACGGCGACGTCCACTACCGCCGCCTCGTGTCCCGGCTCCCGCAGCGGCGGCTGCTGGTGCTGGTGGCCGAGGGCGATCACGCCGCGCGGACCGCGGCCACCAGGATCGCCGAACTCGCCGGCCGCCGGTTCACCGTCGTCACGGTGGCCCCGGCACGGCCGGTCGTGGAGGACCACTCCGCCGAAGGTGTGCTCGTCGTGCTCGGTCTGGGTACGCGAACCGCGTGGGAGCTGGTCGGTGTCGCCGAGGCGTGCGCCGACGCGGGGCCGGCCGTGGTGGGAGCGGCCCTGATCCGCCCCGTCCGGCCGACCCGCACCCCGGGTGCGAAACCCGGGAAGCAGGCCGAAAAAGATCGAGAAGCACTGGCAGGTACCCCGTGACGACCGCCGAAAAAGAGAAATCCGAGCCGCTCATCGATCTCCAGCGGCTCGTGGTCTCGGTCCGGCGGCGTCGTCGCCTGTGGCTGGCCACCGCCCTCGCCGGGCTGATCGCCGGCGGGCTGGTGGCGATGTTCCTGCCGTCGCCCCCCACGGCCGTGGCGAAGATCCTGGTCGTCCACGCGGACGATTCGCCCAGTGACAGCGGCACGCTGATGGAGACCGACGTCGCCGTGCTGGAGACGACGAAGATCGCCGGCGACGCGCTCAAGAAGCTGAACAGCACCCAGCCGCCCGAGGAATTCCTCAAGGACTACACCGCGCTCGGCGTGACGAACAACGTCCTCCAGGTGACGGTCAAGGGCAAGGACGACGCCGACGCGATCGCCCGCGCGCAGGCGCTTTCCGACGCCTTCATCGCCGAGTACGTCGCACGCAACCAGGCGGGCGCGGCGGCCGAGCAGAAGGCGCTGCTCGACCAGCGCAACCAGGCGCAGACCGAGCTCGGCACCATCCAGAACGACATCGTCGCCGAAGAGGCGAAGCGGAACCCCAACCCGGCTCAGCTGGAGCGGCTGTACTCCCGCCGCGCGGAGCTGACGTCCAAGATCTCCGATTACGACGGCCGCGCGCAGGAAGCGGGTATCGGCACCCCGAAGGTCGGTGCGGGGACGCAGATCGTGGACGCGCCGCGGATCCTGCCGAAGTCCTTGCTGAAATCCACCGGCACCGCCGCCGGGATCGGCCTGGTGCTCGGTCTGCTGGCGGGTCTCGTCCTGGCCGCCATCGGCAGCGTGGTGAAGGACCGGCCGGTCCTGCGCCGCGAACTCTCCCGCCATCTCGGCGCGTCGGTGATCGCCCAGCTGCCGAAGCCGCCGCGCTGGTTCCGGAAACGCCGTGCGCTGGAGGAACGCGAACGCGTCGCGAAGACACTGATCCGCACGATCCGCGAGGACGACGGGACGGTGTCGCTGCTCGACCTCGGCGCGCGCACCACGACGGCCGCCTTGGCCGTCGACATCGCGAACGAGCTCGCGGAGCAGGCCCCGGTCGCGCTCGTCGACGAACTGCCGAGGGCGGGCCTGCGCGAGCTGGCCGCCGGAGGCAAGATCCGCGTCCTGAACCGCGACGAGCCCAAGGTCTCCGGTGAACGCCGGATCGGCGTCGGCTCGATCGAGCCGGGGACCGCGTGGACGGATCTCGAACACCTCGGCGCGGAAGCGATCCTCGTCGTGCGCGCCGGGCAGGCGAACACCGAATGGCTGCACACCGTCGCGCGTCAGCTCGCCGAACGCCGGATCCCGATCGTCGGGGTCGTGCTGGTCGACCCGGATCCGCGCGACCACACCGACGGCACCCTGTGGGACGGCCTGCACACCGCGCTGCGCGGCCGGGCCGCCGAGCCCGTGCGGACACCCGAGCCCGTGCCCGCGCGCCGCCCGCACGCGAGGCCCGCCGGGCCGCCGCCGAAGCCGGTCGAGATGTTCCCGGACGACGAGCCCACCGTGCGGCGGCTCGCGGTGGCGCCACCCGAGCCCGCCCCGAAGACGGCGCCGCGCCGCACGCCGACGCCGTACAAGCGGGCCGGCGAGAACGACGCAGACCAGCCGACCACCCGATTCGCACCGGTCACGCAGGACAACGCCGAAGCCTTGTAAGGGGAGCGAAAGCAGATGTGCGGCATCGCAGGGGCCTACCACTGGCCGGACGGGGGACCGCTCACCGATCGGCTCACCAAGACACTCGCCCACCGCGGCCCCGACGGTTCCGGCCGATACGACCACGGAGAGGTCCATTTAGGACACCGTAGGTTGTCGATCGTCGACCTGACCGAGACCGGCGCGCAGCCGATGGTCAAGGACGGGCTCGCGCTGACCTACAACGGCGAGCTGTACAACGCGCCGGAGCTGCGGGAGGAACTCGAAGCCACCGGTGTGCGCTTCCGGGGCACGTCCGACACCGAGGTCCTGCTGGAAGCCTGGCGCGCGTGGGGCACCGAGGGTTTGCACCGGCTGCGCGGCATGTTCGCGTTCGGTGTCTTCGACGAGCGGTCCGGCGAGCTGGTGCTGGTCCGTGACCAGCTCGGGATCAAGCCGCTCTTCCTGGTGCGCCGCGGCAAGGGCGTCGCCTTCGCGTCCGAGCTGAAGGCGCTGGCCGCCGAACTGGGCGGCTCCCTGACCGTCGACGACACCGCGCTCGTCGCTTCCCTGCTCTACTACTGGGTCCCGGACGGCCGCTGCGCGTTCAAGGAGGCCGAGAAGCTGCCGCCGGGCAGCTGGGCGCGGTTCCGGCCGAACGGCGACGTCGACCGCGGCACCTTCTGGTCGCTGCGCCAGGTCGCCGAGGAAGGCGCGGCCTATGAGGGGGAGTTCGACCTCAACGCCGTCATCGAGGACTCCACGCGCAAGCACCTGATCGCGGACGTGCCGGTCGCGACGTTCCTCTCCGGCGGCCTCGACTCCAGTTACCTGACCGCGATCGCCGCGCGCGAGCGGCCGGGGATCTCCGCGTACACCATCGGTTTCCGGGCCGAGGACGCGAAGTTCGAGGCGATGCCGGACGACCTGATGTACGCGAAGAAGGTCGCCGCGAAATTCGGCGTCGACCTGCACGAGATCGAGATCGCGCCGCAGGTGCTGGATCTGCTGCCGCGGATGACGTATCACCTCGACGAGCCGATCGGTGACCCGGCGGCGATCAACAGCTATCTGATCTGCACCGCCGCCCGCGAGGCAGGTGTCAAGGTGATGCTCTCCGGCATGGGCGCCGACGAGCTGTTCGCCGGATACCGCAAGCACCTCGCGAACACACTCGCCGTGCAGTACCAACGGGTTCCGGGTCTCGTCCGCCGTCCGGTGGAGTCCCTTGTGGACAGATTGCCGGTGGCGACGTCGAAACGGGGGTTCCGGTCGGTCCGCTTCGCCAAGCGGTTCCTTTCGTTCGCGGAACTGCCCGAGGAGACCGCGTTCCGGCGCAGCTACACGATGTACGACCAGGCCGAACTGGTCGGTCTGCTGAACCCGGACCTCGCCGGCGCCGTCGACGACGTGATCACCGAGCACGCGGACACCTACCACGACAACACGTTGTCGGACTTCGTGAATCGCATGTGCCTCGCCGATTCCCGGCTCTTCCTGCCGGGGCTCAACCTCGCCTACACCGACCGGTCGAGCATGGCCGCCTCCACCGAGGTGCGGACGCCGTTCGTCGACGTCGAGGTCGTGAAGGCCGCGTTCCGGATCCCCGGCGACAAGAAGATCGTGAAGCGCCAAGGGAAGATGGCGCTGAAGGAAGCGGCGCTGTCGATCCTTCCCGCCGAGATCGTGCACCGGCCGAAGGGCCTGTTCAGCGCGCCGCTGCGGGCCTGGATGAGCCGCGACCTCGCGCCGCTGGTGCGCGAGGTGACGAACGAGGGTGAATTGGTGAAGGCCGGGTTCCTCCGTCGGGAGGCCCTGCAGCAGCTCGTCGACGAAGACGCGTCCGGGCAGCAGGACCGGTCCAAGCATCTCTGGCACATCTTGACCCTCGAGTACTGGTATCGCGGCGCCGTTTCGGCTCGGCAAGGTGGGTCATGAGTGGCGATTCATGGCCAGGGCGTGTCGCGAAAGCCACTTTCGGGACGTCTGGTGTCCCGAAAGTGGCTTTCGCGACACCGTCGCTGGGTCTCGTGCAGGGGGAATGTGGGTCGGCAGCGCCAGGAGCAGGGGTGAAGGGGACTTTCCCCGCATCCGATGCGGCGAAAGTCCCCTTCGCGACACCCGACACCTGTGCCTTGCCCTTCAATGCCCAGAAACGCCACTCACGAACACCTGTACCGACGCGGTACCGCAGCCGTCACACCACTTGCCTTATCCATCACTAGGAGCGACGTGAAGCAGGTAGTGCAGAACTACAAGAGCGGGGAGCTGGCGCTCCTCGACGTCGAAGTGCCCGCGTGCAAACCGGGGGGTGTGCTGGTCCGCACCGCCTATTCGCTGATCTCCACCGGCACCGAGATGATGAAGGTGTCCGAGGCGAGTCTTTCGCTGGTGGGCAAGGCGAAGGCCCGGCCGGATCAGGTCGCGAAGGTGATGCAGAGCGTCGCGACGAACGGGCTCGGCGCCACCTACCGCAAGGCGATGAACAAACTCGACTCGTACACGCCGCTGGGGTACTCGCTGTGCGGTGTCGTCGAGGAGGTCGGCGCGGGCATCGACGACGTCGCCGTCGGCGATCACGTGGCGTGCGCGGGGAACGAGCACGCGCTGCACGCGGAACTGAACTGGGTGCCCAAGAACCTCTACTCCAAGGTGCCCGACGGCGTCGACCCGCGGCACGCCGCGTTCGGCACGGTCGGCTCGATCGCGATGCAGGGCGTCCGCCAGGGCGAACCGCAGATCGGCGACATCGCGCTGGTCATCGGGCTCGGCCTGATCGGTCAGCTGGTCGTGCAGCTGCTGGTCGCCTCCGGCGTCCGCGTGGTCGGCGTCGACCCGGACCCGGCGCGCTGCGAGCTCGCCGAACGGCTCGGGGCGCTGAAATGCGGTGATCCCGGCGTCATCGACACCGCGGTCGCGGAGATCAGCTCCGGGCACGGCGTCGACCAGGTGTACCTCGCCGCGGGCGGCAGCACGAACGAGCCGGTGGAGCTGGCCGCGAAGCTGGCCCGCGACCGCGGCCGGGTGATCGACATCGGCAAGTGCTCGCTGAACCTGCCATGGAACGCCTACTACGAAAAGGAACTCGACGTCCGGTTCTCCCGTTCGTACGGCCCCGGCCGTTACGACCCGGAGTACGAACTCGAAGGCCGCGACTACCCGATCGGCCAGGTCCGCTGGACCGAGCGCCGCAACCTCGAATGCGTCGTCGACTTGATGGGCAGCGGCCGTCTCGACGTCGAGCCGCTGATCTCGCACGTCTCGGCCTTCTCCGACGCCGTCGAGACCTACCGGCAGCTCGACGAGGGCAAGCTCAAGGCCGTCGCGGTGCTGTTCGAGTACGAAAAGCGGGCCGCCGCCACCACGGAGCCCGTCACCTCGGTCGCCCTCCCGAAGCCGGTGACCTCCCGCGCGGTGCCGAAGCCCGACAGCTTGCGGATCGGCTTCATCGGCGCCGGCAACTACGCGTCCTCGATGCTCCTTCCCCATCTCGTGGAGATGGAGTACATGGACCTCTTCGAAGTCGTCACCACGTCCGCGCTCTCGGGCGCGAACGCCAAGCGCAAGTTCGGCTTCGCCCGCGCCTCCACCGACGTCGACGCGATGCTCGAAGACGAGTCGATCGACGCCGTGTTCATCGTGACCAGGCACAGCTCGCACGCCGAGCTGACCAGGCGCGCGTTGCTCGCGGGCAAGGCCGTTTTCGTCGAGAAGCCGCTCGCGCTCTCGGAGAAGGAACTGGAGATCGTGCTCGGCGCGATCGAGGAATCCGGCAACGACCGGCTGCAGGTCGGCTTCAACCGCCGGTTCGCCCCGCTGCTGAACGAGGCGGTGCGCCAGTTCGGCCCGCGGATCGGCCCGGCTTCCGTGCGCTACCTGGTCAACGCCGGGCAGCTCGACGCGAACAGCTGGTACAACCAGGCCGACAGCGAGGGTTCGCGGTTCGCCGGCGAGGGCGGCCACTTCATCGACACGGTCAGCTGGCTGCTGGGCTCCGATCCGGTCTCGGTGTACGCGACCGCGACGCCCGGGCACCAGGACCTCCAGATCCTGCTGCGCTATCCGGACGGCTCGACGGCGTCGATCGCCTACACCACCAGCGGTTCGTCGGCGTTCCCCAAGGAAACGATCGATCTCACCGCCGACGGCAAGGTGCTGAGGTTCGACGACTTCGCGCGCGCGTCGGTGTTCGGCCGCAAGAAGTGGGCCAGCTCGCGGATCCCCAAGGGCCGCGACAAGGGGCAGGCCGCCGAACTCGAAGCGTTCGTCGACGCGCTGAGCACCGGTGTCGCGATGCCGGTCTCGGTCGAGTCGCTCGTTTCGACGACGCTGGCCACGCTCGCGGTCAACCGCAGCCTGGAGACCGGGATGCCGGTCCGGATCGGACTCGGCTGATGGATCCGTCCTGGTACCTGCGAAGACTGTCGCGAATGGGGCCCGCCGAGGTCGCGGGCCGGGTCACCGATGTCGTGCGCAAACGCCAGTGGCGCGGGGTCGCGGGGGAGAAGCCGTCCTGGCTGCCGGTTCGCCGGTTCGTGACGGTGCCCGGCGAAGACGTCCTCGCCGCCGTTTCGGGTGAAGCCGTGAAGGATCTGCTCGTCGCCGCCGACCGGCTGATGGACGGGCGCGCCGAGTACTTCGGCGTCGAGCGGGACGACCTCGTCGCCCCGGACTGGTCGTACGACCCGAAGACCGGCCGCCGAGCGCCGTCCGACGTGTACTCCTTCGACATCCCGTACCGGAGCGAGGACGCCGTCGGCGACATCAAGCAGATCTGGGAGCCGTCGCGGCACCAGCACCTCACCGTGCTGGCCGCCGCGTACGCCCTGACCGGCGAGGACCGATACGCCGAACGCGTCGCCGCGCACCTGAACTCGTGGTGGGCGGCCAACCCGCCGATGCGCGGGGTGCACTGGGTCAGCGGGATCGAACTCGGCATCCGACTGCTGTCGTGGGTGTGGGTCCGGCGCCTGTTGGACGGCTGGGCGCGGACTCCGGCGCTGTTCGAGGACAACCCCGTGGCGCTCAGCCAGATCTGGCACCACCAGCGCTGGCTGGCGGCGTTCCCGAGCCGGGGTTCGTCGGCGAACAACCACGTGATCGCCGAGGACGCGGGGCAGCTCGCCGCGGCATGCGCGTTCGCCTGGTTCCCGGAATCCGCCGGATGGCGGGAAACGGCGCTCGCGTCGCTCGACAAGATGCTGCGGCACAACACCTTCGAGTCCGGGCTCAACCGCGAACTCGCCACCGAGTACCACGGGCTCGTGCTGGAACTGGGGCTCGCCGGGGCGCTGGAGGCGAAGGCCGCCGGGGTCGCGGTGCCCGAGTCGACCTGGCTCGTGCTGCTCCGGATGACCGACGCGCTGGCGTCCACTGTGGACAACAAGCTGCGCCCGCCGAGGCAGGGGGACGCGGACGACGGCTTCGGGCTCATCGTCGATGGTGACGAGACGAGCCGCTGGGCGTCGCTGCTCGACACCGGTTCCGTCCTTTTCGGACGTTCGGACTGGTGGCCGGAGACACCGGGCGGTGATGTCCGCACGCAGCTCTTCTCCGCGCTGGCCAAGGACATCCAGGTCGACGCGCGGCGACCGGTGCGACGGCGGGACGACTTCGCCGACGCCGGGATGACCATCCTCCGGGACGGCGACGTCTGGTGCCGCTGCGACGGTGGGCCGCACGGCTTCCTGTCCATCGCCGCCCACGCGCACGCGGACGCGCTTTCGGTGGAGGTCCGGCACGACGGCGTCGACATCCTCGCCGACCCCGGGACCTACTGCTACCACGGCGAACCGAAGTGGCGGTCGTATTTCCGGTCCACGGCCGGGCACAACACGCTCGAACTCGCCGGTGCCGACCAGTCCGTGTCCGGTGGCCCGTTCCTGTGGACGAAACACGCCGCGACCACCGTGATCGCGGCGGGCACGCCGTCACGCTGGAGCGCGGAACACGACGGCTACGCGCCTTCCGTCCACCGGCGTTCGGTGGAGCTGGACGGCACTGAGCTGCGGATTCTCGACGAGGTCCGCGGGGAGACCCGGCCGTGCCGTCTCGCGTTCCACTTCGGCCCGGCCGTCGAGGTCGTCCTCACCGGAGCGACGGCCGAGTTGTCCTGGACGGCCGACGGCCGGGAACGGAGCGCTTCGATGGAACTCCCGTCGCAGCTCAGGTGGTCCGCACACCGCGGCGAGACCACCCCGCCGCTCGGCTGGTACTCGGCGGGATTCGGCCGCCGTGAGCCCGCGTGGACGCTGATCGGCGCCGGGACCGCCTCGACCGGGATGACCACAAAGCTCACCTTCGACCCCGAGGGGCCTCCGTTGTGACGGTTCGACCGCATCGCTTCCTGCCGATCCTGCTGGCCGTGACGGCACTGGCCGCCTGCACCCCGGACCCCGCCGACGAGGCGGGCGCACCGCCCGACCCCGGGCGAGCGCCGTCCGGTGCGGTGGCGCAGGTGTGCGGCAAGCTGCCGCCGGGTCCGGCGGCGGCACCGGCGGGAGCGGTGACGGTCGATCCGGCCGTCGCGGGCGATCTCGTGGCGAAGACCCGGGCGAGCGGCCCTGGCACGACGTTCTGGCTGGCGCCCGGCACGCACCGGCTCGGCGAAGACCGCTTCGACCAGGTGCAGCCGAAGGCCGGAAACGTCTATCTCGGCGCGCCGGAAGCCGTTCTCGACGGCCGGAAGATCAACCAGTACGCCTTCACCGGCAACGCCGCCGACGTCAAGATCCAGTACCTCACGGTGCGGGGATTCCAGGCCCCGCGCGACGAGGGCGTGGTCAACCACGACTCCGCTCCCGGCTGGATCATCGAGCACAACACGGTGCAGGACAACGAAGGCGCGGGCCTGATGGCGGGCGCGCGGCAGCAGGTGCGGGGAAACTGCCTGCGGAACAACGGGCAGTACGGGATGAACGCCTACGAGGGGAAGAACGGGATCACCGGGCTCGTCGTCGAAGGCAACGAGATCACCGGGAACAACACCGGTGACTGGGAGAAGAAGGTCGACGGCTGCGGCTGCACCGGCGGCGTGAAGTTCTGGGCCGTCGACGGCGCCGACGTCCGCGGCAACTGGGTGCACGCCAACCGCGGGGCCGGGTTGTGGGCCGACACGAACAACAACGACTTCCTGTTCGAGGGCAATCTCGTCGAGGGCAACGACAGCACCGGGCTCATGTACGAGACCAGCTACAACGCCGTCATCCGCGGCAACACCCTCCGCCGCAACAACCGCGTGGACGGCAAGACCTTCATCGACCGCGGCGACAGCTTCCCGGTGGCGGCGATCTACCTCTCCGAATCCGGCGGCGAGCCGAGGGTGAAGGCCCGGACGGACAAGGTGGAGATCGCCGGGAACGTCCTCGAGAACAACTGGAACGGCATCACGCTCTGGGAGAACTCGGACCGCTTCTGCAACAGCCCCGCCAACACCTCGTCCGGATCGTGCACGAAACTGGTGCCGGACCACGAGACCTGCGCGCGGCCGGCGATCGCGTCCGGCACGCTGTTCGACGACTGCCGCTGGAAGACCCAGCGTGTCGAGATCCACCACAACCGGTTCGTCCTCGACCCGGCGGTGGCGGGCTGCGAGAACACCTGCGCGCGGATGGCCGTGCTCGCGAACTTCGGCACCTACCCGGACTGGTCGCCGTACCGGGGTGAGGTCGTGCAGCAGGCGATCACGTTCGCCCAAGGCAACAAGTGGCACGACAACACCTACGTCGGGCCGTGGAACTTCGTCGCCTTCGAACCGAGCCGGAACCTGAGCATCGGAGAATGGCAGGGCGGCCCGTACAACCAGGACGCCGGATCGACCTACAGCCGCCAAGGGGGAGGCTGACATGCGGCAGAAAACCCGTTTTCCGCATCTGCCCCGGGGCGAACGGCCCTCGCAGTCGCCGGGTATGCCGAAGGCGGTCGCCCTCGTGTGGGCGCTGCTGATCCTGAACACGCTGGGCTCCACCGGCGCGACGACCGTCATCCCGATCCCGCGTTCGGTGATCCAGCTGGTCACCATGGGTTCGCTCGTGCTGGCGTTCTGCGTCGCGCTGGCGTTGAACGCCCGGCTCCGGATCCGGCCGAGCGCGTACCTGCTGCTGCTCAGCATCCTGGTGGTGCTCAGTCTGATGGCGAGCCTGAACCTCGAAGTCGGGTACGGCGCGCTGTTCCGCTGCTTCCGGTTCGGTCTGTTCGTCAGCACGCTGTGGCTGCTGACCCGCTGGTGGGACGGCGGGATCCGGCTCGTGCGGCACCACATCCGGACCTACTCGGCGGTCCTGCTGACGGTCGTCATCGGGCTGGCCGCGTCACCGGGGATCGCGCTGGCCGAGGAATACGGCGGACGGCTGACCGGCACCATCTGGCCGCTGACCCCGCCGCAGGTCGGGCAGTATTCGGCGGTGGTCATCGGGCTCACGCTGCTGCTGTGGCTCGGCGGTGAACTCGACCGGCTGAACGCGCTGATCGTCATCGTCCCCTCGATCGGCATCCTGCTGCTGACCCACACCCGCACGGCCACGCTCGGCCTGGTCGCCGGCGTGCTGATCGCGCTGCTCTCCCTCTGGATGTCCAGCGCGCGGGCGAGGAAGGTGTTCGCCGGGGTCGCGTTGATCGGCGCGGTGTCCACCGTCGTCCTCGGTTCGCTGTTGCAGGCCTGGTTCCTGCGCGGCCAGAGCTCGGAGAACTTCTCCAGCCTCACCGGCCGCGCGAAGGTGTGGGACGCGCTGCTGTCCGACCCGCGCACCCTCGGCGAGTACGTGTTCGGCGTCGGGCTGACGAACAAGTCCTACATCGGCCTGCCCATCGACAACAGCTGGCTGGCGGTCTACCACGAACAGGGCTACGTCGGGATCGCGATCGTCGCGGCCTTCATGCTGGTGCTGCTCGTGGTCGCCGCATTGCGGCCGCCGTCGCTGGCCAGGGCGTGCGCGATCTTCCTGATCATCTACTGCGTTTCGGCGTCCTACACCGAAGCGGGCCTCGGTGACGCGTCGCCGTACCTGCTGCACCTGGCACTGGCGGCGTCGCTGCTGGTGCGGGTGCCTGTCACCGAGAAGAATTTCGTCCCGGCCAAGGAGCCTGCGTGAAGGTCCTCGTGGTCCACAACCGCTATCGGTCCGAGCAGCCGAGCGGGGAGAACAACGTCGTCGACCAGGAGGTCGCGTTGCTCGCGGCCGCCGGGCACGACGTCGGCCTGTTCGAACGGCGCAGTGACGACATCTCCGCGATGTCGTTGCCGCGCAAGGCCGTCGTCCCGCTCCAGGTGCCGTGGAACCGGGCGGCGCGCGCCGATCTCGCCCGGCGGCTGGCCGAAGACCGGCCGGACGTCGTCCACGTCCACAACACGTTCCCGCTGCTGTCGCCGTCGGTGCTGGCGGCGTGCGCGGACGCGCGCGTGCCCGTCGTCGCGACCGTGCACAACTACACCCTGATCTGCCCGCCCGGCACGCTGTACCGCGACGGGCACGTGTGCACGGACTGCGTCGGCCGGACGCCGGTGCCCGCGGTGCGGCACGGCTGCTATCGCGGGTCGGCGCTCGCGACCGTGCCGATGGCGGCGAGCCTGATGCTCAACCGGCGTCGCTGGTGGTCCGGCGTGTCCCGGTTCTTCTGCATTTCGCGGGCTCAGCGCGAGGTGCTGGTCGCCGCCGGGATGCCCACCGAACGGCTGGCGGTGAAGTACAACTTCGTCGCCGACCCCGGCATCCGGCGCTCCGGTACCGGCGAGCACGTCCTGTTCCTCGGCCGGATCACCGCGGAGAAGGGGATCGGCCTGCTCATGACGGCCTGGGACCGGATCGCCGCGGCCGGCGGGCTCGGCATGCCGCTGGTGATCGCGGGTACCGGCCCGATGCAGGACGAGGTCGCGCGCTGGGCGGAAGGCCGCGACGACGTCCGCTACGAAGGGCTGCGGAGCAAGGCGGAATGCGCCGAACTGGTCACTCGCGCGGCGGTGGCGGTGGCGCCGTCGGAATGGCTGGAGACGTTCGGGCTGGTGGTCGTCGAGGCGATGGCCGCCGGGGTCCCGACCGTCGCGGCCGCGCACGGCGCGTTCCGCGAACTGGTCGAGGACGGCGTGACCGGGTTGTTGCACGAACCCGGCGACGCCGAGTCGCTGGCGCGGCGGCTGCGGGAGGTCGTCGGCGACGCCGGCCGGAACCGCGAACTCGGCCTGGCGGCGCGGCTGGTCTACGAGCAGGAATTCACCCCCGAGGTCGGGCTGGACCGGCTGATCGGCGGCTACCGCGACGCGATCGAGGCGGCCGGGCAGGTGGCCGCGGAGTGAAACCGGCTCTGCCGCCGACGCTCCGTCCGGCCGCGTTCGTCCTGGCCGTGGCCGGCGGGCTCGGCGCGCTGGTGCTGGGCCTGGTCTACGCCGGGACCTCCGGGGCGACCGGGCCGGACGCGACGCTGGTCGACGCGCTCGCCTGGTCCGGCGATCCCTGGTGGACGATCGCGACGGTGATCGACTTCGTCGGCGAACCCGTCGGCTCGATCGTCACCATGGTCGTGTTCCTCGGTCTGTGCTGGTATTCGCGGCGGCTGCGAACCGCCGTCACCGGAGTGGTGGCCGTCCTCGTCACGGTCGGGCTGACGAGCGGGCTGAAACCGGTCACCGGCCGGTACATCCACGGCGAATTCCTGGCGTATCCCAGCGGGCACACCGGTTTCGCCGCCGCGTTGACCTTCACCGCCGCGCTCGGCGCCCTCGGCGGTCTCCGGCGCGGCCCGGCGTCGGTGCTGCTGGTCGTCGCGGTCGTCTTCGCCGGGGCCGCGATGGGCTGGGCCCAGGTAACAATGGGCGCGCACTACCCGACTGACACGCTGGGCGGCCTCGGTGTGGCTCTCGCGGTGGTTCCGGTGACCGCACTGCTCATCGACGAAGGGGCGACCCGGTCCTCGAACACCACATAGCGAAAGGAACGGTTCCCCATGTCCCTCATCGATGCCGCCAAGAAGATCGCCGCACGGGCGGAGGACCTCGGCCAGCGCGCGCTGGCGACGGTCGGCGCCCAACAGTCCGAGTCCGCCATCTCGGCCGACGCACAGGGCTATTGGAACTCGCCCGGCGAGAAGAGATGGAAGGACAATTCGCACTGGCGCGAGTCCGACACCTTCGACGGCAACGACCTCTGGGCCGAAATCGGGAAGCGGCACCTCGACATGTTCGAAGGCGGGGCCCGGCTGGCGGGCTTCGACCGGCCGTGGAATCGCGTCGTCGAATGGGGCTGTGGTGGTGGCGCGAACGCCATCCACTTCGCCCCGCGCGCCCAGGAATTCATCGGCGTCGACATCTCCGCCGAGACGCTCGCCGAATGCGAGAAGCAGGTCGCCGGCGTTTGCGACACCCCGTTCCAGGCCGTCGAGATCGACGTCGCGAATCCGGAAGCCGCGCTCTCGATGGTGAAGGAGCCCTGCGACGTCTACGTGAGTTTCTACGTTTTCGAGCTGATCCCGACGCCGGAGTATGGCGAACGCCTGCTTCGCATCGCGCGGGAACTGCTCGTCCCCGGCGGGCTCGCGCTGATCCAGGTCAAGTACGACCCCGGCACGTGGCGGACCCGGCCGCGCCGTCGTTCGTACCGCTCGGGACTGGCGGCGATGACGACCTACCGCGTCGACGCCTTCTGGCAGCTGGCGGAGCGGTGCGGTTTCACGCCCCACGCGATCCAGCTGGTGCCGAAGAACGAGCTGGACGAGCGCTACGCCTACTTCTTCCTGACCAAGTCCTGACACCCCTGCCCGCCGCGTTTAGTCGACTAAATGCGTGACCGAAAGCGTAACTCGCGTGATCAGACGCGTAACTCGCGTGATCAGAGGCGTAACTCGCCTGATCACGCGAGTTGCGCGTTCAATCACGCGAGTTGCGTCTTCGGTCACCGAGGCGGGCAGCCGCCGGCGCCGTCGAAGGTGCTGCAAGGGTCCTGCCGGTAAGGAGCCGACTGCCAAGCGGTCACGTCGAGCGACCGTGACGCGTCATGCGCCACGAACGACCAATGCCCGACGTAGGTGTTCGAGAACCACTCGTTGTCCTGAGCGAACGTCACCGCCTCGGACACGACGTTGCCCCGATAAGGCGACCAGGACGGATAAGTCCCGTAGTTCGACAGCACCGCCATCCGCCCGCACAGGCCCGTGCAGTCGGGCGCGCTCTGGAAGACGTTGTCGTGCACGTTGACCCGCTGGGTCTTCCATCGGCAGTCGTCGTACGCCGGTGGCTGCGCGATCGATTCGGCCGTGCACTCCGACGGTGAGGAAACGACCCGGGTGCACGTCCCGGTCGAGGTGTTCGAGGGGCTGTTGCAGAACCGGTCGGCGTTCTCCCACAGCGTCAGGCCGCCCCAGTTGTCCTCGAACACGTTCTCCGCGATCTCGATCATGTCGGTCCGCGCCCAGATCCGCGGCTCGCCGCCGGATTCGCTCAGATACACCGCGGCGATCGGGAAGTTGTTGCCCCGCGCGGCGAAATCGCGTCCCAGCACCAGGGCGTTGCGGCGGAAGGTGTTGCTGCGGATGATCAGGTTGTAGCTGATCTCGTAGAACAGCGCCTCGGCGTCGTTGTCCTCGATCGTGTTGTCTTCGATGATGAAGTCGTTGTTGTTCGTATCCGCCCAGAGCCCGGCGCCGTGGTTGTGGTGCACCCAGTTTCCCCGGATGTCCGCGCCGTCGACGGCCCAGAACTTCGCCCCGCCGCTGCAGCCGCAACCGGGCTGCCTCTTCTCCCAGTCGTCGGTGTTGTTCCAGGCGATCTCGTTGCCCTCCACCACGAGGCCGGTGATGCCGCCGCCCGCGCGGTAGGCGTTGATCCCGTACTGCCCGTTCTTCCGCAGGCAGTTCCCGAGGACCTCCTGCCGCGGCCCGGCCATCATCGCGGCGCCGCGGTTGTCCTCGATGACGTTGCCCTCGATCACCCAGTGCTCGCCGGAATCGTGGTTCACCACGCCCTGGTCCTGCGGTGCGACGAAATTGCGGATCGTCAGCCCGCGGATCACGACGTCCTTGGCCAGCTGGGTGAACGCCGCCCGGTTGATGCCGCGGCCGTCCAGCACCGCGCCGGGCGCGCCGACGTAGACGTTGCCGTCCTTCGGGATCACCTGGCTGTACGGGTCGTCGGCGAGAATGTGCGTCCCGGTGCTGAGCCAGAACGCCGTCCCCGGCGGATGCGCCGAGGTCTCGATCGCGAGGTGCTCGCCGGGATCGACGACGACGGCGTTCTCCGGCTTCGGGAAACTCGCCGGGCCGGACGCGCAGACGGCCGGCGCCTCGGCCGCCGATGCCACAGCGGTGAAGGAGCCGGCCGTCAGGACCACCGACAGCGTGAGCGCCGTCGTTCTTGCCCAAGTCATGCGTTTCAAGGTAAGTCACCACGCAGCACACCGGATGGACACGAACGTGTGGTCATCACGCGAACCTCCGGAACACCGGTTTGACCGGGCGGCCGCCCGTCCATTGCGTCGGGTCCTGGAACTCGAGCGCCTTGCGGTACGTGGTGCAGGCGCGCGACACGACGTCGATCGTCTTGTCGATGTCGGCCTCGGTCAGTCCGGCGCTGACCACGAACGACGGCCCGATCACCCCGCCGGTGATCAGTTCCCGCAGGAACAGCGTCCGGTACGGCTGCGACGGCTCGCCCTGTTCGTCGAGCGTGGCGAAGACCAGGTTGCTCGCCCTGCCGCGCACGAGCACGTGGTCGCCGACTCCGGCGCTCGCGGCGACCTCTCGGACTCCCGCCGCGAGCCGGTCGCCCAGCGCGTGCAGCCGCGCGGTGATCCCGTCTTCGGCATAGGTGTCGAAGACGGCGATGGCCGCGGCGAGGGAATGCGTCTCGGCGCCGTGTGTGGTCGAAAGCAGGAAGACCCGTTCGCGGTGATCGCGCAGCCCGCCGAGTTCCATGTACTCCCGTTTGCCCGCCAGCGCCGAGACCGCGAAACCGTTCCCCAGCGCCTTGCCGAACGCCGAGAGATCCGGGGTGACGCCGTACAGCCCCTGCGCCCCGGCGTCCGACCAGCGGAACCCGGTGATCATCTCGTCGAACACCAGCAGGCAGCCGTACCGGTCACACAGGTCGCGCAGCCCGGCGAGATACCCCGGCGGCGGCTCCTTCTGGGTCGCGGGTTCGAGGACGAGACAGGCGACCTCGTGCTCCCGCAGCAGCTCGTCCGTGGCCGCGAGATCGCCGTAGGGAAAGGAAACCGTCAGCTCCGTCGTCTCGCCGGGGATCCCGGCGGACATCGGCGTGGTCCCGATGAACCAGTCGTCGGTGGAGAAGAACGCGTGGTCGCGGCAGATCGCCACGAGCGTCCGCCCGGTCGCCGCCCGCGCCAGCCGGATGGCGGCCGTGGTCGCGTCCGAGCCGTTCTTCGCGAACTTCACCATCTCCGCGGTCGGCACGGCGACGAGGAACCGCTCCGCGGCTTCGGCCTCGATGATGGACGGCCGGACGAAGTTGCCGCCCTTCTCGATCTCGGTCCGGACGGCCTCCAGGACCCGCGGGTGCGCGTGGCCGAGGCTGACCGCGCGAAGCCCCGATCCGTACTCGATGTATTCGTTCCCGTCGACGTCCCACACGTGGCCGGCGAGGCCGCGCGCGATGACCGGTGAGAAGTCGTCGGGGTACTGGTCCTGGCCCTTGGCGTAGGTGTGCGCGCCACCGGGGATGGCTCGGTGCAGTCGTTCGTTCGCCTGGTCGGAGCGCGGCAAAGGGCGGTTCACGGGATCACCTCGTGGTCGTCAGTGCGGCGGCGAGCGGAGGGGCGTGGGCGTCACGTTCGGACACCGCGCTGATCGCGAGCGGCCAGGGAATGGCCAGTTCGGGATCGGCGTAGGAGATCGCGATGTCCTCGGCCGGATCGTGCGGCCGGTCGATGCGGTAGGAGATGTCGGCGGGGTCGGTGAGCGCCTGGAACCCGTGCGCGCACCCCGCCGGGATGTACAGGGAGACCTGGGTCTCCCCGGACAGTTCGAACGATTTCACGGTCCGGAAGGTGGGGGAGTCCGGCCGCAGGTCCACGATGACGTCGAAAAGGGCGCCGGAGGAGCAGCGGACCAGCTTGGCCTCGCCGCGTCCGCCGCGCAGGTGCAGCCCGCGCACGACTCCCTTGCGGGATCGGGAAATGCTGTCCTGCGCGAAACCGCCGGGGTCGATGCCCACCGAGGCGGCGACCTCGCTGTCGAAGGTACGGCTGAAGAAGCCGCGTTCGTCGGAGAACGGCGTCGGCGTGAAGAGGTAGGCGCCTTCGATCTCGGGAACCGCTTCGACCTTCATCGGATCTCCTCGGGTTTGCGGAACAGCGTCTTGTCGAGGACGTCGTACTGCTTCTCCAGCAGTTTCCGCTTGGCGGCGCTCCGATCCCGCAGGCGCTGCCAGAATTCCTCGGGTTTGGCCTCGAGTTCGGCGAGTTGCCGGACGAGCAGGTCGACGTCGACGGCACGGGCGGATTGGCAGTACTCCGCCAGCCCCATGTTCGCCATGATGCTGTCCATCTTCTGCGAATAGCTGATCGAGATCGTCGGCTTCGCGAGCTTCAGCGCGCACAGGACGTTGTGATACCGGGTCCCGACGACGGCGCCGAGCGCGGCGATCTCGGTGATGAGGTCGCCCAGGGTGGGCAGTTTCGCCGCGGTCACCTGGTCCGGGGCGAGGCCGGGCCGGTGTTCGCGCAGGTCGGCGAAGATCTCCTCGACGACGGGGTCGTCGATCTCGTCGCCGGTCAGCAGCCGGATCTCGCGCCCGTCGTCGACCAGCCTGCGCACGAACCGTTTCATCGCGTCCACATAGGACGAACGGATTTCCTCGCCCTGGCGCCGGTCGTCGTTGCCCCCGTGGAATTCCATGACGCCGACCCCGACGACGTCCGACGGCCGCCCGGCGGGGATCGGCAGGGCGAAGGCCAGATCCGGGTAGAGGTCGTCCTTCGTGGTGTCGAGGCCCATCTCGCGCCAGGCGTCGCGGGACAGCTCGTCGCGGAAGGACCGGTAGTGCGCGGAGCGGGCGGCGATCCGGTAGAGCCGCCGCGTGGTCCGCTGGCGGATGACGTTCGAGCCGACGTTGAGCAGCGCGACCCGGGTCCCCCACAGCCTGCCCGACACCCCCAGCAGTGCCATCGCGTACGGGAAACCCCAGGGCCGCAAGGGAAGCGTTGTTTCGAGGACGCCGGCGCCGGGGACGATCACCACGTCGCAGCCCCGGGTCCAGGAGAGGATCTTGAGGGTGTCGGCGACCTTGCCGACGACCTTCAGCAGGGCCGCGAGGAACCCCGTCGCGTCGCGGTTGCGCGAGTAGTACCAGAGCAGTGACTCCGCTTTGACGCCGTAGCGCGCTTCGACCAGTTCCGGCCCGGAGCAGAGGCAGCTGAGCTCCGCTTCCGGATGGCGCTGGCGCACGTACGCCAGCACGACTTCGAGTGATCCGTCATTACCGATGTTCCCTGCCCCCAGCAGACCGAAGAAGCCGACCCGGGGATGTCTTCGCTTTCTCGCTCCGGAGCGAGAGGTCACGACGTCCTCCTCTGCCGTCCAGGGACCACGGCGTCGATGTTCATTCCGTCGATTTCGGGTTCGGCGTCCTCGGCGCGGGCCTCGTTCCGGCCGCGGGACCGGTCGGCCAGCCAGGACGCGAGGTGCCGGTAGCACTCCCGCCGGTCCGCCGAGGAGAGCGGTGCCCGGCGGATACCGCCGATGAACCCGCCGATGTACTCGCCGATCAGCCGCGGCATCGGGTTCCGCACCGGATCGGCGCGCCGCGGGTCGAGATTCGAGCAGCGCTTCCGGATGCTGGGGTTCGCGCGTTCGGCGCGACCGGGGTGGTCGCGGCGGAAGTACTGCACCTCGGGGACCTGGTGGAACGGGCCGTGGAGGCTCAGTTCGGCGACATAGGTGCGGTCGGCGTGGTGATAGCTGTCGAGCGGTTTGACCCGGCGGAGCACGTTCGTGCGCATCACGCCGTAGAAGTCGTCGCCGCCCGTCTCGAACAGCAGACTGCGGAACCGCGCCGGCGCGTGCGGCGAGTCCGTCGCCAGCGGGTAGTCGAGTTTGTGGGTCACCGCGCCGTGGTCGTCGATGATGGCCTGCCAGCTGTGGGCGACGATGATCTCCGGCCGCTCGTCGAGCGCCTCGATGCACAGTTTCAGCAGGTCACGGCCATAGAGGTCGTCATGGGACGCCCATTTGAACAGCTCGCCGCGGGCTTCGTCGAGGACGCGGTTGTGGTTCGGGGACGCGCCGACGTTCTTCGGCAGCCGCAGATACCGGATCCGGGCGTCACGGCCCTCGTAGTCCCGGCAGATCTCTTCGGTGCGGTCGGTCGAAGCGTTGTCCGAAATGATCAGCTCGAAGTCCTCGTAACTCTGGCCCAGCAGGGCGTCGAGCGATTCGGACAGGTACTCCTCGCCGTTGTAGACGGGCAGACCGATGCTGAGCCGCGGAATCCGGGTCATACCATTCCCACCTCTTCGTCGTTGGTGCGTGGCGCGGCCGGCCGGTACTCGCGATACGCGACACGGAGCTGGTACCACCACAGCGCGGCGCCCAGCCAGACCGAGAGCATCGAGCCCCACGCGGCACCTTCGGCGCCGTCGATGTAGGCGCCGATGATCCCGAAGACCACATAGCCCGCCGAAGCGACCAGCTGGGCGCGGAGACTGCGTTTGGCGTTGCCGAGAGCACGCAATCCGGCGGCCGCGCCCGCGGTGAAGCCCGCGGCGGTGACCGACAGGGTGACCGGCAGGATCAGCGGCTCGGCCGCGTCCCAGACCGAGCCCATGATCCAGCGGCCGACGTCGTGCGGCACCAGGATCAGCAACCCGAGCCCCCACAGCAGGGCGGCTCCCGCTTGACCGCCGCCCAGCACCACGCAGAAATGCTTCAGCCGATGCGGGGCGCGGTGCAGGACACGGGCGCCTTCGGCCACCGTCGTGAGCGAAAGCCCCATCAGCAGGGCGAGGAACGGCCCGAGCAGCTGCTCGGCACCGCGGACCGCGCCGACCGCCGTGATCCCCGCGATGGCCCCGAGCCCGTAGGCGCGCAGCTGCGACGAGCCGGCGTTGCTGACGTTTTCGATCAGGTAGCGCACGCTCAGGTCGCGCTGTTCCTTCACCCAGCTCGTCATCTCCGAAAGCTTCGGCACGATGCCGGTCTGGAACAGCCCGTAGACCGCCGCGACCGCGCCCGCCAGTCCCCAGGCCAGGACGAAGGCGACCACGGTGCCGAACTGCGAGGCGATGCCCAGCGCCGGGATCAGCGCGACACCCCACACCGTGTCGTTGACGAAGGCCTTCTTGCCGTCACCCTTGGCGAACAGCGCGAACCGCCACGCGTCCTGCAGCATCAGCCCGGGGAGCACGACGCCGAGCGCGACGAACACCCCGCCCAGCGGCTGCACCGCGAGGAAGCCGACGATCACACTGACCAGCCCGGTCGCCAGGCCGACCCCGATCGCCGTCCCCGCCGCCCGCGACACCGCCCGGCGCCAGGCTTCCTCCGACACCGCGGAGAAGCGCACCATCATCGGGTCGGTGGCCAGGCCGCGCGAAAGGTTGAGCACCACGCCGTAGGTCACCCACGCGAGGCTGAACATGCCGAAGGCGAACGTGCCGAGCGAACGCGCGACGACCAGCCCGACCGCGAAGTTGGTCAGGCTCGAAACGGCCTGGTCGCCGAGGCCCCAGCTGAGCCTGCCCGCCATGGCGCGTACGGCCCCGGAGGCCAGTGTCGCCCGATGTCTGCCGCCTGCCACCGGCGTCACTCCTTCAGCAATCCGGCGCCCTGCAGCGCGTGGGCGGCGGCGACGACGGAATCGAAGGGGAGACCGGATCGCTGGGCGACGTCGAGCAGGCTGTGCTCGCCGTCCGAAAGGTTGAGCACCCAGAGCATCGCCATCTGGGCCTCCTTGGCGTCACTGCGGCCGCCGAGGGAGTCGTAGAGCCCGCGTTTGCCGAGCTGCGGCTCGCCGTACGGGCTCAGGTTGACGTAGCGGCGGTTCCGGTCCAGCACGGAGAACGCCTCGCCCAAGGTCGCGAGGGTGTCCTCCATCGCCTCGGTGGACACGAAATCCAGGTTGTCCGCCGAGGTGTGGTACTCGGGATAGCCGGCGTACGGCGTCCTGGTCAGCGAGCCGACGCCGAGGTTGAACCCCGGCGAGCAGAACTGCCGCTCGTCGTAGCCGTACGGCGAGAAGTCCAGGACCTCGTGCGGTTTCCCGGCCAGGACGAATTCGAGCACCTTGTCGATCTCGGCGTCTCCGCGACGGCTGCGCTTGTAAGTCAGCGATCCGGGGTCGCCCGCGCAGGCGAGCACGATTCCGGCCTTGACCTTGCCGAGCCGTTCGGTGTTGCGCGCGAGCCAGGTGATCGCGCCGATCGTGCCCGGCATGAAGAGGAATCGATAGGTGAAGTGCGGTTTCCGTGCGGCCAGCCGTTGCGCGAGCGCCGCGGCGACGGCGATGCCGGCGAGGTTGTCGTTGGCCAGCGACGGATGGCAGGTGTGGCACGAAACCAGCACCTCGTCGGTGACCTCGCCGGGGACCACATGCTCGGCGTAGGTCAGGTGCCCGTCGTCCAAAGTGGACTCGATCCGGACCTCGTATTCGCCGTCCGGCAACGCGTCGAGGGTGTCCTGCGCCAGGCAGAAGCCCCACGTCGGCGAGTAGTAACTCGTGCGGTACGGCACCAGCGACGGCTGCTCGGGCAGCGTGTGGAGATGCTCGCGCAGTTCCGCCAGCGGCAGCTTCCGGTCCACGGGCACGCTGTAGCCGACGACGTGCAGGTTCGACTCCCGGAAGTCGACGACCTTCCGTCCGGCCGGGTCCTTCACCCAGGCGTCGCGGATGTTCCACTCCTGGGGAACGGTCCAGTCGAGCACCTGGGCCCCGGTCGGCACCTCGTGGACGTCGAGCGGGAGGTACTCGCCGAGGATCTCCAGCGTGGCGCGGACGCCGTCGCCGGTGATGCTGCGGCAGAGCGGATACAGGCGCTCGACCAGCTCGCGCAGGCCGGCGCCCGTGTCCAGTGGCTCGCGCGTCATCACCGTCGCCGCAGGGTTTCGTCGATCTCGCCCGCGGCGGTCCGCGCGTTGAGCGTGGCCAGCCTGGTGAAACGGTTCGTGAAGTCGTGCGCGGTAAGGCCGTGCGTGCGGTAGGCGTAGATCAGCTCGAGCGCGCCGTCCTTGACCGACCACTCGCATTCGAAGCCGGGGATCGCCTCGCGGAAGCGGGAGAAGTCGACGCGGTAGGAGCGCGGGTCGCCCGCGGACTCGCCGGTGATCCGCAGCTTCGCGCTGGGGGCGGCCTCGACGACCTGCTGGGCGATCTCGGCCACGGTCACGTTGTTGCGCTCGGTGCCGATGTTGAAGGCCTTGTCGTGAACGGCTTCCTTGGGGGCGACCAGCGCGGCCTCGAAGGCGCGCGCGATGTCCTTGGCGTGCACCAGCGGCCGCCACGGCGTCCCGTCCGACAGCACCAGGATCTCGCCCGAAACATGGGCGTGCGCGGTGAGGTTGTTGAGCACGATGTCCGACCGCAGTCGCGGAGAGAAGCCGAACGCGGTGGCGTTGCGCATGTACACCGGGGTGAAATCGTCATCGGCGAGTTCGTGGAGGTCGTCTTCGACCCGCACCTTCGACTCGGCGTACGGCGTCACCGGGCGCAGCGGCGCGTCCTCGCCGACCAGGCCGTCTCCGCCCGAAGCGCCGTAGACCGAGCACGTCGAGGCGTAGAGGAACCGCTTGACCCCGGCGTCCTTCGCCAGCTTCGCGAGCTTGACCGAGGCGTGGTGGTTGATGTCGTAGGTGAGTTCCGGCGCCAGCGAGCCCAGCGGGTCGTTGGACAGCGCGGCGAGGTGGATCACCGCGTCCACCCCGGTCACGTGCTCGGCCGTGACGTCGCGGAGGTCGACTTCGTAGCCCTTGGGATCGTCGGGCTTCGGGCCCAGCACGCAGGTGTCGAAGAGACCGGAGTCGAGGCCGACGACCTCGTGGCCTTCGGCGGCCAGCACCGGGGCCATCACCGTGCCCAGGTAACCCTTGTGCCCGGTCAGCAGCACACGCATGGCTTTCAGCCTTTCGGAGTGAGGTCGAGCGTCAGTTTCTTGAGGTCGAAGGCCTCCGCGTAGCGCTGCCCGCATTCGATACCGCGAATGCGGGCGAGGCCGAGGAAGGCTTCCCGGTCGTACCAGGGCCGGTGCCGCTGAGAGGCGTAGTGCTCCTGCAGCAACCGGACCTTTTCTTCGGCGATCTCGGGGGTGAGCGGCACGTACGCGGTGGGTTTGGCGAGGTCGCCGTCCCATTTCGCGATCTCGTACTCCAGCTGGAGATGGGTGCGGAACACCGTCGGCACCAGCGTCGCCAGCCCGCGATGGTCCTGGTGCGCGTCCGCCGTGCGCGGGGAGAGGACGAGGTCCGGGTCGGTACGGCGGCGCAGCTCTTCCAGGCCGTTCTTGGCCTCTTCCCAGTGCGCGGGGAACCGGCCGTCGGGCAGTTTGAGCACGGTGACCTCGACGTCGGCGCCCCGGCAGAAGGCGGCGAGCGCGGCGCGCTCCTCGGCCTCCCGTTCGGTGCCGCCGCCGGACAGGACGAGCGCGTCCACGCGGAGACCCGGGTTGGCGGCGCAGAGGGTCAGCAGTGTGCCGCCCGCCCCGATGGCGATGTCGTCGCAATGCGCGCCCAGCGCGACGATCCGCTCCAGTCCGCCGGTACCGAGTCCGATCACGCGATGCCCACCGGAGCCGGTTCGTGCTCCCACAACGCCCAGGGCCGGTCGCCGTGCGCGTAGGCGTCGTCCAGCTGGACGCGTTCCTTGACGGTGTCCGTCGGCTTCCAGAATCCGCGGTACGGGTACGCGAGCAGCTTCCCCTGCTTGGCGAGTTCGCCGCAGCCGTCGGCCACCAGGTCGCCGCCCTCGGGGATGTGGTCGAAGATCTCCTTGCGCAGCACGAAGTACCCGCCGTTCTCCCACAGCGGCATCTCGCTGACCGGGGTCAGCGCGCCGATCCGGCCGTCTTCGCCCAGCTCGACGCAGTGGAACGACGACTGCGGCGGCACGACCATCATCGACGCGCCGGCGTCGGATGCGGTGAACCGCTCGATCATCTCCGGCAGCGGGGCGTCGGTGAGGACGTCGGCGTAGTTGGCGAGGAACATCTCGTCGCCCTCGAGGTACGGGCGCACCCGGCGCAGCCGCTCGCCGATGGCCGATTCGAGGCCGGTCTGCACGAAGGTGATCGACCAGTCCGCGATGTCGGTCGACAGCAGTTCCGCCTTGCCGTTGCGCAGGACGAAATCGTTGGAGGTGGTCTCCCGGTAGTTGAGGAAGAACTCCTTGATGTGGTGCGCGCCGTAGCCGAGACAGAGGACGAATTCGGTGTGGCCGAAATGCGCGTAGTACCGCATCACGTGCCAGATCAGGGGTCTGGGGCCGACCATGGCCATCGGCTTGGGCACGTCGGACGCGTCACCGTTGCGCATCCGCATGCCGTAGCCGCCGCAGAAGAGGACTACCTTCACGACTTCACCTCGACGATTTCCAGGTGCGGGATGGGAAAGACCAGTTTCCCGCCCCATCCGTCCACAATGGACAATTGGGCGGTCAGTTCCTCCCGGAGGTTCCACGGAAGGACGAGCACGTAATCGGGCTTGTCCGCCTCGATGCGTTCCGGCGGCAGGATCGGGATCCGGGTCCCGGGGGTGAAGCGGCCGTGCTTGTACGGGTTCCGGTCGACGGTGTACCGCAGCACGTCCGGGCGGATACCGCAGTGGTTCAGCAGCGTGTTCCCCTTGCCGGGGGCGCCGTAACCGACGACGGTCTTGCCTTCGAGCGCCGCGTCGGTGAGGAACTTGTTCAGCTCGAGCCGGACCTTGGTGACCCGCTCGGAGAACTCGGTGTAGCCGGACATTTCGTGCAGTCCGGCGGCCTTCTCGGCGTCGAGGACCTGAGTCATCCGCTCGCTCGGCTCACCGGCGACGGCGTCCGGACGCGCCCACAGCCGGATCGAACCGCCGTGCGTGGGCAGGAGTTCGACGTCCACAACGGACAATCCGCCGCGCGCGAGGGCCCGGCGCGCGGATTCCACCGTGTAGTACTGGAAATGCTCGTGATAGATCGTGTCGTACTGGTTGTCCTGGATCAGCGTCAGCAGGTGCTGGACTTCGATGCTGACCCAGCCGTCGTCGGCGACCATGGCGCGGAGCCCGTGTGTGAAACCGATGATGTCCGGGATGTGCGCGTAGACGTTGTTCGCCACGATGAGGTCGGCGGGGCCGTGCTCGTCGCGGACCGCACGCCCGGTCTCGGGGCCGAGGAAAGCGGTCTTCGTCGGCACCCCGGCGTCACGCGCGGCTTGGCCCACGTTCACCGAAGGTTCCACGCCGAGACAGCGGATCTGCTGCGCCACAACGTGTTTGAGCAGATATCCGTCGTTGCTGGCGACCTCGACGACGAACGACGAATCGTCGAGCCCCAGCCGCTCGACGGCGCCGTCGACGAACGTCTTCGCGTGTTCGACCCAGGAGGCGGAATACGACGAGAAGTACGCGTATTCGGTGAAAGTCTCTTCCGGGGTGATCAGCGGCGGGATCTGGGCGAGCCAGCATTCGGTGCAGACTTGCAGATGCAGGGGGTACGTCGGCTCCGGCTCCGCGAGCTGCTCCGCGGTCAGGAACCTTTCGCACGGCGGTGTCGCCCCGAGGTCGACGACACTGGCGAGATGGGCCGAGCCGCAGAGTCGGCAGGTGGTCATCGAAGAGGCTCCTTGGCTCGCGTCACGTATCCCAGACGTCGGCACCTCGGGTCGCCTCGTTACATGCCTTCCAGGGGTCTCACGCTTCCGTCTCACAACCGAAACCTGTCGTCTCGGCCATCGGCGCAGAGGCCTCCGCCATCCGGGCGCGGGCATGCGACCGGATCGCGTTTAGCGGGCTAAACGCGACGCGCAAGCCCCTCGCGCCTCGCCCGACTCGCGTTTAGCCCGCTAAACGCGACCCGCGAAGCCCTCACACCCCTCGCGAGGCCGACCCGGACGTCGCGAAAGCCACTTTCGGGACATCAGACGTCTCGAAAGTGGCTTTCGCGACACTCGCGCGCCGCCGGGTCGCCGCGCCCGGCCGGATCGCGTTTAGCGGGCTAAACGCGATCCGGCCTTCACGCGCCCTCAGTCCAGCGTCAAGAAACCACCAGCGCGTAGTCGGCGTCGGTGGCCGAGGTCTCCGGGTGCCCGTCGGCGTTCACCTGCGTCGCCACGACCTCCACCGTCCACGTCCCCGCGGCCGGCTTCTCGAGGATGACGTTCTCCACCGTGTCGACCGTGTTCGGCGACCCGCCCGCGGTCGAGAAGTTGCCCGCCTTCAGCCCGTTGTTGCCGTAGTACACGGTCCCGTTCGGCGCGGTGACCTTCAGGGTCAGGTCGTTGACCCTCGCGACCGACGCGCTCGGCGAACCCGCCGGGTCGGTGTAGGCCAGCGTCGCCTTGAACTGCTTGGTCCCGTTCACCGCGACCGTGTACTTCTTCGACTGCCCGGTGCCCAGCAGGTCGGTCTCGTTCACCAGCACCGGCAGCTTCCACCCGTTCGCCTTGGCCTGGTCGTGCAGGTACCGCACGTTCGCGGTGCCCCAGCCCTGATGCGTCCTGGTCATGTCGTGCGCCGTGCCGCTGAACGCGAACTGGTCGGCCCCGTTGACCAGCAGCGCCTTCGCGGTCGCCGCGTGCGGGCGGCTCGTGAAGACGTCGCGGGCCTTGCCAGGGCCGCCGTCGAACACGCCGTCGGCCCACATCTGGAACAGCAACCCGGCGTTCCCGCAGGTGATCGGGGTCGCCCCGCTCGTGCCGCCGAACGACGTCGTGTACGAGGTGTCGCTGCTCGAAGACGTGGTGTCGATCCGGTCGTAGTAGTTCGACAGTTCCGGTTTGA
Organism: Amycolatopsis sp. WAC 04182; assembly: GCF_003947465.1. Taxonomy (NCBI): domain Bacteria; kingdom Bacillati; phylum Actinomycetota; class Actinomycetes; order Pseudonocardiales; family Pseudonocardiaceae; genus Amycolatopsis; species Amycolatopsis sp. WAC 04182. The sequence continues at coordinate 30,820 of NZ_QHJJ01000005.1, forward strand.
TCCGCCCGTCGGCGGCCGGGCCGATGCTGGCGCCGCCGCTCCACTTGTCGTCGGTGCGGCCCAGCGTGTTGTAGTGGTACTGCCCGCCCACCGAGAGCACGTTCTTCGACCAGGCCTGCGGCCGCGACTGCTGGGTGCCCGCGTTGCTCTGCGACTGGCAGATCAGCAGGTCGTGGTCGAAGACGATCTTGTCGAGCTCGGCCGAGACGGAGTTGTAGGCCGTGGTCAGCCCGCCGCCCCAGCTGTTGCTCTGGAACACCGCGCGGTACTTGCCCGCCGGGTCGACCAGTTCCTTGGTGTGGGCGTAGCGGTCCGGCTTGTTGTAGGTGGCGAAGATCCCCTGCGCCTCGGGCAGCAGGCCACGCTGTGGCGCGCTCACCCCCGACGCGAAGATCTGGCCGTAGGTCGAGGTCCCGTGGCTGGTGCTGGTGGAGTTCGAGCCGTGCATCACCGTCGGCCGCGCCTTGAACTCCTGGTGCGTGACGCGCAGCCCGCCGTCCATCACCTCGCCGCGGACGCCCTGACCGCGGTAGCCGCCGACACTCTCGATGTAGTTCGCGCCCCCGCTCTCCCTGGCGTTGGCCATGTCGGTTTCGGGGGCGGTGATCGCGCCGACCGCGAGCACCTCCGCCCCCTGCGCCACGGTGGCGGCCTGCCCGGAACCGAGTTTCGCGACGATGTGCTGCCCGCTCTGCGAAATCGCCTCGATACCGCCGCCGAGCCGCAGGATCCGCTCGGCCACGACGCGCTGGTCCCGCGCGTCCTCCTCGACCAGCGTCACCAGGTGACTACCGGCCGCGGCCGTCGTCATCTCCATCTTGTCGTCCGGCCGGTATTCGCCGAGCCAGCGGACGAAGGCCAATTCCGCCACCGATTCGCGGTTCTCCGGCTTCAGCCGGACCACGTAGGCGAAATCGGGAATGTAGGTCCCGATCCGCACGCCGAGTGAACGCAATTTCCCGCGCTGCGCGTCGGTCAGCGCGCCTCGGACCTGGAGCAGGTACGCGCCCTTCCAGTCCTGGCTCGCCGCCGTGCGCTGGCTCAGCGGATCGAAGGTCCTGCTGGCCAGACGGATGAACTGGGGGTCTTCGGCGGCCGGGGCGGCGACGGCCGCCCCGCTCGTCAGTAGCATCGCGCCGATCAAGGGCGCGAGAAAGCGGACAGACTTCGGCCGTGGCATGAATACCTCCGGGGAGCTCTGCAGGGGAGAGAGGTCTTTCGAAGGTACCGGCCGAAAAGCGTGATGATCAGCCGCTGAACGGCCCAGCCGTTTTCCGGTGTTGCGGGAAATGGAGCATAAACGGTTAAAAACTGATTCAGGAGATCTCGTCGATCGCCCCGCTGAACCGCGTCAGCCGCTCGCGTTCCTCTACATCGAGCCGCCGCGTGCTGCCTTCGGGCAGGGTGCACGCGACCCAGATGGTGCGGCAGCGCGCGTAGACGGCCCGTTCGTCGCGCAGCCTGCTGTTCACCACGACGTCGCAGGTGCCGATCCGGCCGACCACGGTCTCCACCTCGACCGGGTTGTCACGGAACGTCAGCCGCCGCAGGTAGCTGACGTTGTGCTTCGCGATCAGGTACGCAGGTCCCTTGGCCTGGAAAAGGTGCTCACGCCGCGGGTCGAGCATCGCGATCTGGGCTTCCTGGAAGTACTCCAGCAGCCGCACGTTCCCGACGTGACCGAGACAGTCCAGGTCGGCGACACGAAGGCGATGGCGGTGGAGGTGGATCTCGGGAGCGGGACGCGCACTGGTCGTCCCCAGCGGATGTGCGTGCACGAAGTGGATCTTCAACGATCGCGCGGGGTTACGGCCGCGCGGCGCAACGGACACCGGTCCGGTTCACTCCATCAGGGTTTCGGAGAGCTCGCGGATCGCGGCGGTCTCGGCGGTGTGGATGTCCCGGATCATGGCGCCCATCGTGCCGAAGAGTTCCCGGGCTTCGACGTCGGTGAACGGTGTTTCGTCGTTGTAGTGCGCGCGCAGTTTCCACATTTCCGCACCGGCCGCCGCGGCGGCGTCCTGCCCCGCGTCACCCTCCCGGACACCCGCCGACACCGTGCTGACCAGCCCGCGCACCCAGGCGAACTCCGCGTTCGACGCCGGGACGGCCGTCTCGGCCAGTTCGGCCCAGCGTTCGCCGATCCCGCGCCAGGTCGACGCCTGTTCGGCCAGCGCGGGCAGTTCCAGCAGGCCGGCGGCTTCGGTGAGCGCGTCGGCGAACAGCCCGCGCAGGTGCCCGCCCTCCATCCCGGCCGGGGTGACGTTCTCCCAGACGTTGAACAGCGCCCCGACCAGCCCGCGCCGCTCGCCGAACGCGCGCGGCCAGCCCTTCGGGTCGCGTTCGTCGGTCATCGCCTTCGCCCAGCGCCCCCATGCGGGCAGCGAGAACGACTTCGACGGCGCCGAAAGATTCCGGACGCAGTCCGTCAGCCCGTCGCGCACGGCCGTCCGCCAGTCGGAGACCTCGCCGGGCTCGATCGTCGCGAGCAGGTTCTTGTACGAGCCGACCCGGCCGCGCGCGGCGTCGAACGTCTTCCGATCGACCGTCAGCGGGGCGAGGTTCCGGTCGTCGACCAGCACCCGGCCGTCCTCTTCGCCGTACGCGACGACGAAGTGGCCGCCACCGCCGGACATCTCCGGCGGAAGGTGCCAGTAACCGAGCGACTCGCGGTCGGGGAGGACGAGCACCGGCCGTCCCGCTTCGAGGCCGGCGGTGAGCCGTTTCGCGGCGGCGCGTTTGCCGCCGGTGGTGTGCAGGCCGAGGCCGAGCCCCAGACGGTCCACTGTGGACTTGAGCCAGTCCTGCGGATACTGCCAGCGCGCGCGGAAACCGAACACGATCGTCGACATCGTCTCGTGCGCGAAGTCCCACAGGATGTAGCCGGCCCCGATCCCGCCGGAGACGGCGAAGACCAGCGCCTCGGTGGGTGCCTTCCCGTCCGGCCCTTCGACACCGTGATGCGCCAGTACGGCGGCCACGGCCGAGACATCCGGTTGCAGCCCGCCGCGCAATTCGTACTCGGTCACCCCGCCATCATGCCCGCTCCGGCGTCAGAAGTCCCTGATCAAGGAAACCCTGCCGCGCAAGGGATCCGCCACGTACACGGTCCTGGTGCGCTGGTCGATCGCGACCGCGCCGGGGTTCACGCCGAGTGACAGGTCACCGGTGAGCAGGCTCGTCACCCCGTCGATCCTGGCGACGCCGTTCGGCCCGCCGTTGGAGTACACGGTGTTCGATCCGTCGTGGACCGCCACCGACGAAGACTCCGAGCGCAACAGCACGGTCGCCTTCTCCTTGCGCGCACCCGGGTCCACAACGGACAGATGATGGATCGCCGAATTCGCGACGAACACCGTCCCGGACGCGCTGTGCACGGCGACTCCGGTCGGTGACTTGCCGACCGGGATGCCGCCGACGAACTTCCCCGCGCCGATGTCGAAGACCTCCAGAGAGTCGGTGGTCGTGCTGGTGCAGTACGCGAGTTTGCGGCCGCCGTCGACCGCCGTCGACGACAACCCCCGCGTGGGACCGGGGACGAGGTCCAGCAGGCGGCAGCCGACGCCGTCGATGACGGCCAGCGTCCCGGTGAGGGCGCTGACCGCGTAGATGCGGTTCGCCCGCTCGTCGATGTCGACACTGGACGCTCCAGGACCGGCAGGCACCACGCTGACGACGTCGTTGGTCCGCCCGTCGATCACGAGGACGGTCCCGCCGGGCGGGTTCGCGACGAAGAGCCGGTTGGTCACCGTGTCCACGGCCAGCCCGGCGGGCTCGCCGCCGACCGGGATCACGTCGCCGACCGTGCCGGACCGCGAGTCGAGGACGACGATCGTGCCGGTGGACGGGTCCGAGACGTACGCGAAACCGGTGACGGAATTCACCGCGACCGCCTCCGGGGTGCCTCCGACCTCGACGAGAAGCACTTTTTCGGCTCTGGCGGCCGGCGCGAAGGCGACCGCGGAGGCGCCGGCCGCGGCCAGGGTGAGCAGGGCTCTGCGGCTCAGTTCGGGTCCTCGCACAGGCGCCTCCCGATGATCGTTCCGGGGTTCGACGATAACCCGCGAGCCGAGCACGCGAAGGAACTTCGCGTCCCCCGATCGCGTTGTTTCCGATGAGTAACCCCCACCCCGGAGAAAGGAAGGAGCAGGACGCCGTGCACAAACACCAGAACGGGCTCAAGACCGCCGTCCTGCTCGGCCTGCTGTCCGCGCTCATCGTCGGGATCAGCGGTTTCTTCGGGCGGGGTGCGCTGGTCATCGGGCTGGTGGTGGCGCTCGGGGTCAACGCGTACGCCTACTTCAACTCCGGCAAGCTGGCGCTGCGGGCCATGCGCGCCCGCCCGATTTCGGAGGCCGAGCAGCCGGCGATGTACCGGATCGTGCGGGAGCTGGCGACCACCGCGCGGCAGCCGATGCCGCGGCTCTACGTCAGCCCCACGCAGGCCCCGAACGCCTTCGCCACCGGCCGCAGCCCCCGGCACGCGGCGGTGTGCTGCACCACCGGCATCCTCGGCCTGCTCGACGAGCGCGAACTGCGGGCGGTGCTCGGGCACGAACTGTCCCACGTCTACAACCGCGACATCCTGATCTCGTGTGTCGCGGGCGCGCTGGCGAGCGTGATCAGCGTGATCGCCAACATCGCGATGTTCACCAGCGTCTTCGGCGGCAGCAACCGAGAGGACGGCGAGAGCCCGTTGGTCGGGCTGCTCCTGGTCGTGATCGGGCCGATCGCGGCCGCCGTGGTGAAGCTCGGGGTGAGCCGTTCGCGCGAGTTCCAGGCCGACGCGTCGGGCGCGGAACTCACCGGCGACCCGCTCGGGCTGGCGTCGGCGCTGCGGAAGCTCGATCAAGGGACGCGCGCGGCGCCGCTCGTGCCGGAGCCGAAGCTGGTCTCGCAGTCGCATCTGATGATCGCGAACCCGTTCCGCCCCGGCGAAGGCCTCTCGAAGCTCTTCTCGACCCACCCGCCCATGGCCGAACGCATCCGGCGCCTGGAAGAAATGGCACGCCACCCCTACTGACCAGCCGAATCGCGTTTAGCCCGCTAAACGCGCTCCGCCCTCCAGATCGCGATTAGGGGGCGAAACGCAGGTCGGGGACCGGATCGCGTTTAGCCCGCTAAACGCAGGTCGCCCTCCAGATCGCGATTAGCCCGCTAAACGCGATCCGGCCTGGACCCACCTCCGCGGCGCGAGGCCGCTGCCCCAATGCGGCACGGGAGACACTCAACGTCCCCGATGTCACGTTGGGCGCGCTGACCAGCCGGATCGCGTTTAGCCCGCTAAACGCGGGTCGCCTCCGGATCGCGATTAGCCCGCTAAACGCAGGTCGGGCCGGGCGTCCCAGCTCGTGGGAGCGGGAATCGGGGCATGTGCGCGCGAGTTCCCCGGGCATGGCTTCCGCACAGCAGTTGCACCTCGGGGTCGCGCTCGACGGGGCCGGGCAGCATCCAGCCGCCTGGCGGGTCTCCGACGTCCACCCGGCCGCCTTGTTCACCGCCGCCCACTACCTGACTCACGCGAAGCGCGCCGAAGCGGCTTCGCTCGACTTCGTCACCCTCGACGACACCCTCGCGCTCCAGCCCGGGGGCGAGGAGGTCGTCCGAGGCCGCCTCGACGCCCTACTCACCTTCGCCGCGATAGCCCCGGTGACCAGCGGAATCGGCCTCGTCCCGACGGTCACCACCACGCACACCGAGCCGTTCCACATCTCGACGGCCGTCGCTTCGCTCGACTTCGCGAGCCGCGGCCGCGCAGGCGTCCTCGCGGTGCCTTCGCGCACCGAAGCCGAGGTCGCCCACTTCGGCAGGCGCACCTTGCCGTCCGAGGCGGACGCCGAAGCGGAGAACGCCGAGGTCGTCGACGTCATCGCGCGCCTCTGGGACAGCTGGGAGGACGGCGCGATCATCCGCGACGAGCCGACCGGCCGCTTCATCGACCGCGAGAAACTCCATTACGTCGACTTCGCGGGCCGCTTCTTCAGCATCAAGGGACCTTCGATCACGCCGCGCCCGCCGCAGGGGCACCCCGTCGTCGCGGTGTACGGCGACTCGCCGTACGCGCACGGCGCCGACGTCGTCCTGGTCGACGAGGTCCGCGGCGCCCGCGAGCGCTTCCCCGACGCGAGACTCCTCGCCGGCCTGTCGATCGTGCTCGCCGAGACCGAACAGGCCGCCCTCGAACGCCGTCGCGCACTGGACGCCTACGCGCCCTTCCCGCACAGCCTGAGCTTCACCGGCACTCCCGCCGACCTCGCGACCGAGCTGCTTCGCCTCGCGGAGTCCCACGCTCTCGACGGCTTCCACATCCGCCCCGCGGTCCTGCCCGACGACTTGGCGCTCTTCACCGCCGAGACCGTCCCCACGCTCCAGGCCGCGGGCGCGTTCCGGCAGACCTACACCGGCACCACCCTGCGCGACCATCTCGGCCTCGGGGTCGCCGCCAACCAGTACGCGGAGGCGTGACAGATGCCCAAGCAGGTCAAACTCGCCGCACACTTCCCCGGCGTCAACAACACGACCGTGTGGAGCGACCCGCGCTCGGGTAGCCAAATCGACTTTTCGTCCTTCGAACATCTCGCGCGCACGGCCGAGCGGGGCAAGTTCGACTTCCTCTTCCTCGCCGAGGGCCTGCGCCTGCGCGAACACGCCGGCAAGATCCTCGACTCCGACGTCGTCGGGCGGCCGAACACCACCACCGTGCTGGCCGCGCTGTCGGCGGTCACCAGCCGGCTCGGGCTCGCGGGCACGCTGTCGTCGACGTTCAACGAGCCGTACGAGGTCGCGCGGCAGGTCGCGAGCATCGATCACCTTTCCGGCGGCCGCGCCGCGTGGAACGTCGTCACCTCACCGGACGCGTGGACGGGCCAGAACTTCCGCCGCGGTGGCTTCCTGAAACGCGAGGACCGCTACCGCCGCGCCGAGGAGTTCCTCGCCACCGTGCGTGAGCTCTGGGACAGCTGGGCGCCCGACGCGCTGGTGGGGGACAAGGAGAACGGCGTCTTCGCGCGCGGTATCGAGCGCTTTGTCCACAGTGGACCGCAGTTCGACATCCGCGGCGAGTTCACCGTCCCGAGGACTCCGCAGGGGCAGCCGATCGTCATCCAGGCCGGGGACTCCGACGAGGGCAGGGAGTTCGCCGCCAAGACCGCCGACGTCATCTTCAGCCGCCACGGTTCACTGGAGAGCGGCAAGGAGTTCTTCGCCGACGTCAAGCGGCGGCTACCCGCTTACGGCCGCGAGCCCGGCGAACTGCTGATCATGCCCGCGGCGACGTTCGTCCTCGGCGACACCGAGGAGGACGCGCACAAGTACGCCCGCGAGATCCGCTACCAGCAGGTGCGCCCGGCGACCGCGATCCAGTTCCTCGAACAGGTCTGGAGCCGCGACCTCTCCGCCTACGACGCCGACGGCCCGCTACCCGAGATCGACCCGGACCCCGACGCCGAACCGCTGACCTGGGGCCGCGTCCGGCACGAGAAGGATCCCCTCGCCGTGGCCGCGAAATGGAGGGCGATCGCGGAGGAGAAAAAGCTCTCCATCCGCGAACTCGTCATCGAGGTGACCGCGCGCCAGCAGTTCGTCGGCACGGCCCGGCAGGTCGCCGAGTCGATCGACGAGTACGTCCAGCGCGACGCCGCCGACGGTTTCGTGCTCGTGCCGCATCTGACCCCGGGAGGGCTGGACGCGTTCGTCGACGACGTCGTCCCGCTGCTGCAGGAACGGGGTGTCTTCCGGACCGACTACACCGGCGACACCCTGCGCGAGCATCTGTTCAGCCGGTAGCACCCTGGGTACGCGCGACGTTCATCAGATATTCGCCGTAGCCGGACTTCGCCAGCTTCGCGCCGAGCGCGTAGCACTGTTCCGCGTCGATGAAGCCCATCCGCAGCGCGACTTCCTCGAGACACGCGATCCGGACACCCGTCCGGTGTTCGAGGACCTGCACGAACTGACCGGCCTCCAGCAGCGAGTCGTGCGTGCCGGTGTCGAGCCAGGCGAACCCTCGGCCGAGGTCGATGAGGGTCGCGCGGTCCTGCCGCAAGTAGGTGAGGTTGACGTCCGTGATCTCCAGTTCCCCGCGCGGGGAGGGCTTGAGGTCACGGGCGATCTCGACGACCTGGTTGTCATAGAAGTACAGGCCGGTGATGGCCTTGTTCGACTTCGGCTTCTCGGGTTTCTCCTCGATGGAGAGGAGCTTGCCGTCGGCGTCGATCTCGCCGACGCCGTACCGCTGCGGGTCCTTGACCGGATAGCCGAACAGCACGCAGCCGTCGAGCGTGGTCGCCGCGGCCTGGAGCCTGCTGGAGAACCCCTGGCCGTAGAAGATGTTGTCACCGAGCACGAGCGCGACGTCGTCGTCGCCGATGAAGTCCGCGCCGATGACGAACGCCTCGGCCAGCCCGTTCGGAGCGGCCTGCTCGGCGTAGCTGAAACTGAGCCCGAACTGGCTGCCGTCACCGAGCAGCCGCCGGAAATGCGGCAGGTCGACGGGGGTCGAGATGATCAGGATCTCGCGGATCCCGGCGAACATCAGCACCGAGATCGGGTAGTAGATCATCGGTTTGTCGTAGACCGGTAGCAGCTGCTTCGATATCGCCTGGGTGATGGGATGCAGACGCGTCCCACTGCCCCCCGCCAGCACGATGCCCTTCATGCGATGCCCCCGCTTCGTAGCCGATCGCTCGGAGCCTCACACTACCGGGTGGCTCAGAACGCCGGGCCCTTCGCGAAGTACGCCTTGCAGCCGAGGTTGTACTCGGTGGAGACCTGCAACACGTTCTTGCCGCCGTCGACCGGCAGCAGCGTCGAGCTGTAGTTGGGGCAGAAGTTGTCGTGGATCCTGGCGATGTGCACCGGGGCCGGAAGTTCGTACCAGTGCCCGGCGCCGAAGTTGTCGTTGGCCAGCAGCACCCTGCCGTTCTTGTCCTGCGGGACCCCGGCGGCGTTGGTGTAGATCTGCCCGACCATCACCAGCCGCACCCCGTTCGGGCCGCCGGGGAACAGCGTGATCGTCTGGGCGTGCTGGAAGTAGTTGCCGTTCGCGGTGGTGACGCGGGTACCGGGGTCGCGGGGATCGCCCCAGTTGGCGCCGTCGGAGGAGATCTTGAAGTACGGATCGCAGAAGCGGTCGCGGTAGTTGCAGATCTCGTAGGCCAGGTAGTACCGGCCGTCCGGGAGGCGGCGGATGATCGGCATCCCCGGCCGCACCCGATGGGGCGGGATGGCCATCGTGCGCTGCTTGGTGCCCCAGTTCACCCCGTCGGTGGAGGCGACCCGGTTCATCACCTGCGCGAACTGCGGCGCCTCGGTTTCGTCGGCGTAGTGCAGCCACAGCGTGCCGCCCGCGTCCACGACGAACTCGGGCTCCCAGATGCCGTCGTGATTGTGCGAACGGGCCGCCTCGGACAGGAAGCCCCACGTGCGGCCGGCATCGCGGCTGGACCAGATCCTGATGCCGATCCGCCGCTGCGGACCGGCGTCCTGCCGGTAGCTCGCGGCCCACAGCAGGGTGCCCGCGCGGAGCCTGCCGACCCGCTGTGGCAGTTCGTACAGCGTCCCGCAGCACATGCCGCGGCGGCCGTCGCGGTCGCGGATCTCGCCGATCTTGTGGAAGCTCTGGCCCTCGTCGGTGCTCTCCATGATCGGGGTGAACTTGCCGCTCGCGTCCTCGCTGGTCAGCGACGCGAGGATGCGCCCGCGGCCGATCGCGGAGTGCTCCAGGCGGATGAGCCTCGGGTAAGAGCCGTAGCCGGGTACGAGCTGCTGGCGCTCGGCGGCCTGCGCGGAGGTGAACAGGGACGCGATCACTGTGAGTGACAGCGCGAAGGCGAGTGTCGAGCTGAAACGGCGCTTCATCGTGACCTTCCTCGAACGCGATCGCCGGATTACAACACGGGCTTTTGTCCCTTTCGGACTCCCGCGAAGGCGTCGCGACGGAAACCCACGTCCGGGGGGCCTGAATCGCCCGGCCGAGTGGTCCGGTAACGCTGGGCTATCGGCGGGCGAAGATCCGGTGACGGGTTCGACCAGGGGGAAATTCGTGATCAAGCGCTTGTGCGCCGTCGTGCTGCTGACCGTGGGCCTGGTGGCCTGCTCACCGCCGAACCTGGGCCACGTCGTCCCGCGGGCGGCCGCGCCGGAAGGGCTGACCGCACCTTCGCCGACCCCCACGACCACCCCGAGGCCTGGCCCGCAGCCGGAGGAGAAGCATTCGGGCAAGGGGAACGCGTCGGTCCCCATGGCTTGGCCGACGCGCCTCGGCTTCGTGACCTTCGACTGCCCGAAGTGTTCCGGCCACGTCGCGGTCAACACCGAGAACGAGCTGATCGTCAACGACATCGGCCCGTACAAGGGCACGCAGTGGATCAACGACATGCCCGGCCGTCAGGCGAAGACGTTCACCATCAAGGCCAACGCCGCCTGGACGCTGACCATCACCGACGAAAGCGGCCTGCCCGTCCTGGAGCCGGGCAAGCCCTTGACGGGCAAGAGCGAAGCGGTGTTCGCCGTGCCCGACGGCGTCACGTCGGTCGCCGTCGCCACCAAGAAGAGCGGCCGCACCGCGGTATGGGTGCACAGCGGCGACTACTCGGAACTTCCCGTGAACCAGCTCGGCGACTACACCGGCAGCGTGCCCGTGTCCGGCCCGGCCTTCGTGTCCGTGGAAGGCGACGGGACCTGGACGGTCACCGCGTCGTAGGCATGACGAAGGCCACCTTCCGCGGAAGGTGGCCTTGTCGGCGCCGTGCTCAGCGGTAGTTCGTGAACTGCAGCGCGATCTCGAAGTCCTTGCCCTTCAGCAAGGCGATCACGTCCTGCAGCTGGTCCTTCTTCTTGCCGGACACCCGCAGCTGGTCGCCCTGGATCTGCGCCTGGACCCCCTTGGGGCCCTCGTCGCGGATGAACTTGGCGATCTGCTTCGCCTTGTCCGACGCGATCCCCTGCAGGATCTTGCCGCCGATCTTGTAGATCTTGCCGGACAGCGCCGGCTCGTCCGCCTCGAAGGCCTTCAGGGAGATGCCGCGCTTGATCAGCTTCTCCTTGAACACCTCGACCGCCGCCAGCGCCCGTTCCTCGGTCTCGGACTCGATCACGATCGCCTCCTCACCGGACCAGTCGATCTTGGTCCCGGTGCCCCGGAAGTCGAACCGTGTGCCGAGCTCCTTGCCGGCCTGGTTCAGGGCGTTGTCCACCTCCTGGCGATCGACCTTGCTCACCACGTCGAAAGAGGGATCCGCCACGTGTTCTCACACCTCGTACTCGCTTGTCAGGAGCTTCCACCCTAGCCCTGCGGAACCCGGTTGACCGGCCCGCCACGGCATTGGGTATTCTTTCGTCTCGGCCGGGGACACCCGGCCACGGCGAGTTGCCCGAGCGGCCAAAGGGATCTGACTGTAAATCAGACGGCACAGCCTTCGGGGGTTCGAATCCCTCACTCGCCACACCGGAGCGGCCCCGTGACCCAGTCACGGGGCCGCTCCTTTGTGGTGCGCGAGACACCTTTGGTTAGTGGTTAGTAACCAGTAACTTAGGGGTTATGGCACGGATGAGCGGACCCGAACGACGCGCCCAGGTGCTGGCCATCGCCGCGGAGGAGTTCGCGGAGCACGGGCTGCACGGGGCGTCGACGGAAGCGATCGCGAAGACGGCGGGGATCACGCAGGCGTACGTCTTCCGGATGTTCGGGACGAAGAAGGCCCTGTTCCTGGAGCTCGTCCAGGCCGCTTTCGAGCGGCTCAGTGACGCGATGCGAGACGCGGGCGAGGGGGAGACCGGCCTCGGCGCGCTGTCGGCGATGGGTGCCCAGTACTTCGACCTGCTGGCCGATCGGACCGGGTTGTTGTTGCAGCTTCAGGGCTTCGCCGCGTGCGGTGACCCGGAGGTTCGTGACGTCGTGCGGTCGTGTTTCGCGCGGATGTGGGACACGGCCGAGAACGGCACCGGGCTCGACCCGGTGACCGTGAAGACGTTCCTCGCCTTCGGGATGCTGCTGAACGCCGGCGCCGCGATGGACGTCGAACAGGTCGACGCGGTCTGGGCCGAGGGGGTTCGCACCCGGATCCGGCCGGGGCTGTTCACGCACGTCACCACCGAGACGAATCGATGACCACCCGCACGGACGTCTCGAGCGGACGGCTGAGCACCGCACTGGTGTGCACGGCGTTGGCGGGAGCCGTGATCGGCAGCGTCGGGGCGCCGCTGATCACCCCGGTCGCCACCGGACTGCACGTATCCCTCGACGCGGCGCAGTGGACGTTGACGGTGACGTTGTTCAGCGGCGCGATCGCGGGCCCGGTCCTGGGCAGGCTCGGCGGCGGCCCGTGCCGCCGCACCACGATCCTGGTCACCCTGGCCCTGGTCATGGCCGGCGGATTGCTGACGGTGCTCCCGCTTCCGTACGCGGCGCTGGTGATCGGACGCGGCTTGCAAGGGCTCGGGGTCGCGGCCGGGGCGCTGTTGATGAGCGTCGCCCGCGCGCACCTGCCGCCCGAGCGCTCGACCTCGACGATCGCCGCGCTGTCGGTCGCGTCGACCGTCGGCATCGGGGTCGGCTACCCGGTGGTCAGCCTCCTCGACCAGCTCGCGGGGCTGCGCGTCGCGTACGGATTCGGCTTCCTCCTTTCGGCTGTCGCATTCCTCATCGCCTGGCGGATGCTGCCTGCCGAAGCGCCCGGCGCGCCGCCTCGGATCGATGTCCCCGGCGCGCTGCTCCTCGCTCTCGGCACGCTCGGAGTCCTCCTGCTCATCGCCGTGCCCTCGCTGTGGGCGACGGCGTGGCAAGCCGGGAGTCTCCTCGCCGGTACCGCCGCGGTCCTGGCCGTGTGGGCGTTCATCGAACTGCGCACGACCGAGCCGTTGGTGGATCTTCGGCTGCTCGGCCGAGCCTCCGTCCTCCGCGCGAACCTGGCGATTCTCGTGGCCGGGGCGGGTTTGTACCTGCTGTTCAGTCTCTTCACCCGCTACGTGCAGACGCCCGCGGACGCCCACTACGGATTCGCGCTCCCCGGTGTCGCCGCGGGCGCGGCGCTGATCCCGTTCTCACTGCTCGGATTCGTTGCGGGTAAAGCGATTCCGCGCGTCACCGAACGGTGGGCGTACTTGGCCTCGACCGTGATCGCCGTGGCCAGTGCGGTGTTGTTCGCCGTCGGCAGTCAGTCGTTCGTTTTCGTCCTCGCCGCGATCGCCCTGCTCGGTTTCGCCGTCGGCGGCATCTTCGCGGTGATGCCCAAACTCGTGCTCGTCGGTGTTCCACAAGGGGAAACGGCCAGTGTGCTCTCGATCAACCAGATCGCCCGCAGCATCGGCATGGCCGTGGGCAGCGCCCTCGCCGGGTTGCTGCTCGCCGCCGCCACTCCGGACGGCGCGCTGCTCCCCACCAGGAACGGTTATCTCACGACGGCTCTGTGGGCACTGCCGTTGCTCGTCGTCAGCGCGGTCATCATCACCACGGATTGGCGCGCTCCCACACGGACACGTGCTGGGTGCTCTCGGCGGTGAGTTCCGAACGGTCCCAGTCCGCCCAGCGGTACTTGAGGCGCATCCCGGCGATGCGCGCCATGAGGTCCATTTCGGCGGGCCAGGCGTACCGGAAGGGGATGCGGCGGAACCGTCCCTGTCCCTCCGGTGACACCGTGACGTGATTCGAAGTGAACTCCTGCCTGACGACGTCGTACTGGTCGAACCCGACGTAGCCGGGCGCCATCGCGAACGGGACGATGTCCTGCCCGGGCGGCAAACGACGCAGTTCCGGCAGGCCGACCTCGACGAGGAACAGCCCGCCCGGCTGCAGGTGCGCGGCCGCGTTGCGGAAGACGTCGACCTGACCGTCCTGGGTGGTCACGTTGCCGATCGTGTTGAACACCAGGTAGACGAGCGAGAATTCCCCCGGCACCCGGGTTTTCGTCATGTCGCCGATCGTGACGTCGACCGCGCCGCCACCCGGCTTGCCCGCGACCCGGTCCGCCATCGCCCGGCTCAGTTCGATTCCGCTCACCGGCACGCCGCGTGCCGCCAGCGGGATCGCGATCCGTCCGGTCCCGACGGCGAACTCGAGCACCGGACCGTCGGCCAAGTCTTCGAGGACGTCCACCGCGGGCGTCACCACTTCGGGCGCATTCGCGCCGCCAGGCGCGTCATAGCCCGCGGCCACACTTTCGGGGAACCAGCCGTCCGCCGGGTCGTCTCCCGTATCCGTGTCACTGATCACGATCGCCGACGTTACGCCCGCGACCGTGCGGTGTTCATCCCGTTTTCGGGATGTCAGCGCGATAACGCAGCAGCACGATCCCCGACGCGAACGTCCGCTCCTCCGCCAGGCGAAGCTTCGGAACGCCGGTGGCGCCCTCGAACAGCCGGCGGCCTTCGCCGACCACGACGGGATAGACGAACAGCCGGTACTCGTCGACGAGGCCCTCGGCGATGAGCGCCCGCACCAGCGAGATGCTGCCGGTCGTCACGATGTCCTTGCCTTCGGTGGCCTTCAGCTTCTCGATCTCCGAACGCAGCCCGCCGGAGAGCACCGTCGTGTTCTGCCACTCCGGCTCTGTCAGCGTGCTCGAAACCACGTACTTGTCCACTGAGTCGAGGTAGGCCGAAATACCCGTCGTGTCCTCGGTTTGCTTCGGCCAGTACCCGCGCATGTCTTCGAAGGTGACGCGTCCGAGGAGGAGCGCGCCGGCGTTCTCACGTTGTTCTTCGAGCACGGCCAGGACGTCCGACCGGTCCACGTCCAGATCCGTGTCACCCGGGCTGAATCAGTCGCCCGCCAGTTCGATCACGCCGTCGATCGTGCAGTTCTCGGTGACGATCAGCTCCCGCATGGACCAGACCGTACCGCCGCCCTCCGACAAGAACGGCGCGCGATCACAGCTCGCCGTGAACCGCCCGCCTCGACGGATACCACGTCTCGCCCGCGGTTTCGCCCGCCATGTTCCAGCTCCACGACACCTTCGGCGTCACTCGCGCGTAGATGCCCGGGCCGACCACTCCCACTCGTTCGATCGGGTCGTCGGCGTCGCCGTAGACGCGGATACCGCGGGCGATGAACGGGTCGAAGGAGACCGTGTCGTCGATGACCAGGGCGACTTTGCGCCGCCCCGCACGGATGTTGCGGAACTTCCGGGTCGCGAGGACCGACGCGCCCACTCCGCCGACCCAGAAATGCGTGCCGTCGAATTCGAACGCCAGCGGGACGACGTCAGGCTGTTCGCCGTCCTCCGACAGGGTCGCGAAGCGGGCTAGAGGCTGCGAACGCAGGTACGCGATCTCCTCGTCTGTGAAGGTCATGCCGCCATCATCCGCTCAAGCTGTGAGAATCCGGGCGCGGTTGAGGACCAGCATGTCGGTGACGAAGCAGACCGGCGTGCCGTCGGCCGCCCGGCCGATCCAGGTCGGATAGCTGCCGTCGCCCCAGCCGGTGGTGAACGCGATGATGTTGCCGTCGGCTCCGTCCGGGGTGACGTCGACATGCGGGTCCACCTCCTCGAACTTCTCCAGGAGCTCGTCGTCCATTTCCTTGGGGACGGCGGCAGCGTCGGCGAAGCAGCCTGTGCCGCTGTCCACGCCGTAGCCGTAGAACTCCCCGTCCCCGAGGAAGAGCGCGTTCTGCCCGGGCCAGAGCGCGGTTTCCCAGGTGGCGACGGGAATATCGGCGATGACGAGTTTGGCGGCCGCGACCCGTTCGTGGGCCGGTTCGTCGACGAACCGGATCACGGAGACTTCGACCCCGTAGTCCCCGGGCGGCACGGTGACCGTGAAGTGCTCCGCGTCCGCGTCCAGGAACGCCGGGTCCGCCGCGACGAGCCTGCCGCTGGGCATGCGGAGCTTCCCTGTGTCCCGGAGCTCGACCTCGACGAGGCCGTGGTCGCCGCTCAGCGAGAAGCGCGTGCCCGCGGTGAACATCTCGTCCATGCCGGAAGGGCGCAGCGGAACGGACGGCCGCCAGGGGCGTTCGTCGACGGGAAGCGGCGGTTCGGCGTCGGGCGCATCCGGGGTCCGGAGGGTCAGCGACCCCGAATTCGCGAGGGGTTCCCAGTCACCGAAGGCGGGCTTCGGCATGGTCAGCTCCGACACCTGCTTGCTCACCTGACCGCTGCTGGAGCCGCCGCCGTAACCCTGGGGCGCCTGATGCATCCAGCCCTTGCCATCCGGGCCGAAGGACATCTCCAGATGGCCGGCGCTCTTCTTGTCGAACTCCTCCTGGTCGTCGAACCGGTAGGTCCACTGCTCGACCTTCATGAGGAACAGCGCGCCGTCCTCCAGTACCCGGAACTCGAAGAAACCCCGGCGTCTGCCCAGTTCGTCGAACTGCACCGTGCGGGCGAAGCAGTGCTTCCACGCGAGTTCGAGCAGCACCAGCGGAATCTCGGTGCCAGGGCGCACCAGGGCGACGGCGTACTGCTCTCCGTCGGTGTCGCGCCGGCGCGCGGTGCCGGACGAGAGCCTCCCGGTCACCGCGCGGGCGGCCGGATCCCAGCCTTCGCAATAGACGACGTCCAGCAAGGTCCCCTCAGACATGAGGCGGAACCTAGCGGGAACCACCGACAAAACCCAGGGCTATTCACGAATCGCGTAGTCGCCGAACGCCGGTTCCAGCAACTCGAAGGCCCGTTGTGTCGCCTTCGTCAGCGCTTCGGCGATCTCGTCGTTGCTTTCGCCGGCGTGCGAGCGCTGGAGGACCTCGCGGAACAGGACGCGGTCGATCGCGTTGAGCTCGGCGGCAGCCATGATCGGAGTGACATCGTCCGCCTCCGCTCCGGTCTCGCTCGCGAGCAGTTCCGCGAGCGCCGCTTCCCGCAGTTCGTGCAGTTCACGCAGCCGTGCGGTCAGGGTCGGGCTCTCCAGCACCATTTTCGCGAAGACCGGCCCGGTGAAGCCGATCACCGGCGAGTGCTCGGCCACCGCGTCCAGGAAGGTGCGCCGTAGCGCGGCCAGCGCCGACTCACCCGGCTTCCGGTGCCGGACGGCGTTCGCCAGCCCGTTCGTGAACTCCTCGTGCTGGTCGAGCGCCAGGTCCTCCTTGCGCGCGAAGTAGTTCGTGACGGTCTTCTTCGCGACTCTCGCCGCCGCGGCGATCTCGGCGATCGTCGTCTCCTCGAAGCCCTTCTCGATGAAGAGCAGCGTCGCCTGGTCGGAGATCAGCTGCCGTGTCTCCTGCTTCTTGAGCTCCCGCAAACCCACATCCGTGCTGGTCATGAACGAAGTTTACCACCGTCGTAAAAATATCCTTGACTTACCGTGCGTCGGATGTAAACTTACGTCCGTACTACCGACCAGTGAGAGAAGAGGCTCCTTGACCGCTCGAATCCCCCAAGGCAACGAAGGCACCAACCGCGCCCAGGCCCGCCGGAACGACCGCCGTCACCAGCAGCCGTTCCCGGGCCGCTCGATGCCGGTGCGCCGCTCGATCGGCGTCCCGCGCCGCCGGTCGTACTGACCGGCCGGCTTCTCCGAAACCCACCGCCGACCCGAAGGGGATAGCCCATGAACGTCCTTGCCTCCACCGTCTCGCTGACCGTCGACGACGTCGCCGCGTCCAGCCGCTTCTTCACCGAGCACTTCGGCTTCACCGAGCAGATGGCCGCGGAGGGTTTCGTCTCTCTCGGGCACGAAACCGCGAAGATGACCATCGTCCTGCTTCAGGCGGGAATCGAGGTCCTGCCGGAGAACCTGCGGCAGCAGCGCGCGTCCGGGGTGATCGTGGCCTTCACGGTCGAAAACCTCGAAGCCGAGGAGAAGCGCCTGCGCGGCGAAGGTGTCGAGATCACGTTGCCGCTGCGGGAAGAACCGTGGGGAGAGCGCCTCCTGATGGTCACCGACCCGAACGGTGTGCCCGTGGAACTCGTGGAATGGGTGCAGCAGTAAGGAAAAAACAAAGCGGGGCTTGGTCCACAGTGGACCAAGCCCCGCTTTTCCGTGTCCGGGCTACTTCATCGTGGCGAGCTGGATCAGGTTGCCGCAGGTGTCGTCGAAGACGGCGGTGACCACGGGACCCATGTCGACGGCGTCCTGCGTGAACTCGACGCCCAGGCCCTTGAGACGGTCGACCTCGGCGTACACGTCGTCGACGGCGAACTGGGTGAACGGGATGCCGTCGTCCGTGAGTGCCTTCTTGAACGGCTTCGCCGCGGGGTGGCCGTCCGGCTCCAGCAGCAGCTCGACACCGTCGGGGTCGGCGGAGGAGACCACGGTGAGCCAGCGGGCGTCACCGGTGGGCACGTCGTGTTTCTTGATGAACCCCAGCTTTTCGGTGTAGAACTCCAGCGCCTTGGCCTGGTCGTCGACGAAGACGCTGGTGATGGTGATCCGGATCACGGGTTCGGTTCCTCTCGGTCGATGGGCCACCGCTCGACGATCGACCGCAACGGGCTCGTGTCGATGTGGTGGAACTTGTAGCGGCCCTGTCGTCGGGTGTGCACCAGGCCCGCCTGTTCGAGCATCGCGAGATGCTGCGAGATGGCCTGCCGTGACGAGGCGAGGCCGTGTTTCATGGTCAGCCTGCCGCAGATCTCGAACAGGGTCTGACCGTCCTTTTCGGTCAGCTCGTCCAGGATGGTGCGCCGCGTCGCGTCGCCGATCGCCTTGAACAGGTCGCCGTCCACGACTCCGTTATAGGCAAGCCGTCACTTGCCTGTCAACTCGGGGTCAGGAACCGAGGTACCGCAGGATCGCGAGGACGCGGCGGCTGTACCCGGCGGTGCTGGCCAGTCCGAGCTTGTCGAAGATGGCGTTCACGTGCTTCTCGACGGCGCTCAGCGACACGAAGAGCGACTCGGCGATCCCGGAGTTCGTGTGGCCCTGCGCCATTTTCTCCAGCACCTCACGCTCCCGGACGGTCAGTTTCGCGAGCGGATCGGTATGCGTGGTCCGCGCGAGCAGCCGCCGGACGACCTCCGGATCGAACGCCGCCCCGCCCCCGGCGACGCGGTCGAGCGCCTCCAGGAATTCGCCCACTTGGGCGACCCGGTCCTTCAGGAGATAGCCGACGCGCTCACCGTCGCCGGTGATCAACTCGGCGGCGTAGCGCTTCTCGACGTACTGCGAGAGCACCAGCACCCCGATCTCCGGCCAGCGCTTCCGGATCTCGAGCGCCGCGCGGAGCCCTTCGTCGGTATGAGTCGGCGGCATGCGGACGTCGGTGACGATCACGTCCGGCCGATAGGCGGCGGTCGTCGAGAGGAGCGCGTCGCCGTCGCCGACCGACGCCACGACCTCGTGCCCCTCTTCGACCAGCAGCCGGACCAGCCCCTCGCGCAGCAGGGTCGAGTCCTCGGCGAGGATCACCCGCACGGCAGCACCGCCGTCACCACGGTCGGGCCGCCGAGCGGACTGTCCACAGTGAACTCCCCGTCCGCGGCCGCGACGCGCCGTGCGAGTCCGGACAGGCCGCCGCCGGACTCCCGTGCCCCGCCCGTGCCGTCGTCGGTGATCCGCACTCGCACCCTGTCCCCGTCCCGCTCGGCCTCGATGTCGATCCGCGTCGCCGCGGCGTGCTTGATCGTATTGGTGACAGCTTCGGACGCGACGAAGTAGACGACGGTCTCGATGGCCGCCGGTGGCCTTTCCGGCAGGTCGACCCGCAGATGGACCGGTATCCCCGAGCGTTCCGCGAGCGCTTCAAGCGCGGGGTGCAGCCCGTCCGCGTCCAGTGCGATCGGATAGACCCGCCACGAGACCTCGCGCAGGTCGACCAGGGCACGCTGGGATTCCTCGTGTGCCTGCCGCAGCAGATCCGACGCGTGCTCCGGGTCGGTGGCCCGCCGCGCCCGGCCGAGCAGCATCCCGAGCGCGACTAGCCGCTGCTGGACGCCGTCGTGCAGGTCCCGTTCGATGCGGCGGCGCTCGCCGTTGACCGCCTCGACCACCTCGGCCCGGCTGGTCGCGAGTTCGGAGACCCGGCGGCGCAACTGTTCCTTCTTGCTGGGCCCGAAAAAGTGCCTTGCCAGCTTGCCGTCCAGCGTCGCGGCTCCGAGAAGTCCTTGCAAGGCAAGGAAAACAAGCAGTGCGCCGACGAGGCTGGTGGTGACCGGGTCGTACCAGTCGGCAGGCGCTCCCCCGCCGGGGGACTGACCTGCGAGGAGCTGAGCGGCGATGATCAGGCCGGATCCGGTGCCCAGTGCGATCATGAGGAAGATCGCGGCGCAGAGCAGTCCGATGACGCACCGCGGGACGAGGTAGGCCATCGCGCGACGGCCGGTGTAATCCGTGGCGTTCTCTTCGCCGAAGTACTTCTCCAGCCGCCGCCGTTCCATTTCGGACAGTACGCGCGCACCGGCGAAGACGGGCCGCCGCAGCGCGGGGACCGTGAGCGCGAGGCCGCCGAAGAGCACGTAGAAGAACTCCGCGACCGAGGTCATGGCGCCGATCGCCAGGCCGAGGGTGCCGCGGAGTGCTTTGCGCAGGTAGCGGCGCATCGCTGCCGGAAAAGGCATAGCGCCAGGCTAGCGGGGTATCCGGAGGTCGGTATTGCGGTTTTCCTCAGTGATCTGTGCCGCTTCACCCCAGGGTGCGGAACCCGGGTGATTCGTACGTTCGTTGGCAACTGCAGACGACCACGAAAGGCCGCCATGAACCTCCTGCTCGCCCAAACCGCCAGCGAACCGATGGGAGGACTCGCCGGCTGGGCGGTGTCACTGATGGACGCGCTGGGCGGTCCGGGCGCCGCGATCATCGTCGGCCTGGACAACCTGTTCCCGCCGATCCCCAGCGAACTGGTGCTCCCGCTCGCCGGGTTCTCCGCGAGCCAGGGCACGTTCACCCTGGTGGAAGCGCTGGTGTGGACGACCTTCGGTTCGGTCGCGGGCGCGATCATCGTGTACTACCTCGGCCTCCTGCTCGGCCGAGACCGCACTCGCCGCTGGATGGCGAAGATCCCGCTGGTCAAGACGTCCGACTTCGACAAAACAGAGGCCTGGTTCCAGAAACACGGCACCAAGGCGGTGTTCTTCGGCAGGATGGTGCCGATCTTCCGCAGCCTCATCTCGTTGCCCGCCGGGATCGAGCGCATGCCGTTCTGGCGGTTCCTGGCCCTGACCACGCTGGGCAGCCTGATCTGGAACACGGTGTTCGTGCTGGCGGGCTACGGCCTCGGGGAGAGCTGGCACGTGGTCGAGGAGTACGCCGGGTTCTTCCAGTACTTCGTGATCGCCGCCGTCGGGGTCGCGCTGATCCTCTTCGTGGTGAACCGCCTGCGCGAGAAGAACCGCACCAACGCCTGAGCCGGTGCGGGCGCCCCTTGCCGGGCGCCCGCACCGGGTCTCAGGAACGGAAGGGGCCGGTCACCTCGTAGGTGATCCCGCCGGAGGACGAACCGGAGGTACCGCGTTGCGACGAGAAGTACAGCCGGTTCCCCGCCGGGGTGAACGCGGGGCCGCAGATCTCCGACGAGCTCTGGCCGTTGATCCGCAGGAACGGCGCCACGATGTCGTTCGGCGTGATGATGCAGATCTCCATGTTGCCGCCGTCTTCGGCGACGAACAGATCACCCGAGGAGGTGCCGGTGACGTTGTCGACGCCGGTCAGCGGCGCCGACCCGGGGCTGACCAGCGAGTCGTCGTAGGCCAGCTCGTAGGTGTTGTTCGTCAGGTTGAGCTGCCAGACGCGGTTGTCGCCCTTGGTGGTGAACCACGCGGTGTCGTTGGCGTAGTGCAGGCCTTCGCCGCCGGAGAACCGTTTCGCGCCGGACACCTGGTTGCGGGTGGCGGTGGGGGAGCCGTCGGGGTCGGGCACGTTCGCCCAGGTGAAGCTGCCCGAGGTCGCCGTGCCCGCCTTCAGCACCTGCAGCGTTCCGGCGGAGAGGTTGCCCCAGGTCGTCGGGACGAAGCGGTAGAAGCAGCCGTCCGAGGTGTCCTCGGTCAGGTAGACGACCTTGCGCACCGGGTCGGCCGCCGCGGCCTCGTGCTTGAACTTCCCCATCGCGGGCCGCTGGACGGCGGCCGTTGCCGGGCCGTTCGGCTGGCACTCGTAGACGAACCCGAGGTCGATCTCCTCACAGGAAAGCCAGGTGTTCCAAGGAGTCTTGCCCCCTGCGCAGTTCTGCCGCGTGTTCGCCAGGATGCGGTGTGCGCCGGTGATGTTCCCGCTCGCGTCGAATTTGACCGCGCTCGCGCCGCCGCCCGGGGTGATCTCCGAGTTCGACACGTAGATCCAGCCGCTGCCGTCGGCGAACACGGCGCCGCCGTCCGGGGCGCTGTGCCAGGTGTACCCGGTGTTCGCGACCTGCTGGCCGGACCTCGCGATGACGCGGCTGGTGAATCCCGCCGGCAGCTGGATCCCGTTCGCGTCGGCCGCCTGGAGCGCGCCGTACGGGCTGGGTCCGTTCTGGGCGGGCGCGGCGAGGGCCGCCCCCGAGAGCCTGTTTCCGAACGCCGTGACACCGGCGCCGACCACGGCCGCGCGCAGGAAATTCCGTCGCTTCACTCATGCCTCCGAGACATCCGCTGATGTGGTGGTGCGGGAAGGAGCGGGTCGGAGAGTACGGGCGGAACGGGACTTCCAGGTGAATTCGCGGCATATTCACCGCGAGAAGAGAACTTTCGTAGGGAACCCTCGCTCAGCACAATTTCCCGGGCTTTGCGGAGCCCCGGCGCGTCGGCCCCGCCGCGCTGTTCCGCGACGGCCAACGCGAGCAGTATCCGATCGATCGGCGCGCATCCGCCATTGCGGTGGTGGCGACGTCCGATCAGGTGACGCCAGTCGGCGAGATACTCGTCTATCCCCGGCTCTCCGGGCACCGCACGGAGCAGTGCGCACAGCAGGCCCCTCATCTGGTTTTCGTTGCTGGGCAAGGTGTTCCGGGCCAACATGTCGGCCAAGGTGCTGCGCGACCAGCCGGTCGCGGCGGCCAGCGCGCGGATGCTGAGGCCGCTTCGGTCGCGAAGTTCGCGCAGCCGTGCCATGAACTCCGATTCGGTGTTCATCGGGATGCCCTGGCGGGCACGGGGTGACGGAGAACGGCGCCGAACAGGGCGATGGCGATACCCGCGGCGATCGAGGCACTGGTACCGGCGAAGGTCAGCGCCGCGGTGAAACCGGTGAGAATGCTCAGACAGACGATCTGACCGGCCGAAACGCACCTGCGCCTCGGCCGCAACGGGGAAAGAATTCCTTGACTCATGACCTTGCCCTCTCAAGGATCACGCACCCCGGCTGGGTGGCACGCAATACACGTTATCAAAACGTGATAGGGAGTTTAAGGTGAGTCAATGTCCGGGTTCGTCCGGATCTCGGAAAGCCGAAAGCCCCGGATCCTGGGCAGGATCCGGGGCTCGGCCTCGCGCTGTTACGCCGCTTGGGCGACCGGAGCCGTCGCCGGGGCCAGCGCGATGTCCAGGACGTCACGGACGTTCGCCACGGCGTGGACGTCCAGCTGTGCCAGCACTTCCGCCGGCACGTCGTCCAGATCGGGCTCGTTGCGCTGCGGGATGATCACCGTCTTCATCCCGGCCCGGTGCGCGGCCAGCAGCTTCTGCTTGACCCCGCCGATCGGCAGCACACGCCCGGTCAGCGACACCTCACCGGTCATCGCGACGTCCGACTTCACGACCCGGCCCGAGAGCAGGGACGCCAGCGCGGTCGTCATCGTGATGCCGGCGCTCGGCCCGTCCTTGGGCACCGCGCCCGCGGGGACGTGCACGTGGATGCCGCGGTCCTTCAGGTCGCCGACCGGCAGTTCCAGCTCGGCGCCGCGCGAGCGCAGGTACGACAACGCGATCTGCACCGACTCCTTCATCACGTCGCCCAGCTGGCCGGTCAGCGACAGCCCGGTCGAGCCCGACTCCGGATCCGCCAGCGACGCCTCGATGTAGAGGACGTCACCGCCGGCGCCGGTCACCGCCAGCCCGGTCGCCACACCCGGGGTCGACGTGCGCTGCGTCGACGCGGGCAGTGAGGACTCCGGCAGGTGCCGCGGGCGGCCGAGGTAGGTCTCGAGCCCGTCGGCGTCGATCGTCAGCGGCAGCTCGACCTCGTCCAGCGCGACCTTGGTCGCCACCTTCCGCAGCACCTTCGCGATGGTCCGGTTCGCGTTGCGCACCCCGGCCTCCCGCGTGTACTCGGCGGCGATGCGGCTGAACGCGCCGTCGGTCAGCGTGACGTCGTCCTTGCCGAGACCGGCGCGCTCCAGCTCGCGGGGGAGCAGGTGGTCGCGGGCGATGGTGACCTTCTCGTGCTCGGTGTAGCCGTCGAGGGTGACCAGCTCCATCCGGTCCAGCAGCGGGCCGGGGATGGTCTCGAGCGCGTTCGCCGTCGCGAGGAACACGACGTCGGACAGGTCGAGCTCGACCTCGAGGTAGTGGTCGCGGAACGTGTGGTTCTGCTCCGGGTCCAGCACTTCCAGCAGCGCGGCCGTCGGGTCGCCGCGGTAGTCGGCGCCGACCTTGTCGATCTCGTCGAGCAGCACGACCGGGTTCATCGAGCCCGCTTCCTTGATGGCGCGGACGATCCGGCCGGGCAGCGCGCCGACGTAGGTGCGGCGGTGACCGCGGATCTCGGCCTCGTCGCGGATGCCGCCGAGCGCCACGCGGACGAACTTGCGGCCCATCGCCTTCGCCACGGACTCGCCGAGCGACGTCTTGCCGACCCCGGGAGGACCGGCGAGCGCCAGCACGGCGCCCGAACGCCGTCCGCCGACCGGGCCAAGGCCCGACTCCGCGCGACGCTTGCGCACGGCCAGGTACTCGATGATGCGTTCCTTCACGTCGTCGAGACCGGCGTGGTCGGCGTCGAGGATGTCGCGCGCCGCGGCGATGTCGTGGACGTCGGTGGTGCGCTCGTTCCACGGCAGTTCGAGGACGGTGTCCAGCCACGTGCGGATCCAGCCGCCCTCGGGGGACTGGTCCGACGTCCGCTCCAGTTTGTCCACTTCGGACAGTGCGGCCTTCTTGACCGCGTCCGGCAGTTCGGCGGCCTCGACGCGGGCGCGGTAGTCGTCGTCGTTGGCGGTGCCGTCGAGTTCGCCCAGCTCCTTGCGGATCGCTTCGAGCTGGCGGCGCAGCAGGAACTCCTTCTGCTGCTTCTCCATGCCCTCCTGGACGTCCTTGCGGATGGTGTCGGTGACCTCGAGCTCGGCCAGCTGCTCGCGGCTCCATTCGAGCGCTTTCTCCAGCCGCGTGGAGACGTCGAGCGTGGTCAGCAGTTCGAGCTTCTGCTCGGTCTTGAGGTAGGACGAGTTGCCCGCGAGGTCGGCGAGCGCGGACGGCTCCTCGACCTCCTGGACGGCGTCGATCATCTGCCAGCCGCCGCGCTGCTGGAGGATCGCGATGACGACGGACTTGTACTCGGACGCGAGCTTCGCGGAGTTGTCGTCGGTGGTCTCGGCGGCGACCTCGGCGTGCACCCAGCGGGCGGCGCCGGGGCCGTCGGCGATGTGGCCGACGACGGCGCGGCGGGTGCCGCGCAGCAACACCGCGGTCTTGCCGCCGGGCACGCGCCCGATGCGCTCGACGGTCGCGATGGTGCCGAGTCCGGCGTACTCGCCGTGGACGCGGGGGACGATCAGCACTTCGGCCTTCGTGGCGGCGCTGGACCGGATCCCCGGGAAGGAAGCCTGGGCAGGCGTGGTGGCCTGGGCGGACTCCACCGCGGCGCGCGTCTCCGTGTCGGCGAGGTCGAGCGGGACGATCATGCCCGGCAGCACGACGTCGTCATCGAGCGGGAGGACGGGCAGGAGGCGGGTGTCGGTCATCTGTGCACTCCTCGGTTAGTTGAGTCTGTCTAGCTCAACTCTCCGATCGACCCGTTTGTTTCCTTCTCGCGTTCGCCGTCAGCGATCACTCTCCCCTCCGACCTCTAACGCCCAACGCGTCGCGTTTAGGGGGCTAAACGCGACGCGTTGGGACCAGAGGTCGGATGTCAGGGGTGGACGGCGACCCCGCACCAGGCGAACGGCCGGGCACCTTCCTCGTCCCGCCTCAGCTCCCGCACCGGCCGCCACTCGGGCAGGTGGACGACGCCGGGCTCCAGCAGCGGCCAGTCCCCGAAGAGCGGCTCGATCTCTTCACGGTCCCGCATCCACACCGGGTTGCTCGTCTTCCGGTACTGCTCGACCATCCAGTGGAGCCCGTCGGCGTCCTCGCCCGTCTGGCCGCCGAAGCTCATATGCGACAGCCCCAGCCAGCTGCCCGGCGCCAGCGCGTTCCGGTAGGTCGCGACCAGCGCGGGCGGATCGTCGTGCGGGCCGGCGAAATGCAGGACGGCCATCATCATCAGGCACACCGGCTGGTCGAAATCGATCAGCCGCAGCGTTTCCGGATGCCGCAGGACGTCCTTCGGCCGCCTCATGTCCGCCTGGATGATCCCGGCCCAGTCGGTCGCCTCGTGCCGTTCGAGGATCAGCTCCGCGTGCGCGACCGCCACCGGCTCGTAGTCGACGTACACGACCTTCGCCGTGTCGCCCGGCTCCAGTTCCTCCTGGACGATCTCGTGCACGTTCCCGGCGGTCGGGACACCGGAGCCCAGATCGATGAACTGCCGGATCCCGGCGTTCAGCGCCGCGCGCACGACCCGGTTCATGAACTCGCGGTTGTGCCGCGCGCCCGGTTTGACCCACCGCCACTGCTTTTCCAGCGCGCGGGCGAATTCGCGGTCGACCGCCCAGTTGTGGGTCCCGCCGAGGAACCAGTCGTAGATCCTCGCCGCGGACGGCTTTTCGGTGTCGACCCCGGTCGGCGCCACCGGGGCCGCGTCCTCGTCCTTCTTCACGAAAACGAGCCTATCGGGATCAGGGCACCGCCGGTCGGCGCTGCCAGTACGTCCAGAGCGGCCGGTAGCCCTGCGCGTACCAGAACGGCGTCGAGCGCGGGTTGGCCAGCGCGTGGTGCAGCAGCACGGCGTCGGTGCCGCATTCGTCGAAGACCTGGTGCGCGTGCGCGGCGAGCGCCGTCCCCACCCCGCTCGAACGCGCCGGTTCGGCCACCGCGAGCGACGACAGGTAGCCGACCTTCTCGGCCGCGACCCGGCCGCCGATCCACCCCGTCTCGCCGGGGAACTGCACCCGGACCATGCCCAGCGGGCGGCCGTACAGTTCGGCGATCCACAACGTCGGATTTTCGCGGCCGACGTGTTTCGCCAGCTCCGCCGTGATCGTTTCCTCCGCGCCCTCGCGCAAAGTGACAGAACCGAACTGCGCGTCGTAGCGCTGCAATTCCAGTTCGAGTCCGACGGCGGTTTCGAGATCATCCGCTTCGGCGGGCCGGATGTGCACTCCGGGAGTGGCGGGCGGTCCCGTCACGGCGAGCCGGTCGGCCGGGCGGACCGCGATCACCAGCACGGGCGCGAAGCCGCGGCGCAGCAGTTCGGCCGAGCCGGGGGAGTCCCGGCTGGGCCGGACCACGGTCGCCGCGGTCTCGACATCCCCAGGTGGGGCCACGGTCTTCAGATGTTCATCCCATCGGGTGAGTAATGCGTCAAGGGCCGCTTCCGGGCGCGGTCCGGTGAGCCGCGCTTCGAGGCGATGCTCGACGAGCGCCCGCCACGGAGAGTCAACAGAATCGGGAGCCGCCTCAGTCCGTACCGACAATCCGGCGGCGGCCGAGTCGCCTGCTGTCGCGGAGAGTGACACGGAGCCCTCGACAGGCTCCAGTGCAGGCATTTCGGGGAGCAGGGCGTCCACGGTGGCGAGCCGCTCGGCATGCCCGGCGGCGATGGCGTGGCTATTCATAGGGCTATTCAAGCCCCTACTCACGGGTCCGCCGGGAACTTCACGGGATTGGCCGGGGCGTGGCGCCAGGTGACTTCCGGTAGTCGGAAGGAACGCGAATAACGCTCCCATTTCACCCCTTGGTCCACGCAGGTCAGCGCGACGCGCCCATTGTTAACCCTGGGGTGATCTCATACTGTCTCGAATGGGACTCGGGTACGCCCTCCGGGGTACTGTATTGCCCTCGTCCCCGAGGTCGCGGTAGGACAAGACCGGTTGGGCAGCCGGGAAGGAAGGTCGGATGCCGGACACGAACGGCAGGCCCGGGAGCGCCGCACAGGCGGCAGCGGGCAAGGGAGGCGCCGTTACGGAGGCTCGTACCGACGAGCGACGATTCCGCGTCTACACCTTCGCGGTCCTCACCATGGGCATCGCCGCCGCGGCCGCGGTCAGCCTCTGGCTGGACTTCGAGGCTTCGGACGACCTGTTGTGGATCGGGCCGATCCTCGCGCTCGCGTTCCTGCTCGCCGAACAGCTCGGCATCAACGTCGACGTCCGCAGCGGTATCTCGTGGACGATCTCGTTCACCGAGATCCCGCTGGTCATCGGTTTCTTCGTCGCTCCCTTCGAAGTCGTGCTCGCCGCCCATCTCGCGGCGGGCATCGGGACCTTGCTGGCCCGCAAGGTCGCGGGCCGTGTGCTCTACAACGCCGGCGCCTTCCTGCTGGAGATCACCGGCGCGTTCGCCGTGGCAGGACTGGTGAAACAGGCTTCCGGCGCCCACGACATGACCTGGATCGCCGCGCTGGCGGGCACTTTGACCGCGCCGCTGGTCAGCACGCTGCTCGCGCTCGCCGCCGTCCGCGTGCTGCGCCGCCGCATGCGGGTCAGCACCGCGATCCGGCTGACCGGCCGCATCCTCGTCGTCGGCTTCGTCAACGCTTCGGTCGGTCTTTCCGGATATTTGGTCATTTCCGGGACGCCGAAGGCCTGGCCGCTCGTGCTGGCCGTCTTCCTCGGCCTCACCGCTTTGTACTGGGCGTACTCCGACCTGCTCCGCGAGCAGCGCGACATGGAAGCGCTGTCCGACGTGAGCCTGATGGTCGCGCGGTCCGGGCAACAGGCCGCCGCGCGGCCCGCCGGACGAGCCGACGAACTCGTCGGCGGGGTCGACGTCCGCGAATGGGCGACCATCGCCGAACGCATCAAGGACCAGCTCGCCGCCGGCCGTGTCGTGCTCAGGCTGCGGCTGGAACCGAAGGACACCATGCGGATGGTCGTCGCGGGCGACGAACTGCCGCCCGTCGACCCGGCCGCCGACGACCCGCTGCTGCGCCTGCCCGGCGCGCACGTCCGGCATTTCCGGATCACCGAAGCCAATCCCGACGTCCGCTCCGCGTTGCTCGACCGCGGCGCGCAGGAGGCGCTGGTCGTCCCGTTGCGCAGCGCGAACCAGCTCCTCGGCGTCGTCGAAGCGCACGACAGGCTGTCCCGCTGGCGCGGATTCGGCAAGTACGACGTCCAGCTGCTCGGCACGATGGCCAGCCACCTCGCGACGTCGCTGGACAACCGGCGCCTGCTCGCGACCCTGCGCCACGACGCCTACCACGACCCGCTGACCGGTCTGCTCAACCGGCCGGGCTTCCGCCAGGTCGCCAAGGAACCGTTGCGGGAACAGGTCGACGCGGTCGTGCTCCGGATCGACCTCGACGTCTTCTCCACCGTCAGCGACGCACTCGGCTACGTGTGGGCCGACCGGATGGTCATCGCCGCGGGCCGCCGGATCCGCGACGCGCTCGGCCCCGACGTCCCGCTCGCCAGGCTCGAAGGCGCGTCCTTCGCGGCGCTCCTCGTCGGCTGCGCGCCGGAACGCGCCCAGGCCGCCGCGGAACTGCTGCGCGCGGAACTCGTCGCCCCGTACCCGGTCGACCGGCTCTCCGTCGAAGCCAACGCGATGATCGGCTACGCCACTTCGTCGGCGGAAGACGACGACCAGGTCGACGTCGACGGGCTCCTGCAGCGCGCCGACGTCGCCGTCCGCGCGACCAAGGGCGGCGAAGAGGTCCGCGGCTACATGGCCAGCATGGGCCAGATCTTCATGCGCCGGTTCCAGATGGTCACGCAGTTCCGGCAGTCGCTGGAAGAAGGCCAGCTGAGCGTCCACTACCAGCCGAAGATCACCTTGCCGAACCGGCAGATCCAGGGCGTCGAGGCGCTCGTGCGCTGGGTGCACCCGGAGTTCGGCAGGCTCGGCCCCGACGAGTTCGTCCCGGCGATTGAAGCGGCAGGCCTCATCGGCGTCCTGACGTCGTTCGTGCTCGAAGAGTCGTTGAAGCGTGTGCGCAAATGGCTCGACGAGGGCCTGCGCATCTCCGCCGCGGTGAACCTGTCGGTGCGGAACCTGGCCGACGAGGACTTCCCGACGAAGGTCGCGCGCGAACTCGACCGTTTCGGCATCCCGCCCGAGCTGCTCACCTTCGAGCTGACCGAGTCCGGTGTGATGTCCGACCCGCAGAAGGCGCTGCCGATCCTGCGGGAGCTGCACTCGCTCGGCATCGTGCTCGCCGTCGACGACTTCGGCACCGGCTACTCGTCGCTGGCGTACCTGCGGCAGCTCCCGGTCGACCAGGTCAAGATCGACAAGAGCTTCGTCCTCGGCATGGGCACCGACCTCGGCGACCTCGCCGTGGTGCGCTCCATCGTCGAACTGGGCCACTCGCTCGGCCTCACGGTGGTGGCGGAGGGCGTCGAGGAGGACGTCGCGCGGGATCAGCTCGAGGCGATGGGGTGTGACGTGGCACAGGGCTACCTCATCTCGCGGCCGCTGCCGGAGGACCGGCTGGAGGCGTGGCTGCAGGCCCGCACGGCACGCTCGCCGGGGCGGCACTCCGAGACCGTCCTGACCCTGCTGACCTGAGGTTTTGCGGTAAGGGGACCCCCCTGAAATCGGGGTCCCCCGAAGTTGGTAATCTTTCCAAGTCCTCGCGAGAGGCAAGGCCCCTTTAGCTCAGTCGGCAGAGCGTCTCCATGGTAAGGAGAAGGTCTACGGTTCGATTCCGTAAAGGGGCTCGCGACCTCAGCCGCGTCACGTAAGCGTGTCGCGGCCAGGTTCATGTAAGGCGGTGTAGCTCAGCTGGCAGAGCAAGCGGCTCATAATCGCTGTGTCGCCGGTTCAAGTCCGGCCACCGCTACGCGGTAATCCTGGGTATCCCAGGCCTAGTAGAGAAGGAAATGCTGTGGCTGCCACTGACGTGCGACCGAAGATCACGCTCGCGTGTGAGGAGTGCAAGCACCGCAACTACATCACCAAGAAGAACCGGCGCAACAACCCGGATCGCCTGGAGATGAAGAAGTTCTGCCCGAACTGCGGTACGCACCGGACTCACAAAGAGACCCGCTGAGCGTCTAGCGGTTCTACCTGTCTCACCCGAAGCCGTCCTGGTCACCAGGGCGGCTTCGGGTATTTTCCGGGTTCGGTAGCCTGCTCGGGTGGCCTTGGACCAGTCGTTCACCGGGCGGGTGTACCCGCCGACCAGTACCTATGAAGTGAGTCGCGAGAAGATCCGGGAGTTCGCCGACGCGCTCGGCGACGCGAACCCGCTCTACCGCGACACCGAAGCGGCGAAGGCGGCCGGCTACCCCGACGTCATCGCCCCGCCGACGTTCCTGACGATCATCAACCTCGCCTCGATCAACGCGATCGTCACGGACCCCGAGCTGGGTCTCGACTATTCGCGGATGGTCCACGGCGACCAGCGGTTCACCTACACGCGGCCGGTGCACGCGGGCGACGTCCTGTCGCTCACCACGTACATCGACAACATCATGACCCGCGCCGGGAACGACTTCATCAACCTGCGCGCCGAGATCTCCGGCGCCGACGGTGGCCCGATCGCCACCACGTACGCCCAGCTCGTGGTCCGAGGGGAGGGCGCGTGAGCACGTTCACCGCCGGGGAAGAACTGACGCCCCTGACGATCGACGTCACCAGGGAGCAGCTGGTGCGCTACGCCGGCGCCTCGCTGGACTTCAACCCCATCCACTGGAACGAGGCCTTCGCCAAGGAGGTCGGCCTGCCCGACGTCATCGCGCACGGGATGCTGACCATGGCGCTCGGGGCGCGGCTCGTCACCGACTGGCTCGGCGACCCCGGCCGCCTCGTGGACTACTTCGCGCGCTTCACGCGCCCCGTGGTCGTGCCGAACGACGGCGCGGCGACCATCGAGTTCACCGGGAAGGTCGCCGTGGTCAACGACGACGGCACCGCCCGTGTCGACATCACCGCCAAGTTCGAGGGCAAGGCCGTCCTGGGCAAGGCCCAAGCGGTCGTCCGCACCTGACCTCGACGCGAAGCAAGGGACCTTTGCTACCGCTCGCTTAGCATGCCTAAGTAAGTGAGAGCAAAGGTCCCTTGCTCTCTTTTCGCAGGTCAGCGCGTCCGTGAGGGATCCACGCCGGCTCGCGTAGGGACGCGAAGAGGCTTCGCGAGCTTCAGAAGGGTCGCTTCGCGGCCTTAAGCCGCCCGTACGCCGCATGACCGGACCGATGGCGCCCACTGTGTGGATTTTGGGACGTTGGATGACCCGAAACCCACACAGTCCCGCGTGACAGGTCCGGTCATGCGGGCTCGGCCCCCGCCAGCCCAGGGCCCGCCACTGAAGCAAGACCCGAAGAACCCCTACGCGACCTTGAGCAGCTTCTCGATGACCTCCGCCATCCCTTCCTCGCCCCGCGCGTTCGGGTGCAGCGGCGCCGCGGGCACGGAGGGAGCTGGGCCTTCGACCCATCGCCGGTTCGCGGCACTGCACATGTCCCGCCCCTTGCTCGCTGTCGACATGTCGGCGAAGCCCGCTTCGTGTGCCTTCGCCGTCTCTTGCAGTGCGGTGTTCAGTCGTTTCAGCGAGTCGCGGAAGTAGGCCACGTCCCCCGCGCCGACCGGCAGGACCGGCCAGCAGCCGGCGTCGTCGTCCGGAAGCACCGTCGGGTATCCCACGACCACGATGCGCGCCGAAGGGGCTTTCGAGCGGATCTGGTCCAGGATCCCGCCGAGCCGATCCGCCGCGGCGGTGATCCGCTCGGCCAGCTGGTCGCGCCCGCCCGCGGTCAGCTGGGTCTTGCAGGGCGAAGCGGTCTGCACCTGCGTCGCGCACTGGCTCGCGAAGCCGACGAAGCCCACGTCGTTGCCGCCGATCCCGACGGTCACGAGAGTCGTGTCGCCGTCGACGGCGTCGAGCTGCGGAGCGTTCGTGCCGTCGCGGGTCTTCTGCTCACCGGTGAGATGTTCGGTCGTGGCGCCGCCGCAGCTGGCGTCGACGAACTCGGCCGGGCGCAGCTTCGCGGCGAGCAGGCTCGGGTAGTTGTTGTCCGAACGGTCGCAGCCCGGCGGCGCGCCCACGGGCCGTCCGGTGCCCGGCGAAGCCGTGTAGGAATCCCCCAGCGCCACGTACCGGCCCGTGCCGTCCGAAGTGGTGACGCCCGCAGGTGTCACCGACGTTCCACGCTCCCACAGGTGGTAGGCGATCCCCAGGGCGGACAGCACGATCACCAGGAAGAGGCAGCCTCCGCCCGTTCTCCGCTGCGTCACCCGTTCGTTGTACGCGACCTGGGTCACGTTTGTCATCGGTCCGCTCGTCGGTGAACGACGCGTGAACGGGTGATCTCCGGTTGCCTGAGACGTGGATCACGTTCAGGGTGGTGCCCGTACCTGCCCCGAGGAAAGGCGAAAACCGTGAGCCTGAACTTGAACAAGCTGGTCGACAAGGCCTGGGAGGACAAGGGGATCAGTGAGCTGCTGGACGCGCCCCCGTCCGCCCTCGAAGGCCTGACCAAGAAGCACGACGAACTCCTCGCCGAGCTCAAGATCAAGACCGTCCGGGACCTCGGCAACTGGAAGTACGCCGCGAAGGCCCACGCGCTCGTCCAGCTCGCCGACGGCGAATCCTGACCTCTGAAGGCCCTTCCTGACAGGGGAGGGCCTTCAGTCGCGGGGGACGAGGTCGCGCAGCTCGGCGGCGAGGTCGAGTGCGTGGCCGACGTCCCTGGCGAGGTAGTGCGGGTCCACGAAGGCTTCGGTGATCCCGGTTTCGGCGGCCGCCTTCAGCTGGGTGGCGACGTCTTGGAGATCGGTTCCGGGCTTCGGGTTGATCCGCAGGACCCGCCGCAGCGTGCCGGGATCGCGGCCCGCCTTCTCGGCCGCGCTCACCACGGTCTCCCAGAGCTTCGCCAGATACGGCGCGGGCAGCCCCGCGGGAAGCCAGCCGTCCGCGCGGCGGCCGACGCGGTCCAGCGCCACCGGCGACAGCCCGCCCAGCAGCACCGGCGGATGCGGGCTCTGCACCGGTCGCAAACCCACCTTCGACGCCGGGATCCGCCAGCGTTCGCCTTCGTGCTCGACCGGATCGCCGGTCCAGAACTTCCCGAGGACGTCGAGAAGCTCCTCCAGTTGCCCGCCACGCCCCTTCCAGGGCGTGCCCGTCGCCGTGTACTCGTCGCGAAGCCAGCCGATGCCCAGGCCGACGTCCAGACGGCCACCGCTCACCTGATCCAGCGAAGTGAGCATCCGGGCGAGCACGACGGCCGGATACACCGTTCCGGTGAGTGTGCTGGTGCCCAGCCGGACCTTGTTCGTGACGCTCGCGGCGACGGTCAGCAGGATCAGCGGATCGGCGAAGGTGACGAACTCGGGCGGGTACGGCCGTTCCGGCGTGCCGCCGGGGTAGAAGTCCGACGGCGACACCGGGGCCAGCACCCGATCCCCGACCCACAAGGACTCGTACCCGAGTTCTTCGGCGGCCGCGGCGAAACCCGTGACGGCGTCCATCGACGCGAGGGGACCGTACTGCGGAAGGGCGATTCCGAGGCGCATCACGGTCACCGTGCTTCCGCGAGCAGACGGCCCATCCTGGAGATCCCTTCGGTGAGATCGTTTTCGTCCAGCGCATAGGAGATCCGGAAGTACCCGGGTGTCCCGAACGCCTCGCCGGGCACCACGGCGACCTCGGCCTCGCGCAGGATCAGATCGGCCAGCGCCACCGTGTCCGCCGGTCGCTCGCCGCGAATCTCCTTGCCCAGCAAGGCTTTCACCGACGGGTAGAGATAGAAGGCGCCGAGCGGCACCGGGGTTTCCACGCCAGGGATCTCGGACAGCAGCGAAAGTGCCTTCTTGCGCCGGGAATCGAAGGCTTCGCGCATCGCGAAAACGGCGTCGAGCGGACCGCTCACCGCGGCCAGCGCGGCTCGTTGCGCTACGTTCGAAACGTTGCCGCACAAGTGCGACTGGTACGCCGTCGCCGCCTTCACCACGTCTTGCGGACCGAGCAGCCAGCCCACCCGCCAGCCGGTCATCGAGTACGTCTTCGCGACCCCGTTGAGGACGATCGTGCGATCGGCGAGCTCCGGGACCAAGACCGGCATCGAGGGCGCTTCGGCGCCGTCGTAGACCAAGTGCTCGTAGATCTCGTCGGTGATCACCCAGAGGCCGTTCTCGTGCGCCCAGCGCCCGATCGCCTCGACCTGTTCGCGCGGATACACCGCGCCGGTCGGGTTCGACGGCGACACGAACAGCAGCACCTTCGTGCGCGGCGTCCTGGCGGCTTCGAGCTGCTCGACGGTGACCAGGTAACCCGTCGTCTCGTCCGCCGTGACCTGCACCCCGACACCGCCGGCGAGGGCGATCGACTCCGGGTACGTCGTCCAGTACGGCGCGGGCAGCAGCACCTCGTCGCCGGGGTCGAGCAGCGTCGCGAACGCCGAGTAGACCGCCTGCTTGCCGCCGTTGGTCACCAGGACGCGGCCCGGGTCGACCTCGAACCCGGAGTCGCGGACGGTCTTCGCCGCGATCGCCTCGCGCAGCTCCGGGAGCCCGCCCGCGGCCGTGTAGCCGTGATTGACCTTGTCCCGGA
This sequence comes from Amycolatopsis sp. WAC 04182, assembly GCF_003947465.1. NCBI lineage: Bacteria > Bacillati > Actinomycetota > Actinomycetes > Pseudonocardiales > Pseudonocardiaceae > Amycolatopsis > Amycolatopsis sp. WAC 04182. The sequence goes on from NZ_QHJJ01000005.1 coordinate 66,358, forward strand.
CGGCCGCTTCGGCGGCTTCGAGCACGTTGGCCGGGGTCGGGAAGTCCGGCTGCCCGGCACCGAACCCGATCACCGCGCGACCCTGCGCCTTGAGCTCCCGGGCCTTCGCGTCGACGGCCAGCGTGGCCGAGGGCGTGATGCCGCCGATGCGAGCCGAGACGCGGTCGGCCGTCGAAGGCGAGGGTGCGGGAGCGCTCATGGCGACATCGTGGCACGATCATGGGGTCGGCCGTGGGGGAGTTTCCCCGCGGAAGGCTGCTCCGCGCCGCTTTGAGGGGCGCGGTTGCGAAGCTGTTCGGGGGTTGCCGTAGACTTCTGGTCTCGGAACGCACTACGGTCATCCCCGCCACGGCGGTGGGGACGATGGAATGCGTCCTCGGGAGCTCCAGAGCATCGGGGCTCCAAAGGGGTGTAGCTCAATTGGCAGAGCAGCGGTCTCCAAAACCGCAGGTTGCAGGTTCAAGTCCTGTCACCCCTGCGTTAGCGAACTGGTGAAGGCGGAGGAGTGGTCGTGAGCGACAGCGACGCCAGCGGTGAGAAGGCGCAGGACGGCGCCGGGCAGAAGCCCGACGAACAGTCCCGCCCGGTGACCGCCGCTGCCCGGCGTGAGCGCCGTGCGTCCGCGCGCCCGTCCGGTAAGGCCGACGCCAAGTCGGACGACAAGACCCGCCCCGCCGGCAAGGCGAAGGCCGGGGACAAGACCGAGAAGTCCAAGGACGCCAAAGGCACGGCGACCCCGAAGCGCGACCGCAAGCCGAAGCAGGCGTCGATCTTCGCCCGGCTCATGCGCTTCATCCGTGAGGTCTGGGCCGAGCTGCGCAAGGTCATCTGGCCGAACCGCAAGCAGATGGTCACCTACACCGCGGTGGTGCTGGTCTTCGTGGTGTTCATGGTGGCGCTGGTGAGCGGCCTCGACCTGGCCTTCAAAGAGGTCGTCGGTGCCGTCTTCGGCAGCTGAGGCAGCCGGTCGCGGGGCCTGAGCGCACCGCTGGCTGCCCTGCGCCACGGCAACCGATCAACTGAGAGGACGGAACGTGACCTCCGACAACGGCACAGCAGCCGGTCATGAGCTGACCGAGCTTTCCGACGAGCAGGTGCACGCGGCACTCGGCGACGAGCAGTCCGAGCACCTGGACTCCGTCGAGGTGCCCGCCGCAGGCGACGAGGTCGACGAAGCCGGAGATGTCGCGGACGCCGACGAGGCGTCCGACGAGACCGCAGCCGACGACGCCGCCGAGCCCGAGGCCGACGAGGACGCCGACCCGGTCGCGAAGATGCGCGCGGAACTCAACGCCGCTCCCGGTGAGTGGTACGTCGTGCACTCGTACGCGGGTTACGAGAACAAGGTGAAGACCAACCTCGAGACCCGGACCCAGACGCTGGACGTCGAGGACTACATCTTCCAGATCGAGGTCCCGACCGAAGAGGTCACCGAGATCAAGAACGGCCAGCGCAAGCAGGTGCAGCGCAAGGTGCTGCCCGGCTACATCCTGGTCCGCATGGACCTGAACGACGCCTCGTGGAGCGCGGTGCGCAACACGCCGGGTGTCACCGGGTTCGTCGGTGCCACGTCGCGTCCGTCGCCGCTGACCGTGGACGAGGTGCTCAAGTTCCTCGCGCCCAAGGTCGAGACGGCCGCTCCCGCCAAGCCCGGCAAGGGCGAGGCTGCCGCTTCCGAGTCGCAGCTGGGTGGCCCCGCGATCGAGGTCGACTTCGAGGTCGGCGAGTCGGTCACCGTCATGGACGGCCCGTTCGCGACGCTGCCCGCGACGATCTCCGAGGTCAACGTGGACGGACAGAAGCTGAAGGTCCTGGTGTCGATCTTCGGCCGGGAGACCCCGGTCGAGCTGTCGTTCAACCAGGTCTCCAAGATCTGACGGCCGCCAGACGGCCGGCAGTCCCCGCGTACTGGCAGGTGTGCGGGGGACTCAAGTCAGTAAGAAGGAACAAACGAAATGCCACCCAAGAAGAAGAAGCTTGCGGCGATCATCAAGCTGCAGATCAAGGCGGGTGCGGCCAACCCCGCGCCGCCGGTCGGCCCCGCGCTGGGTCAGCACGGCGTCAACATCATGGAGTTCTGCAAGGCCTACAACGCCGCGACCGAGTCGCAGCGCGGGGACGTCGTCCCGGTCGAGATCTCCGTGTACGAAGACCGTTCGTTCGACTTCAAGCTCAAGACGCCGCCGGCCGCGAAGCTGCTGCTGAAGGCCGCGGGCGTGGAGAAGGGTTCCGGCGAGCCGCACAAGACCAAGGTCGCCAAGGTCACCTGGGACCAGGTCCGCGACATCGCGAAGACCAAGGAATCCGACCTGAACGCGCACGACATCGACCAGGCCGCGAAGATCATCGCCGGCACCGCCCGCTCGATGGGCATCACGGTCGTCGACTGAGCTCCACCCAAGCACCACCGTGGGAGAGCCGAGTGCTGGCTCCAACACCACACTGATCCGTTGAAGAGTTAAGGACAGAAGCAATGCCCAAGCACAGCAAGGCCTACCGCAAGGCTCTTGAGCTGGTGGACCGCGAGCGGCTCTACGCCCCGCTCGAGGCCGCGAAGCTGGCCAAGGAGACTTCCTCCGCGAAGATGGACGCCACCGTCGAGGTCGCCATGCGCCTCGGTGTCGACCCTCGCAAGGCCGACCAGATGGTCCGCGGCACCGTGAACCTGCCGCACGGCACCGGTAAGACCGCCCGCGTCATCGTTTTCGCCGTTGGTGACAAGGCCGCCGAGGCCGAGGCCGCCGGCGCGGACGTGGTCGGCACCGACGAACTGATCGAGCGCATCCAGGGTGGCTGGCTCGAGTTCGACGCCGCGATCGCGACGCCGGACCAGATGGCGAAGGTCGGCCGTATCGCCCGCATCCTCGGCCCGCGTGGCCTGATGCCGAACCCGAAGACCGGCACCGTGACCCCCGCGGTCGCGAAGGCCGTGACGGACATCAAGGGCGGTAAGATCAACTTCCGCGTGGACAAGCAGGCCAACCTGCACTTCGTCATCGGCAAGGCCTCGTTCGACACCGAGAAGCTGGTGGAGAACTACGCGGCCGCGCTGGACGAGATCCTCCGCGCCAAGCCGTCGTCGGCGAAGGGTCGCTACCTGAAGAAGGTCACGATCTCCACGACGATGGGCCCGGGTGTCCCGGTCGACCCGGCCCGCACCCGCAACCTCCTGTCCGAGGACGCGTGAGTCTGAGTTAGACATCACTGAGAAGGGGGCGGTCCCGCTACGGCGGGGCCGCCCCCTTTTCGTGTTTGCTTGAGGGCATGCCTACCTTCGCGTCGTTCGACGGGCTTCAGCTGAGCTACACCGTTTGGGAAGGCCGAGGGCGTCCGGTACTGCTGCAACACGGCTTCGCCGCGGACACGAACGCCAACTGGATCGCGCCGGGCGTCGTCGACACCCTCCAGGACGCGGGGCTGACCGTGATCAGCCTGGACGCGCGCGGCCACGGACGGTCGGCGAAACCGCACGACGAGGCGAGCTACGGCGACGACGCGATGGTCCGCGACGTTTCGGCGCTGCTCGACGCGCTGAACCTCGACGAGGTGTCGATGGTCGGCTACTCGATGGGCGCGATGATCGCGCTCGGCGCGGTGGCCGCCGACCCGCGGATCCGGTGTCTCGCGATCGGCGGCGTCGGCTCGGGGATCGTCGACTTCGGCGGCGTGGACACCCGCGTCGTCACGCCGGAGGCGATCAGTGAGGCGCTGCTCGCTTCGGACCCTTCGACGCTTCCGCAGTCTTCGGCGCCTTTCCGGGCGCTGGCCGACGCGTTACGGGCGGACCGGATCGCGCTGGCGGCTGTAGCGCGCGGCACGGCGAACCCGAAGCTGGACCTGACGGCGATCGCGGTGCCGACCCTGATCCTGGCGGGGGACACCGACCCGCTGGCCGCGGAACCCGAACGCCTGGCCGCCGCCATCGCCGGCGCCCGCCTCGTCCGCGTCCCCGGCGATCACATGGCCGCCGTCATGCACCCCGCCTTCGGCTCCGCGCTGACCGGCTTCCTCACTTCGCACGACCTCTGACCGGCCCTGCGTTTAGCCCCCTAATCGCGATCCGGCGCGCACTTGCGTTTCGCGGGCTAATCGCGATCCGGAGGCAGGAAGCCCAGGTCAGTTGCCGGTGGGCGGGGCGGGGCAGGGGTCGGGGGAGTTCGCGTGCCCGGTGATCAGCCACTGGCCCATCTCGACTTCCTGCAGGGTGAAGCTGCCCAGCAGGGGGCCACCGCGGATGGTGTACCAGCACGAGTGGATCGTCAGGTTCTGCCGCGGGACCACGCTCGACATCGGGCGTACCGCGTAGATGTACGGCGTGATGTCGGTGACCTTCGCGTTCAGGGCCGGGACGGCGGTCGCGCAGTCGGGGTAGCCGAGGTCGCGGGCGAACTGGGCCTGCGCCTGTTCGCTCATCGACAGGCAGACCTTTTCGACGCGGGTTGCGGGCGGGTACGGCTTGCCGATCGTGTCGTAGATGGCTCGCACCGCCTCCCACGGGTTGGTCGAAAGCACCTGGTTGGTGCGGTGCTTGCCCCCGCCACCCTGGACGAATGTCGCCGTGTCCTCTCCGGCGTCGCTGGGGAAGATCTGCCGGTAGGCGATGGTCGCGCCGATGCAGATCAGCAAGATCACGATCACCCAGGCGAGGAGCTTCCCGCCCAGGCGGCGCAGCCAGCGCGGCGCGCGCGGCCGAGGTGCTTTGACGAGTTCGCCGTGCGGCGGTCCCGGGGGCACCGGAGGCTGTCCTCCGTAGTGCTGGGTCATGGGCTGCGTGGGCTGCTGCGGCACGAGGCCCTGCTGCTGCGCCTCGGTGAACTTCAGATAGTCCTGGAACTGCTGAAACTGCTGGAACTGGCGCAGTTGCTCTTCGTCCAGCCGGGGCGCGGGCCGACCTCCCGCCTTGGGCTCGATGTCCGTGCCGGGCTCGTTGTCCGGCTTTCCGTCATCACGCTGCTCCGCCACGTCACCATGATGCCTCGCGAGCCCTCCCGCGCACTCCGCCGGTCGCGTTTAGCCCGCTAAACGCGATCTGACCGGGCCCCGGTGCGAAGGCCGGGAGAGGGTCACGTATTCTTGTCAAGGTTCTACCGAAGACCGCTGGTCTTCTCCCGGTCATCTGGCCTGGAGAACGAAGGCCCCGCTAGGGCGGGCGACCCGCGCAGGAGGAACGAGGCTCGTCCACGACGCATGTCGTCGTGTGCCCTGACGCCCCGCGCCTGTCTGCGCTGGGCGTTTCGTCGTTTCAGGGCTCTCAAGGCCAGTGGACCACTAGCCAAGAGAGGAGGCGACCATGGCGAAGCCCGACAAGGAGGCGGCCGTCGCCGAGATCGCGGAGAGCTTCCGCAGCAGCTCGGCCACAGTCGTTACCCAGTACACCGGCCTCTCCGTGTCCCAGCTGTCCCAGCTGCGCCGCGCTCTCGGCACCAATGCCAAGTACCGGGTCGCGAAGAACACCCTCGTCAAGCGTGCCGCCACGGACGCCGGAATCGAGGGTCTCGAGGACCTGTTCGTCGGCCCGACCGCGATCGCCTTCGTCGAAGGTGAAGCTGTTGACGCCGCGAAGGCGCTTCGCGACTTCGCGAAGGACAACAACGCGCTTGTGATCAAGGGCGGCTACATGGACGGCAAGACGCTGTCCGTGGACGAGATCACCAAGATCGCCGATCTCGACAGCCGTGAGGTCCTGCTCGCCAAGGCGGCGGGCGCGTTCAAGGCGAAGCTGTCCCAGGCCGCCGCGCTGTTCCAGGCGCCGGCGTCCCAGGTCGCCCGCCTGGCTGCCGCGCTGGAGGACAAGCAGCGCAACGCCGGTACCGAAGCAGCCGAAGCACCCGCCGAGAGCTGAACACCCCCACCCCGAACTTTTAGTTCGTTTCAGAGAGGAAAGCCACCATGGCGAAGCTGAGCACCACCGAGCTGATCGACGCCTTCAAGGAGCTCACCCTTCTTGAGCTGTCCGAGTTCGTGAAGGAATTCGAGACCACCTTCGACGTGACCGCGGCCGCCCCGGCTGCCGTCGTCGCCGCCGCCCCGGGTGCCGCCCCCGCCGCGGCCGCCGAGGAGCAGGACGAGTTCGACGTCGTTCTCGAGTCCGCCGGTGACAAGAAGATCCAGGTCATCAAGGTCGTCCGTGAGGTCGTCTCCGGTCTGGGCCTGAAGGAGGCCAAGGAGCTGGTCGAGGCCGCTCCCAAGGCCCTCCTGGAGAAGGTCGACAAGGAGGCCGCCGAGGCCGCCAAGGAGAAGCTCGAGGCCGCGGGCGCCAAGATCACCATCAAGTGATCCCGGGCGCGTCAGCGCCTACCGCAGCACCGTCGAAGGGGCGGGCATCCACACGGATGCCCGCCCCTTCGCTGTCTCCGGCCCCGACCTGCGTTTAGCCCCCTGATCGCGACGCGTAGCCACGCTAAGCATCTGGGCGCGCCCAAGGCCCCGGATCGCGTTTCGCCCGCTAAACGCGATCCGGGTGGCGCGGAGGGCGGCAGGGGCCCTGACCTGCGTTTAGCCCCCTAATCGCGATCCGGCAGGGGCGGGGAACGTTGTGGATCTGCGCGCCGGAGTGACGTGCACTACGGTGCTGCAAGCGGTGCACGGGCAGGCGGCGGGCTGCGCGAAAAGTTACCCGCGGGTCTGGCCAGAAAAGAAAACTGGTGAGTAACCTGTTCGCACTCAGCTCGTTGCACCTGGTTGACGCGGGTATCGCTGCGCGAACGCATGCGTCCTCCCGGGCCAGTGGCACGGGAAGGCAGTGCGCGACGACGCGGAACAGCTCCTGGAGGTGCGATGGGTGCCGAGGTGGTCATCGAAGGTCTTTCCAAGTCCTTCGGTAAGCAGGCCATCTGGCGGGACGTCACGCTGACCCTGCCTCCGGGCGAGGTTTCGGCGATGCTCGGCCCGTCCGGAACCGGTAAGTCCGTCTTCTTGAAGTCGATGATCGGTCTGCTCAAGCCGGACCGTGGCCGTTGCATGATCAACGGCGTCGACATCGTGACGTGCTCCGAACACCAGCTCTACGAGGTGCGCAAGCTCTTCGGCGTCCTTTTCCAGGACGGCGCGCTCTTCGGCTCGATGAACCTCTACGACAACGTGGCGTTCCCCCTGCGGGAGCACACGAAGAAGTCGGAGACCGAGGTCCGCCGGATCGTGCTCGAGAAGCTCGAGATGACCGGCCTCAACGGAGCCGACAAGAAGCTGCCCGGCGAGATCTCCGGCGGTATGCGCAAGCGCGCCGGGCTCGCCCGCGCCCTGGTGCTGGACCCGCAGATCATCCTGGTCGACGAGCCGGACTCCGGTCTCGACCCGGTCCGCACCACCTACATCTCGCAGCTCTTCCTGGACGTCAACGCGCAGATCGACGCGACGTTCCTGATCGTCACGCACAACATCAACCTCGCCCGCACCGTCCCGGACAACCTGGGCATGCTCTTCCGCAAGGAACTGGTCATGTTCGGCCCGCGCGAGGTGTTGCTGACCAGCGAGGAGCCGGTCGTCAAGCAGTTCCTCAACGGCAAGATGGACGGCCCCATCGGCATGAGCGAGGAGAAGGACTCGGCCCAGCTCGCCGCGGAGCGCGCGATGTTCGAGGCCGGTCACCACGCGGGCGGTGTCGAGGACGTCAGCGGGGTGCCGCCGCAGATGCAGCCGACGCCCGGCGTGCCGACCCGGATGGGCGCGGTCCGCCGCAAGGACCGGGTCATGCAGATCCTGCACGGCCTCCCCGCCGAGGCGCAGCAGAGCATCATCGAGTCGCTCTCCCCGGAGGAGCAGCAGCGCTACGGTGTCCGCCCGCAGCGGCTCGCGGCGGCGGGCCACCGGTCGGCGCCCGCCGAGAGCTCGATCCCGAACCACCACCAGGGCCAGTTGCCCGACGATCAGGTCGCCCACATCCCGCACCCCGGGAGAGCGGGCAACCACCGCTTGCGGCCACAAGATCCGGGGTCAGGTGGCGCGTGAGCTCTTCCGCTTCATCGGCGAAGATCCCCGGGATCGGCATGTTGCGCGAGACCGGGAACCTGTTCGCCCTCGGCCTCGACATCGTTCGTGGCATCTTCCAGCGCCCGTTCCAGCTGCGGGAGTTCATCCAGCAGGCCTGGTTCATCGCGAGCGTCACGATCCTGCCGACGGCGCTCGTCGCGATCCCGTTCGGCGCGGTCATCTCGCTGCAGTTCGGTTCGCTCGCCCGCCAGCTCGGCGCCCAGTCCTACACGGGCGCCGGGTCGGTGCTCGCCACCGTGCAGCAGGCCAGCCCGCTGGTCACGGCGCTGCTGGTCGCGGGCGCCGGCGGTAGCGCGGTCTGCGCGGACATCGGCGCGCGGACGATCCGCGAAGAGATCGACGCCATGGAGGTCCTCGGCGTCTCCGCGGTGCAGCGGCTGATCGTGCCGCGGGTGCTCGCGATGATGCTGGTGGCGCTCCTGCTGAACGGCATGGTCAGCGTCATCGGCGTGCTCGGCGGGTACTTCTTCAACGTCGTCCTCCAGGGCGGGACGCCGGGCGCGTACCTGGCGAGTTTCTCCGCGCTGGCCCAGCTGCCGGACCTGTGGGTCGGCGAGCTGAAGGCGCTGATCTTCGGCTTCATCGCCGCGGTCGTCGCCTCCTACCGGGGACTGAACCCGTCCGGCGGCCCGAAGGGTGTCGGGGACGCGGTGAACCAGTCGGTCGTCATCACGTTCCTCATGCTGTTCGTGGTGAACTTCGTGATCACGCTGATCTACCTGCAGATCGTGCCCGGAAAGCTGGACTGACGCATGACCTTCCTCCAGGGCGCCAAGCGGGTCGCCAACCGTCCTTTGCAGACTCTGGACAACCTCGGTGACCAGATGTCGTTCTACGGCCGCGCGTTGCTGTGGACGCCGAGGACGCTTCGCCGCTACATGAAAGAAGTTCTGCGGCTGCTGGCCGAGGTGAGCTTCGGTTCCGGCTCGCTCGCGGTCATCGGCGGCACGGTCGGCGTGATGGTCGGCCTGACGCTGTTCACCGGTGTCCTCGTCGGTCTTCAGGGTTATTCGGCGCTGAACTCGATCGGCACGTCGGCCTTCACCGGCTTCCTGACCGCGTTCTTCAACACCCGCGAGATCGCGCCGCTGGTCGCCGGTCTCGCGCTTTCGGCGACGGTCGGCGCCGGATTCACCGCCCAGCTGGGCGCGATGCGGATCTCCGAAGAGATCGACGCGCTCGAAGTCATGGGCGTGCCCAGCCTGCCGTACCTGGTAACGACGCGGATCATCGCCGGTTTCGTCGCGGTCATCCCGCTGTACGTCATCGGCCTGCTGAGTTCGTATCTCGCGTCCCGGTTGGTCGTTATCTACATCTACAACCAGTCAGCGGGTACCTACGACCATTACTTCGACCTGTTCCTACCACCACAGGATGTGTTGTATTCGTTCATCAAGGTGCTGTTGTTCAGCGTCTTGATCATCCTGTCCCATTGCTATTTCGGATACCGGGCCTCCGGTGGTCCCGCCGGTGTCGGCGTGGCCGTCGGTAAAGCGGTCCGGCTGAGCATCGTCACGGTGTCCATCATGAACTTCTTCATCGGTTTCGCGATCTGGGGAACCGACGTCACGGTGAGGATCGCAGGATGATCGCGACAGTCCGGCGCAGGCTACTGGGCCTGCTTCTGGTCGCCGTGCTCATCGGCGGAGTGGCGCTGAGCATCGCGCTGTACCAAAGGGCGTTCACGCCCGTCGTCAGCGTGAAGCTCCAGTCGGGCAACATCGGGAACCAGTTGCTGAAGCAGTCCGACGTGAAGGTCCGCGGGCTGATCGTCGGCTCGGTCAAGGAGATCACCGCGACCCCGGACGGCGCCGAACTCACGCTCGCGCTGAATCCGGAGTCGGCGAAACTGATCCCCCAGAACGTTTCGGCGCGATTCCTGCCGAAGACGTTGTTCGGTGAGCGTTTCGTTTCCCTCGAGATCCCGGACGTGCCTTCGGAGAAGACGATCGCCGAGGGCGACGTGATCACCCAGGACCGCACTTCCGGCGCGGTCGAGCTGGAGCAGGCCTTCGCGCATCTGATGCCGGTCTTGCAGGCCGTCCAGCCGCAGAAGCTGTCGAGCACGCTTTCGGCGATCTCGACCGCGCTCAACGGCCGCGGCGACCAGCTCGGCGACACCCTCGCGCAGCTCGGCAGCTACGTCGGGGAACTGAACCCGCACGAGCCCAAGCTCCAGCAGAACCTCAAGGAACTCGCGAAGTTCTCGGACAACCTCGGCGCCGTCGCCCCGGACCTGGTGCAGACCTTGGACAACCTGAGCACCACCACCCGCACCGTGGTGGACCAGAAGATGAACCTGGCGAACCTCTACGGCAGCGTCACCCAGGCTTCGGTCGATCTGCAGACGTTCCTGCAGAACAACGCGGACAACCTGATCCGGCTCGCCGACACCGCCCGCCCGACGGCGGAGCTGCTGGCGAAGTACGCGCCGGAGTACCCGTGCGTGATCGGGCAGATGGCGGCCAACCTGCCGAAGATCGACAAGGCCCTCGGCAAGGGCACCGACCGGCCGGGTCTGCACGCGACCATCGAGGTCACCGTCAACCGCGGGCCGTACCTGCCCGGCAAGGACGAGCCGCGGTTCGAGGACAAACGCGGCCCGCGCTGCTACGACCTGAAGCAGTTCCCGGACCCGTTCCCGCAGTACCCGCCGGACGGCCCGATCAAGGACGGCAGCACGGTCAAGGCGCCTGCCCGCTCGGCGAACGACGGTCTCTCGCCGTCGAACGGCTTCGCGAACTACGGCGGCTACAACGGCAACGGCGGGGGAGCGCCCGGCGGTAGCCCGTCCTACAGCGCGTCCGAATCGGACTTCCTCGCGCAGCTGGTCGCCCCGCAGGTCGGCATGTCCGCCTCGGACGTGCCGGGCTGGGGCTCGCTGCTCGTCGGCCCGCTCTACCGAGGGGCGGAGGTGCACGTCAAATGAGGGGTCTCCTCGCACCGCTGATCAAGCTTTGCGCCTTCATCGTCGTCACCGTGCTGTTCACGACGATCCTCGGGATCAGCATCGCCAACGTGAACACCACCAGCACCAACGCCTACAAGGCGCGGTTCAGCGACGCGACCCTCGTGCTGCCCAACGACGACGTCCGCATCGCCGGTGTCCGGGTCGGGCAGGTCAAGGAGGTCCGCATCGTCGACCGGCGGCAGGCCGAGATCGAGTTCGAAGTGGACGCCGGCCGCAAACTGCCCGCCGGGGTGACCGCGCAGATCAAGTTCCGGAACCTGGTCGGCCAGCGCTACCTCTCGCTCGGGCAGGGCACCGATTCCTCAGGCAAGACGCTGGAGCCCGGCGGGAACATCCCGCTGGAGCGGACCACGCCCGCGCTCGACCTGACGCAGTTGTTCAACGGGTTCAAGCCGCTGTTCACCGCGCTCAACCCGGACGACATCAACAAGCTGTCCTACGAGGTCATCCAGGTCCTGCAGGGCGAGGGCGGCACGGTCGAAAGCCTGCTGAAGCACACCGCGTCGCTGGCCACCACGATCTCCGACAAGGACAAGGTGATCGGCGAGGTCATCGACAACCTGAACTCGGTGCTCGACACGGTCAACGCGCACACACCGCAGCTGAACGACCTGATCGTCAAGCTGCAGCAGCTGGTCTCCGGGCTGGCCGCGGACCGCGAGCCGATCGGCGACGCCATCGACTCGCTCGGCACCCTCGCCCAGACGACCTCCGGTCTGCTCGGCGAGGCCCGCGAGCCGCTCAAGCAGGACATCGCCGCGCTCGGCACGCTGACGAAGAACCTCAACGACAGCCAGCCGATCGTCGAGCACTTCATCCAGTTCCTGCCGCAGAAGGTGACGGCGCTGACCCGCACCGCCGACTACGGCTCCTGGTTCAACTTCTTCGCGTGTGAGATGACGGGAGCCGTCGCCCTGCCTCCGCTGATCAACGAACCGATCAACCTGCCGCTGCTGCCGGTGAACCGGGCGAGGTGCACGGCATGAAGTCGTTCCAGAAACGCAATCCGATCCCGATCGCGCTGGTCGGCATCTCGGTGCTGCTGCTCGGTTTCCTCGCCGCGCTCAACTCGGAGGACCTGCCGGTCATCGGCGGCGGGACGACGTACTCCGCGGACTTCAGCGAGGCTTCGGGCCTGCAGGAGGACAACGACGTGCGGGTCGCCGGCGTGAAGGTCGGCAAGGTCTCCGAGATCAAGCTCGACGGCGACAAGGTCCGGATCTCCTTCAAGGTCAAGGACGCCTGGCTGGGCGACAAGACCAGCGCCGCCATCAAGATCAAGACCGTGCTCGGCCAGAAGTACCTGGCGCTCGACCCGCAGGGGCAGCGCACGCTCGACCCGAGCGCGACGATCCCGCGTGAGCGCACGATGTCGCCGTTCGACGTCCTCGACGCCTTCCGCGGGCTTTCGCAGACCGTCGACGACATCGACACGACTCAGCTGGCGAAGAGCTTCGACGTCATCACGGAGACCTTCGCGGACACCCCGGCCGACGTGAAGGGCGCCCTGAACGGCCTTTCCCGGCTTTCGGACACCATCGCCAAGCGTGATTCGCAGCTGTCGAGCCTGCTCGCGAACACGCGGCAGGTCTCGCAGACGCTCGTCGACCGTGACGCCGAGTTCCAGAAGCTCCTGGCCGACGGCAACAAGCTGCTCGGCGAGGTGGCCAAGCGCAAGGACGCGATCTCCGCGCTGCTGGACGGCTCGCGCAACCTCGCCACCCAGCTCAAGGGCCTGGTCGACGACAACGACGCGCAGCTCGACCCGGTGCTCACCCAGCTCGACCAGCTGACGTCGATGCTCCAGCGCAACCAGGACGCCCTCGGTCAGGGCATCGCGCGGTTCGCGCCGTTCATCCGGGTGTTCACGAACACGATCGGCAACGGCCGCTGGTTCGACAACTACATCTGCGGGCTGGTCCTGCCGTCGTTCGGGCCGATCAACGACAAGGGGTGCTACGAGAAATGAGTACCCGTCTCGGACAGAGTCTCGCGCGTGGTTTCACCATCGCGATCGTGCTCGCGCTGGTCGTCGCAGGCGCGCTGTGGTGGACGCTCAAGGACGCCGGCCGCAACCACGTGACCGCGTATTTCGCCGGCACCGTCGGCCTCTACGAGGGCAACAGTGTCCGCATGCTCGGCGTGGACATGGGCACGGTCACCAAGATCCAGCCCATGGGCAACCAGGTCCGCGTCGAACTCGAGTACGACCGTTCGGTGCCCGTGCCCGCCGACGCGAAGGCGATCATCGTGTCGCCGTCGCTGGTCAGTGACCGCTACGTGCAGCTCGCCCCGGCCTACAAGGGCGGCCCGCGGATCGCCGACGGCGCGGTCATCGGCCTCGACCGCACCGAGGTCCCGCTGGAAGTCGACGAACTCGCCGCCAGCCTCTCCCGGGTCAGCAAGTCGCTCGGGCCCAACGGCGCCAACAAGAACGGTTCGCTGTCGAACCTGCTCGACACCGCCGCGAAGAACTTCGACGGCAACGGGCAGGCGCTGCACGACACGATCACGAAACTCGGCCAGGCCGCGGGCACGTTGTCCGGCAACAAGGACGACCTGTTCAAGACGGTCGAAAACCTCGGCTCGTTCTCACAGACGCTGGTGAACAGCGACAAGCAGGTGCGCGACTTCGAGCGGCAGCTCGCCGACGTCAGCGGATTCCTCGCGGGCGAACGGGAAAACCTTTCGGCCACGGTGAAGCAGCTGTCCGACACGCTCACCGCGGTGCAGGCCTTCATCGAGAAGAACCGCGACCGGCTCAAGTCCAATGTGGACAAGCTGGCCAGTGTGACCAAGGTGCTCGTGGACCAGCGCGGCGCGCTCGCCGAGATCCTCGACGTCGCCCCGGTCGGCCTCGGCAACCTGGTCAACACCTACAACGCCTCGTCGGGCACGCTCGACGCGCGGGCCAACCTCAACGAGCTCACCCAGCCGCCGCTGGTGATGGTGTGCAACCTGCTCAAGCAGACCCCGGACGCGCTCGACGCGCTGGGCGACGCCTGCAAGGGGGTCGCCGGACTGGTCGACGGGCTGGTGCCGCTGCCTTCGATCGCGCAGGTCATCCAGTCCTCGCAGGCGGGCCAGTTGCCGCCGCTGCCGCTGCCGATCGCCGGTCAGCTCTACGGAACGGCGGCGAAATGATGCGTACGAAACTTGCCTTCGCGGCCGTCGGAACGATCGCGGCGCTCACGTTGAGCGGCTGCGGGTTCAACGGGATCTACGACGTCCCGCTGCCCGGCGGCGCCGAACTCGGCGACCACCCGTACACGGTCAAGGTGCAGTTCCGGGACGTCCTCGACCTGACCCCGCAGGCCGGGGTGAAGGTCAACGAGGTCGCCATCGGCCGCGTCGAAGCGATCGGGCTGACCCCGGACGGCTGGAACGCCGAGGTCACCCTCCGGGTCAACGGCGACGTGAAGCTGCCGGCGAACGCGCTCGCCAACGTCAAGCAGTCGAGCCTCCTCGGTGAGAAGTACGTCGAGCTGGCGGCGCCCGCCGACGGACAGGGCAAGCTCGCCGACAACGCGGTGATCCCGCTGGCCCGCACGAACCGCAGCGTCGAGGTCGAAGAGCTGCTCGGCGCGCTCTCGCTGCTGCTCAACGGCGGCGGGGTCGAACAGCTCAACACCATCACCAAGGAACTCAACAACGCCACCCACGGTCGTTCGCCGGAGCTCAAGGCGCTGCTGAACAACACCAACGAGCTGGTCACGAACCTGGACAAGCAGTCCGCGAACATCACGCGGGCGCTCGACGGGCTGAACCGGCTCTCGCTCACCCTGAACGGCCAGAAGGACAAGCTGGTCGGCGCGGTCGACAACCTCGGCCCCGGCCTCGGCGTGCTGGAGCAGCAGCGCGGTCAGCTGGTGACCATGCTGAACGCGCTCAACCACCTGTCCGGCGTCGCCGTCGACACGGTGAACAAGAGCAAGGAAGACCTCGTCGCCGACCTCAAGGCGCTGCAGCCGACGCTGCAGAAGCTCGGCGAGGCGGGCTCGGATCTGCCGAAGGCGCTGGAGATCCTGCTGACCTTCCCGTTCAGCGACGCCGCCTACGACGGCGTCAAGGGCGACTACTTCAACCTGTTCGCGAAGATCGACCTGAACCTGAACGAGATCCTCAAGAACCTCGGCCGCAGCCGTCAGAACCCGCTCCAGGACGTCGTCCCGGTGCCGGGGCTGACCGGCGGCACCGAGGGGCCGGGCGCGAACCCGCCGCTGCCGATCCCGGACAGCGTCGGCGGTGTCGCGGGCGGCCAGGCGAGCGCGCCGCAGGGCGGCGGACAGCCGCAACAGACCGGACCCGCCGGGATCTTCGGCGTGCTGTCGGGAGGTGCCGGCTGATGCTGGTCCGTAGGACGAAGATCCAGCTGGTCGCCTTCGCGATCATCTCCGTGGTCGCCATCGTGTACGCGCTGATCCGGTTCGCCGGGCTCGGCCAGGTCTTCGGCGACGAGGGCTACACGGTGAAACTGCAGCTCAAGCAGTCGGGCGGCATCTTCCAGAACGCCGAGGTCACGTACCGGGGCTTCAACATCGGCCGGGTCGGCGAGCTGCGCCTGACCAAGACCGGGCTGGAAGCCGACCTCAACATCTCGCCGGACGCCCCGCAGGTGCCCGCCGATCTCGACGCCGTCGTCGCGAACCGGTCGGCGGTCGGCGAACAGTTCGTCGACCTGAAGCCCAAGAGCGAGAAGGGACCGTTCCTGAACTCGGGTTCGGTCATCCCGGCCGACAGGGTCAAGACGCCCGTGCCCACCGAGCAGCTCATCGGCGACCTCGACAGCCTCGCGGCTTCGGTGCCGACCGACTCGCTGCGCAAGGTCGTCGACGAGTCGTACAACGCCTTCAACGGCACCGGCCCGGACCTTCAGCGGCTGCTCGACACCGCGCGGAGCTTCACCGCGACCGCGCGGGAGTACCTGCCGCAGACCGTCCAGCTGCTGGAAAAGGGCGGGCAGGTCCTCGAAACGCAGAACGACATGGCGAGCTCGATGAAGTCGTTCAGCGCGGACCTCAACAAGCTCTCCGGCACCCTGAAGAACTCCGACGCCGACATCCGGAAGCTGATCGGGATCACCCCGCAGGTGGCGAACCAGATCAGCTCGGTGCTCGCCGAATCCGGGCCGGGGCTGGGCGCGCTGACGGCGAACCTGCTCACCACGTCGAACCTGCTGGTGACCCGGCTCGACGGGCTCGAACAGGGCCTCGTGACCTACCCGATGCTGGCCGCCGGCGCGAACAGCGTCGCCAACGACGGCACCGCGCACCTGGGTCTCGCGCTCAACCTGTTCAACCCGCCTTCGTGCACCAAGGGCTACATCGGCCTCGACAAGTACCGCGAAGGCACCGACACGACGCCCCGCGCGCCGAAGGACGACGCGTACTGCGCCGAGCCGAAGGGCAGCCCGATCAACGTGCGCGGTTCGCAGAACGTGCCGTACAACGGGGTCCCGCAGATCCCGTCGGAAGGCGACGTCGCGGCGAACGCCGGCCGCTCGGCCGAGGAACTGGCCAGCCTGCGCGCGGCACAGGGCATGCCGAGCGTCCTGCAGAGCCCCGGGGTCAGCCTGCCCACCCTCGGCACGCTGCTGGGCCTGCCCGGCTGACGCCGAGACCGTATATCTAACCTGGAGTGTCATGAGTTCTTCTCGATCGCGGACCCTGGTCCTCGGGGCGGCGGCGTTCGCGCTCGCCGCCTTCGTCGCCGCGGCGATCTTCGGTGTCATGTGGGCCGTGGCCGCGTCGGACGACAACGCCGACCTGGCGCGCTCGCGGGACGATGTGGTCAAGGCGGGCGGCACCGCGATCAAGGCGTACACCGAGGTCGACTTCGAGAAACTGGACGAGTTCTTCGCCAAGCAGAAGGCCGTCTCCGACGACAAGATGAGCCAGCAGCTGGCCCAGCTGGAGCCGACCTACCGCAAGGCGCTCGGCGACGCGAAGACCAAGGTCGTGACCACCATCCAGGACATCGCGGTCGAGGAACTCGACGACCACGAGGGCAAGGCGAGCTTCCTCGCCGCCATCTCCACCCAGGTCACCCAGGGCGACAAGGCGAGCTCGAAGGCGCTGCGCCTGGAGGTCTCGATGACCAGGGTCGGCGATGAGTGGAAGCTGTCCGGGATCGACAACGTGCCCCTCGTCGCGGCCGGTCAGTAAGAGCGTCACCTAGAACGGAGCCACGTAGTGCCCCCCTCCCGTCGCCAGCCCCCTCGCAGCACTCCGCCGGTGCGCCGCCCCCGGGTGGCCGGCCTGCGACGGCCCGGTGCGTCTCCTGCTCCCGCCTCTCCGGAAGGCTCTGCTTCCGAGGTCGAGGTCGACGAAACGCCGACGCCGGTTCGCCGCCCGTCGCCGCGGCCGGCTCCGCGTCCTGCGCCTGCGCCTGCGCCGGAACCCGAGCCTGAGCCCGTTGAGGCGGCTGAGCCTGAGCCTGAGGTGGCCGCTGTCGAGGCCCCTGAAGAGCCCTCCGAAGCTCCCGAAGCCGCCGAAGTCTCCGAAGCTCCCGAAGACGAGGTTGTCGCGAAGCCGAGCCCGCGTGCGAAGGTCCGCGCGGCTGCCGAAGACAAGCCGGACGACCTCGAAGAGGCCGAAGCCGAGGTCGCTTCCGATGAGGATTCGGAGCCCGGGAAGAAGCCGGCATCGAGGCAGCTGATCCTGGCGGGCGCGCTGGTCGTCGTCGGACTGCTGCTGGCCGCGACCGCGGTGCTCTTCAAGATCCAGGCCGACGAGGTGTCCAGCTCGACGAACAACACCGCGCTGCTGGACGTCGCGAAGACCGCGCAGGTCAAGGACCAGGTCGCGAAGGCGACCGAGGCGCTGTTCTCGTACGACTACAACAACATCGCGAAGACCGAGACCGCGGCGGGCGACCTGCTGGTCAACGACGAGGTGCGGGCGAAGTACAACCTGCTGATGGGCGAGGTCAAGCGGCTGGCCCCGCAGCAGAAGATGGTCGTGACCTGCAAGGTCACCCGCAGCGCCGTCATCCGGCTGGAAGGCGACCGGGCCGACGTGATGGTGTTCGTCGACCAGAGCTCGACGCGGGCCGACACGAACAAGACCACCGCCGGGAGCGCGCAGCTGCACTTGAACGCGGAACTGCAGGGCGACAAGTGGAAGATCACGGCGATGAACACCTACGCCGCTCCGCCCAACCCGGCCGCCTCTTCGGCCCCCGCCTCACCCCCCGCTTCCCCGGCCCCCTCCAAGTGACCCCCGGATCGCGTTTAGCCCGCTAAACGCGATCCGGGTCCGCGTCGTGCGCCCTATTCCGTGAAGGCCTCCTTAAGGGACCCAGAGTCCCTCAAGGAGGCCTTCACGGCTTCCCGGTGCCTGCCCCGCTGACCTGCGTTTAGCGGGCTAATCGTCACGCGTCGGCGCGCTGACCAGGGGGCCTACGCGTCGCCGCTGGACCGGAGCTTGTAGCTCGCCTTTCGCGCCTTCTTGGCCATATTCCGGTCCGGGTGTTCCGCGCCGACGACCTTCAGGAGTTCGAGTCTGTCCGGGTGGCGGGAGGACGTCAGCAGGTCCACGATGTCGAAGCCGCCGTCCATGTCGGCGAGTTGATGGACGAACGCGCCGAGCGCGTGCATCGCCGCGAAATGGTCGACCATCCCGAGGACGACCTCCTCGCGCGTGACCGTTTCCGGGTCGGCCGCTCCCTGTTCGGACAGCCACATCGCGGCGACCGCGCCGATCAGACCGCCTTCGGCTCGGACTCCCACAGCGGCATCGAGGCCGAGCTCGCCGGTTTCCCCGAGTGCGATCAGGGCGAACAGCCGTTCTTCGGGCAGCCGGGCCGCGCGGAGGAACTCGGTCGCCTCCGCTGCCGCGTCGGAAGGTGACCTGTGCTGGACCCAGGCCTTCAGCTCCGCGTCGATGATCTCCGGCGCGGTGTCGATAAGGCGTGGGCTCAGCTCGCCGAGGCTCTCTTCCGCGGCGTCACCGATGACCGGTGCATCCATTCCGGCCTCGCGGAGTTCCCTGTTGATCGCCCAGACCGCGATCGGGGTGAGGCTGACGAGGACAGGGGAGGGATCGGGCCTGCCGGAGATCTCGGCGATCCTCGCGAGCCCGGCCGGGTCTGCGGTGCCCTGTTCGATCGCGCCGAACCGGTGCAGCAAATCCAGCGTGACGGCTGTCGCGTACCGAGTCGACTCGTCAGGTGCCTGCCCAAGACCGAGTGCCGAAGCCAAGACCTCGAAGAGGAGTTCGACCGGCACCGGGACCGGACCCGACTGGTAGAGCGTGAGGGAGATCGATGAGACGAGGTGGGGAAACAGGATCCCGAAGGCCGGTGGCACGGCATCGTCTTGGGAGGCGATGCCGAACCCGGCTTCACCGATCGTCGAGTACAGCCGCTCCCAGAGCTGGAGCGGGTCGTCGAGGAGCTTCGCGTTCTTCTTGACGGGCACGTGCTTGCCCTTGAAGACCCGGACCAGCCCGGAAGCCTCCGCCCACCGAGGGATCAGCGTGTAGCCCGGCTCGCTGTTCTCGTCCAGCCCGGCGACGTATTCGCGGAGATCGTCGAGGAGGGGGCTCCGCTCGGCGGCCAGCCGTAGCTCGGCCTCCGGCCGCAAGAAGACCGGGGGCATCGACGGCGGCATCTCGGCACTGGCGTCCTGCTCGCACATTTCGCACACGCGGCCAGTCTGGCAGCGCCCGGCGGATCGCGTTTAGCGGGCTAAACGCGATCCGCCGGGTCCAGGGCCTCCGGTGGGCTCGTGAGTGCTTCGGGTCGTTAGAACGACCCAACGCACTCACGACCTCCCGACCCCACCCAGTCCCCGCAGCCACGCCCCGACGCGTCGCGTTTAGCCCGCTAAACGCGATCCGGGCGGCCCTCCCTGTGCGCCGCACCAGAAGACTCACCGATCACAGCCGCCACACGCCCCGAAACGCCGAGTGCCGCCCCCAAGCACCCCGCCGCCCGACCCAGCGGCCCCCGAAGCGCCTCGGGTCAGGATCGCGTTTAGCCCGCTAAACGCAGGTCGGCGCCCCGGCGCCGTCACCTGCGCGTACCGGACGGTAACCAGGATGATCGTCCTGTGAAGCACCCCGCCCGAAGCTACTTCGACGCTGCGCCAACCGGCGGGACCACCGCGCGGCATCTTGACTCAGAGCCCCTGTGGGGTCACGCTTACTGGCAACGGTGAGAACCGGCGGTGCCCTTGCGGGAGGGACGGTCCGGGGAGGCCGAGGAGAGGCATACCTGAAGACGTTGCGATGCAGGCTGGGCCCCATCGGGAGCGCCCCCTGGACAGACCGCGACGTTCGGGCTAGACTGCTTCTTTGCGCTGCCCTCTTTCAGGCTGCCCGGAGCCGGTAGTTAGGATAGTGGGCACACGGCACCCTTGACAGACCGCATCAGCTGTTGCTGACGCGGCTGCTCACCGCTCATTGTCCCCGGAAGGACGCATCTTGGCAGTCTCTCCCGCGAACCAGGCCACTGCTGCGACCACCTCGGCTGTATCTCGCTCGGAGTCCACGGGAATCCCGGGAGCCCCCAAGCGGGTCTCCTTCGCAAAGATTCGCGAGCCGCTCAGCACCCCGAACCTGCTCGACGTGCAGATCAGGTCCTTTGAATGGTTCACCGGCGACGAGGCGTGGTTCGAACGCCGCGTCGAAGAAGGTGAAGAAAACCCGGTCGGCGGCCTGGAAGAGGTCCTCAACGAGATCTCGCCGATCGAAGACTTCTCCGGATCCATGTCGCTGTCCTTCTCCGACCCGCGCTTCGACGAGGTCAAGGCCTCCGTCGAGGAGTGCAAGGACAAGGACATGACGTACGCGGCCCCGCTGTTCGTGACCGCCGAGTTCGTGAACAACAACACCGGCGAGATCAAGAGCCAGACGGTCTTCATGGGCGACTTCCCGGTGATGACCGACAAGGGCACCTTCGTCATCAACGGCACCGAGCGTGTCGTCGTGTCCCAGCTGGTCCGTTCGCCGGGTGTGTACTTCGACACCAGCGTCGACAAGACCACCGACAAGGACGTCTTCAACGTCCGCGTCATCCCGAGCCGGGGTGCCTGGCTCGAGTTCGACGTCGACAAGCGCGACACCGTCGGCGTCCGCATCGACCGCAAGCGCCGCCAGCCGGTCACCGTGCTGCTGAAGGCGCTGGGCTGGACCACCGAGGCGATCCGTGAGCGCTTCTCGTTCTCCGAGACGCTGCTCGCCACCCTCGAGAAGGACCACACCGCCGGCACCGACGAGGCGCTGCTCGACATTTACCGCAAGCTGCGCCCGGGCGAACCGCCCACGAAGGAGAGCGCGCAGACGCTGCTGGAGAACCTGTTCTTCAAGCCGAAGCGCTACGACCTGGCGAAGGTCGGCCGGTACAAGCTGAACAAGAAGCTCGGCCTGACCACGCCGTACGACACCGGGACACTGACCGAAGAGGACATCGTCTCGACGATCGAGTACCTGGTCCGCCTGCACGCGGGCGAGGACAAGGCGACCGTCGGCGACCAGGTCATCCCGGTCGAGACCGACGACATCGACCACTTCGGCAACCGTCGTCTCCGCACCGTCGGCGAGCTCATCCAGAACCAGATCCGCGTGGGTCTGTCCCGGATGGAGCGCGTCGTCCGCGAGCGGATGACCACCCAGGACGTCGAGGCGATCACGCCGCAGACCCTGATCAACATCCGTCCCGTCGTGGCGGCGATCAAGGAGTTCTTCGGTACTTCGCAGCTGTCGCAGTTCATGGACCAGAACAACCCGCTGTCGGGGCTGACGCACAAGCGTCGTCTGTCCGCCCTCGGCCCGGGTGGTCTGTCGCGTGAGCGCGCCGGCATGGAGGTCCGTGACGTCCACCCGTCGCACTACGGCCGCATGTGCCCGATCGAGACGCCGGAAGGCCCGAACATCGGCCTGATCGGTTCGCTCTGCTCGTACGCGCGGGTCAACCCGTTCGGTTTCATCGAGACCCCGTACCGCAAGGTCGTCGAGGGCCGCGTCACCGACCAGGTCGACTACCTCACCGCGGACGAGGAAGACCGCTACGTGAAGGCGCAGGCGAACGCGCCGATCTCGGAAGACGGCACCTTCGTCGAAGACCGCGTCCTGGTCCGTAAGAAGGGCGGCGAGGTCGAGCTGATCGACCCGCTGGACGTGGACTACATGGACGTCTCGCCGCGGCAGATGGTCTCGGTCGCGACGGCGATGATCCCGTTCCTCGAGCACGACGACGCGAACCGCGCGCTCATGGGCGCGAACATGCAGCGTCAGGCCGTTCCGCTGCTCCGCAACCAGGCGCCGTACGTCGGCACCGGTGTGGAGCTGCGCGCCGCGGTGGACGCCGGTGACGTGCTCGTCGCCGAGCAGGCCGGTGTGGTCGAGGAGCTCTCGGCCGACCTGATCACGATCATGCACGACGACGGCACGCGGAAGAGCTACGGACTGTACAAGTTCCGTCGCTCGAACCACGGCACCTGCTTCAACCACCGCCCGATCGTCAACGAGGGCGACCGGGTCGAGCAGGGGCAGGTCATCGCCGACGGCCCGTCCACCGAGAACGGTGAGATGGCGCTCGGCAAGAACCTGCTCGTCGCGGTCATGCCGTGGGAGGGCCACAACTACGAGGACGCGATCATCCTCTCCGAGCGCCTGGTGCAGGACGACGTGCTCACGTCGATCCACATCGAGGAGCACGAGATCGACGCCCGCGACACCAAGCTGGGCGCCGAGGAGATCACCCGGGACATCCCGAACGTCTCCGAGGAGGTCCTCGCCGACCTCGACGAGCGCGGCATCATCCGCATCGGTGCCGAGGTCCGCGACGGCGACATCCTGGTCGGCAAGGTCACGCCCAAGGGTGAGACCGAGCTGACCCCGGAGGAGCGCCTGCTCCGCGCGATCTTCGGCGAGAAGGCCCGTGAGGTCCGCGACACCTCCCTGAAGGTGCCGCACGGTGAGACCGGCAAGGTCATCGGCATCCGCGTGTTCTCGCGCGAGGACGACGACGAGCTGCCCCCGGGCGTCAACGAACTGGTCCGCGTCTACGTGGCCCAGAAGCGGAAGATCCAGCCGGGCGACAAGCTCGCCGGCCGCCACGGGAACAAGGGTGTCATCGGCAAGATCCTCCCCGCCGAGGACATGCCGTTCATGGAGGACGGCACGCCCGTCGACATCATCCTGAACACCCACGGTGTCCCGCGTCGTATGAACATCGGCCAGGTCCTGGAGCTTCACCTGGGCTGGCTGGCGTCGCAGGGGTGGAAGATCGAGGGCAACCCGGACTGGGCGAAGAACCTCAACGAGGAGCTCTACGACGTCGACCCCGGCACGAACACCGCGACCCCGGTGTTCGACGGCGCCAAGGAAGAGGAGCTCACCGGGCTGCTCGGCGCGACCAAGCCGAACCGCGACGGCGAGCGCATGGTCAAGCAGAACGGCAAGGCCACGCTGCTGGACGGCCGCTCCGGCGAGCCGTTCCCGTACCCGGTCTCGGTCGGCTACATGTACATCCTGAAGCTGCACCACCTGGTCGACGACAAGATCCACGCCCGGTCCACCGGTCCGTACTCGATGATCACGCAGCAGCCGCTGGGTGGTAAGGCGCAGTTCGGTGGCCAGCGATTCGGCGAGATGGAGTGCTGGGCGATGCAGGCGTACGGCGCCGCATACACCCTGCAGGAGCTCCTGACGATCAAGTCGGACGACGTGGTCGGCCGCGTCAAGGTGTACGAGGCCATCGTCAAGGGGGAGAACATCCCCGAGCCGGGTATCCCCGAGTCGTTCAAGGTGCTCCTGAAGGAGCTCCAGTCGCTCTGCCTCAACGTCGAGGTGCTGTCCAGCGACGGCGCCGCGATCGAGATGCGCGACTCCGACGACGAGGACCTCGAGCGTGCCGCGGCCAACCTCGGCATCAACCTGTCCCGCAACGAGTCGCCCTCGGTGGACGACGTCGTGCACTGACCCGCGATGAGGCGGGAGCCTGCCTCCCGTGGGCTCCCGCCTCCGCTCGCCAACTCCTCTAGTCGCATCAACCCCAAGGGGATGTAAAGACGTGCTGGACGTCAACTTCTTCGATGAGCTCCGCATCGGCCTCGCCACCGCCGACGACATTCGTCAGTGGTCCTTCGGCGAGGTGAAGAAGCCGGAGACCATCAACTACCGGACGCTCAAGCCCGAGAAGGACGGCCTCTTCTGCGAGAAGATCTTCGGCCCGACCCGGGACTGGGAGTGCTACTGCGGTAAGTACAAGCGAGTCCGCTTCAAGGGCATCATCTGCGAGCGCTGTGGCGTCGAGGTCACCCGCGCCAAGGTGCGTCGTGAGCGGATGGGCCACATCGAGCTGGCCGCTCCCGTCACCCACATCTGGTACTTCAAGGGTGTTCCCTCCCGCCTGGGCTACCTGCTCGACCTGGCGCCGAAGGACCTCGAGAAGATCATCTACTTCGCGGCCTACGTGATCACCGGTGTGAACACCGAGCTGCGGCACAACGACCTGCCGACCCTCGAGAACGAGATCGGTGTCGAGCGCAAGAACCTCGAGACCAAGCGCGACGCGGACATCGAGGCACGGGCGCAGAAGCTGGAAGCCGACCTGGCCGAGCTGGAGGCGGAGGGCGCCAAGTCCGACGTCCGCCGCAAGGTCAAGGAAGGCGGCGAGCGCGAGATGCGTCAGCTGCGTGACCGCGCCGGTCGCGAGCTGGACCGTCTCGAGGAGGTCTGGACGACCTTCACGAAGCTCGACACCCGTCAGCTGATCGCCGACGAGCTGCTCTACCGCGAGCTCGTCGACCGCTACGGCGAGTACTTCACCGGCGGCATGGGCGCGGAGGCCATCCAGAAGCTGGCCACCGAGTTCGACGTCGCCGCGGAGGCCGAGAGCCTGCGCGACACCATCCGCAACGGCAAGGGGCAGAAGAAGCTCCGCGCGCTGAAGCGGCTCAAGGTCGTCGCGGCCTTCCAGGCCACCGGCAACGACCCGCGCGGCATGGTGCTCGACGCCGTCCCGGTGATCCCGCCGGACCTGCGCCCGATGGTCCAGCTCGACGGTGGCCGGTTCGCCACCTCCGACCTGAACGACCTCTACCGCCGGGTGATCAACCGGAACAACCGGTTGAAGCGGCTGATCGACCTCGGCGCGCCCGAGATCATCGTCAACAACGAGAAGCGGATGCTGCAGGAGGCCGTCGACGCGCTGTTCGACAACGGCCGTCGCGGCCGCCCGGTCACCGGTCCCGGTAACCGTCCGCTGAAGTCGCTGTCCGACCTGCTCAAGGGCAAGCAGGGCCGGTTCCGTCAGAACCTGCTCGGCAAGCGTGTCGACTACTCGGGCCGTTCGGTCATCATCGTCGGTCCGCAGCTGAAGCTGCACCAGTGCGGTCTGCCGAAGGACATGGCGCTCGAGCTGTTCAAGCCGTTCGTCATGAAGCGGCTGGTCGACCTGAACCACGCGCAGAACATCAAGTCCGCCAAGCGGATGGTGGAGCGGTCGCGTCCGCAGGTGTGGGACGTGCTCGAAGAGGTCATCACCGGCCACCCGGTGATGCTGAACCGTGCGCCGACCCTGCACCGCCTCGGTATCCAGGCCTTCGAGCCGCAGCTGGTCGAAGGCAAGGCCATCCAGCTGCACCCGCTGGTCTGCGAAGCGTTCAACGCGGACTTCGACGGTGACCAGATGGCCGTGCACCTCCCGCTGTCCGCGGAGGCGCAGGCCGAGGCCCGCATCCTGATGCTGTCGGCGAACAACATCCTTTCGCCGGCGTCGGGCCGTCCGCTCGCCATGCCGCGACTGGACATGGTGACGGGTCTGTTCCACCTGACCCGCCTGAACGAGAACGCCGAGGGCGCGGGCAACGCGTACTCGTCGCCCGCCGAGGCGATCATGGCGTTCGACCGCAAGGCGCTGAGCCTGCACGCCCCGGTCAAGATCCGCATCACCGACCGTCAGCCCGCCAAGGCCGACGAAGCGGCGCTCGCGGAGAAGGGCTGGGAGCCGGGCAAGATGTGGCTGGCCGAGACCACCCTGGGCCGCGTGCTGTTCAACGAGCTGCTGCCGGCGGACTACCCGTTCATCAACGAGCCGATGCCGAAGAAGCGTCAGGCCGCGATCGTGAACGACCTCGCCGAGCGCTACTCGATGACCCAGGTCGCGCAGACCCTGGACCGCCTGAAGGACGCCGGTTTCTACTGGGCGACCCGTTCGGGCGTCACGGTCGCGATCTCCGACGTTCTCGTCCCGACCGGCAAGAAGGCCATTCTGGACGAGTACGAAGGCAAGGCCGACCAGGTCGAGAAGCGGTACCAGCGTGGTCAGCTGTCGCACGCCGAGCGCAACAACGAGCTCGTCAAGGTGTGGACGCAGGCCACCGAAGAGGTCCACAAGATCATGGAGACGGCGCTGCCGGACGACAACCCGATCGCGATGATCGTGAAGTCGGGCGCGGCGGGCAACATGACGCAGGTCCGGTCGCTGGCCGGTATGCGTGGTCTGGTGTCGAACCCGAAGGGTGAGTACATCCCGCGTCCGATCAAGGCCAACTTCCGTGAAGGCCTGTCGGTGGCGGAGTACTTCATCGCGACGCACGGTGCCCGTAAGGGTCTGGCGGACACGGCGCTCCGTACCGCCGACTCGGGTTACCTGACCCGTCGTCTGGTGGACGTGTCGCAGGACGTCATCGTCCGCGAGGTCGACTGTGGCACCACCCGCGGCATCAACATGCCGATCGGCGAGGACATCGGCGACGGCAAGGTCCTGCGCGACCAGCACGTCGAGACCAGCGTGTACGCGCGGAACCTGGCGACCGACGCGGTCGACGCCAAGGGCAACGTCGTGCTCAACGCCGGTGACGACATCGGTGACCCGGCGATCGACAAGCTCATCTCGAGCGGGATCTCCAAGGTCAAGGTGCGCTCGGTGCTGACCTGCGAGTCGGCCGTCGGTATCTGCGCCACCTGCTACGGCCGGTCCATGGCGACCGGTCAGCTCGTCGACGTCGGCGAGGCCGTGGGTATCGTCGCGGCCCAGTCGATCGGTGAGCCGGGTACGCAGCTGACGATGCGTACGTTCCACCAGGGTGGTGTCGCCGGTGACGACATCACGACCGGTCTGCCCCGTGTCCAGGAGCTGTTCGAGGCCCGGGTCCCGAAGGGCAAGGCGCCGATCGCCGACGTCGATGGCCGGGTGCGCATCGAGGAGAGCGAGCGGTTCTGGAAGATCACGCTGATCCCGGACGACGGCAGCGAAGAGATCGTCTTCGACAAGCTGTCCAAGCGTCAGCGGCTCGCGAACACCCCGAACGGCCCGCTGGGCGACGGTGACCGGGTCAACGTCGGTCAGCAGCTGCTCGAAGGCACGCCGGACCCGCACGAGGTCCTGCGGGTCATGGGACCGCGCGAGGCGCAGATGCACCTGGTTGACGAGGTCCAGAAGGTGTACCGGGCGCAGGGTGTGTCGATCCACGACAAGCACATCGAGGTCATCGTCCGGCAGATGCTGCGCCGGGTGACGATCATCGACTCCGGTGCCACGGACTTCCTGCCGGGCGAGCTGCCCGAGCGGACCAAGTTCGAGGCGAAGAACCGGGCGTCGGTCGCCGAAGGCGGCGAGCCCGCCTCGGGTCGTCCGGTGCTGATGGGGATCACGAAGGCCTCGCTGACCACGGACTCGTGGCTGTCGGCGGCCTCGTTCCAGGAGACCACGCGTGTCCTGACCGACGCGGCCATCAACGGCCGCTCGGACAAGCTCGTGGGCCTCAAGGAGAACGTGATCATCGGTAAGCTGATCCCGGCCGGTACCGGGATCAACAAGTACCGCAACATCCAGGTGCAGCCGACCGAGGAGGCGCGGGTCGCCGCTTACGCGATCCCGTCCTACGACGACGGCTACTACACCCCGGATGTGTTCGGCTCCACGCCGGGCGCCGCGGTGCCGCTGGACGACTACGACTTCGGCCGCGACTTCCGCTGACCGAAGCGAAATCCACGAGAAGGGCCCCCGCCGATCCGGCGGGGGCCCTTCCCGTTCCCGGAATGTTCCAGTTTGAACCCCTTCACCCGAAATAGGTAGGCGCCCCCTGCGGAACTCGTTAAATTGATCTGGTTCCACGCGGCTCGGGGGCTGTGCGCATTCCATTGGGTTATCTGGGGAGACTCTGCGTGAGCAAAAGACCTGGCGCGAGATCCATCGCGCGTACTGGGGTTGTCCTTTTCGCCGCCATGGCGGCATTGACCGGCGTGTACGCCACGCCCGCTGTAGCGGATCCGGAGCCTTCGGCGCCTGTCTCCACCACACCGGCGACATCCGAGGCGCCGTCGAGTTCCACGACTCCGTCGCCCAGCGTGCCACCTGCGGAGAGCTCGGCTCCCGCGGCGCCGAAACCGCAGGCCGAGCGAGCGAAAATCGAGGCCTCGGCCGTCTTCGACAAGCTGTCTTATCGGACCGACGAGGACGTCCGTTTTACTTTCAAGATCAAAAATGTCGGCACCGTCGACGCGAACGGGATCTGGGTCTCCCAGTCGTTCAGTGAGCCGACCGATTTGGTGGTCCCCCACGAACCGGGCTGGGGACCGCTCGTGCTCGGACGGGAGAAAAAGAACCTCAAGCCGGGCGAGAGCTTCGAGCTCCCGATCGCCGGGAAGGTCAAGGACCTCGAGAGCTCCTCCGCCGTCGTGCAGGGAAACATCTTCGACGACAGCAGGTTCAGGGTCGGTGAGTTCTCCGGCACCACGAAGATCACCAAAGAGACCGGCCGCGTGACGGGTGTCGTCTATGGCGACAAGAACGGCAGCGGCACGCTCGACGACGGGGAAAAGCTGGACGGCATAACCCTCAAGCTGCAATACAACTATGGCCCCACCAATTTCACCGCCACGAGCGATGCGGGCGGTCGGATCGAGTTCGGTGATGTCCCCGCTGCCGAGTATCGCTTCGGTGGCGAGGTGATCAAGGGCTGGTTGTTCCCGTCCAAGCTCGTCAAGATCGA
The DNA here is from genome assembly GCF_003947465.1 of Amycolatopsis sp. WAC 04182. NCBI lineage: Bacteria > Bacillati > Actinomycetota > Actinomycetes > Pseudonocardiales > Pseudonocardiaceae > Amycolatopsis > Amycolatopsis sp. WAC 04182. Next base: position 95,262 of record NZ_QHJJ01000005.1, read on the forward strand.
GCCCGGTGAGAAGGACTTGCTCCTTCGAGGCTCGCCGCCGTTGAACGGCGCGTTGAAAGCATCGCTGGCCTTCGCCAAGGACACCTATCAGCCTGGTGAGACCGCGCATGTCTCCGTGACGCTGACCAACTCCGGAACGGTCCCGCTCAGCGGCATCGTGGCCGCATGCAATCGCGCGGGTGCCGACCATGCTCTCAAAGGCAGGTCCGGTTGGGGAGAACTCGACTCCGGCACGGACGGCGCCACGATCGCTCCGGGACAGACGAGGACGTTCGACGTGTCGGAGAAGGTGCCGGGCGCCGCGCTCAACGTCGGCTATGTCGGGGTGGAGTGTGACTTCGGCTATGGCGAGGTCGACATCGACAACCACGCCACGGCCCATGCCAGAGCGGCGGTGCCGGGTGGTGTCGCCTCCGTCGTCGGGGAAGTCGTGCACAACGCAGGCCCGGACAAGCCCCGAGAAGGTCTTTCCGGCGTCAAGGTCGTACTCGTCTCCAAGGGTGACTGCCCGGTCGCGGGTGAGACGACGACCGACGAAAAGGGACACTTCGAGTTCCGCAAGGTAGCGCCTGGGCCGGACTACAGCCTGTACTTCCTGCCCCCTCAGGGCTGGCGGATCAAGTACGACAATCCGACGTCGATCCTTGTCGTGGGCCCGGAGGACAACGTCGGCCGGACGTTCGTCGAGGCCGAGAAAGGCGAGGCTCCGCTTCCTGCCGTGCCCGCCCAGCCTTCGACCTGTGGCAAGCCCGGTACCACCACTCCGGTACCTGGTGCGCCGGGCGGAGAGCAGGGTTCCGGCGGCGGACAGGGCGGTTCGGGGCTGGCCAGCACCGGAGCCGACGTGATCTGGCTCGGTGCGCTGGCGCTGGCCGCGCTGGGTCTCGGCGCGGTTCTGATCTTCGGTGCCCGCCGCCGTCGCAGGCCTGTCGAGTAAACAGCGACCATCACGAGAAAGCCCCCGGTCTCACACCGGGGGCTTTCTCGTATGCCGACAACCTAAGCCACTTGAAATAGGTACTGGCTCTTCGTGAACCCCGATAGGGTGATTCAGTTCTACGCGGTTCGGGGGCTATGCGCATTTCCATCTGGGTAATCAGGGGTGACTCTGCGTGAACAAATCACCAGGCGGTAGATCGAGCTTTCGTACTGGGGCGGTCTATCTCGCGACCTTCGCCGCGGCGGCGGCATTGACGGGCGTATTGGCCACGCCCGCCGGAGCGGATCCGGCACCTTCGTCACCGGCATCGAGTGCGCCGGCGACATCCGAAGCACCGGCGAGTTCCACTCCGCCGCCTAGTTCGTCGGTTGCGGAAAGCGCACCTCCGGTGGCGCCGAAGCCGCAGGCCGAACGGCCGCAGCTCGTATCTTCACTGGTCTTCGACAAGAGCGAATTCCGGACCGACGAGAACGTCACCTTCACTTTCAAGGTCAAGAACACCGGCACCGCCCGCGCTGTGGGCCTCAAGGTGGTCCCTTTCATCAGCGATCCGTCCGACCTGTCGGTCCCGTCCGATCCCGGCTGGGGAGAACTGGACCGCCTCAGGTCCGGTAAGACGCTTGAGGCAGGAGAGACTTTCGAGGTCAAGGTCGCCGGGCAGATCCAAGATCTCACCGCTGCCAAGACCGTCGTCCGCGGCTACGTTCAAGACGGCACCGGGGCAGGCGCCGGGGAATTCAAGGAGTCCGTCGACATCGTCAAGGTCTCCGGGCACGCGAAGGGCGTCGTGTTCGGCGACAAGAACGGCGACGGCCGAGCCGACGACGGCGAACAGCTGTCCGGAATCACCCTCACCCTGAGGTACTTCAACGGCTCCACCACGTACGAGGCCACGAGCGACGCGGCCGGGAAGATCGACTTCGGCGATGTCCCGGCCGCGAAGTTCTACCTCGGCGGCGTCGAACTCAAGGGTTGGCACTTCCCGTTCGAGATCGTGCGGATCGGGCCGGACTTGAAGGATCTGCTCGTTCGCGGAGCACCGCCGCTGAACGGCGCGTTGAAAGCGTCGATGGCCTTCACCCAGGACAGCTACAAATCCGGCGATCTCGCGCACGTCACCGTGACCTTGACCAACTCTGGTTCGATCCCGCTCACAGGCATCGTCTCCGGTTGTGACCGCTTCGGATCCGGCTACGCGTTGAAGGGCGGCGCGAGTTGGGGAGACCTCGGATACCTCGGGAACGGGGTGACGATCGCGCCCGGCGAGACTCGCGCGATCGACGTATCCGAAAAGGTGCCGGACGCCACTGTCCACAGTGGCGTGGTCACGGTGAGCTGCGACTTCGGTTACCGCGACGTCGATAACGACGGTCACGCGAACGCCCACGACCAGGCGGCCGTCCCTGGAGCCTTGGCCACCGTCGTCGGTGACGTGGTTCACCTCGCCGGCCAGGGTGAGCCGAAGGGCGTGAGCGGGGTCAAGGTCGTGCTCGTCTCCGATGGGAAGTGCCCTGTCATCGGTGAGCGGACGACCGACGCCGAAGGCCGCTTCGAGTTCCGCAAGGTGGTGCCGGGGCCGGAGTACAAGGTGTACCTCCTGACGCCGCAGGGATGGCGGATCCAGTACGAGAACCCGAGGTCGATCCATGTCGCCGGGCCGGAGGACAAGCCGTGGCAGGTGCGAGTGGAGGCCGAACCCGGTGAGGCGCCCGCGCCCACCGTGCCCACACAGCCCGCGGACTGCGGCAAATCCGAAACCCTGGCTCCGACGACCACGCCCGCCGGACAGGGCACCGGTGGCGGACAGGGTGGTTCGGGGCTGGCCAGCACCGGCGCCGACGTGATCTGGCTCGGCGTGCTCGCGCTTGCCGCGCTGGGCCTCGGAGGGGTTCTGGCCTTCGGCGCCCGCCGCCGTCGTCAGCCTGCCGAATAACAGCTACACACCCCGAGAAAGCCCCCGGTCGATCCCAGACCGGGGGCTTTCCCTTTGCCCGGCCCGACCTGCGTTTAGCCCCCTAATCGCGATCTGCGTCGGGCGAGCGCAGGTCGGGGGCCGGGTGGGCGCAGCGCGACGGCGGCGCGAAAGCTCCGGTGTCGCGCTGCGCCCTGCAGGCTTCTCGGCATCAGAGTTCCCGGGATTGGGTAACGAACTCGTAACGCCGCTGCGGGGTGAGCGGGCGGGTTACTGGTCCGTTGTGACCTGCGGTAGTGCCGCCAGGTGGCCTAATTCCCACTACGCGGAAAACCGCCACCCGTTCGGCTCAACGGCCCATCCGCATCGTGGGAAATTCACCCTGCCGTGGGGTGTCTCATTCTTTGATCACGAGATTGACACTCCAGCGGCTTCACACGAGTATTTCGCCCATGCAATCCCCAGTCGCCTTGGTGTGGCGCCGGCACGTCGACTTGCGGCAGCAAGCCAGCGCGCTGTGTATGGATTCCTGACCCTTTCCGGGCTTACTTGATCAGCGTATTCGCAACGGCTGCGACGGTTCCTCGTACGCTGACGCTTTCCGCTGTGCCGCAACGGTTTCGTACTGGAACCGGCGGCTGATTGCTTTCCCTTGGATCCGTGCCGGTGACGCCTGTGCGAAAAGGGGGAGAGGTGTGCCAATTGTCTGGCGCTTCGGTAGCGAAACAGGGAGAAAGAATGCTATCCAACTCGCCAAAGTGGCGAAAAGTGGTGATCGGCGCCTTGGCGGCGGCGCTCGCCGTGGGAACGGTGACCTATACCGGCTCCACGACGAGCGCTTACGCCGACGTCCAGGTCGTCAAGGACGCGAAGAAGGCGGCCGACGGCAAGGAGTACTGGGTCCAGAACCACCTGGTGTCCAAGGACGTCGCGGCGTCCCGGAGCGCGGACGGCAAGCGCAAGAAGTGGCTGCTGGTCTGGGCCGGTGACGAGAACATCGCCGACACCCTGGTCAAGGACGTCAAGAACCTGCCGGGTTCGCTCGGCGGCGGCCTGAACAAGATCAAGAACGCGTTGCCCGGTCCGGACTTCCTCGCCGTGATCGATGCGACGCAGGGTTCGCCGACGTACGGCAAGGTCGTCAACACCGCCACCGTCGGACCGCTCGTCGAGAACGAGCCGCATCACATGCAGTACGTGTGGCACAAGGGAGACACGATCTACGCCGGCGCGCTGTTCGCCGCCGCGACGTACGCCTTCGACGTCTCCGCGTTGCCGCAGCTGAAGCTCAAGGGCGTCAGCCTCCCGACCCAGACCCTCGGCGGCTCCGTGCCGGACGCGTACTGGGTGCTCAAGGACGGCACCGCGTACGGCACGTACATGGGCGGTCCGGTCGTGCCCGGCCCGCACACCTACGCCAACGGTTCCACCGTGGTGGGCAACGGTTTCGCCGGAAGTCCCGGCGAGGTCGTCCGCTTCGACCAGAACGCGCAGGTGCTGTCCGAGTCCCCGGCGGCCACACCGCAGGGCGACAACAAGAAGCTGTGCGACAACCTCCCGCAGCTGGACAAGCCGACCTGCGCCAACCCGCACGGCATCCAGGCCCGCGAGGACCTCAACACCCTGGTCACCAGCGACTACGCCGAGCCGCGCAACATCATCCTCGACCCGGTGAAGCAGCCGTCGCCGTATCTGCGGCGGCCGACCGTCCGCACGTGGGACATCTCCGACCGCAACAAGCCGAAGCTCAAGGCGGTCTCGTACCTGCCGGACGGCCCGAGGGCCGATCCCGCGGACCCGCTGCATGCGGAAAGCCGCGCGGTCATGGAGACCACGGTGACCAACCTGCCCGGTCACAAGGGCGCGTTCGCCCAGACGATGCAGGGCGGCGCGGTGTTCTACACACCGGACATCACCGCCAAGGAACCGCACTGGATCCAGGTGTTCGACGACGGCGCCGCCAACAAGGCGATCCACCCGAACAACGACTCCAACGGCGGTGGCTCCAACGGTGGCTGGATCCAGACCAGCCCCGACGACAAGTACCTCTACCGCGCGATCACCGGACGCTCCAAGGGCGCCCTCGGCCCGCACGACCCCGGCACCACCGGCGGCGTGTACGTCCTCGACATCCAGAAGCTGGTCGCCGCCGGCGACAAGGTCGAGAACATCAAGGGCCGGATCGACACGAAGGAGAAGTCCCAGCAGGGCGGTGGCGGCGACCTGCCGACCGTCGTCGGCGCCGCGCCGATCAACCCGGGTACGCCCGGCGGCGGCCCGCACTGGGGCGCGTACGACAACTTCGTGCTCGGTGACGACGGCTTCTACCACGAAACCGACAAGCCGCAGCATCTCGCGGTGTCGAACTACTTCGTCGCACGGTCCGGTTTGGACGGTGACCACAAGGTCAATCTGCTGAACCTCGGCGAGGACGGAAAGGTCGCGGTCGACCAGAACTTCCGTGACGAGTTCACCGGACAGGTCGGGATCAACTTCAACCGGAAGACCTGGCCGCACGGGTCCTTCGGCAACGCCAAGCCGCACTCCGAACTGTTCGTCGTGGCGGACGCGGATCTCAAGTAACCCTGCTCGGCGCGGAAGGCCGTGGGCGGCGGGCACACCCCGCCGCCCACGGTTCCGCCGGACTACTCGGAGAAGGTCCCCATGGATCACCACGTCATACCGGCGAGCTCGGGTGCGGCCGGAGTCGGCATCGCACTGGTCCTGCTCCGGCTCGGCCTCCTGCTGGCGACCGCTTTCCTTGCCGGCACGGGAATCCTTCGTCCGCTGGTGGGTGAACTGCCCCGACGGCTCCGGCTCACCATCGCCGTCCTCGGTGGGGTTTCCGCCACGCTCGCCGCGGTTTCCGCCTTCGCGACCGACGTCAACGTCATCGCGCTGATCGTGCATCTCGTGCTCGCGCTGGCCATTCCCGTCCTGATCCGCAGGCCTTCGGCAGGCCGCTGGGCCGCCCTCGCTCTCGCCGCGCTGGTGGTGCTCGAAACCTCGCTCGGGCGGACAGGTGTCGAGTTCGCCATCGACACCGTTTATGTCGCGGCCGCGGCCTTGTGGTTCGGCGTCACCGTTCTCTCCGTCTGGGTTCCCGCCGATCAGTGGCGCCAGACGAACTTCCGGCTCGGCCCGCTTTCCCTGACACTCGGCGGACTTCTCGTCGTCGCGGGGACTGTCCAGCTGTTCACTTCGGGACTCGGTTTCGACCGCCGGATCTACGGCACACTTTTCGGCCTCACCTTGCTGGTGGCCGCTGTGCTGCCGGTCGCCGCCGGTTTCTTCTTCTCCCGCAACGATCCCACGCGCGCCTATCGGTTCGGCGCGGTCGCCGTGGCCGTCGCCTTCGTTGCCTGGAGCGCCCTCGCGGCCATTCCCAAACCGCCTGAGCTCCCGGTTCCCGGTGTCGCGCTGCTCGCCGACGCCTCACTCGGTGAGCAGCGATTCCCCGTGCTGGTGAGTCCGCAGCGGCCCGGCAAGAACCTCGTCCATTTCCCCGCGAGCGCGGGAGAAGACCTGTCCGCCGGAATCGAAGGCGGCCTGGTCGGCAAGGCCATCGTGCGGCCCGGCGCCGAGGGCACCTGGGCCGAGGTCGACTTGCCGAAGGGACGCAGCGACCTCGTCATCAGCCGCGGTGAGGAAAAGACGAAGATCGAGGTCGACGCGGGGGAGGAGGCGGGCCTCGCCATCGAGGACGCGGACGCACCGGAGTGTGCTTCGGCGGCGCTGGGCGGCCTGATCGCCGACCGTCGTGAAGTCCTCACCTCATGCCCTGCGGACGCGCTTTCGAGTGAGGACAGCGGTTCTCTCGTCAAGCTCGTCGAATTCCTCGCCGGGCGCAAACCTTCCGCGCTCACTCTCGTCGAGGACAGCTCGCGGCGCGGCGTGGCCGCCGCGAAGCTGGTCCGAGAGACCGCCGCGCGTTCCGGTCTGCCGGTGCAGGCCGAGGCGGGGCCGAACACCGCGCTGGTCGTCGTGTCCGGCTGGGCGGGTGGCTACACGGCGATGACCCGCGCGGCCGAGTCCCAACGGCTCAAGCCGACCCATCAATACGGCCTGTACCTGGCGCCTTGGCTCCTGAACGGGCCGATCGTCAACTCCGTCGCGAGTTCTTCGGTGCCGTTGAGGTTCGACCCGCGCGAGCAGGTCGCCGTGAGTTTCGCGGTCGCCGCGGGCAACGCCTTCGGCGGCGAAAGTCCCACGCTCGGCGGGTTCCGGAGCTGGCTGGGCGACCAGTGGAGGTCCATCAACGGCGATGTCCAGATCTTCGCGGCGGCGCAGGTCAACGCCATGCCGATGTACCCGGGCGAACCGCACGCCGTCGGGATGATCGCGGACCGGAACTACGCGGGGCAATGGATCCCCGACGGAACGATCGTGCCGGTCAGTTCGGTACTGCGGTGAAGTTCGATTTCAACGAAAGAATGGGAGAAGAAATGAAGCGAATCACGGCCCGTGTGCTGCTGCCGCTCGCCGTCGCGGGCGCGCTGTCCGGACTCGCCGGCGGGGTCGCCTCGGCCGACCCGCTGCCGACCGGTGGCGACGGCCCCGCGGTCTGGCTGATCCCCGGTCTCGACCTCGGCGGACTGCTCGGCCCGACCGTCCCCGTGCCCACCGACGTCCTCGCCCCGATCTACGGGATCATCACGCCGATTTCGTAAAACCGTTACCAGCAAAGGAGAATCTCATGAAGAAGACCTTCGTCCGCGCGGTCACCGGCGCGGCGCTCGCCGGCCTCGTCGTGCTCGGCTCGGCCGCTCCGGCGCTCGCCGTCCAGGATGCCCCGAACGATGTCGTGGTCGTCGACGAACCCGACACGAGCGACCTCGACAACATCTGGACGTTCGCGCCGCTCGGCGTCCCGGTGCTGGGCCTCATCCAGTCCCTCAACGGCGTACCCGGCCGGCTGCTGCCGTCCTGACTTCCGCGGCGGCGCGGCTCTCGGGCCGCGCCGCCGCTTTCGGACAGGAGGACCGATGGCCGACAGACAACTGATCGGGCGCATCGCCATCGCGGGGATCGTGGTGGCCGCGCTCGCGACCTGTGTGGTGCTGCTCAACGGCGGCGAGGAGCCGCAGGCCGAGACGGTGGCCGTGGTCGGCGAGCCGATCGAGGCCGCGCCGTCGCGGGGGCCGGATCGCACGATCACGCGGACGCTCAGCCAGGCGCAGCCGCAGCCGGTGTCGAACGACTGGCGGATCGCGTACGAACTCGCCGGGACGGGGACCGCGACCGTGGTCTACGACTCGAACGGGCTTGGGCTCGTGCATCAGGAGCTGCAGGTGACACTGCCGTGGCGCAAGGAGCTCACGTGGAAGAACACCGGCACCCCGCCGACCGTCCAGCTGATGGGGCAGGGCGAGGGCGCCGTCGAATGCCGGGTGGCCGTGGGCGGCGCCGTCGTCACCTCGGAGAAGTCCGCTCCCGGCGAGGTCGCCACCTGCGCCGGCCGCCTGGCCCCCTCCTGACCTGCGTTTAGCCCCCTAATCGCGATCTGGCGCCCAGCGAAAACCGGTGGCCAGGATAGGCAGAATGTAGGCATGACCTGGAGCTTCGAAATCACCCCCGTCGATCACCCGGACGCCGCTCAGCTGCTGCGTGAGTACCTCGACGAGATCGCATCCCGCTACTACGGGCGCCAGGTCAGCGAGGAGGAACTCGACGCCGCGCTCGAGGAACACCACAGCCGGAACCTCGTCCCGCCGACCGGCGCCTTCCTGCTCGCGTGGCGCGACGGGGTCCTCGCCGGGTGCGCCGGGCTGCGAGTCGCGACCCCCGACATCGCCGAGCTCACCCGCGTCTTCCTGCGGAAGTCCGAACGCGGCAAGGGCGGCGCGGCGCTGCTCGTGGCCGCCGCGGAAGACGTCGCCCGCGGCCTCGGGGCCACACTGATCCGCCTCGACACCCGCGACGACCTCGTCGAGGCGAGGGCTCTGTACGCACGCCTCGGCTACGAGACGGTCGAGCCCTTCAACGAAGACCCCTTCGCGGACCACTACTTCGCTAAGTCCCTGGCCCCGGCCGTGCCGGATCGCGTTTAGCCCGCTAAACGCGATTGAGGGGTGCCTGGCCGGCGACGTCGGTCAGGTAGTCCAAGGTGCGCAGCAGCCGGGGGCCGCTCGGCAACGACTTCGGCACCACCGCCACCGTCCGGCCGGACGTGTGGAACTCGCGGCACCGGCCCACGTTCGCCAGCAGCCATTCGCGGACCTCGGGACGCAGCACGAATCCGGGATTCGAGCAGTCCACTTCGGATCCGCTGATCGAGAGCGTGCAGTCGGGCATGGCCGCCCCCACCTCGACGTGCACGACCGTCCGCAGCGAACCGGACTCCCGGGTGCCGTCCTGACGGAACCCGGCACCCGGCTGGTGGTACCGGTAGACGCCGAAGGGCACCCCTCGGTGGGTGCCCACCACGGCCTGGTCGATCGACTCGCCGGTCCGCCGCAACGGGGCGGGCGCCCGGCCCGTCGCGGCCTGCTCGTGCCGCCCGCCCGAGGACCCGAGCCGGGCACCGCTGAAGAAGTCCCAGCCCCGGTCCTTGGCCAGCTTGGCCAGCCCGCGCTTCTTCGCCGCCCCGGCGGCGATCCACCAAGCGGCCAGCACGAGGGGCAGCGCCACCGCGGCGATGGCGACGATCCATCCGGTCACGGCTCAGAAGTCCAGATTGTCGCTGGTCTCCTCGGTCGTCTGCTCGTCGTCACCCACGGAACCGTACTCGCCGGCCTTGATCCCGCCCGACGTGTACGTGCCGACCTTCCCGGTGACGCCGGCCGCGACCTCGCCCTTCTCCCTGCCTGTCTCCGGCGTCTTCCAGCTGCCGTCCGGATTCGTGGCCTTGCCGAGCCCGACGGTGTTCAACGCGGCCTTCTTCGTGGCCGACGTCATCCGCTCACCGAACCCGTCCGCGAGCCTGCCGCCCATGGCGCCGTCCTTCGAGGCGAACTTGCCCCACGCGGACGCGCCCGGCCCGGCCGCCAGCTGCGCGGTGGCCTTGTTGTTGGCCATCAGGTCCTTGTAGTTGCCCTTCCACTTGCCGAAGAACTCCTTGAGCTTGCCCAGGAACTGCTTGATCTTGTCGAGCAGCTGGCGGAGCTTGTTCAGGAACTTCTGCACCTTCGACGTCGTGGAGACCGCGCGGGTGGCCGTCAGCCCGCCCGCCGTCGCCGTCGAGCCGCCGCAGGTCGGGACGGCCGCGGCCAGCGCGGGGATCCAGATCATGACCAGCCAGGTGATGAACTCGGTGAGGATCGCCTTGATGAACTCCTCGATCACCGTCATCACCATGCTGGAGATCTGCAGCAGCTGCGCGATGTCCCCGGCCTGCGCCGCGATCCCGTCGATGCCCTGCCCGAACTTCGCCAGCTTCTCGCCCGCCGCGTTCGCCGCGTCACCGTCCCATTGGGACAGTGACTTCACCGCGTTGTCGCCGAATTCCTTGCTGTACTTCTGCAGCCAGACACCGATGTTGTTGAAGTTGCTTGCCGCGTTGGACAGCGCCGGGCCGTCGCCGCTGACCATGTGGATGGCGTCCTGGATCGGCTGGCACACGTTCATCAGGAAGCTGAGCCCCTGGCCGACCAGCCAGCCGATCGGGTCGCTCGCGATGTCCGCGACGCCGGCGCAGGAGCTGATGAACCCGGCCCCGCTGGCGGCGATGGTGCCGATGTCGCTCGCCTGGAAGCCGTCCGCGGTCGCGCTTTTGACCGTGTTGAAGGTGCTGACCCCGCTGCCGAGCGGACCGGGCAGGGACGTCAGCATCTTGTCCGTGCGGATGACGTCCGGGTTGTAGTCGTTGATCTTGATCCCGGTGTGCTCGCCGGTGATCTTCTGGTCGGCCACGATCGTTCCCCCTTGTTACTTGGCCGGTCCGATTTTCGGTGTCCGCGACTGCGCGGGCTGCTCGAGCATCTTGAGGATCTCGTTGAGCGACTTGACGTTGTCCTCTTCGTTGCGTTCGTAGATGGTGGCCGCGTTGCCGAGCTTCTCCGACGCCGCGGTCAACCCCGCCGACATCTCGATCAGCAGATCCTGCAGATCGGTGAGCATCCCCGTGTATTCGTTCTTCACGAACAGGCCGACCACGCCCCAGGATTCGTCACCGACGTCGGACTGCTGCACCAGCCGCCCCACCTCGGCCGGGACCCGGACGTCCTGCGCGAGCTCGCCCGAGTAAGTGCGCAGAGCGCTGATGACAACCGCGTGTCCCTCGCCCATCAGTGACCCCTCCTCAAGCACCTTTCCGGTGCGGATCGTCGTGATCGGCCCCTTGGACCCGGAGGCGCCGTGCCCGGTTCCCTGGACCTTCGAATCGCGTTCAGCCCGCTAAAGGCGTTCAGCGGTCGTCTTCGTCGAACAGGTTCTTCAGGAAACGGTCGCCGTCGGACGCGACGGCCGGCGGCGCGGTGGGCTGCTGCGGCTCCGCTTCGGACCGCAGGACCGAGCGCTCGGAGTAGTCGTCGGGCTGCTCGGCCCGTTCCCGCGCGGGAACGTCTTCCATCTGCGCCTTCAGGTCCTCGACCGTGGTCCCGAACAGTTCCGCCTGAGTCTCCAGCACCTGGTCGACGAGGTGGAGGTCGTCGCCCATGTGCTCTTCGACGATGGTGGCCTGCTTGCGGGCCGATTCGGCCACGGCCTGCTGGATGGTCGACATCAGCGCGGCCGAGAGGCCCTCGGGACGCTGGCGCAGGGCCTCCTCGGTGAACCGGACGTCCATGATGGCGCCGCCGGGGCCTGCCACCACGGTCACCGAACGGTCGGGCGATGTCGCCGTCGCCTCGAGCCTGCTCAGCTCGTCTTGCATACCGCCGATGTTCGCCAAGCGATCGTCGACGTTCTGAAGCTTGGACTGGAACTTGTCGAATTCCGCGACCAGCTGTTCGAACTCGGCCGACATGGGACCTCCCGTGCATTACGTGTGACCGGTGTCATCGTGACCTATTCACCGGTTCGACGCGACGCCGTCAGTCCTGGATCCACTTCGGCTCACCCGTTAGGAAGAGGGCATCGTCCAGGCCTCTCCGCCGCAGCCCAGAGCGCGTTTAGCCCGCTAAACGCGCTCTGGGGCGGTCGTCCCAGAGGTCAGGTCGCCCGTCCTGAAAGATTCACGGGAGGCCTTTCGGTGCGGGTGTCCTTTCCGGATCCATCCGGCTCACCCGATAGGGGAATAGGTAGCGTGGTTCGCCGAGCAGGGCGGTATCAGTACGAACGAGGGGAGGCGTCGTGGACGCCGAGCAGAAGGAAAGCAGCGAAGAACCCAGGCGGGGGAGTCACGCGGCGCCGGAGGGGGCACCCGTGCATCCGTTGATCGACCTTTCCCGGGACCCGCATCCGGGCCGGGCGGACCACGCCAAGCCCGACGAGGAATGATGGTGGCCGAAACGCCGTTCCATCAGGGTCGCCGCGGCGTGACGCCCGGCACGATATAGTTATCGACCCCCCGATTTGGCCGGTCCGGAAGTGGCCGGGTATCTTTGGAGACCGTGCCCGGCAGGCGTCGGGCCGTCCCGTGTGCCGTGCGGCATGGACGGGGTGCTCAGGCATCCGGTCCGAAGGCTTCGCCCACGCGGGATCCGACGGAAAATCCCTACGGGAAGTTACCGGTCGCAAGACCGTGACGCGGGCCGACACGCCCGACCGCGGGGGCCGGAGACAACACGTAGTAGCAAGATCGCGAACAGAAAGCTGGTCCATTGCCCACGATCCAGCAGCTGGTCCGTAAGGGCCGCCAGGACAAGGCTGCCAAGCAGAAGACCGCGGCCCTCAAGGGGAGCCCGCAGCGGCGTGGCGTGTGCACTCGCGTGTACACCACAACCCCCAAGAAGCCGAACTCGGCGCTTCGCAAGGTCGCTCGTGTGAAGCTGACCAGCGGCATCGAGGTCACCGCCTACATTCCCGGTGAAGGCCACAACCTGCAGGAGCACTCGATGGTGCTCGTGCGCGGTGGTCGTGTGAAGGACCTGCCGGGTGTCCGTTACAAGATCATCCGCGGTTCGCTCGACACCCAGGGTGTCAAGAACCGTAAGCAGGCGCGCAGCCGGTATGGCGCGAAGAAGGAGAAGAGCTAATGCCCCGCAAGGGTCCGGCCCCGAAGCGGCCGCTGATCTCTGACCCCGTCTACGCATCCCCGCTGGTCACCCAGCTGGTGAACAAGGTGCTGAAGGACGGCAAGCGGTCCCTGGCCGAGCGCATCGTCTACGGCGCCCTCGAAGGCGCTCGCGAGAAGACCGGCACCGACCCGGTCGTCACGCTGAAGCGCGCCCTCGACAACGTGAAGCCCACCATCGAGGTGAAGAGCCGCCGCGTCGGTGGTGCCACCTACCAGGTGCCGATCGAGGTCAAGCCGGGACGCTCCACCACGCTCGCGCTTCGCTGGCTGGTCTCCTTCTCGCAGGCCCGTCGCGAGAAGACCATGATCGAGCGTCTGCAGAACGAGCTCCTCGACGCGAGCAACGGCCTCGGCGCCAGCGTGAAGCGGCGCGAGGACACGCACAAGATGGCCGAGTCCAACAAGGCCTTCGCGCACTACCGCTGGTGATGTCCGCCCGGCTGCCGATCAAAGCCTTGCCGGGCCCCAATTTTGAGACAGGGGAACACTCTCGTGGCACGTGAAGTGCTGACCGACCTGAACAAGGTCCGCAACATCGGCATCATGGCCCACATCGACGCCGGTAAGACCACCACCACCGAGCGGATCCTGTTCTACACCGGGGTCAACTACAAGATCGGTGAAGTCCACGATGGCGCCGCCACCATGGACTGGATGGAGGAGGAGCAGAAGCGGGGTATCACCATCACCTCGGCTGCCACCACCACTTTCTGGGCCGATCACCAGATCAACATCATCGACACCCCGGGTCACGTCGACTTCACCGTCGAGGTGGAGCGTTCGCTCCGCGTGCTCGATGGTGCCGTCGCCGTCTTCGACGGCAAAGAGGGTGTCGAGCCGCAGTCCGAGCAGGTCTGGCGTCAGGCGGACAAGTACGAGGTTCCTCGTATCTGCTTCGTCAACAAGATGGACAAGCTCGGCGCGGACTTCTACTTCACCGTCCGCACCATCGAGGAGCGCCTCGGCGCCCGCCCGCTGGTCATCCAGCTGCCGATCGGCGCCGAGAACGAGTTCGAAGGCGTCGTCGACCTGGTCCGCATGAAGGCGCTGACCTGGCGCGGCGAGGTCCAGAAGGGCGAGGACTACGCCGTCGAGGAGATCCCGGCCGAGCTCGCCGACAAGGCGGCCGAGTACCGGGAGAAGCTGGTCGAGGCCATCGCCGAGACCGACGACTCCCTGATGGAGAAGTTCCTCGAGGGCGAGGAGCTGTCCGAGGCCGAGATCAAGGCCGGTATCCGGAAGCTCACCGTGAACCGCGAGGCGTACCCGGTGCTCACCGGTTCCGCGTTCAAGAACAAGGGCGTCCAGCCCATGCTCGACGCGGTCATCGACTACCTTCCGTCGCCGCTGGACGTCCCGGCCGTCGAGGGCACGCTGCCCGACGGTGAGACCGTCGTGTCGCGCAAGCCGTCGACCGAGGAGCCCTTCTCCGCTCTGGCGTTCAAGATCGCCGCGCACCCGTTCTTCGGCAAGCTGACCTACATCCGGGTGTACTCGGGCAAGGTCGCCTCCGGCGCGCAGCTGATCAACGCCACCAAGGAGCGCAAGGAGCGCATCGGGAAGCTCTTCCAGATGCACTCCAACAAGGAGAACCCGGTGGACGAGGCCCAGGCGGGCCACATCTACGCGGTCATCGGCCTGAAGGACACCACCACCGGTGACACCCTCGCCGACCCGCAGAACCCGGTCGTCCTCGAGTCGATGACGTTCCCGGCGCCGGTCATCCGCGTCGCGATCGAGCCCAAGACCAAGGCCGACCAGGAGAAGCTGTCCCTGGCGATCCAGAAGCTGGCCGAAGAGGACCCGACGTTCCAGGTCAACCTGGACGAGGACACCGGCCAGACGATCATCGCCGGTATGGGCGAGCTGCACCTCGAGGTGCTGGTCAACCGCATGAAGTCCGACTACAAGGTCGAGGCGAACATCGGTAAGCCGCAGGTCGCCTACCGCGAGACGGTGCGCAAGACGGTCGAGAAGCTCGACTACGTGCACAAGAAGCAGACCGGTGGTTCCGGTCAGTTCGCGAAGGTCATCGTCAAGCTCGAGCCGCTCGAGTCCACCGACGGTGCCCTCTACGAGTTCGACAACAAGGTCACCGGTGGCCGCGTGCCGCGGGAGTACATCCCGTCGGTCGACGCGGGCGCGCAGGACGCCATGCAGTACGGCGTGCTGGCCGGCTACCCGCTCGTCGGGTTGAAGTTCACCTTGTTGGACGGCGCGTACCACGAGGTCGACTCTTCGGAAATGGCCTTCAAGATCGCCGGCTCCATGGCGATGAAGGAAGCCGCGAAGAAGGCCGGTCCGGTCATCCTCGAGCCGCTGATGGCCGTCGAGGTCACCACGCCCGAGGACTACATGGGCGATGTGATCGGCGACCTCAACTCCCGCCGTGGCCAGATCCAGGCCATGGAGGAGCGCGCCGGTACCCGTGTCGTCAAGGCACTGGTCCCGCTGTCGGAGATGTTCGGTTACGTCGGCGACCTGCGTTCGCGTACGCAGGGACGTGCCAACTACTCCATGGTGTTCGACTCCTACGCCGAGGTTCCCGCGAACGTCGCGAAGGAAATCATCGCGAAGGCGACGGGGGAGTAGTTCCCGTCCGCTCGCGGGCATAAGGAACACTCCTGAACGTCCGCAGCATCCGTCAAGAAACGAATCCCCGTCCGACAGCCACGTTGGCCGGTGAGTAAGCAAAACAGTCCAGGAGGACATTCCAGTGGCGAAGGCGAAATTCGAGCGGACCAAGCCGCACGTCAACATCGGGACCATCGGTCACGTCGACCACGGTAAGACCACTCTGACCGCGGCGATCACCAAGGTTCTGCACGACAAGTACCCCGAGCTGAACACGGCGTCGGCGTTCGACCAGATCGACAACGCGCCGGAAGAGAAGCAGCGCGGTATCACGATCAACATCTCGCACGTCGAGTACCAGACCGAGAAGCGTCACTACGCCCACGTGGACGCCCCCGGTCACGCGGACTACATCAAGAACATGATCACCGGTGCGGCGCAGATGGACGGCGCGATCCTCGTGGTCGCGGCGACCGACGGCCCGATGCCGCAGACCCGTGAGCACGTGCTGCTCGCGAAGCAGGTCGGCGTGCCCTACATCGTGGTCGCGCTGAACAAGGCCGACATGGTCGACGACGAGGAGATCCTGGAGCTCGTCGAGCTCGAGGTCCGCGAGCTGCTGTCCTCCCAGGACTTCCCTGGTGACGACGCTCCGGTCGTCAAGGTCTCCGGCCTGAAGGCCCTCGAGGGCGACGCCAAGTGGGGCGAGAGCGTTCTCGAGCTCATGGCGGCCGTCGACGAGAACGTGCCGGACCCGGTGCGTGAGCTCGACAAGCCGTTCCTGATGCCGATCGAAGACGTCTTCACGATCACCGGCCGTGGCACGGTCGTGACCGGCCGTATCGAGCGTGGCCGCGTCAACGTGAACGAAGAGGTCGAGATCGTCGGCATCAAGGAGAAGTCGACCAAGACCACCGTCACCGGTGTCGAGATGTTCCGCAAGCTGCTCGACCAGGGTGAGGCCGGCGACAACGTCGGTCTGCTGGTCCGCGGTATCAAGCGCGAGGACGTCGAGCGCGGCCAGGTCGTCGTGAAGCCGGGCACCACCACCCCGCACACGGAGTTCGAGGGCTCGGTCTACATCCTGTCGAAGGACGAGGGTGGCCGTCACACCCCGTTCTTCAACAACTACCGCCCGCAGTTCTACTTCCGTACCACGGACGTGACCGGCGTCGTCACCCTCAAGGAGGGTGTCGAGATGGTCATGCCGGGCGACAACACGGACATCAGCGTCGTGCTGATCCAGCCGGTCGCCATGGACGAGGGTCTGCGTTTCGCCATCCGTGAGGGTGGACGGACCGTGGGCGCCGGCCAGGTCACCAAGATCATCAAGTGATTTAACGCCGACCCGGGGGTCTGATACACCCCCGGGTTCAAGGCGTCAAATCACGTGTGCGACACTATTCAGGTTGCTCGTCCTGGGGCGGCCGAACTCTTCGGGGTTCCGGCCGCCCTGGTATGAGCGGCCACGGTCCGCGGAGCACTTCCTTCGGGTGAGGCTAGCGGGCAAGGGCGTTTGAGACGGCGATTCAAGCTTTTCCGCCGGCTCGATGCCTCCTCACGTTGAGGAAGACCAGGCAAGACGAAGATCCCGCGGGATCCGTCTGTGCGTCGGGCTCGACACGCCCGACCGCGTGGACCGGGGACAGGGCCGTTGAACTGGGAAAACCTCAGTCAGACTGAGGTTTGAAAAGACAAAAGCGGCACGAGACGACAAGGAACGAGCAGCCACCATGGCGGGACAGAAGATCCGCATCCGGCTCAAGGCCTACGACCACGAGGCGATCGACACCTCGGCGCGCAAGATCGTCGAGACGGTCACGCGCACCGGCGCCCGTGTTGTCGGGCCGGTGCCGCTGCCCACCGAGAAGAACGTTTACTGCGTCATCCGCTCGCCGCACAAGTACAAGGACTCGCGCGAGCACTTCGAGATGCGCACGCACAAGCGTCTGATCGACATCCTCGACCCGACGCCGAAGACGGTCGACGCGCTCATGCGCATCGACCTGCCGGCGAGCGTCGACGTCAACATCCAGTAGCAGCGGCTGGCGAGCGGCGGAGAGTAAGAGACTCATGTCTGACAGGCAAGTGAAGGGCATCCTGGGCACCAAGCTCGGCATGACCCAGGTCTTCGACGAGAACAACCGGGTCGTCCCGGTGACCGTCGTCCAGGCCGGGCCGAACGTGGTCACCCAGGTTCGGACCCAGGAGAACGACGGCTACAAGGCCGTGCAGCTGGCTTTCGGCGCGGTCGACCCGCGCCGGGTGAACAAGCCGCGCACCGGCCACTTCGACAAGGCGAGCGTGACCCCGCGTCGTTACCTTGCGGAGCTGCGTACCACCGACGCCGAGACCTACGAGGTCGGCCAGGAGATCACCGCCGAGGTGTTCGAGGCCGGTATCGAGGTCGACGTGACCGGTACCAGCAAGGGCAAGGGCTACGCCGGTGTCATGAAGCGTCACGGCTTCAAGGGCCAGGGCGCGAGCCACGGTGCCCAGGCCGTGCACCGCAAGCCCGGCTCGATCGGTGGCTGCGCCACCCCGGGCCGTGTCTTCAAGGGCCTGCGCATGGCGGGCCGGATGGGCAACGACCGGGTCACCACGCAGAACCTGACCGTGCACGCGGTGCGTGCCGAGGACGGCCTGCTGCTGATCAAGGGCGCCGTGCCCGGTCCCAAGGGCGGCCTGCTGTTCGTTCGCAGCGCCGCGAAGGGTGGTAACTGAACATGACCAGCGTCGAGCTGAAGACCCCGGCCGGTAAAGCCGACGGCACGGTCGAGCTCCCCTCGGAGATCTTCGACGTGCAGGCCAACGTGCCCCTCATGCACCAGGTCGTGGTGGGCCAGCTGGCCGCCGCTCGCCAGGGCACGCATGACACCAAGACCCGCGGTGAAGTCCGCGGTGGTGGCAAGAAGCCGTACCGCCAGAAGGGCACCGGCCGCGCCCGCCAGGGTTCGACCCGTGCGCCGCAGTTCACCGGTGGTGGCGTCGTCCACGGCCCCACGCCGCGTGACTACACCCAGCGCACCCCGAAGAAGATGAAGGCCGCCGCCCTGCGTGGCGCCCTCTCCGACCGGGCCCGCGCCGGACAGCTGCACGTCGTCACCGAACTGGTGACCGGCGAGAAGCCGTCCACCAAGTCCGCCAAGGCCGCCATCGCCGCGGTGACCCAGGCCAAGCGCGTTCTCGTGGTGCTGCACCGCGACGACGAGCTGAGCTGGAACTCGCTGCGGAACCTGGCCGAGGTCCACATCATCACGCCCGACCAGCTCAACACCTACGACGTGTTGGTCAACGACGACGTGGTGTTCACCAAGGCCGCTTACGACGTGTTCGTCGCCGGCCCCGTCCGGGGCAAGGGCGCGAAGGCTTCGGCCCGGTCGAGCGAGGTTGAAGGGAGTGACGAGCAGTGAGTGCGATCGCCATCCCCGATCCCCGCGACATCTTGCTCGCGCCGGTGATCTCCGAGAAGTCCTACGGGCTGCTCGAGGACCACAAGTACACGTTCATCGTCCGCCCGGACGCCAACAAGACCCAGATCAAGATCGCGGTCGAGAAGGTGTTCGGCGTCAAGGTGGTCAGCGTCAACACGGCCAACCGCCAGGGCAAGCGTAAGCGGACTCGCGCCGGCTTCGGCAAGCGCAAGGACACCAAGCGCGCCATCGTGACTCTTTCGGCTGAGAGCAAGCCGATCGAGATCTTCGGCGGACCCACCGCGTAAAGGACTGAGCTGACACATGGGCATCCGCAAGTACAAGCCGACGACCCCGGGTCGTCGCGGTTCCAGCGTCTCCGACTTCGCCGAGATCACTCGGTCCACCCCGGAGAAGTCGCTGCTGCGTCCGCTGAGCAAGTCCGGCGGCCGTAACTCCAGCGGCAAGATCACCACCCGTCACAAGGGCGGTGGCCACAAGCGCGCGTACCGGCTGATCGACTTCCGCCGGAACGACAAGGACGGCGTTCCCGCCAAGGTCGCGCACATCGAGTACGACCCCAACCGGTCCGCTCGTATCGCGCTCCTGCACTACGCCGACGGCGAGAAGCGCTACATCATCGCCCCGGAGAAGCTCAAGCAGGGTGACACGGTCGAGAACGGCCCCCGCGCCGACATCAAGCCGGGTAACAACCTGCCGCTGCGCAACATCCCGGTCGGCACCGTGATCCACGCGATCGAGCTCCGCCCCGGTGGCGGCGCGAAGATGGCGCGGTCCGCCGGTGCCAAGGTGCAGCTGGTGGCGAAGGACGGGCCGTACGCCCAGCTTCGTCTCCCGTCGGGCGAGATCCGCAACGTCGACGTGCGCAACCGCGCCACCATCGGCGAGGTCGGCAACTCCGAGCACTCCAACATCAACTGGGGCAAGGCGGGCCGTAACCGCTGGCGCGGCAAGCGCCCCACCGTCCGTGGTGTCGTCATGAACCCGGTCGACCACCCGCACGGTGGTGGTGAGGGTAAGACCTCCGGTGGTCGCCACCCGGTGAACCCGAACGGAAAGCCCGAAGGCCGCACCCGCCGCCGCAAGGCCTCCGACGCCATGATCGTCCGCCGCCGGCGTACCGGCAAGAAGCGCTGAGCAGGGAGGTAGAAGAACATGCCACGTAGCCTCAAAAAGGGCCCCTTCGTGGACGACCACCTGCTCAAGAAGGTGGACGCTCTCAACGAGTCGGGCAAGAAGACCGTGATCAAGACGTGGTCCCGTCGGTCCACGATCATCCCGGATTTCCTGGGTCACACGATCGCGGTGCACGACGGCCGCAAGCACGTCCCGGTGTTCGTCACCGAGGCGATGGTGGGTCACAAGTTGGGCGAGTTCGCCCCGACTAGGACCTTCAAGGGCCACATCAAGGACGACCGCAAGTCGCGCCGCCGCTGAGCGGGCACGAGAGAACAAGGAAGCTAGCGATGAACGCCCAGAACGACGTGGCCGAGGCTCTGCCGACGGCTTACGCGCGGGCTCGCTTCGTCCGGGACTCGCCTACCAAGGTGCGCCGGGTGATCGAGCTGATCAAGGGACGTAGCGCCGCCGACGCCTTGGCCGTGCTCCAGTTCGCCCCGCAGGCGGCAAGCGAGCCGGTCGCGAAGGTGCTCGCCAGCGCCGTGGCCAACGCCGAAAACAACCTCGATCTCGACCCGGACACCCTCTGGGTCAAGAACGCCTACGCCGACGAGGGCCCGACCCTCAAGCGCATCCGTCCGCGGGCCCAGGGCCGCGCGTACCGGATCCGCAAGCGGACCAGCCACATCACCGTCGAGGTGGAGTCGCGTCCGAAGGCCGAGGCCAAGAAGGCACAGGGCAAGAAGAAGGCAGGTGGCCGGTAGTGGGCCAGAAGATCAACCCGCACGGCTTCCGCCTGGGTATCACCACGGACTGGAAGTCGCGTTGGTACGCCGACAAGCAGTACGCGGAGTACGTGGCCGAGGACGTCAAGATCCGGAAGCTGCTGTCCACGGGCATGGAGCGCGCCGGGATCTCCAAGGTCGAGATCGAGCGCACCCGTGACCGGGTCCGCGTCGACATCCACACCGCCCGGCCGGGCATCGTCATCGGCCGTCGCGGCGCGGAGGCCGACCGCATCCGCGGCGCGCTGGAGAAGCTGACCGCCAAGCAGGTCCAGCTGAACATCCTCGAGGTCAAGAACCCCGAGGCCGACGCCCAGCTCGTCGCTCAGGGTGTCGCGGAGCAGCTGAGCAACCGTGTGGCGTTCCGCCGCGCGATGCGCAAGGCGATCCAGACCTCCATGCGTTCGCCGCAGGTCAAGGGCATCCGCGTGCAGTGCGGCGGTCGTCTCGGCGGTGCCGAGATGTCCCGCTCCGAGCACTACCGCGATGGCCGCGTCCCGCTGCACACGCTGCGTGCCGACATCGACTACGGCTTCTTCGAGGCCAAGACGACGTTCGGTCGCATCGGCGTGAAGGTGTGGATCTACAAGGGCGAGCTCGTGGGTGGCCTCAAGGCCAAGGAGGCGCGTGACGCCGCCGCGGCCGCCGAGCGCGCCCCGCGCCGTGACCGTGGTGACCGTCCGTCCCGCCCGCGCCGTTCCGGCGCGTCGGGCACGACGCCGACCTCGACCGAAGCCGGTCGGGCCGCTGCCGCCGCCAAGAGCGACGACACCGCCCCCGCGGCCACCGAGGCCCCGGCTGCTGAGACTGCAGAAAAGACGGAGGGCTGACACGTGCTCATCCCGCGCAGGGTCAAGCACCGGAAGCAGCACTCCCCGAAGCGCCACGGTGCCGCCAAGGGCGGTACGAAGGTGAACTTCGGCGAGTACGGCATCCAGGCGCTTGAGCACAGCTACGTGACCAACCGGCAGATCGAGTCCGCTCGTATCGCCATGACGCGTCACATCAAGCGTGGCGGCAAGGTGTGGACGACCATCTACCCGGACCGCCCGCTGACCAAGAAGCCGGCGGAAACCCGCATGGGTTCCGGTAAGGGTTCGCCCGAGTGGTGGATCGCCAACGTGAAGCCGGGCCGCGTGATGTTCGAGATCTCGTTCCCGAACGAGGAGACCGCCCGTGAGGCGCTCCGTCGCGCGATCCACAAGCTGCCCATGAAGTGCCGCATCGTGACCCGTGAAGGTGGTGAGTTCTGATGGCGAAGGCAGGTGCCGCCCAGGCATCGGAGCTGCGTGAGCTCACCGCGGAAGAGCTCGTTCTGCGTCTGAAGGAATACAAGGAGGAGCTCTTCAACCTCCGCTTCCAGATGGCGACCGGACAGCTCGACAACAACCGCCGTCTGCGCACCGTCCGCACGGACATCGCGCGGATCTACACGGTCATGCGCGAGCGTGAACTCGGCCTGTCCGTTTCCCCTGACGCCGAGAGTGAAGGTGCCGCATGAGCGAGCAGCCCAACGCTGAGGCGGCCCCCCGCAACGACCGCAAGGTCCGTGAGGGTTACGTCGTCTCGGACAAGATGAACAAGACGATCGTGGTCGAGCTCGAAGACCGCAAGAAGCACCGTCGTTACGCCAAGGTTCTCCGCAGCACCAGCAAGGTCAAGGTGCACGACGAGAACAACGAGGCGGGCGTGGGCGACCGGGTCACCCTGATGGAGACCCGCCCGCTGTCGGCGACCAAGCGCTGGCGTCTGGTGCAGATCGTGGAGAAGGCCAAGTAAGTAGGGCTCTTTTTGAGTCCCTTAGTTCCGCAAGGCTCGCGCTTCAACGCGAGAACCAGCGCGACATACAGGAGTAGACGTGATCCAGCAGGAGTCGCGGCTTCGGGTTGCCGACAACACGGGCGCGAAGGAAATCCTTTGCATCCGCGTTCTCGGCGGCTCGGGGCGGCGCTACGCGGGCATCGGCGACATCATCGTCGCCACCGTGAAGGACGCCATGCCGGCCGCCGGCGTGAAGAAGGGTGACGTCGTCAAGGCCGTCATCGTTCGCACGCGCAAGGAGCGCCGTCGTCCGGACGGTTCTTACATCCGCTTCGACGAGAACGCTGCTGTGCTCATCAAGAACGACAATGAGCCCCGCGGCACCCGCATCTTCGGGCCGGTCGGCCGCGAGCTGCGCGACCGAAAGTTCATGAAGATCATTTCGCTCGCGCCGGAGGTGTTGTAGAGCATGAAGGTGAAGAAGGGCGACACGGTCGTCGTCATCGCCGGCAAGGACAAGGGTGCCAAGGGCAAGGTCATCCAGGCCTACCCCGAGCGCGAGCGCGTGCTGGTCGAGGGCGTCAACCGGATCAAGAAGCACACGCGGATCTCCCAGACCCAGCGCGGCGCGCAGTCCGGCGGCATCGTCACGCAGGAGGCGCCCATCCACGTCTCGAACGTGATGGTCGTCGACTCCGACGGCAAGCCGACCCGGGTGGGCTACCGCATCGGCGAGGACGGCAAGAAGGTCCGGGTCTCGCGCCGGAACGGTAAGGACATCTGATCATGACCACCGCAGAGAAGATCGCCCCGCGCCTCAAGGTGCGGTACCGCGAGGAGATCAAGGGACAGCTCCAGGAGGAGTTCTCCTTCGAGAACGTCCACCAGATCCCGGGCGTCGTCAAGGTCGTCGTGAACATGGGTGTCGGAGACGCCGCCCGTGACAGCAAGCTGATCGAAGGCGCCATCCGCGACCTGGCCGCGATCACCGGGCAGAAGCCCGAGGTTCGCAAGGCTCGCAAGTCCATCGCGCAGTTCAAGCTGCGTGAGGGCCAGCCGATCGGTGCGCGCGTCACGCTGCGCAACGACCGCATGTGGGAGTTCCTCGACCGGCTGCTGACCATCGCGCTGCCGCGTATCCGTGACTTCCGCGGGCTTTCGCCGAAGCAGTTCGACGGCAACGGCAACTACACGTTCGGTCTCAACGAGCAGTCCATGTTCCACGAGATCGACCCGGACGCCATCGACCGCCCGCGCGGTATGGACGTCACTGTCGTCACCACCGCCAACACCGACGACGAGGGCCGCGCGCTGCTTCGCAAGCTCGGCTTCCCGTTCAAGGAGAACTGAGTCGATGGCCAAGAAAGCACTGGTCCACAAGGCCGCGAAGACGCCGAAGTTCAAGGTTCGCGGTTACACGCGCTGCCAGCGGTGCGGTCGCCCGCACTCGGTGTTCCGCAAGTTCGGGCTCTGCCGGATCTGCCTTCGCGAGATGGCACACGCGGGCGAGCTGCCCGGCGTCCGCAAGTCCAGCTGGTAAGAGTCTTTTTTAACTCCCACTTCGCCACAGGCCTTGCAGTGAAAGCGCAGGGAACCAGGGCGAGAAAGGTTGACAGGTCACCATGACGATGACCGACCCCATCGCAGACTTCTTGACCCGTCTGCGTAACGCGAACTCGGCTTACCACGACGAGGTCGTGCTTCCCCACTCGAAGATCAAGGCGAACATCGCCGAGATCCTCAAGCGCGAGGGTTACATCTCGGGCTACCGCGACGAGCCGGGCGAGAAGCACAAGAACCTCATCGTGGAGCTGAAGTACGGCCCCAACCGTGAGCGCAGCATCGCCGGCCTCCGCCGCGTGTCCAAGCCCGGCCTGCGGGTCTACGCAAAATCGACCGAACTGCCGTCGGTTCTCGGTGGCCTCGGCGTCGCGATCATCTCGACGTCGTCCGGCCTCCAGACCGACCGTCAGGCCAAGCGCAACAGCGTGGGCGGCGAAGTCCTCGCCTACGTCTGGTAAGGAAGGGGGCACAGACATGTCACGCATTGGAAAGCTGCCGGTCGCCGTCCCCTCCGGGGTCAAGGTGACCATCGACGGTCAGCAGATCAAGGTCGAGGGGCCCAAGGGCACCCTCGAGCACACCATCGCCGAGCCCATCACCGTCGAGCAGGCCGAAAACGGCACGCTCGAGGTCAAGCGGCCCGACGAGGAGCGCGCCAGCCGTGCCCTGCACGGTCTCACCCGGACGCTGGTCAACAACCTCGTCGTCGGTGTGACCGAGGGCTACGAGAAGAAGCTCGAGATCCACGGTGTCGGTTACCGCGTGCAGGCCAAGGGCTCGGACCTCGAGTTCGCCCTCGGCTACAGCCACCCGGTGAAGATCGAGGCCCCGGAAGGCATCACCTTCAAGGTCGAGACCCCCACCCGGTTCTCGGTCTCGGGCATCGACAAGCAGAAGGTCGGCCAGATCGCCGCGGTCATCCGCAAGCTGCGCCGCCCGGACCCGTACAAGGGCAAGGGCCTGCGCTACGAGGGTGAGAAGATCCGCCGCAAGGTCGGAAAGACGGGTAAGTGATCATGAGCGACACGACTACGAAGCGCAAGCCGGTCGGCAAGGACATCTCGACCCGCCGCCGCGTCGCGAAGGCCCGTCGGCACTTCCGCCTTCGCAAGAAGATCAACGGCACGGACCAGCGTCCGCGCCTGGTCGTCAAGCGTTCGTCGCGGCACATCGCCGTGCAGCTGATCGACGACCTCGCCGGCAAGACCCTGGCGTCGGCGTCCACCCTCGAGGCGGACGTCCGCGCGCTGGAAGGCGACAAGAAGGCCAAGGCCGCCAAGGTCGGGGAACTCGTCGCCGCCCGCGCCAAGAACGCCGGTGTCTCGACCGTGGTGTTCGACCGTGGTGGCAACGCCTACCACGGCCGCATCGCGGCGCTCGCCGACGCCGCACGTGAGGCGGGGTTGGAGTTCTGATGCAGCAGATGCTCGTGAATGGAAGGAAAGCCTGATGCCGGGACGTACACGGCAATTCGGCGGCGGCCAGGGCGGACCCGGCGGACAGGGCGGCAACGACCGCAATGACCGTCGCGACCGCCGTGACCGGCGCGACAGCGGCCGTGGCGGGGCCGGCCAGGAGAAGACCCCGCACCTTGAGAAGGTCGTGACGATCAACCGCGTCGCCAAGGTCGTCAAGGGTGGTCGTCGCTTCAGCTTCACCGCCCTGGTGGTCGTCGGTGACGGCGACGGTCAGGTCGGCGTCGGCTACGGCAAGGCCAAGGAAGTTCCCGCGGCCATCGCCAAGGGCGTCGAGGAAGCGAAGAAGAACTTCTTCCGCGTTCCCCGCGTCGGTGGCACCATTCCCCACCCGATCCAGGGTGAGGAAGCCGCCGGTGTCGTGCTGCTGCGTCCGGCTTCCGCCGGTACCGGTGTCATCGCCGGTGGCCCGGTGCGCGCGGTGCTGGAGTGCGCGGGCGTCCACGACGTGCTGTCGAAGTCGCTCGGCTCCGACAACGCGATCAACATCGTGCACGCGACCGTGGCGGCCCTGAAGGGTCTGCAGCGTCCCGAAGAGGTCGCGGCCCGCCGCGGTCTCCCGCTCGAGGACGTCGCCCCGGCTCGGATGCTGCGCCAGCGCGCTGGCCAGGGGGTCTGACATGACTCAGCTCAAGGTGACCCAGGTCAAGAGCAAGATCGGCACGAAGCACGCTCACCGCGAGTCGCTGCGCACCCTCGGGCTGCGCAAGATCCGCCAGAGCGTCGTGCGTGATGACACTCCCGAGGTGCGCGGCCTTATCCACACCGTCCGCCACCTGGTGGAGGTCGAGGAGGTCAAGGCATGACTGCCATCAAGATCCACCACCTTCGTCCGGCTCCGGGCGCGAAGCGCGACAAGATCCGCGTCGGCCGTGGTGAGGGCTCGAAGGGCAAGACCGCCGGTCGCGGTACCAAGGGCACCAAGGCCCGGAAGAACGTGCCCGCCGGTTTCGAGGGTGGGCAGATGCCCATCCACATGCGGCTCCCGAAGCTTCGCGGCTTCAAGAACCGCTTCCGTACCGAGTACCAGCCGGTGAACGTGGGCGACATCGCCCGCGTCTTCCCGGAGGGTGGCAAGGTCGGCGCCGAGGAGCTCGTCGCGAACGGTCTGGTCCGCAAGGGCAAGCTCGTGAAGGTGCTCGGCAACGGCGACGTGAACGGCGTCAAGCTGGACGTCACCGCCGACGCTTTCTCCGGCTCCGCCAAGGAGAAGCTCTCCGCTGCCGGTGGCTCCGCCACCACGCTCTGAGCTTTCTTCGCTCGCTTCACCGAAAGGCCCGCCCGGCTCCGCCCGGCGGGCCTTTCGCTTGCGCTCACTCCGCCTGGCGGCGACCTGCGTTTCGCGGGCTGATCGCGATCTGGCCCCTCGGGCCGGCGCTCGCGCGCGGACCTGCGTTTAGCCCCCTAATCGCGATCCGGGCGCGGCGAGCCCTCCCTATGCCCGACTTGCGTTTCGGGGGCTAATCGCGATCCGCCGGTCGCCCAGGTGCCCGGCGTCCAGATCGCGATTAGGGGGCTAAACGCAGGTCGGCCGCCAGGCCGCGGGCGTGGCGGAAGGGGGCCTGGGCTGGAAGGATCGCTAGGTGGCCATACCTCCCGGGCAGGATCCGCAGCCCTTCCAGCAGCAGCCGGACGCCCCGCCGATGGTCGTATCGGTTTCAGGGCCCATTGATCCCCCGGACGAACCGACGCGGTCCGGCCGGCTCGAGCCCCGCAGGCTCATCGCGGCGGGCTTGGCCGCTCTGGCCACAGTGCTGACTCTCGTAGGCTGTTTCTTCCCGCACTTCAAGACCGACCATCGGTTCGGCTTCGATTCCAGCGACCAGATCGTGATCGTCTTCGTGCAGGGCGCTTGGGACACGACGGCTTATCAGAGCAACCAGCCTGCCTTCACCACGTCGACGGCGCCTATCGGTATCCCGCTCCTGATCGCTGCGGCGCTCCTGCTTGCGGCCACGGTCGTCAGTGCGCGGGTTGCCGGGCGTCAACGTCCGGGCACTTTGGACAGGTGGCTCACCACTATCGCGGCGGTGTTCCTCGCCGGAGTCGTCAGCAGCGTCGCCACGCTGGGGTCTGGACGCCAGTTGGGCGACGACATCAAGGTGACTCTGACTCTCGAAGCGGGTATGTGGGCACTCTTCGCCGCGGTCGTCGCGGCGGCGAGCGCGGCCGTCATGAGTCACCGCGTCCAGGATGACGAAGTCCCGATGACCGGGGACCCGAGCCTCGCGGATATGCCCACACCGAAGGACGGCATCTCCATCACGGTGCTCCCACCGGAGCCCCAGCCCGAGAAACCGGACTATTCAGCCTTCGCGCCGCCGCCGGATCCTGGCGCGAAAGAGCGCGATTAGCCCGCTAAACGCGCTCGCGATCGCCGATACGGTGGGGGAGGAGGTGGCCGATGACTTGGGCGCTGGTCTTTTTCGGAGCGGCGGTCCTCGTGGCTTTTACGCCAGGGGCGAACAATCTGCTCGGCATGCACCACGGCATGACACAGGGTGCTTGGAAGGGGCTCGCCGGCCTGTTAGGCCGATTGGCCGCATTCGCGGTGCTGATCGCGGCCGTCGCCGCCGGGCTCGGGCAGCTCCTCGCGGCTTCGGAGCTTGCACTCACAGTGATCAAATGGGCCGGCGTCGCCTACCTGGTCTGGATCGGTGGGCGCCTGCTGTGGTCGACGCTCCGTGGCGGGCGGACCGCGCTGGTCCAAGCGCCGAGCGGCGCTGAATCCGTACCCGCGCTCCGGATCGCGAGGAAGGAATTCGTCGTCGCGATCACGAATCCGAAGGCGATCCTCATCTTCACGGCGTTTGTGCCCCAGTTCATCGACGCAGCTCACGGCTCCTTTCCTGTCCAGATCGCGATTCTCGGCGCTGTCTACCTGCTCGCCGAGTTCGTGGCGGGCGCGACCTATGTCGGTGCGGGCGCACTCGTGAAGTCACTCCGGCTGTCCCGCCGGGCGACACGGAACGTCGATCGCGGCACCGGCGTAGTGCTCCTCGGCATGGTGGGCGCCCTCGCCGCTTCGAGCTCCTGATCACGGTGCGTTTAGCGGGCTAAACGCGATCCGGCGGCCGGAAAGTGAGGAACGACAAGGTGATCTGTCAAGGTTCCGGGGCGAGAACGGCCAGCCGATCAACCCCGCGGACCAACCTTCGTCCGGAAAACCCACACGCACTGCGGACACGCCCTGTGAAGCTGTTAGAGTCGGCGACACGCTTCGGGACGAGTGTGCCCCGAAGCGTTCCTGGCTTGTGCCAGAAAGCTGTGTGTTCCCGCCGGCCCCCGGGCCGGCCAAGCCGATCGTCGGTAAGACAGCCGACGACGCCGAGGAGGTTCCCCGCGTGCTCAGCGCCTTCCGCTCGGCTCTAGCGACGCCGGATTTACGTAAGAAGATCCTGTTCACGCTAGCCATCGTCGCGGTCTACCGAATCGGTGCCACCATCCCGGCCCCGGGCATCTCGTATTCCGCCGTGCAGCAATGCACGGAGACCGGGTCGCAGGAGGGCGTCTATCAGCTGCTGAACCTGTTCAGCGGCGGTGCACTGCTGCAACTGTCGCTGTTCTCGACCGGCATCATGCCGTACATCACGGCGAGCATCATCGTCCAGCTCCTCACCGTGGTCATCCCGCGGTTCGAGGAACTGAAGAAGGAAGGCCAGGCCGGCCAGGGCAAGCTGACCCAGTACACCCGGTACCTGACGATCGCCCTCGCGATCCTGCAGGCGACCGGTGTGGTGGCACTCGCCGACCGCAAGCAGCTCTTCCCGCAGTGCGACACCGCGATCATCCCGGACAACAGCGTCTACACGCTGGCCATCATCGTCATCACGATGACCGCCGGTACCGCCGTCATGATGTGGCTGGGTGAGCTGATCACCGAGCGCGGCGTCGGCAACGGCATGTCCGTCCTCATCTTCCTGAACATCGCGGCCCGGATCCCGATCGAGGGTGGCAACATCCTCAGCAGCGCCGGCCCGGTGGTCTTCACCCTGATCTGTGTGTTCGGCCTGGTGATCATCGCCAGCGTCATCTTCGTCGAGCAGGGTCAGCGCCGGATCCCGGTGCAGTACGCCAAGCGCATGATCGGCCGCCGTATGTACGGCGGGACCTCGACCTACCTGCCGATCAAGGTGAACCAGGCCGGTGTCATCCCGGTCATCTTCGCCTCGTCGCTGCTCTACCTGCCGGACCTGATCAGCCGCCTCGTCGGCGACGCCAACAGCAACGCTGGCTGGCAGGTCTTCATCCAGAACTACATCGTCAACCAGTCCAGCTGGGCGCACGTCCTGCTGTACTTCGCGTTGATCATCTTCTTCACGTACTTCTACATCACGATCACGTTCAACGTGGACGAGCGTGCGGAAGAAATGAAGAAGTTCGGTGGCTTCATCCCGGGTATCCGCCCGGGCCGACCCACCGCGGAGTACCTCAGCTACGTCCTCGGCCGGATCACCCTGCCGGGCTCGCTGTACCTGGGCATCATCGCGATCCTTCCGAACTTCTTCCTGTCCGTCACCGGTAGCGGGAACAACCAGAACTTCCCGTTCGGTGGCACGGCTGTGCTGATCATGGTGGGTGTCGGTCTCGACACCGTGAAGCAGATCGAAAGCCAGCTGATGCAACGTAACTACGAAGGGTTCTTGAAGTGACGCGCCTGGTTCTCGTTGGCCCTCCTGGCGCGGGCAAAGGTACTCAGGCGGTAGCACTGTCGGAGAAGCTCCGGATCCCGCACATCTCGACCGGCGATCTGTTCCGCGCCCACGTGGGCGAGCAGACGCCGCTGGGTCAGGAAGCCAAGCGCTACCTGGATTCCGGCGAACTCGTGCCCGACTCGGTCACGAACGAGATGGTGCGTGAACGCCTCGCCGAACCCGACGCCAAGGTCGGTTTCCTGCTCGACGGGTTCCCGCGGAACACGAAGCAGGCCGACGTGCTCGGGGAGATCCTCGGCGAGGTCGACACCAAGCTCAACGCGGTCATCCAGCTCCAGGTCTCGGAAGACGTCGTCGTCGATCGGCTGCTGTCCCGCGGCCGTTCGGACGACACCGAAGAGGTCATCCGCCGCCGTCAGCAGATCTACGTGTCCGAGACCGCTCCGCTGCTCGAGTACTACGCGGACATCCTGGTCACGGTCGACGGCGTCGGCTCGGTCGACGAGATCTCCGCCCGCGTGCTGGAAGCGCTGCGCGACCGCACGTGAATCTCGGAGGACTGCGTGTACTGCAACGGCTTCGTCGTGGGCGCATGATCGAAATCAAGACCCCTGGCGAGCTCCAGGCGATGCGGGCCGCCGGACTGGTCGTCTGGCGCACCCTCACCGCGGTGCGTGAGCTCGCCAAGCCGGGGGTGACCACGGCCGATCTCGACGAACTCGCCGAGCAGACGATCCGTGACGCGGGCGCGGTGCCCTCGTTCAAGGGGTACCACGGCTTCCCGGCGTCGATCTGCGCTTCGGTGAACGAGCAGATCGTGCACGGCATCCCGTCGAAGACCCAGGTCCTGAACGACGGCGACATCATTTCGGTGGATTGCGGCGCCATCCTCGACGGCTGGCACGGCGACTCCGCGGTCACTCTCGCGATCGGCGAGGTGTCGAAGGCGGATCTCGCGCTTTCGGCCGCCACCGAGGCGGCGATGTGGGCGGGGATCGCCGCGGTGGCGTCCGGTGGCCGGCTCACTGACATCTCGCACGCGGTGCAGACCGCGGCCGAGAAGGCGGGCCGGGAAGACGGCGTCGATTACGGGATGATCGTCGAGTACGGCGGCCACGGCATCGGGCGCCAGATGCACATGGACCCGTTCCTGCCGAACCTGGGCAAACCGGGCAAGGGGCCGCGGCTCAAGACCGGTATGGCGCTCGCGATCGAGCCCATGCTCACCGGTGGCGGCGGGGAGACCGTCGAGCTCGAAGACGGCTGGACCGTCGTGACCGCCGACGGCTCGCGTGCGTCGCACTGGGAGCACACCGTCGCGATCACTGACGACGGCCCGTGGGTGCTGACCGCCCCCGAAGACGCCTGACCTCGCCTTTCGCCCTCCAGATCGCGATTAGCCCGCGAAACGCAAGTGCGCCGCCGGATCGCGATTAGGGTGCTAAACGCAAGTGCGCCCGCGGGCCGGTGGAGCTTGCCAGCCCGCCGGAGGGGTGCCCGCCCCGATGTCTCCATCGGGTGCACATCGCCCGCCGAGCGCCCCAGGTCACGGGCCCGCCGGATCGCGATTAGCCCGCTAAACGCAGGTCGGCGAGGGCGTACGATGGTGGAGGCCGCAACCGGCGGGCTCAGGGGTCACCTAACACAGTCACCCCCGTTTGGGGCTCGCGACACGGGTTGCGTACACTGTCAAGTCGGTGTACTCATCGCGCCCGGATCCTGCGCGCTCGTGAATTCTCGCGAACGGACATTGGACCCGGGCAGGAGTGTGCCGATGCACCACCCAGCCAAGCACTCAAGCTCTGACTGATAACACAGCGTAGCGACAGGAAATGCGGAGGACATGGGCAAGAAAGACGGGGCCATCGAGGTCGAAGGCCGCGTAGTCGAGCCGCTCCCCAACGCGATGTTCCGCGTCGAGTTGGAGAACGGCCACAAGGTCCTTGCACACATCAGCGGCAAGATGCGGCAGCACTACATCCGCATCCTGCCCGAGGACAGGGTTGTCGTGGAGCTCTCGCCCTACGACTTGTCACGTGGTCGCATCGTCTACCGCTACAAGTGATCACGACGAGTTAGCACAAGCAGGAGAGCAGGAGACGTGAAGGTCCAGCCGAGCGTCAAGAAGATCTGCGACAAGTGCAAGGTGATCCGCCGTCACGGCCGGATCATGGTGATCTGCGAAAACCTGCGGCACAAGCAGCGGCAGGGCTGATCACTCGCACTCGTACAGAGTGGATTGACGGCTACACAATCTCCCCGCACCTGCCGGGCCGTGCGAACGGCCCGGTTCACCCTCGGACTTCAGGCCGAGGCCGGGACACCCGAAGCGCAAGCAGAGGGCACGACAGGCGAGTCGGTCCCGGGACCGGACGGGGAGCAGACCTGAAGATGAAATCTATGAAGGAGCATCAACGCCAATGGCACGACTCGCTGGCGTAGACCTCCCCCGCGAAAAGCGGTTGGAGATCGCGCTGACCTACATCTACGGCATCGGCCGTACCCGCTCGAAGCAGCTCATCGCGGCTGCCGAGCTCAACGCGGACACTCGCGTCAAGGATCTGAGCGATGACGACCTCGCCAAGCTGCGGGTCTACATCGAGGAGAACTTCAAGGTCGAGGGTGACCTTCGCCGCGAGGTGAACGCCGACATCCGTCGGAAGATCGAGATCGGGTGCTACGAGGGCCTTCGCTGGCGCCGCGGACTTCCCGTCCGTGGTCAGCGCACCAAGACGAACGCCCGCACCCGTAAGGGTCCGAAGAAGACGGTCGCCGGCAAGAAGAAGGCTGGCAAGAAGTGAGCGTCCAGGGCAAGAAGGTCGTGCAGATGGGCGGCGTCCGCCGTCGTGGCTCGGCTTGTGTCTCGCCCAAGGCGCTCTACGCCCGCCCGATGGCGCTCCGCAACCTGTACACCGACGCCGGTTCGATCATCCGGCGCGGACAGGCCGAAGCGGTCGCCGCTCACCAAGAGAACGCGCGCTAACAGGAGAACCCTCAAAACATGCCACCGAAGTCTCGTACTGCGGCGGGGGCCAAGAAGGTCCGCCGTAAGGAAAAGAAGAATGTCGCGCACGGTCACGCGCACATCAAGAGCACCTTCAACAACACCATCGTCTCGATCACGGACCCGACCGGTGCCGTGATCGCGTGGGCGTCGAGTGGTCACGTGGGCTTCAAGGGCTCGCGTAAGTCCACCCCGTTCGCCGCGCAGATGGCCGCCGAGAACGCCGCCCGCAAGGCTGCCGAGCACGGCATGAAGAAGGTCGACGTTTTCGTGAAGGGCCCGGGTTCGGGCCGCGAGACGGCGATCCGCTCGCTGCAGGCGGCCGGCCTCGAGGTCGGCACCATCCAGGACGTGACCCCGCAGCCTCACAACGGCTGCCGCCCGCCCAAGCGGCGCCGGGTCTGAGGAACGGGGAGGAGTAAGAAGAAATGGCTCGTTACACCGGCCCCGCGACGCGTATTTCGCGTCGCCTCAAGGTTGACCTCATCGGCGGCGACCAGGCTTTCGAGCGTCGCCCCTACCCGCCGGGCCAGCACGGCCGCGGGCGCATCAAGGAGTCCGAGTACCTCCTGCAGTCGCAGGAGAAGCAGAAGGCTCGCTACACCTACGGCGTTCTCGAGCGTCAGTTCGTCCGGTACTACAAGGAAGCCGTCCGGCGTCCGGGTAAGACCGGTGAGAACCTGCTGCAGATCCTCGAGTCCCGGCTGGACAACGTGATCTACCGCGCCGGCATCGCCCGCACCCGCCGTCAGGCGCGTCAGCTGGTGAGCCACGGCCACTTCCTGGTC
Organism: Amycolatopsis sp. WAC 04182; assembly: GCF_003947465.1. Lineage (NCBI taxonomy): Bacteria > Bacillati > Actinomycetota > Actinomycetes > Pseudonocardiales > Pseudonocardiaceae > Amycolatopsis > Amycolatopsis sp. WAC 04182. The sequence continues at coordinate 129,389 of NZ_QHJJ01000005.1, forward strand.
AACGGCGTCAAGGTCAACGTCCCGTCCTACCAGGTCACGAAGTGGGACATCATCGACGTGCGGCCGAAGTCGTTCGCGATGCTGCCCTTCGTCGCGGCCAAGGAGTCCTTCGGCGAGCGTCCCGTTCCCGCGTGGCTCCAGGTCGTTCCGTCCAACCTCCGTGTGCTGGTCCACCAGCTCCCGGAGCGCGCTCAGATCGACGTTCCGGTCCAGGAACAGCTGATCGTCGAGCTCTACTCGAAGTGATCCACCATCGGGCCGGGGTTTCCCCGGCCCGATGTGGGCACGGGCGGCGGCGCCCGGAGTGCGCCGCCGTTTCGCCATCCCTTTCGGTGTCATATGGCGGGCGCCGTTTGGAAAGGAATTAGGAAAGATGCTGATTTCCCAGCGACCGGCTCTCGGCGAAGAGACGGTCAACGAGACCCGCTCCCGGTTCACCATCGAACCGCTGGAGCCCGGCTTCGGCTACACGCTCGGCAACTCGTTGCGGCGCACGCTGCTGTCGTCCATTCCTGGCGCGGCCGTGACGAGCATCCGCATCGACGGCGTGCTGCACGAGTTCACCACCGTTCCCGGGGTGAAGGAAGACGTCACCGACATCATCCTGAACCTCAAGGAGCTCGTGGTCTCCTCGGAAGAGGACGAGCCGGTCACCATGTACCTGCGCAAGCAGGGCCCCGGTGAGGTCACCGCCGCCGACATCGTGCCCCCGGCCGGTGTCACCGTGCACAACCCGGATCTGCACATCGCGTCGCTGAACGGCAAGGGCAAGCTCGAGATCGAGCTCGTCGTCGAGCGCGGCCGCGGTTACGTTCCGGCCCTGCAGAACAAGCAGGCGGGCGCGGAGATCGGCCGGATCCCGGTCGACTCCATCTACTCCCCGGTGCTGAAGGTGACCTACAAGGTCGAGGCGACCCGTGTCGAGCAGCGCACCGACTTCGACAAGCTGATCCTGGACGTGGAGACGAAGCCGTCGATCACGCCGCGGGACGCTGTCGCGTCGGCCGGTAAGACGCTGGTGGAGCTGTTCGGTCTCGCGCGCGAGCTGAACGTCGACGCCGAAGGCATCGAGATCGGCCCGTCGCCGCAGGAGGCGGACACCATCGCCGCCTACGCGATGCCGATCGAGGACCTGGACCTCACCGTCCGGTCGTACAACTGCCTCAAGCGCGAGGGCATCCACACCGTCGGCGAACTGGTCTCGCGCAGCGAGGCCGACCTGCTGGACATCCGCAACTTCGGTGCGAAGTCGATCGACGAGGTCAAGCTCAAGCTCGTCGGTCTCGGTCTCGCGCTGAAGGACAGCCCGCCCGGGTTCGACCCGACCGCGGCCGCGGCCAGCTACGACGGTGAGGGCTGGTCCGAGGGCGTCGACAGCATCACGGACGGAATTTCGGACAATGGCCACGACGATGGCCAGGACTACGCAGAGACGGAGCAGCTGTAAGGCCAGCTACGGCTCCCTCACACCAGTAGGGGTGGGGGAGCGACGGCCTCCAGCTGTGAGCTGAACGAGGAGAACCGATGCCCACCCCCACAAAGGGACCCCGTCTCGGCGGGTCGCCCGCGCACGAACGGCTGATCCTGGCCAACCTGGCCACCCAGCTGTTCGAGCACGGCAAGATCACGACGACCGAGGCGAAGGCCCGGCGGGTGCGCCCGCTGGCCGAGAAGCTGATCACGAAGGCGAAGCGGGGCGACCTGCACAACCGTCGTCAGATCCAGCGCATCGTGCGCGACAAGGACGTCGTGCACAAGCTGATCGCCGAGATCGGTCCGTTCTTCGCGGAGCGTCCGGGTGGCTACACCCGGATCACCAAGACGATGGCGCGCAAGGGCGACAACGCCCCCATGGCCGTCATCGAGCTGGTGGCCGAGAAGACCGTCACCGCCGAGGCCGAGGCCGCGCGCAAGACGAAGTTCGCCAAGGACGAGCCGAAGGCTGCCGCCCCGGCCGCCGAGGAGACCGCCGACGCCCCTGAGGCTGCCGACACGGCCGCCACCGAGGCTCCGGAGGCCACCGAGGCTCCCGCCGCCGACGAGGCCGCTGAGGCCCCCGCCGCGGACGCGGACAGCAAGAAGGACTGACGTCCTGACGGCACCGAACACCCCGGACGAGCCCGCCACTCCCACTGCGGAGGGCGGGCTCGTTCGTCTGCGTCTGGATGTCGCCTACGACGGCACCGATTTCTCCGGCTGGGCGCGGCAGCCCGGGCAGCGCACCGTTCAGGGAGTCCTCGAAGAGGCGCTCGCGAAGCAGCCTCCAGGAGCCTCGGTCCCGAAGTCCGTCGTCGTCGCCGGCCGCACCGATGCCGGTGTGCACGCGGCCGGCCAGGTGGTCCACGTCGACGTGTCGCCTTTAGGGGGCAAAACGCGATCCGGTCGCCTGGAAGTGGACGAGCGGGGCATTCCTGACCTGGGGCGGATGCGTCACCGCTGGAATCGGTACCTGCCGGGCGACGTGCGGGTGCTGGCCGCCCGGGTCGCGGCGCCTGGGTTCGATGCGCGGTTCTCGGCCGTGCGGCGTCACTACCTGTACCGCGTTTCGGATGCGCCCTGGGGCGTGGATCCGTTGCGGCGTCACGACACTCTGGCCTGGGGCCGACCGCTCTCGATCGACGCGATGAACGAGGCGTCGACGGCTCTTCTAGGCCTTCAGGACTTCGCGGCCTTCTGCAAGCAGCGCGAGGGCGGGACGACCATCCGCGAGCTGCAGCGGCTCGAATGGCGGCGAACCGGGCCGCACGCTGTCGAGGTTGCTGTCTCCGCCGACGCGTTCTGCCACTCGATGGTGCGCAGCCTGGTGGGGGCACTGCTCTTGGTCGGTGACGGCCGCCGTCCGCTGGACTGGCCCGGCGACGTCTTGGAGAGCCGGACGCGCGACAGCGCTGTGGCTCCCGCGCATGGCCTGACGCTGATGGCGGTCGACTACCCGCCGGACGCGGAACTCGCCTCTCGTGCCGATCAAACGCGCGCCATGCGTACTCCCTCCTGATCCGGCCGCGGCGCGGTTAGCGGGCTAAACGCGCCGCGGCGGCGTGCCCGCCAGACGGACTCGACGATGCCTTTGAAGTCGTTCGCCAGGTCCTCTGCGGTGACGATGACGAAACGCCAGCCTTCGGCCTCCACGCGTCTTCGGCGTTTGCGGTCGTGGGCTCGTTGCTTCGCTGTGTTGTGCCATCGGCCGTCGTATTCGACGGCGACCTTGAACTTCTCGTCCCCCAAGTCGAGGCGAGCGAGGAAATGGCCGGTTCGGGCGGTGACCTCAAGCTGAGGCGTCGCCGTGATGCCGCCGGCGGCCAGCACGATGCGAAGCTCCGACTCCGGGGGCGACTCCGCGCGTGGGTCGGACAGTCGTAAAGCATGCCTGGCCAAGCGGATTCCCCTGTTGCGGCGGCCGTAGAACTCCCTGTTGAGGTGCAGATCGGTCAGGCTCTCGGCCCGCATGAACTGATCCAGATCCGGCACGCCGATGCGGAGTCGCCGTACCCAGCCGGATTTGCGGGGAGACAGCCGGAGGAGCAGATCCAGCGCGATTCGGCTTCTCCGAGCGATGCGAATACCGTTCCACGGCCTCGATTCCTCGGGTTTGACTTCGGTACGCCGAACCTTGATACCGACTATCGGGCCGAAGCGTTGTTTCTCCGGTACGACCATCTCGACCGGATCGTTGGGTTTCGCCAACTCGACGCCTTGAACGGTCGCGGCCGATCGTCCGGTCAGCACCGCTTCGGGAGGCGCCAGCAACGCGGCTCCTCGGCAACGTAACTCATGCGTGACGTCGACATCAGCGCGTGTGTAGACGTCCTGGAACAGCCGCCGGACGCTTGAGCCACGTAGCTGGCTGGCCGTGATGAGGCCTGCCTTGCGCGCCTCGGAGCCGCGGAAGACGTCGGGGAGATGAGATGAATCGAAGGGTTTGGTCATATGGACACAGTGATCGACAAGACCGACAACCCATGGCCGTGACCGCCTATTCGAGGGTGGTTTATCCACAACCCCCGTCCTATCCACAGCCGTCGCGATTGCCTCTTGACGGAGAAAACTCACGCCCCGGATCGCGTTTAGCGGCCTAACCGTGACGCGGGCAGGACGCAAAACGGGGGCACTGTCCGAAAAGGACAGTGCCCCCGCAGAGCACGATTAGCCCGCTAAAGTCGACGCGGGCGGGTTAGTCGCCGCGGCGCACGGGCCCCAGGATCTGCTGCTCTTTCGCCGTGGTGACCAGGCGAAGAGGGCGCCAAAGGTTCCGGCCCAGAGCGACGACCTGGTCGTCCTTCAACGTCGTGAGCTGCTTCATCATCTGGGGCGGGAGCCGCCAGATCCGGGCGGCCAGCTCGGCCTGTCCCGGCGGGAGCCGCTGCATCAGCACCAGGTCGGCCGCGTTCGCGGTCGCCCCGGCCTGCGGGTGCAGGTACGGCAGCACGTAGATCGTCGTCTGCCACGGCGATCGCGGCGGGAACAGGTCCTGCGGCGTCGGGCCACCATCGGTCACCACGAGCAGCGGCGCGTCCTCGGAGGGCCGCGGAAGGTCCACCGGTGACAGCCGCCGGATCTGCACCAGCGGCGAAGGCCTGCCGTTGGGCTGGTTCCCCGCAGCCTGCGGGAGCACCTGCCACGCGGCCGGCCGCCCGGTCGCCACGACGACCCACGCCCCGACCGCCATCGCCCGCAGCGCCACCTGGCGAGCCAGGTAGAGACCGCCGACGAGCACGATCCGGGTCGGTGTCGAGCGCAGCGCGGAGATCGTCAGCGGCTCGCCCTTGAGCCCGGAGCCGAGGACGATCCCGCCGCGATCGCCGGACGGGCTGATCGCGTCGAGCATCGCCGGGTCGACGGTGAATTCCGGGGCGACACCGGCGTTCTGGCCGGCGTCGCGCATGCGGGTGCTCATGCCGTGCCTCCGATCGGCAAAGTCGCGGAGAACCCGGAGATCTGCAGGCCGCGCAGCGGCGTCAGCGTCACACCCAGCCGGTCCGAGATGCCCTGCAGCCGCTGGTCGGCCGCGTCCAGTTCACGCGGGTTCCGCGCGCTCAGGCGAACGATCCCCCGCAGGCCGATCTTGCCTTCGTCCGCCGACGGCGAGATCGACATCGCCACCGTCGCCGACAGCGCGCGCACACTGGTCAGCGCGTTCAGGCTGCCGCTGATCTTGCCCTTCGGCCAGCTGGTGATGGCGTAGCTCGCGTGTCCGATGCCGGCTGCGGTGACGCCGGTCCAGCGTTCCTGCAAACCGACCTTGCCCTGCGAACCGGCGACCGCGGTCAGTTCCGCGGCCGAAATGCTGGACCGCAGCAGCTCATCCGGGTCGAGCGGCCGGGTCGGCACGCCCTGCGATTCCAAGGCGTTGCGCACCCGCGAGAGCGCGCCGATCAGGGCGCGATGCGCACCCACGACGCCGCCGCCGCGTTCACGGATGGCCGCCGGGCACCGGCGCGGGTCGAGCCGGATGGCGACCCACGTCGTCCGCCGCGCCGCCGCGGGGAGCGGGCCGAGCACCTCCATGTAGGAGCTGAGCGCGGGCGAGTCCGACGGAAGCGCGGCGCTGCCCGGGTAGCAGTGCCAGATCATCTGGATCGAGTCGAGGACCACACCGCGGTCTTCGAGACACGGCGCGAGCGCGGACAGCGGCAAGCTCGGCGCGCCACCCGCCTGGGTGATCAGCGCGGGCGCGGGTTCGACGAGCAGGACGGCGGTCCACGTCCCGTCGTTCCACGCGATGCCGACCTGCTGGCGTTCGTGGTCCACGCCGTGCGCGACGACGAGGTCGGGAACGGCGAGGCGAAGCAGGTTCACGCGGGCGTCGTCGGGACCGGTGACGGCGTCCTCTTCGGCCGCGAGCGACTCGATGCTGCTCGGCGGAAGCGGATTCGCCACCCGATCGTGCGAACGGAACGTGTACCGCATGGTGAGTCCAGCCCATTGGGTGAACCAGCGGCCGCCCCAGCGCAGGAACGCGATGATGATCGCGAACGCGAGCACGCCGATCGCGATCCACTTCATCTTCATGTCGATCGCGAGCAGGACGAGGCCGATCGCGAGCCCGAGTTCGAGCACGACCAGGTTTGCCACGGGCAGCGGGCCGAGGTTGATGCCGCCGGTCCGGCGTCGTGCGGGCGCGGCGATCCGTACCGCCGGAGCGGGCGGAGGACCGGACTGCGGGCCGGGACCGCCGGACGGAGGACCGCCCGGGCCGCCAGGCCCTCCAGGGCCACCGGGCCCACCCGGACCCCCAGGCCCGCCGGGCCCCTTGGGCCCGCCAGGACCACCGGGGCCGCCAGGACCCTGTGGTCCGCCAGGCCCTCCAGGGCCGCCTGGGCCCCCGGGACCGCGCGGAACACCGGGACCTCCCGGGCCTCCGGCCGGGCCGCCCGGACCACCCGGTCTGCCGGGCCTTGGCGGCGGCCCCGGCGGACGGCCAGGAGGTTGCGACCCCGGAGGGCCGGGCGGACGTGGAGGAGTGGTGACGGACATCCGCGCTTTCTCTTCCCCTCGTGCTTGCTGCGTACCCGGAAAGCCGGTCCCGAGGAACTTGACACTAGCTGGAGTTGGTAGAAACCCCACACCAGACGGTCCCCGTACGGCTATCCTGCGGAACCGTACCGCGACGGGGAGGACTGTAGGTCGAGAATGCCATCAACACCGACTACTAAGTCTCAAGTTCAGGCTTATCAGTTCGTTCTGCGACGGATGCAATCCGCGCTGGTCCGTCGCGACGCCGTCATGCTCCACGACCCGATGCGCACGCACACGCGGGCCACCATCGTGGGTGTCGTGCTGGCCGCGCTGGGCGTCCTGGTCTTCGTCATCTGGGGCCTGTTGAGCCCGAAGCCGTCCGTGCCCGAAGCGGGCAACATCGTCATCGGCGAGCAGTCCGGAACGGTCTACGTCGTGGCCGGGAACCCGAAGAAACTGATCCCGACCTTCAACCTCGCCTCCGCGCGGCTGCTGATCATCGCGCAGTCGAAGCAGGGGGCGCAGCAGGCGGGCGCCAAGCCTGCCGGGCCTACACAGGCCTCCGAAGTGAAGAACCCCACAGTCGTCTCCGACGAACAGCTGAAGAACATCCCCCGCGGTCAGCTCATGGGTATTCCGAACGGCCCGCAGTTGATGCCGACGGATACCCAGCGGGTCTCCCCGGACTGGGGTGTGTGCGACGAGGTCATGTACGACCCGTCGGTGCCCCAGCCGGACCTCACGAAGACGGAGACGACCGTCTACGCGGGAGTGAAGCAGCTCGGAAGCCGGGAACTCGGGCAGAACGAAGCCTTGCTGGCCAAGGGCGCCAACGGCCGCGAGTACCTGATCTACCGGCAGAAGCCGGACCCGAACGTCCGGAACGCGAACGCGGTCAAGGCAGAGATCCAGCCGGACGCCGACGCCGTCCGGTCCGCGCTGAAGCTGCCCAATCAGCCCCGCGGTATCTCGCAGGGTCTGCTGGACGCGATCCCCGAGGTGCCGGAGCTGAAGCTCCCGGACGTCCCGGGCAAGGGCGAGAGCCCGAGCTACGAGATCGAAGGCATGAGGGTCGGCGACGTGTTCTCCACGGAGCAGGCCGAAGGGCGGAAGGACTTCTACCTCATCACGAGGGAAGGCATCCAGTCCATCTCCCCGGCCGTCGCCGACATCGTGCAGACCGGGAAGAACGACGGCAGCACGTCGGTCAAGTCCGTGCCGCTCGGCGCGATCCGCAACCTCACGCGGGTTTCCCAGGTCGTCGAGCTCGACGCTTACCCCCAGACCGTGCCGACGGTGCTCAACGCGACCCAGGGTTCCCGGGTCTCCTGCCTGGGGTGGTCCATCGCCGGCGACGGCGCCTCCCGGGATGCGCACACGGCCGTGTTCGTCGACGACAAGCTGCCGAAGGGCAGGAACGCCGACGGATCCGCCCCTGGCGTCAAGATCGGTACCCCCGGCCCGGTCGGCGCGCCGATCAACAGCTTCTACATGGAGCCCGGTTTCGCGGCGGTCGTGCAGTCGGCGACCGGCAAGGAGACCTTCGACAAGGGGCCGATCCAGCTGATCTCCGATCGCGGGATCCGGTACGGCGTCCCCGACGCCGTCACAGCGGATTCGATCGGGCTGAACAAGCGGGTGCCCGCGCCCGAGTCCATCATCAGGATCCTGCCCACCGGCGCTTCGCTGAACACGCAGGATGTGCTCCGGACGTTCGACACGGTGCCGATCGACGACAGGGCCGGTTCGGTCGCCACGCAGTCGCAGCAGGCTCCGGCGGGCAACTGATCACGGGAACCCCTCGGACGGCGCGAGCGTCTCAACGCCCGAGCGGAATCGGGTGAGTGGAGGTGCAGTGGCCGGCCTGAAGATCGACGGCGACGTCGTCGGTGACTACGCGAAACGGGTGGACGCGGCCGCCGGAGAGCTCGACCTGGCGGCCGCGGAGGTGACGGGTGAGGGCGTCACCGTCGAGTCCCACGGCACGCTGGGCGAGGAACTGGGCCTCGGCGCGTCCTACGGGCGTGCGGCCGAGGCCATCCGGCGTCAGCTGGTGGAGGGCGCGGCCGCGCTGAGGTCTGCGTCCGAGGCCCTGCACACGGTGACCGCGCGGCACGCCGGGCACGACGACGAGGCCGCGCAGACGATCAAGCGCGCAGTGGAGCTCTGAACCGCATGATCGCCGAATCGGAAAATCCGACGGATTCCATCCCGCACCCGATGGCGGCCGCACGCCCTGTGGCTCCCGCGGCGCCCCCGATCGCGGTTAGCCCGCTAAACGCGACGGGGTCGGGCGGTGAGGAGCTGGTCGCGGCCGCGGCACCGCATCTCGCCTTCGTTTCGGAGCTGTCCGGGCATCTGGGGCTGATCGATCCGGTCGAGGCCTACCTGACCCCGCTGGCGGGGCGCTGGGAGGACTTGAAGGTCGAGGCGGATCTGCTCCGGAAGGCGGCGAAGGCCGCGGGCAACGTTTCGAAAGAACTGTCGGAGGACCTCGGACGTCTCGACGCCGGGTGGTCCGGCAAGGACGCTGACGCCTTCGTCGCGTACATCGTGGACATCAACGCCGCGGGTTCCGACGTCGAAGACGCTCTCACCACGCTCGCGAGCTCGCTCGACGAACTGGTGCTGTCGATCCGCCGGATCCTGACCGACCTCGTCGAGGTCCTGGTCGACACGGCCGAATTGACCTCCGAGACCGCGATGCTGCCGGTCGGCGGTGTCCGGCGGGCGCGGACCCAGCTGGAGGAGGCGCAGGAGTCGGCCAAGGCGCTGTACGAAGCCGCGCGCAATGTCCTCGAAGGCTTCGTGCGGTTTTGCGACGGCGTCGACGATCCCGACGCCGGCTCGCGGAGCATTTCGATCGCGCACCGGTACCCGCAGGACGAGTTCAAGCTTCACGACGAATCCGAGGCGCAGGGTGCGCCGGTGCCCGAGAAGGCCCCCGCTGAGGCGGATTCCGGTGCGGCGGCCGAGGAGCAGTCGACGTCTCCGTCCGCGGCCGACGGCAGGCAGACCGGGTCGCACGAGCCGCTGATCGAACAAGGGCAGGCGCTGGTCCCGGAGATCGCGCCCGTTCAGGCTGCTCCGGCTCATGGGCAGGGGGTCGCCGGGGCCGGATCGGCGATGATGCCGATGGGGATGGCGCCGATGATGGGGATGGGCGGTATGGGCGGGGGCGGCCAGACGGCGCACCAGTCCAAGACCCGGCCCGCCTCGAAACCGTCCGATGTGGTCGGTGAGCCCGGCCAGGTCGTCCCGCCTGTGATCGGTGAGGACGAGAAGCCGGCGAAGCCCGCTCCGAAGCCCAAGCCCGCCAAGTAGGCGGAGCGACTTTCGCGGGCTAATCGCGATCTGGGTGGCCCAGATCGCGATTAGCCCGCGAAACGCAGGTCCTACGGGGTCTTGCGGCCTGGGGTGGTGGTCGGCCGGTTGCGGCGCACCGAGTGCACCACGAACAGCGTGACGAGCAGCGCCACCAGACCCCCGCCGGTTCCGGCGAGCGCGACGATCATCGGGGCCGGGTCGCGGTCGTTCGCGGGCGGCAGGTTCGCGGGCAGTTGGATCGGCTTGGCCTTGTCCGCCTCCGACGGCACGATCGCCGTCAGCGCCGCGATCGGGTCGATGACGCCGAAACCGACGAAGTTGTCCCGCCCGCCCGGAGCCGCGGGATGCTGCGCCGTCGCCATGATCCGGTTCATCACTTCACGGGCATTCAGTTCCGGGAACTTCTGGCGCACGAGCGCGGCCACGCCGGCGACGTACGGGGCGGCGAAGCTGGTCCCTTGGATGGGACCGGGGTCCTTGCCGCCCTCGATGGTCAGGTTGGCCAGGCTGCTGGATCCCTCCGCGGGGTCCAGCGAGATGATCTTGGTGCCCGGAGCGGCGACGCTGACCCACGGCCCGTGGACGCTGAACTCCGCGACACCGCCGGTGTCGTCGATCGCCGCGACCGACAGCACGTCTTCGGAGAACCAAGGCGGAGTGACGATCGTCTTGGGGGCCTTGGGATCCGGTTGATCGTTCTGCGGGCACTTGTCGCCGACGTTGCCCGCCGCCGCGACGACGACCACATTGCGATTGACGGCGTAGTTCACCGCCGCCTGAAGCTCCTGCTCGCCCCTGGTGATGCTGCCGCTGGCCGCGCGGCAGTTGTCGACCGACATGTTGATGACGTTGGAGCCCTGATCGACAGCGCGGACCACCGCCTGCGCGAGCGTGGTCAGCGTGCCGGCGGTCTTGCCCTGCTCCTGCTGCCGTCCGCCCTTGTCCTGGCCGGGTGCGGTCCCGTCCGCCGCGCCGCCGACAGCGCCATTCCCTTGTGAGGACGGCGGAAGCTGCGATCCCGGGTTGTTCGACGAAGGCGGCGGACCCGAACTGGACGCGGGCGGCGGCTCTTCCTTCTTCTCCGCTTCCTCGTAGTTCTGGCTGGATTGGCGGATCGACAGGATCGTCGCGTCCGGCGCCACCCCTCGGAACCCGATGCTCGCGTCGGGCGGGTTCGCGGCGATGATGCCCGCCACCTCGGTGCCGTGGCCGTCGCAGTCTTCGAGCCCGGGTGGCTTGCCTCCACCAGGGGTCGCGACGTAGTCACCACCCGATTCGACCCGGCCCCCGAAGTACGGGTGCGCGGACACGCCGGTGTCGATCACGGCGACCTTGATGCCCCCGCCGACCGACTTCTTGGCACCGCGCATCAGCTGGTGCACCTTTTCGATCTGCAGGTACTCCTGGCCCCAGGGCCGGTTCTTGATGTCGACCTGGTCGCCGCCGAGCTTGCTGCGCTGGACGCACTCGGTCTTCTTCTCGTAGGTCTTGTCCGGCTTCCCCGAGTCGTTCGGCTTCTTGGACGGGTCCACCCGGGGCGGGGTCGCGTAGTAGCCACCGGCGTCCGGCGCGACGCTGCTTTGCTGCGCCCACGCGGGAAGAGCCACCGACGCCGGCGAGAGAACACCGATCCCGGCCGCCAGCAGCACCGTTCCGGTACGTCCGGCGAGGCCGAGGTGGCGGACGCGCGTCCCCCTGGACTTCCGCGCTACGGCCATCAGAACATCATCCGATCGGGTCGTCACTTGAAGTTGAGGTGGCGCAGCGTCGTGTAGAGATCCATGACGCCGAGCGCCAGCGGGAGCACCGTCGCGATGAAGACGGCCTCGAAGATCTCCACCGTCCGCCGCAGCGGCGGCGAGAAGCGCTGGTTCGGGAAGATCACGCCGACCACGAGCGCGCCGGCGCCGATCAGCAGCAGCGCGCCGAACACGAACAGGACGCGGTTCAGCGGGCTCGCCGACCACATCCAGCCGAGCAGGATGCCCGCGCCGGACACCATGCCGGTGGTCAGCAGGGCGATGGCCTGCGCGCCGTTCGCGTACGCCCGCGCCCTGAGGAGCAGGACCAGTGTGGCGATCACGCCGAGGATCGGGCCGAAGACCGTCGGCGAAGACGAGGCGATGATCGCGAACAGCGCGGTGGCCGCGCCGCAGCCGGTCAGCAGGCCGGTCATGTACTCGTGGGCGACCGCCGTGCGGCGCTCGATCGCGCGGTAGTCCGGGAAGCCCGAGTCTTCCTTGAGTTCTTCGGCGCTGCCGGGAACGTGCGGCGTCGGAAGGGCCGCGAGCTTGATCGTCGCGCGCGGCAGGATCGAGATGCACGCCAGCGAGAACGCGGTGGCGCCGGCAGCGATCCCGGCGATCGGGGTGTCGATGAGCGTCGCGGCCAGGAAGGTCAGCGCCGAGATCGTGGCCGTCGTCGCGGCCGCGATGAAGGTGGTGATCCCGTGCCCGATGACGAGGATGCAGACCGCCGCCACGATGATCACGAGCGCGCTCGCGAGCAGCAGGTTCGCCCACACGGACAGCCCCGGCACGATGTAGAACCCGCTGACGAACGCCAGCGGCAGACCGCCCGCGGCGGCGATCAGGACACCGGTCGCCTCGGCCTGGTAGGCCTTGGCCAGCGTCGCGCCGATCGCGACGCACGCGATCGCGCCGACACCGCCGGCGATCGCGGCGGCGAGCGCGTTGCCGCCGTAGAAAGAGCCACTGGTGAAGAGCGCGAGGGCCGCGAAGAACAGCGACAGGCCGCCCGCGATGTGCCCGAAGCGGCGTGCCGTCTCCTTGGTCCACGGACGGAAGCTGTCCGGGGACGATTCGGCGATCGCGTCGACGACGTCGTCGTAGAGCGGAGGTGGCGGGTTCTCGTTGCGCTTGCGCAGCTGCAGCAGCTCGCCGTCGACCACGCCGAGGGATGCGAGGGTCCGGCTCGGGTCGAGCGGTGCGTCGCCCAGCTTCGCCAGCGCCCAGCCGCCGTGGCGGGCGCCGCCGTCCGGCGTCGCCTCCTTCGCCATCTCCAACAGCATGGGCAGCAGGTCCGCCACCGCGACGTCAGCCGGCAAAGCCACGTCGATCCGGGTGCGTGGCGCGACCACCGTCACCCTGCTGAATACCGTCGTGCCCGTTGCCACTGCCTTCCCCCTGCCCTGAGAGTCTGCTCCCGGGGGAACCTATACCGAACCCGGGTGCCCACATCATCGACTGTCGGAAAAAGACCGGCAAAAGTAGGAGAGGCGACCTCCGAGCCCCCTCGGATCAGCTGCCGGCGCGTCGACTTTAGCCCCCTGATCGTCACGCGGCCGGAGCCCTGGCACCTGAGCGGGCCCCGACCACCGGATCGCGATTAGGGGGCTAAACGCACGTCGGGCGTCCGGGCCGCCGGATCGCGATTAGCCCGCTAAACGCACGTCGGCGGAGCCGGAGCCCTACACTCCCGACATGCGTACGGCCCCGGCCGGGGCCGTTCTCGGCGTTGTCCGGATTTCGTCGGCCACGTTCGATAGGTTGTCTCGCGCACCCGTACGCGCACCAACGGTGGCCGCCATCGTCGAGTTTGAAGAGGGGTCCTTCGATGAGCACGCTGCAGTTCAAGAAGTCACCGCGCCTGGCGGCGCCGCGGCCGCCGGGCGGCGAGGTGCATCTCGAACCGCCGCCTGAGGTGCCGCGCACCATCCCGGGCAACATCGTCATGAAGCTGCTCCCCGCGGTGATGATCGTCGCTTCCCTCGGGATGATGGTCTTCATGTTCACCACGGGTGGACGCAATCCCATGATGATGATGATGGGCGGCATGATGGTGCTCAGCACCGTCGGCATGATGGCCGGCGGCGCGGGCAAGGGCGGCGGCGCCAAAAAGGCCGAGATGGACGAGGACCGCAAGGACTATCTGCGCTACCTCGGCCAGATGCGCGACAGGGCCCGCGAGGCCATGGTCGACCAGCGCGCCGCGCTCGAATGGGTCCACCCCGACCCGCAGACGATGTGGTCGCTGGCCGCGAGCCGCCGCATGTGGGAACGCCGTCAGAACGACCAAGACTTCCTCCACCTCCGCGTCGGCCGCAGCTCGCACCGCCTCGCGACGCGGCTGGTGCCGCCGCAGACCGGCCCGGTCGACGAGCTGGAGCCGATCGCGACGCTGGCCCTGCGCCGGTTCGTCCGCGCGCACTCGATCGTCCCGGACCTGCCGACCCAGATCACCCTCCGCGGGTTCGCCGCGGTCAGCATGCAGGGCGACCGTGGCCTCACACGCGGCCTCACCCGGGCGATGCTGGCCCAGCTGGTCACCTTCCACAGCCCCGACGACGTCCTCATCGCGGTCGCGACGGCGGGTCGCGCCAAGGAGGAGTGGGAGTGGGCGAAGTGGCTGCCGCACGCCCAGCACCCGGCGCTCGCCGACGGCATCGGCCAGCTGCGGATGATGGCCGGTTCCCTCGCGCAGATCGAGCAGTGGCTCGACGAAGAACTCCGTGATCGCCAGCGGTTCTCCCGCAACGCGACGCCCGCCCCGGACCAGCCGCACGTCGTCATCATCGTCGACGACGCCGAGGTCACCCGCGAGGAACAGATCATCCTCGAAGAGGGTCTGGTCGGCGTCACCCTGATCGACCTTTCCGACTCCATCGGCAACCTCGCTGCCCGTCGCGGTCTGCGGCTGGTCGTCGAGGAAGACCGCCTCGGCGCGCGCAGCGCAGGCGGCGTCGAATGGTTCGGCCGTCCCGACACGCTCAGCGTGGTCGAGGCCGAAGCGCTGGCCCGGCTCCTCGCCCCGTACCGCGTCGGCACCGCCGCGCAGGACGCCGCCGAGGAAGAGCCGCTGCTGTCCAACCCCGGTCTGTTGGAGCTGCTGGGCATCCCCGGCGACCCGATGACCTTCGACGTCCAGCAGGCCTGGCGGCCGCGTCCGGTGCGAGACCGCTACCGCGTCCCGTTCGGTGTCGGCGAGTACGGCCAGCCGGTCGAGCTGGACATCAAGGAAGCCGCGATGGAGGGCATGGGCCCGCACGGCCTGTGCATCGGGGCGACCGGTTCCGGTAAGTCGGAGTTCCTCCGCACGCTGGTGCTGGGCATGCTCGCCACGCACTCGTCGAGCACGCTGAACTTCGTCCTCGTCGACTTCAAGGGTGGTGCGACGTTCCTCGGGTTGGACGCCGCTCCGCACGTCTCCGCGGTCATCACCAACCTCGCGGACGAGGTCACGCTGGTCGACCGCATGAAGGACGCGCTGGCGGGCGAGATGAACAGGCGCCAGGAGGCGCTGAAGAACGGCGGTAACTTCAAGAACGTCTGGGAGTACGAGAAGGCCCGCGAGAACGGCGCCGACCTCGACCCGCTGCCCGCGCTC
Organism: Amycolatopsis sp. WAC 04182; assembly: GCF_003947465.1. NCBI lineage: Bacteria > Bacillati > Actinomycetota > Actinomycetes > Pseudonocardiales > Pseudonocardiaceae > Amycolatopsis > Amycolatopsis sp. WAC 04182. Next base: position 144,518 of record NZ_QHJJ01000005.1, read on the forward strand.
TTCATCGTCTGTGACGAGTTCTCCGAGTTGCTGGCCGCGAAGCCGGACTTCATCGATCTGTTCGTCGCCATCGGCCGTCTGGGCCGGTCGCTGCAGATGCACATGCTTCTCGCGTCGCAGCGGCTGGAAGAGGGCAAGCTGCGCGGTCTCGACTCGCACCTTTCCTACCGCATCGGTCTGAAGACCTTCTCCGCCGCGGAATCCCGTGCCGCGATCGGCGTGCCCGACGCGTTCGAGCTGCCGTCCGTGCCCGGTGGCGGTTACCTCAAGTACGACACCTCGACACTGGTCCGCTTCAAGGCCTCGTACGTCTCGGGCCCGTACCGGCCCGCGGGTATCAAGGCCGCCGGCCCGGTCGCGACCGTGGTCCGCGCGGACAAGCGCCCGCAGCTGTTCGTCCCGGACTTCGTCGAACTGCCGAAGGAACCGGAGCCGCAGCAGATCGAGGCCGCTCCGGTGGAAGAGGCCAAGTCGGAGGAGGCCGTCGAGCCCAGTGAGCTCGACGTGATCGTCTCCCGGCTGATCGGCCAGGGCCCGCCCGCGCACGAGGTGTGGCTGCCGCCGCTCAAGGAGCCGAACTCGCTCGACACCCTCCTGCCGAACCTGAACCCCACCGACGACCGCGGTCTTTCCCCGGTCGGGTTCTTCGGCAACGGACGGCTCCAGGTGCCGATGGGCATCGTCGACCGCCCGTACGAGCAGCGTCGTGACCTGCTGTGGGCCGACTTCTCCGGTGGCGCCGGGCACGGTGTGATCGTCGGCGGTCCGCAGTCGGGCAAGTCGACCATGCTCCGGACGCTGATCATGTCGATGGCGCTGACCCACACCCCCGAGGAAGCGCAGTTCTACGCGCTCGACCTCGGTGGCGGTACGTTGGCCGGTCTCCAGGGCTTGCCGCACGTCGGTGGCGTCGCGGTCGCGCGGCGCGAGCCGGACAAGGCCCGCCGGATCGTGGCCGAGCTGACCACCCTGCTCACCGAGCGGGAAGGCCGGTTCGGTGCGATGGGCATCGACTCGATGAACGAGTTCCGCAATCGCAAGCGGCGCGGCGAGATCAAGCCCGAGGAAGACGCCTTCGGTGACGCCTTCCTGATCGTCGACAACTGGAAGGCGCTGCGGGACGACTTCGACGAGCTGGAGACCTCGATCACCAAGCTCGCCACCCAGGGTCTTTCCTACGGTGTGCACGTCATCATCGCGGCGAACCGGTGGGCGGACATCCGCCCGGCGATCAAGGACATGATCGGTACCCGGTTCGAGCTGCGCCTCGGTGACCCGAGCGAGTCGGACATCGACCGCCGGGTCGCGGTGAACGTCCCGGCCGGACGCCCCGGCCGTGGTCTCACCAGGGACAAGCTCCACCTGCTGACCGGACTTCCCCGGATCGACGGATCGAGCAACCCGGACGACGTCGCCGCCGGTGTCGCCGACGCGGTCGCGAAGATCAAGGCCGCGTGGAAGGGCCGCCCGGCGCCGCAGGTCCGCTTGCTGCCGGAGATGGTCACCTACGACGAGGTCCTGTCCATCGACACCAAGCGCAACACGAAGCTGGTGCCGATCGGCGTCAACGAGGAAGACCTCCAGCCGATCTACCTCGACTTCTCGGCCGATTCGCACTTCTACGCGTTCGCGGACGGCGAGTCGGGCAAGACGAACCTGCTGCGCCAGATCACCAGGGGCATCACCGAGCGGTACACGACGCAGGAAGCGGTCATCATCCTCGTCGACTACCGGCGCACGATGCTCGGCTTCGTCGGCGGGGACCAGTTGCTCGGTTACGCGGTGTCCGCCGCGCAGCTCGACAGCATGGTCAAGGACGTCCACGGGTCGATGACCCGGCGGCTCCCCGGTCCGGACGTCACGCAGGAACAGCTCAAGACCCGGTCCTGGTGGACCGGTCCGGAACTGTTCATCATCGTCGACGACTACGACCTTGTCGCCACGCAGACGAGCAACCCGCTGAAGCCGCTCGCCGAGTTCCTCGCGCAGGCGAAGGACGTCGGTCTGCACGTCATCGTCGTGCGCCGCAGTGGTGGCGCGAGCCGGGCGATGTTCGACCCGATCCTCGGCAAGCTCAGGGAGATCGCGGCGCCCGGTATGGTCATGAACGGCTCGCGTGACGAGGGCAACCTCGTCGCGAACGTGAAGCCGAGCCAGATGCCGCCGGGCCGAGGCAACCTCGTGACCCGGAAGCACGGCAAGCAGCTCATGCAGGTCTCGTGGATCCAGCCGGACTGACCTCCCGCGGAACCAGGTGAGGTCCCGGCTGGGCGAGGGGTGACGACGACGATCTGCGGGAGTGGCTAGTGACTGTGCGGGTAGCGGTGGACTTCGGGACATCGAGCACCTGCGTAGTCGCCTCGATCAACGGCCGCGAGCCGCAGGTCGTCGTGGTGGACGGGCAGCCCTTGATGTCGTCGGCGGTCTACGCCGCGCCGGACGGGACGCTGTTCGTCGGCCAGGAGGCGGAACGGCAGGCGGCGGTCGACCCGTCGCGCTACGAGCCGAATCCGAAGCGCCGGATCGACGAAGGCGACCTGCTGCTGGGCGACAACGTCCTGCGCGTGACCGACGTCGTCCGCGCCGTGCTGAAACGCGCGGTGACCGAGGCGCGCCGGCTCGCCGGTGACGCCGAGGTCGAGCTGCTCGTCCTGACCCACCCCGCCGATTGGGGCGCGACCCGGACCCGCCTGCTCCGGCAGGCGGCGGGCGGACTCGCACGTCAGGTCGCGCTCGTGCCGGAGCCGGTCGCCGCGGCGGTCTACCACGCGGCGACGTTCGCGCCGGCCGACCTCAACTCCGAGCGCACCGTCGAGTTCAGCGGCCGTCCCGGCGACGCGCTCGCGGTACTCGACCTCGGCGGTGGCACCGTCGACGTCTCCGTGGTGCAGCGCATGCCCGGCAGCCCGGCGGATCGCAGTTCGCCCGCTAAACGCGCCGGGTTCCAGGTGCTGGCCACCCGGGGAGATCCGAGCTTCGGGGGAGCGGACGTCGATCAGGCGCTCCTGGAACACGTGGGTTCGCTGGTGTCGTCGGCGGATCCGCCGGAATGGCGCAAGCTCGTCGAGGGTCGTGAGCTCACGGACAGACGGCGGCGCCGCGTCCTGCGGCAGGACGTGCGCGGCGCGAAGGAGACGCTCTCCCGGCACGCGTACACCGACGTCCCGATGCCGCCGCCGTTCGCCGACGCGCATGTGACCCGGGAAGACCTCGAGCGGCTCATCGCGGGCCCGCTCGGCCGCGCGGTCGAGCTGACCGTGGCCGCGATCGGCGATTCCGGGCTGCGGCCGAAGCAGCTGACGGCGATCTTCCTCGTGGGCGGGTCGAGCCGGATCCCGATGGTGTCCCGGCTGGTGCACGAGCGGACCGGTGTCGTGCCCACGACCCTGGACCAGCCGGAGACCGTGGTCGCCCGTGGAGCCCTGCGCGCGGTGCTGATCGATCCGGACCGGACGGGTTCGCTCGCGGGCTCGGCGGTGTCCCGCGTCGGCGGCGGCCCCGCACCGGCCCCGGCCGACCGGCGTCCCGATGCCCCGCGTCCCCCGTTCCCGCCCGGCCCACCCCCGCAGAGCGCGTTTAGCCCGCTAAACGCGACGCGGCAGGGGCCGCCGTCGCCGCCGCTGGGACAGCAGGGGATAGCGGCACCGCCGCCGTGGCGGCCGGGTGAGCCCGCCCGGGAACCCAAGGCCGCCGAGAAAGGCGGGAAGAACAAGAAGCTGCCCTGGATCATCGCCGGGGCCGTGGTGGCCGTCGCGGCGGTCGTGACAGGCATCCTCTTCGCGGTCAACGGCGGGGAGGCCGAGCCGGAGGGCCGCACGCTCGCCCAGTACGACTACCGCTTCATCGCGCCGCCGGACTGGACACAGACCGACGACCGCGTCGCCAAACGCCAGGTGGTGATCCACCCCAGCGACTCCCTCACCGGCGACGACCTCGTGGTCGCCCAGGAGAACGTGATGGACTACGACGCGACGGCCGACAGACAGAAGCTCGTCGACGAACTCGCCGCGCTGGCGCGGCTGGAGCCGGAGAAGTACAGCGGCTTCAACGGCTCCGCGCAGTACGCCGGGAAGACCGTCATCTACTACCGCGAGACCAAGCCGAGCGCGCGCGTCGACTGGTACGTCGTCGTGCAGGGAAAGACTCGCGTCCACATCGGGTGCCAGTACGGCACCGGCTCGCCGCTCGAACAACGCGTGAGCGCGGCCTGCGAGCAGGTCGTCAAGACGATGGTGGTCATCAACTGAAGGGGGAGGCACATGCCACCCGAACCCGAGACCGCCGCCGAACACTTCGCGCGTACAGGGCGCGACGCGGTCACTTATGCGCGGCAGGTCGCCCGCACGGCCAAGGCGCGCTACGAACGCCGCCGGGGTGAGAACGCCGAACTGGCGAAGCAATTCGGCAAGGGACGGCTCGCGGGCGGCGAGACCGCGCCGACGCCCGCCGTCGTCCGGAACGCCGCGAAACGGTTCCGCGTCGGCGCCGGTCTTCCGGTTCCCGCTTTGCCCTCCGCGGCAGACTTGGTTCCCCTTCGGCCAGAACGGGCGTCCCGACGGCCACGTGTGGGTGACGACGACGAGGACTTTTCGCAGTCGCGAATCATGAGCCGCGGAGATTGAACCGCCTGTGTGCATTCGCTAAATCGCGTGGTGAGGGCCATTTTCTCCGCGTGGAACGCGGCGTGCGCGCCGAGTTCCCGCGTCCGGTTCCCACCGGGAGCGTTAACGCAAGCAACTACTTGAAACCAACGAGCGACAAGAGGGAACCAGACGTGGCAGTGTCTCCGTCGTAGGTCCGTACCAAACGAACTTCACCAAGTACGGATAACCACGAACGAAGGGGGTAGCTCCCATGGCTGGCGGTTTTCAGGGGAATGTCGAGCAGTTCACCCAGGCTGAGAAGCGGGTGACCGAGGTTCGCGTTTCGATGGACCAGAACCTGAGCAAGCTTCGCGACAACATCGAGGCCACCCGCGCCGGCTGGACCGGCGACGCCTCGATCGCGTTCAACAACGTGATGAAGCGCTTCGACGAGGCGGGCCGTGGGCTCAACCAGGCCCTCCAGAACATCGGTGACCTGCTCGAGCAGGCCGGCTCGAAGTACAACGCTTCCGAGCAGCAGCAGCAGGAACTCATCAACTCGGTCAACAAGGGCTTCGGCGTCCTCGGCTGATCTGGCTCCACCCCGCAACAATCCAAGACTTTTCTTAATCACTGGAGGAATTCATGGGCGAGATGAAGGTCGATTACGCCACGATCCACGCGGCGGCCGACGACTGCAAGAGCACCGGCGGCGAGCTGGAGTCCCTCTTCGGGCAGCTGAAGAGCGACCTCGCTCCGCTGGTCAACACCTGGCAGGGTGACGCGCAGACCGCGTACATCGCCGCGCAGACCGAGTGGGACAACAAGTTCGAGGAGCTCAAGCAGCTGCTCGCGCAGGTCGCCGGCGTGCTGCCGCAGCTGGCCGACGGTTACCAGGCCACGGAACAGGGCGTCACCGGCCTGTTCTGAGTCTTCCGGGCTCCGAACGAGCAACGGCGGGCAGGCATCTTCGGATGCCGAGCCCGCCGTTTCGTTTGTGTCAAAGGAAAAGCCGCGACGGAAACCGTCGCGGCTTTTCTTGTCCGGCAGGGGGCTCAGTGTGGCGAGCCGACCTCGAATTCCGGCGTGGTGTTCAGCACGCGGACGGTGACTTTCTTCTGCTGCCCCGAAAGATCGATCGAGCAGTCGAACGTGGTGCCGTTCTCCGCCGGCTGGCCGGAGGGGCAGGACACGTTCTTCACGTCCGGCTCCCCGTAGTGCTCGTTGAGCACCCGGACGACACCGTCCTGGACCGACTTCTGGTCGAGCGTGTCACCCGCGAACGCGCCGAGCAGCCAAGCGCCGACGCCGCCCGCGATCACGACGGCCGCGGCGACCCCGCCGATCAGCAAGGTCTTCTTGGACGCCTTGGGCTTCTTCGGCGCTGCCCCGAAAGCGCCGAGCCCGCCGTACTGAGAAGACTGTGTCTGCTGGGCGGGCTGGAATCCGCCGCCGTACTGTCCCTGCGGGGGAGTGCCCGGAACCTGGTGCGGTGCCTGCCAATCCTGCTGCTGCGGCGCGGGCTGCTGCTGCGGTTGCTGCCACGCCGTCCCCGGCGCGGGGGCACCGCTTTGCTGCCAGGGCCCGGAAAAGGAGCCGGTGACGCCGGGCTGCTGCTGCCACTGTCCCGTGTAGGAACCGGTGGTCGCCGCGTTCGGGTCGTTCTGCTGCCACTGCCCGGAATGCGGTCCGGTGGCCTGCCCTTCCTGCTGCCAGCCCTGCTGCTGGTTCGCGGGATTCGCGGGCGGCTGCCACCACTGCTGCGGCTGGTGCGGCTGCTGTTCGGGGGGCTGGCTCATCGGTGGTCACCTCGGGACTTCGGGAACTTCACGGCGTCGGGACGAAAGGGGGCCATGCCTCAGACGCCCTTCAACTCGCTGAAGCGGCGGTTGAAGTCCTCCTTGGCCGCCTTGTCCGGCAGCACGGTGATCTGCGAGGCGTCGGGCAGTCTGGGCAGGTCCTGCGCACTCGCCTTGCCGGTGAAGCGGAAGTCGTAGCGCAGCTCGATCTTGTGCCCGCCGCCCTCGATCTTGGCGTCCATGACGATCTGGTTCAGCGTTCCGTCCGAGTTGAGGGAGACGGTGGTGCGCACCGGCGCCTTCTTCATGTCGGCCGTGACCGCCCCGCTGATCGACGGCGGCAGGATCTCCACCCGCCGTTCCATGAACTTCCCGAACGGGATGTCGGCGGTCAGCTCGATCCGGTTCTCCGGAAGGCTTTTGGCGCCCTTCACGATCTTCTTGTCCGCGTTGTAGGACACGGCGATCGCGTCGGCCATCTTGCAGGCGGTGATGATCCCGACCCAGGCGCACGGGATCGCCAGCCCGGCCTCCGACTTCGGCATCGAGACCCACGGTGTCGGGGCGAGGCTCTTGTAGACGGGGCCGAGGTACACGTACTCGACGGTCCCGTCGGCGGGCGTGTACCAGTCGATGCTGTCGTCCGGGTTCTTCTGCGAGCGCTGACGGCTGACCCGGCCTTCCGGCGAACCGGTGCGGGCCGAGGAGATCGTGCTGCGGATGTACTTCTCGTCGAACCGGAAGTAGGCGCCCGACTCGCTGGTGACGTCGCGCTGCTGGCCGATGGTGTCCTGGAGCTTGTTCATCGCCGTTTCGAACTTCGTGCCGACGTAGGACGCCGCGTCGTCACCCTTCGGCACGGCGGTGCCCGCCCGCCCCTGGCCGCAGGCGGTGGTGAGGGCCAGCACGGCGCTCAGCACGCACAAGATGGTCGTTGGACGTTTGTTCATCGCCGTTCCCCTGATCGAGTCCCCCGCGCGCGGTGCGCGTCCGGATCGTCTCATCCTCTCCCGCGAAGGACGATGCCGTGGGCGGTTCCGCCACACCGGCGAGGTACAGTTGCGGGGCGCCCGCCGGGCGCCGGTCCTAGTATGGGACCCCGGACCGACCCCCGCTTCGCAGTAGGGTCGGGCGTGGGGGTATCTTCATATGTCGTTGTGCGCTGCGGCGCGTAAGCGCTAGGCCCGCACAGAACCCACACGCAATGTTGACGACGAGGTAGACCCTTGCCCACGTACAGCCCCAAGCCCGGCGACGTCACTCGTGCCTGGCACGTGATCGACGCCGAGGATGTCGTGCTCGGCCGGCTCGCGACCGAGGTCGCCACGCTGCTGCGCGGCAAGCACAAGCCGACCTACGCCCCGCACGTGGACACCGGTGACTTCGTCATCATCGTCAACGCCGAGAAGGTCGCGCTCACCGGTAACAAGCGAGAGCAGAAGTTCGCGTACCGGCACAGCGGTTACCCCGGTGGTCTGCGTAAGCGCTCCTTCGGCGAACTGCTCGACACCAAGCCCGAGCACCTGCTCGAGAAGGTCGTCAAGGGCATGCTCCCGAAGAACAAGCTCGGCCGCGCCCAGGCGAAGAAGCTCAAGGTCTACGCCGGTGCCGAGCACCCGCACGCCGCGCAGCAGCCGCAGGCGCGCGAGATCACCAAGATCGCGCAGGTCGCGCAGTGAGTGAGGAACAGACTGTGACCAGCACCGAGACCGAGGCCGTCGAGGCTGTCGCGACCACGGAGACCGCTCCGGTCGGCGACGCCGTCGCGACCAGCGAGACCCCGGCCACCCCGCGCCCGTCGCGTGCCGCCGGTGGCAACGCCCAGACCGTCGGCCGTCGTAAGGAAGCCGTCGTCCGGGTGCGCGTCGTTCCCGGTACCGGTGAGTTCAAGCTCAACGGCCGCACGCTCGAAGAGTACTTCCCGAACAAGGTGCACCAGCAGCTCATCCGTGAGCCGCTGGTGACGGTCGACAAGCCCGACTCGTTCGACATCTTCGCCAACCTGCACGGTGGCGGGATCTCGGGCCAGGCCGGCGCGCTCCGTCTCGCGATCGCCCGTGCGCTCGTCGAGGTCGACGCCGACGACCGTCCGGCCCTGAAGAAGGCCGGCTTCCTGACCCGTGACGCCCGCGCCACGGAGCGGAAGAAGTACGGCCTCAAGAAGGCCCGTAAGGCTCCGCAGTACAGCAAGCGCTGATCGCGCCTCTGGCGCAACCCGCGGAAGCGCCCATCCGTCTCTCGGATGGGCGCTTCCGTGTTTCCGGGGTCCTTCGGTCCCCGCTCGCCCCAGTCCCACCAGTCACACCCGCCCCATGCGCCCCACCCGTGTCACGTTTAGCCCGCTAAAGTCGCGCGCGTCGCGATTAGCCCGCTAAAGGCGAGACGGGGGCGCGGGCGGGCAGGCAGGGGGACTGGCTAGGTTGTCGTGGTGGTTTTTCAAGGAGGTCGACAGATGGCTCGTCTATTCGGTACCGACGGCGTACGTGGCCTCGCCAACGAGGAGCTGACCCCGGAGCTGGCGCTCTCGCTCGCCGCCAGCGCCGCCCGCGTCCTGGCCGCCCACGACCGTTCGCACCGCCCGGTCGCGGTCGTCGGCCGTGACCCGCGCGCCAGTGGCGAGATGCTCGAGGCCGCCGTCGTGGCGGGCCTCACCTCCGCGGGCGCCGACGTGCTCCGCCTCGGCGTCCTCCCGACGCCCGCCGTCGCCTACCTGGTCGGCGCGCTCGAAGCGGATCTCGGCGTGATGATCTCCGCCTCCCACAACCCCATGCCCGACAACGGCATCAAGCTCTTCGCGGCGGGTGGCCACAAACTGCCCGACGGGATCGAGGACGAGATCGAAGCCGGTCTCGCCGCTCCCGTCACCCGCCCGACCGGCATCGGCGTCGGCCGGGTGAAGGACGTCCCCGACGCGGGTGACCGCTACATCCAACACCTGCTGTCGGCCACCCCGCACCCGCTCGCGGGTCTGCGGGTCGTCGTCGACTGCGCGAACGGCGCCTCCTCCTTCGCCGCCCCCGAGGTGTACCGCAAGGCCGGCGCCGAGGTCATCGCGATCCACGCGGACCCGGACGGCGTGAACATCAACGAGCACTGTGGTTCGAATCACCCGGAAGCGTTGCGCGCCGCCGTCGTCGAGCACGGCGCCGACCTCGGGATCGCGCACGACGGCGACGCCGACCGCTGTGTCGCGGTCGACGCCTCGGGTGAACTCGTCGACGGCGACCAGATCATGGCCGTCCTCGCGCTCGCCCTCGCCGAGACCGGCGAGCTGACCAAGAACACCCTGGTCGCGACCGTGATGAGCAACCTCGGCCTGCACCTGGCGATGCGCGCGCACGACATCAACCTCGTCACCACCGCCGTCGGCGACCGCTACGTCCTCGAGGAGCTCCGCGCGAGCGGGTTCGCGCTCGGCGGCGAGCAGTCGGGCCATGTCGTCCTTCCCGCCTACGCGACCACCGGTGACGGCCTTCTCACCGCGCTGCGTGTGATGAGCCGAATGGCGTCGACCGGCAAATCGCTCGCCGAGCTCGCCTCGGTCATGAACCGTCTGCCGCAGGTGCTGGTGAATGTCCCGGTGGCGGACAAGGCGGCGGTCGCCGTCTCGGCCGCGGTCCGCGACGCCGTCGGCGCCGTCGAAGCGGAACTCGGCGAGGAAGGCCGTGTCCTGCTGCGCCCGTCGGGCACCGAGCAACTGGTCCGTGTCATGGTCGAGGCCCCCGCCCACGACACCGCACAGGCGGCCGCCGACCGGCTCGCGGGAGTCGTCTCCTCCGCCTCGTAACCCCTCTCACGATCTCCCCAAGTCGCTGCGCTGGGGTTACCGGCCCGGTACATTCCGTGTGCGGATACCTAGGGGAGGGTGACGGTGGCCGGTCAAGGGCACAAGGTCGATCCAGCGCAGCTGAACGAGGCAGCCAAGGTCCTGCAGGACCTGCCCAAGCAGGCTTGCGAAGGGCCGATCGGGGCGGTCGAGCAGATCAACCTGAGCGCCGCGAGTTTCGGCCCGGCGCACGGGGATTGCTTCAGCGGGTACTCCGCGAGCATCCAGCGCCTGGCGAAGTGCGCGCGCAGTTATCTCGCGGCTTCGGACGAGTTCGGCCGCAAACTCGCGGCGTCCAAGGACCTTTACCAGTCCAATGAGGACTCCAACGCCGCCGAGATGAGGAAGCACTGATGTCTCTCGCGGACGTCGGTGGTGACACCGGGCACGACATTCCCAGCCGGGCCGAAGTCGAGAAGATCCTCAACGACCCGAACATCGATCGCGACACCAAACGCGAACTCGCCCTCAACTACATCGACTACATCGAGGACGAGACGCCGGAAAGCTGCGGGTTCGCCAGCGAAGCCGAGCGGAACGGCTTCCGGGACTACATCAAGTCGATGAACGGTGACTGGATCACCGAAAGCGACATCGGTGACAACAACGCCTACCTCGAAGACGTCCATGCGGCTTACAAGACCGCGCACGAGAAGTACGACGCGAACCAGGCCGCGGGACGGCAGGGTGACCGCGACGCGCTGAACCGGGACGCGGCGAAGACCCAGGAGATCGCCGGGCGCGCCACCGAGACGGACCCGGGCTGCGCGAATTCGAACGACATCATGGTCCCCGGCCTGTCGGGCTTCAAGGTCTACGAGGTCTTCCACCCCTTGTACGTCCGCGCGCTGAGCCTGGCGGGTGGCGGAGCGGCGGTTTCCCTCGGCGAACTTCAGCGGCTTTACCACGAGCAGGACAACATCCCGTTCAACCTCTTCAAGGCGAGCGCGGATGAGCTGACCGCGGTCGGCACGGCCATCGCCGGTTCGGCGCAGGACGTCTCCGGGAAGCTGGGCAATTCGCTCGGTACCTGGGAAGGCGCCGCGGCCGAGCAGGCGCGTGCTTACCAGAAGGCCTATTCGGACAAGACCGGCCTGGTCGCCGAGGCCTTCAAGGCCGCAGGTGACGGACTTCTGCGGACCAACGCCTCGGTGAGCAAGTTCTGCCGCGAAAAGGTCGAGTGGCTGCAGAAGTGGTACACCGACAACATCGACGGTGCGACGGCGCAGGACATCGAGCGGATCATCCGCATCGCGGACGGCTCGTGCAGCCATAACGACATCGTCCACTGCATCAAGTTCCTGAGTATCGACGCCAAGAACGCCTACAACAAGGACTGGGGCGACATCGACCAGAGCACCATCGACGAGGTCCTCAAACCTCAGGCGGTGGCCTGGTTGAAGAACGTCTTCCTCGGCTGGTTCGGCCAGCACATCGGGAACTTCCAGCTGGTGTGCAAGAACACGCGTGAGGCGATCAACGGCGCGTGGAAGGCGTACTTCGATTCACTCGGCCAGGTGGTCGAGAATCCGTTCGCGGATCTGGGCAAGACCCCGGAAACGGGCGGCGAGAAGCCGGTCGAAAAGCCCGTCGAGAAGGGCGGTGGCGGCCCGCCCGCGGCCGGTGGCGGTGGGCCGTCGGCCGGTGGTGGTGGCGCTGGGCGCATGACGCCGAGCAACACCGTGCTCCCGGAGCCGGAAAAGCCCGAAGTTCCGGGCCAGGAGAAGAACCCGGTCACGGACAAGCCGCTCGACGTCGACCCGGCCACCGGCGAGCCGTATCCGATCGACCCCCGCACGGGTGAGGCGATCAAGACCGGCAGTGACGGCACGCGGCCCGAAACGGTGACGGTCGAGCAGGGTGACCGCAAGATCTCCATGGCCGAGCCCGGCGCCGACGGGAAGATGGGCATCTCCGTCCAGGACGGCACCGGCCAGGCCAAGGACTACGACCTCGACTTCGGCGACGGCAAGGCGACACCGGACGCGGCGGGCGGCCCAGCGAACCGGGACGGGGCCGAGCAGCCGGCCTCGCGTCCACCGGCGACTCCGGGCCCCGACGGCAAGATCCACATCGAAGACGGCGGCCTCAAGATCACCGCGGAACGGCCGAACGGTCCCGACGGGCCGACGCTGGTGACCGTCGACGACGGTTCAGGACAGCCGTCGAAATACACCCTGGGTGAGGACGAATCCGCGGGTTCCCGTCACGCGAGCCCGGACGCAACGCCGCAGCCGGCCGGAAAGCACGCCGCGGCACAGCCTGTCGAAGAGGCGGCGCGCCAACACGCTGAGCAGGATGTTCGTTCGCACGACGGTGGGGCTGGTGGTGGAGCACCCGCGCCGGTGCCCGCTCAGCAGGCCGAACCGGTGGCGGCGGGGGACGGTGATTCCGAAGCGACGACGGCCCAGTCGCTGAGCGACCCGTTCGAGGGTGAGGAGAACGGCCTCGGTGCCACGTCGGATCCGGCCGGAACCGGCGGTGGCGCGGCCGCTCCCTCGCCGTCGTCCGGACTCGGTTCCGCTCCGGGAGGGGGCGCCCAGGATCCGGCCGCGGCCGGTGCGGGGATGATGGGCGGCATGGGCATGATGGGCGGCGGCGCGGCCGGAGGCGGGCAAGGGTCCGGTGAAGACCAGCAGCGCACGTCCAGCGGGTACCGGGTCGACGGCGGCCTGTTCGACACCGAGACGACGACGGGCAGCCGGATCAGCGGTTCGCTCGACGACGACGGCGTCATCGGCTTCCGCTAGGGGAGGGGTCAGTGAATCCTGAGGAGGATCTCGCCAGACTCCGGCACAAGCTGGCCGGGCTGGAGCGCGAGAACGGCGACCGGATGTACCTGGTCGACAATCGTGCGGCCAAGGCGATCGAGGAGAGCCGGACCGCGGGCGACAAGCTCAAGCAGGAGACGGGCGCGGCGCTCGCGGCTCGAAGCGAGGAGAAGCGGCGCGCGGAGGCCGCGGGTGGCTGGGCGACCGAGTCGACGCTCAGCGAGAAGGTCGAGGACGACGGCGACTTCGGGTTCGAGGAGGACGAGACCGAGAACGAGCGCCGTGCCGGGTATCGGACGGCCGAGGAGCCGCCGATCGCGTACCGGCCGCCTGCTCCGCCCGCTCCCGTGCCGCCGCAGCCTCCGGTACCTCCGGCGCCTGTGCAGGAGGAGCGTCCGGCCGGGCGGCACCGGCGGGCGGCCGGCGCGCGGGGTGACGACGACGATTTCGCCAACACCGACTGGCTGGCGACCTGAACCGTCAGGTTCGCAGCGCGACGATGGCTCGCTCGACGCCGTGGAAGACGGCGTGCGTCTTGTGCCGCACTTCCTCGACGACGTGGTCGGGAGTCAGGATCTCGGCGAGGGCGCGAAGCGCGGCTTCGCCCTCGGCGACCGCGACTCGCGAGCCGGGGCAGGTGTGCCTGCCGAGGCCGAAGGCGAGTTCGGCGTCGGGGCCCAGCGGGATGGCCAGTTTGTCCCCGGTCGTGAAGTCCTTGCCCGCCAAGGAGAACGGCGCGATCACGCGGCGGGCGGCGAAGCGGGTCGGGGCGATTTCGTGGATCAGGCCGCGTACGTCGTCGAGGACGTCTGGGCGGCGTAGGAGTTCGAGACCGGCGAGGGCGAGGAAGTTCATGGAGTTCTCGTACGCCGCGTGGGCGAGCATCACCGGCGTGATCATCAGCTCGTCTTCGGTGATACGGCCCGCTTCGTGCGCTTCGCGGAGCAACGCCAGCCCGCCGCCTTCGACGGCCGTCGCCTTGAGGAAGAACATCGCGACCCTGAGCGCGGCGGTGTCGGCCCCGGCGGGCCCGCCCGACCAGACGTCCAGATTCGCGGCGGTCTCCGAAAGGTTCGTCAACAGCTTCTCGCCGAGTGGCTCGACCGTGCCCAGCACCGCCTCCGTCACCCTGGCCGCCACCGGCCTGGCAAAGTCGGCCACGAGGTCGAACCGCGCACTCGACTTTAGCGGGCTAATCGTGACGCGCAGGTCTGTGACCAGGGCATTCGGCAGGGGCTCGACAAGGGCGATGACCTCCTTGACGACCGCGCGGAGCCGCCGGTGGTCGGCGCCGTCCATCAGCAGGAGGTTCGGCGTCTCGGCCGCGGCACCGCCCGGGTTCGAGCTGAGCTCGCGGTCGCGCAGGGCCTTGACGCGATCCGCCGGATCGTCCAGCACGAAGAAGTCGTCCACGTTCGTATGATGCCCATGCGCGGCCGGAGGATGTGCCAGTGCCTTCAAAACCGTCACCAGAAGTGCCCGACGAAGTGTTGCGGACGCCGCTCGTGCGCCGCCTGCTCGAACGCGCCGAGGTCGATCGTCCGGCGTACACGCACCTCGACTGCTCGAACCGGCACGAGCCCATCGAGGACACGCTGACCTGGGCCGAACTGCTCGTCCGCGTCCGCGCTGTCGCGGCGAAGCTGCGTGAGGTGATCCAGCCGGGAGACCGCGTCGCGATCACGGCGCGGCAGGACCTCTCTTACGTCGTCGCCTTCTTCGGCGCGCTGTACGCCGGGGCTGTCGCGGTGCCGCTGTCCGCACCGGACGTCCGCGCTCACCGCGAGCGGCTCGTCGGAGTCCTCAACGACTGCGACGCCGACCTCTGGCTCACGTCGGAAGCCCTGGTCGAGCGGTTGACCGAGTTCGCGGAGGCCGAGCCGGTTCCGGCGCCGCGCGAGATCATCGCCGTCGACACCCTGCCGCTGGACCCGGCCGACCAGTCGCCGCCCTCGCCGGTCGCCCCCGAAGACCCCGCCTACCTGCAGTACACCTCCGGCACGACGCGATCGCCCGCCGGCGTGATCATCACGCATCGGGCGTTGTCGGCCGCCTGCTGGCAGATCTGCGACGCCTACGACGTCGGCGAGCACACCACGTGCGTCGGCTGGATCCCGTTCTTCCACGACATGGGGCTGGCGCAGTTGCTCGCCGGGACGATGCACGCCGGCGGCCGGACGGTGTTCATCGCGCCGCTGGAGTTCATCCGGCGCCCGGAGCGCTGGCTGCTGCTGATGTCGTCGTATCCGAACACGCTCACCGCGGCCCCGAACTTCGCGTACGACCTGGTGACCGAGGCCGTGCCCGAGTCGAAGCGCGCCGAGTACGACCTCTCGACGGTGTCGATCGCGCTCAGCGGCAGTGAACCGGTCCGGGCGGCGACCGTCCGGGAGTTCCTCGCCGCTTATGAACCCCACGGCTTTCCGCGGGGCGCGTTCCGGCCGTCCTACGGTCTGGCCGAAGCCACGGTCTACGTCGCCAGCGGCGATTCCGGCGGCCCGGTGGTGACCGAAGTGGACGGCCGGGAAATCGTCGAAATCGGCTGGCCCAGGGGACAGAAGGTCCGCGTCGTGCCTCCGCCGGATCGCGTTTTGCCCGCTAAAGTCGACATGGGCGAGATCTGGGTCAAGGGGCCCAACGTGGCCGCCGGGTATTGGCGCCGTCCGGAGCTGACCGCCGAGGTGTTCGGCGCCGAACTCGACGGCGAAGGCGGCTGGCTCCGCACCGGAGACCTGGGCATGATCCGCGACGGCAGGCTGTCGGTGACCGGCCGCATCAAGGACCTGATCATCATCGACGGCCGCAATCACAGCCCCCACGACATCGAGGAGACGGTCGCCGCCGCGCACCCCGTTCTCGGGCCCGAACGAGTCGCCGCGTTCTCGGTCGACGGCGACGAGGGGGAGGGCGTCGTCGTGGTCGCCGAGCGCGCGCGGAAGGCGCCCGACTTCGACGAAGCCGAGATCGCGCGGGCCGCCACCCGCGCCGTCGCCGAGCGGCACGACGTGCGGCTTCGTGCTTTCCTCCTGGTGAAACCCGGTGGCCTGCCGAGGACGTCCAGCGGCAAGGTCGCGCGTTCCGCGGCCAGAACGCGGTACTGGACCGCGGATGGGACAGAATTCCCCCATGGCAGCTGACGGGAGCGAGTACGTCGACGAGATCAAGGCCCTCGTCTGCGAGACCTTCGACGTCGATCCGGACACCATCGACGAGAACACGCCCTTCGCCGAGATGGGCGTCGACTCCCGGCGCCGCGTCCGGCTCCTGGCGACCGTCGAGGTGGAGTTCGGCATCGACATCGACCTCGACGAGCTGGATCGCCTGGTCGACATCCGCGGCGCGGCCACCGTGCTCGCCGAAGCCATCGAAGCCGGCGCGAAACCGCGAAAACGCGGTCTACCAGGCTTCTTGCGCCGAAATCGTTTGAGTTAGCAAAGGTGTGAATGTCCCTGCGGTCCGGGTGACCGGTGGGTACATTCTGTGTGCATATGCGATGGCACCTGATGCCGCCGGCGTGCGTCGTAGGTAGGTCAACGAGGCGGAAACAGCGGGACGAAGGGGGCACCGGTCATGCCGGACGGGGGCTACAAAGCCGATTCAGAGGCGATGCTCACGGCGTCGACGTCGTTGGAGCGCGCAGCTGAGAACACGACGTCCGAGGCGGGGAAGGTGGGGCCGACTCAGGTCCAGCCCGCCGACTTCGGCCGGATCCACAAGGACTACCAAAAGGGCTACGCCACCGGGATTCTCGCCATTTCCGACGCGATGAAGGGCTACGCGGGCCAGCTCACCCAGCTCGCCGGCGGGGTCAGCACCGCGTCGACCCGCTACACCTCATCCGACCAGGCGAACGCCGCGGCTGCCAACAAGGCGGGAACCCAGTAATGAGCGAACCGACGCCCGCACAGATCAAGGAAATCCTGAACGACCCGTACGTCACGCAGGGCACCAAAGACGCGTTGCTGATGCCGTTCGGCAACCGGGAAGAGGCCTACAAGAAGGCCGTCGCCGAACGTGACTCGAACGCGGCGGGGGACAAGAAGCAGGCGGCCGAAACGAAGCAGGCCGACAAGGATCTCGACTCCATGTCCCGGCCTGCCGCGGGTGGTTCCACCACCAAGTCCGACCAGGTGCTCGACCTCGGGAAGCCGGCGCTGGACTTCTTCTCGGACTGGGCCGAGCAGGTCTGGAACAAGATGCCGGACAAGCCGTACGAGATCAGCTACAAGACCGATATCTGGGACCGGTTCCACGAGAACCGCGAGATCAACTTCCAGAAGATGTTCGACGAGGTCGAAGATCTCGGCGACGCGAAGAAGGCCGTCGAGCAGACTCAGAAGGACGCGTCGGCGGCGCTGACCACGCTCTTCCACGACTGGAAGGGCGAGGGCGCGACGGCCGCGAAGGTCAAGTACGAGCAGCGGATCCAGCCCGACGCGAAAGAACTCATCGCGCAGATGGACGGCGCCATCAAACTGGTGCCGTCGACCATCGACAAGATCTACAGCGCGCTCAAGCTGAAGGTCGACGAAACGCTGAAGCTGCGAGTCGACAAAGTCGCCACGGCGCCGCTGTTCACGGCGAAGCAGGTCGTCGAGATCGCGAACGGCAAGGTCGATTCCAAAGAAAAGCTCATGGACGTCGCGATCTGGCTCGACTCCGCGTGTCCGGGCAACAACCTCGCCGAACGGCTGCGTGACGACGACTGCAAGCTGAACGACGAGAACAAGGACTACGCGATCGGGGCCGCGAAGCAGTGGCTGAAGGGCTCGTTCGCCACCGAGTTCGGTGAGCGGTTCGAGAACTTCAAGAAGCTCTGCAAGAACGCGACCGAGACGATCAACACGCAGTATCACGAGCTGTCGCGGTTCATGGAGGATTACACGAATCCGTTCCCCGCGCCCGGTTCCGAGAAGCCGCCCGCCGACGACGGCAAGGGCAAGGGCAACGACACCGGCGGCGGAACTGGTGGCGGCAGCGGCAGTGGCGGCGGAAGTGGAAGCGGGAGCGGTGGTGGAAGCGGCAGTGGCGGTGGTGCCAGCACGCCGCCTGCCGCGTCGGTCCCCGAGGCGCCGAAGCCGGAGGACAAGCCCGCCGAAGGCATGAACCCGGTCACCGGCAAGCCGCTCGAGCTGGACCCCGAGACCGGCAAGCCGTATCCGATCGACCCGGCGACGGGCGAGGCGATCAAGGACGGCATCGACGGTCAGGACACCATGACCGTCCAAAAGGGCGACAACAAGATCGAGATGACCGAGCCGGATAAAGACGGCAAAATGGACATCAAGGTCGACGACGGCAAGGGCAACGAGAAGGACTACAAGCTCGACTTCGACGACCCGAAGGGCGAAGAGGGCAAGGACGGCAAGCCCGGCGAAGAGGGCAAGGACGGCGAGTTCGGGCCGAAGGGCACGGCCAAGGAGGGCGAGCCCG
The DNA here is from genome assembly GCF_003947465.1 of Amycolatopsis sp. WAC 04182. NCBI lineage: Bacteria > Bacillati > Actinomycetota > Actinomycetes > Pseudonocardiales > Pseudonocardiaceae > Amycolatopsis > Amycolatopsis sp. WAC 04182. Next base: position 162,930 of record NZ_QHJJ01000005.1, read on the forward strand.
GCGCCGACGGCGTCTACCGGCCCGGCCCGGACGGCAAGATCCACATCCAGGACGGCAACCTCAAGATCACCGCCGAGCAGCCGCAGGGACCGAACGGCCCGACCGTGGTGACCGTCGACGACGGCAAGGGCGAGCCGACCACCTACACCCTCGACGAAAAGGGTGAGAAGAAGGAGCTCAAGCCCGGCGACACCCTCGAGACCGACGACATCAAGAACGGCCTCGACGACCGGAACCCCGGCAACCCGCAGCCCGGCAAGGTCGAAGAAGTTCGTCCGATGCCCGCCCCGGCCGACGGCATCGCTCCTCCCGGTGGTGGCGGCGGTGGTGGCTTCAGCGCTCCGGGCGGAGTCGAGGTCGGCGTCGGCGCCGAAGGGACCGCTTCGGTGTCCGCGGGGGCCGAAGCCGCCGCGGGCGGCGCGTCGGGTTCCGGCGGCGACGGCACCGTGCCGACCGCGGGAGGCGGCGGCAGCTTCGAAGGCGCGATCGGCAGCCCCCTCGAAGGTGCTTCGTCGGGGTCGCTGAACGAAGCCGGTTCCCTGGAAGCGGGCATGCAGTCCGGAGGCGGCGCGCAGCCTGCCGGGGCCGAGGGCGGTCTCGGGATGGCTCCGGGCGGGATGGACCCGGCGCCCGCGAGCGCCGGTGCCGCGAGCTCGCCCGCCGGAATGGGCGGCATGATGGGTGGAATGGGCGCCATGGGCGGCGCGGCCGGTGGCGGCGGGGGTGACACGCAGCGCGGGTCGAGCCAGTACCGCGTCGAGGGTGGCATTTTCGAGACCAGTGGCGCGGGCGGCCGGATCAGCGGATCGCTCGACGACGAGGGCGGCGACCGTTCGATCAGTTACGAGCGATGATCGCCTGACCGGGGAACGAGGGAGGACAGATGAGCGCTGTTGACCGGCTGGCGGCCGCCATGTCCAGGCAGGACGCCGCCATCACGGAGCAGTTGGAGCAGCGCGGGCTGCGGGAGCGGCATCTCGCCGATGCCAAGGCCCAGGCGGCGGAGACCATGCAGAAGGACGCCGCCATCCACGACAAGTACGCCGCGCACATGCAGGAGCTGGGGAAGCGGAGCAAGGAGGCGGGCGGCTGGCTGACCGGCAAGACGACCGCCGACCGCAGCCACACGATCGGCTTCGACATCGAGGACGACGACAAGCCGGACGCCCGGTTCGCCGAGTTCGGTGCCCGTGCCGACGTGTCACGGCCGGCGCCGCCTCCGCCGCCGCTCCCGGTCGCGCCGGGGGTGCCCGGCATGCCGGCGACGGTGGACGTCCCGCCCGCGGCGCCGACGCCCGCTCCCAGTGCCGCGGCGCCCGAAGAGCCTGGCACGCCCACGCGTCGCCGCGGTCGTCACGCCCGTGACGACAAGGGATTCGACGACGACGATTTCTCGAACAACTCGTGGATGGTCGACTGACCGGCTTACCCCCGGATCGCGTTTAGCCCGCTAAACGCGATCCGGGGGTCAGGGTCACGGTCAGGCGGCGGGTTCGTCCTGGAGCTCGATGGGGGCGCGTTTGACGTCGGCGTCCAGCAGGGGCTGGTACTTCGTCGTCCCCGTCAGGTGAGTGAGAAAGAACGCGGTGAACAGTGCCCGCGTCAGTTGCTGGGTCCCGCGGTGCGGCTTTCCGTGCAGCAGCAGCTGGCTCCAGTGCCTACCCTCGGTGACGCCGAGGTGCGACGACTTGCCGAGCGTCCGCAGCTGAACCGGCCCGCCCCATGCGTCCGCGATGGCCTCGGCATGTCCGACGGGCGGCGCGACCAGGTCTTCGCCCGCCGCGAGGTGCAGGCCGGGCGCGGTCACCGAGCGGGCCGACACCGTCGCCGGCGGCAGCGTCTGCGCGGGGGTGATGGTCGCGACCGCGCGGATCTCGGGCCGCTCGTCGTTCTCGGCGGCCTGAGCGGCGGCCAGCACCGCCGAACCGCCGCCGGTCGAATGCCCGGCCAGGCCGAGTTTCGCCGGGTCGACGCTGATGCCGTCCGGTCCGAGGCGGACCGTCGTGATCAAGTCGAGCGTCGTGAGCAGGTCGCCGGCCAGTAGCCGGTGCGAAGGCAACGGACCGCGCTGGGTGGCCGGCGCCGCCGCGACGATGCCCCAGCTCGCGAGGTGCCGGAGCAGATGCCGGTAGCTCCCGGTCGGCTGCAACCAGCCGTGCCCGAACGCGATCGCGGGCAGACCGAGGCCCGAACGGGGGGTGAACACGACGCCGGGCAGTCCGACCAGGGCGAGGTTGCCGCGCAGAACCTCGTGCGGACCTGGGTGGGACAGCTCCGCGAGCAGCTGCTTGGGCTTGCTGGCCATGCTCGTGACCTTACTGCCCGCGCCCCCGTCCGGCCCGCGCGCCGCCCCGGCGTTCGCCTTTAGCGGGCTAACCGCGCTGCTTAGCGTGCCTAAGCGTCGCGTTTAGCCCGCTAAACGCAGGTGCGGGCGCCCGGGCGAAGGGGCCGAATTTCCGTCGTTAGGCTGGTGGCCGTGTGTGGAATCGTGGGATACGTCGGACACCGCCCGGCTCTGGACGTCGTCATCGGCGGGCTTCGCCGGATGGAGTACCGCGGCTATGACTCGGCGGGCGTCGCCGTCCTCGACGGCGCCGGCGCGCTGAACGTCGAGCGTAAGGCGGGCCGCCTGGCCAACCTGGAGACCCAGCTCGACACCGTCGGCAGGGACGCTTTCACCGGCACCGCCGGGATGGGCCACACCCGCTGGGCCACCCACGGCGCCCCGGTCGACCGCAACTCGCACCCGCACCGCGACGCCTCCCAGCGCGTCGCCGTCGTCCACAACGGCATCATCGAGAACTTCGCCGCCCTGCGCGCCGAGCTCGAGGCCGAAGGCGTCGAGATGGCGAGCGACACCGACTCTGAGACCGCCGCGCACCTGATCGCCCGCGCGTACACCGAGGGCGACACGAAGGGTGACTTCCCGGCCAGCGTCGCCGCGGTCTGCCGTCGTCTCGAAGGCGCGTTCACCCTGGTCGTGACCATCGCCGACCAGCCGGACACCGTCGTCGCCGCCCGTCGTTCTTCGCCGCTGGTCGTCGGTGTCGGCGAGGGCGAGCACTTCGTCGCTTCCGACGTCGCCGCGTTCATCGAGCACACCCGCGAGGCGGTGGAGCTCGGCCAGGACCAGCTCGTCGTGATCACCCGCGACGGTTACGAGGTCACCGACTTCCACGGCGACGCCGCGCAGGCCAAGCCGTTCACCGTCGACTGGGACCTCTCGGCCGCGGAAAAGGGCGGCCACGAGTACTTCATGCTCAAGGAGATCGAGGAGCAGCCGGAGGCGCTGGCGAACACGCTGCGCGGCCACTTCGACGGCGGCCGGATCATCCTCGACGAGCAGCGCATCTCCGACCAGGACCTGCGTGACGTCGACAAGGTCTTCGTCGTCGCCTGTGGTTCCGCGTACCACTCGGGCCTCGTCGCCAAGTACGCCATCGAGCACTGGTGCCGCCTGCCGGTCGAGGTCGAACTGGCCAGCGAGTTCCGTTACCGCGACCCGGTGCTGGACCGCGCGACGCTGGTCGTCGCCGTCTCCCAGTCGGGCGAGACGGCGGACACCCTCGAAGCCGTCCGCCACGCGCGCGAGCAGAAGGCCCGCGTCCTGGCCGTCTGCAACACCAACGGCGCGCAGATCCCGCGCGAGTCCGACGCCGTCCTCTACACGCACGCCGGCCCGGAGATCGGTGTCGCGTCGACCAAGGCGTTCCTGGCGCAGATCGCGGCCAACTACCTGGTCGGCCTGGCGCTCGCGCAGGCGCGCGGCACCAAGTACCCGGACGAGGTCGCCCGCGAGTTCGCCGAACTCGAGGCCATGCCCGCCGCGGTGCAGAAGGTCCTGTCCACTGTGGACCAGGTCCGTGACCTCGGCCGCCGGATCGCCGACTCGAAGGCCGTGCTGTTCCTCGGCCGTCACGTCGGTTTCCCGGTCGCCCTCGAAGGCGCGCTGAAGCTGAAGGAACTGGCGTACATGCACGCCGAGGGCTTCGCCGCGGGCGAGCTCAAGCACGGCCCGATCGCGCTGATCGAAGAAGGCCTGCCCGTCGTCGTGGTGATGCCGTCGCCGAAGGGCCGCGCGGTGCTGCACTCGAAGCTGGTGTCGAACATCAGCGAGATCCAGGCGCGCGGCGCCCGCACGATCGTGATCGCGGAGGAAGGCGACGAGACCGTCCGCCCGTTCGCCGACGAACTGATCGAGATCCCGGCCGTGCCGACGCTGCTGCAGCCGCTGGTCTCCACGGTGCCGCTGCAGGTGCTGGCCGCCGAGATCGCCCGCACGCGCGGGTACGACGTCGACAAGCCGCGTAACCTGGCGAAGTCGGTCACCGTCGAGTAGAGACCGGAGGCGTCGTGCAGGGAATCTGGACCACGGAACGGATTCGCGCGGCGGAGGACCGGTTGCTCGCCGTCACTCCCGACGGCGAGCTCATGCGGCGCGCGGCTTTCGGCCTCGCGGTACACGCCGCCGACATGCTCGCCGAGCACACGGGTTCGGTGTCCGGACGGCGGGTGACGCTGCTCGTCGGGTCGGGCAACAACGGCGGTGACGCCTTGTGGGCGGGCGCCTTCCTGCGTCGCCGCAATGTGGCCGTCTCGGCGATCCTGCTGAAGCCTGAACGCGCACACGGTCCGGGTTTGGCCGCCTTGAAGCGATCCGGCGGCAAGATCGTGTCCCTTGAGGACGGTCCACAGTGGATTCGGCGGGCCGACCTCGTCGTCGACGGGATCGTCGGTATTTCGGCGCGCGGGCCGTTGCGGCCGGATGCCGCGGCGTTGCTGGAGCACGTGTGTTCGCCGGTGCTCGCGGTCGATCTGCCGAGCGGAGTGGATCCGGACACCGGCGCCGTCGAGGGACCGGCGGTCGTGGCGGACCGGACCGTCACCTTCGGCGCGCTCAAGCCGGTGCACGCCCTCGCGCCCGCGTCCTGTGGCGAGGTCTCCCTGGTGGACATCGGGTTGCGGCTCACCGACCCCGACCTGCGGCGACTCGACACGGCGGACGTCGCCGCCGCGTGGCCGGTGCCCAGGCCGGACGACGACAAGTACAGCCAGGGCGTGGTCGGGATCGCCGCCGGGTCGGCGACGTATCCGGGGGCGGCCGTGCTCGCGGCCGGTGCGGCGGTGCGGGCGACGTCCGGGCTGGTGCGGTACGCCGGTCATGCCGCGGACGTCGTGCGCGGGCAGTGGCCCGAGATCATCGCGACGGGATCGGTGACCGACGCGGGGCGGGTGCAGGCCTGGGTCGTCGGGCCGGGGATCGGCACCGGGAACGAGGGCCGGGACGTCCTGCGATTCGTGCTCGGCCGCGGCGTGCCGGTGTGCGCGGACGCCGACGCGACGACGATCATCGCGCGTTCGCCCGACGTGCTCGACGCGCGCGACCCGGACACGCCGCTCGTGCTGACTCCGCACGCGGGAGAGTTCGAGCGGCTGATGGGTTCGCCGCCGGGGGCGGATCGGGTCGCGGCGGCGCGTTCGGCCGCGCGGAAGTACGACGCCGTCGTGCTCTTGAAGGGGCACTGCACGGTGGTCGCGGCGCCGGACGGGCGGGCGCTGGTGAACACGCCGCGGGGGTCGTGGCTCGCGACGGCGGGTTCGGGGGACGTGCTGTCGGGTCTGGTCGGCGCGCTGCTCGCTTCCGGGCTCGACCCGTGGCTGGCGGCCGGCGCGGCCGCGCACGTCCACTCCCTCGCCGGATCCCTCGCCGCCGCCGGCGCCCCGACCTCGGCCTCCGGCATCCTCGCCGCGATCCCGGACGCCATCCGGTCCGTCCGCCGTCTCACCTCCTGACCAAGGCCCGGACCTGCGTTTAGCCCCCTAACCGTGTTCTGCGGGCGCGTGCCATCAGAGCGCGATTAGGGGGCTAAACGCAGGTCCGGGGGCAGGGGAGGGAGGTGGCAAGAAATGCGAGAGTTATCGAGTTACGTGTTAACTCCGGGCGAATAATCTGGTAAGAAGCAGATGTGAGCGCCGACACCCACCCCGCCGAGACCGCGATGGTCCGGGTCGTGAACGGTGTCGCCCATGTCTAAGACCAGGCCCTCGGACGCCGCCGTCGAGCACCGGCGCCAGGAGATCCTCGACCACGTCATCGCCACCGGCGAGGTCCGCATCGACGACCTCACCACCCGCTTCGGCGTCAGCCTGATGACGATGCACCGCGACCTCGACGACCTCGCCGAGCGCCGCCTCCTCCGCAAACTCCGGGGCAAGGTCGAGGCCTACTCCGCGACGACCATGGAGTCCGCCGCGCGCTTCCGCGACACCTTCAACCAGGCCACGAAGGACGCGCTGGGCGAAGCCGCCGCGGCACACGTCCACTTCGGTCAGACGGTCTTCGTCGACGATTCGACGACGCTCTTCCCGCTCGTCCGCCGCCTCGGCCAGTTCGAAGACCTCACCGTCCTCACCAACTCGCTCGAAGCCGCCCGCATCCTCGGTCCGGCCAAGAGTGTCGAGGTCGTCCTGGCGGGCGGCCGCTACCACCACGAGTTCGACTCGTGCGCCGGTCCGGACGTCGTCGCGTTCCTCGACCGCACGCATGCCGACATCGCGTTCGTCTCGGTCGCCGCGGTCGCGGTCGGCCGCCTGTTCCACCCGGTCCAGGACTACGCCGAGCTCAAGAAGGCCGCGCTGCGCACCGCCGACCGCAACGTCCTGGTCGTCGACAACTCCAAGTTCGGCCGCACCGCGACTTACGCGTACGGCGACATCGGCGACTACGACCTCCTGATCACCGACGAAGAGGCGCCGACCGAGGAGATCGAGGCGGCGCTGACCGCGGGAACCGCCATCGAGCAGGTCGAATGCGCACCGGAGGGCCCGGAATATGAGTTCTGACCTCGTCGCCGGAATCGACTCGTCGACCCAGTCGACGAAGGTCGTCGTCTGTGACGCGAGCACCGGCGAGATCGTCCGCACCGGCCGCGCCTCGCACCCCGACGGCACGGAGGTCGCCCCCGCCGCGTGGTGGGACGCGTTCCGCGAGGCCACGGACGGTCTTCTTGACGGCGTCGGCGCCATCGGCATCGGTGGTCAGCAGCACGGCATGGTCGCCCTCGACGAGGCGGGCGAGGTCGTCCGGCCCGCGTTGCTGTGGAACGACACCCGGTCCGCGAAGGCGGCCGAAGACCTCAGCGGCGAGCTCGGTCCGGAGAGCTGGGCGAAGTCCGTCGGCTCGGTGCCGGTCGCCAGCTTCACCGTCACGAAACTACGCTGGATGGCCGAGAATGAGCCAGAGCTGGCCGATCGCGTCGCCCGTGTCCTGCTCCCGCACGACTGGCTGACCTGGCGACTGCTGGGCGACGGCGCCGAGCCGGTCACCGACCGCGGTGACGCCTCCGGCACCGGCTACTTCTCGCCCGCCACCGGTGAATACCGCAAGGATCTCCTCGCGCACGCCTTCGGTGGCCGCACGCCCGAACCGCCCAAGGTCATCGGCCCCGCGGAAGCCGCGGGCCACACCCCGGACGGGATCCTGGTCTCGGCGGGCACCGGCGACAACATGGCCGCCGCACTCGGTCTCGAACTCGCCCCCGGCGACGTCGTGGTCTCGCTGGGCACCAGCGGCACCGTCTTCGGCGTCTCCGAAACCGCGAGCGCCGACCCCTCCGGCATCGTCGCGGGATTCGCCGACGCCACCGGCCGTTTCCTCCCGCTGGCCTGCACTCTCAACGCGGCCCGCGTGCTCACGGCCACGTCCGCGATGCTCGGCGTCGAACTCGCGGAGTTCGACAAGCTGGCGCTCACGGCCGGGCCCGGTTCCGGCGGCCTCACCTTCCTGCCGTACCTCGACGGTGAGCGCACGCCGAACCTCCCGGACGCCAACGGCACGCTCTTCGGCCTGACCCGCGCGAACATGACGCCCGAGAACCTCGCCCGCGCCGCCGTCGAAGGCATGCTGTGCGGCCTCGCCGCCGGTCTCGACGCCCTGCGCGAGCAGGGACTCGAAGTCCGCCGCGTGCTCCTGATCGGTGGCGGCGCGCAGTCGGCCGCCGTCCGCGCGGTCGCGCCGATCGTGTTCGGCGTGCCCGTCGTCGTCCCCGAAGTCGCCGAGTACGTCGCGGTCGGTGCCGCGCGGCAGGCGGCCTGGGCCCTCGCTTCCAGCACGGAACCTCCCCGCTGGCAGGAACAGCACGGCTACACCCCACTCGAGCCGACCGAGGCGGACAACGCCGAGGGGCGCCGGATCCGGCGACGGCATCTCGAAGCCCGCGAACTCGGGCACGGCATTTCCGCGAAACCGAAAGAGGACTGAACCGATGGCCACGATCACCTACGACAAGGCGACCCGGCGCTACGCGGGCTCCGAGCGGCCCGCCGTGGACGCACTCGACCTCGAGATCGCCGACGGCGAATTCCTCGTGCTGGTCGGGCCTTCCGGCTGTGGCAAGTCCACCAGCCTGCGGATGCTCGCCGGCCTCGAGGACATCGACGAAGGCGCCGTGTGGATCGGCGACCGCGACGTCACGCAGCTGCCGCCGCGTGCCCGCGACATCGCGATGGTGTTCCAGAACTACGCGCTGTACCCGCACATGACCGTGGGCCAGAACATGGGCTTCGCGCTGAAGATCGCGGGCCGCCCGGCTTCGGAGATCAAGCAGAAGGTCCTCGACGCGGCCAAGCTGCTCGACATCGAGCAGTACCTCGACCGCAAGCCGAAGGCGCTCTCCGGCGGTCAGCGCCAGCGTGTCGCGATGGGCCGCGCCATCGTGCGTGAGCCGCAGGTCTTCCTGATGGACGAGCCGCTGTCGAACCTCGACGCGAAGCTGCGTGTGTCCACCCGTACGCAGATCGCCGCGCTGCAGCGCCGCCTCGGCGTCACCACCGTTTACGTCACGCACGACCAGGTCGAGGCCATGACGATGGGCGACCGGGTCGCGGTCCTCTCGGACGGTCTCCTGCAGCAGTGCGACACCCCGCGCGCCCTGTACGACCGGCCCGCAAACGCTTTCGTCGCCGGGTTCATCGGCTCGCCCGCGATGAACCTCGTCACCGCGAAGCTCACCGAAGACGGTGCCGAGCTGGGTGGCGCGCGCGTGCCGCTGACCCGCGAGATCCTCGCCAAGGCCGACGGCGACACGGTCACCCTCGGCTTCCGTCCGGAGTCGCTCGAGGTGACCACCAGCGAAGACGGCACCGTGCCGGTCAAGGTCGACCTCGTCGAGGAGCTCGGCTCGGACGCGTACGTGTACGGCAAGCTGGCCGAGACCGACGCCGAAGGCACGAAGTCGAACGTCGTCACCCGGGTCGACCCGCGCAAGCCGCCGGCCATGGGTGACACCCTGCACCTGCGGATCCGTCCCGACGAGCTGCACGTGTTCTCCGCCACCGACGGGGCGCGCCTGTCCTGAGCCGGTCCGTGGGAAACTGGTGGTCGTTATGACCGCCAGTTTCCCGCGTGCCGAGGTCGTCATCGACCTGTCCGCCATCCGGCACAACGTCGCCCTGCTCGCCTCCCGCGCTCCCTCGGCCCAGACCATGGCCGTGGTCAAGGCCGACGCCTACGGGCACGGAGCCCTCGAGGTCGCCCGTGCGGCCGTCGAAGGCGGCGCCACTTGGCTGGGCACCTGCTCCCTCGGCGAGGCGCTCGCGCTGCGCCGGGCCGGGATCGGGGTCCGTCTCTTCAGCTGGCTCGACACTCCCGAAGCCGACTTCGCGCCCGCGGTCGCCGAAGACATCGACGTCGCCGTCAGCTCCCTCGACGAGTTGGCCCGCGTGGCCGACGGCGCTCGCCGGGCACGCGACTTTAGCGGGCTAAACGCGATCTGCCGGGTGCACCTCAAGATCGACACCGGGCTGTCCCGAAATGGCTGCCCACCTGCGGAATGGCCGGCGTTGGTCAAGGCCGCGGCGGCCGCGAAGCCGCTCATCGAGGTCGTCGCCATCTGGTCGCACCTCGCCTGCGCCGACGAGCCCGGTCACCCCTCCATCGACGCGCAGGAGAAGCGGTTCGACGAGGCCTACGACATCGCCCGCGCCGCCGGCCTGGACCCGATGCGGCACATCGCGAACTCCGCCGCCGTGCTGACCAGGCCCGACCTGCACTTCGACCTCGTCCGCCCCGGGATCGCGATCTACGGACTGAACCCGGTGCCGACCGGCGACGATCTGCGCCCGGCGATGACCTTCAAATCGTCCGTCGTGCTCACGAAGCGCATCCCGGCCGGCGAATCGGTCTCGTACGGCCACAGCTGGACGGCCGAACGCGACACCACCCTCGCGCTGGTCCCCGTCGGATACGCCGACGGCGTGCCGCGGTCGCTGTCCGGGCGGATGGACGTCCTGCTCACCGGAAAGCGACGGCCGGTCGTCGGCCGTGTCTGCATGGACCAGCTCATCGTCGACTGCGGAGACGACGAACCGGCCATCGGCAGCGAAGTGATCCTCTTCGGCGCGGGCACTTCCGGCGAGCCGACGGCCCGCGAATGGGCCGACAAGCTGGGGACGATCGACTACGAGATCGTGACCTCGATGTACCGCCCGCGCATCCACCGGACGTATCTGGAGGCAGGCTCGTGACACCTTCACGAAGACTGCTGGCCATAGTCGGCGGAGTCGGGGCGGTGGCCACCGGCACCGCCGCGGCGATCGCCGTCGCCGCACAGCAGCGGCGGCAGAGTGAGGATCCGTTCGTGGACGAGCCGTTGGGGGATCTCGCACCGGACCGGACCTCGACAGTGGCGGCGGAGGACGGCACGCCGCTCGCGGTCGAGGAGATCGATCCGGCCGATGGAGGAGAACCGGAGCTGACCGTCGTCGGCGTGCACGGTTTCGCGTTGTCGAAGCGCTGCTGGCACTTCCAGCGGCGAGACCTCGCGTCGCTGAAGCTGCCGCGCGTGCGTCAGGTGTACTTCGACCATCGCGGGCACGGGCAATCCGGCGCCGCGACCGCCGAGACCAGCACCATCGAGCAGCTGGCGCGCGACCTCGACATGGTCCTGCGCTCGGTGGTGCCGGAGGGGCCCATCGTGCTCATGGGGCACTCGATGGGCGGCATGGTGATCATGGAGCTCGCCTCGGAGCACCCCGAGCTGTTCGACGACCGGGTCTGCGGCGTCGCGTTCATCGCGACCGCGGCGGGCGAAGTCGGCGCGCGGGGGCTGCCGAGATCACTGCTCTCGAAGTACAACCCGCTCACGCGCGGCGTCGGCGGGCTGGCCGGCTGGCAGCCGGGACTCGTGGAGTTCGTGCGTGCGGCCGGTGGGCAGCTGACGCGGCAGGCGGTGCGCAGGCTGGCTTTCGGCAGCCGCGACGTTTCGCCGCGACTTGTCGACTTCATGCTGGAAATGCTCGAAGTGACGCCGGTGCGCGGGCTCGTGAACTTCGTCGACACGCTCGGCAGCCACAACCGGTACGCCGCGCTCGCCGGGCTGAAGCACGCGCACGTGCTGGTCGTCGGCGGGGATTCCGACCGGTTCACGCCGATCGCGCATGCCGAGCGGATCGCGGCGGAGCTGCCGGACGCGGAGCTGGTGCGCGTGCGCGGCGCGGGACACATGGTGCAGCTGGAACAACCCGAACTGGTGAACAGCCACCTGATCGACTTGGTGCAACGGTGCACGGGCACCGATGGTGAGACTTCCGAACGGCGGACCTGGTGGTGGCAACGCTGATGAATTTCGCTTTCCCGACTCCCGAGTCGACGATGGAGTTCGGGCGTGAGCTCGGACGCTCGCTGCGCGCGGGCGATCTGGTGCTGCTCGCCGGGCCGCTCGGAGCGGGCAAGACGACGCTGACCCGCGGGATCGCGGACGGTCTCGGCGTCGGCGGTCGGGTCAGCTCGCCGACTTTCGTGCTCGCCAGGGTGCATCCGGCCGGGGCCTCTGGGGTCGCGCTGGTGCACGTCGACGCGTACCGGCTCGGTGGGGATCTCTCGCAGCTGGACGACCTGGACCTCGACACCGAACTGGAGCGGTCCGCCCTGGTCGTCGAGTGGGGCGAAGGGTCCGCCGAACGCCTGTCGGACGACTATCTCGTCGTGCGGCTTGAGCGCCGGGAGGACGATGTCCGCATGGTCACCCTGGAGCCGCACGGCACCTGGACGTCCCGGACGCCCGACCTGCGTTTAGCGGGCTAATCGCGATCTCACCCGGATGCCGCATCAGGGTCGGCCCGGCGGAGCGTCCCCTTCATGCCCCAAGCGGGGTTGAGGGTGCGCATGCCGCTGGGTCCTACAGCGGCATGCGCACCCTGTCCGGTCAGGCCGCGCTTAGACGGCCGGGGTTGGGCCGCTTCGGCTGCGCCGATGGTGAAGCCACCACAGCCCGCACAGGCCGACCACGCCGGTTTGCGCGGCCGGTGTCGCGACGATGGCCAGCGCGAGCAGTGCGGTGATCAGGGCGAACCAGTAGAGCAGAACGCGTCTGGTGTTTTCCCGGCTGCCGAAGAACGTGCTTCGCCAGAAATCGGGCCACTGGGTCGCTGGACGCAGATGAACGCGTCGGCAGGCGGGGTCGGTGACCATGCCTGCCGGTTCGCCCGCCAAATCGAGTAATTCGTCGAGAGTGACTTCTGCCGGGTGACACCCGCCGTGGTGATCCTGGTTCGTATCCGGGGTCATCGCCTGCGGCTGGGGTGGTTCCTCTGGCATACCGCCGGAACACGGCGCTACGCTGGGCATGTTTGACGCCTCCATAGAACTTTTCCGGGTTGATGGAGCTGTTGAACTTCAAGCGGCTCCCCGGGCATGGGGAGCCGCTTCCTTTTGTGCGGTGTTCGGTCGTTGCCGAGCCGCAACACAAGCCATTGTGGACGAACTTTCCGGACCTACGGGGCGGTAAGTGAAAGGTTGCTGAATCCTGCGGTGAGCGGTCGGCGTAATTCACCCCGGGTCATCGGATTGTGCTCCTATAACTCGAAAGTGTGATTGCCAGGGTGGAGTGCCATCTCATTGCGCAGATAGCGAGAGTGAAGTCCACTCAGGGTGGTTCGCCTTCACGCTAACGGGTGAGATGTCGTCCTTGGCGCGGAAAGAATTGTTCGGTAGCGGACATTCAGCCGGGACAATCGCGTATGCAGATGGCCGTGATCGGCGCATCGTGCCCGCTCAACGCCGATCTTCGACCGTTTGCCGCTTTCCATTCCGCAGCGAATGGTCATGGGTGCCGCCAACACGGAATGTATCGATGATTTTTCAATCACCTTCGCCCGCTCCGCCTGCGGCAACTCGACTTTAGCCCCCTAATCGCGACGCGTAGGCATGCTAAGCAACGGAACCGTCGTGGCGGCCCAGATCGCGATTAGGGGGCTAAACGCAGGTCGGCGGGGCCCACCACGGAGCGCGCGATTCCCAGGTCGACCAGGTCTTGGGGGCGTAGCCGCAGACGGTCCGCGAGGGCGGGGATTTCGTCGGCGGGCAGCTTGAGGATCGCCGCTGCCGCCTCCGGCGAGGTCACCGAGAAGTACGCCCCGGGTGTCACCCACGTCGACCCTGGCGCCGCGAACGCGAGCGCGCCCCCGGAGCCACCTTCCCCGATCACGAGCGTCGTGATCGGCACGGCCGCGCTCGCGACCGCCTCGAACAATTCCGCGATCGCCGCGCCTGCCCCCGCCCGCTCGGCCGCCTCGTCATTCGCCGCGCCCGGGGTGTCGACGAGGGTGAGGACCGGGATTCCGAGCCGCGACGCGAGCCTCACCAGACGCGCCGCCGTCCGGAAGCCGGCGGGCAGCGTCGGCGTTCCGCACTGCGCCGCGTATGCGATCGCTCGGCCGCTTCGCCAGCCGAAGCCGCACAAGACACCGGAGTCGACTCCGCCGCACCTGTCGCCCGAGACGTCCTCACGCCAGTCGAAGTACGCGTCGAGGTACTCCGCTGCCCTAGGCCGCTCGGCAGAGCGCGCGGCTTGGACCGCGTCCCATCCGCTGTCGGGCAAGTCCGTAGTTCCGAGCGCGCCGGGAGGCTCCGCGGCTTCCGACGTCGGTGAAGTCAGCAGGCGCAGCCACCGTTCCAGTGCCGCGGGAAGGTCGGAAGGAGCCACGATCTGGTCGACCTGGCCCCACGCGAGCTTCGCTTCGGCCGTGTACGCCTCCGCGGGCGCGCCGGCGGGCCGCACGCGGGACCCGGCGAAACCGACCTGTGCCTCGGGCAGCGCGAGAACGACGTCGGCGCTCGCGCCGAGCGTGGCCCAACCGCCGCCCGTGGTCGGATCACGCAGTACCGAGATCTGCGGCACCGATCGGGCGCCGGCCGCCGCCCGCGCGATGCGCTGCAACTGCGTGAGCGCGCGCATCCCGTGCTGCATGCGGCTGCCGCCGGTCGCGATCAGCGACACCACCGGTAGCCGGGATTCCACCGCCCGCGCGAACGCCGCTTCGACGCGATCACCGGTCCGTTGACCGATCGATCCGCCCAGGAAACCGAACTCGAAGGCGATCACGACCGCCTCGACGTCACCGACCCTGGCGGTCCCACAGAGCACGGACTCGTCTTCCCCGGTCCGCTCTTCGGCGGCCTCGCGTGCCGAGCGATAGCCCGGCCAGCCGATCGGCCCGTCGTCCGGCTCCTCGGAACGTGGAATGTCCAGGTCCTCGAAACCGGTCGCGATCTCCTTGATGACGGACCGCGCCGAGGGCCTGCTCATCCGAGCGCCCGCTTCATGACCTTGCCCATGTCGTTGCGCGGCAACGCTTCCAGGTAGCGGACCACCCGAGGTCGTTTGTGCGGCGACAACAGGCGCGAGACGTGGTCGGCGAGTTCCGACTCCGCCGGCCGTTCTCCTTCGGGCACCACCCAGGCCACGATGCGCTCGCCGAGGTCGTCGTCGGGCTCGCCGGTCACCGCCACCTCCGCGACGCCGGGATGTTCCATGAGCGCGTTCTCGATCTCACCCGCGCCGATCTTGTAGCCGCCGCTCTTGATCAGATCCGTCGCCTTCCGGCCGACGATCTTCACGTATCCGGCCGCGTCGCGGGTCGCCATGTCGCCGGTCCGGAACCAGCCGTCGTCGAAGGCTGCTTCGGTGGCGTCGGGGCGGTTGAGGTACTCGGTGAACAGGTTCGGCCCGCGAACCTGGATCTCGCCGACGGTCTCGATCTCCTCGACGGGCTCGCCCGCTTCGTCGACCAGCCGTAGATCGACGCCGCGCAGCGGGACACCGACCGTGCCGGGGACGTGCTCGCCGTCGGCGCGGATGCTGGTGTTCATGAGGGTCTCGGTCATTCCGTAGCGCTCGATCACGCGCCGGCCGGTCGCCGCGGTGATGCGCTGGTGGTCGTGGACGGGCAGTGCGGCCGATCCGGAAACGAGCAGCCGGGCGCTGCTGAGCGCCTCGGCGAGCGACGGGTCTTCGCCGACTTCGCCCGCGATGCGGTGGTACATGGTCGGGACGCCGAACATCGTCGTCGCTCCGGAGGCGAGTTCGCGTGCGACGCCTTCGGTGGAGAAGCGGCCGAGATGCCGGACCGAGCCGCCGCGCCGGAGCGGCCCGAGGATGCCGAGGATCAGGCCGTGCACGTGGAACAGCGGGAGACCGTGGACCAGGACGTCGTCGGCGGTCCATTCCCAGGCGTCTTCGAGCGCGTCGAGCGTGGTCGAGATGGCGCGCCGGGGGAGGACGACGCCCTTGGGCGGGCCCGTGGTGCCCGAGGTGTAGACGATCAGCGCCGGGGCCTCGGCGTCCGGTTCCGCGGGGAGATCGACAGGCGTGCCTTCGAGGAGGATGTCCCGGCGCGGCAGGCTTTCGAGGCCGGCGGGCAGGTCGACGCCCGGTTCGGCGAGTACGAGGACGGGGTCGCTGTCGGTGAGGATGTGCGCGAGTTCGCGCTCGCCGATCTTCGGGTTGAGCGGGATGGCGGGGACGCCTGCGAGCAGGGCGGCGACGACGGCGACGCTGGTGTGCACCGACGGCGTGGCCCAGACGGCGACGCGGCCGCTCGGCAGGTCGCGGGCGAGTGTGCCGGCGACGGCCGCGACGTCGGCGTAGGTGAGGGAGACGTCGCCGAAGCGGAGCGCCTCCTTGGCCGAGCCGCTCGCCAGCGTGGGGAACAACCGATCGGGCACCGTGTGACCTCCTGCTCGACTCCGCCGGCCGGGCACGTGGCCCTCGCAGGACCGTACCGCGCTGCCCACCCGCACCCCTGCGACCTGCTTCACACGGAGGGCCGACCTGCGTTTAGCCCCCTAATCGCGATCTGCGGGTGCGGAGAGCGGGAGCGACTTTAGCCCCCTAATCGCGATCCGGCGGCAGGGTCCCAGGACCGGAGCGCAGGCCCCGGCCGGATCGCGTTTAGCGGGCTAAACGCGATCCGGCGGCGGGGGAGCGGCCACGCCACCCGACCTGCGTTTAGCCCCCTAATCGCGATCCGGGGCGCTGGTCGTAGGCTGGGTAACCGTGCTGGTACTGGCCATCGACACCTCGACCCCGGCGGTCACCGCGGGCCTCGTCGCCCTGGACGGCGACGTCCTCGAGTCGCGCGGCGACCGCGTCACGGTCGACCCGCGCGCGCACGGCGAGCTGATTACGCCGCACGCCCTCGAAGCCGTCAAGGCCGCGGGCGTTACGCTTCGCGACCTCGACGCCATCGTCTGCGGCGTCGGCCCAGGTCCCTTCACCGGCCTTCGCGCCGGCATGGCCACCGCCGCTTCGCTCGCCCACGCCCTCGGCATCCCCGCGTACCCGGTGTGCAGCCTCGACGCGATCGCCGCCGACGTCGCCCCCGGCGAAGCGCCCTTCCTCGTCCTCACCGACGCGAGGCGCCGCGAGGTCTACTGGGCCGCATACGCCGCTGACGGCTCCCGCACCGACGGCCCCCACGTCGAGCGCCCTGCCGACCTCGAGACCACCATCAAGGTCGCGGCGGGCGACGGCGCCCTCCTGTACGCGGACGCCCTCGGTGTCCAGCCGCTCGAGCCGCGCTTTCCGTCACCCCTCGGACTGGTAAAGGCCGCCCGCAAAGACTTCACCCAAGAGCCCGCCCCGCTCACCCCGCTCTATCTCCGCCGCCCGGACGCCGTCGAGCCGGCCGCGCGCAAGAAGGTGACCACGCCGTGAGGCTGGAACCCTTACGCCGCAAGGATATTCCCCGCTGTGTCGAGATAGAGAAGATTCTCTTCCCCGGCGATTCGCCATGGAATGCCCACGCCTTCCACGCCGAACTCGACGGCGGCGGCCACTACCTCGTCGCCCGTCCGGATGAAAGTGACGAGGTCATCGGGTACGCCGGGCTCGCCGTCGTCGGCCGCCGCGGCGACTACGAGGCGAGCATCCACACGATCGGCGTCGACCCCGGCCACCAGCGCAAGGGCATCGGCACCACCTTGCTGAAGGCGCTCCTCGACCGCGCGGACGAACTCGCCGCACCGGTCTTCCTCGAAGTCCGCACCGACAACGAAGCGGCGATCACGCTCTACGAGCGGCACGGTTTCGAACGCATCGGCCTCCGGAAGCGTTACTACCAGCCCTCCGGCGCCGACGCCTACACGATGGCCCGCCCGCGGGCCCAGGTCCGAGACGAGGTGGCGGGCTGATGCCGCGCATCATCATGGGCATCGAGAGTTCGTGCGACGAGACCGGTGTCGGCCTCGTCCGCCTGCACGACGACAACACCGTCGAGCTCCTCGCCGACGAGGTCGCCTCCAGCGTCGACCAGCACGCCCGCTTCGGCGGCGTCGTGCCCGAGGTCGCCAGCCGCGCGCACCTGGAGGCGATGGTCCCGACGGTCGAGCGGGCTTTCGAGAAGGCCGGGCTCAAACTGTCCGATGTGGACGCGATCGCGGTCACCGCGGGACCCGGCCTCGCCGGCGCGCTCCTGGTCGGCGTCGCCGCGGCCAAGGCCTACGCCGCCGCGCTCGACATCCCGCTCTACGGCGTCAATCATCTGGCCGGGCACATCGCCGTCGACACGCTCCAGCACGGCCCGCTGCCTGATCGCTGTCTCGCCTTGCTCGTTTCCGGCGGGCACACGCAATTGCTGCTGGTGGACGACATCGCGTCCGAGATCACCGAACTCGGGTCCACTGTGGACGACGCGGCGGGCGAGGCCTACGACAAGGTCGCCCGTGTGCTCGGCCTGCCGTATCCCGGCGGCCCGCCGATCGACAAGGCCGCCAAGAACGGTGACGGAGCGGCCATCGCGTTCCCCCGGGGGATGACCGGGCCGCGCGACGCCAAGTTCGACTTCTCCTTCTCCGGCCTGAAAACCGCCGTCGCGCGCTGGGTCGAAGGTGCCGAACGCCGTGGAGAGGACATTCCCGTCGACGACGTCGCCGCGTCGTTCCAGGAGGCCGTCGCCGACGTGCTCACCAGGAAGGCGATCCGCGCCGCCAAGGAACACGGCGTGGACACGCTGGTCATTTCCGGCGGCGTGGCGGCGAATTCGCGGCTGTCCGAACTGGCCGCCGAGCGCTGCGCCGAAGCCGGGATCACCCTGCGGGTTCCGCGGCCGCGGCTGTGCACCGACAACGGCGCGATGATCGCCGCGCTCGGCGCGCACGTGGTCGCCGCCGGACGGCCGCAAGCCTCGCTCGATTTCTCCGCGAATCCGGCGCTGCCGGTGCAGATCGTCTCGATCTAGCGGGATTCGGCGGCGGTGCGCGGCGCCGGGGCGAGGTTGAGCAGTTCCTCCAGCGCGGCCACCGACAATGCGGCGGCATTGCCGTCACCGTAAGGGTTTCCGGCGTGCGTCGGATGGAGGTCGCCACGCAGGACCTTCGCCGCGGTGTCCGCGATGAGGCCGGTGTCCGTCCCGACCAGCCAGGCGCAGCCTGCCTCGATGGCTTCGCGCCGCTCGGTGACGTCGCGGAGCACGAGGACGGGCGTGCCGAAGGTCGGCGCTTCCTCTTGGATACCACCGGAATCGGTCAGGACGAGCTCGGCGAGCCGCAGCGCGCGTACGAGGTCGGGATATTCGAGCGGCTCGGTGATCGTCACCCGCGGGGTCCCGCCGAGCGCGGCCGTCACCTGATCCCGCACGGCCGGATTGGGATGCACCGGGAACAGCACTTGGACGTCGCTGTGCTCCGCGACGATCAGTTCGATGGCCGCGAGCGTGCGGCTCAGCGGCTCGCCCCAGGACTCGCGCCGATGCGACGTCACGAGGACGAGGCGTTCGCCTGCCTCGGCGATCTCCATCTCCAGCAAGGCGAGAGCGGTGTCCCTCGCCGGGAGATCCCGCCCGGCGATCGCGATCACGGCGTCGACGACGGTGTTGCCGGTGACCGCGATCCGTTGGCGCGGAACACCTTCCGTGCGCAGCGCGGCCGCGGCAGCCGGTGTCGGCGCGAGATGCAGGGCGGCGATACGCGAGATCATCTGCCGCGTCCCCTCCTCGGGGAACGGGGCGGCGAGGTCGTGCGTGCGCAGTCCCGCCTCCAGATGCACGACCGGGATGCCCAGCCAGAACGCGGCGAGCGCGCCCGCCAGTCCCGTCGTCGTGTCACCCTGGACGACGACCGCGGCCGGTGCGATCCGCCGCAGCAGTTCGTCGAGCGCGGGAAGCACCCCGGAAACGAGTTCCGCCTGGGTGCCGGTGGTCCTGGGCGGGATGTCGAGCCAGGCGTCGACCGGCAGCCCGAACGGGATCAGCGCCTGTTCGACCATGCCCTGATGCTGTCCGCTGTGGACGACGAAGGGCCGTAGGTGCGGGTGCTCCGCCAGCGCCAACGCCAGCGGCGCGAGTTTGACCGCCTCCGGCCGCGTTCCGGCCAGCAACATCACATCCACGCGTTCGCGCTCCTCATCCACGTTTCGAGTGTCCCGCAAAACGCGGGGGTTGGCCGCCGGCGTGCGAGGGGCCCACGCCGGCGGCCGTTTCGTCCGGGGGAGCGTCAGCTCCCCATCTCGCTGAGCCGTTTCGTGCGGCGATAGCCCGCGATGACCGCGATGGTTCCGAGAACCAGCAGGATCACCCCGACGGCCAGCCACCAGCCGACATCGGCCCCGGTGGCGGCGAGGGCACCCACCCCGCCACCGGCGACGCCGACTCCGGCGCCAGGCAATTTGTACATTTCGACCTCACTTCACCCTGGTCAGGCGGTGGTCGCCGGACGCCGGTTGCGGACGACGCGGATACCGACCGGGATGGCGACGGCACCGAGCAGGCCGAGACCGATCCACAGCCCCGCGCCCGAAGCGAGCGGCACGGGCAGGCCGGCCGGTCCGCAGGTGGCCGACGAGACGATCACGTCGCCGGAACCGAGCGGGGTGAGGGCCTCGCCGAGCAGCTTCACGTGGATGGCGTTGACCGTGAGGCTGCCGTCGCTGTTCTTGATCTGCTCGTTGAGGATGATCGTCGCGACGTTGACGGTGCCGAGGCCGACCTTGATCTGCGTGTTCGGCGCGGGCGTCGAGTCGACCGCCCCCACGCTGCCCAGGTTCGCGCCGACCAGGTTCGTCGCGCCCTGCACACCCTTCTGGGTCGCGGTGCAGGTGGCTTCGACGACCTTGACGCCGACGTTGCCCAGTGCGCTCTTCAGCAGCGGCAAGCCGACATCGGCGGTGCTGGCCTTGGCAGTCACGGCACCGGAGTTGTCGTCGCGCTTGGCTTCGGTGTTGATCGCGCCCGCGGTGAGCACACCGGTGAGGTCGACCTTCGCGAGGCTGTTGGCGGTCGGCCCGGAGGTCTTCGCCTCGGCGAGCGGCCCGGCTTTCACCGCGTCGAGGCCGAGGAGCTTCACATCGACCTTGACGCCGTACGCGGAGCCGTCACCGGGGGCCGCCGAGGCGGGCGCCGCGCCGGCGATGGCCACGCTCGCCACCACAGCGGCGAGCAGTCCACCTCGTCGCAAGAGGTGCGTGTTCTTCAACTGGTCCTCCGAATTGATTCGTGGGGAGTTTCTCTTGATCTGCGGTCGGCACGAAGGCACAACCGTCGCGGACGAATCCTCAGCTGGCCTGACTCGGCTCGCGGATCGTCTATCGCCGAGTGTTTCTCAAATTGAACGGAAAACTGCGAGGATCACCGGATCGGGTGGTCTTGCCAACATTTCCCCGCAGGTCGCCGATGATGTCACTCTTTCGGCCTAGTCAGTTTTTCCACGATCGTGCCGAAAGGGCCCATGATCACGTTGAAAAGGCGAACCCCGGTCGAAAGGGCCGGTTCTCGCTGACTTACTCTCGTCGGCGAGGTCCCCTGTCCGCTTCGACGTGTCCCGTCGTCTGCGCGTCTTTCCTGAGAGGGTCATCGTGGCAGTTGCGAGCGCTCCTTTGCCGAGTTTCAGCCGGTTTTCGCTGCGTATGGCGGTGCTGGCGGTGCTCGCCGTCGCGGTCGGCCTGGTGCTGACCGAACGCCTGTACCGGGTTTTCGAAGTCCAGCTCTCGGGCCTGATACTGAGGGTCATCACCACATCGGGTGTCTTCGTCGCCGGTGAACGCGAGACTGTCTACTTTGGGTTGTCGGGCGATACTCCACTCGGGTTAAGAATGACTCCGGAATGCTCGTCGGCATTCATGTTGCTGCCCTTGTTGCTGGTGACCGCCGTCATGTTGTATTTCCGTCCGAAAAATGCGAAGCGGCTCTTCACTTCGTTGGCTATTTCCGCAATCGTCGTCATTCTTGTCAATCAGATGAGGGTTTTGGCCATCGTCGGCCTCGTGAACGTGATGGGTATCGACGAAGGCTATTACTGGGGTCACACCCTGCTCGGTTCGATGGTCAGCGTCCTCGGCGGCGCGGTCGCCCTCGTGCTGTTCGTCTGGCTGAGCACCCGCAAGCCGCGTGCCGAACGCGGGGCCGCCTGATGGGCGGCGGCTCGGTCAAGATCCTTTTAGCGATCACGCAGGCGTTCGCGCTCACGATGAGCGTGGCGTTCATCGTGTACGTGGTCGTGATCGTCGTGCCGTACCTGCGGCGCAAACCCGCGCCCGTCGGTGACGCCGCCGACTTCACCTGGCATTTCTTCGTTCCGTGCCGGGACGAACAGACCGTCATCCGGGAAACCGTGCGATACCTGCGGTCGACGTTCCGGCACGCGCACGTCTGGGTCGTCGACGACGACTCCGAGGACCGCACGGCGCGGGTGGTGCGGTCGATCTGGCGCCGCAACGGCGGCTACGACCCTTACCTGCACCTCGTTCCCCGGCGCCGTCCGGAGGCGCGGACGGGCAAGGGGGACGCGCTCAACGCGGCCTATCAGGCGCTCAACGACTGGATGGGACCGGACGCGGGCCGCGACGACGTGGTCGTCGTGGTCGTCGACGCGGACGGGCGGCCGGCGGCGAACTGCCTCGAGGTGTGCGCCGCGGACCATCTCTTCGGCGACGAGACGATCGGCGCCGTCCAGCTCGACGTCTGGATGGGCAACGCCGACACCCGCCCGCCGGGGAAGAACTGGTTTTCGCGCGCTTTCGGGCTGAAGCTGGCCCAGATGCAGGATCTCGAGTTCCGCACGGCCATCGCGGCCATCCAGACCTCGCGCGGCTTCACCGGCACGATCTCCATGGGCGGCAACGGTCAGTTCACGCGACTGTCCGCATTGGACTCGATCGCCGGGCCGGACGAACAGCCGTGGCGCGGTTCGCTGCTGGAGGATTTCGAACTCGGCGTGCACCTGCTGACCGCGGGCTGGCGGACCGGCTACACCCCGGATTCCCATGTGAAGCAGGAAGGTCTGTACAGCCTGCGGCGGTTCCTGGTGCAGCGCACGCGCTGGGGCCAGGGCACGATGCAGTGTTCGCGGTATCTCCGGCGGATCTGGGATTCGCCGCACGTGAGCACGCTGGGCGCGGCGGAAATGATGTACTACCTCGCGCAACCGTGGATGCAGCTGCTCGGCTCGCTGCTGTACCCGATCCCGTTCATCCTGCTGCTCTTCAGCACCGCGGGCGATCCGGCGCAGGTGTGGACCTGGTTCGCCGACGACGGCGCGTGGATCCTGTTCGCCATCTACGGCTCGTTCGGGCTGCTGCCGTTCATCGTGTGGGGCCCGATCTACCAGTTCAAATGCCTGAAGAGCCGCAATGTCCTGCGTGGACTGGGAATGGGCTTCGCCTACGCGCTGTACATCTACACGTTCTACATCACGTCGTGGCGGGCGCTGTTCCGGCTGGTGCGCGGCCGCAACGGCTGGTCGAAGACGCGGCGGAACACCGAGCACGCCCCCGGGGTCAAGGTCGCGCTGGACTCCTGACCCCGGGGACGGTTTCAGAGCGCGGGCAGGATCCGGACGTCGTCCGCCTTCACGAAGGCGATGCGGTGTCCGAACTGGATCTGCACGTACTTCGTCTTGCCCTTGACGACCACGTGGTTCGCCGGGTCGAACGTCGTCGCCGAGTAGTACTCGGAGCCGAGCAGGTTGCCGACCGAGTACCGCTGTCCCGCCGAGAACGTGTACGGCAGCGGGATCACCTGCTGCACCGGCACGTTCGCCGGGTAGGCCTCGGCTTCGGGATACGCGCGCCCGAACACCGGCACGGTCGCCAGGCCGGGCTTCGGCGTGACGACCAGGCCGAACGCTGGGCTCGTCGTGCGCTGGTCGCGGAACCAGCCCTTCTGGCCGAGGTACCAGATCGCCGTCCAGCCGTCACGCCGCTCGGCGACCACGTACCGCTGGCCGGTCTCCGCCCGGCTGCCGATGTCGGAAACGGCCATCGTGCTCGCCGAACCGTCCGGGCGCAGGCCGATGTCCTTGAGCAGCGGCGCCGAGTCGTTCGGCTCGCTGCGCAGCACGACCGAACCGGAACCCCTTGCCGGGCAAGGCTTTCCGGCGGTCTCGCAGCCGGTGAACGCGGGCTGGTTCGTGGCGAAGTCCGGAGTGATGGTCACCAGCGGTGAGCCGGGACGGCCGAAACCGGAAAGCGGTGCGCCCATCAGCTCGAAGTAGTGCGCCCAGTCCCAATACGGGCCCGGATCCCAGTGCATGCCCCGGATGGTCGAGGGGATCGTGCCGGGGACGTTGTCGTGGCCGAGGATATGCGCGCGGTCGAGCGGGATGTCGTACTTCCGCGCGAGGTAGCCGACGAGCTTCGCGGATGTGCGGTACATCGCCTCCGTGTACCAAGTGCCCTTCGCGGCGAAGCCCTCGTGCTCGATGCCGACGGACTTCGCGTTGACGTACCAGTTGCCCGCGTGCCAGGCGACGTCCTTGGTCGGCACGTGCTGCGCGATCTGGCCGTCGGACGAGCGGATCGTGTAGTGCCAGCTCACGTACGTCGGGTCGGTGACAAGGTCCATCGCCGTGTCCCAGTAGCCCTCGGTGTCGTGGATGATGATGTATTCGACCTTCTGGCTCTTCGGCCGGTCCGCCTTGTCGTGGTTGCCGTAGTCGTTGCCCGGCAACTCCTGGTACGGCGCCGGCACCGAAAGGCACGAGACCTGCTTCGGGCACTCGGTCTTCGGGGCTTCGGCCTGGATGCGCGCCGGGCTCACCGGCGACGCGGCGAGGGTGACGTTCTGGCCGTCGTCGGTCCTGCGGCTGACGCCCTTGGAGATGGTGTCGAAGACTTCGTCGGCGAAGGACTGGGCCCCCTCCGCGTCCTTCGCGCCGCTGTAGCGCGCGACGGCGGCCCTCCAGTCGCCGGTCTCGCGTTGGTACTTCGCCAGCAGAGCGGCGCCACCACGGATGTTCTGAGTGGTGTTCGTGCGGAGTGTCGCGACGTCCTGGCCGATGAGCACGGCCGCCTCGTCGATGGTCTGGAGGCCGGGCGGGGGAGGCTGCGGCGCCGGAGTCGCCGGGAGTTTCGCCGGACGGGCGTCGTCGCCGCGCGGATCCTCCTCGCCTTCGTCGTGATGCGTGCCCGTGCCCGCCTCGCGCAGGTCGGTCAGGTGCATCGGGCCGTATCCGGCGGACGTGCTCGGGGTGCCGGCGTTGAAATCCCAGCGCGACTCCAGGAAGGAGACGCCGAGCAGGACGTTCTCCGGGACGCCGAACTCCCGCGCGGCGGCCGCGAAGTCCCGCTGACGCTGCTGGTCCGCAGGGGCGGCTTCGGCGGGGACCGCGGCGAGAAGGCCGGCTGCGAGGGCGAGGACCGCGAGCCCGGCGGTCCGTTTGGACCGGCGCCGGAGCGGCTCGAGGGTTACGGGACGGAAGGGACGCGGCATGGGCGTATACCCCCAGTGACTAGGTCTGCTGAACAGGACCGACCCCAATGGTCGGAACCTAACCAGAAACCGACTTCGTCCGTAAGGTCCCTCCAGATCGCGATTAGGGGGCTAAACGCAGGTCGGTGGCAAGGTGGGGGGCATGGAGCTTCTGCGGGAGAAGGACCACGTCTTCCTCGACTTCGACGGTCCGGTGTGCGACGTGTTCGCCAGGCTTCCGGCGAGCGAGGTCGCGGACAGGCTCAAACGGCTCATCGAGCCCGAGGTGATCGCCTCGGCCGATCCGTTCGACGTGCTCCGGTTCGCGGCCTCGTGCGGGCCGAACGCCGCGCATGTCGTCGAGCGGCAGCTCAACCGCTTCGAGGGGGAGGCCGTCGCCCAGATCTCGCCGTCGCCCGGTCTCGTGGAAGTGCTGCGCGACTGGCGTGCGCAGGGGTTCACGGTGACGATCGTCAGCAACAACTCCGTCGACGCGATCAGGTCCTTCCTGGGGTTGCACGAACTCGCCGAGCACATTCGCGGGATCAGCGCGCGGACGACGAGTGACCCCGCGCTGCTGAAGCCAGGGTCGGCGCTCCTCGACGCCGCGGTGAAGGCCCTCGGCACCTCGCCGGGGCAGTGCGTCATGGTCGGCGACTCGGCCGCGGACATCCTGGCCGCTCGCGCCGCTGGCGTCGCTTCGATCGCTTTGGCGAAGACGCCTGCGAAGCGCAGGGCCCTCGCTGCTCTCGACCCTGATGCCCTGGTGACCGACCTCGCGGACTTGCGTTTAGCCCCCTAATCGCGATCCGGCGGTACCGGGCGGAACAAAAGGGCCGGTCAGGGGCTCGCGGACAAGGTGAGCGGACCCTCCTTGCGAAGCTGGCACTCACATGGCTAGAGTGCTAATTGCACGGCCCGAACACGCCCCGGCACCCGCGACGGCGGGGGTGGTAGGAGCCGTAACTCATCCTGCCAACGCTTTCGACGACCGTGGAGGTCAACCCGGTGAGCGTGAACATCAAGCCGCTCGAGGACAAGATCGTTGTCCAGACGAGTGAGGCCGAGGAGACGACCGCTTCCGGCCTCGTCATCCCCGACACCGCCAAGGAGAAGCCCCAGGAGGGCAAGGTTCTGGCCGTGGGCCCGGGCCGCATCGACGACAAGGGCAACCGCGTCCCGCTCGACGTTTCCGTCGGCGACGTCGTCATCTACTCCAAGTACGGCGGCACCGAAGTGAAGTACAACGGTGAGGACTACTTGATCCTCTCCGCCCGCGACGTGCTGGCCGTCATCAACTGACGTCCGCTCTCAGCGCATGACGCCCCGGGCCCCGCATTGCCGGGGACCGGGGCGTTCGTGTTTTCCGAGCTTTAGAACTGGAAGGTAAGCGGAACACGCCATGCCCAAGCAGATCAGTTTCGACGAGGACGCTCGTCGCGCGCTCGAGCGCGGGGTGAACAAGCTCGCCGACGCGGTCAAGGTCACCCTCGGCCCGCGCGGGCGCCACGTCGTGCTCGACAAGAAGTTCGGCGGCCCGACCATCACCCTCGACGGTGTCACCGTCGCTCGTGAGATCGAGCTCGACGACCCGTTCGAGAACCTCGGCGCCCAGCTCGCCAAGAGCGTCGCCACCAAGACCAACGACGTCGCCGGTGACGGCACCACGACCGCGACCGTGCTCGCGCAGTCGCTGGTGAAGGTCGGCCTGCGCAACGTCGCCGCCGGCGCCAACCCGACCGCCGTCGGCCGTGGCATCGAGGCCGCCGCGGAGAAGGTCATCGCGGTCCTCAAGGAGAAGGCGACCCCGGTCAAGGGGCGCGACAACATCGCCCAGGTCGGCACCGTCACCTCGCGTGACGCGGCCATCGGCGCCCTGCTCGGCGAAGCCGTCGAGCGGGTCGGCGAAGACGGTGTCATCACGATCGAGGAGTCGTCCACGCTGGCGACCGAGCTCGTGATCACCGAGGGTGTGCAGTTCGACAAGGGCTTCCTGTCGGCGCACTTCGCGACCAACCCGGAGGAGCAGAAGGCGATCCTCGAGGACGCCTACATCCTGCTGGTCCGCGAGAAGATCTCGGCGCTGGCCGACCTGCTCCCGGTGCTGGAGAAGGTCGTCGAGGCCAAGAAGCCGCTGCTGATCATCGCCGAGGACGTCGACGGCGAAGCGCTGTCGACCCTCGTCGTGAACTCGCTGCGCAAGACGATCACCGCCGTCGCGGTCAAGGCGCCGTTCTTCGGCGACCGCCGCAAGGCGTTCCTGGACGACCTCGCGGTCGTCACCGGCGGCGAGGTCATCTCGGCCGAGATCGGGCACAAGCTGTCCGAGACCACGCTGGCCCAGCTGGGCAACGCCCGCCGGATCGTCGTCACCAAGGACGACACCACGCTCGTCGACGGCGCCGGCACCAAGGACGACATCGCTGCCCGCGTCGCGCAGATCCGCAAGGAGATCGACAACACCGACTCCGACTGGGACCGCGAGAAGCTGCAGGAGCGGCTGGCGAAGCTCGGCGGCGGTGTCGCGGTGATCAAGGTCGGCGCGGCCACCGAGACCGAGCTGAACGAGCGCAAGCACCGCATCGAGGACGCCGTGGCTTCGACCAAGGCGGCCGTCGAAGAGGGCATCCTGCCCGGCGGTGGCTCGGCCCTGGTGCACGCGGTCAAGGAGCTCGACGGCGGCCTCGGCCTCGAGGGCGACGAAGCGACCGGTGTCCGCATCGTCCGCGACGCGCTGTCCGCCCCGCTGTTCTGGATCGCGACCAACGCGGGCCACGAGGGCGCGGTCATCGTGAACAAGGTCCAGGAGCAGAGCTGGGGGCACGGCTTCAACGCCGCCACCGGTGAGCTCACCGACCTGCTGGCCGCCGGCATCGTCGACCCGGTCAAGGTGACCCGGTCCGCGGTGGCGAACGCCGCTTCCATCGCCCGGCTCGTGCTCACGACGGAGAGCTCCATCGTCGAGAAGCCGGTCGAGGAGGAGCCCGCCGCGGCCGGTCACGGCCACGCGCACTAGTTCCACCCCTGAAGCGGGGCGGTACTCCAGCCGGAGTGCCGCCCCGTTTTCGTGCCCGGCGCCGACCTGCGTTTAGCCCCCTAATCGCGATCCGGCGCGCTCTGCGGGGCCCCGTCGCGGACCTGCGTTTCGCGGGCTGATCGCGATGCGGCGGTCGGGGAGGGGCGTCCGGTGCCGACTTGCGTTTCGCGGGCTAATCGCGATCTGGTGCCCGGGGCCGCCGACCTGCGTTTAGCCCCCTAATCGCGATCCGCGTGACGGAGACGCGGAAGGGCGGCACCCCACCCGGATGCCGCCCTTCCGCGTCGCCGACTCGGCCGGATCAGCCGTTCGACATGCTCAATGTGCGCTTGTCCGCCTTGATGATGTGCTCGCGTTCCGATTCCGACAGTCCGCCCCAGATCCCGTACGGCTCGTGCACGGCGAGCGCGTGGTTCCGGCACATCGCCAGTACCGGACAGGCCAGGCACACGGCTTTGGCCCTCGCCTCGCGGCGGGCTCTGGCCGGCCCGCGCTCGCCGTCAGGGTGAAAGAAGGACGCGCTGTCCATGCCTCGGCACGACCCTTCGAGCTGCCAGTCCCATACATCCGCGTTGGGCCCCGGGAGCCTGCGTGTGTCCGCCATCCTGACCGCCTCCGTCATCCGGTCGAAGCGTTTACCTGCTCTGCTGCGCTGCGGATACTCCATTCGGTGCAACGGCGGTAACGTTAGAAGCGCGCCAATACTTGTTCAAGAGATTCAAGACGATTCAGCCGTTAGGCATCCCCCGGATGTGTGAGCGGTACTTTCCGTTCCGGTTGCCGCGGTCCCTGCCTGCCTGGATATTGGGTCGAGTGGGATCTCGGATCAGCAGTGAAGAACCCACCCTGCCGGTGGCCTCGGTCGCTCGTCGGCTCGGGGTCGCGCCGTCCACCCTGCGCACCTGGGACCGCAGATACGGCGTAGGACCGAGTCGCCACACCAACGGCCGTCACCGTCGCTACGGCAGCTCCGACATCGGCCGCCTCGAACTGATGCAGCGCGCGTTGCTTCGCGGCGCCTCGACGGCTGAAGCGGCGAAGTACGCGCTGGAACAGATGCCCCGGACGGCGACGGAGCCGCCGGAAGCCGTCGTGGTCCAAGTGGAGGAGCGGTCCGCCGCGCCGCCCGCCGACGATCACGACGTCCCGTCCCGCCTCGCCCGACGCTTGAGCACCGCCGCGCTCGCGATGGACTTCGGCGCGGTCCAGCGCATGCTCGCCGACACGATCCGCGAACTCGGCGTCCTGCCCGCCTGGAGCGGTGTCGTGTCGCCGGTCCTGACCGCGCTCGGCGCACGCTGGCGCGGTGTCAGCGCCGGCGCGGAGGTCGAGTACCTGCTCGCCGAATGCGTGTATGCCGCCCTCGTCCGCGCGACGCCGGTGCTGCGCGAACCGCGTAACCAGCGTCCGGTCCTGCTCACCTGCGTCCCGGACGAGCGAGACAACCTGCCCATGTACGCGCTCGCCGCGGCTCTGGCGGGACGCAGGATCGGCGCCCAGTTGTTCGGGGCATCCCTGCCTGCCGAAGTGCTCGCGGTGACCGTGCGCCGCAGCGTCCCGGCGGCGGTGGTGTTGTGGTCGGGACGGCGCGCCACCGCGGACCCGCGCCTGTTCGCCAGGATCTCCCGCGGCCGTCAGCGCAGCAGGCTGTTCGCGTGCGGCCCCGGCTGGGATCCCGCCACCCTCCCGGACAAGATCGAACTGCTCGGCGAACTGACGACCGCCGCCGACCGGATCGAGCACGTTCTTGTCGGTGCGAGGCGATAGAAAGGACGCATGGAATCGTCCTTGCGGTCCGCCGCGTTCGGCGACGGCGTGCCGCCGCCGAGCCCCTTCGCGGTGCCCGCGTCGCCTCGTGGCCGGTTGCTCGCCGCGATCGGGCTCGGCGCCCGCGGCCGGTACGCGGCGGCGGCCACGCTGCTGAACGGTTTGCGCACGGGCGAGGATCCGGTGGTCGCGTCGCTGGCCGCGAGCACGCTGGCTTCGCATCGGCGGCAGCTGGGCGGGCACGCGGCGGCTCTCGTCCTCGACGGTGAGGCGCTCACGCGGGTGATCACCGAGCCGCGAGGTGAACCCGACCCCGACGGTCTGGACGCCGAGGGGGCGCGGGCGGACGCCCTCCTCGGCCTCGCGGCGGACAACCTCGGGCGCGGCAGGCTGCCCGCCGCCCGGAGGTTGCTCGCCCGTGCGGACGTGCACACCGGCAACTGGCGGACCCGGACCAGGGCCGGTTGGGTGGGCGCGGAAATCGAACTGGCGAGTAACATTTCCGCCGCGGGGATCGCACCTGCGGAAATGGCGTTGGAAACGGCGCGGGGGCGGGGCGCCGCCCGGCACGTCGTCAAATCACAGCTTGTACTCGGCGTGACGATCGTGAATGCCGGTTCCGCTGAGCGGGACCGGGCGAAAGCGCTGGTGGAGAGCGCGCGGGAAACCGCCCAGAAATACGAATTCAATTCACTTCTGTGGGTGGCGTGCCTGGTCGAGGCCGACTTCGGGGCAGGACACGCCGATGAGTATCGATTCAGAGGCGCCGAAGTGTTGCACGCAGTGTTACGGCATGCGGATCCTTGCGGGAGGCGGCTCGCACGGGAATCTCCGTGGGTCCCCCGCTGAGGGCGTCTAGCCTGTTGGAGGGCCCATTCCGGCAACCGGGCTAAGAACTTTCAAAAAAAGCCACCGGATCGTGTCAAGGTTCGGGCTAAAGCGTCCGATAGGGGAAGTGGAATGTCACCCGGCTGCAGGAAGGAAACCCCGTGACGACGGTCTTGATCTGCGACGACCGACGCAGTGTCCGCGAAGGGCTCACTCGAGTGATGTCCGCGGTCCCAGGGGTCAGTCGCATCGACTGCGTAGCGCACGGTGACGAGCTGCTGGCCCGGTACTCCCGTCAGCCGGTCGACGTCGTGCTGGTCGGTACCCAGCGCGCCGTCCCGACCGGCGTCGAAGCCACCCGGCGGCTCGTCTCGGCGAACCCCCAAGCGAACGTGATCGTGTTCGGTGCTCCGGACGACGCCGGCAGCATCGCCGCCGCCATCGCCGGCGGCGCCCGCGGCTACCTGCGTTGGGACGCCTCGCGTCCCGAACTGGTCGCCGCACTGGCCCACACGCTCGCCAGCACCTCGGTGCCGGCGCCGCGTCAGCCGTCCGACCCCGGTGTCCAGCTCACCGAGCGAGAGCTTCAGGTGCTTCGCGGGATGAGCCAGGGCAAGAGCAACGGACAGATCGGCCGCGAGCTGTATCTGTCCGAAGACACTGTGAAGACCCACGCCCGCCGCTTGTTCCGCAAGCTCGGCGTGCGAGACCGCGCTCAGGCGGTCGCCCACGGTTTCCGCCGTGGACTTGTTTCCTGACAACGCTTTCTTGATTTCAACGGCGAGATCGCACAACGGGTGACGAACGGGCCGGGGGTCTACCCCTGGCCCGTACCTGTGTTCCCTGTCACGCTTCGCGCATTTATGTTCACCGCTCGGGCACCCTGGCCCGAGCGAGTCCGCCTCCGGGTGGACCGTCGTACCCCACTGTGTCCCGGCTCGTTGAAAGTTCGACCACGAGCGAAAGGGACCAGGAAGATCCGGGTTCAGCGTGCTCGCCGTCAGGGCGGCGCGCCGATGACGGCCGTCAACGAAGGCGGCGAGCCCGAGCGGTACGGTAGCTGTCACCGGGTAGTGGATTCCGAAGTCACACGCCGGACTCTTTGCACGCCTATACGTAACACTGGGACTGTTGTCTGCGATGGCCAATGTGGGGGACGGACTGGATGAGCCGGTCGCCGCTGCTGTTGAGGGTGATCCTCAAGCGGTCGAGCGGTTGCTGGCGGCCATCCGTCCTTTGGTAGTGCGGTACTGCCGCGCTCGGGTTGGCAGGCAGGAGCGTTCGTTCGCTTCCGCAGACGACGTTGCTCAGGAGGTGTGTCTCGCGGTGCTCACGGCATTGCCTTCGTACCGTGATCAGGGCCGCCCGTTCCTGGCCTTCGTCTACGGGATCGCCCAGCACAAGGTGGCCGACGCGCATCGCGCCGCGGCCCGCAACCGCGCCGAACCGGTCGCCGAAGTCCCCGACGAGGTCGAGGGCGGCGTCGGCCCCGAGCAGCGTGCCCTCCAGGGCGAGCTGAACGAGCGCATGTCGCAGTTGTTGCGCGTCCTTCCCGACAAACAGCGTGAGATCGTGGTCCTGCGAGTCGTCGTGGGATTGTCCGCCGAGGAGACCGCCGAGGCCGTGGGGTCCACGCCCGGCGCCGTCCGGGTGGCCCAGCATCGCGCCCTCGCGCGCCTACGTAAGGTTCTGGCCGCTGAGGAGGTGATCTGAGTGACCGATCGCGACCATCGGTTCTCCCCTGAGACCGATCGTGAACTGACGGCCTTCGAAAGAGGGCTGACGCCCTCGGAGGCCGAGTTCGCCGCGGATCTGTCGGCCGTCCAGGCCGACGACGCGCTGCTCGACGCCCTCGGCGGCTCGGACCCCAAGATGGCCGACGACCTCGGCGATCAGGAGCTCAACGCGCTGCTGCTGGCCTGGCGGCGTGACATCGACAGCGAACCGCTCGCGGAACTCGTCGACGTCGACACCGCCGTCGTCACCGTGAAGACCGCCGCGCTCGCCCGCAAACACGGGGGAAGACGCCGGCTGCTGGTCCCGGTGGCCGCCGCCGCGGCCGTCCTGGCCATCGCCTTCGCCGGTACCGGTCTCGCCGCGAAGGACGCGCAGCCTGGTGACACGCTCTGGGGCCTGACCAAGGTGCTTTACGCAGACCACGCCCGGTCGGTCGAGGCCGCCGCGGCGGCCAAAATCGATCTCGAGAAGGCGAACCTCGCGCTCGCCGGCGGGCGCCTCGACGATGCGCGCAAGGCGCTCGACGAGGCCCAGGCCGCGCTGAGCCAGGTGACCGATGAAGAGAACCGCGATCAACTGCTCGAACAGCACCGCCAGTTGAGTGCTCAGCTGCAGAATCCTGGCCAGCAGCCCTTGCCGCCGGATCAGCAGTCGTCGTCGCAGACTCCGGTCGCGACCACCCCTCCGCCCAGTCCGCAGCCGACCGCACCGCCGACGTCGCTGCCCGGAGGCGGCAACCCCGGCACGAGTCTGCCGGGCACCACGACTCCCTCGCCGACTCCGCCGACCACGACCAGCGAGCCGCCACCGCCCACGACGTCCACGACGCCACCGGCCTCGGGCAACGACCCCGGTGGCTCGCGGAACGAGCCGACGCCGGGTGCCGGAGCGCAGGCACCCGCCGCGGGCGAGACGACGTAGCACCCCGAAAACGCCGAAGGGCCTGGTGAGATCTCTCTCACCAGGCCCTTCGCCTTTAGCGGGCTAAACGCGATCAGTAGGCGCTTTCGTTGGCCGTGACACCGTCCGCGAACCCGCGGCAGTAGTCCCAGCTCACGTAGTCACCCGGGTTCGGGTCGAACGCGGGCTCGTGCGGCCGCATACGGCCGTCGGCGAGCAGCTGCTCGAGACTGGCGCGCAGCAGATGCCAGTCGTGGTAGTGGGGTTCGTCGCATTCACCGCAGTCGACCACGATCCCGCGCACTCCGCGCGGTTCGAGGAGCGCCTGGTAGACGGCGAGATCCGAGAGGTCGGCCAGCAGCTCGGTGCGTTCTTCGTCGCTGATCGGCTCGTCGAGCCGGTCGGCGTCGTCGATGAACGCGCGGGCCGGGTCGTCCGGGTCATCCGCGAACGGGTCTGGGGGCAACGCATCTTGCGGCACGCCTGCACGCTACCGGGCGCCCACCCGGGCCGGGCGGCCGCCCGGCCCGGATATCATGAGGGGCAGGCCCTCGCCGTGATGCCACCAGCCACGGCGGCCCCCATTAGTCACCGCTAGGAAGGCCGTTCGCCTGCTATGACCAGCGACAGCGTCACCGCCCCCGTCCCGAGCAAGTTCGCCATGCTCGGGCTGACCTTCGACGACGTGCTGCTGCTGCCGGCCGAGTCCGACGTGGTGCCCAGTGCGGTCAGCACCCGCACCCGGCTCTCCCGCAACGTCACCCTGAACATCCCGCTGGTCTCCGCCGCCATGGACACGGTCACCGAAGGCCGGATGGCGATCGCGATGGCGCGCCAGGGCGGAATGGGCGTGCTGCAGCGCAACCTGCCGATCGACGACCAGGCCGCCGCCGTCGAGGTCGTGAAGCGCTCCGAGGCGGGAATGGTGACCGACCCGGTCACGTGCTCGCCCGAGGACACCCTCGCCGAGGTCGACGCGCTGTGCGCGCGGTTCCGCATCTCCGGTGTGCCGGTGACCGACGCCGCCGGAAGCCTGGTGGGCATCATCACCAACCGCGACATGCGGTTCGAGGTCGACCACACCCGCCCTGTGCACGAGGTGATGACGAAGCCGCCGCTGGTCACCGCGCAGGTCGGGGTCACCGCGGAGGCCGCGCTCGGCCTGCTGCGCCGCCACAAGATCGAGAAGCTGCCGATCGTCGACGGCGCAGGCAAGCTGCGCGGGCTGATCACGGTCAAGGACTTCGTCAAGACCGAGCAGTACCCGAACGCCTCCAAGGACACCAACGGCCGCCTGATCGTCGGTGCCGCCGTCGGCGTCGGCCCGGACGGGCACAAGCGCGCGATGGCGCTGGCCGACGCCGGGGTCGACGTGCTGATGGTCGACACCGCGCACGGGCACTCCCGCGCCGTTGTCGAGACCGTCGCGCTGCTGAAGAAGGAACTGGGCGACACCGTCGACATCGTCGGCGGCAACGTCGCGACCAGGGCCGGCGCGCAGGCGCTGGTGGACGCGGGCGCGGACGGGATCAAGGTCGGTGTCGGCCCGGGCTCCATCTGCACCACCCGCATCGTCGCCGGGGTCGGCGTGCCGCAGATCTCCGCGATCTACGAGGCCGACCAGGCGGCGCGCCCGGCCGGGATCCCGGTGATCGGCGACGGCGGCATCCAGTACTCGGGCGACATCGCGAAGGCGATCGCGTCCGGCGCGTCCACGGTGATGCTCGGCAGCCTGCTGGCGGGCACCGCCGAATCGCCTGGCGACCTGATCCTGGTCAACGGCAAGCAGTTCAAGACCTACCGCGGGATGGGCTCGCTGGGCGCCATGCAGTCGCGCGGCCAGGCGAAGTCCTACTCGAAGGACCGCTACGCCCAGGACGACGTGCTGAGCGAGGACAAGCTGGTTCCCGAGGGCATCGAGGGGCGGATCCCGTTCCGCGGGCCGCTCGCGAACGTCGTCCACCAGCTGGTGGGCGGGCTGCGGTCGGGCATGGGCTACGCGGGCGCGTCGACGATCCCCGAGCTGCAGGAGGCGCAGCTGGTGCGAATCACCGCGGCCGGGCTCAAGGAGAGCCACCCGCACGACATCACGATGACCGTCGAGGCGCCGAACTACACCACCCGTTAGTCCGCCCCTTAGGACACTTACCCATCCGGTTCCGTTCCCGGGAGACTTGGCTCGCTGATCAAGTCTCCTGGGAGGAACCGATGTCTTTCACGTCGCGCCGGACCGCTCTGGCCGTCTTCGCCGCCGCGGCTCTCGGGCTCGGCGGCGGGGTGGCCGCTTCCGCGGTCCCCACCGCTTCCGCCGCACCGTCCACGCCCGAGGCCGCCGCTTTCCAGGCGTCGCCGGGTGAGGTGTGGAAGCGGACCGAGCTGTACTTCGGGACCACGAAGCCGGGTGGCGGGGAGCTGACCGACGCCGAGTTCGCCGCGTTCACCGACAAGGTCGTCACGCCGAGGTTCCCGGACGGGTTCACCGAGCTGACCGGACGCGGCCAGTGGCGCGGTTCGGACGGCGTGATCTCGCGGGAGAAGTCGAAGGTGATCGTCGTCGTTTATCCGTTCAGCGACCGCGACGCGAACCGCGAGATCGAAGAGATCCGGACCGACTACAAGAAGACCTTCGAGCAGGAATCCGTCCTCCGGACCGACTCCGTGGAGAAGGTCTCCTTCTGACCCCGCGACCGCCGGAGCGCCTTTAGCGGGCTAAACGCGAAACGGGTGGGGCGCACGGGGCTGGTGTGACTTCCGGCCCGGTTCGGGTGCCCCGTGCGCAGGTCACCCACGCGGCCTAGCGACAATGGGGTGTAACGGTCGTCGGTGAGAAGGGACTTGACGTGCGGGATCTGGTCGAGATCGGCATGGGCCGCACCGCGCGGCGGGCGTATGACCTCGATGACGTGGAGATCGTGCCGTCGCGGCGCACCCGGTCGTCTTCGGTCGTGTCCACCGCCTGGCAGATCGACGCGTACCGGTTCGAGCTGCCGCTGGTCACCCACCCCACCGACGCCATCGTGTCGCCGGGAACCGCGGTGGCCGTCGGCGAGCTCGGCGGGCTGGGCGTCCTCAACGCCGAAGGGCTGTGGGCGCGGCACCCGAACGTCGAGGACGCGATCTTCCGCCTCGTCCGGGCGGCCGAGGACACCGAGGACCCGACCGCGATCGTGCGTGAGCTGCAGGAACTGCACTCCGCCCCGATCCGGCTGGACCTGCTGACCGAGGCGATCAAGACCGTCCGCGAGTCCGGGGTCACCGTGGCCGCGCGGGTCAGCCCGCAGCACGCCGCCGAGCTGACGCCGGACCTGCTCGCGGCGGGCGTCGAGATCCTCGTCGTGCAGGGCACGATCATCTCCGCCGAGCACGTCCAGCGGGATGCCGAGCCGCTGGACCTGAAGGACTTCATCGGACGGCTCGACGTCCCGGTGATCGCGGGCGGCGTCAGCGACTACCGCACGGCGATGCACCTGATGCGCACCGGCGCGGCCGGCGTCATCGTCGGCCACGGGGCCAGCCGCGGCGTGACGAGCACCGACAGCGTGCTCGGGATCGGGACGCCGATGGCGACCGCGATCGTCGACGCCGCCGCCGCGCGGCGCGACTACCTCGACGAGACCGGCGGCCGGTACGTCCACGTGCTCGCCGACGGCGGGATGAGCGTGTCCGGTGACATCGCCAAGGCCATCGCGTGCGGTGCCGACGCGGTCATGCTGGGCGCGCCGCTGGCCGCCGCCTCCGAGGCGCCGGGGCAGGGGCTGTACTGGACGTCGGCGGCCGCGCACCCGTCGCTGCCGCGTTCGCGCGTGGCGCTGGGACCGGACTACGCCGTCGACCTGAAGACGCTACTCTTCGGGCCGTCCTCGGACGCCGAGGGCGTCGTGAACCTCTTCGGCGCGCTTCGCCGCGCGATGGCGAAGACGGGCTACTCGGACCTGAAGGAGTTCCAGCGGGTCGGCCTGACCGTCCGCCGCTGACGCTCGCTCCCGGCCCGGATCGCGTTTAGCCCGCTAAACGCGATCCGGCGGCCGGGGGCGGTAGCGGGCCGAGCCGAGGGCCCGGGCGATCTTTCGCTGAAGGTCCCGCAGGATCGGGAGGGTTTCGTCGTCCGCGAAGCCCGTGGTGATCGACCAGTCCATCCCGGAGCCGAAGACGTCGCTGGCGAACACGATCTCGGTGGCCACGAGGGTCCTGCGCCAGTCCGAGGCGCGTAGCGGCTCTTCGTCGGCCAGCGCCGCACGCAACCTTCGCGCTTGCTCGAAGAGGTCGGGCACGTCCCTGAAGCCCATCGCGACGGCGAGGGCGTCGGTGCACGCGGCCGGTCCACCCCATTCCGCCAGGCCACAGCGCAGAACCGTGCGCTCGTCACGCGTCAGGTCGATCGCCACCCGGGCATCCGTATCCACCGGTCGATGATGCCCCAGCCGCGTTCGTACATCCGGCTGGAAGGTAACCGGCGAGTAACTTACCTCTGGTCAGAAGGGGTGGCCGGGGTTACAGTCGAGGGTGTGACTGCGAGTAACACCACCACTGAAGACGACTTCGACTACGACGTGATCGTCGTCGGCTCCGGGTTCGGCGGCAGTGTCGCCGCCCTCCGCCTGACCGAGAAGGGCTACCGCGTCGCCGTCATCGAGGCGGGCCGCCGCTTCGCCGACGACGAGTTCGCGAAGACGTCCTGGGACCTTCGCCGCTACGTCTGGGCGCCTCAGGTCGGCTGCTTCGGCATCCAGCGCATCCACATGCTCAAGGACGTCATGGTGCTCGCCGGCGCGGGCGTCGGTGGCGGCTCGCTGGTCTACGCGAACACGCTGTACCGGCCGTTGAGGCCGTTCTACGTCGACCCGCAGTGGTCCCACATCACCGACTGGGAGTCCGAGCTCGGCCCGCACTACGACCAGGCCAGCCGCATGCTGGGTGTCGTCACCAACCCCAGCGTGACGCCGTCGGACGTGGTCATGAAGGGCGTCGCCGAGGACATGGGCGTCGCGGACTCGTATCACCCGACGCCCGTCGGCGTGTACTTCGGCAAGCCGGGGGAGCGCGCCGAGGATCCGTACTTCGGCGGCGCGGGCCCGGCGCGCACCGGCTGCACCGAATGCGGCTCCTGTATGACCGGCTGCCGCGTCGGCGCCAAGAACACGCTGGTCAAGAACTACCTGTACCTCGCGGAGAAGGACGGCGCGAAGGTCATCCCGCTCACCACCGTGAGCGCGATTAGCCCGCTAAACGCAGGTGGGTACGAGGTGAGCATCAAGAAGACCGGGACCACCTCGCGCAGGTTCCGGCATAAGCTCACGGCCGCGCAGGTGGTGCTCGCCGCCGGTACGTGGGGCACGCAGAACCTGCTCCACAGCATGCGCGACACGGCCAAGTTGCCGAAGCTCTCGCCGCGTCTCGGCGAACTGACCCGCACGAACTCCGAGGCCATCATCGGCGCCGCCCGGACCTCGGTCGACGAGGAGCGGAACTTCAGCCGCGGCGTCGCGATCACGTCGTCGATCCACCCCGACGAGAACACGCATATCGAGCCCGTCCGCTACGGCAAGGGCAGCAACGCGATGAGCCTGCTCCAGACCATCGCCACCGAAGGCGATTCGGCGGTCCCGCGCTGGCGCCAGGCCGTGAACTTCATGCTCAAGCACCCGGTCCAGACGGTGAAGCTGCTCAACGGCTACCGCTGGAGCGAGCGCACGGTGATCCTGCTGGTGATGCAGAGCCTCGACAACTCCATCACCACGTACACCAAACGCGGGCTCTTCGGCCGCCGCAAATACACGTCGAAGCAGGGCCACGGCGAGCCGAATCCGAGCTTCATCCCCGCCGGGCACGAGGCCAACCTCCGCACCGCCGAGCGTATCGGCGGTATGGCGGGCGGCACCTGGGGCGAGATCTTCGACATCCCGCTCACGGCGCATTTCATCGGCGGTGCCCCGATCGGCACGGCGCCCGACAACGGCGTGATCGACCCGTACCACCGGGTGTTCAACTATCCGGGATTGTCCATTGTGGATGGTTCGGCGATCACGGCCAACCTCGGCGTGAACCCCTCGCTGACCATCACCGCGCAGGCGGAGCGGGCCTTCTCGTTCTGGCCGAACAAGGGCGAACAGGACAGCAGGCCGTCACAGGACTCGCCGTACGCGCGGCTCGA
Source organism: Amycolatopsis sp. WAC 04182 (assembly GCF_003947465.1). Classification (NCBI taxonomy): domain Bacteria; kingdom Bacillati; phylum Actinomycetota; class Actinomycetes; order Pseudonocardiales; family Pseudonocardiaceae; genus Amycolatopsis; species Amycolatopsis sp. WAC 04182. The sequence continues at coordinate 202,307 of NZ_QHJJ01000005.1, forward strand.
ACCGATCGCGCCGAAGAATCCGGCCGTTCCGGCGGACGCGCCCGCGGCGCTTCGGCGGTAACTTGGGGAGGTGACAGCCTCCGAACGCGCACACGCGCTGCTGAACCGCGTCCGCGACCTGCACGACGAGTGGGAGCGCGTCGTGCGCGGGCTCGACGAGGAGACCGTGCACGGCCCCAGCGCGCTGCCCGGCTGGACGCGAGCGCATCTGCTGTCCCACCTCGCGCGGAACGCCGACGGCCTGGTCAACCTGCTCACCTGGGCGAAATCGGGTGTCGAGACGCCGATGTACGCCGGCGAGACGGCCAGGGACCACGACATCGAGAAGGGCGCGTACCGGTCCGTCGAGGAGATCGCCGAGGACGTCATCGGCTCCGCCGCGCGCTTGGTCGAGGTCGCGGAGAGCCTGCCGGACGACGCGTGGTGGGTCCGGGTGCGAGCCAGGCACGGCCGTGACATCCCGGCGGAGTTCGTACTCTGGCTCCGGCTCTCCGAGACTTCGATCCATCTCGCCGATCTCGATCTCGGCTACGACTTCGCCCGCGTCGCCGATCTTCTCGGCGACGAGTTCCACACCGTCGTCGGCAACGCCATCGGGATGTACGGCGGCGCGCTGCCCGCTGTGCTCCTGGTCGCCGCCGAAGACAACGGGTACCGCCGCGAGTGGCGGCTGAGCGAAGGGTATCTGACGACGCTGACCGGGACTCGCGGTGAGGTCTTGGCCTGGGTCACCGGCCGCAGCGATGGATCCTCTTTGGACGGTGACGCGCCGACGCTGCCGCGCTGGCTGTGACGACACCGTCCAAAGAGGACATGATCAGCTCCGGAACGAGTCCACGCCGAACTGCTTGGCGAGGTCGTCGAGCATGGCGTGCGCACCCTGCAGGCTCACCGATGTGAACCACGTGGTGTCGTTGACGTCGATCTTCTTTCCCTTGAGAGTTCCCCAAAGCGGGTTCGACTGGAACTTCGTCATGGGATTTTCGGCCTGCTTGGTCTCATCGGTGTAGCTGGCGATGAAGATCGCCTCGGCGTCGAGCTTCCCGATCTCCTCCTGGCTCAGGTCGTTGGAGATCTTCGTCTTGTTGTCCGGCTGGCCCGCGGGACGCTGGAGCCCGGCGTCGGCCATCACGGTCCCGGGGAACGACGCGCTGCTGTAGAGCCGCACCGTCGGCTCGCCCTCGATGAAGCGGACCACGGAGACGGCCGCGGGCTTGCCGAGCTTCGCCTTGATCGCGTCGCCGACCTTGCGGGCCCGCTCCTCGTAGGACTTGATCTTCTGCTCTGCCAACGCTTCCTTGCCCAGTGCCTTGCCGAGCATCCGGATGTTGTCCTTCCAGGTGGCACCGGTGGTCTGGCTGAACACCGTGGGTGCGACCTTGCTGAACTCCGCGTAGAACTTCTCGTGGCGCACCTTCGCGGACACGATCAGATCCGGCTTGATGTCGTACAGCTGCTCGATGTCCGGGCTCTCGAGCGCGCCGATCTCCTTGGCGCCCTCGGCGTACTTGCGGTCGTCGCCCAGGTAGTCCGGCAGCTTGTCGTAGTTGCGATATTTGGTGTACGCCACCAGTTTCGTCTCGAGCGCCAGCGTGGCATCGACGTAGCTGGAGTCGAGCGCGGCGACGGTGGCGGGCTGCTTCTCGATCTGGGCGGACCCCATCACGTGTTCGACGGTGCGCGGGAATCCATTTTGGCCGGTGCCGGGGGAAGCGGATTCCTGTTCACCGCCACCGCATGCGGAGAGTGCCAGGCAGGCTGTCACGGCGAGGGCGAGGACTGCGCGCCGGGGTCGGGTCATGGGTCACTCTTTCTGTGCGGTTAGGCTTTCCTAACCGGAGCATAGGATGGCGGATGTCCACAGTGGAAGTTCGTGTTGGAAAGGCGACAGTAGGCGCTCTGCTCGTCACCCTTCTGGCTGTGATCTGCGTCGCGAGCATCGCCCTGGGTGCGCGTTCGATTCCTTTGGGTGTCGTGTGGGACGCGATCTTCCATCCCACGGGCGTGCCGGACCACCTGATCGTCCGTTCGTTGCGGGTGCCGCGCACGCTGCTCGGTGTCCTCGCGGGGCTCGCGCTCGGCGCGGCCGGGGCGCTCATGCAGGGCCACACCCGCAATCCGCTCGCGGATCCCGGCCTGCTCGGCGTCACGCAGGGCGCGGCGTTCGCGGTGGTGCTCGCCGTCGTCGTGCTCGGCATCGACGACCTGTACGCGTTCATCTGGTTCGGTTTCGCCGGTGCCCTCGTCGCGAGTGCGGTGGTGTTCCTGCTCGGCGCGGTCGGCGGCCGCGGCGCCACGCCGGTGACGCTCGCGCTGGCCGGAGCCGCGGTGAGCGCCCTGCTCAACGGCGTCATCTCCGCGATCGTGCTCGGCGACGACCGGGGGATGGAGACCTACCGGTTCTGGCACGTCGGTTCGATCGCGGGCCGGGATCCCGCGATGATCGGCCAGATCGCCCCGTTCGTGGCCGCCGGCCTGCTCCTCGCGGTCATCAACACCCCGGGGATGAACACGCTCGCGCTCGGTGACGATGTCGCCGTCGCGCTCGGACGGCGGGTGGGGCGCACGCGGCTGCTGGGGGTGGCCGCGATCACGCTGCTGACCGGCGCCGCCGTCGCCGCCTGCGGCCCGATCGCGTTCCTCGGTCTGCTGGTCCCGCATTTCGCGCGGGCGATCAGCGGCCCCGACTACCGGTGGCTGGTGCCGTTCTCGGCCGTGCTCGGCGCGATCCTGCTGCTGGCGGCGGACCTGCTCGGCCGCGTCCTCGCCTCGGACAACCTGGAGGTCGGCATCATGCTGGCGGTGCTCGGCGTGCCGGTGTTCGTCCACCTCGTCCGCAAGAAGGGCCTGGCACGGATATGACGGCTCCCAAGGTGATCTCGCTCGGCCCGGCGGCCTGGACCGTCCGGCCGAGGACGCTCGCCGTCGTACTCTTCGCGGCGATCGCGCTGGTGCTGGTCGCGGCGCTGAACATCGGAATCGGCACCTCCCACATCGGCCTCGGCGACGTCCTGAAGACCTTGTTCGGCGGCGGCACCGCGCGGGAACGCGGGATCATCTTCGACCTGCGGATGCCGCGTACCTTGACCGCGATCGGCGTCGGCGCGGCACTCGGGCTGTCCGGCGCGCTGTTTCAGACCATCGCCAGGAATCCGCTGGCCAGCCCGGACATCCTCGGCATCACCTGGGGCGCGGGCGTCGGCGCGGTCGGCGTGATCGTCGCGGGCGGCACCGGCGGCCAGGTCAGCGGCCTGGCGAGCACGCTGGGCGTCCCCCTCGCCGGACTGGCGGGCGGCGTGATCGCGGGAATCCTGCTGTACGCGCTTTCGTGGCGTCGCGGGATCGACGGCTACCGGCTCGTCCTGATCGGCATCGCGCTGTCGGCCGTCGGCTACAACCTCGTCTACTGGATGCTGACCATCGGAGACGTCGACAACGCCGCGCGGGCGACGACGTGGATCGTCGGCAGCCTCGCCGACGTCGGCTGGGAATCGGTCGCCCCGGTCCTGCTCGCGCTCGCCGTCCTCGCGCCGATCACGCTGATCGCCGGGCACACGATCGGCGGCCTGCAGTTCGGCGACGACACCGCGCGTGGCCTCGGTATCCGGGTCGACGCCGCCCGCGCGACCCTGCTGCTGCTCGGCGCGGCCTTGGCCGCCGTCGCCACCGCGGCCGCGGGCCCGATCACCTTCGTGGCGCTGGCCACCCCGCAGATCGCCTTGCGGCTGGTCCGCTCCGCGCAGCCGCCGCTGTTCGGCTCGATGCTCCTCGGCGCCCTGCTGACCGTCGGCGCGGATTTCGTGGTGCGGGTGACGCCGGGCCTGTCCGGGCTCCCGGTCGGCGTGCTGACGGCGATCCTCGGCGCGCCGTACCTGATCTTCCTGTTCATCCGCAGCCGTAAGGAGGAGCGCGCGTGAACGCCAGACTGCGTGCCCGGGAATTGGAACTCGGCTACGGCGAAAAGCCCGTCGTGACCGAGCTGGACCTCGACGTCCTCGACGGGACCGTCACCGCGATCATCGGCCCCAACGGCTGCGGCAAGTCGACCCTGCTGCGCGCGCTGGCGCGGCTGCTCAAGCCGCGCCAGGGCGCGGTGCTGCTCGACGGTGAGCGCATCGACAAGCTGCCGACCCGTGAGGTCGCCAAGATCATCGGCCTGCTGCCGCAGACCCCGTCCGCGCCCGAGGGGCTGACCGTCTCGGATCTGGTCCGCCGGGGGCGGCATCCGCATCAGAGCTGGTACCGGCAGTGGTCTTCCTCCGACGACGAGGCGATCGAGCGGGCGCTGCGGTTGACCGGGATGGAGGAGCACGCGGGCCGGGTCGTCGACCAGCTTTCCGGCGGGCAGCGGCAGCGGGCGTGGATCTCGATGACGCTCGCGCAGGAAACCGGTCTGCTCCTGCTCGACGAGCCGATCACGTATCTCGACCTGGCGCACCAGATCGACGTGCTGGACCTGGTGTACCGGCTGCACGACGAACGCGGGACCACCGTGGTGATGGTGCTGCACGACCTCAATCTCGCCGCGAGGTACGCGGACAAACTGGTCGCGATGCGCGACGGCCGGATCGTCGCGCAGGGCCCGCCCGCCGAGGTGCTCACCGAGCCGCTTCTCGAGGAGATCTTCGGCCTGACGGCGAAGGTCATGGCCGATCCGGTGTCCGGTACGCCGCTGGTCGTGCCGGTGAGCGCACACCTTCGGGGGTAGGGCCGCAACCTGCCCGCCCGCTGGGCGTCTAACGGGCATGGAGAGAAGGGCGTTCCTCAAGCTCGCCGGCGCGACCGTGGCCGGGGCGGCCGCGACGGCGTGTTCCGCCGCCCCTCCCGCGCAGGCGCCCAGCTCGGCTCCAGGCACGTCGTTGCCGCCGAGCACCAGCGTTGCGTCGCCGTCCAGACCACCGGATTGGGCCGCGTTGCGGAAGAAGGTGCCTTTGCTCCTGCCGGGGGATTCCGGTTACGACAACGCCAAACGCGTGTTCAATCCGGCCTTCGACGGCCTCAAACCCGCTGCCATAGCGAAATGCGCCAAGCCTGAAGACGTACAGGCGGCTGTTTCCGCTGCCGCGAGACGGGTTCCTATCGCCGCGCGCAGTGGCGGGCACAGTTACGCCGGTTACTCGGTTCCCGACGGTGGTTTGATGATCGACCTCGGTGGAATGTCCTCAGTGGACGTCCAAGGTGAACAGGTCGTGATCGGCGCGGGCGCTAAACTGAAGGACGTCTACGCGACGCTCGGTGCCGCCGGTCGATGCCTGCCCGCGGGTTCCTGTCCCAGTGTCGGGATCGCCGGGTTGACGCTCGGCGGCGGAATCGGCGTCCTGGCGCGAAAGTACGGTCTCACCTGTGACCATCTGGTGTCGGCGCAGGTCGTCACGGCGGACGGGAAACTTCGGACGGCGTCGGAGGATTCCGAACCCGAATTGTTCTGGGCGTTGCGCGGTGGGGGCGGCGGCAACTTCGGTGCCGTCACGTCGTTCACCTTCCGCACGGATCCGGCACCGTCGGCGGTTTCGGTGTTCTCCTTGCATTTCCCGGCAGGCAGCGCAAACGACGTCCTCGCCGAATGGCAGCGCTGGCTTCCCGAAGCGCCGCCGGAGTTGTGGGCGAACGTCGTGCTGTCCGGCGGGTCTCCGGTCGGCGCGCGGGTTTCCGGTTGCTACGTCGGCGATTCCGCTTCCTTGGGCAAGCTGCTGAACGGATTCCCCGGTGCGACGCGTTCCGTCAAGCAGCTTGACTATCTCGGTGCCATGAAGTACTTCTCCGGCAGTGAGAATCGTCAGTCCTTTGTGGCCTCATCGCGGATTCTGGGCGAACCGGCGGACCCCGCGAAACTGACGTCGATCCTCAAGGGCAGGCGCGGAATGGACCTGCTGGTCGACGGTCTCGGCGGAGCCGTCGCCGACATCGCCCCGGACGCCACGGCGTTCTGGTATCGGAAAGCGCTCGGCAGTGTGCAGATCTACAGTCAGGCCGACGCACGTAACCGTTCCGCGGCAACGGATTCCGTCGCGGAAGTGGTGACGGGGCTCGGGCTGGACGGGGGCTACGTCAACTACATCGACCCCGCCCTGCCCGACTGGATGACGGCCTACTACGGCGGCAACGCCACCCGCCTCAAGCAGGTGGCGAAGACCTACGACCCGGACAAGGTGTTCGGCTTCGCGCAGGCCGTCACCCCGGACTAGAGGTCGATGCCGGTGAAGACGGTGACCCGTTCCTCGGTCAGGTCGTGCATCGCGGGGAGGACGCCTTCCCTGCCGACACCCGATCCCTTGACTCCGCCGTACGGCATCTGGTCCGCGCGGTAGCTCGGGACGTCGCCGATGATCACGCCGCCGACTTCGAGCTCCGTCGACGCGTAGAAGGCGAGATGCACGTCGCGGGTGAACACTCCGGCCTGCAAGCCGTAGGCGGATTCGTTGACCGACGCGAAAGCCTCGTCGACACCATCCACAATAGACACAGCGAGTACCGGCCCGAAGATCTCCTCCGCCCAGGCCTTTGTGGACGGTGGAACGTCGGTGAGCACGGTCGGCTCCACCGTCGCGCCCTCTCGCTTGCCGCCGGTGAGGATCTTCGCGCCCGCGGCGACGGCCTCGTCGATCCAGGCGACGATCCGCTCCGCGGCGGCCTCGTCGACGACCGGGCCCACGTCGGTGTTCTTGTCGTACGGGTCACCGGTTCGCTGTGCCCGCACGGCTTCCACCAAGGCGGGCACGAATTCCTCGGCGACTTCGCGTTCGACGATCACGCGCTGCACGGCGATGCAGGACTGCCCGGCCTGGTAGTTGCCGAAGGTCGCGATGCGCTCCGCGGCACCTTCCGGATCCGGCCAGTCGCGGAGCACGACGGCGGCCGCGTTGCCGCCGAGTTCGAGCACGACGTGCTTACGCGGCGCGGCATCCGCGATCGACCAGCCGACCGGACCCGAACCGGTGAACGACACGACCGGCAGCCGAGGATCGGCGACCAGCGCCGACGTCTCCTCGTTGCCGAGCGGCAGCACCGAGAACGCGCCTTCCGGCAGATCCGTCTCGGCCAGGATCTCGCCGAGGATCAGCGCGGAGAGCGGCGTACGCGGCGCGGGTTTGACGATGATCGGCGCGCCGACCGCGAGCGACGGCGCGACCTTGTGCGCCACCAGGTTCAGCGGGAAGTTGAACGGCGCGATGCCCAGCACCGGGCCGCGCGGGATGCGGCGGGTGAGCGCCAGCCTGCCCTCACCCGCCGGGTCGGTGTCCAGGCGCTGCAGGTCGCCGCTGAACCGGCGGGCTTCTTCGGCCGCGATCCGGAACACCGACACCGCGCGCCGGACCTCGGCTTCGGCCCACTTGAGCGGCTTGCCGTTCTCGGCGGTGATGACCTCGGCGATCTCCTCGGTCCGCCCGGCGAGGACCCGCGAAACGTGGTCGAGCGCCGCGGCGCGGCTGTGCGCCGAGGAACGCCGGAACTCCTTCGCGACGCTCGCCGCCGCGCTCACCGCTCGTTCGACCTGCTCCGGTCCGGGCACCGCGACGGTGGCGACCTCGCTGCCGTCATAAGGGTGATGCACGGTGATCGTCGAAGCGCCCTGCTCGGGGCGTCCGGCGATCCAGGCGGGGCGCGGCTCCGGGGTGATCATGTCCATGGTGACAAGGTATTCCAGTCAGGGTTTGACGAGCACCTTGAGCGCTTCGCGGTCCGCCATCGCGCGGTAACCGTCGGGGACCTCTTCCAGCCCGATGGTCCGGTCGAAGACCTTGCCCGGCTGGTACTTGCCCTCGACGACGTCTTCGAGCAGTTCGGGGATGTAGTGGCGCGCGGGAGCGACGCCGCCGGTGACGGTGATGTTGCGGCGGAAGAGCGCGGGGCCGATCGGGCCCTCCGCGTACTGCGGCACGCCGACGCGGCTGACCGTGCCGCCGGCGCGGACCGCGCCGACGCCCATCTCGAAGGCGGGCTTCGTGCCGACGCATTCGAGGACGGTGTGCGTGCCTTCGCCGTTTGTCAGCTCTCGGACCTTCTCGATGCCTTCGTCGCCGCGCTCGGCTACGACGTCTGTCGCGCCGAACTCGCGGCCGAGGTCCGTGCGGGCCCGGTGGCGGCCCATCAGGATGATGCGCTCGGCTCCGAGGCGCTTCGCCGCGAGGACCGCGGAGAGGCCGACGGCACCGTCACCGATGACAGTGACGGTGGTGCGCTCGTTCACGCCCGCTTTGACCGCCGCGTGGTGACCGGTCGCGAACACGTCGGAGAGCGTGAGGAACGAGGCGAGCAGGTCGTCGTCCTCGGTGTGCGGCAGTTTCACCAGCGTGCCGTCGGCCTGGGGGACGCGGACGGCCTCGCCCTGGCCGGCGTCGACGCCCTTCGCGCCCCAGTTGCCGCCGTGGAGGCAGGAGGTGTGGAGGCCTTCGCGGCAGAACTGGCACGTGTTGTCGGAGTAGACGAAGGGCGCGACGGCCAGGTCTCCCGGCTTGAGCGTGGTGACGTCGGAGCCGACGGCCTCGACGACGCCGAGGAACTCGTGCCCGATCCGGACGCCGCGGTCGCGCGCGGGCATGCTGCCGTACGGCCAGAGGTCGCTGCCGCAGATGCAGGAGCGGACGACGCGGAGGAGGGCGTCGGTCGGTTCGCTCAGCTTCGGGTCCGGGACGGTCTCGACGCGCACGTCACCGGCGCCGTAGATGAGAGTCGCTCGCAAGACGGGTCCTTTCCTCGGCTGGCCCCCCAGTATGGGCGCGTCGCGTTTAGCCCGCTAAACGCGACGCGGGCCGGGGAGCGCGTTTAGCGGGCTAAACGCGACGCGCGTGGAGATCCCGCAGGAGGAGGACCTCGGCGCCGTGGTGGATGGCCTCGCGGTTGATGTGCAGGACGAGCGCCGCGAGCGGGTACTCCGCGTACGGGCCCTCGGCCTCGCCGCAGGGGCGTTCGAGGTCTTCGGCGGTGAGGCCGCGAACACCGTCACGCCAGCGCGCGTAGGCGTCGTCGAGCTGCTTCAGCGCTTCTTTGGCGGAGCCCGCGTAGGGGAAGGTCTGGTAGTCGACGGGCGGGCCGCCGAAATGCGACGCGTTCCGCATCGCGAAGACGCCGATGATGATGTGGGCGAGACGCCACGCGATCGTCGTCACCGGCGGCGGAGACGGCTCCGGATACGCCCAGTCGATCGTGAAAGCGCCGTTCTCTCCCGGCCGGATCGTCCAGCAGTCGTCGACGGGCTCCCAGAGGTATTCGTCGTCGGTGAGGGTGTCCAGCCGGGGCCGAAGATGCTGCGTCCAGTGCCAGTCGAGCTGTTCGGAGAGTTCCTTGCTCCAGTCGATGTCCATGTCCCGGACGTTAGGACGCCTCGCGGTCATCCGCTGTCCTGAATCGTGAGGGGGTTGGCGGCGAGGTGACCCGGCCCACCTGGGACGATGGTGGGGAAGCGTACTGCTCTGATCTGGAGGTTTCAGGTGCCCAGTCCCACCGGTCCGGTACTCGTCGTGGACTTCGGGGCGCAGTACGCGCAACTGATCGCGCGGCGCGTACGTGAGGCGCAGGTCTACTCCGAGGTCGTCCCGCACACCGCCACCGCCGAGGACATCCTCGCCAAGGACCCCGCCGCGATCATCCTTTCCGGTGGTCCTTCCAGCGTGTACGCGGAGAACGCCCCCGCGCTCGCCCCCGGGCTGGTCGACGCGGGCGTGCCGATCCTCGGCATCTGCTACGGCCACCAGGTGCTCGCACAGGCCCTCGGCGGGACGGTCGAGCCGACCGGGATCCGCGAGTTCGGTCGCACCGAGGTTCGCGTCGCCGGTGAAGGCGGCGTGCTGCACGCCGGCCTCCCGAGCAACCAGCCCGCCTGGATGAGCCACAACGACAGCGTCACCAAGGCTCCCGAGGGCGCCACCGTGACCGCTTCGAGTGACGGCGCCGCCGTGGCCGGGTTCGAAGACGTCGAGCGACGCTTCGCCGGCGTCCAGTACCACCCCGAGGTGCACCACTCGCCGCACGGCCAGGAGGTGCTCCGCCGCTTCCTGCACGACATCGCGGGCATCAAGCCGCAGTGGACGACGTCGTCCATCGTCGACGACCAGGTCAAGCGCATCGCCGAGCAGGTCGGCGACGGCCGGGCGATCTGCGGGCTCTCCGGCGGCGTCGACTCCGCCGTGGCCGCCGCGCTGGTCCAGCGGGCCATCGGTGACCGGCTGACCTGCGTGTTCGTCGACCACGGTCTGCTCCGCTCCGGCGAGCGTACCCAGGTCGAGCGCGATTTCGTCGCCGCGACCGGGGTGAACCTGGTGACCGTCGACGCGCGCGACCGGTTCCTCGACGCGCTGGCCGGGGTCACCGATCCCGAGGAGAAGCGCAAGATCATCGGGCGCGAATTCATCCGCGTGTTCGAGCAGGCCGAGCGCGACCTGAAGGCCGAGGGCGACTACAAGTTCCTGGTCCAGGGCACGCTGTACCCGGATGTCGTCGAATCCGGCGGCGGCGAGGGCGCGGCGAACATCAAGAGCCACCACAACGTCGGCGGGCTGCCCGACGACCTGCAGTTCGAGCTCGTCGAGCCGCTGCGCCTGCTGTTCAAGGACGAGGTGCGGCGCGTCGGGCTGGAACTCGGGCTGCCGGAGACGATCGTGCAGCGGCAGCCGTTCCCCGGCCCGGGGCTCGGCATCCGGATCATCGGCGCCGTCGACGCCGAGCGGCTCGAGACGCTGCGCGCGGCGGACGCCATCGCGCGCGAGGAACTCACCGCGGCCGGGCTGGACGGCGAGATCTGGCAGTGCCCGGTGGTGCTGCTGGCCGACGTCCGCAGCGTCGGCGTCCAGGGCGACGGGCGGACCTACGGGCACCCGATCGTGCTGCGGCCGGTGTCGTCCGAGGACGCGATGACCGCGGACTGGACGCGGCTGCCTTACGAGGTCCTGGAGCGGATCTCGACCCGCATCACCAACGAGGTCGCCGAGGTGAACCGAGTGGTCCTGGACGTCACGTCCAAGCCGCCGGGCACCATCGAGTGGGAGTGACCGCCCCGCCACCGACCTGCGTTTAGCCCCCTAATCGCGATCTGTCGCCTCTGGGCACCCGAGGCGACCGGATCGCGATTAGGGGGCTAAACGCGCTCTGGGGTCTCGGGGCACCTGCCGCGGCCCGGATCGCGATCAGCCCGCGAAACGCAGGTCGGCGGCCGTGGGCACCCGGCGCGGCCCGGATCGCGATTAGGGGGCTAAACGCAGGTCGGGAGCAAGGCGAAGGCCCCGGCGAGGGGCCGGGGCCTTCGGAGTGGAGTGGATCGTGGGCGCCGCCGCTAGCGGCGGCTCTTGCGCAGCGAAGCGGCGAGCAGCAGGACGCCGACGAAGATCGCCCCGCCCGCCATGACCCACCGGAAGTCGAACTGCGGGAGCCACGTGGAGCCGTCCGAGAGGACGTAGCCCGACACCAGCAGCGTCGCGATTCCGATGATCAGGGTGAAGACGTCCACCCCGCGCTTCGCGGGCTGCGACGACTGGGTCTGCGTGCTGTCGTAATTGTCGTAGTCGTACTCAGCCACGGCGCACCTCCACGTTCCCGACACCGTTCTCGACCTTCACAGTGATCTTCTGTCCATTGGTGCCCGGCGACGTGAAGTCGACGACCTCCTCACCGACCCCCGAGCGCGACTGGCCGAGGCAGTCGACCTCGCCCGCTCCTGTCTCGCAGGAGACCTTCACTTCGGCACCGGCCGGCACGAGCACCGTCGAGTTGCCCGCACCGTTGGAGACCTTCGTGGTCACCGACGCCCCCGCGGGCAGCTTGGTCAGATCGACGTCGATGTCGCCCGCCGAGTGGCGGTACTCCGGCAGCACCTCGGACACCTGGCTCGGCGTCGCCCTCAGGTCACCGACACCGCCCTTCACGGAGAAGTTCTCGAACGGAACCGTGGTCAGCGCCATCCCGACGATCGCCAGCGGCACCGCCAGCCCGATCAGCCCACGACCGCCGCGGACGAACGAACCGGCCACCAGCCCGATGCCCACCACACCCAGGGTGAGCCCGACGACGTGCTGCGGGGTGAACCACGCCTCGCCGTCCAGCCCAAGAACGGTGCCGACACCGGCCACGAGCACGGCGATCCCGAAGGTCATGGCGCCGATCTTCGACTTCCGGCCACGAGGCGCGGGCGGCGCGGGAGGCGGCGGAGGAGTCTGCGGCGGCAGCCCGCCAGAGGGCGAAGCGTTCGGCAGATCCCAAGCGGACGGGTCGGCCGCGAGCGGGTCCCAGCCGCCCTCGGTCGCCGTCGAGGTGGAGGCAGCCGACGCCATCGAGAAAGCGGCCGTCGGATAAGCCGGAGCGGGCATCGTCGGCCGGTTGTACTGACCGCGGTTGCGGTGCAGGAGATACAGCGCGACGGCCATCAGCGCGAAACCGATCAGGCCGGTTCCGTCGGTCATCCAGCCGCCGCTCAAGGTCCAGGTGAGACCGGGGAAGAGCAGGAGCAGCAGCATCACCGCGAACGCGGGCGAGCTCGACGCGCGCCCCCGGCCGATCAGGCTCTCGAACGCGGAAACGGGGTCGCCCTCCTGCGGCAGGAACAGCCAGCCCAGCAGATAGACGAAGACGCCGAAACCACCGAACACGGTCGCCGCGACCAGCGCGACGCGGACCACTGTCGGGTCGATGCCGTACCGGTAGCCGATGCCGGCGGCCACACCGGCGAACTTGCGGCCCGCCACCGGGCGGACCGGCCTGCTCCGCCAGAAATCCTTGACGGTCTCCTCGAAGCCGGCCGCGGGGCCGCGCTTCGGAACCTGTGTCTCACTCCCACTCATGCCACAAAGAATGCGCCCCGGCGGGCCCTCGCCACATCCGGGAACGTCCCTGAGGTTTCCCCCAGCGGGAAGAGTCAGGGGTTTCCCCGATGGATCGGTACCGCACTCCGTGTGACCATGGAGAACGTGCAGGAATCCGCCCCCAACGACCTCGCCGCACAGGTGAAGCCGACGATCATCGAGCGCCCTCCGGTGCCCGTCGTCGGCAGCCTGTCCCCGGCACCGTTCGAGCCGCCCAAGATGTACCGCCGCCGCTCCGGCCGCGCCATCGCGGGTGTCGCCGGCGGCCTCGCCGACCACCTCGGCGTCAAGGTGCTCTGGGTCCGGACCGCGTTCGCGTTGCTGGCCGCGCTGAACGGCGTCGGTCTGCTCGCGTACGGCCTGCTCTGGGTTTTCGTCCAGCAGCAATCCGGTGAGGTCGAGCCGGAGAAAGCCGCGCCGAAGGAGAAGCAGCAGGCTTTCGGCCTGATGGCGCTGGGTGTCGGCCTCGCCGTCGCCAGCGGCACGCTGACCGGCTTCATCAGCGGCTGGGTCGCCATTCCGCTGGCGCTGGCCATGATCGGCGCGGCGGTCGTCTGGCGTGAGGCCGACGAGTCGCAACGCCGCCGCTGGCGCCTCGGTGCCAAGGGCGGTGTCGCCACGGCGTTCCTCGGCGGCGGGGGCTGGTCGGCCGCGATCCGCGTGGTCGCCGGTGTCGCGCTGGTGATGACCGGTATCGGCGTCGTCGTGCTGGAGAGCGGCAGCATCGACCAGGTCAAGTTCGCGCTGGTCGCCGTCATCGCGACGCTGTTCGGGGTGGCCGTGCTGACCGTCCCGTTCTGGCTGCGCCTGGTCCGTGACCTGTCCGACGAGCGTATGGCCCGCATCCGCACCGACGAACGCGCCGAGATCGCCGCGCATCTGCACGACTCGGTCCTCCAGACCCTCGCGCTGATCCAGAAGCAGGCGGATTCGCCGCGCGAGGTCGCCCGGCTCGCGCGCGGTCAGGAACGTGAGCTGCGCGGCTGGCTGTACGGGCCTTCGGGGTACGGCAAGAACAAGAAGACCGAGGAAGAGGCCGTCAGCGGTCAGCTGTCCGAAGTGCTCGCTGCCGCGTGCGGCGAGGTCGAGGACGCGTTCGCGATCTCGGTGCAGCAGGTCGTCGTGGGGGAGGCCACGCTGAACGAGCCGCTGACCGCGCTGGTCCAGGCGGCGCGCGAAGCGATCGTCAACGCCGCCAAGCACGCGGGTGTCGACGAGGTCAGCGTGTACGCGGAGGTCGAGCCGACAGCGGTGACGGTCTTCGTGCGGGACAGGGGCAAGGGGTTCGACCCCGACGTCGTGCCGAGCGATCGGCACGGTCTCGCCGATTCCATCCGGGGGCGGATGGAACGGCACGGGGGCAAGTGCAAGCTGCGTACCGCACCGGGTGAAGGAACCGAGGTCCAGCTGGAGATGCCGGTCAAGGCGGGGAAGGGCGCGGCGTGAGGTCGCTATGCTCACGGGACAGGGCGAGCGAGGGAGCATCGTGACGGAGAACCAGCAGACGCGGGAGCCGGTCAAGGTCTTCCTCGTCGACGACCACGCGCTCTTCCGCGCGGGTGTGCGCACCGAACTGGACTCGATCACCGACGACGTCCGCGTGGTCGGTGAGGCGGGCTCGGTCGCGGAAGCGGTCGCGGGCATCGCCCGGACCAAACCGCAGGTCGTGCTGCTCGACGTGCACATGCCGGACGGCGGCGGCGCCGAGGTGCTGCGCCGGATCCGGCCGGAACTGCCGGACGTCGTGTTCCTCGCGTTGTCGGTCTCCGACGCCGCGGAGGACGTGATCGCCGTGATCCGCGCGGGGGCGCGGGGGTACGTCACGAAGACGATCTCGTCGAAGGAACTCGTGCGCGCCGTCGTTCGGGTCTCGGACGGTGACGCGGTGTTCTCGCCGCGGCTGGCCGGCTTCGTGCTCGACGCGTTCGCCGACCGCCCGGGTTCCGCGCCGATCAGCGACCCGGATCTCGACCTGTTGACCCCGCGTGAGCGTGACGTGCTGCGGCTGCTCGCGCGCGGGTACGCGTACAAGGAGATCGCGTCCGAGCTGTTCATCTCGGTGAAGACCGTCGAGACGCATGTGTCGAGCGTGCTGCGGAAGACGCAGCTTTCGAACCGGTACGAGCTTTCGCGCTGGGCTTCCGACCGGCGTCTCGTCTAGGTGGCGCCCGTTCTCCTCGGCCTGGTGGCCGTGTTCTTCCTGGGCATGGGGCTGCTCGGGCTCGTCGCGCCGAAACGGCTGATCCGGCCGTTCGGCATTTCTCTGGAGTCGGCGACGGCGCGGACCGAAGTGCGCGCGGTGTACGGCGGCTTCGGGGTGGCCGTCGCGGTGCTGCTCGGGTTCGCGGCTTTCGACGTCGGCGGGATCCAGCGGGGCGCCGCGATCGCGGTGGCGGTCGCGCTCGTCGGGATGGCCTTCGGGCGGCTGGTCGCTCGGTTCGCGGAGCGGCCGGAGCGGTTCTATCCGAGCTGGCTCTACTTCTGGGTCGAGATCGTTCTCGCCGCTCTGCTCATCGTCGCGACCCTCTGACCTGCGTTTAGCGGGCTAATCGCGATCCGGCGAGCCCCCAGGCCCCACCGCATCGCGTTTAGCCCGCTAAACGCGGGTCACGGCGCGGGCTCGCCGGCGGCGGCGAGAGGGCGCTCGACCTGCGGAGTGGTAGCAAAGGTCCCTTGCTCCTCCCTCGGGCGGAGCCGGGTCAGCGCGACCCCGCCCAGTACGACGACCATCCCGGCGATCACCCGCAGGTTCAGCGGCTCGGCCAGGAACACCGCCCCCAGCAGCACCGACACCACCGGCAGCAGGTAGCCGACGATCGACGCCGCGACGGCGCCCTCGCTCGCGAGGAGCTGGTAGTTCAGCGCGAACGCGATCCCGGTCGACCCGATCCCCAGGATCACGACCGCGACGATCGCGCCGGTGCTCAGGTTCACCGGTTCGAACCCGCCCATCGGCAGCGCGAGCAGCATGAACCCGGTCGCCAGCAGCATCTGCCCGCCGGCCAGCGCGAGCGGCGAGTCGCCGGTGCCGGTGAGGTACTTGCCCTCGTAGACGAACGCGAACCCGTAGCTCGCGGCCGCCGCGAGGCACGCCAGCGCACCCCAGCTGAGCAGGCCGGACGCCTCCCACGGCGCGAAGATCAGCAGGATCCCGGCGAGCCCGACGACGAGCCCGGCGATCCGCACCGCGGTCATCTTCGTCCGCGCGCCCATCATCGGCGCGGCCAGCAACACCCACAGCGGTGTCGTCGAGTTCAGCACCCCGGTGATCCCGGAGTCGACGGTCAGCTCACCCCACGCGAACAGCAGGAACGGCAGCGCGTTGTGGAAGAACGCCGCGACGGCCAGATGTCCCCAGATCCGCCGTCCCGACGGCAGCCGGTCCCGGCCGAGGTAGCAGAGCCCGATCAGCACCGCCGCGCCGAGCGCCACCCGCGCCAGCACCAGCTGCACCGGCGAGAACGCGCCGAGCCCCAGTTTGATCCAGAAGAAACTCGATCCCCACATGAGCGCCAGCGCGCCGATCCGCAGCAGGGTCTTCGTCTCGCCCACCCCAGTCCTCCTTAAGTGCCTGGCCCAGCTTCGCCGCGCCGACGCGTAAGGACAAGCGAAAATAACTGCAGGGAGCCTTAAGAAGAACTGTAAGATCGGGGCATGCTGGACGTCCGCCGCATGCAGGTACTCCGAGCCGTGATCAGCAGTGGGTCGATCACCGCCGCTGCCCGGAATCTCGGCTACACACCTTCCGCGATCAGCCAGCAATTGTCCACCCTGGAAAGGGAAGCGGGGGTCGAACTGCTCGAGCGCGTCGGCCGCGGCGTGCGGCCGACCCCCGCCGGTTCGCTGCTGTCCGAACACGCGGAAACGCTGAGCACCCAGCTCGCGAAGGCCGAGGCCGCGCTCACCGAACTCAAGGAAGGCCGCACGGGCAGGCTCGCGATCCGCTACTTCGCCACGGCGGGCGCCTCGCTGGTGCCCCTGGCCGTCGCCGCGCTGCGCCGGGAATTCCCGGGCGTCCGCCTCGACCTGAAACTGGTCGAGCCCGACGATTCGATGCCCGAGATCGAGTCGGGCAAGGCCGACGTCGCGATGATCGTGCTCCCCAGCAGCACTCCCCGGGTCAAAGGCGTCGAATACGTCCACCTGCTCGACGATCCGTACCGCGCGATCCTGCCGAAGAACCACCGGCTCGCCCGCAAACGCGTCCTCGATCTCGGCGAACTCGCCGAGGATCCGTGGGTCGGCGTCGACGGTCTCCCCGGCGCCTGCCGCGACATCCTGCTCGACGCCTGCGGCGCGGCCGGATTCGCCCCGAACCACGTCGTCGAATCCGAGGATTACCAGACGGCACAAGGGTTCGTGGCCGCCGGACTCGGTGTCGCGCTGATCCCGGAGCTCGGCCTCGGCGCCCCGCATCCCGGCGTCGCCATCCGGAAGGTCCGGCGGCCGGATCCGGTGCGGTCCATCCACGCCGCCGTGGCCGCGCACGCCAGGGAACACCCCGCGGTGCGACGGTTCCTCCTCGCCATCCGCGAAGGGGCCGGACAGGTAAGCGGGGCTGGCCGAGTGGGCACGAAAACCGGCTGAGCTTGATCAGCCGCACGGGCGGTCGACAACCTGGCAGGGAACCCCGCCAGCGAAAGGATCCCGGTGCGTCCCCTGATCGTCCTGCACGGCTCTTGGCACCAGCCCGCCCATTTCGACGACGTCGCCGGACGCCTGCGCCGGGAAGGCGCCGAGGTCACCGTTCCCGATCTCGGCGGGCGTCCGATCGCCGAAACCACCCGCACAGTCCAGGAACTCGTCGACAGGGCGGCCGAACCGCCGGTGGTGCTCGCGCACTCCTTCGGCGGCCTCACCGCCAGCGGGCTTCAGGGGACTTCGCACCTGATCTACCTGGCCGCGATCGTCAGCGAGCCAGGGGAAACCGCTCAGTACTGGGCCGAGCGGATCAAGGAGGAAACCGGCCGCGAACCCGATCAGGTGCCCTTGACCTTCGACGACGCGGGCCTGACCCATCTCGACCTCGCCGCCGTCCGCGAGGCCATGTACGCCGACTGCACGGACGCGGTCGCCGAGCGCGCCACGGCGTTGCTGCGCCCGGAACCGGTCACGATCTTCGACGAGTCGCCGGAAGGCTCGGCGTGGAAGGACACCCCGACCACGTACATCGCCTGCACCGAAGACCGGGCGCTCGCACCGGAACTGGTGGCCCACTGCGCCGCGCGCTGCGACACGACGGTGACCTGGCGGGCGAGTCACAGCCCGTACCTCAGCCGTCCGGTCGAACTGGCGACGCTGGTCCGCGAACGGCTCTAGATCAGGAACAGTTCCGCGAACAGCACACCGATGAGGATCGCCGCCACGACGGCACCCGCGACGATCAGCCATTTCCGGGTGTCCGGCGACGACTTCGCCGCCACCGGCGCGGCGGGAGCGTATTGCTGCGCCGGCGGGGAGTACTGCGGCTGCGGCGGCTGATACTGCTGCGGCTGGTGCTGGGGGAACTGCGGCGCCGGCTGCTGCGGCGCCTGCTGCATCGGCACCGGCATCGAAGCCGGAACCGTCGGCATGGCGGGCGCGGTCGGCGGGATGAACGCCGTCTGCCGTCCCTCGGTGATCGCGTTCAGGGAGCGCACCGTGTCGGCCATCGTCGGCCGGGCGTCCGGCTCCGCCCGCAGCATCTTGCGCAGCGCGCCGGCCAACGGCCCTGCCGTCTGCGGCGGCCGTTCCGAGGACTCGCCATCCTCACCGAACGGCGGCACCCCCTCGACGGCCGTGTACAGCGTCGCGCCCAGCGAAAACACGTCGGACGCCGAAGTCGCCGGTTCGCCGCGCGCCACCTCGGGCGCCCGGTACGCGGGGCTCGGGCCGCCACCGGTGATGCCGATGTCGGTGAGCTTCACGCCGCCGTCGTCGGCCAGCAGGACCGTGCCCGGCTCGACGGTCCGGTGCACCACCCCGGCCTCGTGCATCGCGGCCAGCGCGCGGCCGAGCACGATGCCCAGCCCGGCGGCCTGCTCCGCGGTCAGCCTGCCGTGCTCGGCGAGGAACGTCGCCATCCCGCGGGAGGGGATGTACTCCATCACCAGCCACACGTCCGGCCCGTCGGGCAGCACGTCGTACACCTTGATGGCGGTGGCGTGCTCGAACTTGGCCGCGTCCTTGCCTTCTTGGACGACGACGGCCTTGGCCTGCTCCGCCCGGTCCGGCGGCAGTCCGACGGGCAGGTACATGCGCTTCATCGCGACCGTGCGCAGCAGGCGTGTGTCGAACGCCAGCCACACGATGCCCGCCCGGCCGCGCCCGATGGGCTGGTCCAGGCGGTATCGGCCGCCGACGATGGAACCTTCAGAACTCAATTGCAGCCTCGGTCACGAGTTTTGCGGGGTCGATGTCGGTGTGTCCGTGTTCGACGGAGAGGTCGTTGTCGTCGGAGCAGACGACTTCGTCGGAGTCTTGGAGGGCGTCTTCGTCGGCGTCGGCGGATCCGGCTCCTGCGTCTGCGTCGCCTTGCTCGACGTCTTCTTCGACGAAGTCGGTGTTTCCTTCGGCGGCTCGGCGGACTCCGTCTCCGTCGGCGTTTCCGTCGTCTCCGGAGCCGATGACGTCGCCGAAGGACTCGGCTTCGTCGACGAGTTCCCCACCTGCGCGGGCGTCTCCGGATTGTTCGGGCTCAGCAGCCAGAACCCCAGCGCGGCCAGCGCCACCACCACGACACCGCCGATGATCGCGGGCTTCTTCCACGCGCCCGGCTTTTCGTCGTCGTCTTCGTCCACCGGGCTGGTCTGCGCACGGGTGGGCGGCGGCGGGGGCGGGTTGTCGTAATCGTCGTCGTAGGGGTCGTCGTCGTAGTCGCCCGCGGGGATCGGGACGGCGCGTGTGGGCGCGGGGCCGCCGCCGGGGTGGCCGCGTTCGGCCAGCAACGCCGTCTCGTCGTAGTTGTCGTACCCGTCGTAGTCGTCTTCCGGGTAGCCCGACGCGGGCGGCTGGTGGTAGTCGTCCTCGTCGTCGTAGTACGACCCGGCCGCGTCCTGATCGTCGAGGAGCGAGCCCGAGTGACCGGCGGCCTCGCTGTCGAGCGCCTGGGTCACGCCACCGCCGGCGAGCGCGCCCGCGATCGGGGCGGCGAGCACGGTGTCGTCCGTGGGGGCGCCCAGCGGCGTTTCACCCCGCGCGACGGCGGCGAGGAGCTCTTCGCACTCTTCGGCGGTGGGGCGGTGCCGTACCTCCGGGTGCAGCAGTACGGCCAGCACGCTGGCGAGCGGGCCGGACTGACGCGGCGGGATGATCTGCCCGGCCGCGACCGCGTGCAGGAGGCTCAGCGTGTTCTCGCTGAGGCCGAACGGCGGCTGGCCTTCGCAGGCCGCGTAGAGCGTCGAGCCGAGGGAGAAGACGTCGGACTCCGGGCCGGGGTCGCCGCCGATGGCCACCTCGGGCGCCAGGTAGGCGGGGGTCCCGGCGATCATCCCGGTCTTCGTGACCGTGACGTCGTCCTTGGCCCGCGAGATGCCGAAGTCGGTGATCTTCACGGTGCCGTTGGGCGCCAGCAGGATGTTGCCCGGCTTGATGTCCCGGTGCACGATGCCGACCGCGTGCGCCTCGGTCAGCGCCGCCGCGACCTGCGCGCCGATCCGCGCGACCTCCGTCGGCGGCAGCGTCCGCTGCTCCTGCAGCACCTGGGCGAGGCTGGTGGAGTTCAGGTACTCCATGATCAGGCACGGCTGGCCGTTGTCGTCGGTGACGACGTCGAACACCGAGATGGCGTTCGGGTGGTGCAGCCTGGCGGCGATACGCCCCTCGCGCATCGTGCGCTGACGGGCGTCTTCGGCGTCGTGAGCCTCAAGCCCCGGTTGCAGCAGCAACTGCTTGATCGCCACCGTGCGGCCGAGTACCTCGTCGTGCGCTTGCCACACGGCCCCCATCGCGCCCGTGCCGATCCGCCCGGCGATGCGATATCGACCGGCGACCAGGCGACCCTCGTCGCTCACGCGACCTCCCTTTGGGCTCCGTCTTCACGACGCGGAATGGTCCGCGTGCGCGGTGCGGCCTTCAGCACGCCACAGCGTTGGAGCGTATGCACATGTAGTGGTCTGTGTGCCGGCTTTTCCGAGACCGACTCGTGACAAGGCTAGGCGCTCACTCTGCGCACACACACGCGGCACACTCTGATCGCCCTGGGTGGAGGGCTGTTACACGCGCGGTGTCCGTCACATGTGCTGCGCGGACAGCAGCCGCGCGTCGGTGATCAGGCCGGAGGTCTCGTCGGCGAATTCCAGCACCTGCGTGACCCGCAGCAGGCCGCCGTCCGGGTTGCGCATGGTCACGACGGCGAGGATGGTGCCGTCGGCCTGTTCCCGGATGTCCTGGATCTGGATGGCGTCCATGGCGCTCCAGGCCTCGATCAGCTTGCCTGCTTCGGACTCGGCCAGCACCGGCGTGATCAGCGACATCGCGCCGTACGGATCGGCGTCGACGGTCTGGTAGAACTTCCGGACCGCGTCGATCTTGTCCTCGGCGGTGCTGACCGCGGCGGGTTTGGCGGCAGGCTGCGAGCTGGTGCTGCTGGACGACGAGCCCCGCGGCGGGAGCGAGCCCGATCCGGTGCCCGAAGACGGCTGAGGCGTCGTGCTGGTGCCCGACGGCGTCGGCGTCTCCTGCTTGCGCTGCGGCTCGGTGGAGTCCGGGACGGCGAGCCCGCCGAGCGCGGCGGCTCCGCTCATCACCTCGGGTGCGGCGGCCCCCGGCACGGTGCCTTGAGGCTGCGCGCCCGCGAGGACGCCCGCGGTGACGACGGCGCCCGCGACCAGGAGCCCGGCGGCGACCAGACCGGCCAGCTTGGCCCGGCGGGCGGCCCGGCTCTCCGGCTCGTCCACCTCGGGTTCGGGCCGCGGCGACCGCTCTTCGCGGGTGCGCGTGGGAACGAACTTCTGCGGCTCGCGGAAGACCTGCTCGAGGTACTCCCGGTCGACGCGGGTGTCGTTCAGGATCTCTTCCGGGATGACGTCCTCGACACGTACGGCGTCCTCACGCCGTATGCGCTGTCGATCAAGCACGAAATTCCTCGCTCTGGTCCGGGGCAGGCGCTGGGCCGTTCGGCCGACGCCTTTGGTCCGCGCGGCCGTCTTCTGAACGGTGCGGACCCTGCAGTCGTCAGGTAACCCTGTGCGGACGGTCCACGGCCAGGCTCCATCGCCGGAATGCCGTCGCGATACGACGAACGGCAGCTTAGGTCACCCACCCGGACCAGGGATGACCGCTCAGCGCACCGCACGTGCAGAGGAACAGGACACTTGCACGTGCGGGGTCGCCTACATGCCGTCGTCGACGATCTTGGCGTCGTCGCCGAAGGTGAACGTCCGCTGCTCCATGGTCTTGGTCCCGTCCTTGTGCGTGACCTCGACGGTGTTGACCGTGACGCCGCGGCGCTGGTCGATGCTGACCTTCTTCACCTCGAAGTAGGCGACGTCGGCGTAGCGCTCACGGAGGCCCTCCGCGCCTTCTTCGCGCAGGCCGCCGGAGGTCACCGAGGACGCTTCTTGGGGGTTCGTGGTGACCGAGTTGAGGAAGAGTTCGGTGTTGTCGCCCATCGCCTGCGCGTCCTGCTGCTCCGAGTACCAGGGGCTGGGCGTGGTGGTGCGGTTGGCCGGGACGACCGGCGGCTTCTGCGGCCGGTCGCTCGACGACGGCGCGGGCCGCCCGGACGTCGCGGGACCGCTCGAGCCGGGCCTCGACGAGCCGGTCCCGTCGCTTTCGCTGTCCGAGGGGGTGCCGGAGTTGGCGGAGCTGCGGTCGTCCCCGGTGGAGGACTCCGTCTCGGATTCGGACGGGTTGCCCGCCGCACCGCCCTGCGGCGGGGTGGCCGGATGGCCGGCGAGACCGTCCTGGGTCAGCGGGCTGCCACCGCGGTATCCGGGCCAGCCGCCCTGGCTCTGCTGCTCCGGGAGGGGTTTGCCGACCAGGTACGAACCGGCGAAGAGCAGGCCGACCACGACCAGCGCGGACGCCGCCGCCGCGAACCAGGCGGCCTTGCGCCAGGTCTTGGGCGGCGTCACCGAAGCGGGCACCGTACCGAGGTCGAAGGTGCTCAGACCGTCGACCGGCGGGGCGAGGTAGACGCGGACGTCGTCGGTGTCGTCGACCTCCACCGGCTCGGGACGGCGGGGAGCGGGGGCGGTCAGTGTCACCTTCGTGCGCTGAGCGGCCTTCGCGCGCCGTTCTTCGACGGGAGGCGGGACGGGTTCGCTGAACGAAACCTCGACGCGGGCTGGGTGCTCTACGGGGACCTCACGAGCGGGCTGGGGGAGCGGCAGACGGCCGCTCGATGGGGCGTAGCCGGGGCTCGGCGCCCTCCCGTCCCGCGGTGGCGGAAGGGGAAGGGAACCGGTGGAGGGCGGGGCGAACTCACGGTGCGCGTGATGCCCGTGCCCGGTGGGGCGCTGCCGCCGCGGCGGCACGGAAGGAGTCCAGCCTTCGGTACCGCCCGCCCGGTGGCGGCCCGCTTGCGTGGCGCCGTTCCGTCCCTGGTGTTCCGCCCAGCCGTTCATGTCCGAGCGACCCCCTCACAGGCCGGCCCTGACGGCGATGTGACACCGGTTAAGCCGAACGGAGCAGCGGGTTCACGGGATCCCTCGCTTGCAGACTCCCAAGCAACCTCGTGAGCAAATGCACGCGCATACGACTCGGGGCGCGCGGGGCCATCGCCCCCGCGCGCCATACGGGCATCGCCCGACCCAGACGCAAGGGTCCACACGAGGACCACACTAAAAGTTCGACACCCGCAAGTCTTCACCCACTCTGCAAGTTGCAGATGTTTCACTCGGTCGGGCGCGGCCGAACGGGCCTCGGTGACGTTACGGAGTGCGATCGGCGCTGGTGAGGCCGTTCAGTTGCCGCTGCGGTACTTCTGCTGGGTCGATTGCAAGGCTTTCGTGGCCGTGATCCCGCTACCCGCTGCAAGCAAAATGGCGATGACGTCGAGCGTCGTTCCCCCACTCGTGAGCAGCCAGGCGAAAAGGGACGCGGCCGTGGTACCCGCCGCGATCGGCCAGCGCGTCTTGACGTACTGGGCGATGGGGGTGCCGCCCGCGCGCTTACCCGCCGCGTTGTTCAGCATGGCGAGATAACCGAGATGGCCCAGTGCGGCGAGCACACCGGCGATCGCGATCACGACGGCGATGAGGTTAATCATGTGTCCAGTTTGCCCTGTCCCTGGCCGCCGTGGCTCGGGGAACACCCTGAGTTTCGCCTCACGGCACGCAATCGTGACGCCGGGCGGCTACCGACCCAGCCTGCCCCGCCCGAGGTTGAGCAGCGCCATCGCCAGCTGCCGTCCCTCCGGCCCGAGTTCGCGGTAGCGCGCCAGCACGTCCATCTCGCGGTTGTAGACGATCCGGGTGCCGCCCGCGGCCATCCTGGCCGCACCGATCGTCTTGGAGACCTCGACGCGGCGTTTGACCAGCCGCAGGATCTCGCCGTCGAGGAAGTCGATCTCCTTGCGGAGCTCACCGATCTCTTCGGCGGTGGCGGTGGGTTCTTCGGCGTCCGGCTTCTGTGTGGTGCTCATCGGGACCTCTCTTCGGTCCGGATTCCCTGCTGGCCCCCGGAACAGCGTAAAGCCCCGGGGTCCGTGGACTCCGGGGCTTCGGGTGATGGCATTGGCGGCACTATGCGATCACGGGAGCCGGAGTCCGGGTCCCGTAAAAAAATCGCGTCGCGTGCCGCATGCGGATCATTATGCCACAGCGAAACCCTCCTCCGGCTCGAAGCGGCGGCGCGTTCCACGGACGCGGGCGTGCACGAGGACGCTCATGGCCAGCCAGAACATCGGCATCGCGGGCCAGAAGAACGGCACCCCCGAAACCGTCCAGCGGACGATCAGCAGCACCGACAGCACGACGGCGACCGCGAGGTGGATCCGCACCGCCGGATGCCCGAAGACGACCAGGCGCCGCTTCGGCACGGGTTTCGGCAGATCGGCCGTGAGCGCGGCGAGTTCGTCCGTGTATTTGGTGGAATACACGGCGCCGAGCCGCTCTTCCACTTCTTCGAGGGTGAGACGGCCTTCGCCGCCGGCGGCCTGGATGAGCGAGACGACGCGCTCACGGTCGGTGTCGGCGGCCCTGAGCCGGGAGGGAATTCCGTTGGTGTCCATGGCATCCGATCCTCCGCCGCGAACACCGCTCGCGCGTCGGACGACAGGCGGCAACACCGCCTACGCCCGGCGCTGTAGCGTGGACCGGCGATGAACACCCTCTTCGATCTCCCAGCGGACGGTCCGGCCAAGCCTCGGCACTCGGACCTGCTCGACGACCTGAACCCGGCACAGCGCGAGGCCGTGACCCATGCGGGCTCGCCGCTGCTGGTCGTCGCGGGCGCGGGTTCCGGCAAGACCCGGGTGCTGACCCGGCGGATCGCGTACCTGCTGGCCGAACGGGACGTGCACCCCGGCCAGATCATGGCGATCACGTTCACCAACAAGGCGGCCGCGGAGATGCGGGAGCGGGTGAGCGACCTCGTCGGCCGCCGCGCGAACGCCATGTGGGTGTCGACGTTCCACTCCATGTGCGTGCGGATCCTGCGCCGTGAGGCCAAAACGCTGGAGATGTCGTCGAGTTTCTCGATCTACGACTCGGACGACACGAAGCGGCTCATCACCCTCGTCGCCCGGGATCTCGACATCGACCCGAAGAAGTACGCGGCGCGCACGCTGGCCGTGCACATCTCGAACCTCAAGAACGAACTGATCGATCCGGAGACGGCGGTCGCCGACGCGGGCAACGACCTCGAACGCCGTGTCGCCGAGGTCTACGTCGAATACCAGCGGCGGCTGAACCAGGCCAACGCGTTCGACTTCGACGACCTCATCATGCGGACGGTCGAACTCCTGCAGCGGTACCCGGACGTCGCCGAGTACTACCGGCGGCGGTTCCGGCACGTGCTGGTCGACGAGTACCAGGACACGAACCACGCGCAGTACACGCTGGTCCGCGAGCTGGTGGGCACCGAGGCGAACGAGGCAGGCATCGAGCCCGCCGAGCTGTGCGTCGTGGGTGACGCCGACCAGTCGATCTACGCCTTCCGCGGCGCGACGATCCGCAACATCGAGGAATTCGAACGCGACTTCCCCAACGCGCGGACCGTGCTGCTGGAGCAGAACTACCGCTCGACCCAGACGATCCTGAACGCGGCGAACGCGGTCATCGCGCGAAACCCGAACAGGCGCGCGAAGCGGCTGTGGACCGATTCCGGCGACGGCGAGAAGATCGTCGGCTACGTCGCGGACAACGAGCACGACGAAGCGGCGTTCGTCGCGGGCGAGATCGACGCGCTGGCGGACAAGGGCGAAGCGGACTACTCCGACGTCGCGGTCTTCTACCGCACCAACAACCAGTCCCGGGTCTTCGAAGAGATCTTCATCCGCCTCGGCCTGCCGTACAAGGTCGTCGGCGGGGTGCGGTTCTACGAACGGCGCGAGGTCCGGGACATGCTCGCGTACCTGAGGGTGCTGGCGAACCCGGAGGACACGGTCAGCCTGCGCCGCATCCTCAACGTCCCCAAACGAGGCATCGGCGACCGTGCCGAAGCGGTCATCGCGACGTACGCCGAGCGCGAGCGCATCTCGTTCGCGCAGGCGTTGCGCGGCGCGGTCAACGGCGAGGTGCCGTTGCTGAACCCGCGCTCCGCCAAGGCGATCACCGGTTTCGTCGAGTTGATGGACGAGCTCGGCGAGGTCGTCCAGAGCGGCGCGGAAGTCGCCGACATCCTCGAAGCGGTCCTGGAGCGCACGGGCTACCGCACGGAACTCGAAGAGTCCGAAGACCCGCAGGACGCGTCGCGGGTGGAGAACCTGACGGAACTCGTCACCGTCGCGCGGGAGTTCACCGAATTCACCGCCGAGGTCGCCGGTCCGGACGGCGAACTCCCCGAAATCGACACCGCGGACGCCGGTGTGCCGGAGCCGGGCTCGCTGCCGGCGTTCCTGGAGCGGGTCTCGCTGGTGGCGGACGCGGATTCGGTCCCGTCGCCCGACGGCGGCGACGACGGTGAGGGGCACGACTCGGGCGTGGTCACGCTGATGACCGTGCACACCGCGAAGGGCCTCGAATACCCGGTCGTCTTCGGAACGGGCTGGGAAGACGGGATCTTCCCGCATATGCGCGCGCTCGGTGACCCGACCGAACTCGCCGAGGAGCGCCGGCTCGCCTACGTCGCGATCACGCGGGCGAGGAAGAGGCTGTACGTCTCCCGATCGATGGTGCGCTCCGCCTGGGGGCAGCCGCAGATGAACCCGGCCTCGCGGTTCCTCGACGAGCTGCCCGCCGATCTGGTCGATTGGCGCAGGCTCGCGCCCTCCTCGTCCTCGGGCGGTTTCGGTTCGTCGGGTGGATCGCCGCGTGCCGCGACGACCTGGGGGAGCCGCGGTGGCGGCTCGTCGTCCTCGAGGTCGGCGAGCACGAGCCCGTTCGGCAAGGGCTGGAAGGACACCGTCGCGCTCAAACTGGACGTCGGCGACAGGGTCAGCCACGACAAGTACGGGCTCGGGACCGTCGTCGCCTGCGACGGCGCGGGCCCCCGTGCCACGGCGACGATCGACTTCGGCGCCGCCGGCAAGGTCCGGCTGATGCTCATCGGCAGCGTCCCGATGGTCAAACTCTAGCCCTGACCTGCGGTTTCTTCGCCGCTTGCGAAAACTGTCGGACCCCTCCCGTATACCTGTGCCATCGAACACGAGTTCGATGCGCTGGGGTAGGCTGGAAGAGCCGGTGTGCCCCGTTCAGGAGGAGGGGGCGCAGCGGTGTGGACGGGGTCTTGTTTGGGGTTCTCTCGAGTGGGGTACTCGAGTATCTGCGGGGTGTTGAAGAAGGGGCGGGGACGGATCGGGGTCCGGAACCGCCGGAAGTGCTCAGGCTGGTCGCGGCCTGGCGCGCGTTACTGCGGACGCACGAACCGGACGGGGCCGGACGGTGTGTCGTATGCGGGCACGCGCGGCGATGGCTGTTCGGGCCGCGGCCAGCCGGGTGCCGAACTCTTTCCCGGGGACTTTTCGCCGGATGGCGGCCGATCGAACGGCGCCCGGCGGGTCTCTGCACGGTCTGGCAGGTCGCCGTGGGGTACTTCGTCAGGAAGCAGTCCGGCGGCGTCGCGTGAGGGCTTTGAGCGCCCGGAAAACCACCTGTGCTCCGGGCCGGATGGCCTACGACGTTTCCCTGTGTCCTCGAAGCCGATGTGCTCGAAGGGGGAAGCGGAGGCCTTGAAGGCGCGCCAGAGCGTCGTCGCCCGGCGCGCCCTCATCGCGGGCGGAGTCACCGGAGTGGTGAAACGGTGTGGTGAAAGGAAAGCCGAGGCTCGATCAGCCGACGTTCACGCCGCGGGCGGCGAGCCACGGGCGCGGGTCGATCTTCTTCGAACCGTTCTGCCATACCTCGAAGTGCAGGTGCGGGCCGGTGCTCTGGCCACGGTTGCCGACCTCGGCGATCTCCTCGCCGCACTTGACCTTCTGGCCTTCGCGGACGGAGAACGAGTTCATGTGGCCGTAGACGTGGACGGTGCCGTCGGCGAGCTGGACCTTGACCCAGAGGCCGAAACCGCTGGCGGGGCCCGCTTCGATGACCGTGCCGTCGGAGGCCGCGACGATCGGCGTGCCGATCGGGGCCGCGAGGTCGATGCCGAGGTGGCTCGTGCCCCACCGGGCGCCGAAGCCCGAGGTGAAGGTGCCCTTGGTCGGCATGCAGGTCTTGGGCCGCTTGGCCTCTTCTTCGGCCTTGCGGGCCGCTTCGGCCTCACGCTTGACGCGGGCCTGGGTGATGCTGTTGTTCTCCGAAAGCTTCTGGGCTTCGGCGGAGGCGTTCGTCGACTGGCTCGTCGGCAGCAGCTCGGGGGCGCCACCACCGGCTCCACCGCCGAGGGCGAACGAGGCGCTCGCGTCCTGGGTGCTGGCCAGCGGGGTGACGGCGGCGTCGGAGGATTCCGAAACGGACTTCAGGGTCTGCCCGGCAGCGGCGGCCGCGAAGGCGCCGGCAGCGACGGCTGCGACCACGACACGACCACGAAGGGCCGAGGACGGGGGCGACAGGCGGTGCGAGCCCCGGACGCGGACGACCGCACCATCGAGTGCGTTCTCGAGCGCCGGGGAAGGAGCTTGGCCGCCGGGGGAGCGGTGTGAAGCCAAGACGGGGCCTTCCATGTTCGGGGAGTCGGATCAAGAGCCCGGGCGGGGGATCCCGGTGAACGACCTCGGGGGTGGTTCGTTCGGTGCTCTCATTCGTGATCTGACTGTAATGGGGACCCCGGGACAGTAACGAAGCGGCACCCCGATCAGCAAGATCTGGCGGCGCTCTCGGCCGATCGGGCGACGGCGATCTAGCCGTTGTCCAGTGAAAATTACCCAAAGTTAGAGGAGGTTTACTCACAACCGTGTGACTTGCGTTACAAGATCAGGGGGCCGTTCGGGGGTACCGGAGGGCCGAAAAGGAGGCAAACGAGGGAAATAAGCGGTTGCCCGACGGTGTTGCAGGAGGTTTACCCGGACTGGGCCTCTTCAGTGGCCATGCTGGGGCCCTGCCGAGCGCCGGTGAGACCTGCGGCGCCCCTGCTGCCGGGCCCCGCCGACCCCGGCTTGCTAGCGTCGCCGTCGATGACTTCGCGCTCACGGCACCCTGGCGACTCCGCCGGGCAAGCCGTCCCCGGTACCGCGTCCGCTGAACTTCTCCGGAGCGAACCGGGCTCCCGCCCGCGAGCGCTCCTGCTGGCGGCGGGGCTGGTGTCGGCCGGCGCGGTCGCGTTGGCCGCCGGCGCGCTGCTGCCCGTCATCCAGGGCGGTTCGCCTGGTTTCACCGCCGCTCCTCTGCTGGTCGTGCTGGCCTTGGCGCCCGCGGCGGCCGTGCTCTACGCACTGGCCACCGGCCGCTCCGGGCTCGCGGCGGGTCTGGTCCTCGGGCTCACCGCGCTCGCGCCCGGACGGCTGCTGCTGGACCTGCAGCTGCTCGCCGACGGCTCCCTCGCCGCGCGTCCGGAACTGTTCCTCGCCGACCGGCTGCTCGCGCTGCCTCCGGCGGGGCCGGGACTGTGGCCGCTGGTGGCGGGCCACCTGCTCACGCTCGCGGCCGGGGCGTTCGCCGCCGGAGCCGCCCGCGACGAGGCGGAACTGGCGGGTGAACTCGACGGACGGCGCCGCTGGCGGCTGCTCGGGCCCGTGCTCGGCGTGGCGGGCGGGGTCGGCCTGCTGCTCGCGCCGCTCGGTTCGGGCAACGCGTACCTCCTGGCCAAGAACGCCTTCGAGGGCCCGACCGTCGCGATGGCCGGGTACCTCATGCTCGCGGCCTTGCTCCCGCTGACCGCGCTCGTGGCGGTGAGTTCGCCCTCGGCCGGGGTCGGCAAGGGCGGATTCGCCGGGGCGGGGCTGGCCGCGCTCGCCGTCGGTGTCCCGCCCGTGATCGCGGGGCTGGTCGTGGACCGGCTTTCGGTCGCGCCGGGATCGGTGGTCGTGACCGTCGCCGGCCTGGCGCTCGTGGGGCTGGCCTTCACCCGGTTCGACGTCGCGGAAACGGGCGAGGCCGTCACCGGCGACCTGGCGGGTGAGGCCAGGCTGCCGGGGCTGTTCTGGTGGCGGCTGGCCACCGGCGGTCTGGCGCTGCTCGCTTCGGCCGCCGCGGTCGCGGGTGCCCTGGCCCCGGTGCTGAAGGCCAACGGTCCGACGCCGGTCCCCGAGACACCGGCGCGCTGGCTGCTGCTCGGCGCCGCCGTCGTGCTCGCCGTGCCCGCGCTGTTCGTCTTTGTGCCGCGGCTTTCGGCGTTCGCCCGGGGAGTCGTCGCGGCCACGTGGGCGGGTGTCGTCCTCGCGGGCGCGGCGGTGCTGAGCGCGGCCTTGTCCGTGACCGAGGACAAAGCGGTCGATCCGGCGCTGTTCGGGGTCGACCTGCCGGTGCCGTTGCCGGACAAGGTCGGCTACTCGGCGGGTCCCGGGGTCACGTGGACGTTCATCGCGCTCGTGCTGGCGGCCGTGGCCGCGCTCGCCGCGGTGATCACCGGAGTCGTGGAACGCGACGTCTCCGACGACGACGCGGAACTGGACACCGGCCTGGACGGAACGCGGGCGAGCGGGAACGTGCTCACCCCGCTCGTCGCGGCGGCGGTACTGGCGATCGCCGCCTTCGGCACGCCGGTGTTCACCGCGCCCGGCTACACCGCTCCAGGGCTGTGGTCGCACTTCGGCGCGGCGTCGTGGGGCCTGCTCGGCGCGCTCGCGGTCGTTCTCGGCCTGTACGCGCTCGTCCCGCGTTCACGGCCCGCCGCGGCGGCGTCCGCCCTGGCCGGGGCCGCGCTGGTGCTCGGCCTGCGCGCGGCGGAACTTCCGCTGGTCGGCTCGGAGTACGACGGTTCGTCGGCCGGGATCGGGTTCTGGCTCGCACTGGGCGGAGCCGTCGTCACCCTCGTCACGGCCGGGATGGCCGTCGCGGGCGCACGGCCGGCCGGATGACGCGCCGTCTTCTCCGCGTCGTGCTGGCCGAGTTCGACGTCGAGGAAGGTGCGGCGGTCGCTCTCGGACGGCTGCTGCGTGACGACGGCGTCGAGGTCGTCTACGTCGGGCGCCTCGACACGGTCGACCAAGCGACCAAGACGGTCGAACAGGAGGATCCGGACATCCTCGGCGTCCTGTGCGGCGCGAGCGGGCCGGAAGAACTCGCCGAAGCGGTCCCGGGCGTTCTCCTCTTCGCGGTCGGTAACGGGCCGAGTGGGTTCGAGAACTCCTTCGAAACCCTGGAAGACGCGGCGAACTGGGTCTCCGGTGTGCGGTCTCACACCGTGGAAACACCGTCTGACCGCGTACGGTGACCGACTTCACCAGGTGCGGAGTCCCCTGCTTCTGCGCAGGTCGCTAACCTCGACTGGTCCGACAGCGCGGTCCGGCAACGGACCACCACAGTGGCGTGTCGTCAGGAGACTGGAGTAGTGGACCTCTACGAATACCAGGCGAGGGATCTCTTCGCCGCCCACGGAGTACCGGTTCTGCCGGGTGCCGTGGCAAACACCCCCGAAGAAGCCAAGGCCACCGCCGAGAAGATCGGCAACCAGGTCGTCATCAAGGCTCAGGTCAAGACCGGCGGCCGCGGCAAGGCGGGCGGCGTCAAGCTGGCCCAGACGCCGGATGAGGCAGCCGAGAAGGCCGAGGCGATCCTCGGTCTCGACATCAAGGGCCACATCACGCGTCGCGTGCTGGTGGCCGAAGCCTCGGACATTTCCGAGGAGTACTACTTCTCCTTCCTGCTGGACCGTGCGAACCGCACCTTCCTCGCGATGGCTTCCGCCGAAGGCGGCGTGGAGATCGAGCAGCTGGCCGTCGAGCGTCCCGAAGCGCTCGCGAAGATCCCGGTCGACGCGATCATCGGTGTCGACAAGGCGAAGGCCGTCGAGATCCTGACCGCGGGCAAGTTCCCGGAGAAGATCGTCGACGAGGCCGCCGACGTCGTCGTGAAGCTCTGGGAGACCTTCGTCTCCGAGGACGCCACGCTGGTCGAGGTCAACCCGCTGGTCCGTGACCCGCAGGACAAGATCATCGCCCTCGACGGCAAGGTCACCCTCGACGAGAACGCCTCGTTCCGTCAGCCGGGCCACGAGGCCCTGGTCGACAAGGACGCGGAGAACCCGCTCGAGGCGAAGGCCAAGGCCAAGGACCTCAACTACGTCAAGCTCGACGGCGAGGTCGGCATCATCGGCAACGGCGCGGGCCTCGTGATGTCCACGCTGGACGTCGTGGCGTACGCGGGCGAGAAGCACGGCGGCGTCAAGCCCGCCAACTTCCTCGACATCGGCGGCGGCGCTTCGGCCGAGGTCATGGCGGCCGGTCTGGACGTCATCCTCAACGACACCGACGTGAAGAGCGTCTTCGTCAACGTCTTCGGCGGCATCACCGCTTGCGACGCGGTCGCGAACGGCATCGTCGAAGCGCTGAAGATCCTGGGCGACGAGGCCACCAAGCCGCTCGTCGTGCGGCTGGACGGCAACAACGTCGTCGAGGGACGTCAGATCCTTGCCGACGCGAACCACCCGCTCGTCACCGTGGTGGACACAATGGACAACGCGGCCGACAAGGCCGCCGAGCTCGCCGCGGCAGGTGCGTGAGATGTCGATCTTCATCAACGAGAACAGCAAGGTCATCGTCCAGGGGCTCACCGGCTCCGAGGGCATGAAGCACGCGACCAAGATGCTGAAGTCCGGCACGAACATCGTGGGTGGCGTCAACGCCCGCAAGGCCGGTCAGACCGTCTCCATCGAGGGCAAGGACCTCACCGTGTTCGGCACGGTCGAGGAGGCCATCAAGGAGACCGGCGCCGACGTTTCGGTCATCTTCGTGCCGCCGAAGTTCGCCAAGGACGCGGTCATCGAGGCGATCGACGCCGAGATCCCGCTCGCCGTGGTGATCACCGAGGGCATCCCGGTGCACGACTCGGCCTACTTCTGGGCGCACGCCGTCGCGACCGGCAACAAGACCCGGATCATCGGGCCGAACTGCCCCGGCGTGATCAGCCCCGGCAAGTCGAACGCGGGCATCATCCCGGCCGACATCACCGGTGCCGGCCCGATCGGTCTCGTGTCGAAGTCGGGCACGCTGACCTACCAGATGATGTACGAGCTGCGTGACATCGGTTTCTCGACCGGTGTCGGCATCGGCGGCGACCCGGTCATCGGCACGACGCACATCGACGCCCTCGAGGCGTTCGAGGCCGACCCCGAGACCAAGGTCATCGTGATGATCGGCGAGATCGGCGGCGACGCCGAAGAGCGCGCCGCGGCCTACATCAAGGACAACGTGACGAAGCCGGTCGTCGGCTACGTCGCGGGCTTCACCGCGCCCGAGGGCAAGACCATGGGCCACGCCGGCGCCATCGTCTCCGGTTCCTCCGGCACGGCCGCCGCCAAGAAGGAGGCCCTCGAGGCCGCCGGCGTCAAGGTCGGGAAGACCCCGAGCGAGACCGCCGTCCTGGCGCGCGAGCTGTACAACAGCCTCTGATCTTCGGAGACTGAGCTTTCCCCGGCGGGCCGGGCACCTTCACCGGTGCCCGGCCCGCCTCTTGCGTCCGGATCGCGTTTAGCCCGCTAAACGCGATCC
Source organism: Amycolatopsis sp. WAC 04182 (assembly GCF_003947465.1). Taxonomy (NCBI): domain Bacteria; kingdom Bacillati; phylum Actinomycetota; class Actinomycetes; order Pseudonocardiales; family Pseudonocardiaceae; genus Amycolatopsis; species Amycolatopsis sp. WAC 04182. The sequence continues at coordinate 236,204 of NZ_QHJJ01000005.1, forward strand.
GGGCGCGCGTCGCCTTTAGCGGGCTAAACGCGATCCGGCGGCGGACCTGCGTTTAGCCCCCTAATCGCGATCCGGTCGTCGCCGAGGGGTTCCGCGCGGAACCCGACCGGGTGTAGAGACGTCTCAGAGCCCGAGGCGTGGGGTGACCGCGTGTGCGCTAGCGTTCGAGCATCACAGCCGCCTCGTTTGTCCCGGGAGTCCCGCGCGCCCCGGGGTGCCGGTCGAACGACAGGAGAGCATTCGGATGTCCTATCCCAGCGGTGGGCCCGGCTACCCCCAGCAGGGTGGCGGCCAGCAACACCCCAACCCCGGCTCGGGAGCCTTTCCGCAGCAGCAGGCGCCGGCACCGGCGACTCCGCTGAACCTGGCGTTGCTGCTCGCGCTCGCCGTCACCGTCCTCGGCCTGGTGCAGTTCTTCATCGGTTTCTCCGACGAGGCCGACGCCGCCGGGCAGATCTCGGTCTTCCTCCTGGTCAGCGGTCTGCTCGCGGCCTTGCACGCGTTGCCGCGCGGTCCGAAGACGCTGCCGTTCGCCGCGTTGTTCAGCGTCATCGGCGCGTTCGGCGCGCTGGACCTGGTCATCGGCTACGGGAGCGGCCGTGAGGATGTCTCGGTCCCCGGCATCCTCACCGTGGTGCTGATCCTCGGCATCCTGCAGATGCTGGTCGCGGTCGCCGCGCTGCTGTTCGAGCACGACGTCATCAAGCTGCCCGCCGCGAAGCCGCAGCAGCAGGCGCCGCAGGCCCCGTACAGCCAGCAGTTCCCGCAGCAGGGCCCGCAGGGGCCGTTCGGCCAGCAGGGGCAGCAGGGCCCGGCCGCCACGCAGGTCCAGCCGTTCCCCGGTTCGGGTCAGCAGGGCCAGCAGCAGGGTGAGCAGTCCGGCCCGTTCTCTCAGCCGGGCGGGTTCCAGCCGCCGGTCACGCAGCCGCCGGGCCAGCAGGCCACGACGTACGCGCCGCAGCAGGGCCAGTTCTTCCAGCAGCCGCCGTCCTCCTCGTCGGAGTCGGGCCAGAACCCGGGCACACCGCCCGGTGGTTTCGGCCAGCAGAGCTGACCTCTCGCACGAAAAAAGCACCCGCTGTGACTCTCCGTGTCACAGCGGGTGCTTTTCTTTTCGGTGTTACCCGACCGGGTGGGTTGGGCCACGTGCGCCGACGGGCGGCGGCGTGCCTCACCCGGACGGCCCAGTCCGGATGTCATGGTGCGGTTCATGAAGCTGCTCACCCGCGACGAACGCCCGCCGGGCGAAGAGCCGGTGAGCGACCTCGTCCCCGAGCTGGAGGTCTCCAGGGCGAAGCGGGTTCGTGTGTTGCTCGCGGCGGCCTGCGCGCCCCTGTTGTTCTCCTTCACCGCCATCGCGGCCGTCCTCGCGATGGTTTCGTTCGCCGCCGACCGGTCCCGGTTCTCCGCCACCGGCGCACTGCTCGCCGCCGGCCCCGGCTGGCTCGCCTCGTGGCAGGTGGAACTCGACCTCGGCGGTCATCCCCTCGGTGTGCTGCCCCTGCTGCCCACCCTCGTCGTCGGCTGGCTCGTGGCGCGGGCGGCCGCGCGCGCCGCCCGTCGGGTCGGCGGCCGGACCCCGGCGGACGCCATCCCGGTGGTGACGGTGATCGCCGGCGCCCACGCCCTGTTCGGTGTGCTCGTCGCCTTGATGGCGGGTGGATCGCCGGTCGACGTGAATCCGCTGACCGCCTTCTGCGTACCGGGCCTCCTCGCCGGACTCGCCGCCATCGCGGGGGTCGCCAGGGTCTGCGGGCTTCCGGCCGCGGTGCGGGACCGGTTCGACCCGGTGGCCGTCCAAGGCCTGCGGGCGGGCGCGCTCGGGCTCGCCGCGTTGATCGCCTGCGGCGCCGTGGTGTTCACCGCGGCCACTGCGTTTTCCTGGTCCACTGTGGACAGTCTGTTCGAGCCGGGATTCGGCGCGAGCTTCGGCCTGTTCGTACTTTCCGTCGCCTACCTGCCGAACGCGGTCGTCGCGGCGCTGTCGTTCACCACCGGGCCGGGTTTCTCGGTCGGTTCGCTGACCGTCGGCATGTTCGGCTACCAGGAAGGCAAGCTGCCCGGGGTGCCGGTGCTGGCGGGCGTCCCGTCGCACCACGCGGTCTGGTGGCCCGCGTTGCTCCTCCTGCCCGCGCTGGTCGGCGCGCTGGTCGGCTGGCGGATCCGCGCGATCGACGAGGATCCGATGCTGCGGATGCGCGCGGTGGCCGTCGCGGGCGCGCTCGTCGCGTTCGGCTGCGTCATCCTCGGGACCCTTGCCGGTGGCAGGCTGGGAGACGGGCCGTTCGATCCGGTCAGCGTGCCGGTCGGGGTCGCGTCGGTGATCGCCTTCTGCTGGATCGTCGTCCCCGGCGGATTCGTCGCGTTCTTCGCCGGAGCGCACGACGCCCCCGAACCGCCGGGTGAACCCGAGGTCGAGGAAGACCTCGTCGAGCCCGAAGAGGACGAACCGGCGGAGGAGGAAACCGAGGCCGAGGCCGAAGAACCGGCGGAGGACGTCGACGAGACTCCGGCCGAAGACGAGCCGGAAGCAGAGCCGGAAACCGAGCCCGAGCAGGATGACGCTGTGACCGAATCCACCGACGGGTCCGGCGACGAAAGCGCCCCCGGCGACGACCGTTAGGGTTGTCGCGACCAGGTGAAGCGCCGTACGCCCGAGTGCGTACCGCCGTGGCAAGGAGCCCGTTCTGGCTAGTCGGTTGGACCTGCCCACTCCGGTGAAGCTCGTCGTCCTCGCGTCCGGTTCCGGCACGCTGCTGCAAGCCGTGCTCGACGCGGTCGAAAAGCCGAACTTCCCGGCGAAGGTGGTCGCCGTCGGAGCGGACCGCGCCGGGATCGAGGCGCTCACCCGGGCCGAACGCGCCGGCGTGCCGTCGTTCGCCGTGCGGATGGCCGATCACCCCGACCGCGCGGCGTGGGACAAGGCGATCACCGAAGCCGTCGCCGCCTACCAGCCCGACCTGGTCGTCTCCGCCGGGTTCATGAAGATCCTCGGCGCCGAATTCCTCGCGCGGTTCCCCGGCCGCGTGATCAACACCCATCCGGCGTTGCTGCCGTCGTTCCCCGGCGCGCACGCCGTGGCCGACGCGCTGGCGATGGCCGTCAAGGTCACCGGGTCGACGGTCCATTTCGTCGACGCCGGAGTCGACACCGGGCCGATCATCGCGCAGGAGCCGGTGATCGTGGAGCCCGACGACGACGAGCACGTCCTGCACGAGCGGATCAAGGCCGTGGAACGCAGGCTCCTGGTGGAAACGATCGAAAAGCTCGGCCGGAGCGGGTGCGCGGTCGAGGGACGAAAGGTGAGGTTTTCGTGAGTACCGCACAGGGACAGCGTCCCGTCCGGCGCGCGCTGATCGGCGTCTCCGACAAGGCCGGCCTGCTCGAACTCGCCACCGGGCTGCACGCGGCCGGTGTCGAGATCGTGTCGACCGGTGGCACGGCGAAGGTCATCGCGAACGCCGGGGTGCCGGTGACGCCGGTCGAAGAGGTCACCGGGTTCCCGGAGTCCCTCGACGGCCGGGTCAAGACGCTGCACCCGCGCGTGCACGCGGGCCTGCTCGCCGACCGCGAGCGCCCGGAGCACGTCGAGCAGCTCAAGCAGCTCGACATCGCGCCGTTCGACCTGCTCGTGGTCAACCTGTACCCGTTCACGCAGACCGTCGCCTCGGGCGCGAGCCCCGAGGACTGTGTCGAGAACATCGACATCGGCGGCCCGGCGATGGTGCGCGCCGCGGCGAAGAACCACAGCAGCGTCGCCGTCGTGGTCGACCCGTCCCGTTACGAGTGGGTGCTGGAGCGCGTCGCCGCCGGTGGTTTCGAGCTGGCCGACCGCAAGCGGCTCGCCGCGCAGGCCTACGCGCACACCGCGGCCTACGACACCGCTGTCGCCTCGTGGTTCGCGAACGTCTACGCGCCCGCGGACGACTCCGGTTTCCCGGACTTCACCGGTGCTTCGTGGGAGCGCGGCGACGTGCTGCGCTACGGCGAGAACCCGCACCAGAAGGCCGCGCTGTACAAGCACTGGCGGCCGGGCCTCGCGCACGCGGAACAGCTGCACGGCAAGGCCATGTCGTACAACAACTACGTCGACACCGACGCCGCGCGCCGCGCCGCCTACGATTTCGACGCCCCGGCTGTCGCGATCATCAAGCACGCCAACCCCTGCGGGATCGCCGTCGGCGAGGACATCGCCGAGGCGCACCGGAAGGCGCACGCGTGCGACCCGGTTTCGGCCTACGGCGGGGTGATCGCGACCAACCGGCCGGTGAGCCGCGAGGCCGCCGAGCAGATCTCCGAGGTGTTCACCGAGGTCGTCCTGGCGCCGGACTTCGACGCCGAGGCGCTGGAGATCCTTCAGCGCAAGAAGAACGTGCGGTTGCTGAAGCTGCCCGCGATCACGTCGCCCGATCCGATCGAGTTCCGGCCGATCTCCGGCGGCATGCTGGTGCAGACCGTCGACACGATCGCCGCCGAGGGCGACGACCCGGCGAACTGGACGCTGGCGACCGGCGCGCCCGCCGACGAGCGGACGCTGGCCGACCTCGAGTTCGCGTGGCGTTCGCTGCGCGCGGTGAAGTCGAACGCGATCCTGCTGGCGAACGACGGCGCGACCGTCGGCGTCGGCATGGGCCAGGTCAACCGGGTCGACTCCTCGCGGCTCGCGGTGTCGCGTGCGGGGGAGCGGGCGAAGGGCTCCGTCGCCGCTTCGGACGCCTTCTTCCCGTTCCCGGACGGGCTCGAGGTCCTGCTGGAGGCCGGCGTCCGCGCCGTCGTCCAGCCGGGTGGCTCGATCCGCGACGCCGAGGTCATCGCCGCCGCCGAGGCGGCCGGGGTCACCCTGTACCTGACCGGCACGCGCCACTTCGCCCACTGACGCCGACCTGCGTTTAGGGGGCTGATCGCGATCCGGGCACGGACCTGCGTTTAGCCCCCTAATCGCGATCCCGAGGGGGGAGCTCGGATGTATCAGCCTCAAGGGCAGGGCGGGCCGCCGCCGGGGTTCGCGCCGCCTCAGCCGCCATGGGTGCAGGCCAAGGCGAAGAAGAATCGCCGGATGATCGTGATCCTGGTGATCGTCGTGCTGATGGCGTTGCTCATCGGCGGGGGTGTCACCGGGGGCATCTTCGCGTCGAAGTACTACAAGTCGACGGGGGCGGCGCCGATGTCGAGTCCCGCTCCGCCGGAGTGCGAGGCCTTGCGGCCGACGATGGAGCGTCTCGGCGTCCCGAACCTCGCCGAAGTCAAGGTCAGCCCGCCGTCCGCGGCCGCCACGTCGTCGAAGCTCACCTCGTGCACCTGGCGGCCGACGCCTGCTGAGCACGTCCGCTACCGATCTCTTTACGTCTCGATCAACGCCTTCACCGGACCGGAGGCTGAGCAGCGGGCGAGCGACTACAACCCGCCGGCGACGGGTGAGGTCGTTCCGTTGCCGGAGATCTCGGACCGGGCTTGGTTCCGGATCGAGCGGTCCGGCAGTGCGCACAGCAGGGCGGAGCTGTGGGCGCAGCGAGGCAAGGTCCAGGTCTGGGTCATGTACTCCGCCAAGGACAAGGGCTTCTTCACGGATGAGCGCGTACCGGCCGACGTGCTCTCCAGCGAGGCCAAGTCCGCCACCATGGCCGCCTTCGATTCGGCGCCCTGACCACCGGGCACCCTGCGTCAGGGCCGTCGTGCCATGCTGGCCGCAGATCGCGTTTAGCCCGCGAAACGCAGGTCCGGGCGCGTGTCGCCTTTAGCGGGCTAAACGCGATGCGGACGTCCGCGAATCGAGGGGGAGGATCGGTGCACCAGCCGCCGCAGGGGTACGGCCAGGGGCCGGGTTACGGCCCGCCACCTGGGCAGGGAGGCTACGGACAGCAGCCGGGGTACGGCCCGCCTCAGCCCGGGTACGGGCCGCCGCCCGGGTACGGTCCGCCCGGCTACGGGCCGCCGCCCAAGAAGAAAAAGACCGGGCTGATCGTCGGCCTGATCGTGGGTGGCGTGGTCCTTCTCGGCCTGGGCATCCCCGGCGGCATCTTCGCGTCCGAGTACTACTCGTCGGTCGGCAAGGCGCCGGTCTCGCAGCAGCCCCCCGCCGGGTGCGCCCTCTCCCCGGAGATCCTGAACAAGACGTTCACCAGCAGCTTCCAGGGCGTCCGCGACAACGAGATCAAAGCGGGCGACATCGTCACCAAGCAGCAGGGCTGTTCCTGGCTCCCTCCGGAGAGCGACAACGTCCACGACCGCGCCCTCCAGGTCATGGTGTACCGCTACGAGGGGCCGGACGCAGAGAAACGCGCGTCGGAGTCGTCCCCCGGGTCGGCCGCGCCGTCCGAGCGTCAGCAGCAGGTGCAGGGCATCGGCGAGAAGGCGGTTCTCGTCTCCCTCGACACCGACAGCGCCTTCAGTGGCGCGGAGCTGCGGGTCACCCAGGGTGTGTACGTCGTCATCGTGACTTACAAGGGCTGGGACAAAGGGTTCTTCACGAACTCGCCGATCCCGCCCGCGGAGTCCGCCGAAGTGGCGAAGTCCGTGGGCGCCGAACTCGTGAAGAACCTGCCCCGCTAGGCGTACAGGCCATTCAGCCAGGCCGTCCACGCCTTCTCGGCTTCGACCGCGTCGGCGTCTTCGGCGAACAGGTGGTGCCCGATACCGACAGGCCAGCCCCAGACGTTCCGGCCGTAGAAGCGGTACAGCGCGTCTTCGGTCCGGACGCCGATGAAGGCCGGCGTCAGGTAGTCGACGACGCCCTCGACGCCGGGGACGTCGAGGTACACCCGGTCACCCACGGCCTTCGCGCCTAGCGCCACCCGCACGGCTTCGAACGCCTCCGGGGCCTTCGACGCGTCAGGCGCGTCGGTCTTGAAGTACTTCGCCTGACGCCGGTTGAAGTGCGTCAGGTACTCGCCCAGCGAGTGGTAGTAGAACGACGTGTGCTGGCGGCACGCGTCGTATTCGACGTCCCAGTCGTCGAGGACAGTGGTGTGCTCGTAGCGCAGGTACGTTCCCCCGTCCTTCGGTTCGAGGACGTATTCGAGCGTGTTGAACCAGCCGCTCTCGTCTTCCGCGTAGGTGACGAAGCGCTGTGACGGCTTCCAGACGGTGACCATGCCGCCGTCGGGGGTGAGGCCGGACTCGGCGCCGCCGTCGCGGGGTTCGTACTGGATCGGCCAGAGCCAGCCGCCGCTGCCCGTGGTGATCGCGGCCCAGGTGTCCGCGGGTGTGGTGGGGAGGAAGCCCTCGAAGCGGACCTCGGATTCCTTCGTCATTTCCGTCCCTCTCTCGCTGCCTTTACAAGAGCGACGCCTGGCCAGGGGCGCTTTCGACAACCGGATCGCGTTTAGCCCGCTAAAGGCGATGTGACGCGGGTCACGTTCTGGGGTGTCGAAGTGCGCCGTGCGGCGGCGTCCCCGGGGTGTCCGCGAAGACAGACCCGAGGAGAGCGACATGCAGCAGAACATGATCGACGAGATCCTGAACCGCCCGCTCGGCCAGGAGCTCCTGGCCCGTGACCTGGCCAGGCTGGCCTACACCGCGCTCGACGGCACGCCGCGGTCGATCCCGATCGGCATCCACTGGAACGGCAAGGAGATCGTCATGTGCACCTCGACGAACGCCCCGAAGCTGCCGTCTCTGCGCCGCAACCCCGCCGTCGCGCTGACGATCGACACCGAATCGCACCCGCCGAAGATCCTGCTCCTGCGTGGCACCGTCGAACTGGACTACGTCGACGGCATCCCCGACGAGTACCTGCAGTGGAACGGCACCTACGAGATGACGCCCGAGCAGCGGGTCGAGTGGGAGGAAGGCGTGCGGTCGCTCTACGACGGCATGGTCCGCATAGTGCTGACCCCGACCTGGGTCAAGCTCATCGACTTCGAGACCGCCCTGCCTTCCGCCGTCGAGGAGCTCATCCGCCGGAAGAGTGCCTGAACATGACACTCAAGAAGCTGGAACACGTCGGCGTCGTCGTCCACGACCTCGATGCGGCCAAGGCGTTCTTCACCGCGCTCGGTCTCGAACCGGAAGGCGAAGCGTCGCTCAAGGGCGACACGGTCGACCGGCTCACCGGACTGGAAGGGGTCCGGACGGATATCGCGATGCTGCGCCCGCCGGACGGCCACGGCGGCGTGGAGCTGATCAAGTACCACACGCCGGAGGGGCCGGAAGCCGATCCGCGCGCGCCGATGAACACGCCCGGCATCCGCCACTTCGTGTTCTCGGTCGAGGACATCGACGACGTCCTCGAGCGCTTGCGGCCGCACGGCGGCACACTCGTCGGCGAGCTGGTGCGCTACGAGGACAGTTACCGGCTCTGCTACGTCCGCGGTCCGGAGGGGATCGTCGTCGAGCTGGCGGAAGAGCTCGTACGCCGGGAGGCGTAGACCAGAAGCCGCGTCTCGACGGATTCCCGCGAAGCCTCGCGCTGACAGCATTTCCGCCATGACACTGACAGGAATCCTGGCCGCCGCGCTGATCGTCACCGGCGCGCCCGCCCTCGTGACGGACGACGTCCGCGTGCACACCGGAGCGATCGACGGTGCCCGGTACCGGGTCGAGGTGCCGTCGAACTGGAACGGCACATTGTTGCTGTACAACCACGGCATTTATCCGCCGGGCTACGTGCCCGAGGAGATCGAGCTGGCAGGCCGCGAGGAGGCGAAACCGGTTCTCCTCGGCGAGGGTTACGCGCTGGCCGCGTCGCTCTACAGCAAGCCGAACGGTTTCTCGGCCCGCGAAGCCGTGCACGACCAGACGGCGCTGCTGTCCTGGTTCGACCGCACCGTCGGCCGTCCGGAGCAGGTGCTCACCTGGGGAGCTTCCGGTGGCGGGCTCAACGCGGTCCTGCTGTCCGAGCGGCTTCCGCACCGGATCGACGGCGTGCTGGCGATGTGCGGTCCCGTCGCGGGCGGTTCCGCGTTGTTCGGTCAGGCGCTCGACCTGGGGTTCGCGGTCCGGACGCTGCTGGCGCCGGAACTGGAGGTCGCCCGCATCGCCGACCCGGCGGTGAATCTCGCGAAAGCCCGTCAGGTGGTCGCGAAGGCGCTGGAATCACCCGATGGACGGGCGCGGCTCGCCCTCGCCAACGCGTTCGCCGACGTCCCCGGCTGGTCGACGGCGCATCATCCCCGGTCCACCGATGTCGCGGCGCAGATCCGTCAGCAGACGGAGTTCGTCCTGGCCGTCTATGACCAGCTGTCCTGGGGCGCGCACCGTGCTGATCTGGAGGTGCAGGCGGGCGGGAACCCGGTGGGGAACACCGGAGTGGATTACCGCGACGTGCTCGCCCGATCCAGTGAACGCGACCTCGTGAACCAGGCCTACCGCGAGGCCGGCCTCGACCTCGGTGGCGACTTGGCCAAGCTCGCCGAAGCACCCCGGGTCAAGGCCGACAACGCCGCCGCCCGATGGCTCACCCGCGTCGGGACGCCGACAGGACGTGGACGGCTGCCCGTCGTCACACTGCACCCGATCGGCGACGGTGTCGCCCCGGAACACGAACGGACCTACGGCGATCGTGTCGATGCCGGCCGGATCCGGCAGCTGTTCGTGAACCGGGGCGGCCACTGTCAGCACACCGCCGCCGAGGAACTGACGGCGTTGCGTGTGCTGCGGGACCGCGTCGAGACCGGCCGCTGGCCGTCGACGTCACCGGAGCGGTTGAACGCCGAGGCGGACCGGTTCGGCCCGGAATTCCGCTTCCTCTACGACTGGCTGCACGGGGAAGGGGGCACCGCCGCATCCGCTTTCCGGCGGTATGACCCGGCGCCGCTTCCTCGCGAGGTTGCTTACTCCCCGTGGTAGTGCAGGCCGGTGCGCTTGAACACCACCCAGCGTTCGCCGGGCCGGTCCGCGACGACCGGATACCACCGTGGAGCGACCGCGGCGGTCAGTTCGGCGCCCCGGTCGATGAGGGAACCGACGGCGGGTTCCCCGACCACGATGAGCGCCGACCAGTCGACGTGGGCCAGCAGATTGTCCTCGGTGACCCCGAAACGGTCATCCAGAACGGTGACGAGGTCGTGCCCGGTGTCCGGTCCGGAGTGGACTTCGCTGACATCGGGCACCTCTTCGACGACGGAATCGGGTTCGTCGTAGTCCTCGAAGTCCTCGTCGTCCTCTTCCTCGTCTTCGCGTTCTTCGGACCACACGTGGTGGTCGAGCCTTGAGATGGCGTTGCTCAGGTCGAAGGCCTGCTCGTCGGTCATGACCAGCGTCACGGTGTGCCCGTCGGTCAACGTGAACGTCAATTCGGCCTCCGGGTGGCCGCTGGTGCCGGGCTCGGCCTCGACCATGCCCGCCACGGTCCCGGCCAGCGCCGTGGGCGCCGGGCTCGTGCCCCAGTCCAGCGACGGCAGGTTCGCGGCCATCTCCAGCACGCAGGTCGCGGCGGTCCAGAACGCGTCCTTGTCCCGGAAGTCCTTGCGGCTGCTGGTCAGGGTCCGTCCGCCGCCCAGCGGTTCGGTGTGGGCTTCGATCCGGCCCCGCCCGGTCCCGTTCTCCCAGGTCGCGGTGACCGTGACCCGGTTGGCCAGGCGTTTGCGGTAGTTCTCGATATGGCCTTCCCTGGCGAGTTCCCAGCCGTTCACCGTCTCGGGCCAAGTGTCGTGCACTGCGGATTTCCTTTCCTGACGGGAAGACCCCCGGCCTCGGACGTGACAGGTCCGGTGATCGTTCCCGGTTCGCTTGACAACCGCTGCGCCACCCGGTCTACTGGAGATATCGAACAAGCGTTCGAAGTGCCGCCTTCCCCGTGGCATGCCGGTTCCGTCCACAAAGGACGGTCTAGGTGTCGTGGGGAGGCGAGGTCCGGTGACAGCGGAGGTGGTCGAGGCGCGGGCCTTGCCGTTGGCGAGGCTGGCGGCCTTGCCAGGAGTGAGCACGGCCAGTGGCGTGGCTTCCGCGGCCGAACACGCGAGGACGACGGGAAGGGTGCTCCCGGTGTCCCCGGCGTTGTCCGGTCTGCTGCCCGCCGCGGGGCTCCGGCGCGGGAGCACCGTTTCGGTGCTGGGGTCCACGTCACTGATGCTCACCCTGCTGGCCGCCGCGACCGCCGGCGGTGCGTGGGCGGTCGCGGTCGGCCTGCCCGCGCTCGGGGTGGTCGCCGCCGCGGAACTCGGGGTCGAGGTGGGCAGGCTGGCGCTGGTCCCCCGTCCCGGTGCCGAGTTCCCGGCGGTGACCGCGGCCCTGCTCGACGGTTTCGACCTCGTGGTCGTCGGTCCGGGGCTCGCCCGGCCCGACGTGGCGAGAAGGCTGTCCGCCCGCGCGCGCAACCGGGGTTCGGTGCTGCTCTCACTGGGCTCCTGGCCCGGTGCGGAGGTCGAACTGAACTGTCGTCGCACGCGATGGACGGGTTTCACCGGCGGCGGCGCGGGCTATCTGCGCACCCGTGAGGTGGAGGTACGGGCGGGTGGCCGGGGTGCGGCCGCCCGGCCGATGTCGGCCTTGCTGCGGTTTCCCGGCGAGGGTGAGGTCGAGCGGGCGGACTTCCCCGCGACCAGGTGGGGGACGGCGTGAACCCGCCTGTACGCATGCTGGTGCTGTGGTGCCCGGACTGGCCGGCGGTCGCCGCCGCGGCCGTCGCGGGCGAACCCGTCGGCCGTCCCGCCGCGGTCTTCTCGGCGAACCGTGTGGTGGCGTGCACCGCGGTGGCCAGGGGATACGGCGTCCGCCGCGGGATGCGGCGGCGCGAGGCCCAGTCCTGCTGCCCGGATCTGGCGGTCTTCGGCGAGGACGACGGTCGTGACGCCCGGCTCTTCGAGTCCGTCGCACGGGCCGTGGAGGAGCTGGCCGTCGGTGTCGAGGTGGTCCGCCCGGGGATCGTCGCCGTCCCGGTCGACGGCGCGGCCGGTTACTTCGGCGGTGAGCACGGCCTTCTCGAAAGGCTCGTGGACGAGGTGTCCGTGGCGGCGGGAGTGGAAAGTCAGGTCGGCGTCGCCGACGGACTGTTCGCCGCGACGCTCGCCGCCCGCCGGTCGACGCTGGTCGAACCCGGTGGCACGGCGGAATTCCTGGCCCCCTTGCCCATCCGCGAGCTCGATCAGCCCGAGGCGGGCCGCGCCGAGCTGGTCACCTTGCTCAAACAGCTCGGCCTGCACACGTTGGGCGCCTTCGCGGCCCTCGACGAAAGTGACGTCTCCGGGCGTTTCGGGGCGGAGGGTGTGCTCGCGCACCGGCTGGCACGAGGGCGGTCCGAACGCCCGCCGTCGCGTCGGCGGCCGCCACCGGAACTCTCCCTGGCGAAGGCGTTCGACCCGCCGATCGACCGGGTGGACGCCGCCGCGTTCGTGGCGAAAGGGCTCGGCGAACGCTTCCACGCCGGGCTCGCCGCGCACGGGCTGGCCTGCACCCGGCTCGGCATCTACGCCACCACCGAGACCGGCGAGCAGCTCGGCCGGGTGTGGCGCTGTGCCGAACCGCTGACTCCGCTCGGTGTCGCGGACAGGGTGCGCTGGCAGTTCGAAGGCTGGCTGAAGGCCCGGGACCGCCCCAACTCCGGAGTCGTGCGGTTGCGGCTGGAGCCGGAGGAGACGGTCGAAGGGCGGTCGCTGCAGCTCGGGTTGTGGCAGGCGGGCGCGACGGGTGTGCTGCGTCCGTCCACAGAGGACGAAGGGCTGTCCGGTGAGCGGGCAGGCCGCGCCCTGGTACGGGTGCAGGGGTTGCTCGGTCCGGAGAGCGTCTTCACCGCGGTGCTCGACGGCGGTCGCGCTCCCGCCGAGCGGGTCCGGCTGGTGCCGTGGGGTGACAGGCGGGAGAAGTCGGCGCAGGCGGACGCGAACTGGGCGGGCCGGCTCCCGTCGCCCTCCCCGGCGACGGTGTTCGCCCGGCCGGTGCCCGCTCAGGTGCTGGACGAGAACGGGCGCGTCGTGGAGATCACCGCGCGGCGCCGGGTCACCGCCGCTCCGTTCCTCGTGAGTTTCGAGGGCGGTGAGCCGCGCGAGGTCATCGCCTGGGCCGGGCCGTGGTTCGTCGGTGTCCGGGCCGGGGCGGGGCATGCCCGGTCGGGGACCCGGATGCGGTTGCAGGTGTTGCTGGCCGACGGGCAGGACGCCGAAGAAGCGGTGCTGCTCCGCTTCGAACACCACAAGAATCCGATGTGGACACTGGAAGGGAAGTACGACTGACCATGGACGAGGAGTACACGCGGCTGGTCCGACGCTGGCTGGAGGAACCGGCCATCCCGGTACAGCGTGCCGAGTTGGACACCGCATGGGCGGCGTGCGTCCCGCGCGCGGAAGTGTTCGTCCCCGCGCCGAGAAGTTCGACCGAGAACCGGTGACCCATGGGCTGGAACAACCCTCCGCGGCCGTGGAAGGACCTCGCCCGCGAACTCGCGGGCGAGGTGCCGCCCGGCGACGGCGGTGACAGCCCCGCCTGGAGTGCCAAGCGGCAGGGCTATCAGCCGCCCGCGGATCTGACCGGGCTGATCGGTGAAGACGACGGCGCCACCGCGCACCGGGTGCCGTACGCCGAACTGCACTGCCATTCGAACTTCAGCTTCCTCGACGGGGCGAGCCATCCCGAGGAACTGGTGGAGGAGGCGGCGCGGCTGGGCCTGGACGCGATCGCGCTCACCGATCACGACGGCATGTACGGCGTGGTGCGCTTCGCCGAAGCGGCGAGGGAGCTGGGCGTGCACACCGTCTTCGGCACGGAGCTCAGTTTCGGTCTTTCCGGGCCGCAGAACGGCTTCGCTGATCCTGAGGGTGAGCATCTGCTCCTGCTGGCGAAGCAACAGGACGGATACCTGAGCCTGAACCGGGCGATCACCGCCGGGCAGCTGTACGGCTTCGACAGGCAGTCGTTGTCCCCCAAGGAAAGGGCGGAGAAGGGCAGGCCGGTCTACGACCTGCGCGCGGTCGCCGAAGAGGTGCGCGGGAAATGCGTCGTGCTCACCGGGTGCCGCAAGGGCGCGGTGCGCAAGGCGCTCGTCACCGAGGGCCCCGCGGCGGCCGTCGTGAGGTTGAAGGAACTCATCGACTGCTTCGGCCGGGAGAACGTGTACGTCGAGCTCATCGACCACAGCCTTCCCTTGGACAGCACGCACAACGACCTGCTGAGCGAGATGGCCGACGAGTTCGGGCTCCCGACGGTCGCGACCACGGCCGCGCACTACGCCCGGCCGGAGCGGGCCCCGCTCGCCGACGCGCTCAGCGCCATCCGCGCCCGGCGAGGCCTGGAGGACATGGAGGGCTGGCTGCCCGCCGCGGGGACGGCGTTCCTGCGGTCGGGGGAGGAGATGGCCGAAATCTTCGCGCGGTACCCGGGCGCGGTGCAGCGGGCGGCGCTGCTCGGCAGGGAGTGCGCGTTCGAACTCCATCACCTGAAGCCGGAACTGCCGCCGTTCGATGTGCCGAAGGAGCACGCCACCGAAGCGTCCTACTTGCGGTACCTCACCAAGAAAGGCGCGGAGGAGCACGAAAAGAACAAGGACGAGGAGTACCGCGAAAAAGCCCGCAAGCTGATCGACCACGAACTGGACATCATCGAGGAACTGGGCTTCCCCGGCTACTTCCTGATCGTCTGGGACATCGTGAACTTCTGCCGGGAGAACAAGATCCTCTGCCAGGGCCGGGGATCGGCGGCGAACTCGGCGGTCTGTTACGCGCTCGGCATCACCAAGGTCGACGCCGTGCGTTACGGCCTGCTCTTCGAACGGTTCCTGGCCCCGGATCGCGACGGCTACCCGGACATCGACCTCGACATCGAATCCGACCGCCGTGAAGAGGCGATCCAGTACGTCTACGAGAAATACGGGCGGCTGAACACCGCGCAGGTGGCGAACGTGATCACCTACCGGGCGCGATCCGCGGTCCGGGACGCGGCGCGGGCGCTGGGGTACACGCCCGGCCAGCAGGACGCGTGGAGCAAGCAGATCGACCGCTGGGGAGCGTTGCGTGCCACGGAGAAGGACCACGATCACGACATCCCGGAAGAGGTCGTGGAACTCGCCTGCGCGCTCGAAGACTTCCCGCGGCATCTGGGTATCCATTCCGGTGGGATGGTGATCTGCAAGCAGCCGGTGAGCGAGGTGGTGCCGATCGAATGGGCCCGCATGGAGAATCGCAGTGTCGTGCAGTGGGAGAAGGACGACTGCGCCGCCGCGGGACTGGTCAAATTCGATCTGCTCGGCCTCGGAATGTTGTCGGCCCTGCACTATATGATCGACCTTGTCCGTGACCACAAAGGGGAAGAGGTCGACATCTCCGAATTGGATCTCAAGGATCAGAACATCTACGAGATGCTCTGCCGTGCCGACGCGATCGGTGTCTTCCAGGTGGAGAGCCGTGCGCAGTTGGCCACACTACCTCGCTTGCGTCCCAAGACGTTCTACGATCTGGCGGTCGAGGTCGCGCTCATCCGCCCCGGCCCGATCCAGGGTGGTTCGGTGCATCCCTACATCCGGCGCAAGAACGGCCAGGAGAAATGGGATTTCGACCATCCGAAACTGGCCAACGCGCTGGGAAAGACCCTCGGTGTCCCGTTGTTCCAGGAACAGATGATGCAGATCGCCCTCGACATCGCGGATTTCACCCCGGCGGAGGCGGATCAGTTGCGTCACGCCATGGGGGCGAAACGTTCCGAGCAGAAAATGGAGCGGCTCAAGCGACGATTCCTCGAAGGCGCCGCGAAGAACGACATCGAGGATGAGCTCGCCGAGAGGATCTTCGGCAAGCTCAAGGCGTTCGCGAATTTCGGCTTCCCGGAGAGTCACGCGCTGAGTTTCGCGCTGCTGGTGTTCGCGAGCGCGTACTTCAAGTACTACCACCCGGACGCGTTCCTGGCGGGTCTGCTGCGCGCGCAGCCGATGGGGTTCTACTCGCCGCAGTCGCTGGTGGCCGACGCGCGGCGGCACGGGGTACGGGTGCTCGGCCCGGACATCAACGCGAGTCTTCCGCACGCGACGCTGGAACCCTTGCCGGAAGGGGGAGAACTGCTCGCCGTGCGGGGCGGGCTGTCCACCGTGCGGATGATCGGCGAGAACCTGGCGAAGAAGATCGTCGAGGAGCGGGAACGCGACGGCCCGTTCGCGGATCTGTCCGAGGTCGCCCGGCGGGTGCGGCTGACCAAACCGCAGGTCGAGGCGCTGGCCGCGGCCGGTGCCTTCGGTTGTTTCGGCGAGAGCAGGCGAAGCGCGCTCTGGGCGGCGGGCGCGGTCGCCGACGAAAGCCCGGAGAAACTGCCGGGACTCGTCACCGGGGCCAAGGCGCCGATGTTGCCGGGCATGGACGAAATCGACATCGCGGCCGCGGACGTCTGGGCCACCGGGGTGTCGCCGGACAGTTTCCCGACCCAGTTCGTCCGGGACCACCTCGACGAGCTCGGCGTCGTCACGGCGGCGGGCCTGCGCGAAATCCCGCACGGCGCGCAGGTGCTGACCGGCGGCGCGGTGACCCATCGCCAGCGGCCGGCGACCGCGGGCGGGGTCACCTTCATGAACCTCGAAGACGAGACGGGGATGATCAACATCATCTGCACGATGGGGGTGTGGCAGCGCTATCACCGGGTCGCCCGCGGCAGTCCCGCGCTGCTGGTCCGGGGTGTGGTCGAGCGCACCGGCGAGGTGGTGAACGTCCTCGCCGAACAGATCCGGCACCTGCCGCTGCGGATCACCGCCAAGTCCCGTGACTTCCGCTGAACCCTCTTGACGATCATCGGGAGGTCGTGCTGAAGTTGTTCCAGCGTCGCAGTGCGCCCGGCAAGGAGACCGTCGCGGGCATGGAGGCGCCGGACCATGGGAAATCATGGAAACCCCTTCTCGAACGGACGGCCGGTTGACGGCGTTCGGAAATCAACTCGTTCAGGTTCACAACTGGTTGCGTAAAGAGCTGGCCTTGCTGCACGACGACCTCGGGTCGGTCGCGGAGGGGCGTGCCGAGCGGCTGCGCGACCTCCGGGCGCATTGCCTCACCTTCTGCTCGGCGCTCACGAGGCATCACACCGGCGAGGACGGTGGTGCTTTCCTTGTGCTGGCGGACAAATTCCCCGAATTGCGGCCGTCACTCGAAGAGCTCGCGCACGACCACGGGGTGATGACCGGGATCATCGAACGGCTCGAAGAGCTGGTCGCCGGTGTCGGCCCAGGGTCGAGTCGGGACGACATCCTTGACGTCCAACGGGAACTGGATGGCCTCACCGCGATCATGGAGACGCACTTCCGCTACGAGGAGAAGCGGATCGTCGAGGTGCTCAACTCGCTGGACATGCCGGAGTGGCAGAAATCGAAGCCGTCTTTCCTGCTGAAATCCCATTAGGACACGATCTGTCCTATACGGGCTCTAGCGTTCTTCTCATCGCACACGACGACCGAGGAGAACTCCGATGAGCAACCCGATCCCCGACGGCTACCACACGGTCACCCCGTGGATCATCTCGCGCGACACCGCGGGCGTGATCGACTTCTTGAAGCGGGTCTTCGACGCGGAGCCGATCGGTGAACCGGTGTACGTCGAAGGCGGGAAGATCGGGCACGCCGAGGTCCGGATCGGCGACTCGGTCGTCATGCTGTTCGACTCGCGTGACGACTGGGTCGACACCCCGGCGTATCTGCGGCTCTACGTCGAGGACAGCGTGGAGACGCAGCGCCGGGCGATCGAGGCGGGCGCCGAAGAAGTGACGAGGCAGACCGAACTCTTCTTCGGCGACCGCGTCGGCCGGGTCCGCGACCCGTTCGGCAACCTGTGGTGGATCCAGACCCGGCTCGTCGACCTCGACCATCCGGAGATGGAGCGCCGGATGAACGACCCGAAGTTCATCGAGGCCATGCGCTACGTCTCCGGCACGGAGATCATTCCCAGTCGCTGAAGTCGGTAGGGTGGCGACAGCGACGCGGAGGTGAGCCGGTGGATCGCCACCCACTCCGGGGCAACCCCGGGGAGTACGAAGACAGCGAGACAAGGCGCCCCGCGCGAGGGCGGCATGCTTCGCGTGCGAGTCCGCGCGGATGACAGGAGAAAGAGTCACCTCCGCGTCGCTCCTCGAACCCCTGCCGGTCTGGCGATTCCAGGTGGCCCGTTGGGCGACCTTCGACGAGTGCGCCGCCGCCCTCGACTTGACGCCTGGCGAACTCTCGTGGTTCGCCGACGCGAGGGGCTGGAACAGGCGTGCGGCCGATCCGGTCCGGCACTACACCTACCGCTGGATCCCGACCGCTTCGGGCGGCGTGCGGCTCATCGAGCGGCCGAAGCCGCGGATCGCCGAACTGCAACGCCGGATCGCGCGGCACGTCGTCGAGGCGCTGCCGGTGCACGAGGCCGCGCACGGGTTCCGGCGCGGACGGTCGCCGATGTCGTGCGCGGCCCCGCACGCCGGCCGGGAAACCGTGGTCAGGATGGATCTCGAAGGGTTCTTCCCGGCGGTGTCCGCGCGCCGGATCTCGGCGCTGCTCGCGCTCGCGGGGTATCCGCCCGTCGTGGCGGAAGCGCTGGCGGGGGTGCTCACCACGGCCGTTCCGCCGGACGTCCTCGCCACCGTGCCCGGGGGACGGCGGGATCCGGCGCGCGTGCGGCTGCTGCACAATCTGGCGGCCACGCATCTTCCGCAGGGGGCGCCGTCCTCGCCCGCGGTCGCGAACGCGGTCACGCACCAGCTGGACCGCCGGCTCGACGGTCTCGCCCGCGCACTGGGCGCGGTCTACACACGGTACGCCGACGATCTGGCGTTCTCCGGGGATTCCCTGCCACTGCACCGGTTGCTGCCCGGCGTCCGGCGGATCGTGACCGACGAGGGCTTCCGGCTCCGGGACGACAAGACGTCGATCGCCGCCGCGCACCAGCGGCAACGGGTCGCGGGCCTGGTGGTCAACAGCGCGCCCGCCGCGACGCGTGCCGACTACGACGCCCTGCGGGCGCTGCTGCACAACTGCGTCCGCACCGGCCCGGAGGAGCAGAACCGGGCCGGTCATCCGGACTTCCGCGCTCATCTGCTCGGCCGGATCGGCTGGATCGCCGCGTCCTCGCGGGCACGGTCGGTGAAGCTGCGCTCGATGTTCGACAGGATCACCTGGACCTGAACGGGTATGCGATCCTGGACGGGTGATCGAGACCGCGGAGGACTACCGAGAAGCCGTTCTTTCCCAGCAATGGTGGGAAAAACGCAGTTTCGTCGGCTGTGATTTCACCGAAGCCGACCTGCGCGGGCTGCGTACCCAGGGCTGCACCTTCGACCAGTGCGACTTCACCAAGGTCGATTTCGAAGGATCGCGCCACGAGGCGTCCGCGTTCCGCTCGTGCACGTTCGACCGCAGTGTGCTGGCGAGCACGCGATGGAGCTCCTGCTCGATGCTCGGATCGTCCTTTGTGGACTGCCGGTTTCAGAAGGTCGCCTTCACCGAGTGCGATCTCTCGCTGGTCTCGCTCAGCAAGGCGCGATTGTCCAAAGTGGATCTCGGCGGCCTGCGGCTGCGTGAGGCGAACCTGCTCGAAGCGGACCTGACCGGCGCCGACCTGCGCGGTGCGGACCTCACCGGCGCCCGGCTGGCGGGCGCGAAGCTCGAAGGCGCGGACCTGCGCGGCGCGCGGCTCGACGCCAACGGCCTGGTTCAGGCGAACCTCTCCGGTGTCCACGTGGACACCGAGACCGCGATCGCCTACGCCGCCGCGCACGGCCTCGTCATCCACTGACCCCACATGCAATGAAGGGGCCTTTCATCGCAAAATTTGCGATGAAAGGCCCCTTCATTGCAGAACGGACTAGTCGATCGGCGGTTCGCCCGGGTCCAGTTCGATGAGGTCGCCCTCGGCGAGCAACTCCTCGATGGACGCCGGCAGCAGGTACGCGGACCCGCCGCCGGGCTGGTTGAACCACGGGATCGCGACACCGGCGAGGGCTTCGAGCGGACGCTGCACGCGGTACACGTGGTACGGCCGGTTCACCCACTCCGGCACGAGCGAGCGCTCCTCGAACGGCGTTCCGGCCGCGTAGGTCAAGTTGCCGTTCGGGCCGCCGAAGCGGTCCAGCTCACTGCCCGCGGGCAGCTCACGCAGCTCCTTGCCGCGGAACAGCGTCAGCGGCGGCTCGCCGTTGAGCGGCGAGATCGGCCAGTTCTGCTTGGCGT
Organism: Amycolatopsis sp. WAC 04182; assembly: GCF_003947465.1. Lineage (NCBI taxonomy): Bacteria > Bacillati > Actinomycetota > Actinomycetes > Pseudonocardiales > Pseudonocardiaceae > Amycolatopsis > Amycolatopsis sp. WAC 04182. The sequence continues at coordinate 256,242 of NZ_QHJJ01000005.1, forward strand.
CGGGCGCCCCGGCCGCGCTCGCCGCGGCAGGCGGACGGGCCGGTTCCTCGCGCCGCATCGGCGGCGGCGGAGGAGGCGTCACCGGCGGCTCGCGCCGCGGCGGCGCGGGCGGCGGGCTCGCCAGCACCGGATTCGGCCGCGCCGGGGGCGCGGGCGGAACCGGCGCGGGGGCGGGCTCGTCGTCCAAATCGTCCCCGAGCAGCTCTTCGGCCGTCGTGAACGCGGTCTGCTCCTGTGCCGGGATCGACTCCCGCGGAGGCACCGGATGCGAACCGGTCGCGATCTCGGGGGACAGCGTCGCCAGCACGGGCGGCGCCGGAGCGGGCTCCTCGACAGGTTCCTCGGCGACGGCGGGCTGGTCCGAGGGAGGCGGAGCGCCGTTCGGGTTCAGCAGGACCTTGCCGAGCATGAACGCGGCCGCGTCCTCGGCGTCGCCGAACACCGCCGGATTGGTCAGCTTCCCGTCGTACCAGCCGACCCGCCAGCCGCCACCGTCGACCGGCTCGACGCTCCAGCCGTGCTCGGCGGGCGAGCCGATGCGGTAGACGTCGCCGGGCACGTCGAGTTCGTCGAACTTCGCCTGCAACTCGTTCAGCACCGGCTCGGGGTGCTCGGCGCGTCGCTGCGGCTTTTCTTCACGTCGGGGCGCGGGCTCCGGCTGGGGCACGGGGGCGGTAGCAAAGGTCCCCCGCTCCTGCGGCGGGGCGTCGACCTGCGTGACCTCGGTGTCCGACGGCGGGGGAGCCACGTTCGGCTCCTCGTCGTGCGTGAGAAGAGGCAGCTCGGGGCCGGCGTCGGCCTGCTCGACCGGCGTGTAGCCGGTGGTCGTCTCCTCTTCCGGGGGCGCGTACGGCTGGTCTTCTTCCTGCCGGGCGTACGCGTCCTGCTCTACCTCGACCGGCGGCTGCTCGTAGGCGTCGGCCTGCGGGACCCGCGCGTACGTGGTGGCCTCCGGGTCGGACCGAGGCGCCGGCTCGGGTTCGGTGCCTTGGCGCTCCTCGTCGGTGAAGACGTCCTGTTCGGACTCGTGGAACCGCGCCTCGTCGTGCGCGTACGGGTCTTCGTAACCGGCTTCGTACTGCTGCTCGGCGGCGGCTTCGTGGAAGTCCTGCGCCTGGTAGTCCTGGGTGTCGTAGTCGTCTTCGTACCGCTGGGCCTGCTCGGCCTGGTCCGGGACGCCCGGCTCGGCGGAGGGGACGGCCGCCGCCGCGGCGACCGGTGCGGCGGCCGCGGCCGCCATCGCGGCCTGGTCCGGACCCTGCTGGTGCGGCGGCTGGGCGGGAGCCTGGTTCGGGCCGGGGCCCGAGGGGCCACCGGGCCCGGCCTGCTGGGGCGGCATCGGGCTGTTCTGCGGCGGCCCCTGCGGAGGCGGGCCCGCGGGCGAGCCGTTGTTGGGCCCACCAGGCCCGCCGGGGCCACCCGGGCCGTTGGGACGCTGCTGCGGAGGCTGATTCCCCCGGGTGAGGTACCCCGCCGCGGCCTGCAGCGTCGGGCCGTCGACCTCGGGCAGCGTGAAGTCGTTCTGCCGGACGTGCTCGATCAGGTCGAGCTCCGGCGAGACGCCGTACTGGCGCAGGTAGAAGTTCACGGCGGCGGGCCAGATCCACTGCCCGTCACTGTGGAAGGCGACCGGGACGGTGGCCTCGGGGGTCTGCGCGAGCCGGTCGATGTCGTAGCCGCGTTCGGTGACCACCAGCGGCGCGTGGTCGAGGTATTCGAGCAGCCTGTCCTGCTCCTCGATCTCCAGGTCGGGCCGGTTGATCACCGGACGCCCGGCCGGGCCGATGGTGTCGAAGATGCGGGCGATGCGGAAATGCGGTCCCGGCTGCTCGGGGCCAAGGCCGGACATGCGCCGGATCAGCCATTCGGGGACGTTCTCCTCGGAGCGGGGGAACATGCGCAGTTCGTCGGAGAGCGCCTGCGGAGGCGGCGCGAGGCGCCACTGCGGCTCGTCGCGGTTGTATTCGAGGTTGTAGCTGGACGGGTGGTCGAGCTGGTAACGCGCGTTGAACCAGGTGCCGCGGCCGTCGCGATACATCCCGGCACGGAGCCTGCCGAACAGCGTCGCGATGTCGTGCGTCGCGACCCATTCGTGCGAGGTGCCGTCCTCGGTGATGATCTCGCCGGTCATCTCGTGGTACCTGCCGACGGCGCGGTACTCGGCGGTCACCTTCCGCCAATCACGCGGAGCGGCCCGCAGCAGGGCGAGGCCGATCTGTTTGACCAGGGTGTCCTGCTCGGTCGCGTTCAACTGAGTCGTCGGTTGTGCCACGGTCACATTTTGACCGTATCCGCGCTCGTGTGCACCCCGCATGTGGGTTTTGCCGCTATTGACTGTCCGGAAGACGCCCTGACCTGGTGCCGGGTCACTCACCCGGGATACTGACGGAGTGAACCGAATCGCCTGCGCGACCCTGAAGGACGAGGACTGATGGCGGTGGCCGGACAGCGGCGTGACCGTGGGGCACTGCTCCATCACCTGCCGTTCCTGCTGGTGATGCTGGTGGTGGCGGTCGCCGCCCTGCGGATCGGCCAGTACCACTGGCGGCAGGGGGCCGCGCTGATCGGCGGCGCGTTGCTGCTCGCCGGCCTGCTCCGGGCGGTACTGCCCGAGGCGAAGGCCGGGCTGCTGGCGATCCGGGGCAAACCGGTCGACGTCCTGACCTACGGCGCGCTTTCCGTCTTGATCCTGTTCATCGCCTTCACGATCACCGGCGGGCCCCTGTCCTGATGCGCGTGAAGGCCCCCTTCCCTCGACTGAGCCGAGGGAAGGGGGCCTTCACGCGCATTGAGAGCTCAGGAAGCCATGGCGGGGGCGAGCCGGGCTTCGCGGCGGTCCAGGCCGCCGGACACCACGGCCAGCGAGAGCCCCAGCACGGCCAGTGACGCGCCGACCCAGTTGGGCGCGACCAGGCCGAGCCCGCCGGCGATCACCAGGCCGCCCAGGTAGGCGCCGATGGAGTTCGCGATGTTGAACGCCGACTGCACGGCGGCGGACACCAGCGACGGCGTCCCGCCCGCCTTCTCCATGATCCTGGCCTGCATCATCGGGCCGATCATGAAGCCGGCGAGGCCGACGAAGAAGATCGTCACCGCCGCGCCGACCTTGCCGTTCGCGGTGAAGGTGAAGATCGCCAGCACCGAAGCGAGCCCGATCAGCGAGACGTAGAGGCTCGGCATCAGCGCCTTGTCGGCGAGCCTGCCGCCGAGGTAGTTGCCGATCGTCATGCCGACCCCGGCCAGGGAGAGCAGCAGCGTGACATGGGACGGCGAGTAGCCGGTGACGTCGGTCAGCATCGGCGCGATGTAGGACAGGCAGGCGAACACACCGCCGAGGCCGAAGGTGACGATGGCGAGCGCGAGCCACACCTGCGGGCGGCGGAAGGCGCCGAGCTCGCCGCGCAGCGACGGCTCGACCGGTTTGCCCTGGTGGGGGACCAGTTTCGCGATCGCGGCCATGGCGAGCAGGCCGATCACGGCGACGACGCCGAAGGTCGCGCGCCAGCCGACCTTCTGGCCGAGCAGCGTCCCGAGCGGCACGCCGACGACGTTGGCCAGGGTCAGGCCCATGAACATCATCGAGACGGCCTTCGCGCGTTCGCCCGGCTTGGCCAGGCTGGACGCGACGACGGCGCCGGCGCCGAAGAACGCGCCGTGTGGCAGGCCGGCGAGGAAGCGGAAGGCGACGCCGAACTCCTGGTTCGGCGAGAGCGCGAAGAGGGCGTTGCCGAGCGTGAACAGCCCCATCATCGCCAGCAGCATCGTCTTGCGCGGCAGGCGGACGGCGGCGGCGGTGAGCAGCGGGGCGCCGACCACGACGCCCAGGGCGTAGCCGGAGATGAGGTAACCGGCGGACGGGATCGACACGCCGAAGTCCGCGGCGGCTTCGGGCAGCACGCCCATCATGACGAATTCGGTGGTCCCGATGCCGAAGGCACCGATGGCGAGCGCGAGCAGCGCGACGGGCACGGCTCTCCTTCCGGGGGTCGTACGGGAAGTAAACGATTACTCGCCCAGCGTCGCGGATGGGGAGCTGAATCGATTTAGGTCTCGGATACAAAAGAAGACAGCGCGTGCGGCCCCGCTGTCCTGCGTCCAGTTCAACCGATCGAGGGGGCCTTTGTCATCCCGGTTTCAGGTGAGGCTGGCCACCCTCAGCGGCGGGCGGCGAGCACACCTTGGAGCAGGCCGGGGAAGAGTTCGTCGAGATCCTTGCGGCGCAACGAGTTGTAGCGGGCGGTGCCCTGCTGGCGGCCCATGATGACGCCCGCTTCGCGCAGCGTGCGCAGGTGATGGGTGAGTGTGGACTTGGTCACGGCGACGTCGAATCCGCTGCACGAGATCTCGGTTCCGGACTGGGCCAGCTGGCGGACCATGTCGAGCCGGACCGGGTCCGCGAGCGCGGCGAGGACCGCCTCGATCCGGATCTCGTCCTGATCGGGATAGACGTACTGCTGCGTCGCGGCCATCCGTCCATAGTACGACGCCCCTCGAACTTCCGGCCAAGTCGTAGTACGGTCTCCATCGAACTACGACAACCATCGAACAATGACCCCCATGTCGCCTTTAGCGGGCTAAACGCGATCCGGCGCCGACCTGCGTTTCGCGGGCTAATCGCGATCTGTGGGGTCTGGAGCTGGGGAGTCATGACTTTCGCACCACCCAGGACCGCGGTGCTGGCGCTCGGTACCTTCGCGGTCGGCACCAGCGGCTACGTCGTCGCCGGGCTGCTGCCCGCGCTGAGCGGCGAGCTCGCGATCTCCGAGACGGCCGCCGCCCAGCTGGTCACCGCCTTCGCCATCGCGTACGCGGTCGGCTCACCGCTGTTCGCCGCCGTCACCGGCCGCTGGGAGCGGCGCACGCTCCTGGTCGCCGCCCTCGTCGTCACCGCCATCGGCAACGCCCTCGCCGCCCTCGCGCCCGGCTACGTGACCCTGCTCCTCGCCCGGGTCGTCACCGCGATCGGCGCGGCGGTCTTCACCCCGGCCGCGAGCGCCGTCGCCGCCGAACTCACCTCGCCGGAACGCCGGGGCCGCGCGGTCGCGCTCGTCTTCGGCGGGCTGACCGTCGCGACGATCCTGGGCGTCCCGCTCGGCAGCGTCCTGTCGCAGAGCGTCGGCTACCAGGCTGTCTTCGCGCTCGTCGCGGCCTTCTCGCTCCTCGGCGCCTTCGCGGTCCGGCTGGTCCTGCCGGCCGTCCCGGCGCCGCCCCCGGTCCGGCTGGCCGAACGGTTCACCGTCGCCAAGGATCCGCGCGTACTCGCCATGCTCGGCGCGACCGTGCTCGGCTGCCTCGCCGCGTTCTCCGTTTACACCTTCATCTCGCCGGTCCTGTCCGCCACCGCGGGCGTCCACGGCACGACGGTCAGCCTGCTGCTGTTCGTCTACGGCGCGGGCGGCGCACTCGGCAACGTCCTCGGCGGCCGCGCGACCGACCGCTGGGGCGCCAGGGGGCCGCTGCTGGTCGTGTTCGGCGGGATCACCGTGGTGCTGGCGCTGCTGCCGCTGGTGGCGACCACCGTCGCGGGCGCGGCCGTCGTCCTCTTCCTGTGGGGCCTGGCCACCTGGTCGGTCAACCCGCCGATCCAGCACCGGCTGATCGAGCTGTCCAAGCAGAACGCCGGGCTCGTCCTCTCGCTCAACGCGTCCGCGATCTACCTCGGCGTCGGCCTCTCCGGCCTGCTCGGGGGAGCGGTGCTGAGCGGCGGCGGGCCGCTCCTGCTGCCCGAGATCGCGGCGGTGCTGACCGCGCTCGGCGCGGCCGTGGTCGTGGCGGGCTGGCGGAACCGCGTGCCGCGGCCCGCGCTGGCCGAGTGACGTCTACTCGGCGCGAGTCTGGACTTCGCAGTCGGGGCCCGGGAACACCAGCCCTTCGTGTCCGTCCGCGAACCGGACGAGATACGGCGGGGCACCGTGTTCGCCGCGTACCTCGAGGATCTCACCGTGCTGTTCGGCCGACCCGACCGTGCGCCCGTGCACGTGGATCTCGTCTCCGACGGTCGCCTGCATGAGAAATCACCTCCGACGCCTTCAAGGTTAGGAGCGTCGGGGTGATTCTCGCTACAGTGTCCTCATGATCCTCGAAATCCTTGGAGGCGCGACGCCTCACGTCCGGTGAGCCCGTCGATCCGGGTCCGCACGCCTTCGGAGCTGCGTGCGGCCAGAAGAAGGAAAGCCCACTCCTGCTGGGGACATCTCGTCGCCGCGCCGCTGTGGCCACTGCACGGGGCGAATCTCGGCACCCTTCTGCGAACCTGTGACGCGGTGGGTGCCTGTCTCGCCGTGCCGCGGTTTCCGTGGGTGCCCGAGGCGCTGCGCCGGGGGAACACGTTGCGGCGTCCGGCTTGTGTGCACTGGGTGCACGACCCGCCGGGCTGGCTGAAGCGGGAAAAAGCGGCGGGGACGGCGATCGTCGGTGTCGAACTCGCCGACGAGGCCGTGCGTCTCGCCGACCTTCCCGCCGCGCGGGGGCGGACGATCGCCGTACTCGGCCATGAGCAGCAGGGCATTCCGCCGGAAGCGCTCGACCTTCTCGACACGGTCGTCGAAATCCCCATGGTGGGTACGGGCGCGAGTCTCAACGTCGCCGTCGCCGGCAGCCTCGTCCTGTACAAATTGGCGGGACTGCTGTGACCGTCGCCGATAAGCTGCCCCGATGACCGACGTACTCGACAAAGTCGCCGGGAAAAGCGGCGAACTGGTGCTCCGCCGGGCCGGGGCCGATTTCGAGGTCATCGCCAACGGCGTCTTCCTGATGGACACCCGGAACGGTGAATCCGAACGGTTGCTCGTGTCGGTGGCGGCGGACCTGGTGCCGGGCAAGGCCCGCATGCTGATCGGCGGCCTCGGCGTCGGCTATTCACTGCGCGCCGCGCTGGACCACCCCGGGGTCGGCGAGGTCGTGGTCGTCGAGCGTGAGCCCGCCGTGATCGGCTGGAACCGTGAGGGCCCGCTCAAGGACGTCCACGACGACGCCCTGTCCGACGAACGGGTCACCGTCGTCGAGGCCGATCTGGTGAAGTGGCTGCGCCGGACGGAAGAACGGTTCGACGCGCTGTGCCTCGACATCGACAACGGTCCTGAGTGGACGGTCACCGACGGGAACGCGAAGCTGTACCGGGACGAAGGCCTCGACATGCTCGCCGCGCGGCTGCGGCCCGGCGGAGTGCTCGGGGTGTGGAGCGCCGAGTCGGTGCCGTCGTTCGCGAAGCGGCTCCGGGCCCGTTTCGGTGAGGTGCGGGAGCTGAAGATCCCGGTGCCGCAGGGAGAACCGGACGTGCTGTGGTTCGCGCGGGTGTAGCGGACGCCGTGCGGGTCAACGCTCGCTGGTGCGACACGGTGTGCCGGACGGGCACGTTCACCGCCCGCGTCTGGAAGTCGGCGAGCCGGACACCACCGTTGTACCCCGACGCGATGACCCTGACGCCGGACGCGACGGCCGAAGAAGTCCTGGACGGGATCGACACCTCGCCGGGCTGTGCGGTCAAGGACAGCTTCGGCTGCCTGGACCTTTCCCGGGCGGGGTTCGAGGTGCTCTTCGAGGCCACCTGGATCACCCGTACGGTCCGGATGCCGCTCGAACCGGGCTGGGCCCGGGTCGACGACCGGTCCGGCGACCCTTCCGTCGCCCTGTGGTCGAACGGGGTCGCCGGAGTGACGGCCAACCGGGACGGCGGCTTCGCCGGACTGTCCAATTTGTACACTCAGGGTGACCTGGACGAGGCCTGGCGCGGCGCGACCTCGGCCGTCGCGGCGAGCTTTCCTGGCTTGCCGATCACCGGCTACGAGCACGGCGAGGATCTCGACGCCGCTCTTCGCAACGGCTACACGGCCCTGGGGCCGCTGCGGGTCTGGCTGAAATGATCGCCGCATGGAGATCACGACCTGGCACCTCGAGCAGACCTCACCGGACGACCTGAGCGCGGCGAAACCGCCGTCCGTCCCGGTGACGATCACCCGCGCCGAGCTGGTCAGTCCCGAACTGAACCGCTACCTCTACACCGCCGTCGGCGGCGACTGGTTCTGGATCGACCGGCTCGGCTGGACGTGGGCGCAGTGGGTCGAGTGGCTGGACAGGCCGGGCGTCGAGACCTGGGTGGCCTATACGCAGGGAACACCGTGCGGCTACTTCGAACTCGACGGCACTGCCGATGGTGAAGTCGAGCTCGCGTACTTCGGCCTGATGTCGTCCTTCGTCGGCAAGGGCGTCGGCGGGCACCTGCTGACCGTCGCGCTGCGAGAGGCGTGGACGCTCGCAGCGCGCTGGCCGGGCAAGACGACGACACGCCGCGTCACGGTCCACACCTGCACCACGGACGGCCCGGCCGCGCTCAAGAACTACCAGGCCCGCGGGTTCCGGCTGTTCCGCACCGAGGTCGAGCAGGCCGAACTGCCCGCCGAGACGCCGGGACCGTGGCCGGGAGCCGGGAAGAAGTAGCTACCGGCCGGCCTCCCGCTCGGTCTTCGGTCCCTCCCAGCCGTGGCGGACGGCGATCTCCGCCGCCCGTTCGTATTCCGCCGGCCCCCACTTCGGGACCGGCATACCCGGCACGGCCGGATCCCCCGCCTCCTGGAAGAACTTCTCGAACCCGGCGGGGGTGTAGACGAAGATCGTGTGCGCGACGTGGGCGCTGATGTTCTTGAAGCAGTGCGGGATGCCGCGGGGGACGAGCACGAAATCCCCCGCCTTGCCGAGGAACTCCTCGTCGCCGACGGTGAAACTCAGCTGGCCGGACAGGACGTAGAACGCCTCGTCCTCCTGCGTGTGGACGTGCAGCGGCGGACCGCTGCCCGGCAGGATCGAGGACTCCAGGACGGACATGGCGCCGTTGGTGCTCTCGGCGCTCGCCTTCACGGTGTAGACGTTGCCGTCGAACCAGGTCGTCGGCCCGTGGCCGGCGGGGACGAGCGCGGATGGTTCGGTCATGCTGCTCCCTTAGTGGTTGGCCCAGGGCCGGTCGGACTGGTACGGGCGCGCGGCGGTCTCCCGTTCGAACGGCGCGCCCGCGGGGATGTTGATCAGCTCCAGCTGCATCCCCCACGGCGACAGGAAGTACACCCATCGATCGCCCGCGATCGGCCCGTCGGTGATCGTCTCCGGGTCGCCGAGGACCCGGACACCCGGCTGGGCACGCAGATAGGCCGCGGCGGCGTCGACGTCCGTGACGTGGATCGCCAGATGGTGACCGCCCCAGTCGCTGTTGCGGGGAAGCTCGCGGCGCTGATCCGGCGCCGTGTATTCGAAGAGCTCCAGGTTGGTCACCGGCCCCAGCCGGAGCATGGCGACCCTGGCGACCGCCGCGGCGTCCACGGCGAGTTTGCGGGTCATCCAGTCGCCCTCCCGGTCCTGCACCGGGCCCTCGGTGTAGATCAGTTCCGCGCCGACGACCTCGACGAAGAACTCGATCGCCTGCTCCAGATCCGGGACGGTGTAGGCGACATGGTGCACCGCCCTGGCCCCGGGGATGCCCCGCTGCCGGGTCACGCCACGCCTCCGGGCACTTCGATCATCAGCCAGCTCAGGTGGTCCGTGCCCTGGTTCGCGAAACGGTGCACCGCGCCGGCCCGGGTGGCGATCAGGTCGCCGGGGCGCAAGTCGTGCGGCACCTCGTCGATCCGCAGTTCGCCTTCGCCCGCCAGCACGAAACAGAACTTGTCCGTCCCGGTCCGCGTGTCCTCCTCCCGGAGGGCGCCGGGTGGCAGCGAAGCCCAGTGGATGGCCCGCCAGGTGCTGCTCAGCCCGCCCCGGTCGATCAGCCGGTTCCCGCCGGCACCGGACCGGCCGCCGACGTCGGTGACGATCACCTCGTCCGCTTTCGTCTCCTGCAGCGTACGAAGGATCTCCGCCGCACGGGCGAGTTCTGCGGCGGTGAGGTCGTTGAGGAAGCAGGCCGCACCGATCCCGACCGGGATCGGCATGCGTTGCAGCCCGTCCCGGTGCCGGACCGTCTCCCGCAGCGCGTGTTCCAGCAGTTCGGCTTCCATCAACGGATGCCAGACGGGCAGGCGCAGCCGCCGCATGAGCCGGAAGATCCGCTCACGGTCCACTGTGGACACCAGGCCGCGGCCCTCGGCGAGCACCGTGGTCAGCGCCATGTCGATGGTCACGGCCTCGCCGTGGAGCAACGCGGGGAGCGCCCGCATCTCCAGCGTGGGACTGAACGAGTGACCGTAGTCGACCACCCGCTCCAGCTGCTTCTCCCACAGGTTCGGCTGCAACTCCTCCAGCATGCCGCCCACCGCCCGGCTGAACACCTCACTGGCGACGAGGTCGCCGGTCTGGGTCTGCCCGGTGAGCCGCTCGGCGAGGAGCAGCTCGGCGTGGTCCTCCAGCAGCTGGAACAGCCGCACGTCCTTGATCAGCGCGATCTTGAGGATCTCCGCGAGGCCGTTGCTGATGTGCCGACCGTCCACTGTGGCCAGGAAATCGCGGTCCAGCAACGCCACCGTCGGCGCGAAGTACGAGCCGAGCCGGTTCTTGTGGCTGCCGTGGTTCACCCCGGTCTTGATGCCGACTCCGGCGTCGACCAGCCCGATCAGCGAAGTGGGGACCCGGACGTACGGGGTCCCGCGCCGGTACAGGCTGCCGACCAAGCCGACGATGTCGAGCACGACGCCGCCGCCGATGGCGATGATCGGTTCGTTCCGGCGGGAGATCCCGAACGAGTCGAGCGCGTTCACCACGGTGAACACCGACTCCATCGTCTTGGTCTCCTCGGAGACGGGCAGGACGCAGAGGCTGTATTCGACGTTGTGGTGTTCCAGGTACTTGCGCACGTTGTCGCCGTAGATGGCGTAGACCTCGGCGTCGACCACGACGAACCGCCGGAGCCGTTCGGCGCGGACGAGGGTGCCCGCGTCCAGCAGCGCCGGGTTGGACGGGTCGAGTACGCCGGTGGTCAGCTGGACTTCGTAGTCGACGGGGAGCTGCGCTTCGACCCGCCAGTGGTGGGCGGGGAAACCCGTCTCCACCAGTTTCGATTCGACCGGTTGCATGTTCACGTCCTCGCGACCACTTCGTTGACGGCTGACTTCACTGCGGCGGCGACGGCCGCGATCTCGTCGGACGACGAGAGCGGGGTGATGCCGAATCCGGCGCCGAGATAGGCGTCGACCACGCCGACCGAAAGCGTGATCGACCGGCCGAGGATGTCGTCGGTACGGGGCAGCATGTGCGGCTCGTACCGCGCCTCGGTGGGATGGGCCGGGCACCCGAAGGGATGTTCCGACGCGGTGGGCATGCGGCGGCTGATCAGCTGCGGCATGTTCCCGTAGTAGTGACGGCCCGAGTCGATGAGCGTGGACGTGCCGAGCTTGGCCGCCACCGCCCGCGCCACCTCGACGGTCTCGAACCGCAGGACGAAGAAGGAGTGGCATTCGCCATCCGGATCGTTGAGCCGCCTGCGTTCGACGCCGGGCAGCTCACCGATCGCCTCGGACAGCGCGGTCTTCTGCTTGCGCAGCGTTTCCAGGATGAGGTCGATCTTGCGCAGCTGACCGAGCGCGACGGCGCCGCTCAGTTCGTGCATCCGCAGGTTCAGCCCGAACAGCGAGTCGGCGTCGGCGATGCCGTGGCGCATCGGTTTGAACCCGTGGTCGTGGAAGGCGAACGCGCGTTCGTAGACGGCGTCGTCCGCGACCGTGAGAAGCCCGCCGTCACCGCTGGTGATGATTTTGAACAGGTTGAGGGAGAAGGCGCCGGCGTCGCCGATGGTGCCGAGGGCACGGCCCCGGTACCGGCCGCCGGTGGCCTGTGCGGCGTCCTCGATCAGGAACAGGCCGTGGTCGTCCGCGATCCGCCGCAGTTCGTCCAGCGCGGCGGGCGCCCCCAGCATGTGCACCGCGAGGATGGCCTTGGTCGCGGGGGTGATCCGGCGCGCCACGTCCTCGGGGTCGAGGGTCAGCGACTCGTCGATCTCGGCGAGCACCGGGACCGCGCCGCGGTGGACGATGGCGGCGATGGACGCGATGAACGTGTAGCCGGGGACGATCACCTCGTCGCCAGGGCCGACGCCCAAGGCCGCGAGCGCGGTGAGCAGCGCGGAGGTGCAGCTGTTCACCGCCAGGCAGTGGGCGGCGCCGGTGCGCTGCTCGAATTCGCGTTCGAGCGTGAACACCATGGACGGCTCGGCGGTCTCGTCGAACCGGTACCTGTTCAGCTGCCAGGTGTCCAGCGCGCGTTCGACCAACGCCTTCTCTTCATCACCGAGGAACAAGTAGCCGGGGCCGCTCATCTGCGCGCCTTTCCGCCGAGAATGGATGTTCGGAGCCGAGAATTCCGCGCGCCGCCCGCAGGGCCATCGCGACGCTGGTCAGTGTCGGGTTGCTCGCGTTGGGGGTCGGGATGAGGCCGTTTCCGCCGAGATAGAGGTTGTCGACGCCCCAGACCTGCGAACCGGGGTCGACCACGCTGGTGTCCGCGTCGGTGCCCATCCGGGTGGTTCCCGCGATGTGCAACGGAAGGGTGGGAACGATGAAGCGTGGTTCCGACCCTGGCAGGTACGGCCCGAGCGCGGCCGCGGCCCGCCGCAGGTCCGCCATCATCCGATGCTGCCGTGCACGATCCCGGTCGCCGAGCGAGAAGTCGAAGCCCGGTCGTGGCAGGCCGAAGACGTCCTGTTCGGTGTCGGAGAACCGCACCCGGTTCTCCGGGCGCGGGTCGACGAGCCCGAACCAGCGCAGGTCGACCACCAGCCTGCCGTCGATTTCCCGGTTCGGCACCAGATCGGCGTAGGGCAGGTCGCGGTGGATCTGGCAGTGCCACGGGCGGTCCGGCGACACCGGGATCCAGACGTTCGGGTCGGCGTCGTCCACCGGGATGGGCAACGGGTCGGCGGGATGGCGCGCCCGGTGGGCGGCGACCCGCTCGGCGAAGCGCTCGTCGGCCGCCACACGAGCGACGAGGTCGTCGCGGAGCACGACCTGGCAGAAGGCGACCGGCTGTTCGGTGAGGTAGCGGCCGAGCGCCGGCGGACGGATTCCGGAGGCGTACAACAACTGCGGGGTGAGCACGGCGCCGCAGGCGAGGACGTACGTGTTCGCCGTGACCCGCAGCGTCCGCCAGTCGCGATGGTCCTCGATCTCGGCGTACTCGATCCGCCCGCCGTCCGCCGATGGCACGAGACGGCGGCACAGATGCTGTTCGCGCAGCACGAAATCGTCCCTGCCACCCTCCGCGAGCGGGCCGAGAACGGTGTCCGTTCCGGTCCACCGCACGAGCCGGGGGTTGTCGGCGCGCCGTCGCGCCGCCATCGGCAGATGCCGCACCCCGTAGCCGTCGGGCAGTTCCCGGTATTCCGCGGCGAGCGCGTCCAGGACGACCTGATGCGAGACCGCGTCCGCGGTCAGGTCGGTTCCGGTGCCGAGCAGTGCTTCGGCGTCGCCGTAGAGCCGGTCCCACTCGGCGGCGGTGAAGGCGTCGGACCGCTCGACGGAGGGATGGTGCCGGGGGGTCACGCCGGTCCAATGGGTGGCCATCCCGCCGACCGCGTAGGTGGCGACGCCCGCGTCCAGGCTGATCAACCGGTCCGGCTCGGCAGGTTCGGCGGCCGGAACCGACAGCGGGTGCAGATGCCCGCCGACCAAACCGCCGAAGCGTTCGTGACTGTGCTGGTAGGCGAAGTGGTTCTTCAGGTGCTCGCCCGGACGGCTGGAGAGCTGCGGTCCGGCGTCCACCATCAGGACACTGCGTCCGCCTTCGACGAGCGTCCGCGCGAAGGTCGCGCCCACCGGCCCGGAACCGACGACGAGAACGTCGACCTCGATTCGCTGGTGACTCATAGGACTCTCCTTTCCCAGGTCAGTCGGACGGTGTCCGGGTCGGCAACCGCAGGCTCACCGAAGCGGGCATCAACGCCAGGAACAGCATTTCCAGCGGGGAATCGCCGATGTTCCGCCACCGGCCGGCCGCCCCGTGCGCGCAGATGACCAGTTCGCCTTCGCGGGCGAGCAGCGGATCTCGGCCGTCTTCGACGAACTCGGCCTTGCCGCGAAGCACGAACCAGGCTTCCTCGATGTCGCCCCGGCCGCGTTCGTCGAGAACCGCCCCCGGCGCGAGCCGGACGAAATCGAAGGATTCGCATTCACTGAACAACATTCCGCGGCGCCCGAGGCATCGCCACAGCGCTTCCCCGGCGCTGCCGTCGACGGTCCGGGTGAGTCCGTCACCGGAATTCGAGACGATCATTCCGCACCTCCCGCGTTCGCCGGGACGACCAGGCTGACCACGAAGAACTCCAGCCCGTCCGGCCCGCCCTCGACCGTGACGGAACCGCGGAACGGCACGCCGACCGATACCCCGTAGCGCAACGGGACGGTGGTGGAGGCGGACGTCGCGGACCCGGTGCCGCCGAGCGTGAAAAGCACGTGCTCCTGCTCGTCGGCGACCAAGGTCTCGGACTGCCCGGGGCCGAGCTCGATCAGCCGTGCCCGCCGAAGCGGTCCGGACAGATAGTCCAGCGCGTCGACCTCGCGGACCTCGCGGAGCTTGATCACCTCGGCGCGGTCGCCACTGGTGTCCTGCGCGGGTACCTCCGGCACCATTCCCGGCCCGGAAACCTCGATGACCAGCCAGATCAGGTCTTCGTCACCGACATTGCGGATGCCGTGCCGGGTGCCGAGGCAGGTGGTGAGCAGATCGCCGGCGGTGACCGGATGGTCGACGCCGTCGATCGTCATCACGCCGCTGCCGGACACCACGTAGTCGAACTGCTCGGTCCGGCTGTGCAGGTGCACGCCGCTGGCCCCGCCCGCGGGCAGGAAGGAACACTCGACCGCTTCCCACGCCCCGAACAGATTGTTCCGCCTGGCAAGGCATTTCCACCGGGCGACCTTCTCGCCGCCGTGCATTTCGTAGACCTCGGACAGCTCGTCCAGGGTCGTGACGATCAGCCGGTCAGCCATGGTCGGCTCCGGTCAAGGGGGCGGGCGCCACCGGGATCCGGGCGGGAAGCCGGTCGGTCACCGCGGTGGGCAGCACCGCGAAGGACAGCAGTTCGAGATGTCCGCCGGACGGGTTGTGCAGCGACCCGCGCGTCCCCCCGGACCAGAAGACCAGGTCACCAGGGCGCAACGGGACGGAATCCTCGGCGCCGCCGCTGAATTCCCCTTCACCGCTCAGGACGAACCAGACCGCGTCGACACCTTCCCTGCCGCGCCCGTCCCGCGTACCGCCCGGCGGCAAGCGGAGATAGTCGAAGGCCTCGCATTCGCTGTGCAGCATGCCGCGCCGGGCCAGACAGCGCCAGGCGCCGCCGTCCTCGGTCCGGCTCAGTCCATCGGCGTTGGTGACGATCACCGCGCCGCTCCGGCGGTCTGCGGTGTGGCGAGGCTGGCGATGAACAGTTCCAAGCCCTCGTCGCCCGCTTCCACCGTGACCTTGCTGCCCAACGGCAGGGTCAGCGCGACGCCGGCGCGCAGCGGGACGGTCGTCGATCCGGTCACCGCGGTTCCGTTGCCGCGCACGATGAACAGGGTGTGCTCCTGGTCCTCGGCGACCAGCGTCTCCCGCTGTCCCGGCTCGAACTGCGGCAGCCGGATCCGGCCGAGCGGCCCGCTCAGAAAGACGCGCGCGTCGATTTCCCGCACCTCGCGAAGATTGATCACCACGGCGTTGCTCATCATCGTCCCCCTGTTTCGGTCGGTTTCTGGTGTTCGGAATAGACGGCGGCCATCCGTGGGCCGACCACTTCGATGACGAGCCAGGTCAGCCGGTCGTCCCCGGCGTTGATCAGGCCGTGCCGGGTGCCGATGCCGTTCAGGATCAGGTCACCGCCCCGCACCGGGTGCTCCTGACCGTCGAGGAGCATGGTCCCCGTGCCGGAGATGATGAAATACAGCTCTTCGGTCCGGGTGTGCACGTGTTCGCCGCTGATCCCGCCGGGCGGCAACGCGGCCCATTCGACCGCCTCCCAGTGCCCGAACAGGTCATGGCGGCGGGCGAACGCCTTCCATTCGGAGGCGCCGTCCGCGCCGTGCACACCGTGGACGACGGACGCCTGGTCGAGATCGGCGACCACCATGCCGCCGTTCATGTCCGCAGCCCGTCGAAATGGGCGAGCCAGCCGTTCAGCGTGGGGTCGGAGGCCAGCTCTTCGAAGACGACCGGCACCTTCGCCCGGCGCCAGCGGCCGACCAGCCGCATCATGTCGATCGAAGTCAGGCCCAGCAGGATCAGGTTGGCGTCGCCGGGAACATCTTCGGGCCGGGTGTCGAGCAACGGTGCCAGGAGTTCGCGCAGTTCCTGCTCGCCGGGTGGTTGCGTCTTCGACGCGGGATCGGTGTCCATGTCAGCCTTTCCGGTTCGTTACCGACAGACGGGCTCGCTCGGCGAGCCGGACCAGCGCGACCTTGTCGACCTTCCCCAAGGGGGTGACCGGGAGTTCGTCGACGAACTCGACCCGGTCGGGAAGCTTGTAGCCGGCCAGCCCGCAGTCGTGCAGTGCGCGTTTGAGGTCGGGCAGCGACGGGCGTTCACCGGTCACCACGAGGTAGGCGCAGGTCCGTTCCCCGAGGAAGTCGTCCGGCACGCCGACCACCGCCGCGCGGAGCACTCCCGGATACCCGAGCAGATGCCCCTCCACCTCCGCCGCGGAGATCTTGTCGCCGCCCCGGATGATCACGTCCTTGATCCGGCCCTCGATGACCAGATCGCCGTCGGCGGTCAGCCGGGCGAGGTCCCCGCTGCGGTAGAAGCCGTCCTCGGTGAACGCGATCGCGTTGTGCTCGGGCGCGCGGTAGTAGCCCCGCAAGGTGTAGGGGCCACGGGTGAGCAGTTCGCCGATCTCGCCGTCGGCGACCTCGCGATCGTCCGGGCCGACGATCCGGAGTTCGTCCTCTTCGGACAGTGGCCTGCCCTGGGTGCCCAGTGCCACCTCCGGTGCGTCGCCGAGCCTCGTGAGGGTGAGCAGTCCCTCGGCCATGCCGAAGACCTGCTGGAGCTCGCAGCCGAGGACCGGGGTGATCCGTTCGGCGACCGACCGCTGCAGTTTGGCGCCGCCGATCTGGACGACCCGCAGGCTCGACAGGTCCGCCTCGGACCACTCCGCCGCCTCCAGCCACAGCTGGGCGATACTCGGCACCACCGACGTCACGGTGACGCGCTCGCCGGCGATCAGGGCGAAACAGTCGTCGGCCGTCGGGTCGTCGGCGAGCACCACCGTGCCGCCGGAGACCAGCGTGCCGAGCACTCCGGGGCAGCCCCAGGTGAAGTTGAACTCCAACGGCAGAACCGCGAGGTAAACGTCCGAAGTGGACATTCCGAGCACCGCGGACGTGGCGCGGACCTGGTAGGCGTAGTCGTCGTGGGTGCGCGGGATGACCTTCGGCAGTGCCGTCGTCCCGCCGGAGAGCAGGAAGAACGCCGCGTCCGACGGGTCCTGTTCGGCGAGTTCGCCGGGTTCGGCGTCCACAGTGGACAGATCGATGACATCGCCGCCCTTGCCGCTGAGGCTGAACAACAGCCGGAGCGACGGCGCTCCCGAGCGGACCTCCTTCGCCAGCACCCGGTGGTCGAACCCGCGGTGCACGCCGGGCAGCACATACGCCACCGCGCCCGTGATCCGGCACAGATGCCCGATCTCCTGTGAACGGTGCGCGGTCAGCGCGAACACCGGTTTGGCGCCGAGCCGGAACAGGGCGAAACACACCGCGACGAACTCCGGCACGTTGGGCAGCTGAACCACGACCCGGTCACCGGGGGCGATGCCGTACCGGGCGAACCCGGCCGCCATCCGATCCGCCCAGCGGTCGAGTTCGGCGTAACCGATCCGGCGGTCGCCGTGTACCAGCGCGGTGGTCTCGCCGTACTCGGCGGCGGCCGTCCGCAGCAGGGTGCCGAGTGTTTCGCCCCGCCACAGTTGGGCTTCCCGGTAGCGCCGCGCCGGATCGGCGGGCCACGGGGTGCATCCTTCCAACACGTCAGTTCTCCGTCGCTGGCTGGTGGGCGGTGAGGATTTCGACGACGGCGGCGCCCATGGAGGCGCCCGCGCCCGAGGACACCAGGAGCACGCGGTCACCGGGACCGACCTGCCCGGAGGTCCACAGCTGCTCGAGCCCGAGGAACACCTCGGTCACCCCGGCGTGCCCGATTCGCCTGATGTAGTCCCAGATCCCGCGTTCGGAGTCGATCCCCAGCGGGTCGAGGAACATCGTTTCCAGCGATTCCCAGCCGAAACCGGGATGCGCGACCCTGGCGATCTCGTCGAAGGTGACGTCCGCTTCCTTGAGCACCGATTCGGTGACGGCGACGATCTTGTCGCCGAAGTAGCCGATGGGCGGGGTGACCCCCTGCGCCCACTGCTCGCGCATGTATTCCCGCCGCTTGGTGAAGTCCAGCGGCTCTCCGACGGTCACCCCCGGCGGGAACAGCGGGTCGCCGCCGCGGTCGAGTGCCTCCATCCGGGCGTCGGACACCGAACCGATCGCCAGCAGCCGGGCGAACCCGCCGCCGCGGGACAGGGCCACCGCCGCGGCGGAGTCGGCGAGCACGAACGCCGAGGAGGTGCGCCAGCGATCCACCAGCGGGATGGAGAAGTTGTCCGCGGCGGTCACGAGCGCGGCCGGGTGGCTGGGATTGGCCAGCAGCCGGGTCGCGGCGAGTTCGACCGCGGCCAGCCCGCCGAGGCAGCCCTGTTTGACCTCGATCGCCGGGATCGGCCGGTCCAGGGTGTTGTTCAGGATGTAGTGCGCCGGCGACCAGGCGTCCGGGCCCTGGTGGTGGGCGTGGCTGTGCAGGAGGACCCCGAAATCGTCCGCGGCCCGGCCGGACCGCCGGATCGCGAGGTTCGCGGCCTCGACCGCCATGTCCGGCGCGGGCCTCGGCCCGGCGACCGTGACCGACAGGATCCCCGACGCCTCACGGGCCGCCTCGTCGTACCAGCCCTGCGCCACCGCGTGTTCGGTGCTCACCCGGTCCGGCAGGACGCTGCCGATCCCGGCGAGATAGACGTCCTCCGTCCTCACGCGGGCACCTCCGCCTTGATCTCGGCGGCGACCAGGAAACGCGCGACGCTGTCGAGCTTCTCGCAGGTCTCCTCGAACTCCCGGTCCGGCTGCGACTGGCCGACGATGCCCGCGCCCGCCCTCAGCCAGGTCCGGCCGTCCTGGCGGTAGACGGTCCGCAGCACCAGCGCGGCGTCCATCGCTCCCGACTCGTCCACGGTCAGCACGGCGCCGCTGTACAGGCCGCGGCGCTCGGTCTCGTAGCGGCGAATGGCCTCGTACGCGGCCTCTTTCGACACCCCGGACGCGGTCACCGCGGGGAAGACGGCGGCGAAGGCGTCCCAAGCGTCGTGACCGGCGGAGAGCTTGCCGGTCACCCGGGAGGCGATGTGCTGGACACTGCCCCGTTCCTCCAGCGTCATCAGGTTGCGGACACCGACCGAGTCCGGTTCGCAGACGGTGAGCAGCTCGTCGTTGCCGACCTTCACCGAGATCGCGTGCTCGTAGATCTCCTTCTCGTCCGACAGCAGTTCCCCGCGCAGCCGGTCGTTGGTCGCGGCGTCCGCGGTGAGCGCCCTGGTGCCTGCCAAGGGCTGGCTGACGACCGTGCCGTCCTCGGTCACGCTGACCACGATCTCCGGGCTGAATCCGGCGGCCTCCAGGCCGCCGAGCCGGACCAGGAAGGACCGGGCCGGGGTGTTCCGGCGGCGACCGAGCACGTAGGTGCCGACCAGGTCGATGTCCTCGTCCACCCGCACGAGCCGGGACAGGATCACCTTCTGCAGCCGCGCGTCGGCGATGTCCTTCACCGCGCCCGCGACCGCGTCGCGGTACTCGTCGCGGCCGGTCTGCCTGACGTCGAGCGGAACCGCGTCGCTCTCCCGGCCTTCGACCGGGCGGGCGAGCAGGTCGACGAGGACGGCGAGGGTGTCCGGGTCAGTGGAGCGCACCCATGCCCGGCCGGAGCCGATGCGCACCTCGCTCTTCGGCACCACGAGATGCAGCAGGGGCTGGCCGTCCACATGCTCGCGATCACCGTCCTTGGCGTAGGACAGCTCGAACGTCGCGGCGCCGTACGCCCGCCAGCCCCGGATCGGCACCATGGCGAGCAGTTCCTTGACCTGACGCAACGGCCGCTCACTCCAGGGCAGTCGCGCGGTCCGCACGCCGCCGAGCCGGGCGCCGTCCCGGTCGAGGATCACCTCGGCGAGCACCCCGCCGGCATAGGACCAGTGCCCGTCCTTCTCGTAGATGACGAATTCGCCGTGCGGGCCCGCCTCGGCCAGCCTGGCCGACAGGTCGAGCGGATCGCCCGCCACCTCGATCGACGTCTCGACGTATTGCGCCCACTCTGTCCCGCCCATTACAAAGACCTCGATTCTGCTGACACGACGACAGGGAAAAGGAATACGGATCCGAATTCGCCCATGCGCTATCGGCGCCAGGCGGAAATCACTTCGATGGCCTGTTTCGGGTTGAGCCTCGGATCGCAGAAACTGGTGTATTTGTCGCCGACGTGGCCGATCATCGACTCGTCGGCGACACATTCGGTGACCTCGTCGGGTGTGGTCTCCAAATGCAGCCCGGCGGCCACTCCTCGCCCCGCGGCCACCGCGCGCCCGAATTCGGCGATCTCCCGTGCGACGGTTTCCACGAACCGGGTCTTCAGCCCGTCCGGGCCGCTCACGGTGTTGCCGTGCATGGGGTCGGTGAGCCAGCCGATCCGGTGGCCCGCCTCGCGGACCGCGGCGACCAGCGGCGGCAGCCGCTCGGCCACGTTCCCGACGCCCATCCTGGCGATGAGGGTGAGCCTGCCGGGGGTGCGGAAGGGGTCGAGCCGCTCGCAGAGCGCGACCAGCGCGTCCGGCGTCATGTCCGGCCCCACCTTGCAGGCGATCGGGTTGTCGATCGTGGCCAGCAGTGCGGCGTGGGCACCGTCCAGCTGGTTGGTGCGATTGCCGATCCACGGCCAGTGCGTCGAGGTGAGCAGCCACCGGCCGGCCTCGGTCCGGCGCAGCATCGGCAGCTCGTAGTCGAGCAGCAGTGCCTCGTGGCTGGTCCAGACCGACGCTTCGGGCCGTTCGCCGTTGCGCAGGCGCAGGTACTCCATCGCCGTGTTCGCCGCGTCGTAGCCGTCGAGCAGGCGATCCGGGTCCGGCCTGCGAAGCAACGGGTCCGGTTCCGGGCTGTTGACCAGGTGGCCGCGATAGACGGGCAGGTCGACACCGCCGACCCGCTCGGTCGGCCTGGACCGCGGTTTGGCGAACTGGCCCGCGATCCGCCCCACTCGCAGTACGGGCTTGCCCGTGGCCATCTTCAGCGCTCCGGCCAGCATGTCCAGGAGGGCGATCTTGCGGGCCACGTACCCCGGCGTGCATTCCGCCGGATCCTCGGCACAGTCACCCGTCTGCACGACCAGGAGTTCACCCGCCGCGACCATGGGCAAGTGGGAACCCAACGTCCGGACATCTTCCGCGGCCACCAAAGGCGGCCGATCGGCGAGTACTTCTCTCACCATTCGCACGTGCTGGTGATCGGGCCATTCCGGCTGTTGCAAAGCCGATTCGGCCGAAATCACCGGTAGCTCATTCCGCACCAGAGCCTCCCCCAATGAGCCAAGACCGCCGAAACTTGATTGCCTGACTGGCGACGTTCGACCATTACCTGCCGCTGGGTATGGGCGGCGAATTCGCTCGCCGAATACCGCTGGATTTCGCGGCGGATTCGATCACCGAATCTAGCAGAACAACGGGCACCTGAGTAGGTCTGCCGTTTCCCGGCCGTCTCGCCAGCGGGACAAATGCGCCTGCCCGCTATCGGCGGCGAATCCGCCGCTTCGCGCCCGATCGGGACGGCGCGCACCCCGTCGTTGACGCCTGTTCCAACTGAAACTATACTGGTTGCAGTTTGGGAGGGGGGACAGGTGGCTCTCAGCAGCAGGAGCGCGGCGGCCATTCACGCACTGACGATGCTGGCGCGCTGGGACGATTCGCTGACGTCCGCGGAGATCGCGGACAGCCTGGTGAGCAATCCGGTGCTGGTGCGCCGCATTCTCGGCAGCCTCCGCGACGCCGGGCTGGTGCGCTCCACGGAGGGGCGCGGCGGCGGTTGGACGTTGGCCCGCCCTCCTGGGGAGATCACGCTCTACGACGCGTACACCGCGGTCGAACAGGGACCGATCCTGACCCGCCATGCCCATCCGCCGAGCACCACGTGCGATGTCGGCCGCCATATGCGCGCGCTGCTCGACGCGGAGTTCCGGGAAGCCGAACAGGCCATGGAGGAACGGCTCGGCCGCACGACGATCGCCCATCTCGTCGAGCAGGTACTGGCCAAGGGGCGCGAACTCGCCCGCGAGGAAGCTCTTCGCGCCGGCCAGGCCTGACCTGGTGTGAAGGGGACTTTCCCCGCATGCGATGCGGCGAAAGTCCCCTTCACCCGGCCCGAAACGCGACCGACGACCAGAACGGAAGCCATGTCCTCGAAATCCAACCCGTGGCCCGCGCTCTACGCGGTCATCGTCGGTTTCTTCTTGCTGCTGCTGGACATGAGCATCGTCGCGGTGGCCAACCCGGCGATCATGGCGGACCTGCACGCCGACATCTCCCAGGCCATCTGGGCCACCAGCGCGTACCTGCTGGCCTACGCGGTGCCGCTGCTGATCACCGGGCGGCTCGGCGACCGCTTCGGCCCCAAGAACGTCTACCTGCTCGGCCTGGTGGTGTTCACCGGGGCCTCCCTCTGGTGCGGGGCGTCCACCAGTATCGACATGCTGATCGCGGCGCGCGTCGTGCAGGGACTGGGCGCGGCTCTGATGACGCCGCAGACCATGGCCGTCATCACCCGGACCTTCCCGCCGGACAAGCGTGGCGCGGCCATGGGCCTCTGGGGCGGCGCGGCCGGGCTGGCGGCGCTGGTCGGCCCGATCGTGGGCGGCGTGCTGGTGGACTGGCAGGGCTGGCAATGGATCTTCTACGTGAACGTGCCGATCGGCATCATCGCCTTCGTGCTGGCGGTCTGGCTGGTGCCCGCGCTGGAGACCCGGGAGCACAAGTTCGACATCACCGGTATGGCGTTGTCCGCGATCGGAATGTTCCTGCTGGTGTTCGGCATCCAGGAGGGCAACGCCCGGAACTGGGACTTCGTCATCTGGGCGCTGATCGTCGCGGGCGTCGCGGTGCTGATCCTGTTCGTCGTCAACCAGTCCCGCAACACGCGGGAACCGCTGGTGCCGCTGAGCCTGTTCAAGGACCGCAACTTCTCACTGTCCAATGTGGCCGTCACGTCGATGGCCGCGGCCGTCAACGGCCTGTTCGTGGTCGCCTACTTCTATCTGCAGCAGGTGCGGGACCTGTCACCGACGAAGTCGGCGATGGTCTTCGCGCCGATGGCGATCCTCACCGGCCTGCTCGCGCCCTTCGTCGGCAAGATCGCCGATCGGCTGCCGCCGCGGATGATCCCGACCATCGGGTTCACGTTGTTCGCCGGGACCTTGTTCGGCTACACGCAGATCATGACGCCGGACTCGTCACTGGCGCTGTTCGTCGTCCTCGGCGCCATCGCCGGTATCGCGAACGCCTTCGTCTGGGCGCCGCTGGCGGCCAACGCCATCCGGAACCTGTCGATGCACCAGGCGGGAGCCGGCTCCGGCGTGTTCCTGACCACCCGCCAGATGGGCTTCACGCTCGGCTCGGCCGCCATCAGTGCGCTGCTGTCGACGCGCATCGCGGCACAGGGACTTCCGGCCGGTCCGATCGGCGAAGTCGGTGACGGCACCAGTGTGCGCGACCTGCCACCCGAACTGCGCGAACCGGTGCTGGACAAGCTGAGTACCGCGCTCAGTGAGTCCATGTACCTGCCTGCACTGGTCCTGCTGGCCGGCTTGGTCGCGTCCGCGTTCTTCGTGGGACGGCCCCGCGCCGCCGAAGCCGCGACGGCGCAGGCGGCGAAATCCGCCGCGGGGCGCTGAATCCCGCCACACCACGGAACACCGAAAGGCCCCTTTCGCTTCGGCGAAAGGGGCCTTTTCGGTCAGCAGGCTCAGACGGTCTTCATCATCCCGCCGTCGATCACCAGATCCGCGCCGCTCATATTCGCCACCTTGCCGGAGGCGAGGAACACCACGAGCGCCGCGATCTCCTCCGGGTCGGCGAATTCGCCGGTCGAGGTGCCGACGGTGGCGGGCAGCTGATCCTTGAACGTGTCCAGCGTGGCACCCGCCCGCTTGGCGATCATTTCGCCGGGACCGCCGGGCGAAGTCCACAGGTCGGTCCACACCGGTCCGGGCGAAATGGTGTTCACCCGCAGCCCCTGCCCGCCGAATTCCTCGGCGAGCGCCTTGCCGAGATTCGACACCGCGGCCTTGACCGCGGATTGCGCGACCAGCCGCGGCTGGGGCAGTTTCGCGTTGACCGAACTGATGTTGATCACCGCGCCGCGGCGCTCCAGCAGGCTCGGCAGCGCGGCCCGCGTGGCGCGGACGTTCGACATGAACGTCACGTTGAAGGTGTGCAGGAATGCCTCGTCGTCGAGCTGAAGGAATCCGCCGGGCGGCGTCGACGTGCCCGCGACATTGTTGACCAGCAGGTCGATCCCGCCGTGCTGGTCGAGAGCGTGCCGCACGACGCGGGCGGGCTCGTCGGGATGGCCGAGATCGGCCTCGAGCGCGTCCGCCGTCGATTCCTTCAATCCGGCGGTCACGGTGCGGCTGCCCGCGACGACCGTGAATCCGTCTTCGACCAGCGCGCGAACGATCGCCAGGCCGATTCCCCTTCCGGCTCCGGTCACCACAGCGACACGCGTCGTCTTCGTCGTCATGAGAAGTGTCCTCCACCGCTTCAGCGGAAATAGTCGTGCTGGATCGTCATACCGTCGCCCGGTCTCAGGTGACCGAATCCCGCATTCGCCCGGACAGGCGACCGCCCCGGAAGTCCGTCCCGCCAGCGGGACGGACTTCCGGCCGTCGATCGGGCTCTGCCGAAACCGCGTTCACGTGTAATATCCCTATCGGAGAGCAGCTCGGCTCCGCCGACAGGCATTTACCGTCATCACGTCGATTTCGTACTCAATATATCCTCCGCCGCCCGGTCCAGTATCAGTACCATCCAGTTCTCCAGGTGATCGTCCGCCTGCTGTGCGGCGGCCCGCCAGCGCTCGACGCGTTCCTTGGCGACGGCCAATCTCGGTATCACCGAAGTCGATTCCGAGGCCGCCTTCTTGTTCGGTTTGGTCCCGCGCAGCCGTCGGCGTAGCTCGTTGCGCGACCATCTCTCTTTCTCGGCGCGGTCCAGCCAATGGTCCTGTTCCGCGGCGTCGAGTGCGGCGACCTCGGCGTGATGCTGGAAACTCAGCAGTTCCCGGCGTCTCTCCAGCCGGAATCGGCGCGTGACCCAGGCATAGTTGCGCAGGGTCTGATAGTCGAGCCCCGCGGCGTCGATGGCCCGGACATAACGATCCGCGTAGTTCTCCTGACCGCAGACCAGCCAGTCGCCGAGGCACCAGGCCGACGAATCGAAGATGCGGGAAAGCTGTAGTCCTGCTCGTTCCCAGTCGCCATAGGTGAGGCTGGGCGGAATACGCAGGCCAAGGCGAGAGATCAGCACCTGGTCGGCGCGGGCCTGCGTCTTCGGTGCTACTTGCGCCGACTCGAGAACATCTCGGTTGGTTGGTGGCACAGTTCCCCCCTGAAGGGTCGGACATTGTCGTTTGGTGTACTCGCGATGAATTCCAGACGGCGTGGATCGACGCGGCAGACAATGGGCGACCTGACGGAGCCGTCGGTGAAACGATAAGGGACGGGACCCGCGCGTCTCACTCCGTGAAATCGCTCCAGGCATACCGGCGCGACGCCGTGAACTCACCGCATAGACACCCCCCATAGGCCACCCCCGATAGTAGCCCAGTCGTTACTCATGTGCGTTGTCCGTGATTCCTGTTACGGGCTACTCCGAATGCGCCACCAATGGCCGCGGTGCTCTGGTAGGCTCGCGCTCACTTGGTGGCATGGGGGCCCGCCGAGGCTGGGGTGCTGTGGGGGCAGCGGCGCATATTCTCCGACGGCTCGTCGCGATGGCGACGGCCGTCATCTTGTTCTGCCCTGATCTCCGGCGCCGTATCAGACGAGACTTCAGTGGGGAAAAACAATGGACGAAAGAATCGGCGATGCCGCGCGCGGAAAGGGCAGGCGCGCATTTCTCAGTGCGACCGCGGGGCTGGCCGTCGGCGCCGCCTCGCTCCCGTTCCTCGGTGCGGGCACCGCGAACGCGACCGACCGTACGGCCGACGTGTTCGGCCCCTTCACCGTCAAGCCGGGCGATCCTCGCTACGGCGAATTGATCACCGGGAACAACCAGCGCTGGGTGGGCTCACCCGACTGTTTCCAGCTGGTCGGTTCGACCCAGCAGGTCGTCGACGCCGTACAGGCCGCGGTCACGTCGGGCAGGCGGATCGCCGTGCGCAGCGGCGGGCACTGCTACGAGGACTTCGTCAGCAACGCCGATGTGCGCACGGTGATCGACATGTCCGAAATGGACTCGGTCCACTACGACCCGGTCATGAAGGCCTTCGCCGTCGAACCCGGTGCGCGACTGCTGAATCTGTACGCCACCCTGTACAAGGGCTGGGGGGTGACCCTCCCCGGTGGACGGTGCTACTCGGTGGGCGCGGGCGGGCACATCTGCGGCGGCGGCGACGGCCCGTTGTCCCGGCGCCTCGGGCTCACCGTCGACCATCTGTACGCCGTCGAGGTCGTGGTGGTCGATCAAGCGGGCAAGGCGCGCAGTGTCGTGGCGACCCGCGAGCCCGCCGATCCCCACCGCGATCTGTGGTGGGCGCACACCGGAGGCGGCGGCGGGAACTTCGGCGTGATCACCCGCTACTGGCTCCGTTCGCCCGGCGTGAGCGGTGCGGACCCGGCCAGTGCTCTGCCCAAACCGCCGTCGACCGTGCTGGTCAACGCGATGTCGTTCTCGTGGGCGGACCTCACCGAGGCGAAATTCGCCAGGCTGGTGAAGAACTTCAGCGGATGGCACGAGCGCAACAGCGCACCGGATTCGCCGGGTACGGCCTTGTCGGCGTCGCTCGCCCTGAATCACAGGTCCAACGGCAATGTGGGCATGTTCGTCCAGGTCGACGGCGACGCTCCGAACGCCGAGCGGATACTGGAGGATTTCGTGACCGAAATCCGCGACGGCGTGTCGGCGACAATGCGTCCGCTGAACGGAACCGTGGGCGAATACAGCGCGATGCCGCAGCTGGTCAACGCCCAGCGGTTGCCGTGGTTCCAGTCGGTCCGGCTGCTCGCGACCAATTCGCCCATGCTGACGAATCCGACGCTACGGGCGGACCACAAGTCGGCCTACCACCGCAAGGCTTTCACCGACGCGGACGTGGCGGTCATCCACAAGCATCTCACGAGCACCACGATCGACAACCCGAACGCGATGCTGCTTTTGCTTCCGTACGGCGGGAAGGTGAACGCCGTGGACTCGGCCGCGACCGCCGCCCCGCACCGGAGCTCGGCCTTCCAGGCGCTCTGCCAGACCTTCTGGTCCGCCCCCGGCGACGACGCGAAGAACCTGGCCTGGACCCGTAAGTTCTACGCCGAGCTCTACGGCGCCACTGGGGGAGTCCCGGTGCCCAACGACCGCACCGACGGCTGCTACGTCAACTACCCCGACACCGACCTGTCCGACCCCGCGTACAACACGTCCAAGGTCCCCTGGCACGACCTGTACTACAAGGGCAATTACGCCCGCCTGCAACAGGTCAAGGCCAAGTGGGACCCGAAGGACGTCTTCCGGCACAAGCAGTCCGTCAAACGCCCCTCCTGATCCGTGCTTATCCGGCGCTCGCCCGGGACGCTTCTTTGGCCGCTTTCTTGAAGGCGCGGACCTGGGCGAGGGTTTCGGGGCTGGTGACGTCGGCGATGGAGCGGCGCGAGCCGCGGTCGCCGTACGCGCCGGCGAGGGCGCGCCAGCCTTTGGGCTGGACGCCCAGTTGTTTGCCGAGGAGAGCGAGGAGGATCTTGGCTTTTTGTTCTCCGTAGCCGGGGAGGGCTTTGAGGCGTTTGAGGACCTCTTCGCCGTTGGGTTTGGGGCGGCCCGCCGTCCAGATCGCGGTGGTGTCGCCGTCGTAGTGCTCGATGATGTGCCGGGCGAGGGTTTGGACGCGCCGGGCCATGGAGCCGCCATAGCGGTGGATGGCGGGCGGGGTGACGCAAAGCTCGACGAAGGTCTCGGTGTCGGCTTCGGCGATTTTGCGGATGTCGAAGCCGTCCATCCGGTCGGCGATCTTCTTCGGTCCCCGGAAGGCGTGTTCCATGGGGTACTGCTGATCAAGGAGGAGCCCGGTCACCAGGGCGAACGGATCGTCATTGAGCAGCTTGTCGGCGTCGGCGTCGCCGGTCAGTCGGAGCTCGTTCGGCATGGCATCATCTTCCCGGATCAGAGGTGGCGCGGCGGCTACCCGCCATGCGCGCGTCCTGCGCCCAGGATCTCACGACCCGGCCCATCCGCGCGTCTTCATCCTTGTGGGTCGACCAGCAGCTCCGCGGCCGCCGTGGTGATGGCGGCCGAAACCGCCGCCAGCGCTGGGGAGTCGAGTTTCCACTGCTGCCAGAACAGCGGTACGTCGATCGGGTGACCGGGGTCGAGACAGGCGAAAGTGCCGTCGCGCAGCCGGTCGCCCATCTGCGCGAGCGGCACCATGCCCCAGCCCATCCCCGCCGCGACGGCGTCGAAGAACCCCTCGGACGACGGGACGTAATGCCGCAGCCTGCTCGCGATCGTGCCGCGCTCGCGAGCGAAGCGGTCTTGGAGGTCGTCACGGCGGTCGAAGACGACGACGGGTGCTTCGGCGAGGTCGAGGTCCGTGCCGAGCGCCGGGCTCACGACGGCGAGGTAGCGCATGTGCCCGAGCCGGTGCACCGAACACCCCGCGACCGGATCGGGTGACGACGTGACGGCGGCCATCACCAGGCCCTCCCGCAGCAGGGTCGTGGTGTGGTCCTGGTCCTCACGATGCAGTTCGAAGCAGATCTTCTGCTCGGACGGCACCCTCGTGAGGGCGGGCAGGAACCAGGTCGCCAGCGAATCGGCGTTCACCGCGATCGGCAGGCGGACCGGCTCGTCGCCGGTGGTCAGGCCGAGTTCGGCCCGGGTGTCGGCCTCCAGCAGCGCCACCTGACGGCCGAACCGGACCACCGCCTGCCCGGATTCGGTCAGGCGTACCGGTTTCGTGCGGATCAGCAGGACACGGCCGGTGCGCTGTTCGAGCGCCTTGACGCGCTGGCTGATCGCCGACGGGGTCACGTGCAGCGCCGAGGCAGCGGCGTCGAAGGTGCCTTCGTCGGCGACCACCAGCAGCGTGCGGACCAGGTCGAGGGGCAGATCTGTCATCACGAACGCTAATCTTACGTAAGAATCTTTAGCTGTACTGTTGACGAACGGCTTCCTAGTGTTGTCCGCATGGGAGACGTTCTGTTCAGCGCGGTCGCCGGGTTCGGCGCCACCATGGCCCTCATCGTCGCGATCGGCGCGCAGAACGCCTTCGTGCTGCGCCAGGGCATCCGGCGCGAAGCCGTGCTCGTCGTGGTGCTGATCTGCATCTTCTCCGACGCCATCCTGGTCAGCCTCGGCGTCGGCGGGGTCGGCGCGCTGGTGGGGACGTCACCCGAAGCGCTGACCATCGTCGCGCTGGTCGGCGGTGCTTTCTTGCTCTGCTACGGCGCTCTCGCGGCCCGTCGCGCGTTCAAGCCGTCCACGCTGGAGACCGGCGGCCCGGAGACCGGCGGATCGTTGCGCCGCATCGTGCTGACCACGCTGGCGATCACCTGGCTGAATCCGCACGTCTACCTCGACACGCTCCTGCTGCTCGGCGCGATCGCGGCCGGGCACGGCAGCGACCGGTGGGCGTTCGGCGTGGGGGCGGTGTCGGCCAGCGTGATCTGGTTCCTCGCGCTCGGTTTCGGCGCGCGGCTGCTCAGCGGGTTCTTCCGCAAGCCGTCGTCGTGGCGGGTGCTCGACGGGCTGGTCGCCGCGACGATGATCGGCCTGGGCGTGGCGCTGGTGGCCGGAGCCTGATCACGGCAAGCGAGCCAGCATTTCGGTGGTGAGCACGAGATCGGCCGCGGCCGCCGAATCGCGGATGGTCGCGGGCCTCGTCGAACCGGGGATCGCGATCATCGACGGCGATTTCGCGAGCAGCCAGGCCAGGCACACCCGCTGCGGGCTGACGCCGAGATCTTCGGCCACGGAAAGGAATTCCCCGCCGATGCCGCGGAGCGGGCCCCACGGCAGGTAGGCGAGCCCGAGTTCGGCGCACAGGGCCAGTTCCGGTTCGTGCGACAGATTCGCGGGCGCGTGCTCGTTCTGTACCGAAACCAGTGTCTCGCCGAGGATGTCCCGCGCTTCGAGGATCTGCGCGCGGGAGACGTTGGAGATCCCGGCGAGCCGGATCTTGCCTTCGCCGGCCAGTTCCTTGATCGCACCGACGGACTCCGCCCACGGCACGTTCTCGTCGGGCTTGTGCAGCTGGTAGAGCCCGATGGTGTCGGCGCCGAGCCGTTTCAGTGAGCCCTCGCAGGCGTTCCTGAGGTGCGCGGGAGTCCCGGTGACGGTCCACGAGCCGTCACCGGGACGGCCACGGCCGCCCTTGGTCGCGACGAGCACCGCGTCCGAGTCGCCGCGGACGGCCAGCGCGTCGGCGATCAGCTCCTCGTTGTGGCCGACTTCGCCCGCGTGCCAGTGGTAGGAGTCGGCCGTGTCGATCAGCGTGACGCCGGCGTCGAGCGCGGCGTGGATCGTGGCGATCGCGCGGTCCCGATCCGGTCGCCCCTCGATCGACAGGGGCATCGCGCCCAGCCCGATCGCGCTCACTTCGAGGTCTC
Organism: Amycolatopsis sp. WAC 04182; assembly: GCF_003947465.1. NCBI lineage: Bacteria > Bacillati > Actinomycetota > Actinomycetes > Pseudonocardiales > Pseudonocardiaceae > Amycolatopsis > Amycolatopsis sp. WAC 04182. The sequence goes on from NZ_QHJJ01000005.1 coordinate 287,067, forward strand.
CGATGCTGCGGTAACGCATGGGGGTCAAGCCTTTCTGGCGTCTTCGACGGTTTCGCCGAGCCAATCGGTGGTGGAGGAGAAGGAGAAGCCGAGGCCGGTCGCGCGCGAGGTGTCCAGGACGGCGTACCGGTCGAAGGAGAACGGCGAGGCGTCCTGCTCGACGACTCGGAACCGGGGCTCGACCGAGATCGCGCGGGCGATGTCCAGGGCGGAAAGCGCGCCGTGCGAACCGGCGTTGACCGGACCCGTGAAGTCCGCGAGCGTGGCCCAGCTCAGGAAGTCCGCGATCTCACTCGCGTGGATGAACGTCGACGGCCGCGGTTCCGCGTGGACGTCCACGGCGTCCCCCGCGTCCAGCCGTTCGACGTAATGGCGCAGCCGCCCGGTGAAATCCTCGCCGCCGAGGACGTGCGCGACGCGTACCGAAGCGAACGGTGTGTCTCCCGCCGCGAAGACCGTCTCGGCCTGCCGCTTGCCTTCGCCGTAGTCGTACGAAGATGCCCCGAGGTCGATCGGCACGGGGGAGACCAGCGATTCGGTCATCGGCGTCTCCGTCCGCACCTGGTCGTAGACCTCGATCGTGGACGTCATGACGTAGCGGTCCGTGCGGAAGACACGGCGCGCGATCTCCGCCTGGACCGGCGTGTAGCAGACCTGGTCGAGCACGACGTCGAAGGAACGGGAACCCAGCGCGGCCTTCAGCCCGGCCTCGTCGTCGCGGTCGGCGATCAGGTGGGCGACGCCGGACGGGGCAGGTGCGGAGCCGCGGTTGAGGACGGTGACGTCCGAGCCGGCGTCGCGCAGCCGCTCGACCACCCCGCGGCCGAAGTACCGGCTTCCGCCGAGAACGAGCACTTTCTTCATGTCCACCAGTGTTACGGTGGCGATCCGGGCGTTTGAAGGGGAGAACATGGGTGAATCGGCGGAATCGCTGAAAGAATCTCGGCCTGATCGCGGTTTCACCGAAAGCTCACTGGACGTGATCGACCGGCGACTCCTCGAACTCCTCCAGGAGGAAGGCCGCATCACCCTGAGCGAGCTCGGGCGCCGCGTTTCGCTGAGCCCCGCCGCCGTCGGCGAGCGAGTCAAACGGCTCGAAGCCAGTGGCACGATCACCGGCTACGCGGCGCTCGTTTCGCCCGCCGGGATCGGCCTGGGGCTGCGGGCGTTCGTGCGGATGGCGCCGCACAGCGGGTTCACCGTCCGGCACCCGCGCACGCGGAAGATCATGGACCGGCCGGAGATCCTCGAATTGCACCATGTGGTGGGGGAGGACTGCTGGATCCTCAAGATCGCCGTGCGCGACACCACTCACCTGGAAGAGTTGCTGGAGGACCTCTCCGTGCTGGGTGCCACGACGACGTCGATCGTCATGTCCAGCCCGATCGAACGGCGAGTGCTGCTGCCCTTGTGATCCGTCACAAGAGCCGGCCGGCAAGTCTGGTCGTTCTCCTGGTTCCGGTCGTCGCTTTGTGACGCATGATGACTCGCATCACATACTGACGAGTAACCGGAGGCAGGATGCGAGCCGGCAGGATCCTCACCACGCTTGTCGCGGCCCTGACGTTCACCATCGCCGTCCCGGCGGCGGCGAGCGCGGCGCCGTCGAGCGGCTGGAACGACTGGTCGTGCGTGCCGAGCGCGAGCCACCCCGAGCCCGTGGTGCTGGTGCACGGACTCGGCGGCAACGCGACGACCAACTGGTTCCACCACGCGCCGAAGCTCAAGGACGCCGGTTACTGCGTCTATTCGCTGACCTACGGCGCCACCGTCCTGGGTGGACAGTTGTTCGGCGGGCTCGCCTCCATGCGGAAGAGCGCCGTCGAACTCGGCGCGTTCGTCGACCGTGTGCGAGCGAGCACCGGCGCGGACAAGGTCGACATCGTCGGGCATTCCGAGGGCACGACGATGCCCGCGTACTACCTCAAATTCGGGGGAGGCGCGGAGAAGGTGAAGCATTTCGTCGGGTTCGGCTCGAACTTCAAAGGCACTTCGCTCAACGGCCTCTCCGGCCTCGCCAAAGCCGTGCTGTCGGTGCCCGGCATCGATCTCCTCGCCGACGGCGTCTGCGGGGCCTGCCGCGAATACCTCGCGCCGTCGGAGTTCCTCGACGACCTCGCCCGTGACGGCGTGACCGTGCCGGGGCCGACCTACACGAGCATCGTGAGCCGCCACGATCGAGTGGTCACGCCGTACACCAGCGGCGTCCTGGACGAGCCGGGCGCGACCGACATCGTGCTGCAGGACTGGTGCGGTTCCGACGTGTCCGGGCATCTGAGCCAGGCGATCGATCCGAACGTGACGAGCCTGATCCTCAAGGCGCTCGACCCGGAGAACGCGCCCGCGCCGAAGTGCGTGCCGTTCTTCGCGCCGCTGTAGGGGCTCAGGGCCTGGTCGCGTGCACCACGAACACCGACCGGACCCGATCCTCGGTCTCGACGTCGAGGCGTTTCACGGTCACCTCGGTGAAGCCGGCTTCGGAGGCCAGTTCCGCCGCGTCGTCCTCGGTTTCCGGCAGCTTCAGGTCGGCGGGGACGATGGCGGCGAACGCCTCCGAAGGCCGGAACGCCGACGCGAGCGGCAGGCTGAAGCCCACCCTGCCGCCCGGGCGCAGCGCCCGCAGCCAGTCGCGGAGCGCGGCCGCGCCGAGGAAGTGCAGCGAAGACGCGCACAGCACGGCGTCCGCGCCCTCGTCCTCCACCGGCGACGGAACCGCGGACGCGACCTGCCAGGTGATGCGTTTCCCGGGATCGTGCGTCGCCGCCTTCGTCTCGGCCTGGGCGATCATGCCCGGCGAGATGTCGATCGCGAGCACTTCGCCCGGCTCCAGGCGCAGCGCGGCGAACGCGGCCACGCCGGTCCCCGTCGCGACGTCGAGAACGCGCTCGGGTGCCGTGCAGCCGAGGCCGTCGACGAGCGCGTCGGCGACCAAGCCGTGAAAGGTGTCTTCGTCGTAGCGCGCGGCGATGCCGTCGAACAGCCCGGCCGCGATCTCCTCGGTCACGACCGCGACCCTATCCGGGAGACGGCGGCGACCGGCGAAACCCAGGTCGCCGCGGTGATACCAGGACAGCTCCGCATCGCCTTCGAGCCAGCAGAGCAGGACGTCGGCGCCGTCGAGTTCGGCGGGGAAGTCGATCAGGAGCGGGGCGAATCCCTTCAGCTCTGCACCCGTCCGCTGGACGGTGGTCATCAGGTCGTCCAGCCGGGCCTGCGCGGCCTTCCATTCCGGCATCCCGCCGAGCGACGTCTCGCGGCCGCCGGGGCGCAGGGACGCGGCGAGCTCGGCAGCGTCGGCGCGGAGCCGGACCAGCTCGTCGAGCACGGGGCGTAGCCGGGCGAGCTCGGCGCGGGCTTCGGGGACGGTGAACAAACCCATGCGCCGATGGTCCCAGCCCGCTCAGCGGCGCCGCCGGGCGAGTCTCGACGCGAGGCCGGCGCCGATCAGGAGGAAGCCCGTCGCGAGCAGGCCGCCGATGAACAGCCAGCTCGTGACGCCGTAGGTGACGTCGTTCTGCGGCAGGTACTTCACCAGCCGGAAGCCCCATTCCGGGACCGCGATCGTGGCCACGCCGGGGGCGACACCCCAGACGAGGCCGCCGAGGATCGGGCCGGTCGCCGACAGCGCGCCGAGCAACCCGACCGACAGCAACAGGATCCCGCCTCCCACCAGGAGGCCGATGCTGAGGACGTCACGCTGGGTGCTGAGCGTCGCCTGGACGAGCATCTGCTGCCGCAGGCCGCCCCAGGCCAGCAGGCCGAGGGCGACCGGCGTCAGGATCAGGCCACCCGCGCCACTGAGGACGCGACGCACGCCTCGGCCCGCGCGCGGGTCTTCGGGCACCAGGTCGTCGTCGAAGGGCTCGTACGGTTCATACGACTCGACGTCCTCGTACGGCCTCCGAGGGTCCTTCGGTTCCTGCTCGTACTCGCCGTACTCCTGGTAGTCCTCGTCGTCGTACTCCGCGACGTACCGGTGCGATGACATGGGCGGGTCACCTCCCTGCACCGGACTACGGACGCCGGCCCCCTTCGGTTCACTTCGATCTCCGCCGGATCGCGTTTAGCCCGCTAAACGCGATTCGCGCGGCGCCGCGAGAGGGTGCCGACCAGGCCGGCCCCGACGAGCAGGAATCCGCTCGCGAACAGGGCGCCCATCACCAGCCAGGTCACCAAGCCCGTCCCGAGGCTCGCCCCGGTCACGTCGTAGGTGAGCCTCATGATGTCTTGCGGGCTCAGCAGGAACGTCAGTCCCGGCAGCACGCCCCACATCAGTCCACCCACCACGGGCCCGATCCCGGACAGCGCCCCGAGGAGCGCGACGCCGACCAGGAGCACGCCGCCGAGGACCAGCAAGAACAGGCTGAGCGGGTCTTCGCCGACGGACAGGTACTGCGCGAGGCTGCGCTGCAGTTGTGAGCCGCTGTAGATCACCAGGCCGAGAGCGACCGGCGTCAGCAGCACCCCACCGAGTGCGCTGAGCACGCGCGGCACGGCCCGGCTCGCTTGCCTAGGCTGGGCGCCGTAAGGCTCCGGGGCCTGAGCTTGCTCGTACGGGGGCACGGCGTAGGGGTTGTTCGTCATGGGACCGCCCTTTCCAGTGGGCCGGCGGAGGAGTGCTGTTCGATGATGTCGCGGCTCGCGTGGTTCCGTGACGGCCGGATGGCCGTCGTCCGACCGGGTGACGTCGGTCACAACGGCCTCGTGGAGACTTGATACCGACCACTACTGGAACCATCCAGGACCGTTAAGCAGTACGCTTGTACCGCTACCGGAGAGACTGAAGTAGAACGCGAAGATCCGCGGAAGGAGCACCGCTGCTCATGGCCAAGATCAAGGTCCAGGGCACCGTCGTCGAGCTCGACGGCGATGAGATGACCCGCATCATTTGGCAGTTCATCAAGGACAGGCTGATCCACCCGTACCTGGACGTGAACCTGGAGTACTACGACCTGGGTATCGAGGAGCGGGACCGCACCGACGACCAGGTCACCGTCGACTCGGCCAACGCGATCAAGAAGCACGGCGTCGGCGTCAAGTGCGCCACGATCACGCCGGACGAGGCGCGCGTCGAAGAGTTCGGCCTGAAGAAGATGTGGCTCTCGCCGAACGGCACGATCCGCAACATCCTCGGCGGTGTGATCTTCCGCGAGCCGATCGTCATCCAGAACATCCCGCGTCTGGTGCCCGGCTGGACCAAGCCGATCATCATCGGCCGTCACGCGCACGGTGACCAGTACAAGGCGACCAACTTCAAGGTCCCGGGTCCCGGCACGCTGACCATCAGCTACACCCCGGACGACGGCTCCGAGCCGATGGAGTTCGAGGTCGCGAAGTTCCCCGAGGGCGGCGGCGTCGCCATGGGGATGTACAACTACCGCAAGTCCATCGAGGACTTCGCGCGCGCCTCGCTGCAGTACGGCCTCGACCGTGAGTACCCGGTCTACATGTCGACCAAGAACACCATCCTCAAGGCCTACGACGGCATGTTCAAGGACGTGTTCGAGGAGATCTACCAGGCCGAATTCAAGGCCGACTTCGACGCCAAGGGCATCTCCTACGAGCACCGCCTGATCGACGACATGGTCGCCGCGGCGATGAAGTGGGAGGGCGGCTACGTCTGGGCCTGCAAGAACTACGACGGTGACGTCCAGTCCGACACGGTCGCGCAGGGCTTCGGCTCGCTGGGCCTGATGACGTCGGTGCTGCGCACCCCGGACGGCAAGACCGTCGAGGCCGAGGCCGCGCACGGCACCGTGACCCGGCACTACCGCCAGCACCAGCAGGGCAAGCCGACCTCGACCAACCCGATCGCGTCCATCTACGCGTGGACCCGGGGCCTCGAGCACCGCGGCAAGCTGGACTCGAACCCGGAGCTGATCGGGTTCGCGAACAAGCTGGAGCAGGTCGTCGTCGAGACCGTCGAGAGCGGCAAGATGACCAAGGACCTCGCGCTGCTGATCAGCAAGGACCAGGCCTTCCAGACCACCGAGGAGTTCCTCGCGACGCTGGACGCCAACCTGGCCAAGAAGATCGCCCAGGGCTGAGTCGCGTAAGCGCTTGAAGGCCCCCTTCCCTCGCGGAAGGGGGCCTTTTCGCGTTGTGACGGTGGGTAGCCCGTGACCGGCCGGGGTTGGCGCCTCCGGGTGGTTGGCAATCCTGGATCTGGGCGGCCGCCCCGGCTTCTGCCACTCTGTACCGGACAGAAAACGATTCCCTTGTTCGAGGAGTGACCACCATGGCCATCTCGAAACCGGTCTTGTTCGTCGGCGGCGGACTGGCGCTGATCGTCGTCGTCGCCATCTCGGGACAGGACAGGGAGTCGAGCGCGTCGAGCCCGACCGGTTGCCAGGTCGTGGTGACGGCCGACGTGCTCAACGCGCGCGACGCCCCCGGCGGGCAGAAGATCGTCGGCAAGTACGTCAAGGACGCGAAGATCGACGCGCAGCCGGTGGTCGAGAACGGCTTCCGCAAGATCGCCGAGGGCAAGTGGGTCTCCGCCGAGTTCGCGCGCCCGGTCGAAGGCGCGAAATGCGGCCCGTGACCTGCGGCTTCGCGTTTAGCCCGCGAAACGCAAGTGGGCTCTGACCTGGGGGATCGCGTTTAGCCCGCTAAACGCGCGTCGGGTGCGCTGACCTGCGGGATCGCGTTTAGCCCGCTAAACGCAGGTGGGCGCCTTCCTCGGCCGCCAGCACCTCGCCGCTGAACTCGCTCCGCGCTTCGGCCACCGAAACCGCGCGGTCGGAACCGGGCCAGAAGTGGGTCAGCAGCAGTCGCTGGGCACCGCCTCGCTCGGCCCAGTACCCGGCCTCGCCCGCCGTCGACACCAGACGCGGCGTCTCGTCGGGCGACGGTCCCTGAAGCGTGGCGTCGGCGATGAGGAGGTCCGCGTCACGCGCCAGCTCCGCGAGGATCGGGCTCGGCCCGCTGTCACCGGTGTAGGCGACGGTGAGCCCGGGCGCGGTCAGGCGGACTCCGTAGTTCGGCACATGGTGCGGAAGCAGGAACGTGGTCATCCGGAACGGCCCGACCTCGCGTGGCGGGCCGAGTTCGCGCACGTCGAAGATCGTCGTCGGATGCGGTCGCGGCTCCAGCGCTTCGAGCCGGCGTACCGTGCCCGGAGTGCAGTGCAACGGGATCCTCGGCTCGTCCGGCAGCCCGTAGGCACGCGCCCGGCCGAGCGCGCTCACGTCGGCGCAGTGATCGGGATGCTCGTGCGTCACCACCACCGCGTCGACCCGGCCGCCCGGGCAGTGCTCGAACAGCCGTGACGCGGCGCCGTAGCCGAGGTCGAGCACGACTTTGAAACCCTCGTGGACCAGGAGGAAACCGGCGCAGGCCCGGCCGGGTTCCGGCCAGGCGCCGCAGCTGCCCAGCACGGTCAGCTCGCTCATGCGCGCAGTCTCGCAGAGCGAACGCCCTGCCGGTTCTGTCGGACCCTCCGGGTAGCGTGCGACGGGTGCTGACCGTCTCCACTGTGAATGTCAACGGCCTTCGTGCCGCCGCGAAAAAGGGCTTCGTCGAGTGGCTGGGCTCGACGAAGGCCGATGTCGTCGCCTGCCAGGAGGTCCGGGCCGAGCTCAAGGAGCTCCCGGCCGGTGCCGCCGCGCCCGAAGGCTGGCACGTGGTGCACGCGCCGTCGGCGCAGAAGGGGCGAAACGGCGTCATGCTCTTCAGCCGGGCGGAGCCGGAAGAGGTCCGCATCGGTTTCGGCGAGCCCGAATTCGAGGACAGCGGACGCTACGCCGAGATCCACCTGCCGAATGTCGTGGTCGCGAGCCTGTACCTGCCCAGCGGCGACGTCGGAACCCCGCGTCAGGACGAAAAGGAGCGCTTCATGACGGCGTTCCTGCCGTACCTCGTCGACCTGCGCGCCAAGGCCGAGGCAGGCGGCCGTGAGGTCGTCGTCGTGGGCGACTGGAACATCGCCTACGACAAGATCGACCTGAAGAACTGGCGCGGGAACCAGAAGAGCTCGGGCTTCCTGCCGGAGGAGCGGGAATGGCTCGGCCGCGTGTTCAGCGAGGCCGGCTACGTCGACGTGCAGCGCAAGCTCGACCCGGAAGGCCCCGGCCCGTACACCTGGTGGTCGTACCGCGGGAAGGCGTTCGACAACGACACCGGCTGGCGCATCGACTGCCAGATCGCCACCCCCGGCCTGGCCGAGCGGTGCACCTCCGTCGTGGTCGAGCGCGCCGAGTCCTACGACCGGCGCTGGTCCGACCACGCGCCGGTGACGGCGACCTACTCCGGCTAGCCTGGTCCGGTCATGGAGACGAACGAAGCCAGACGCATCGAGGCGACGAACGCCGAGCGCTACGCGATGTCCGGCCAGTACGGGTGGGAGTTCAGCCCGGACGCGCCGAACATGCTGGAACGGTGGACGGTGCTGCCGTTCAACCAGCGCGGCGACAAGCGGATGGCGTTCGGCGCGCTGAACGGCATGTACCAAGGGCTGCGGTTCAGCGTCTTCGACTACCACCGCCGCCCGACGGTCACGAGCGTGCACACGCGGTGGACCAACAAGAAGGTCAACGAGCTCGACACGATCTCGATCGACACGGTCTGGGCCGTCACCCTGCCCGCGCCGATGCCGAACTTCCAGATCGTGTCGAGTATCGAGTCCGCCTGGGACGTCGAGCAGTATCCGGAGCCCGCCACCGCGGACCGGAAGTTCAACCGCTGGTACAAGCTGATCGACACCGACCCGAACGTCGCGGTCGCCGTGCTGACGCCCCAGGTCGCCGCCACGATGCGCTCCTTGAAGCTGCACACCTGGTCGCTGGTGGGCGCGGAACTGGTCTACGTCGAGAATCCGACGTTCGGCCGGACCAAGCCGGATGAGGTGCTTTCGACGCTGGGGCGTCTCGCGCAACTGGTGTCGTTGCTGCCGTTCCACCTCGGTGGCGGTCAGCCGGCCGCGCCGCCTCCGCCGCAACAGCCCCAGTACCCGCACCAGCCGTATCCACCGCGGAATCCCGGCTACCCGCAGCAGTATCCGCCTCCGCCGCAGTACGGACAGCAACCGTATCCGCCGCAGCATCAGGGTTATCCGCCACCGCACTATCCACCACCGCAGTACCCGCAGCCCGGATATCCGCCACCGGGGTACCCGCCGCGCGGTTACTGACGGGACTTCGCGCTCTCCGTCCACACTGGACTCTCGACGAAGTGGTTGTCGAACTTTTCCTGACTGTCCAAGAGATCCTGGACGGTCGCTTCGCCGTGTCCGACCTTCTCCAGCAGGCGGAAGTAGTCGAACCGTTCCACGCCGGGGATGAACACGATCAGGACGTCCGCCAGTGAGTCCACGGCCGCGCGGAAAGCGTGGGTGGTCAGTGGCGGGACGACCAGCATGTCGCCTTCGGAAACGGTGACGATCTCTTCTCCCACAAGGACTTCCAGCTTTCCGCCGAGCATGAAGAACATCTCGGCGGAACCGGTGTGATAGTGCGGCGCGGCTCCATCGGCGCCGACGCCCAACCGTGTTCGCACGCTGCTCAGAACTCCGCCTGTGGTCGAGACGTCGGCGAGCAGCGTGACGAGAGAGGGGGCCGCGCCGACGGTCTCGGCTTCGGCGGCGCGGACGAGGACGGGTTCACGGGTTTCGATGCGCTGAGTCATACCCAAGATGGTTCCATCGCTGATAGTTCGCTGTCAAACTATCTCCCGTCGAATAGACTGCGTCCGTGAGCGAAGAACGAAACACGGACGCGATCGACGCGGTCGTCGGCGCGTGGCGCCGTGAGCGGCCGGAGCTGGACTTGACGGCGATCGGGGTCGCGGGCCGCCTCGGCCGCGTGGCGATGCTGGCCACTCCCAAGGTGGAAGCCGTGTTCGCGAAGCACGGCTTGAAGCAGGGGGAGTTCGATGTGCTCGCGGCGCTCAGGCGATCCGGGGAGCCGTACACGCTGATCCCCTCCGAGCTTTCCGCGACGCTGATGATGTCCAGGGCCGGGATGACCAGCAGGATCGACCGGCTCGAGTCGGCGGGACTGGTGGAACGGGCGCTGGATCCGGAAGACCGGCGCAGCTTCCGGGTCACGCTGACCGCGCGCGGGTTCGAAGTCGTCGACGCCGCGATGACCGAGCACACGGAGAACGTCGCGAAGCTATTCTCGCCGCTCGGCGAGGATCTCGCAGTCCTGGACGCTTCGCTGCGACGGCTGCTGACATCCCTCGAACGCTGAAGGGGCCCTTCGCCGCGTCATATGTGGCGAAGGGCCCCTTCGGCACCCTGGATGGATCAGCAGTACAGGTTGCCGCCCGGGCTCACGCCGAGGATGCCGGTGAACTGCTGGTACTTGTTCACGCGGCTCTGCACCTGGGCGGGGTTGCCGCCGTTGCACTCGATGCTGCCGTTGATGCTGCGGATGGTCTCACCGAAGCCGCGGCTGTTGACCATCGCGTTGTGCGGGGTCATCGTGCCGGGGCCGTTCTGGGTCATCCAGTACCAGATGCCGGTCTTCCAGGCGACGGCCGCGTCGTTCTGCACCAGCCACGGGTTGGTCAGCAGCGGCAGGCCCAGCGCGTCGCCGGCGGCCTTGTAGTTGAAGTTCCAGCTCAGCTGGATCGGGCCGCGGCCGTAGTACGCGGCGTTGCCCGCCGGGCAGCCGTAGGACTGGCTCGTGTCGCAGTAGTGCGGGTAGTTGGCCTCGTTCTGTTCGACGATATGGACGAGGCCGCCGGTCTCATGGCTGACGTTCGCCAGGAAGGCCGCGGCTTCCTGCTTCTTCACGGTGTCGCTGCCCGTGCCCGCGAAGGCCGGGTACGCGCTCAGGGCGGTGACCAGGCCGTTGTAGGTGTAGAAGGGGTTCCGGCTCGGGAACATCTGGTTGAACTGGGCCTCGCTGACCACGAAGCCGGACGGGTTCGGCGGGTTGGTCGTGCCGCCGCCGCAGGTGCCCTGATCGGCCCAGACCTGCGCGCTACCTGGGGTTTCGTTCTGCGTCCACCACTTCGCGGACCAGTTGTGCCCGTTGTAGGAGGCGGTGTTGCCGCCCCAGTAGACCGAGCTCGCGTTCCACGGCGCCACGCAGTCCGCGGCGGAGGCGGACTGGGCCGGGACGACCACGGCGACCGTGGTGGCGGCGAAGGTGGCGGCGACCGCCGCGAGGATACGTCGAAGAGACATCGGTGGCTCCTTCGTACGAGGGGACCATGCAGGGAGATTGGTCTATACCTTTTAAGGGGTATGGCCAACAGGTATAGACCATTGCGCACAAGAAACCAACCGGCGAAAGCCGGATACTGCCTGTTCGGCCGCGCTTGACAGCCGAATGGCCCAAACCCTTGTCCGCTTTTGTCGGAAACCGCTTCGCGCGCGACAACTCTGAGAAGAGGGGTGCTCGAAACATCCCCCCTGTGAGGGGCTAGTCTCGTGCCCCGAGTTGATCAGAACCCACAGGTCTTGACACGCTCGGTAGTTTTTTGACCAGCAGCCTGGAAATGCTCACTCGTTCGGGTTAGCGTTCCGGTTCGGCAATGTCACGTCACGGGAGGCACTCCGGTGCGGAACGCAGTTCATCTCCTGATGCGATCGGCGCTGCCCGCGGCCAGGGCCGCGGCGGTCATCGCGATCCCGGTCGCGCTGCTCGTCGCGGGCGCGGTCCCGGCGTCGGCGGCGGACGCGACGTCGCGCTCGGAGATGGCGTTCGGTCTTCTGGGCCCGGTCGGCTTGATCGCCGTCGCGCTCGGTGTCGTCGGGATGGCCTTCGGCGTGTTCCGTCAGCGCCGGAAGGCCCGCGCGGCCGCCGTCGCCCCCGCTCCCGCCCCGGCGCAGCCCGCCACCCCGCACGTCGCGGCGATGGCCGAGGCCGTGCTCGCGGACGACGCCCTCACTCGCCAGCCGCGCCCCTGACCTGCGCCTCCCGGCCCCGGATCGCGATTAGGGGGCTAAACGCAGGTCGGTGCCTGGACCGGGCGGATCGCGTTTAGCCCGCTAAACGCAGGTCGGTGCCTGGACCGGGCGGATCGCGTTTAGCCCGCGAAACGCAGGTCGGCGGATTTCTTGGGTAGGTACACCTAGTCCCGCCCGGATTGTTTAGCCGCTCGCTGATCGCCACGCTCGGGTCCATGACGGTGACACGGCGTCGCAGCCGGCCCGGTGACCCCTTCCCCCGCGCCCTGGACCGGGCGATCACGGACAGCGGCCTCGGCCTCGACCGGATCCGGCACCGGCTCGCCCTGGAGGGCGTCCGGGTCAGCGTCGCGACCTTGAGCTACTGGCGGACCGGAAGAAGCCGCCCCGAGCGGTGCGACTCCCTGAAGGCGGTCGCGCTGCTGGAGCGGCTCTTCGAACTTCCGCACGGTTCCTTGCTGAACCGGCTGGGCCCGCGTCGCCCCCGGGGACGGTGGGGCGACGCGGGGCCCGGATCAGACGCCGGAGTTGGTGCGGATCCAGCTGCGGAAGTAGGGGACGTCCACGTAGATCGACGGCCCGGTCGCGCAGGTGCTGCTGTTGTTCCCGGCGCGGCTGGTCGCGCCGACCAGCTGCCAGACACCGCTGACCTGCTTGACCTGCGGGCCGCCCGAGTCGCCGTAGCAGGCACCCGAGTTGCCGTTGGGGTTGTTGGTGCAGATCTCGCTGGCGCCGCTGATACCGCTGCACCGGGTGTCGGCGACGATCGAGGTGTTCAGCTCCTGGAGGTTGATCGGGGCGCCACAACCACCGCGGACGGGGCAGGTCTGGCCCCAGCCGATGATCCGCGTCGCGGTGCCAACGGCCCCGGACGAAGCGGCGATCGTGACCGGCGCCTGCGACACCGCCGTCGAGAGACGCAGCAGCGCCAGGTCGGCGCTCGGGTGGGCGATGCGCTGGGCCACGCGGGCGACGGTGCCGCCGCTGGTGCGGTTCGTGGTGCCGACACGCACCTGGTACGGCGTGCCACAGTGCGCCGCGGTGACCACCCAGGTCGAGCTGATCAGTGAGCCACCACACTGGTGGCCGCCGGAGCTCGACTGCTGGGACACCATGAACGAGTAGACCTGGGTCGCGTTACCGCCGCCGACGATGTTCGGCTGGACGCCTCCGGTGGGCTCGGCCGCCGCCGCGACGCCGGAAAGCGAGAAGACGGCCGCGGCCGCCATGGCCAAGCCCATCAGTAGGGATCGTGCCTTCATCTGGGTTCTCCTTCGGTGTGGCCGGAAGATCCGGTGCCTTGAACGCTAGGAATCGGGCACCGCGCCCAGAACCGTCGGAAGTATGTGGCGTTTAACCGTTTAGACCGTTCGGCCGGGGCGAGGCCGGATGACCCGCCGCGGCGTGGCCTGAGAGAATCCGGGCGTGTCCGACGAACAGAAGCGCCCGCGCGTGCTCTCCGGGATCCAGCCGACCGCCGACTCGTTCCACCTCGGCAACTACCTGGGCGCGCTGCGGCAGTGGGTTCGGCTGCAGGACACCCACGACACCTTCTACATGGTCGTCGACCTGCACGCGATCACCGTCGAGCAGGATCCGAAGGTGCTGCGCGATCGCACGCGCCGCTCGGCCGCGCAGCTGCTCGCGCTCGGGGTCGACCCGGCCCGCAGCGCGCTGTTCGTCCAGAGCCACGTGCCCGAGCACGCCCAGCTGGGCTGGGTGCTGGAGTGCCAGACCGGCTTCGGCGAAGCGAGCCGGATGACGCAGTTCAAGGACAAGGCCGCGAAGCAGGGCACCGATCGCGCCAGTGTCGGCCTGTTCACGTACCCGGTCCTGCAGGCCGCCGACATCCTGCTGTACCAGGCGAACGAGGTCCCCGTCGGCGAGGACCAGCGGCAGCACCTGGAGCTGACGCGCAACCTCGCGCAGCGGTTCAACAACCGCTTCGGCAAGACGTTCACCGTGCCGGAGCCGCATATCGTCAAGGACACGGCGAAGATCTACGACCTGCAGGACCCGACCGCGAAGATGAGCAAGTCCTCGTCGACCGGCAACGGCCTCATCGAACTGCTCGAAGACCCGAAGAAGTCGGCGAAGAAGGTGCGCTCGGCGGTCACGGACACCGGCCGCGAGATCGTCTTCGACGCCGAGAACAAGCCGGGCGTTTCGAACCTGCTGACGATCCTCTCCGCGCTGACCGACCAGCCGGTCGCCGAACTGGAGAACTCGTACGAGGGCAAGGGTTACGGCGACCTGAAGAAGGGTGTCGCGGAGGCGTTCGTCGACTGGGTCACGCCGGTGCAGGAGCGCGTCCAGTCCTATCTGGACGACGTCGCCGAGCTCGACAAGGCGTTGGCGCTCGGTGCGCAACGGGCCAGGGAAGTCGCTTCGGTGACGTTGCGGAACGTCTACGAGAACATCGGGTTCCTTCCCCCGGCGGGCTGATTCGCGCTGCGATGTCGTCGCCGTGTGGTTAGCGTTTGACGGTGGCGAATGATGACGGCGCGAAGCCGGAACAGGACAAGCTGTTACCGCGCCTGAGGCGGAAGTACGGCTGGCTCGATCACCTCATCCGGGCGAACGACGCCTTCACCGAGCGCTACGGCAATCACTACGCCGCCGCCATCACCTACTTCAGCGTGCTGTCGGTGATCCCGATCTTGATGGTCGCCTTCGCGATCATCAAGATCGTGCTCGCCGGCGACCAGGTGGTGACGAACCAGCTCGTCGACGGCATCAAGAAGTCGGTCCCGGAAGGGCTGAGCGACCTCGTCGGCAGCATCATCAAGGCGGCGCTGGACTCCGGCGGCGGTATCGGGGTGTTCGGCCTCCTGCTCGCCCTGTACTCGGGCATCGGCTGGATGTCGAACCTGCGTGACGCGCTGACCGCCCAATGGGGTCAGGAAAAGCAGAAGCTCCCGCTGGTGTCGACCACCATCAAGGACCTGCTGTCCCTCGTCGGGCTCGGCGTCGCGCTGGTGATCTCGTTCGGCCTCACCGCCGCGGGCAGTGGCGTCGGGCGGTTCCTGCTCGAACTGGTCGGCCTCGAGAACCAGGGCTGGGCCGTGTTCCTGTTGAAGGTCGCGACGATCCTGCTCGGCCTGCTCGCGAACACCCTGGTCTTCCTGTGGGTCATCGCGAGGCTTCCTCGTGAGCACGTCGCGCTGCGCAGCGCGGTCAAGGGCGCGATCTTCGCCGCGGTCGGTTTCATCGTGCTCCAGCAGGCCGCGACCGTTTACCTCGGCAGTGTCACGAAATCTCCGGCGTTCACGTTGTTCGGCCCGGTGATCGGCCTGCTCGTGTTCGCGAACCTCGTCTCGCGGTTCCTGCTGTTCGTCACCGCGTGGACGGCGACGGCGAAGGAGAACCTGAAGACGGTCATCGAGCCGCCCGCCCCGGTGCTGATCCACCCGAGGGTGACCGTTCAGCAGGGGCCGGGGCTCGGCGCCGTCGGCGGGGCTTTCGCGACCGGCGCGCTGCTGGGCTGGTTCGGCCGTCGCAGGTCCTGACGTTATTCGCCGGCCATGGCCTTCTTGCGCTGGTGGCCGACGACGAACGACGCCACGATGATCAGGAAGACGACCAGCGTGATGATCCAGCCCGTCACGCCGAACGGGTCTTCGGCCGCGGCCGCGGCTCCGCTGTTCGACGCGCCGTCGGCGTCCGGCGCGGCGTTGGCCGGGTCCGCGTTCACCGCTTCCGGTGACCGGTATTCGATGCGCCCCACCGATTCGGCCTTGGACTCGCGCAGCGCGATGCCGTAATCGAGGAGCTTCGCGGCCTGTTCGGTGACCCGGGTCGGGCGCTGCTCGGCGCGCAGCATCACGACCCCGACGCGATGCCCGTTCTTGACCGCGCTGCCGGCGTAGGTGTGGCGCGCGTCGTCGGTGAAGCCGGTCTTCCCGCCGGTGAACCCGGGATAGCTGCCGAGGAGTTTGTTGTCGTTGTAGATCGTGACGACCGGTTTCCCCGCGGTGGCCGGGACTTCGAAGCTCTTGGTCTTGACCACCTTGGCGAATTCGGCGTTCTTCATCGCGTAGTGGAAGATCAGGCTCATGTCGTAGGCGGAGGTCGACATGCCGGGGCCGTCGAGCCCGGACGGTGTCGCGGCCCGGGTGTCCGTGGTGCCGATGCGGGTGGCCAGCGCGTTCATCTTCGCCAGCGTCGCGTCCAGGCCGCCGAGCACGGTGGAGAGCGCGTGCGCCGCGTCGTTGCCCGAGTGCATCAGCAGTCCGTGCAGCAGCTGGTCCACTGTGTACTGACCGCCCGCGCCGATGCCCATGCAGGTGCACTCCTGCTCGGCGTCCTCCTTGGTCGGCACGACGATCTTGGCCGGCGGGAGTTCGGTGACCACGACCAGCCCGAGCAGGACCTTGATCAGCGACGCCGGCCGCTGACGGGCGTGCGGATCCTTCGCCGCGATGACGTCACCGGTGTCGAGATCCTGCAGCACCCACGACGCGGAGGTGTTCCCCTCGGGCGGGTTCAGCGCACGCTTCGGGAGCACGAGCCCGCATTCGGCCATCCGGTCGCCGCCCACCGGAACCGGCGGCACGGGCAGCGGCGCCGGAGCGGCCTCGCCGGGGCGCGGTTTCTCGGAGGTGTCGACGGGCGGGGGAGGCGTCACCTTGTTCGCGCACGGCTGCGCCTGGGCTGGTGGCTTCGGGGCGGCTGTGGCCACCGGCGTCACCGCGAGGGCGAGCACACCGGAAACGAGGACCAGGAGCGACCGGGAGATAGCGCTGTGCACCCGAGCAATGTAGCGTCGCCGGGCCCGCTGCATACTCAGGGGCATGCGCATTTCGCGAGGTACTTCGATGTTCCTGCTGGGTTTCGGCGTGTGGTCGTGGATCATCTGGATCACCTTCGCCAAGAACCTCTGGGACAGTGACCGCGCCTGGACCGCGGACGGCACGCCGACGGCATACTTCATCGTGCACGCGGTGCTGACGGTCGTCTCGTTCGTGCTCGGCACCATCATCGGGCTCATCGGTCTGCGCACGCTTCGTGGCGCCAAGTCACGGGACGCGGAGAAGGCTGACGCCTGATCGGGTTTTGTCGTCCTTTTGACGGTGTTGGCCGGGGTCCGGCTCGCTTACGTTCACTCCACCGAATCATGGAGGTGGAATGTCCCGGATCAGACGCCTGCTCGTCCCCGCGCTCGTCGCGGCGGCGGCGGGAAGTGTGTTCGCGGCCCCGTCGGCGAGCGCCGCGCCCGCACCCCAGTGCGACACCGCTAGCGCGCCGTTCAACTACGTGGTGCTCTACGACCCGCGCACCCCGGAGCGCAAGGTCGACAACGAGCTGCGCGCCAAGTGCGGCGAGAAGGTCGCGTACTACCCGGAGATCGGGGTCGCGGTCGCGACCTCCCGCAACGCCGACTTCCAGGCGAAGATCGGTGTCTTCCGCGCCTACTCGGGCGGCCGTGACGTCGCGTTCCCGCCGGCGGCCTCCACCCGCTCGACCCGCTCCGCCGTGGTCGACACCAAGGAGAACGAAGAGACCACCAGCGTCGCCGTCGAGCAGGACCTGTCGGCCCAGCAGTGGGACATGCGGGCGATCCAGGCTCCCGAGGCGAACAAGATCTCCGGTGGCAGCCGCTCGGTGACGGTCGGCGTGCTGGACTCGGGCATCGAGCCCACCCACCCCGCGCTGAAGGCGGCCATCGACCCGAAGGTGTCGGCAGGCTGCAACAGCGGCGCGCCCGACACCACGCCCGCCGCCTGGGCACCCACGAACTCCGACCACGGCACGCACGTCGCCGGCACGATCGCGGGCAAGGACGCCGCACGCGGCTTCACCGGTGTCGCGCCCGGCGTCAAGCTGGCGTCGGTGAAGGTCGTGAACGACGACGGCCTGATCCTCCCCGAGGCCGCGGTGTGCGGGTTCATGTGGGCGGCGAAGCACCGCTTCCCGGTCACGAACAACAGCTACTACATCGACCCGGGCATGTTCTACTGCTCGAAGGAGCCGGGCGACGCGGCCGCGTACGAGGCCGTCCGCCGCGCGGTGACCTACTCGACCGGACGGGGCGTGCTGAACGTCGCCGCCGCCGGCAACAGCGGTTTCGACCCGGACAAGCAGACCACCGACCCGAACCGCCCGCACCCGATCGACGAGAGCTGCGGCATCCTGCCCAAGGCCATCGACGGCGTCGTCAACGTCTCGGCCATCGGCTACGCGGGCACGAAGTCGTCGTACAGCAACTACGGTGACGACGTTTCGGTCACCGCGCCCGGCGGCGACCGCGCCCAGCTGCCGCCTGAGGGCCAGGGTGTCGGCTGCCCGCTGTCGACCATCTTCAACGGCGGCTACGGCGCCAAGTGCGGCACCTCGATGGCGTCCCCGCACGTCGCCGGTGTCGCCGCGCTGCTGGCGTCCCGGTTCAAGCACGCTCCGCCCGCGGCGCTGAGGTGGCTGCTGGAGCACCAGGCGGACGCGGTTCCGTGCGGCACAGCGGCGCCGGTCTGTGAAGGCCCGGCGAAGGACAACTCGTACTACGGCCACGGCCGCGTCAACGCTCTGGACGCGGTGAAGTAGTTTCGCGCGATCGCCGGGGCCGGTCCACGTTCGTGGGTCGGCCCCGGTTTCGTTTTTCTGGCCCTTCCGACGGTGACCTCGCTACGTTGTGAGCACCTTCGACAGTGGGGAGTTCACGATGTCGTTGTCCGGTCGGTTGGTTCCTGTGGTGGTGGGGCTGGCGATGCTCCCGCTCGTCAGTACGCCCGCGGCTGCGGCTCCGGTGGCTGCTTCGGCGGCGCCCTGCAGCGAGGAGCCGCGGGAGCTGCCCATCAACGAGTTCACCGACTATCGCGAGATGGTGCGGGAACTCGGCAGGCTCGAGCGTGTGAGCAAGGGGCGAGTGGCGGTCAAGGAGGTCGGGCGGTCGAACCGAGGCCGGGTGATCCACCAGGCGACCGTCGGAACCGGGCCGGAGGTCTTCGTGGTCTCCAGCGAGATCCACGGGAACGAGAAGACGGGTACGGACGCGCTCCTGCGCATTCTCGACTACCTCGGCACGTCGGAGTCGCGGGACGCCGAACGGCTGCGGAAGACCATCACCTTCGTCGCGGTGCCGAAACTGAACCCGGACGGCGCCGAACTCGACCGGCGCGGCAACGACCTGTCGTGGGCCGAGGTGCAGCAGAAGTTCCCCCAGCTGAAGGACCGGCCGCCCGCCTGGAACTACCTCAGCGGCGTCCTCCAGGGCGACGACTACCGCAAGCGGCCGGGATTCGACGTCAACCGCGACTTCCACCCCGACCTGAACTACGTCCCGCGCGCGGAGGACTTCCCCGGTGCGTCGGAGCAGCCGGGCTGGTTCATCACGCCCGAAGCGCGGGCGCTGCGTTCGGTGTACGTCGAGCTGACCAAGCAGCGGGGGAAGGTGCCCGACGTCTACGTCGATCTGCACCATCAAGGTGCCTGTGTCCGGCAGGAAGGCAGCAACCGGCTGCTCGACGTCGGCATCGACTACCCGCCGTTGCCCGACAAGTTCTTCGAGTCCGGCCAGAAGTACGCGAAGTACCGCGATGTGTACACAAAGGACGAATCGCGGCAGCTGGCGATCAGCGCGTTCAACGGGATGACGTCGCGTGGCTTCGTGGGTGCGCGGTATCCGCATGCCCCGGACCGCGA
Organism: Amycolatopsis sp. WAC 04182; assembly: GCF_003947465.1. NCBI lineage: Bacteria > Bacillati > Actinomycetota > Actinomycetes > Pseudonocardiales > Pseudonocardiaceae > Amycolatopsis > Amycolatopsis sp. WAC 04182. The sequence goes on from NZ_QHJJ01000005.1 coordinate 306,565, forward strand.
TCTGCCGGGCCAGGCGCGGTGCTCGTTCGCGCTGAACGGGACGGGGACGGTGCTGTTCGAGGTGCGCGGGCAGACGCAGACGCTCGGGCAGCAGCACCGGGAGCACTTCACGCGCGCGGTGATGGCGGGGCTGTACAACATGCTGCGGGACGTGAGCACCGGCGCTGTCGGGTACATCGACCCGGAGGCTTTCGACCGGCTGCCGGGCACCGCCGACTCTGGTGCCGACCATCACTCGCTGGACGCACGGATCCTTGAGTAGCGGCTGTCCGCAGAAGTACATGATGGTCCCCTTCCTTGCGCTAGGCGCGAGGAAGGGGACCATCATGTACTTCAGGCAGCTGTCGTGAGGTGGATGTCGGGTCGAGGCCTGGCCGCGGCTACGTCGTGCGCGGCAGTGAGATCGGCGAGGACGCCATCGGGGTCGTCTCGTAGTCGGGAGGGCAAGGTTTGCACGACGACCAGACCCGCCGCCGCATAACGTGTATTGCGTTCAACGGTTCGCGCGTAGTCCGACTTGCGGAAATGAAACTCGAAAGAGTCGATCTCCCAAACAAGACCGACGTCCTCCCACAACGCGTCGGGGCGTCCGATGTAGCGCCCTTGCCGGTCGTGGATCGCCGAGTTCCAGTGGGTCGGCGGTGTCGGCATGCGCTGGCTGAGGATCCTGGCGCGGGATTCCGCCATGGACCGGAGATCTACCCAGTTCGTCAGGAGGCGCCTCGGTACAGCGGTACCTCGAAGTGAGCCGTGATCGAGTTCGCGAAGCAGAGCCTTCGGATGGCATCCGCCCTTCTGGACCGCTTCGATCAAGATCGCCTCGACCTGTTCGGCGTCCCCGAGCCGTCGCGCCGTGTCCGTTGTGGCCCGGACCAGCGGCGCCAAGGGAACTTTGTTCCGGACGACCGGTGACGGCAAGTGGATCGTTCGTTCCATCGTCACGAAGCCGGTGCTGCGGATCTTCCGATCATGCGGGATCAGCAGATGCAGACCCGTGTCCGGTGGCATCGCGGATGTACGCAATCCGTGTCGCCGACAGGCTTCGATTCCGGTGAGGACCGCGTCCGCCCCGCCGTGCAGGAGCCCCGCGGTCACGAGCTGCTCGCTCGTGGGTTCGTTGTTGTGCAACAGGATGATGCCCGGGAGCAAACGTTGCCATGGACCACCGGGCAGACAGCGAGTGTAGATCGTCCGGCTGCTCATCTCGAGGCTTTCCAGCTCGGATGCCCGGATGACGCCGTTGCGACTCAGTTCGTGCAGCAGTTCGGGATGCTGAGCCCATCTCCCCCTCTTGGTCATGATGCTCAGCGTGGGCGCGGGGCCGCCTTCCCGCCAGAGTCGATTTGCCGACCTGTGGATAACTGCCCCGTTGTGGATAACTCCCATAGAAGTACATGAAGGCCCCCTTCCTTGCGCTAGGCGCAAGGAAGGGGGCCTTCATGTACTTCTAGACGCGCTTGAAGAGCAAAGCGCGCTTCACTTCCTGAATGGCCTTCGTGACCTGGATGCCGCGCGGGCAGGCATCGGTGCAGTTGAACGTCGTCCGGCAGCGCCAGACACCCTCGGAGTCGTTCAGGATGTCCAGACGCTCTTCGGCGCCTTCGTCACGCGAGTCGAAGATGAACCGGTGCGCGTTGACGATCGCGGCCGGGCCGAAGTACGAGCCGTCGTTCCAGTACACCGGGCACGAGGACGTGCAGCAGGCGCACAGGATGCACTTGGTCGTGTCGTCGAACCGGTCGCGGTCGGCCTGCGACTGGATCCGCTCGCGCGTGGGCTCGTTCCCGTAGGCGATGAGGTACGGCTTCACGGCCTTGTACGCCTCGAAGAACGGGTCCATGTCGACGTAAAGGTCCTTGAGCGTCGTCAGGCCCTTGATCGGCGCGATCGTGATGGTCGTCTTCTTGCCGTCCTGCGACAGCAGGTCCTTCATCAGGACCTTGCACGCCAGCCGGTTGATGCCGTTGATCTGCATCGCGTCGGAACCGCAGACGCCGTGCGCGCACGAGCGCCGGAACGAGAACGTCCCGTCGATGTAGTCCTTCACGTAGAAGAGCAGGTTCAGCAGCCGGTCGGTGCGCTGCGCCGGGACGTCGTAGGACTCCCAGTGCGGCTCGGTGTCGACTTCGGGGTTGAACCGGAGGATCTTCAGCGTGACGGTGATCGGCGTGTGGTCGGAGGACACGGCCTCCGACTTCTCGGGGGTGGCCGTGGTCATCAGTACTTCCGCTCCATCGGTTCGTAGCGGGTGAAGGTCACCGGCTTGTAGTCGAGCCGGACGTCCGCCGTCAGGCCGTCGCCCTGCTTGTAGGCCATGGTGTGCCGCATGAAGTTCGTGTCGTCGCGGTTGGGGTAGTCCTCGCGCGCGTGCCCGCCGCGGGATTCCTTGCGCGCCAGGGCGCCGACGACGAGGACTTCGGCCAGTTCGAGCAGGAAGCCCAGCTCGACGGCCTCGAGGACGTCGGTGTTGTACCGCTTCCCCTTGTCCGTCACGGTGATCCGGCTGTACCGCTCCTTCAGCGCCTGCACGTCGGTCAGCGCCTGCTTGAGCGTGTCCTCCGTGCGGTACACCGAAGCGTGCGAGTCCATCGTCCGCTGCAGCTCGGTGCGGATGTCGGCGACGCGCTCGTCACCGTGCTCCGAGAGCAGCAGCGCGAGCTGGTCCTCGACGAGCTTGGTCGGGTTCTCCGGCAGCTCGATGTGCTCGTGAGCCAGCGCGTACTCGGCGGCGGCGATGCCGGCGCGGCGGCCGAACACGTTGATGTCGAGCAGCGAGTTGGTGCCGAGCCGGTTCGAGCCGTGCACGGACACGCACGCCACCTCACCCGCGGCGTACAGGCCGGGGATGACGTTCTCGTTGTCCCGCAACGCCTCGCCGTGGATGTTGGTCGGGATTCCGCCCATCACGTAGTGGCAGGTCGGGAACACCGGCACCGGTTCGGTGACCGGGTCGACGCCGAGGTAGGTCCGCGAGAACTCCATGATGTCCGGCAGCTTCGCGTTCAGCGTCTCTTCCGGGATGTGCGTGACGTCGAGGACGACGTAGTCCTTGTTCGGTCCGCAACCGCGGCCCTGCAGCACTTCCTGCACCATCGACCGGGCGACGATGTCGCGCGGCGCGAGGTCCTTGATGGTGGGGGCGTAGCGCTCCATGAACCGCTCGCCGTCGGCGTTGCGGAGGATGCCGCCCTCACCGCGCACGGCCTCGGAGATCAGGATGCCGAGCCCGGCCAAGCCTGTCGGGTGGAACTGGAAGAACTCCATGTCCTCCAGCGGCAGGCCCTTGCGGAAGATGATGCCGAGGCCGTCACCGGTGAGGGTGTGCGCGTTCGACGTCGTCTTGAAGATCTTGCCCGCGCCGCCGGTGGCGAACACGATCGACTTCGCCTGGAAGACGTGCAGCTCACCGGTCGCCAGCTCGTAGGCGACGACGCCGGAAGCGGCCGGGTTGCCGTCCTCGTCCGGGGTCAGGACCAGGTCGAGCACGTAGAACTCGTTGAAGAACTCCGTACCGTGCTTGACGCAGTTTTGGTACAGCGTCTGCAGGATCATGTGCCCCGTGCGGTCCGCGGCGTAGCAGGCGCGGCGCACCGCGGCCTTGCCGTGGTCACGGGTGTGCCCGCCGAAACGGCGCTGGTCGATCTTGCCTTCGGGCGTCCGGTTGAACGGGAGGCCCATCTTCTCGAGGTCGAGGACCGCGTCGATGGCTTCCTTCGCCATGATCTCGGCGGCGTCCTGGTCGACCAGGTAGTCGCCGCCCTTGATCGTGTCGAAGGTGTGCCACTCCCAGTTGTCCTCTTCGACGTTCGCCAGCGCGGCGCACATGCCGCCCTGGGCGGCGCCGGTGTGCGAACGCGTCGGGTAGAGCTTGGTGAGGACCGCGGTGCGGGCACGCTGGCCGGATTCGATGGCCGCGCGCATGCCCGCGCCACCTGCTCCGACGATCACCACGTCGTACTTGTGGAACTGCATTGAGAACTCCGCTTACGTGTGTGGTGGGGCGTCAGTTGGCCGAGATGCCGGGATCGAAGGTGAAGATCACCATCGTGCCGACGGCGAGGATCAGCACCATCGAGACGTAGAGCACGATCTTCAGCCAGAACCGGGTGCTGTCCTTGCGGGCGTAGTCGTCGATGATCGTGCGCAGCCCGTTGCCGCCGTGGATCTCGGCGAGCCAGAGCATCGACAGGTCCCAGAACTGCCAGAACGGCGAGGCCCAGCGGCCGGCGACGAAGCCCCAGTTGATGCGGTGCACGCCGCCGTCGAGGATGTTCATGATGAACAGGTGGCCGAGCACCAGCACGATCAGGGCGAGGCCCGAGATGCGCATGAACAGCCAGCTGTAGAGCTCGAAGTTGCTGCGGCGGGCGGCCGGGCGCTTCGGCGAACGCGGCTTGTCGAGTGCGAGAACTTCGGTTGCCATGGTCAGTGCCCCCCGAACATAACTTCGACGGTGCGCTTCATCATGAAGTAGGCACCGGGAATCATCACCACGACCCAGATGGCCAGGATGGTCCAGAGCATCGGCTTCTGGAACTTCGGTCCCTTCTCCCAGAAGTCGACCAGCATGACCCGGATGCCGTTGAGCGCGTGGAACAGCACCGCGCCGACGAGGCCGACCTCGAGGAGGTTGACCAGCGGGGTCTTGTAGGTCTCGATGACCTCGTTGTACGTGTCGGGCGACACGCGCACGAGCGCGGTGTCGAGCACGTGCACGAAAAGGAAGAAGAATGTCAGCACGCCGGTGATGCGGTGCAGCACCCAGGACCACATACCGGGGTCGCCCCGGTAGAAGGTCCCTTGCCGGCGTGAGGCACCCGCCCGATCGCTCGCGGCCGCCTCGGTGGCGGTGCTAGCCGTGGTGGACATCGGTGAACGGCCTCCAACGTCATGGCTTGGGCCCGCTGACCGCTGGTTTCCGCGCCTGCCGCCGGGACGTCCACCTGGGACGGCTCCGGCGACGGTGCCGAGATCATGGTCATCGAGCGTGGATACCAGGGATGCTAGACCCGCACCTCACGGTGGGCTCACCTCCGGGTTCCTCTGTGTGATGGACCAGACATCGGGACCCTTGCCCGATCGGGTGACGCGGGCCGGTAACTCACCGGTTCGTCCACTGTGGACGCGAGAGTCCCGCCGGAGGCTCTGAACGGTGTGTGACGATCTTCGCCGCCTCGCGCGGCCAGTGGGCCGAGCGCTGCCTGCGATTACTCCGTTGCGATCACGGTGAGTACTCCATTCGTCGCGCGTACGACTCATGAGTAAACGTTTGTGTTACGTAGCGTGCCTTTCCTATGGCGGCAAAGCGGCCGTTAGGTACCGTCTCCCGGTCGAACCCGGCAGTGTCGCCGGGTCGCTTTCTTCGGACCATCCGCTGGATCAGCGGGGAGGGAGACACACGTTGCGTCGCATGCGTGGAACCGCGCTGGCCGCCGCCGCCATGGCCGGTGCTCTGGTACTGGCCGGATGCGCGAAGGATTCAGGTGCGGGGAACAACAACAACGCCGGCTCTGGGGACCAGTCCGCCAGCTGCGTGACGGCGCCGAAGCCGCCCGCCGCGCCTGCCGCGTCGAGCAGCACCGCGCAGTCGACCGAGAAGGTCGACGGCAGCAAGCTCAAGGTCGCGCTGGCCTTCGACGTCGGCGGCCGCGGCGACGCGTCGTTCAACGACTCCGCCGCCGCCGGCACCGACAAGGCGAAGGCCGAACTCGGCGTCACCACGGTCACCGAAAGCACCGCCGCCGCGACCGAGGACGAGGCCGCCAAGTCGCAGCGTCTCGACCAGCTCGCCACGCAGGGCTTCAGCCCGATCATCGCGGTCGGCTTCGCCTACGCCAAGGCCGTCGGCGCCATCGCGCCGAAGTACCCGAACACCCAGTTCGCGATCGTCGACGACGACTCCGTCAAGGCCCCGAACGTCACCTCGCTCGTCTTCGCCGAGGAGCAGGGCTCGTTCCTGGCCGGTGTCGCCGCCGCCTACAAGTCGAAGAAGTGCCACGTCGGCTTCGTCGGTGGGGTGAACACGCCGCTGATCCAGAAGTTCGAGGCCGGCTTCCTTCAGGGTGTGAAGGCCGCTTCGAGCAAGGCCAAGATCGAGGACGAGTACCTCACCCCGGCCGGTGACTTCTCCGGGTTCCAGGACCCGGCGAAGGGCAACGTGAAGGCCGCCGCGCAGATCGCCAAGGGCGCGGACGTGATCTACCACGCCGCCGGCGCCTCCGGTAAGGGCGTGTTCGAGGCCGCGAAGTCCAACAACGCCATGGCCATCGGCGTCGACTCCGACCAGTACAACCAGAAGACGGTCGAGGCTTCGAAGGACGTCATCATCACCTCGATGCTCAAGCGCGTCGACGTGGCGGTGTTCGACTACCTGCGCGCGCTGGCGAAGGGCGACCTGACGTCGCTGCCGAAGCGGTTCGACCTCAAGGTCGACGGCATCGGCTACGCCACCTCCGGCGGCAAGGTCGACGACATCAAGGACGTCCTCGACGGGTACAAGGCGCAGATCGTCTCCGGGGCGATCACCGTCTCGGACAAGCCGCAGAAGTAAGCTCGACCAGGCAGCGGGGCTCGGGAGGGTAACCCCTTCCGAGCCCCAACCTGTTTACCCCAGAACTGGATGGCTTTTCCATGAGCGCTCCCCAGGCCGAGGTCACCGACGCCCCCGACCGGGGTGAACCGGCCGTGCAGCTGACCGGGATCACGAAGCGGTTCCCCGGTGTCGTCGCCAACTCCGACGTCAACCTCACCGTCACCAAGGGCGAGGTGCACGCCGTCTGCGGCGAGAACGGCGCGGGCAAATCGACCCTGATGAAGATCCTCTACGGCATGCAGCAGCCGGACGAGGGCGGCATCGCGATCAACGGCGAACCGGTGAAACTGCGCAACCCGCAGGACGCCATCAAGGCCGGCATCGGGATGGTCCACCAGCACTTCATGCTGGCCGACAACCTGACCGTCGGGGAGAACGTCTTCCTCGGCGCGGAGAACCTGCACGGCATCGGCCGCGCGGCGAGGGCGAAGCTGGCCGAGCTGGCCGAACGCGTCGGCCTGCACGCCCGCCCGGACGCGCTGCTGGAAGAGCTCGGCGTCGCCGACCGCCAGCGCGTGGAGATCGTCAAGGTCCTCTACCGCGGCGCCCGGATCATCATCCTCGACGAGCCCACCGCGGTGCTCGTGCCGCAGGAGGTCGACGCGCTGTTCGAGACCGTGCGCGCCATGCAAAAGGACGGCTTCACCTTCATCTTCATCTCGCACAAGCTCGACGAGGTGCGCGCGATCGCCGACACGGTCACCGTGATCCGCCGCGGCACCACCGTCGGCACGGCCGACCCGAAGACGATCACCTCACGGCAGCTGGCCGAGATGATGGTCGGCTCGGAGCTCCCCAGCCCGGAGACCCGTGAGTCCACGGTGACCGATCGGCCCGTCCTCCGCCTGGACGACGTCTGCCTGAGCGTCGAGGGTTCCGAGCGCAACGTGCTCGACCACATCTCCTTCACCGTGCACGCGGGTGAAGTGCTCGGGATCGCCGGCGTCGAGGGCAACGGCCAGACCGAACTCGTCGAGACGATCATGGGCATGCGCAAGGGCGGCGGCCGGATCGAACTGACCGAGGTCGACGGCCGGGTCGTCGAACTGCACAAACTGGGGACGCTCGCCCGCCGCGAGGCCGGGATCGGCTACATCGCCGAAGACCGCACGCGGCACAGCCTCCTGCTCACGCAACCCTTGTGGGTCAACCGGATCCTCGGTTACCAGACCCGCGAGCCGGTCGCGAAAGGACAGTTGCTCGACATCGTCGGCGCGCGTGAGGACACCCGCCGCATCGTCGCGCAGTACGACGTCCGCACGCCGGGCATCGACGTCCCCGCAGCCGCGCTTTCCGGTGGTAACCAGCAGAAGCTGATCGTGGGGCGTGAGCTCTCCGGAGATCCGGTGCTGTTGATCGCTTCGCATCCGACGCGTGGCGTCGACGTCGGCGCGCAGGCGCTGATCTGGGAGCAGATCCGCCTGGCGCGCGCGGCCGGGCTGGCCGTGCTGCTGGTTTCGGCGGACCTCGACGAGCTGATCGGGCTTTCCGACACCATCCAGGTCATGCTGCGCGGACGACTGGTCGGCGAGGCCGACCCCGCGACCGTGACCCCGCAGGAACTGGGCTCCGCGATGACCGGAGCCTCCGAAGACACTGAGGATGGTGTGGCGTGAAAAGGTTCGCTATTTGCGGCACTCATGGCTTTGGAGGCACAGCGTGAGTAGCTGGCGTACGAGGCTGCTGCCGCCTCTGCTCGCGATCGTTTTCGCGGTCATCCTGACGGCCATCGCGCTGATCATCTCGGGTGCCGACCCGCTCCAGGCCTACGGCACGATGATCGGCCAGCTCTTCAAGGGCTCGACCGCCGTCGACACGGTGAACCTCGCGACGGTCTACTACCTGTCCGGGCTCGCGGTGGCCATCGGCTTCCAGATGAACCTCTTCAACATCGGTGTCGAGGGCCAGTACCGGTTCGCCGCCATCGTCACCGCCATCATCGGCGGGGCGCTGCAGCTGCCGCCGGTGATCCACGTGCTGGCGATCCTGGTCGTCGCGGTGCTCAGCGGCATGCTGTACGCGGCCATCCCGGCCGTGCTGAAGGTGACCCGGGGCGTTTCCGAGGTCATCTCGACGATCATGCTGAACGCGATCGTCGGCGGCATCGTGGCGTTCCTGGTCAACGCGGACCAGTTCGGCGTGCAGACCGGCAACAACATCGCCACCCGTGAGATCGCCGAGACGGGCCGGATCCCGGGGATCCCGATCCTTTCGGGTGAGCTGTTCGGCTTCGTGTTCATCGCGGCGCTGATCGGCGGGGCCTACTGGTTCATGCTCAACCGGACCCGGTTCGGGTTCGAGCTGAAGGCCTCCGGCGAATCGACCACGGCGGCCGCCGCCGGTGGTGTGAACGCCAAGAAGATGACGCTGATCGCGATGCTGCTTTCCGGCGGTGTCGCCGGTCTGGTCGCGATGCCGGAACTGCTCGGCCGCGACTTCAGCTACGGCATCACTTCGACCCAGATGTACGGCTTCACCGGTATCGCGGTCGCGCTGCTCGGGCGCAACCACCCGGCCGGGATCGCGCTGGGCGCCCTGCTTTGGGCGTTCCTCGACCGGTCCGCCGTTTCGCTGGAACAGATCAACGTGTCCAAAGAGATCGCCACGATCATGCAGGGCGTGATCGTGCTGTCGGTCGTCATCGCGTACGAGATCGTGCGCCGCGCGGACCTGGCCGCCGAACAGCGTCGCGTCGGTCGCGCGCTGGCAGGCAACGGCCGCAAGGGTTCCAGCGTGTCCGAGGGAGGTGCGGTGTGACCACCGCGGACGTTCTTTCACCCAACACGGGCGGGACCACCATGCCGGTGAAACCGCCGAAGCGCCGTATCCCCGGCTGGCTCAAGGGCGCCATCTGGGGACTGCTGGCGGTCGGCGTGCTCGCGATCGCGTCGTACGCCACCGGCGTCAACACGCTGACCTCGACCAACACCGCGCACACCGCGCTGCGGCTGGCGTTGCCGATCCTGCTCTGCGCGCTCGGCGGCCTCTGGGCCGAACGCGCGGGCGTGATCAACATCGGCCTCGAAGGCATGATGATCCTCGGCACCTGGGGTGCCGCCTGGGGCGCGTACCACGGCGGTGTCTGGGCCGGCCTGATCGCGGCGGTCGTGTTCGGCGCGCTCGGCGGTCTGCTGCACGCCGTCGCGACGGTGACTTTCAACGTCAACCACATCGTCTCGGGTGTGGCGATCAACCTGCTCGGTCTCGGGGTCGCGAAGTACCTGGCGAACCTCGTGTTCACCCCGCTTTCGGGGAACCCGCGCCAGTCTCCGCCGGTTCCGAAGTTCGACACCTATTCGGCGACGTTCCTCTCGGACTGGCTCTCGGATCTGGAGAAGATGCAGCGCGTCTTCATCTCCGACCTCGCCGGCATCCTCAACGGCCTGGTCACCGAGGTCGCGCCGCTGACGATGATCGCGATCGCGCTGGTCCCGATCAGCTACTTCGTGCTGTGGCGGACGCGGTTCGGCCTGCGGCTGCGGTCCTGCGGCGAGAACCCGGTCGCGGCCGAATCCCTCGGCGTGAAGGTCTACCTGCACAAGTACATCGCCATGATCATCTCCGGCGGGCTCGCCGGAATGGGTGGCGCGTCGCTCGTGCTGCTCGCCGGCGGTGCGGACTACCTGGAGAACCAGACCAACAACCGCGGGTACATCGGCCTCGCGGCGATGATCTTCGGCAACTGGCGGCCGGGCGGCCTGCTCGGTGGCGCGGCGCTGTTCGGTTACGCGGACGGCCTCCAGCTCGCCGGTGGCGGCACCGCGGTGCTCGCGCTGCTGTACGGCGCGGTGATCCTGCTGGCCGTGATCGTGGCGGTGCAGTTGTTCCGTCGTCAGTGGATCGCTTCCGCGCTCGGTGTCGTCGGCGCCGTCGCGCTGTACGCGATCTACTGGACCAACGACGACCTGCCCAGCGACCTCATCCCGTACACCGCGCACTTCGTGACGCTGATCGTGCTGGCGGTGGCTTCGCAGCGGCTGCGGCCGCCCAAGGCGATCGGCGCCACCTATCGGCGAGGTGAGGACTGACATGGTGGAGTACGACTGGGAAGCCTTGCGGGCCAAGGCCGTCGAGGCGGCGAAGTCGGCGTACGCGCCGTACTCGGGCCTGCACGTCGGCGTCGCGGGTGTGGTGGACGACGGCCGGATCGTCGTCGGCTGCAACGTCGAAAACGCTTCGTACGGGTTGGGAATGTGCGCGGAATGCACGATGGCGGGCCAGCTGCGGCTGACCGGCGGCGGCAAACTCGTCGCCGTCGCCTGCCGCAGCGGCGCCGGTGACCTGCTGATGCCGTGCGGGCGCTGCCGTCAGATCCTGTTCGAGCACGGCGGTTCCGACTGCCTGGTGGACACCCCGAGCGGCATCCTGCCGATGTCCGCGGTGCTGCCGGACGCGTTCGGGCCGGACGACCTGCCGTGAGCGCGTTCGCCGCCGTCGACGTCATCCGCGCGAAGCGGGACGGCGGACGGCTCACCGACGAGCAGATCGACTGGACGATCGACGCGTACACGCGCGGCGACATCGCCGAGGAACAGATGGCCGCGCTCGCGATGGCCATCTTCCTGCGGGGGATGGACTCCGGCGAGATCGCGCGCTGGACCGGCGCGATGATCTCGTCGGGGGAGCGGCTCGACCTGAAGGTCAGCCGTCCGACCATCGACAAGCATTCGACCGGCGGCGTCGGCGACAAGATCACGCTCCCGCTGGCGCCGCTCGTCGCGGCCTGCGGGGCGGCCGTGCCGCAGTTGTCCGGGCGCGGGCTTGGGCACACCGGCGGGACGCTCGACAAACTGGAGTCGATTCCGGGTTGGCGTGCCTCTTTGTCGACATCGGAGATCATCCGGCAGCTCGACGAGGTCGGCGCGGTGGTCTGCGCGGCGACGTCCGGGCTGGCTCCGGCGGACAAGAAGCTGTACGCGCTGCGGGACGTGACTTCGACGGTGGAGTCGATCCCGCTGATCGCGAGCTCGATCATGAGCAAGAAGATCGCCGAAGGTTCCGCCGGGCTCGTCCTCGACGTGAAGACCGGCTCGGGCGCGTTCATGAAGACGCTTCCGCAGGCCCGTGAACTCGCGCGGACGCTGGTGGAGATCGGGACCGCGCACGGCGTCGCGACCACGGCGCTGATCACGGACATGAACGTCCCGCTGGGGCATGCCGTCGGCAACGCGATCGAGGTCGCGGAGTCGGTCGAGGTGCTGCGCGGCGGCGGCCCGGCCGACGTCGTCGAGCTGACCGTGGCTTTGGCCAGGGAGATGCTGGCGCTGGCGGGATTGTCCGATGTGGACCCTTCCGCGGTACTCGCGTCGGGCCGGGCTTACGAGACGTGGTGCCGGATGATCGCCGCGCAGGGCGGGGATCCGGACGCTCCTTTGCCGCGACCCAAGCACGTCCACGTGGTTTCGGCGCCTTCGGACGGCGTCTTGTCGTCTCTGGACGCTTACTCGGTCGGGGTCGCCGCTTGGCGGCTCGGGGCGGGGCGGGCGCGCAAGGAGGACCCGGTGCAGGCCGCGGCCGGCGTGCTGTGCCTGGCGAAGCCGGGCGACGCGGTTTCGGCCGGGCAGCCGCTGCTGGAGCTGCACACCGATACGCCGGACGCTGTTCCTTCGGCTCTCGCTGCGCTCGAAGACGCCTACGCCGTCTCCTCGGAGGCCCCGGCCTCCGCTCCGCTCGTCCTGGAGACCGTGCGGCCCTGACCTGCGTTTAGCCCCCTAGTCGCGATCCGGCGGGGCCGAAGTACATGAAGGCCCCCTTCCTTGCGCCTAGCTACAGGAAGGGGGCCTTCATGTACTGCGGCTCGGCGCGGTGCGTCCCGACCTGCGTTTAGCGGGCTAATCGCGATCTGTGTGGCGGGGAGGGACGCCCGGGCGCCCGCACCCTGGCCCGGCGCGTTGCGAAAGCCACTTTCGCAACCTTCAACGTTGCGAAAGTGGCTTTCGCAACGTCAGGGCCCCTGCGGATCGCGATTAGGGGGCTAAACGCAGGTCGGCGGCGGATCGCGATAAGCCCGCTGAACGCAGGTCGGCGGTGCGGGGCGGGCGGATCGCGTTTAGCCCGCTAAACGCAGGTCGGTGCGGAGGCGCGAGCCGGAGAAGCGTGAAGGCCCCCGTCCCAGGCGAAGCCGTGGGAAGGGGGCCTTCACGCGCGAAGAGAGAGCGTCAGTCGGTGGTCTCGTCGGTGCCGTCGGCCTTCGCCTTGGCGTCGGCCGCCTTGGGCGCCCGGCCGTTGCGCGAGCTGCGGCGCGGCTGACGCGGGGCGGGCGGCGGCGGGGAGATCTGCTGCACGGCCGGGCCACCGCCGAGCATCAGCTCCGCGAAGGTCGCCATGGCCTCGTCCAGCTGGCCGCCGATACGGCGGACGGACTCGTCGTTGCTCTTGCGCACCAGCGAGTCGACCGAGTCGGTGTCCGGCTGCTTCTGCAGCGTGCTCTCGACCTTCGACAGGCCGGAGCGGATCGAGCCGTCGAGGTCGCCGAGGCGCCCGGTGAAGCCGTCCTCGACCTTGTCGAGCCGCTCGGCCAGGTCGTCCAGCCGCGAGGTGACCTTCTCGAGGCGGTCGCCGAGGCCGTCGAGGCGCTCCGAGGCGTCGATCATCTCGCCGGTCTCGGTCAGCGCCGTCTTCAGCGCCTCGGTGTTCGCGGTGAGGCTTTCCTTGGTGGCCTTGTCGAGGTTCTCGACGCGGGTGCGCAGTTCGCGGTCGACGGTGTCGACGCGGTCCCGCAGGGTGGACTCGGCCTGCTCGACGCGCTCGCGCACCGGGCCGATCACCGACTGCGGCAGCGCGTCGGTCTTCACGTCCTGCTTGTCGAGGTGCGCGCCGAGCTCGTCGAGACGACGGTGGATGTTCTGGAGCTTGTCCTCGAGCCCGTCCATCCGGCCCCCGACGCCTTCCAGGCGCGCGGCCATGCCGTCGAGGCGGCCGTCGAGCTGAGCGAACGGCTTGGCCAGCTTGTCGACGATGCTTTCGACGGCGCGGGTCAGCGCGGCGATCGCGGTGTCCTGCGCTTCGAGCCGCGACATGGTCTCGTCGAGACGTTCGGCGAGCACGCTGGTCTCGGTGCGGTCGGGCATCTCCGAGAGCCGCTTGCGCACCGCGCCGAGCGAGTCGACGGGGGCCAGACGTGCGTAGATGTCGTCGAGCGCGTCGAAGATCTGCTGCTGTTCGCTCTCACGCACTTCGGCCGCGCGCACCAGCATGTTGCGCATCCGGTCGAAGGACGGGGCTGCAATGTGGTTGTCAGTGGTCACTGCGGTGTCCTTCGTGGGCGGGGAAATGGGAGGGACGTGACGTGAAGCTTATCCATTGCGAAATTGCTCTGCGTATGGCCCCCGGGTATCGGACAATGCCGAGCTCTGCCCCTGATGGCCGATTCAGCCCGTGATCGACAAAGCCGAGGGTTAACCAGAGCGTACGAGTTACCACCATGTAGGGGAATGACAGGCTGGTTACCGTTACGTATGTCCTCTGAAAGCAGCAGACCCAGCATCCCGGAGGCGGTACTGGCCCGCGCTCCGAAGGTTCTCCTCCACGACCACCTGGACGGCGGATTGCGGCCCGCCACGGTCGCCGAACTCGCCGAACAGACCGGGTATCAGGCGTTGCCGACCAGCGATCCCGTCGAACTCGGCCGATGGTTCCGCGACGCGGCCGATTCCGGCTCCCTCGTCTCGTACCTTGAGACGTTCGCGCATACGTGCGGCGTCATGCAGACCGAGGAAGCGCTGGTCAGAGTGGCCGCCGAGGCGGTGGAAGACCTCGCGGCCGACGGCGTCGTCTACGCCGAGGTGCGTTATGCCCCCGAACTCTTCGTCGAACGCGGACTGTCACTCGATGCGGTGGTCGAGGCGATACAGGCCGGGTTCGCCGAAGGTGAACGGAGAGTGGCGGCCGACGGCGGCCGGATCCGCGTCGGGACGTTGCTCTGCGCGATGCGCCAGCACGCCAGGGCGCTCGAGATCGCCGGTCTCGCCGTCCGCTACCGCGACGCCGGTGTGGTCGGGTTCGACATCGCCGGGCCGGAAGACGGATTTCCGCCTACCAGAAATCTCGACGCATTCGAGTTCCTGCGGACGAATAATGCGCATTTCACCATTCATGCCGGTGAGGCGTTCGGGCTCGCGTCCATTTGGGAGGCGATTCAGCATTGTGGCGCCGAACGGCTCGGCCACGGCGTGCGCATCGTCGACGACATCAAGACCGACAGCGACGGCACGGTCCATTTGGGACGGTTGGCCGCCTACGTCCGCGACCGGCGCATCCCGCTCGAGATCTGTCCCACGTCCAATGTCCAGACGGGAGCGGCGCGCTCGATCGGCGAACATCCCTTCGGCCTGCTCGCCAGGCTGCGGTTCCGGGTCACCGTCAACACCGACAACCGGCTGATGAGCGGCTGCTCGATGACCAGCGAATTCGCGGCACTGAGCGACGCGTTCGGCTACGGGGTGGCCGATCTCGAGTGGTTCACGATCAATGCGATGAAATCCGCCTTCCTCGATTTCGACCAGCGGCTCGACATCATCAACACGGTCATCAAGCCAGGCTATGCGTCCTTGCGTTCGTTAGCATAGCCAACTATTGTTCACTATGTAGGAGTTAGTTCCCATATAGTGAAACGGTGGCGAAGATGGCGCAGGTCGTGGACGTGAGGATTGGCGGCAAACGACGCTGGCTCATCCTCGCGCTCGGCCTCGCCGCGCAGACCGCGAGCTGTTCGTTCCTTTACGGGATCCCGTTCCTGGTGCCGTCGATGCAGCGCGCGGAGGGGCTCTCGCTCGCCGAAGCGGGGACCGTGGTCGCGGCGCCGAGCCTTGGCCTGTTGTTCACCCTGATCCTGTGGGGTGCGGCCGCGGACCGTTACGGAGAGCGTTTGGTAATGGCCATCGGGCTCGGCGTCTCGGGGTTACTCCTCGTGTACGCGGCCGTCGGTGACCACTCGCTCGTGACCCTCTTTGGGGTGTTCCTGCTCGCCGGCGCGAGCACCGCGTCAGTGAACGCCGCGAGCGGCCGGGCCGTCCTCGGCTGGTTCGGCCCGGCCGAACGCGGCCTCGCGATGGGCATCCGCCAGATGGCCCAGCCGCTCGGGGTGGGCGTCGCGGCCTTCGGGCTCCCGCCGCTCGCGGACCGCTGGGGTTTCCAGGTCTCGCTCCTGCTGCCCGCGCTGACCGCGATCGGTGTCGCGCTCCTGGTCGCCTGGCTCCTGGTCGATCCGCCGCGCCCGGAGGTCGAAGCGGGCAAGACGGAGAAACCGCCGTCGCCGTACCGGAGGCCGGCGTTGTGGCGGGTCCACGGCGCGAGCGCGCTGCTCGTGGTCCCGCAGTTCGCGGTCTCCGCGTTCACCCCCGTGTACCTGGTGACCGTGCACGGCTGGACGGCGGCGTCCGCGGGCTGGTTCGTCGGCGCCGTCCAGATCCTCGGTGCGCTGGGCAGGATCGCGTCGGGGTACTGGTCCGACCGGGCCGGCAGCAGGCTGCGGCCGATGCGTCAGCTGGCGGTCGCGAGCGCCGCGGTGATGCTGCTGGTCGCGCTCGGGGACGCGACGTGGCCGTGGCTGGTGCTGCTCGCGCTCGTCCTGGCCGCGGTGATCACCGTGTCCGACAACGGGCTCGGGTTCACCGCGTCGGCGGAGATGGCCGGGCTCGCGTGGGCGGGGCGGGCGATGGGCACGCAGAACACCGGCCAGAACATCGCCGCGGCACTCACGCCGCCGCTGCTGGGTCTCGTGATCGGTGATTCGCGGTACGCCCTGGCGTTCTGCGTGGCCGCGGTCTTCCCGATGCTCGCCGTGGCAGTCGTGCCCGTCAAGCATGAAAAGGGCCCCTCAGAACGAACCTGAGGGGCCTTCAACGTGACCGGCAGACCGTCTCTCGGAAGCGCGCCAGCGCGACGAGAGACTTCACCTCGCGCGCCCTCTTTCGGGCCGAAGGCCCACGAAAACGCGATGAAGGGGCGCCTCTCCACTCAACTGAACGTTGAAGCGGAACGACGCCCCTTCGGCGCGCTTTTCGTCAGCGCGCGACAGCTAACCTGTTCTCGAAGGTCTCGACGAGCTTGCGCCACTCCGACTGCTCGGCGTCGAACGGAGCGCTCGGCTCGAGGCGCGAGGGGTCCGGCCGCAGCACGAACGACACCAGCCAGCCGAGGCTTTCGTTGGCGGCCAGCGCGGTTTCGACGCTGTCGTCGTCGGCCCACTCGGCGGCGTCGGTGATCAGCTCGACGGCCAGCTCCAGCTGGGTCGGGTCGATCGACTCCGGGCCTTCGGCGATGTCCTCGGCGATCCCGTTGAGCACGTAGGTGTTCTCGGTGTCGACCTCGATCTCGAGCTCGCCCGCGGTGGCCTTCGTGGTCACTTCGTCCCAAGTGGACACTTCGGCGAGGTCGTTGCCCGCCAGGTCCTTGCCGTCCGCGATCGCGCGGATGAGGGCCTTCTCGGAGGTGAAGACGTCGATCTCGCCTTCGCTGCCGAGGAAGATCGGCTTGTCGTCGAGGTAGCAGCGCAGCGTGTAGTACTCGGTGCCGGAGGTGATGATCTTGATCGGGTCGATGCCGACCTCGCCCCAGAAGCCGACGGGCTCGTCGTCGTCCTCGTCCTCGTCGTCGACGTCCACGAGGTCCTCGTCGACGGCGGCCGCTTCGGCTTCGGCGGACTCCGCGAGGAAGGTCGCGAGCTCCTCCGCGGTCTGCTCCAGGACCTTCTCGTCGACGTCGGGGACGGTCACCAGACCGTCGATCGCGTCGAGCACGGTGTCCCACTTCTCGGAGACCGCCTGCGACAGGTCCGCCCAGAGGCGCTCGCCGTCGCGACCGGAGAAGGGCAGCGTGCCCTGGTCCAGCAGCGAGAAGCTCTCGTGCGCGTCGAGGACTTCGTGGACCTCTTCGAGCTCGCACACGTCCGCGAGCGAACGCACGATGCCGATGATCTCGGCCAGCTCGCCCAGCGTCCACTGGTCCGGCTTCTCGGCGACCAGCTCGGGGACGCCCACCAGGTCGTAGGTGTGGTCGTCGTCCGGGATGAGCTCGGGCACGTTGAGCGCCGGGACGACCTCCCACGCGGGGTGGTCGAGCAGGTCGTGCTGCTCGGAGGTCCGTACGAAGGCGGCGAGATGCGCGGCGTCCGGGAAGGCGTACAGGTCTTCCTCGTCGCCGAGGAAGGCTTCCCACTCCTCGCCGTCTTCCCGCCAGCGCGGCGCCCAGAGGGTGACGACGTCACCCTGAGGCAGGCCGAGTTCGATCGGGATGATGTCCTGTGCCATTCCTAAGCCCTCTCGGATTACCGCCTGTGTGCGCGCGACCGGATGATGCTGCCCGATAGGTGCGCGGTACCGCGAAGCCTACGGGTTTCCGGCGAAGGGCGCGATCACCCCTGGGCAAGAAGCGACCAACGGATGGCACGATAGGTCCTCTGATGACACTTACAGACCTCCTGCCTGCGGATCCCGACCCCGACTCGCTGTTCGAAGCCTTCTCCACCTGGACGGCCGAGCGCGGGTTGGAGCTGTACCCCGCGCAGGAAGAGGCCATCATCGAGGTGGTCTCCGGAGCGAACCTGATCCTGTCGACGCCGACGGGGTCCGGGAAGAGCCTGGTCGCCGTCGGGGCGCACTTCACCGCGCTCGCGCACGGCCGCCGCAGCTACTACACGGCCCCGATCAAGGCGCTCGTCTCGGAGAAGTTCTTCCAGCTCATCGAGATCTTCGGCCCGGAGAACGTCGGGATGATGACCGGTGACTCGGCGGTGAACGCCGACGCGCCGATCATCTGCTGCACGGCGGAGATCCTGGCGAACATGGCGTTGCGGTTCGGTGCCGACGCGCCGGTCGGCCAGGTCGTCGCGGACGAGTTCCACTTCTACTCGGAGCCGGATCGCGGCTGGGCCTGGCAGGTGCCGCTGCTGGAGCTCCCGAACGCGCAGTTCGTGCTGATGTCGGCGACGCTGGGCGACGTCTCGTTCTTCGAAAAAGATCTCACCCGCCGGACCGGCCGTCCGACCGCGGTGGTCACCTCGGCGCAGCGGCCGGTGCCGCTCACCTTCCGCTACGCGCTGACGCCGTTGCACGAGACGATGTCCGAGCTGCTCCACGGCGGGCAGTCGCCGGTCTACGTCGTGCACTTCTCGCAGGCCGCGGCGATCGAGCGCGCGCAGACGCTGATGAGCATCAACGTCACCTCGAAGGCGGAGAAGGAGGCCATCGCCGAGATGCTCGGCGACTTCCGCTTCTCGGCCGGATTCGGGAAGACGCTGTCGAGGCTGGTCCGGCACGGGATCGGCGTGCACCACGCCGGCATGCTGCCGAAGTACCGGCGCCTGGTCGAGCAGCTCGCGCAGGCCGGGCTGCTGAAGGTGATCTGCGGGACCGACACGCTCGGCGTCGGCATCAACGTACCGATCCGCACAGTGGTCTTTTCCGCGCTGACGAAGTACGACGGTGTGCGGCAACGGCATCTGAAGGCGCGCGAGTTCCATCAGATCGCCGGCCGCGCGGGCCGTGCGGGCTACGACACCGACGGCTATGTCGTCGTGCAGGCGCCGGACCACGTCGTCGAAAACGCCAAGGCCTTGGAGAAGGCGGGCGACGATCCGAAGAAGAAAAAGAAGATCGTCCGCAAGAAGGCGCCCGAAGGGTTCGTCAACTGGACGGAGAGCACCTTCGACCGGCTGATCGCGGCCGAGCCGGAGCCGCTGACGTCGAGTTTCCAGGTCAGCCACTCGATGCTGCTGAACGTCGTCTCCCGGCCGGGCAACGCGTTCGACTCGATGCGGCATCTGCTGGAGGACAACCATTCCGACCGTCCCGCCCAGCGGAAACTGATCCTGCGCGCGATCGCGATCTATCGCGCGCTGCTCGCGGCGGGCGTCGTGGAACGGCTCGACGAGCCCGACGAGCAGGGCCGTATCGTGCGGCTCACCGTGGACCTGCAGTTCGACTTCGCGTTGAACCAGCCGCTTTCGCCGTTCGCGCTGGCGGCGATCGAGCTCCTCGACGTCGACTCGCCGTCCTATCCGCTCGACGTCGTGTCCATTGTGGAATCCACTGTGGACAATCCGCGTCCGGTGCTGTCACAGCAACAGTTCAAGGCGCGCGGCGAGGCCGTGCAGGCGATGAAGGCCGAGGGCATCGAGTACGACGAGCGGATGGAACTGCTCGAAAACGTCACGTACCCGAAGCCGCTGGAGGAACTGCTGGAGGCGGCGTATTCCCGCTACCGGCAAGGGCATCCGTGGGTCGAGGACTACGAGCTCAAGCCGAAATCCGTCGTGCGCGACATGTACGAGCGCGCGATGAACTTCGTGGAGTACATCGGTTTCTACCAGCTGGCCCGCTCGGAAGGGCTGGTGCTGCGGTACCTCACCGACACCTACGACTCACTGCGGCACACGGTTCCGGACGAGGCCAAGACCGAGGGGTTGCAGGACCTCATCGAATGGCTCGGCGAACTGGTGCGGCAGGTCGACTCCAGTCTCCTCGACGAGTGGGAAGCCTTGCGGCATCCCGAAGAGGAAGGCCCGGTTTCGACGCGGCCGCCGTCCGAGCCGCCCGCGGTCACGCGGAACGAGCGGGCGTTCCGCGTGCTCGTGCGCAACGAACTGTTCCGCCGGGTGGAGCTGGCGTCGCGGCGTGCCTACGGGACGCTCGGCGAACTGGACGCCGCTTCGGGCTGGGACGCGGACGCGTGGGAAGACGCCATCGAGGACTACTTCGACGAGCACGAAACGCTCGGCATCGGGCCGGACGCACGCGGGCCGAAGCTGCTGATCATCGAGCAGGAGAAGGAGATCTGGCGGGTGCGGCAGATCTTCGACGATCCGGCGGGCGACCACGACTGGGGCATCAGCGCGGAGGTCGACCTGGCGGCTTCGGACGAGGCGGGCTCGGCGGTCATCCGGATCACGGCGGTGGACCAGCTGGGACTTTCGGCCGGGTGACGAGCAGCAGCCGCCGGCGGCGGACCAGCTGAACGACCAGCACGATCAGCGACAACGCGGGCAGCGGATAGCCCAGCAGCAGGCCCACCGTGATGTCGGTGAGCGGCGCGAGGACCGCGGCGACGAACACCCACGTCGGCGCGGTCGGCAGTTTCGCGCCCGAGCGGACCTTGCCCCACGGCTTCGCCACCGAAAGCCACGCCTGGAACGCGAGCGCGCTCGCCATCAGGGCGGTCCCCGCGACCAGCGCCACCGGCGGCGGATCACTGCCCACGGAATCCCGCAAAGCACCGGACAGCAGGAAGATCCCGGCGTAGAGCTGGACGAGCGTGATCGCGAACTTCGCCAGCACCCACCAATGCCGGGCGAAGCCCCACGCCGTCGCGGCGGCGAGCATGAAACCGGTGAAGGCCGACGCGTTGGCCAGCGGCGCCAGCAGGAACGTGTCGATCTCGTGCGCCATCGATGTCGCGGCGACGCGGATCTCGCCGTCCTCGCTCGCGCGGCCGATCGCCAGGAGGGTGAACAGCGCCAGCGCCTGTCCCATCCAGCCCACCGAAGTGACGACGTGCAGCCACACGGTCAGCTGCCGCCAGGTCTTCGTCCCCATGCCGCACAGGCTCGCGTGACCGCCCGGTCCGGCACATCGGGGACGACCCTGAAATCACACCGGAAGGGGCGGGAAGCAGGCCTGGGCGTCGTGGCCGTCGAACCAGAGACCGACCATGAACGCCATCGTCGCCTCCATCAGCGCGGCCCGGTCGAGGCCGCCCGCGACCAGCGGAACGCACCCGATGTCGCGGACCAGTTCGCTCACTTCGCCGACCTTGTCGCCGCAGATCGGCACCGCCAGGGGACGGCCGCCGAACACCGGCGGCGTCATCCGCCAGACGTCCACGTGGCACAGGTTGAACGCCTTGACCACGTGCGCGTCCGATGCGGCGGCGGCGATCCGGGCCGCCTGGTCGGGAACCGTGAGCACGGCGCCGGGGCCGACCGCGTTGGTGCAGTCGATCAAGACCTTCCCGGCGAGATCCCCTGCGGCGGCAAGGACTTCCGTCACCGACGCGGCGGGGACGGCGAGCAGGATCACGTCACTGGCGCGGGCGGTCTCCTCCCAAGTCCCCACGCGCGGCGAGATCCTGGCGGCCTTGGCCCGGTCGCGGGCGGCGACCATCACCTCGTGCCCGGCCTCGGCCCACTGGCCGCCGAGCGCCTCCGCCATCCCGCCCGCGCCGAAGATTCCGATACGCATGTGCCGCTCCCTAAGATCGAGTTACCCCATGACCGTAGAAAGCCGTGCGGGTACCGATTGGTTACCGGAGGTCCGATGAACGACGTCTTCCTCGCCGATTGCCGTGCCCGGCTGGCCTTCGACCTGATGGCGAACACGTGGAACCCGGTCGTCCTGTGGGCTTTGCGCGAAGGGCCGCTGCGGCCGGCCGAACTGCGGCGACGGCTCGGCGGGATCAGCACGAAGGTGCTCACGGAGACGGTCCGGCGGCTGGAGTTCAACGGGCTGGTCAGCAGGCGCGACTGTGGCCGGACGGCGAAGGTCGAGTACTCGCTGACGGACCTCGGGACCACGTTGCTGGCGCCCATCGAAGCCTTCGGGGAGTGGGCGTTCAGGCACGGCGACGAGGTGATGGCAGCGCAGGACGAGGCGAGGAGCTGAAGGACGCTTTCACCGCATGCGATGAGACGAAAGCGCCCTTCACCGCACAAGACGCGGTGAAAGCGTCCTTCAGCAACAACTAGGGGAGCGGGCGGGCTTCGGCCAGCTTGAGCAGCGGGACGGCCGCGGCGGCGTCGGTGATCAGCGTCGAGACCATGCCGGAGCGCAAGACGGCGTCGATCGCTTCGGCCTTCGGTTCCGTGTAGCCCAGCGCGATCACTTCGGGAACGGCCAGCAGGTCCTCGGCGCTGATGGCCAGGACGTGGTGGGCCAGGCCGGTGGACATCGGGTTTCCGTCGGCGTCGAACAGGCGCGCGGAAACCTCGGCCTTGGCACCGCGTTTCGCTATGGCGCTCCGTTCGGCCTCGTCCAGGGCGTCGTAGACGGTCGACTCTTCGGGCTTCCACGCGCCGATGCTGACGACGGCCTTGGTCAGGTTCTTGAACTGCCCGAAGGTCTCCGCGATCCCGGGCTGCCTGCGCAGCGTTTCGGTGGTGCGGCGGTCGGGGAGGACGAGCGGGCCGAAGATCGGGTACGGCTCGCCGCCGGACACCGACGCGACGCGGCTGACCGTCTCCACCGACCGGTCCCGCATGTCCATCCCCGCCTGCACCCCGCACAGTTGCACGATCGGGCATTTCGGCAGCGACTCGATCGCGTCGGTCATCGCGTTCACCGAACGTGCCCACGACAGGCCGAGGACGTCGCCGGTAGTGACGATCTCGGTCAGGAGGCGGGCGGCGAGCGTGCCGATCTTGCGCCGCGCCACTTCGCGGGATTCCGGTTCCGGCGCTCGTTCGAGCACGAGGACCCGGTCGAGCCGGTACGCCGCGCGGATCTCCTCCGAGAGCACGAGGTCGACCGGCGCCGGCAGCCGGAACTCGACTCGGACGACGCCGCTTTCCCTGGCCGCGTCCAGCATCCGCGCGACCTTGAACCGGCTGATCCCGAACTCTTCGGCGATCTCGAGTTTCGAGGCGCCCTGTTCGTAGAACCGCCGGGCCACCGCGGCCAGGCGCAGCGACTCCACCAGGCCGAGACCCTGCTTCTTCGCGCTCATATGAGCACTATATCGCGAAATCAACCCGAAAGGTTGACGTAACACCAGGGAAAAGTTCACCATGCCTGGACATGCAGTCCGAAGCATAGGCCCGGCCCGCTCATTTGAGCGGAGAGAAGAGGAGCTGGCATGCGTGCCGCGATCGTGGACAAGCCCGGGGAGATCAGGGTCGGCGAGGTACCCGACCCGAAACCGGGGGATCGCCAGGTCGTCGTCAAGGTGGGTGCCTGCGGGATCTGCGGTACCGACCTCCACATCGCCGACGGGCACTTCCCGCCGACGCCCTATCCGATCGTCCCCGGCCACGAGTTCGCCGGCGAGATCGTCGAACTCGGCGCGGACGTGCCGGGCGGCTGGCAGGTCGGCGACCGGGTGGCCGTCGACCCGTCGCTGTTCTGCGGCTACTGCAAGCCTTGCCGGTCCGGCCGCGGCAACCTCTGCGAGAACTGGAACGCGACCGGCGACACCGTCGACGGCGCCTTCGCCGAGTACGTCGCCGTTCCCTCGGCGAACTGCTACCGCATGCCGGACACCATGACCTGGCAACAGGGCGCCCTCGTCGAGCCGGTCTCCTGCGCGGTCCACGGTGTGCGCCGGATCGGCGTCGAGGCGGGGGAGCGGTTCCTCGTCGTCGGCGCGGGCACGATGGGGCTGATCATGCAGCAGTTGCTGCAGCGCGCGGGCGCCCACGTCACGGTGGTCGACCGCAACACCTCACGGCTCGGCCGTGCCATGGACCTCGGCGCGGCCGCGGTCGCGGGTGACGTGAAAGACCTCGACGACGAGAAGTTCGACGCCGCTGCGGACTGCACCGGCGCCGCGCCCGCCATCGAAGCCGCTTTCGACTCGCTTCAGCGCGGAGGCCGCCTGCTGGTCTTCGGCGTCGCGCCCGCGGAAGCACGCGTCGCGCTTTCGCCCTTCCGGATCTACAACGACGAAATCACCGTCGTCGGCTCGATGGCCGTCATGAACAGCTTCGGCACCGCGCTCGACCTGGTCGCCGACGGCGCCGTCGACACCGCCGCGCTGCTCACCGACACCCTGCCGCTGGAGCAGTACCCCGACGCTCTCGCCCTCATGCGCAGCGGCGCCGGCCTGAAGGTGCAGGTCATACCGGGAGGCGAAGGTGCGTAAAGCAGCCGCTCTGCTCGGGGTTCTTCTGCTGACCCTCACCGGTTGCGCCGGAGCGGGCGCGCTCGGGACCGGTGACCGGACGCTCGTCGTCGCGATCGTCGCGAACCCGCAGATGAAGGACGCCATCGAGCTTTCCGGCGAGTTCGAGAAGGCGAATCCCGGCGTCAGCCTCAAATTCGTGTCCCTGCCCGAAAACCAGGCACGCGCGAAGATCACCGCGTCGACGGCCACCGAGGGCGGTGAGTTCGACGTCGTCATGATCAGCAACTACGAGGCGCCGCAGTGGGCCGCGAACGGCTGGCTCGAAGACCTCGGCCCGCATATCGCCGCGAACCCGTCCTACGACGCGGACGACTTCATCCCGAGTATCAAGGAGTCCTTGTCGCACAACGGATCGCTCTACGCGGTGCCGTTCTACGGCGAGTCGTCGTTCCTGGCCTACCGGAAGGATCTTTTCGAGCAGGCCGGGATCACCATGCCCGCCAAGCCGACCTGGACGCAGATCGCCGAGTACGCCGCGAAACTCGACGACAAGGCCAAGGGCATCGCCGGGATCTGCCTGCGCGGCAAGCCGGGCTGGGGCGAGAGCCTCGCGCCGTTCACCACGGTCGCCAACACCTTCGGCGCGCAGTGGTTCGACAAGGACTGGAACGCGAAGCTGACCAGCCCCGAGTTCAAGGCCGCCGCCGAGTTCTACGTGAACCTCGTGCGGAACCACGGCGAGGTCGGCGCGTCGAGCGCGGGCTTCTCCGAATGCGGCACGCGCTACACGCAGGGCCAGGCGGCGATGTGGTACGACGCGACGGTCATGGCGGGGACGAACGAGGACCCGTCGGCCAGCAAGGTCGTCGGGAAGTCCGGCTACGCCCCGGCGCCGGTGGAGAAGACGCAGTCGAGCGGGTGGCTCTACACGTGGGCGCTGGCGATCCCGAAGGTGGCGAAGGACAAAGAAGCGGCCTTCAAGTTCATGGCGTGGATGACCGACAAGGCGTACGTGCAGCGGGTCGCCCGGGAATTCGGCGACTGGAACCGTGTCCCGCCGGGCGTGCGGAAATCGACCTACGACATCCCGCAGTACCGTGAGGCCGCCAAGGCCTACGCGCAGCCGACGCTGGACGGGATCGCGGACGCCGACCAGCGCAAGGCGATGGCGAATCCGGTGCCCTACCCCGGGATCCAGTTCGTCGGCATCCCCGAGTTCCAGGATCTCGGCACCCGCGTGAGCCAGCAGCTTTCGGCGGCGATCGCCGGCCAGATCACCGTGGACGAAGCACTCCAACAGTCGCAGGAGTACGCGCAGACCGTCGGCAAGTCGTATCAGGAGGTGCAGTGATGGCCACGATCTCCGCTCCTGCCCGTCCGGAGCCGGCCCATGCGAAGAAGGCGGCTCCGAAGCGCGGCACCGATACGCCGTTCAAACGACGGCTGCCGCTGCTGCCCGCGCTGTTGTTCGTCGTCGCCGTGACGCAGTTGCCCTTCGTGCTGACGGTGTTCTACTCGTTCCAGTCGTGGAACCTGGTACGTCCCGGCTCGCGGCATTTCGTCGGGCTGCGGAACTACATCGACGTCTTCGCCGACTCGACGTTCCTTGGGGCGCTGCTGAACACCGTGGTGCTGACGGTCGTGTGCGTGTTCTTCTCGCTGTTGCTCGGCCTCGGGCTGGCGATCCTGCTGGACCGCAAGTTCCTCGGCCGCGGCGTGGTCCGCACCCTGCTGATCACGCCGTTCCTGATCCTGCCCGCGGCGGGCGCGCTGCTGTGGAAGACGACGATGTTCGATCCGACCTACGGGTTGCTGCACTTCGTGTTCGGCACCGACGTCGACTGGCTTTCGGAGTTCCCGCTGGCCGCCGTGATGGCCCAGGTCGTCTGGCAGTGGACGCCGTTCATGATGCTGCTGATCCTGGCCGGGCTCCAGAGCCAGCCGAAGGACGTGCTGGAAGCCGCGTCGGTCGACGGCGCCGGCCGCTGGCGGACGTTCACCGCGATCACGTTGCCGCATCTGAGCCGGTTCCTGCAGCTGGCGACGCTGCTGGGCGCGATCTACATCGTGAACAGCTTCGACGCGATCTTCCTGATGACGCAAGGAGGTCCGGGGACGGCCAGCACGAACCTGCCGTTCTACATCTACCAGCGGGCGTTCCAAGGTTTCGACATCGGGCAGTCGTCCGCGATGGGCGTGATCGTCGTGATCCTGACGATGATCGTCGCGACCTTCGCGCTGCGGCTGATGTTCCGCACGTTCTCGGTCCAGGGAGGCGCGAAATGAAAAGCCGCTTCGGCCCCGGCGCGCTGACGGTCGCGACCTGGGTGATCGCCATCCTGTTCGTGTTCCCGCTGCTGTGGATGATCCTCACGGCCTTCAAACAGGAGGCCGACGCCTACACCGATCCGCCGCGGCTGTTCTTCACCCCGACCCTCGACCAGTTCGCGGGCGTGCTCGAACGCGGCTTCCTGCCGTACCTGTCGAACTCGGCGTTCGTGACCGTCGTTTCGACGCTTTTCGTGCTGCTGCTGGGAATCCCGGCGGCGTACGCGCTTTCGCTGGCGCCGGTGAAGGGGACGAGCAACGCGCTCGGCTTCTTCCTGTCGACGAAGATGCTGCCGATCGTGGCGGCGATCATCCCGCTTTACGTGATCTCGCAGAACACCCAGCTGCTGGACAACGTGTGGGCGCTGATCATCCTGTACACCTCGATGAACCTGCCGCTGGCGATCTGGATGATGCGGTCGTTCTTCCTGGAGGTGCCGCACGAGATGATCGAAGCCGCCCGGATCGACGGCGCGACGCTGCCGGTGCTGCTCCGGAAGATCATCATGCCGGTGGTCGCGCCGGGGGTGGCCGCGACCGCGCTGATCTGCGTGATCTTCTCGTGGACCGAATTCTTCTACTCGGTCAACCTCACCGCCGCGCGGGCCGGAACGGTGCCGGTGTTCCTGGTCGGGTTCATCACCAGCGAGGGCTTGTACTGGGCGCAGCTGTCCGCCGCCGCGCTGCTCGCGTCGCTGCCGGTGATGATCGTCGGCTGGATCGCGCAGAACCACCTGGTGCGGGGGCTGTCGATGGGCGCGGTCAAGTAACAGCCTCGTGAGTGGTGAGGACGGTTAGAACCGTCCTCACCACTCACGACCACCCCGGCCCTCTCGGGTACCGGCACGCTGGTCGCTCGAAGTACATGAAGGCCCCCTTCCTTGCGCCTAGGTACAGGAAGGGGGCCATCATGTACTGAGGGGCCTTCACGCGCCCTCGTTGTGCCTGGTGGGGCTGCCGGTGAGTGTTCCGGTCCCGGCCCAGCCGTAGGTACCTGGAACACCCTTGGCCCTAGCCGTCCTCACCACTCACGAGCCCCACGTCTCACAGGACCGACAATGCCTGCCCAGGACAAATATGGACGGCGGTGCGGGCGTTCTCTTCCGCCTCTTCGCCTTCGGGCTCGGCGTTCAGGACGATGACCGTCCCGTCGTCCTCGCTCTGGTCGAACAGATCGGGATCGGTGAGTACGCACTGGCCCGCGCCCACACATTTCCCGGTGTCCGCGATGATCTTCATGGCTCCTCCTACCAGGTGACCGGAAGGGCGTGGAGGCCGTAGATCGTCGAATCGTGCTTGAACGGCAGTTCGTCGACCGGAACGGCGATCCGGAGGCCCGGCACTCGCCGGAACAACGTATCGAACACGATCTGGAGTTCCAACCTCGCCAAGTTCTGGCCGAGGCACTGGTGCACCCCGAACCCGAAGGCGACGTGATGCCGCGCGCCGCGTTCGATGTCGAAGGTGTCCGGGTTCTCGAAGCCGTCCGGGTCGTGGTTGCCCGCGTTGCTCAGGCCGACGACGCCTTCCCCCGCGCGGATGAGCGTTCCGCCGATCTCGACGTCCGCCGTGGCGAGGCGTGAGGTCGCCGTTTCCGCGATCGTGAAGACCCGCAGGAGTTCCTCGATGGCGGCGAGGGTCTTGCCGGGGTCCGCCTTGATCTTCGCCAGCTGGTCGGGATTCTCCAGCAGGGTCACCGTGCCGAGCGAGATCATGTTCGCTGTGGTCTCGTGTCCGGCGATGAGCAGCAGGAACGCCAGGCTGACGAGTTCGGCGTGGTCGGCCTCGCCCGTTTCCCGCTGCTTCAGGATCTGGCGGCCGAGGAGGTCGTCCTCGGTGGCGTCCGCTTCCTTTTTGGTGACGAGTTCGTCGAGATAGTTCCGGAGGCTCTCGAACGCCGTCTGCCGTTCTTCGGGGCTGACCTCCCGGCTGAGCATCTTGGAACTGCACGCCTGGAAGAAATCGTGGTCCGAATAGGGGACGCCGAGCAGTTCGCAGATCACCAGTGACGGAACCGGCAGGGAAAGCGCCTGGACGAGATCGGCGGGCCGGGGGCCCGCGAGCAGGGCGTCGATATGGTCGTCGACGATCTGCTGGATCCGCGGCTGCAACGCCTTCATGCGTTTGACCGTGAATTCCCCGACGACGTCACGCCGGGCCTGGCTGTGCTCCGGCGGGTCCATCCCGATGAGGGACGGCCGGAACGCATCGTCCTCCTGGCGGACCGGGCGCGCCACCAGCAGCGGGAACGCCGGATTCCGCCGGTCGGAACTGAAATGCGGGCTGCTCAGCATTTCGCGGATGTCTTCGAGCCGGGTGAGTGCCCAAGCCGTTTGCCCGGACGGGAGACCGACCCGGGAAACCGGACTTTTCTCGCGAAGCGTCTCGTATTCGGGCGGTGGCGAAAACGGGCATTTCCGGGCCAGCGGCAAAGTCGCGGTGGTTTCCTCGACGTCGGTCATCGGGTTGTCCTTCCCCAGATGTCGGGTGGGTTCGGCGATAGCGGACAGGGGACCCCAAAACGTATGCGGATGGTTTCATTCCGCTTATGCCACCAAGGTACTCAAGTGGAGACGGGTCGTCCACTCGCGAAGGGGTGGTTTCCCGGGAAGCGTGAAGGGCACGTCCTCACGTGCGAGAATCACGGCCCTGAAGGACCCTTCGAGAGGCGAGGATCATGACTGCCGACCCCGAGACCCGCTTGCGCGCCGACGCGCGCCGGAACCGGGATCAGATCCTGGCCGCCGCGAGAACCATCTTCGCCGCCCAAGGCGCCGAGGTCCCGATGGAGGAGATCGCGCGCGCGGCCGGCGTCGGCGTCGGCACCCTGTACCGGCGGTTCCCGGACCGCGACGCGCTGATCCGGGCGGTCGCCGTCGACAACTTCGACCGGGTCCTGAGGGACGCGAAGGCCGCGAGGGATCAGGAGGCCTCGGACTGGGAGGCGCTGATCCGGCTGCTGCACCAGTCGATGGAATTGCAGCTGAGCATCCAGCTCGCGATGGTGTCGCCCCGCGCGCTGGCGATCCTGAAGAGTGATCCCGCGATCAAGGCCCTGCGAGATGAGTTACTGCTGGTGATGGACGCTTTCGTCCGAGGCGCGCAGGCGGAGGGCAGGCTCCGGACGGACGTCGCCACCGGTGACGTCGCGATCCTGTTCGCGACGTTGCTGCGGCAGATGCCGGGCAAGGGCGAGGAGGTCGCGCGGATGGCGACGAGGCGGTGCATCGGGATCATGATCGACGGCCTGCGGGCCGTCGGCACGAACGAGCCGCTGCCGGGACGCGCGCTGACCGGGGCCGATCTGGATCCGTGAGGTCTGGGGGAGTGGCTGAAGGGGACTTTCCCCGCATGTCACGCGGGGAAAGCTCCCTTCGCTGCGTGAGACGCGGGGAAAGTCCCCTTCAGCCCTCGACCCGGGCGCGGTCAGGTGTCCAACTGCGCAATGGACAAGGGTCAGACACCCAGCGGATGCCAGACGGTCTTCGCCTCCAGGTACCGCCGCAGCCGCGAGATGTCGGCGTCCGCGGTCCAGTCCGGCTCGGTGTCCGGAACGGTCAGGACCCGCTTCACGGTCCCCGCGGCCTCCCGCGCCAGGTCCGCCCGCGCGGACGGCTCGGCGCCGGTCGGGTCGAGGGCGTTGACGTCTCCGTGCGACGCGAGCCACGAGCCCAGCTCAGACGCGCGGCCGGTCAGGATGTTCGCGACCCCGCCGGGCAGGTCGGACGTCGCCAGGACCTCCGACAGGGTGATCGCGGGCAGCGGCCGGTCCGCGCTGGAGACGACCACCGCGGTCGAGCCGGTCGCCAGCACCGGGGCCAGCACGCTCACCAGACCCAGCAACGACGACTGCTGCGGCGCCAGCACTCCGACGACACCGGTCGGTTCCGGCACGGTGAAGGAGAAGTACGGGCCCGCGACCGGATTGGCCGCGCCGAGCACTGTCGCGATCTTGTCCGTCCAGCCCGCGTACCAGACCCAGCGGTCGATCGAAGCGTCCACAAGGGACTGTGCCTTCTTCGCCGCGACGCCTTCGGACGCCGAAACCTCCGCGACGAACTGTTCGCGGCGGCCTTCCAGCATCTCCGCCACCCGGTACAGCACCTGGCCGCGGTTGTACGCGGTCGCCGCCGACCAACCGCCGAAAGCCTTGCGGGCGGCGGAAACCGCGTCGCGAACGTCCTTGCGGGACGCGTGCGAGGCGTTCGCCAGGAACTTGCCCTTGCTGTCGGTGACCGGGTACACGCGGCCGGATTCCGAGCGCGGGAACTTGCCGCCGATGTAGAGCTTGTAGGTCTTCGCCACCGAAATACGGTCAGACATCGAGGTAGGCCTCCAGTCCGGTGCGTCCGCCTTCGCGGCCGAAACCCGACTCCTGGTAGCCGCCGAACGGCGCGGCGGGATCGAAGCGGTTGAACGTGTTGGCCCAGACGACGCCGGCGCGGAGCTGGTTCGCCATCCAGAGAATGCGCGAACCCTTCTCGGTCCAGATCCCGGCGGAGAGTCCGTACGGCGTGTTGTTCGCCTTGGTGACGGCCTCGTCCGGCGTGCGGAAGGTCAGCACCGAAAGCACCGGCCCGAAGATCTCCTCGCGGGCGATGCGCATCGACTGCTGGACATCGGAGAACACGGTGGGGGCGAAGAAGAAACCGCGTTCCGGCACCGGGCACGGGCTGGTCCAGCGCTGCGCGCCCTCGGCGTCGCCGGATTCCACCAGGCCCTTGATCTTCGCGAGCTGCTCGGCGGAGTTGATCGCGCCGATGTCGGTGTTCTTGTCCAGCGGGTCGCCCAGCCGCAGCGTCGAGACGCGGTACCGCAGCTTCTCGAGCAGCTCTTCGGCGATGGACTCCTGCACCAGCAGGCGCGAGCCCGCGCAGCACACGTGGCCCTGGTTGAAGAAGATCCCGTTGACGATCCCCTCGACGGCCTGGTCCAGCGGAGCGTCGTCGAAGACGACGTTCGCCGCCTTGCCGCCCAGCTCCAGCGTCAGCTTCTTCGCGGTGCCCGCGATCTGACGCTGGATGGCCTTGCCGACCTCGGTCGATCCGGTGAAGGCGACCTTGTTCACGTCGCCGTGGCCCACGAGCGCGGCGCCGATGTCCCCGGCGCCGGGCAGGATGTTCACCACGCCGGGCGGGAGTTCGGCCTGCTGGCAGATCTCCGCGAACACGAGCGCGGTCAGCGGCGTGGTCTCCGCGGGCTTGAGCACCACGGTGTTGCCGGTGGCCAGCGCGGGCGCGATCTTCCACGCCAGCATCAGCAGCGGGAAGTTCCACGGGATGACCTGGCCCGCGACACCGAGCGGCTTCGGGTTCGGGCCGTAGCCCGCGTAGTCGAGCTTGTCGGCCCAGCCGGCGTGGTAGAAGAAATGCGCGGCGGCCGTCGGCACGTCGGAATCGCGTGATTCCTTGATCGGCTTGCCGTTGTCGAGGCTTTCCAGCACGGCCAGTTCCCGCGACCGCTCCTGGATCAGGCGCGCGATGCGGAACAGGTACTTGGCGCGTTCGGAGCCCGGCATCTTGGACCAGACAGTGTTGTACGCCTTGCGCGCGGCCTTCACCGCACTGTCCACATCGGACACTGACGCCGTGCCGACCTCGGCGAGCACCTCTTCGGTGGCGGGGTTGATCGTCTTGAGCGGCTCACCCGAGCCGTCGACGAATTCGCCGTTCACGAACGGCCGGTAATGCGGTTTGAGGTTCGCGAGGTCGCGCGATTCGGGCGCGGGCGCGTACTCGAAGATGCCCATGGATCAGTCCACCGTCACGTAGTCGGGACCGCTGTAGTGGCCGTCGGCCTGGGTGCGGCGCTGCAGCAGGAGGTCGTTGAGCAGGCTGGACGCCCCGAACCGGAACAGATCGGGGGTCAGCCACTGCTCGCCGGCGACCTCGTGCACCGCGACCAGGTACTTGATCGCGTCCTTGGTCGTCCGGATGCCCCCGGCCGGTTTGACGCCGCGCAGTTCACCGGTCTGGACGAACCAGTCGCGGACGGCCTGCAGCATCACGTGGGTGACCGGCAGCGTCGCGGCGGGCGAGACCTTGCCGGTGGAGGTCTTGATGAAGTCGCCGCCCGCCAGCAGCGCGAGCCAGGACGCGCGGCGGACGTTGTCGTAGGTGGCGAGCTCGCCGGTTTCGAGGATGACCTTGAGATGAGCGCTGCCGCAGGCGGCCTTGATGGCCTGGATCTCCTCGAAGACCTCCAGGTAACGGCCTTCCAGGAACGCGCCGCGGTCGATCACCATGTCGATCTCGGCGGCGCCCGCGTCGACGGCGATCTTGGTGTCGGCCAGCTTGATCTCGCGGCTCGTGCGGCCCGCCGGGAAGCCGGTGGCGACACTCGCGACGTGGATGCCGGTGCCGAGAAGCGCCTCGACAGCCGTCTCGACCATGTCCGGGTACACGCACACGGCCGCGACCCGCGGGGTGTCCGGGCGTTCCGGATCCGGCCGCATGGCCTTCGCGGCGAGCGCGCGGACCTTGCCCCGGGTGTCGGCGCCTTCGAGGGTCGTCAGGTCGACCATCGAAATGGCGGTGTCGATCGCCCAGAGCTTGGCGGCCTTCTTGATACTGCGCGTGCCGAGTCCCGCCGCCCGCTGCTCGACGCCGACCTGGTCGACACCAGGCAGCCCGTGCAGGAACCGGCGCAGGCTCGCCTCGTCGCGAGTCGCGTCCGCCAGCGGCGACGGGGTGGCCGTCTCCGCTGACGAGCTGGTCGTAGCTGTCATACGGGTGAGTGTAAGCGGCCTACAGGCTGGGCACCGGGGCCTGGGCGACCGCCCTGGTCGAAGGCACCACGGGGGCGCAGAACTCGGAGATCATCGGCAGCTGACGTTTGAGCGCGGCGTCCGGTGACGCGGTGAGGTCCACGGTGGCCAGCGTCGAGATGTCCTTGCCGGACTCGTCGTGGAAGCTGAGGGTGGCGAAGCCGGGCAGGTCGCCGCCGTGCCCCCAGATCGAGATGTCCTCGGCGCAGGCGCCCGCCGCCTTGAGGTTCAGCTTCATCAGGCCGAGGCCGTACTCCGTGCCGCCGCCCAACGGGACCGTGGTTTTCATCTGCTTCAGCAGGTCCGCGGGCAGCAGACGGCCGCCGAGCAGCGCCTCGAAGAAACGGTTGAGGTCCTTGCCCGAAGACACCATGCCGCCCGCGCCGAAGTAGCGCGAGTAGTTGTAGGTGGTGACGTCGGTGAGGCCGCGCGGCGCGTCGTACAGCTGCTCGTAGCCGCGGGCGGCCTGGCGGAGCAGGAACGGGAAGTCGCGGGGGAGCGAGGTGTCGCGCAGGTGCAGCGGCCCGGTGATCCGCTCGGCGAGCGCGCGTTCCAGCGGCTTGCGCGTGGTCTTCTCGACCAGCAGGCCGAGGACGTTGTAGCCGGTGTTCGAGTATGCCCAGCTCGTGCCGGGCTTGAACTGCAGCGGCTGCTTCGTGACGCTCAACCGGATCTGATCGTCGCTGTCGAAGTGCACGAAGCGTTCGGTGTCGACCTCCGGGCCGGATGCCCAGGTGTCCTCGGGGGCCAGGTCGCGCGGGAGGCCGCTGGTGTGCTGCAACAGCTGGCGGACGGTGATCGGCTCCGGATACGGCAGCAGCCCCGGAAGGTAACGCTGGACGGGCTCGTCCAGCCCGACGCGCTTTTCCGCCACCAGCTGCAGGACCAGCGTCGCGACGAACACCTTCGACACACTCGCGATCCGCCAGCGGCCCGACGCGTCGGGCTTGCCCGGCCGGTCGATGTTCGCGACGCCGCTCACACCGCGGAAATCGTCGGAAACGGCGACCATGCCGGGGATGCCCGCGGCGACCGCCACGTCCATCGCGGCCTGGCGCGGATCGGTCTTCTCGGCGGCCACAGCCGGGAAGGCGGTGACGGAAAGCAGTGCGGCACAAGCGATCGCGACGAAACTTCGGCGCATCTGAAAGTCCCCCCAGGTTATGGTCAGCCTTCGATTCCCGGCACGTCCTTCTTGCGTGGCTTCCGGATGACGGTGACTCCGCCCCAGAATGCCAGGCCGGTGATCTTCACCGTCGGCGCCGTCGGCGGTGCCGGGGGAGTCCCGGCGCGATCCTCCAGTTCGAAAGCGCCCATGAAGCCGATTCCGGTGACGTCCACGTTGATGTCGTCGGGTACGACGATGTCGATCCCGCCCATGATCGCGACCGCGGTGATCGTCGAGTGCTTCTCGGCGAACCGCGCGTGCCGCAGGTCGAGATCGGTGCCGCCCCAGAACGCGAAACTGTTGTGCTGCGGCGGGACCACCCAGCTGCCCTTGCGCGACGCACCCGACATGACGGCGATCGAGGCGCCGGAGCCCGGATGCCCGCCGATGCGGTCGTCGGGCAGGCCGAGCGCGCGCGAGGTCGCCGGCTGGATCGCCGTGCTCGACCGCGGCAGATCCGCGGTGACCGGTTTGAGGTCCCCGAAGGTCTTTGCCGCGTACACGATGGTGAGCCGCTCTTCCAGCTCGTTGATGGTGATGCGTCCTTCGGACATCGCCGCGTGCAGCACCTGCGCGACCTGCTCGCGGTCGGCGTCGGAGATGCGCATCTGTTCGGGGCCCGGCAGGGCCGGCTCTTCACTCACCCGGAGGAGCCTAGCGCCGAGGAGAGGGCCAAGCGTCCATCTTCCGGTCGACAGTGGCATCCTCCCGTGATGGGGAACTCACTACCCGGCGCCGTCGAGCTGCCGGACGGGGTCAAGGTGCGCGGACGGGGCCTGGGTCGTCCCTGGCCGGACGGGCCTTCGCCGGATTTCGGACTGTATCTGGGCGGCACGAAACTGCGCCGGAAGCACGATCACAAAATGGACTGGGAGCGGGCGTGGATCCGCTGGCCCGATTTCCTCCTGCCGACGGACTGGGCGGACGCGCGGCGCCGGATCGTCGACCTGCACACCCGGGCGGCGGCGGGCGAAGGCGTCGAGGTCGCCTGTTACGGCGGAGTGGGGCGGACCGGCACGGTGCTGTCCTGCCTCGCCACCCTTTCCGGGCTGAGCGCCGACGAGGCGGTGGCGTGGGCGCGGGCCAACCACGACAAGCGTTCCGTGGAGACACCCTGGCAGCGCCGCTGGGTCGGCTGGTTCGCGCGGCAGGCGTGACGGGCTAAATTGACCGGCATGGATGTGCACGTCGTTGATCACCCGCTGGCCAAGGCCAGGCTCTCCACCATGCGCGACGCGCGCACCGACAGCGCCGCCTTCCGCGCGGCGCTGCACGAACTGACCGTCATGCTGGTCTACGAAGCCACGCGCGACATGCCCGTGCGGATCGAGCGGATCCACACCCCGGTCGCGCGCACCGACGGCTACGCGCTGGCGAGCCCGCCGCTGCTCGTGCCGGTGCTGCGCGCGGGGCTCGGGATGGCGGACCAGGCGCACAAGCTGATCCCGGACGCCCAAATGGGTTTCGTCGGCCTCGCGCGCGACGAGGAGACGCTCAAGCCGACGCCGTATCTCGAGTCGCTGCCCGAATCGCTCGCCGACCGGCCGGTGATGGTGCTCGACCCGATGCTCGCGACCGGCGGGTCGATGGAGTACACGATCCGGTTGCTCACCGACCGCAGCGCCACCGACGTCACCGCGATCTGCGCGCTGGCGGCTCCCGAGGGCATCGAGCACCTGAAGAAGACCGGGCTGCCGCTGCGAGTGGTGACCGCGAGCATCGACGAGCGGCTGAACGACTCCGGGTTCATCGTGCCGGGTCTCGGGGACGCCGGAGACCGGCAGTACGGGGCCGTCTGATCCCTTTCGCAACATCTCCGCCGTTGCCGGTCACTGACAGATGTGACCAGAACAGTGACCGGAACGGTGGGGGTGCCGGTGGACTCGAGCGAACCTCCTCCCGACAGGAGCGACACGGAGCTTTGGCGGGCGGCCGCGGGCGGTGATCACGCGGCGTTCACCGAGCTGTTCGAGCGCCACGCGCAGCCGGTGTGGAACCACGCCTACCGGCTCACCGGGTCGTGGGCGTCGGCCGAAGACCTGACGTCGACGACGTTCCTCACCGCCTGGCGGCGCCGGGCGGACATCACGCTCATCCGCGACAGCGCGTTGCCGTGGCTGTACACCGTCGCGGGGAACCTCGCGCGCAGCGAACACCGCAGCACCGGGCGGCGGCTCCGGCTCGTCCGGCGGCTACCCGAGCCCCGGTCGGTGTCCGACCACGCCGACACCGTCGTCGACCAGCTCGACGGCGAAGACCGCCTTCGGCAGGTGCTCGCCTTGGTCGCGAAGCTGCCGAAATCACAACGGAAAGCCGTCGAACTCTGCCTGCTCGGCGATCTCTCCTCCGCCGACGCCGCCGAACTGCTCGGCGTCGCCGAGGTGACCGTTCGCGCCCACATCTCGCGGGCCCGTACGCAGCTGCGGGCCGCCCTGGAGGAGAAATGACCGACGAACTCGGCCTGCCCGGCAGGCGCGAACTCCCCCCGGAAGTGCTCGACAACCTGCGGATGTCCCTGCGGGAGGGCATGGGAAAACCCGAGCGGCGGCGCTGGCCGATCGTCGCCGCCGCGGCCGCCGTCGTCCTGGTCCTCGCGGGTGCCCTGATCACGACCGTGCTCATCCGGGAGCCGGACGGACAGGGGCCCGTCGTCGCGAACCCTGACTTCTCCCTCGACTGGCCGAGGGCGGAGGAGGCGATGAACCGGTGCTGGGCCGTCGTCCAGTCCGAAGGGAGGGCGGCGAGCTTCCCGGCGCGGAACGCATGGGTGCCGCGGTTCACCGTCATCTCGCCGCCGGTCACCGTCGTCGCGATGACGGCGGACGACAAACCCTTCTTCTGCGAGACCACGCTGATGACGGCGACCGTGTCCGACCCGAACGCCGTTCCCGCCTACACCGACGGCGCGCGGACAGCGGCCCTGCTGATGACCCGGGCCGGGACGGTCGCGGGCATCGCCGATCCGGACTGGCCGAAACTTGAGTTGACGGGCCAGAACGAGGCATCACAGTCCATGCGGGACATCCCGGTCTTCCGGCCGGGGAACCTGTTCGTGCACATCGCGCCGATGAAGCCGTCGCGGACCACCTACGCGGTCGGGCCTACTCCCGGGGAACAATCCCGGCCGCCCGGGTACCAGGCGCCGTATCCCCTTCGGCCCGCGCCGGAGCCGGCCGCGTCGAGGCTCGACAAACCGGTGCTCCCGGTTCCCGACCGTGCCATGCCCGCGGGTGAGTTCTTCAAGGTGTGCACGGAGGGAGCGTCCGACACGGTGGCCGACGAGGACGCCTACCGGGTCGGCGCGTTACTCGAAGGCCAGGACGTCGGAGTGGTCGTCGCTCGCCTGGGTGGCCAGGCCATCGTGTGCCAAGGCGGGCTCGGGTACGCAGACGGGAAGACCGCGTACTACCGGGTCTTTCCCGATCCGCCGCGGTCCGCGGGGCCTGTGCGCACGTTGCGGGCCGAGACGGTCGGCAGGGTGGACCGGAACGGGAACCGCGTCCCGGTCCGGAACACGTACCTGGGAGTCGTTCCCGAGGCCGCGGCGGTCGTGAAGCTCGACTTCGGGACCGGCACGACGATCGACGCGACGGTCGCGGACGGGACTTTCGCGGCCTGGATCCCGGACGGGGTCAGTGATGACTTGGAGCACGCGCGGGTGAGCGTCACCGTCCTGGACGCTGCAGGGGCGACTCTGTACCAGGGCGCCCTTCCGCTCTACTGACCTGCGTTTAGCGGGCTAAACGCGATCCGGCCCGCTTGGGGTGCGCGTGAAGGCCCCCTTCCCTCGGCTCAGCCGAGGGAAGGGGGCCTTCACGCGCTTTGGGGTCGGTACATGAAGGGGTCCTTCACGGAGCTGGGCGCAAGGATGGGGGCCTTCATGTACTTGCGCGCTCGGCGTGGCCCACGGATCGCGATTAGCCCGCTAAACGCAGGTCGTGCCCCCGGGGCCATCGCCGAAGTCCGTGAAGGCCTCCTTGGGAGACCCAGAGTCCCTCAAGGAGGCCTTCACGGACCTGCACGCCAGGGCCCCAGCGCAGGCCGGCGCGAAGCGGGACGGATCGCGATTAGCCCGCTAAACGCAGGTCACCGCCGCAGCCAGCCCGCGGCGTTCACCCGCAGCGCGGTCTCGTAAGCCGTGCTCACGGTGTACTGCTCCGGAAGGTTCCCGTTCAGCTCCAGCGACACGAGCCCGTGCACGAAACCCCAGCACGCGACCGTGACGACCTCGGGCGGCACGTCGAGGAAGACGCCGTCGGCGACGGCCTTGCGGATCGTCCCCTCCAGCGGCGCCATCGTGGCGCGAGCCTGCTCGGACGTCTCCTCCGCCGGTTCGAAACCCGGCACCGACTTCGTGAACATGATCGCGTAGAGATGCGGGTCGGCCAGCGCGCTTTCCCGGTACGCGACGCCGAGCCGCACCAGGTCCTCGACCGGGTCGCCGCTCAGCGTGACCTTGGACATCCGGCGCCCGAAGCGGCGGAACCCCTCGGTGAACAGGGCGCTGACGAGGTCCGTTTTCCCGCCGAAGAGTGAATAGACCGCGGTGGTGGACGTGCCGACGTCGGCGGCCAGTTTGCGGAGGCTCAGCGCCTTGGGGCCGTCGGCCGAGATGAGTTCACCGGCGCGGTCCAGCAGTTTCAGCCGGAGGTTCTCGTCGTGCGTCCTGGGGCGGGGCATGTACGGAGGGTAGCGCAACGCTGTTATCAATCGCTCGGATTCGGAGTTGACCTGGAGCGCACTCCAGGTCGTACTGTCGTTCGCATGAGCTACTCGATAGCGGAAGCCGCGCGACGTAGCGGACTGTCCATCGACACTCTCCGGTACTACGAGCGCATCAAACTCGTCGAGCCCCCGGCGCGGGACGCCGCCGGGCGCCGCGCCTACACCGACGACGACCTCGGGTGGCTGGGGTTCCTGACCAAGCTCCGCCTGACCGGCATGCCCATCAAGCGGATGCGCGAGTACGCCTCCCTGCGCCACCACGGCGCGGCGAGCGCGGGGCGGCGCAAGGCGATCCTGGTCGACCAGCGCCAATCGGTCGCCGACCGGATCGCCGAGTTGCAGAACTGCCTCGACATCCTCGACTACAAGATCGACCACTACGACCAGGTGGAACGCAAGGTGCTCGGCACCGGAGCCACCGTGGAGGGAATTTCAGCGTGATCAGCACCAGGAGGCTCGGCGGGCTGGAGGTCGGCGCGCAGGGGCTCGGCTGCATGGGGATGAGCCAGGCCTACGGCGTCCGCGACGACGACACGGAGTCGATCGCCACCGTCCACCGTGCCCTCGAGCTGGGCGTGACCCTGCTCGACACCGCGAACGTCTACGGCGCGGGAGCGAACGAGGAGCTGGTCGGCCGCGCGATCGCGGGCAAGCGGGACCAGGTCGTGCTGGCGACCAAGTTCGGCATCGTCTGGGACAAGGACGGCGGGATGTCCGCTCGCGGCGACGCGGCGTACGTCAAGCAGAGCTGCGAAGAGTCCCTTCGACGGCTGAACGTCGACCACATCGACCTCTACTACCAGCACCGCGTCGACCCGAACACGCCGGTCGAAGAGACCTGGGGTGCGCTCGCGGAGCTGGTCCAGGAGGGGAAGATCCGGTTCGCCGGAATCTCCGAGGCCGGTGCCGAGACTATCCGTCGCGCGCACGCCGTCCACCCGGTGACGGCGCTGCAGAGCGAGTGGTCCCTGTGGACCCGCGGCATCGAAGGCGAGATCCTCTCGACCGTTCGCGAGCTGGGCATCGGCGTCGTGCCGTTCTCGCCGCTCGGCCGCGGGTTCCTCACCGGCAGCGTGACGTCGGTGAAGGACCTGCCGGCGGACGACATGCGCCGCGGGCTTCCCCGGTTCGCCGAGGGGAACTTCGAGCGCAACATGGCCATCGTCGACGCTTTGCGCGCGCTGGCGGAGCAGAAGGGCGTCACCGCCGGCCAGCTCGCGCTGGCTTGGGTGCAGGCGCAGGGTGACGACGTCGTGCCGATCCCGGGCACCAAACGCCGCAAGTACCTCGAAGAGAACGCCGCCGCCGCGGACCTGAAACTGTCCGAAGTGGACATCGAGGCCATCGAAAAGGCCGCGCCCGCCGAGGCGATCGCCGGTGAGCGTTACCCGGAGCGGCTCGCCCGCGCCGCCGGTAAGTAAAACCCAGAGAATTGCGAGAGAGATCATGACGGGTTCCACCCTGCCCACCCGCAGGCTCGGCACGCTGGAAGTCGGCGCGCAGGGGCTCGGCTGCATGGGCATGAGCGAGTTCTACGGCCAAGGTGACGACACCGAATCGATCGCGACGATCCACCGCGCGATCGAACTGGGCGTCACTCTGATCGACACCGCCGACATGTACGGCTTCGGCCGCAACGAGGAACTGGTCGGCCGCGCGCTGGCAGGCAAACGGGACCAGGTGGTGCTGGCGACCAAGTTCGGCATCGTGCGCGACGAGGAGGATCCCTCGAAGCGCGGGATCCGGGGCGACGAATTCTATGTGCGCCAACAGGTCGAGGCTTCGCTTCGCCGGTTGAACGTCGACCACATCGACCTCTACTACCAGCACCGCGTCGACCCGGACGTGCCGATCGAGGAGACCGCGGGCGCGCTGTCCTCGCTGGTCGAGCAGGGGAAGATCCGGCACATCGGGCTGTCCGAGGCCGGTGCGGAGACGATCCGGCGGGCGCACACCGTGCATCCGGTGACGGCCGTGCAGACCGAGTGGTCGCTGTGGTCGCGCGACATCGAGAACGAGGTCGTCCCGGTCTGCCGTGAACTCGGCATCGGGCTGGTGCCGTATTCCCCGCTGGGCCGCGGTTTCCTCACCGGTCGCTTCAAGTCCAAAGAGGACTTCGCGGAGGGCGACTTCCGTCAGACGACCCAGCCGCGGTTCGCCGAGGGCAACCTGGAGCGGAACCTGGCGATGGTCGAGGCACTGCGCGCGTTGGCCGAGCAGAAGGGCGTCACCGCCGGCCAGCTCGCGCTGGCTTGGGTGCAGGCGCAGGGTGACGACGTCGTGCCGATCCCGGGTACCAAGCGCCGCAAGTACCTCGAAGAGAACGTCGCGTCCGTCGGTCTGAACCTGAGCGCCGAGGACGTCGCCGCGATCGAGGAGGCGGTGCCCGCAGACGCGGTCGCGGGGGAGCGCTACCCCGAAGCGGCCATGCGCATGCTGTCCCGCTGAACACGACAAAGCCGGCGCCCCGATCAAGGGGCGCCGGCTTTGTAGCGTTGTCAGAGCAGGGAGTTGACCGCGTCGACCACGCCGTCGACGGCCACGGTCTGTTGCTCGCGGGTCGCGAGACCGCGCACGGTCACGTTCCCGGCGTCCCAGTCCTCCTGGCCCACGATCACCACGGCCCGCGCCCCGGCCTTGTCCGCCCGGGTGAGTTCCTTGCCCAGCTTGCGAAGCTCGACGGGCGTGGACGTGCGCAGCCCGGCCTTCCGGAGCCGTCCCGCGACCTCGCGGGACGCGTCGGTGAGTTCTTCGATCACCGGGATCACCACGACGTCGACCTCGCTGCGCGGTTTCGGGGTGAGGCCGTGCGTGTCGAGGAAGTCGATCAGCGTGACGTCGCCCATGCCGAAGCCGATCCCGGGGATCTGCTGCGACGTGAACAACGACGCCAGGTCGCTGTACCGGCCGCCGCCGAAGAGGGCGCGACGGTTCTCCGGAGAGGTGTCGAAGACCTCGAACACGGTCGACGTGTAGTACGCGAGCCCGCGCACGATCATCGGATCGAAGGTGATCAGGTCCGCGGCGCCGCTGTTCAGCACCTTGACCAGGTTCGAGTTCTCCTTGACCTGGTCCGGCAGCTCGTCGAGCAAGGCCGCGCCGGAGGTCAGGATCTCGGTCAGCTTCTCGAACTGCTTGTCGGTCAGCCCGATCTCGGCCGCGGTGTCGCTCAGCTTCGTCCGGTCCGACTTCTCCCAGCGGTCCACCAGGGTGAACACCTGCGGCAGTTGCTCCGCGGTCACTCCGACGATGTCGGTGAGCGCCGACGAGAGCAGGTTCCGGTCGTTGGCCCGCACCTGGAACATGTCCGGGGTCGCGCCGAGCGCGCTCATCATGTCGTGGACGAGTTCGAAGATCTCGATCTCGCAGTTCGCGCTGTCCGAACCGAAGATGTCCGCGTTGATCTGCCAGTG
Organism: Amycolatopsis sp. WAC 04182; assembly: GCF_003947465.1. Taxonomy (NCBI): domain Bacteria; kingdom Bacillati; phylum Actinomycetota; class Actinomycetes; order Pseudonocardiales; family Pseudonocardiaceae; genus Amycolatopsis; species Amycolatopsis sp. WAC 04182. The sequence continues at coordinate 349,329 of NZ_QHJJ01000005.1, forward strand.
CTCGCGGACCCGGCCACGCTGCGGCCGCTCGTAGCGGTGGCAGTTCGGGTGGCTGTACCAGCGCACCGGGAACTGCAGCGACTTGGCGTTGCCCGCGATCATCCTGGCGACCGACGGCGTCATCTCCGGGCGCAGCGCCAGCCGCTCGCCGCCCTTGGTGGTCAGCGTGTACAGCTGCTGGTCCGCGATCTCCTGCCCGGACTTCCGCTCGTAGATCTCGGCGGGTTCGAGGATGGGCCCGTCGTAGCGGAGGAATCCCCGCAGTTCGAGCACGTCGTAGAGATGGCCGAACACCTGCGTCCGGACGGACATCTCGGCGGGCAGGAAGTCGCGGGTCCCCTTGGCGGGGGCTGTCGGCAGGTATTCAGGCACGTCAACAAGCTTAACCAGCGAAGGCGACGCCGTACGCGGTGGTCAGGATCGCCGCTCCGAGCAGCACCGCCCCGGCGCTGGTGACCCGCCCGCCGAGCTTGCCCTTGCCCGGCGCCAGGTGCAGGAAGAAGCCGCCGGACTGGGCGAGCACGCCGAACAGCAGCAGGAAGCAGACGATCCACAGCGCGGCGGCCGGGAGCCCGGTCTGCCCGAGGATCTGCAGGACGACCAGCGCGAGAACCAGCAGGACACCGGCGTGCGCGTGGCCGGCGCGGAACATCCCGCGCTGGTGTTCGGTCAGCTTCTTGTCGCGCAGGACACCCATCAGCGCATAGCCGCCGTACATCACCGTCGGCAGGGAAATGAGCGCGATGACGGTGAACAGTTTGATCGGTTCTTCCATGAGACAACGATAACACTGTTTTAAAACACTGTCACCAAACCTGTCCGTTCGACGGCCGGGATGAGGCGAGTGGGTCGTGAGTGGTGATTCAGGTTCTCTTGGCTGTCAAGACGGTGCCGGGTGTCGTGAAGGGGACTTTCGCCGCATCGGATGCGGGGAAAGTCCCCTTCGCAACTGCCCTTGGCAGTGCCGCCCCCTGTGTCCCCTTACGGCCGCGGTGCTGGTGTCGCGAAAGTGGCTTTCGCGACACGTCTTGACCACGAGGCACCCGTCGGCGTCGAGTAGACCGGACTCGATCAAGCCGAGCCGCTCGCCACCATCCCGCGCGCAAGCACCAGGCGGACGTTCCGGAGCGCGGAAAGATCGGCGAGCGGATCGCCGTCGACCACCAGGACGTCGGCGCTCAGGCCGGGGGCGAGCCGCCCGGTGACGTCGCCGAGGCCGAGCCCGGCGGCGGAGTCCTCGGTCGCGATCTCGAGGATCCGGCGCCTGCCGAAACCGAGCCATTCGTAGAGTTCGAGGGCCCCGACGGGGTCGTCGAAGACCGAGCCGGGCAGCCCGGCGTCCGTCCCCGCCAGCAGTGGGACGCCCAGCTCCTCCAGCCAGGACAGCCGTCCGTACACGGTTTTCGCGAGTTCCTCGCCCATGCGCTCGGCCAGCATCCGCCAGTTGCGGCTGCTCGTCGAACACGCCGCGATGCCCTCGGCCGCCATGCGCTTGGCGACGCCTTCACGCCTGTCCTGCCGCTGGGGCCCGGTCATCCAGGTGCAGTGCTCGATCGTGCGGACCCCCGCCTCGACCGACGCTTCGATCGCGTCGGAGCCGTGGGCGTGCGCCGCGACCGGGAGCCCGTGGCGTGCAGCGTGCTCGACGATCAGGCGCAGCGCCCGGACGTCGAACTGCGACTCCCACATGTCCGCGCCGCCCTCGGTGATCTGGCCGCCGCTGGCCATCACCTTGATCACGTCCGCGCCGGCGGCCGCGTTGGCGTCGATCATGGCCCGGATCGCGGCGTCGTCCGCGACCTCGCCGCCGAAGAAGTGGCAGTGTCCTTTGAGGACGGTCAAGGGCGATCCCGCGGTCAGCAGACGCGGCGCGGCGGTGCCTTCGAGTTCCGCCCGGACCCGCGCGCCCAGCGCGTCGCGATCGCCGAGATCCCGCACCGTCGTGACGCCGCTGCGCAGCAACTGCCCCAACCGGTCCTTGGCGCCCGCGCGGAGAGCGTCGTCGCTGCTCGCCAGGAAGTTCGGCAGCATCTCGCGCGAGGCGTCGAAGGCCAGGTGCACGTGGGCGTTGAACAGGCCGGCCAGCAGCGTCGCTCCGGGGAAGTCGAGCCTTTCGGCCTCCGGCGACGCCTGGGCCACGACCTCGGCCCGAGGGCCCGCCGCGAGGATCCGGCCGCCCTCGACGAGAACGGCTCCGTCTTCGACCGGTGTGCTCGGCCGCGGCAGAACACGTTCCGCCGTCAGCAGAAGTTGTGCGGTCATGCCTCGCTCCTGGAGACGGCGGCGGACAGGGCGAGCAGCGGCCGCACATCGGATTCGATGTCGGTGGCGCCGCCGGGGAGCACGAGTTTCGCCCGCCCGTCGGTCTCCTCACCCGCGGTCTGCCTGGCGATCGCCGTCTTCAGCGCTTCCGCCGCCGCCCGCGGATCGTCGGCGGCGAGCGCGGTGAGATCGGTTTCCAGGTAGGGGCTCAGCTGCACGAGCCCGTCCCGGATCTCGATCACGCGGCGGTAGTAGCGGCGGTGGACCGTGCGCGGGCGCCACCGTTCCCACCTGCCCTGCGGCGTGGTCCGGAGCACGATGTTCGGGTAGATCCCGGCCAGCGCGGTCCACAGCGGGGTGAGCTCGTCGTGGTGGCGCCGGTGCTGGCGACGGCGGCGCAGCGCGGCGAACCGCGCACGGGCGCCGGGATAGGTGATCCCGGCGAGGAAGAGCACGATCCCGAGCAGTACCAACGGGACGGCGACGGTGAGCAGAAGCGGGACCGACGGCCCGAACGCCCACGCGATCACGATGTAGAGCGCGCGGAACACACTGCCGACGGACAGGCAGATCAGCCCGGCGGCGCTGAGTTTCAGCCCGGTCTTCAGATGGCGGTCCGCGGTGCGGATGTAGCGGAAGATCCACCAGGCGCACGCGGCGAGGCCGTAGATCAGGTAGATCCCGGCACCGAGGTAGAACAGCGCCACCCCGGGCACGTGCACGAGCTTCGGGCTCAGCGCGAGCCCGCGCACCTCCGGTGGGGTGAGGGCCATGGCGACCAGCATCAGCGCGATCGCGCCGGAGAGCGGGACGAGCTCGAACAGGACACGCCCCGGCCTGCGTGGGCCCAGCGCGGAGCCGAGGAACACGATCAACAGCGCGCACACCCCGATGGCGAGCATGATGTTGTTGACCAGGCGGCCCGTGCCCCGGCCCGTCAGCCCGTCGAGCCAGCCGGAGATGACCTTCTGCTGCGCGAGGAAGGACCCGGCGACGCAGACGATCGTGATCGTGATCGCCCAGTTCGGCAGCAGCCGGGGCGCCCGGTACGTCTGGTAGATCCGCCAGGCGAGCGCCGTCGCGAACAGCACCATCGCCACGACGTTGAGAGGGGAGAACAGCGAGTTCACAGCCACCCTTGATGGTCGCCCAGCGCGCCTTGGACGCGGCGGACGTCATCGTCGTCGGCGCGACGGGGAATCGTGTAGTTCAAGACCGACGCCCATTCGAGGATGATGGTCGCCACGGTCTCGGCTTCCCATTCGTGCGCCTCATCGTAGGAGGTGCGGCGTAAAGCGCGGTGTACCGCGTCCCCGTCGAGCCCCGGGGAGGGGCCGCGCAGGAAGTCGGCGGGTTCGGCGTCGCCACCGGGATGATGATCGGCGAGCATATGCCCGAGTTCGTGCAGGATGATGTGATCCTGGTGGGACTTCGTGGTCTCCTGCTGGAAGAAGATGTAATCCGCCGAACCGGTGGCGATCCAGCAGCCGAACGGGCCGGGGACCTCCAGCGGATACGGCATCAGCCGGATCGGCCTGCCCCGCTGTTCGCCGAGCCGCTCGCAGAGCACGCCGACGTCGAGCGGCGGCTCGATGTCGAGCTTGTTCAGCATCTTGCGGCAGCGTTTGCGGAGCTCCCGTTCCTTCATCGGCTTTCGTCCGGCTGGTCGCGCTCGGCCCGTTCGTAGCGCTCGACGAGCTCCAGCAGGTCCATGACCTGGCGACGGCCTTGCGGGGAAAGCTCCTGCGCGCGCATGGCCATGAGCTTCGCCTCTCCGACGGGCTGCGGTTCCTGGTCTTCGAAGAAGTAGGTGATCGGGACCCCGAACAGTTTCGCCAGCGCCTCGACGTAGTGGATCTTCGGGTTGACGCGTTTGCCCGTGGCGAGCTGCTGGAGGTACGCGGGCGACATGGTGGGCCCGCCGGCGCGATCGATCGCCGCGGACAGCTCGCGATAGCTGTGCGGGGCGCCTTCCTCCGCGCGCGCCGAATCGATCAGCGCGCTCAGTTTCTGCGCGAAGGTCTGATACGGAGACATGACCCCCCATCCGTTCCCTGGTCCCGTTCCGTAGTGGGAGTGTAACGCGATACAGCCTGTCCGCAGCTGTTGACAGCCTATGTATGCAGTGGTTTACAGTTGTCAAGCGGTTTCGTGCCGTGTCCGGTCTCTCACTCCGGAATCCGTGCCCTGGGGGTGTACGGACGCCGGAGTGAGAGCCGTTTTTCCCGGTGGGTGCACAAGATCGTGCCGGATGTAGTACGCTGAGGCAGCCAAGGTTGATCGCCGTCACGGCGAACCCTTGGTCTCGGCCTGTTGCCGGAGGTCGACCCCCAGGGCTTCCGGTGACAGGCCTCTTACTTTTTCCCCGCATTCAGTCCTACGAATTGCGCCAAGGGGTCAGGGCATCAGGGTGGCGGCCAGGGTGCCGCCCAGTTCGAAACAGGCTTCCAAATCCGCTTTGCCCGGTTCTCCGGTGACGAGTACCGGAGAGGCCGCGCTCTCCCAGCCGAGTCCCGTGGTGATGCTCTCGATCCCGCGCACGGTGCCGGCGGTGTCGTTGTTGCCGTGCACGAAGAATCCGAACGGCCGGCCCCGCGTGGCATCCAGGCACGGGTAGTAGACGGTGTCGAAGAAATGCTTCAGCGCGCCCGACATGTACCCCAGATTCGCCGGGGTGCCGAGCAGGTAGCCGTCGGCGTCCAGGACGTCGGGCACGGTCGCGCCCAGCGCCGCGCGGCGCACGACGTCGACGCCCTCGATGTCCGGATGGTTCGCGCCGGAAAGCACGGCCTCGAACATCGCCTGCGTCGACGGCGACGGCGTGTGGTGGACGATCAGCAGCTTCGGCATTTCACACCAGCCGGGACTCGATGTCGGTTCGCAGCGCGGACAGCCGGGCGCCGGCGGCGGCGCGTGCCTCGGCGAGGTCGCCGGTCACCGGCTCCTTGACCTGAAGGTACGCCTTCAGTTTCGGCTCGGTCCCGGACGGCCTGATGACGACGCGCAGGCCCTCGCCGGTCAGGCGGAGGACATCGGCGTCGGGCAGGAGATCCTCCATCGTGACGTCGGTGCCGCCCAGCGACGCCGGGGGCGTGGCGCGCAGGCCCGCCATCAGCCGCTCCCGCACCGACAGGTCGGTGACCCGCAACGAGACCTGATCCGTCACGTGCACCCCGTGCTTCACGGACAGCTCGTCGAGGACGTCCAACGGCCCGCGGCCCGCTGCCCGCAGGGAAGCGGTCAACGCCGCGGCGAGCACGCCGGCGGCGATGCCGTCCTTGTCGCGTACGAAACCGGGGTTCACGCAGAGGCCGAGGGCCTCTTCGTAGGCGAAGACGAGCCCTTCGCCCGCGCGGACCAGCCATTTGAAGCCGGTCAGTGTCTCCGCGTAACGCGCCCCGAATTCCTTCGCGATTTCGCCGAGCATCGACGACGAAACGATCGTCGTGGCCACGAGCGGATCAGCGGTGTCCACAGTGGACAGGACGTGCCAGCCGAGGAGTACGCCGGTTTCGTCGCCGCGCAGCATCCGCCACGAACCGTCCCGCTCGCGCACGCCCAGCGCGCAGCGGTCGGCGTCGGGATCGAGCGCGATGGCCAGATCCGCGTCCACTCCGGACGCCAGCGTCAGCAAAAGGTCCGTCGCGCCCGGTTCTTCCGGATTCGGGAAGGCGACCGTCGGGAAGTCGGGATCGGGCGTGGCCTGCTCGGCCACCAGGTGGAGATCGCCGAAACCGGCGCGCTCGAACGCGGCGCGCAGGGTGTCCGCGCCGACGCCGTGCAACGCCGTCGCGGCGACCTTGACCTCGCGCTCCGGGCCATGCGGCAGAAAGGCGACCTTCGCGAGGTACGCGTCCAGGAGTTCGCCGCCCAGCACCTCGGCGCCCGGCTCGCGCGGCACGCTGATCGCCGGGGGAGCGGCTTCGATGGCCCGTTCGATCTGACCGTCCGAAGGCGGGACGATCTGGCCGCCCGACGCGTCGTAAAGCTTGTAGCCGTTGTCGGCGGGGGGATTGTGCGACGCGGTGATCTGGATGCCCGCGACCGCGCCGAGTTTCAGCACCGCGAACGCGAGCACCGGGGTGGGCAGCGGGCCGGGCAGCGTCTTCACCGCGAACCCGGCGGCCGTCAGCACCTCCGCGGCGGCTTCGGCGAAGGCTTCCGAACCATGCCGCGCGTCGCGGCCGACCACCACGACGCCACCCGCATGTCCTTGCGCGGTCAGCCAGGCCGCGACCCCGGCCGTGGTCCGGGTCACGACCGCGACGTTCATCCCGTTGGGGCCCGCGCGCACCGGGCCGCGCAACCCGGCGGTGCCGAATTCGAGCGGGCCCGCCATCCGGTCCGCGAGTTCGTCCGCCGCGCCCGCTTCGCCGCCCATCGCGCGCGCGAGGATGTTCTGCAGCTCGACGCGGGAATCGTCGTCCGGGTCGTCGGCGATCCAGCGGAACGCCCGATCCCGCAGCTCCGAGGTCAAGGAAGTCGTCACCGAGTCAGCCTACGGGTACGTTGGGGAGGGTGCGATTGATCTTCACTTCTCTGGTGAGTCATGGTCATCTCTATCCCCTACTACCGCTCGCCGTCGCCGCTCGCGACGCCGGGCACGAAGTCCTGTTCGCCACGGGTGACGACATGCTCCCGGTGGTCGAAAAGGCCGGGCTGGCAACGGAAAGCGCCGGATTCGGCATGCGGGAGGCGTTCGAGTCGGTCGCCGGGCCCGACGCCCCCAAACCCAACGCCTCCGATGCTCCGCCCGAGTCGTTTCATCCCATTATCGGCGAAGTGTTCGGAAAGGTGATGCCTCGGCGGTTCGTCGCCGATCTCACGCCGTTGCTGGAACGGCACCGGCCGGATCTCGTGGTCTACGAAAGCGGCAACGCCGGGGGCGCCATCGCCGCCCACCTCGCGGGCATCCCCGCGATCGGGCACGGCTTCGGCCGGTTCTCGCCGGACGACGTCATGGACGTCATTTTCGGCCGCATCGCGGAATTCGCCGCGGAGGTCGGTCTCGACGGTGTGAACCTGCCTTCCTTCGGCGACCCGGTCGTCGACATCTGCCCGGAATCGGTGCAGGCGCCCGAGTTCCTGGCCGAAGCGAACAGGATCCCGTTGCGTCCCGTCGGGTGGGCCGAGCCGGGTGACCTCCCGGTGGGCGTGGTCGGCCGGGACAAGAGCCGTCCGCTGATCTACCTCACCCTCGGGACGGCTTTCGGCAACGAAAACGTGTTGAAGCGGGCCATCGGCGGTCTGGCGCGGCTCGACGCGGACGTCATCGTGGCGGCGGGCCCAACGGTGGAGCCGGCAGCGCTGGGCGACGTCCCCGGCAATGTCCGCGTCGAGGCCTGGGTGCCGCAGGTCGATCTCCTGCCGCACGTCGACCTCGTGGTCCACCACGGCGGCAGCGGGACGACGCTCGGGGCCTTCGGCGCCGGGCTGCCGCAACTGGTGCTGCCGCAGGGGGCGGATCAGTTCACCAACGCCGAAGCCGTGATCGCGGCTGGTGTCGGTATGCGGCTGATCGGCGCCGACGTCGTCGAGGACGCCATCTCCGAGCAGGCGCGAAAGCTGCTCACGGACGAAACGGTGCTCGGCGCGGCGCGGAAACTCGCCGACGAGGTCGCCGCGATGCCGTCGCCCGCGGAGGTCGCTCAGCGGCTTCCCGAGTTCGCCGGCTGAGAAGTGCCCCGGATGTCATGAAAGGGTCGTTCAGGACGAAAGATGTCCTGAACGACCCTTTCATGACACTTGTCAGGCGCGGGCGACGAGTTCCTTGAGCAGGGTGCCCATGCGGGTGGCGGACTGGCGGCCCGCCTCGAGGACCTCTTCGTGGTTCAGCGGTTCCCCGGTCATCCCGGCCGCCAGGTTGGTCACCAGCGAAAGCCCGAACACCTCGACCCCGGCGGCGCGGGCGGCGATGGCCTCCAGCACCGTCGACATGCCGACGAGGTCGGCGCCGAGCGTCCGCAGCATGTGGATCTCCGCCGGCGTCTCGAAATGCGGCCCGGTCAGTCCCGCGTAGACACCTTCTTCCAGCGAAGGGTCGATTTCGCGGGCGATGTCGCGCAGCCGCTTCGCGTACAGGTCCGTCAGGTCGACGAAGTTCGCGCCGACGATCGGCGAGCGCGCGGTCAGGTTCAGGTGGTCGGAGATCAGCACCGGCTGCCCGACGCGGAAGCCCTCGCGCAGGCCGCCCGCGGCGTTGGTCAGCAGCACCGTCCTGGCGCCCGCCGCCGCGGCGGTGCGCACGTTGTGGACGACCGGGTCGATTCCCTTGCCCTCGTAGAAATGCGTGCGGCCCAGCAGGATCAGCGCGCGCTTCTCGCCGACGCGGACCGACCGGACGGTTCCCCCGTGCCCGACCGCGCCCGGCGCGACGAATCCGGGCAGCTCGCCCAGCGGGATCTCCGCCTCGGGCTCCCCGATGACGTCCGCCGCCGGGCGCCAGCCCGAACCGAGCACGACGGCGATGTCGTGCTTCTCGACGCCGGTGCGTTCGGCGATGGCGGCGGCCGCCGCGACCTCGTTCTCACTCATGCGACGAGCGTATCCGGACGGTTCTCACGAGCAGGAACGCCACCAGCCCGAACGGGGACAGGAAGATCGTGAGCGCCAGGATCGGGCCGGTCACCAGCGGGTGGATCCGGTGCTCGCGGGATTCGAGGTACATCCAGCGGGCGATGAACAGGTCGAAGGCGATCAGATGGGCCCAGATCGTGGCCGCCCCGTACGGCGTGCCGGTGAACGCGGCGAGCACGTCGAGGTCCGGCCTGCTGACCGCCGTCCAGAGCTCGCCGAGATGCGCGATGGCGAGCACGAAGTACGGGATCAGCGGGAGCAGCGGCGTCCAGGGCGAGGACATGATCCGGCGGGTCCACGACCAGCCCGGCAGGAAGATCATCAGCAGCCAGAACGGCGTCGCCAGCGGGAAGGTCCAGGTGAACAGCGTCTCGACGCTCATCGGACGGAGCCCTCCAGCTCCCGGTCCCTCGACGGCCGCCCGATCGCGATTAGCCCGCTAAAGGCGACGCCCGCGATCAGGAGGGCGAAGGCGGTGAGGGTCTGGCCATCGGGCGCGACGATCGACTGGCCGCGCAGCGCCTGCCAGGTGAGCAAGGCGAGAAGGCCCGCGTAGCCGACGCCGGCGATCACCACGAGCCGCAGCCTGAGGACGTCGTCGCGAAGCCGCGGGTAGCGCGCCGCCAGGACGCCGAGGACGAGCGCGAGCAGCGGAAGCGCCTGGAGTCCGTGCAGCCCGAGGAAATGCGGGATCCGCAGGTCGCCGCCGACCGTGCTCCAGCCGAGGATCGGCAGGCCGGGGCCGCCGTCGGGGAGCCCGACGGTATGCGCGCCGAGCATCGCGGACTGGCCGGTCGCGTCGAGCGCGGCCTGCTGGTCCGGGGTCGGGGGGCCCATCAGTGTCGCCAGCGAGATCCCGATCATGCCGAGGAGCGCGCCGATCCGGGCCGCCCACGCGGTCGGGCGGTCGGGGAGCCGGGTGAACATCACGGCGATCGTCAGGACGAGGTTGACCGCCCAGAGCACGGCGATCATCCGGCCCATGATCTGGAAGATCGTGATGTCCAGCGGGGTCTCGTTGTTGAAGTGGCTCGCGCGGACGCGGGCGGCCTGGAAGATCATCAGCACGTACTCGGCCGTGAAGATCACGACGAGCGCGTTCACCAGCCAGTTCGCGGTCCGCCGGAACTTGGGCAGCAGCGAGACGAGCCAGCTCCAGGTGAAGAAGTACAGCACGGCGGAGACGGCGAACTTGAACGGTTTCGCCCAGATCGGCGCGCCGCTCAGCGTCCGCTGGTCGATCAGCAGCGCCAGCACGCACAGCACGGTGATGACGGCGAAGGCTTGGGCGAGCCGGTACGAACCCCGGTGCCAGGTGCGGGTTCTCTCGCGGAGATCGGTCAAGATGGTCATGAATCCTCCCAGAACGGATAGTGAAGCTCTCCGTTATGGGAAGTTAAACTATCCATCCTGAGAAGTCTTCAGGGATGCCCCTGGAACCGTCCCCGAGATCGGAGAACGCACGCGTGCGGATGGCCGAACTGAGCGAAAAAGCCGGGCTTCCGGTCGCCACGATCAAGTACTACCTGCGGGAGGGGCTGCTCCCGCCGGGTGAGCGGACCAGCCCCAACCAGGCGAGGTACGACGACGGGCACGTCCAGCGGATCAAGCTGATCAGGGCATTGATGGAGGTCGGCGGCCTTTCGCTCGGGACCGTCGGCGAGGTGCTCGCCGCGGTCGACGCCGGGGAAGCCAGCCCCCACCACGTCCTCGGCATCGCCCAGCAGGGCATCACCGCCTCCCGGCAGGTCGTCGACGACGAAGCCAGGGAATGGGCGCTCGCCACGGTCCGTGACCTCGCCGAACGCCGCGGCTGGCCCTGCAAATCCGACGACGACCTGGTCATCCAGGCCCTGGTCGGCGTCCTGTGCGCGATCCGCGAGGTCGGGCACGACTGGTATCTCGACAAACTCGACGCCTACGCCGAGATCGCCGACCGGATCGCCGATCTGGACCTCGAAGGGATCGCCGGGATCGAGTCGCTGGAGAAGATCATCGAGATCGCCGTCGTGGAAACGGTGCTCGGGGACAGGCTGCTCTCGGTGTTGCGGAGGTTGGCGCAGCAACGTGCCTCGAAGGCCTACTTCGCTCGGGAGGGCTGAAGGACGCTTTCCCCGCATCTCACGCGGTGAAGGGCGCTTTCCTCACATCGCATGCGAGGAAAGCGTCCTTCAGCCGTCGACGATGAGGGAAAGCGCCACGGGCTCGAAGATCGCGGTCTTCGCGGAGTTCTCCTGCTCGATCGGCGACGTCACCGAGAGGATCCAGAGGTCCGTGCCGCCGCTGAACAGGTCCATGTACGTCGTGCGGGTGATGCTCTCGTTCACGGCGTCCCGGCTGCCGGCGGCGCGCTCGGTCGTCCGGTAGGTGTACCGCTGGCTGTTGTCGCCCCGGCCGGGCACGGTGGTCGGCTCGCCGATGGGGGACATCTCCGGGTGCTGGCTCTTCAACCAGCTGAAGTAGGCGGGCGGCGGGCTGCTCGACAGGAAACCGCTCAGCCGCTCGATCCGGATGACCTGGCGGCCGTCGGGCGAGACGTACTGGACCACGGTGCTCGGCACGCCCTTGGTGACATGCGGCGCGACGAACTTCTGCCAGCCTTCCGGGACGCCGAGGCTGAACCGGCCGCCCTTGAGGCCGTTCACCGTGCTGGCGTCACCCTGCTGCGTGATCAGTTTCGGCGGCGGCTGGGTGATGACCGTGTCGCCCTGCTGCAGCTTCTCCGGTGGCCGCAGGTCCTGCCCGCCGACGGCCCTGGCCAGCACGAATCCGCCGCCCGCGGCCAGCAGGAAGAGGACGACCGACGCGAGCGCCAGCACCACCGTGCCCACCGTGGACCGGCCCGGTGCGCGGGGCGGCGGCGGGGTGACGGTCGGCATCGGCGGTGGTTCGGCGGGAGGCGCCGGCGCGGGCTGGTTCAGGAACGGCAGTGGTCCGGGGTCGGCGGCGAGTTCGGAACTCGTGCCCTCGCCCGGCTTTTCGGGCGCGACCGGCTTGAGCACCTGGGTGTCGGTCGCATCGAGATGCGCGGTGGTCTTCTTGCCGTCGGGCGTGTGGAACAGCTCGGCGGGGAAGAGGTCGATGAGTGTCTTGGCCTGCAACGGGTACAGCCGCCGCCGCACCTCGCGCAGGGTGATCCGCTTCGACGGCTCCTTCTTCATGAGCGCGCCGATCACGTCGGCCAGCGGACCGGGGCCGGGCTTCGGCACCTTCCCGTTGACGACCTTGCCGACCGTTTCGAGCGGGTCGCCGTCGGCGTCGTAGGGCGGCGAACCCTCGATGGCGGCGAACAGCGTCGCGCCGAGACCCCAGAGATCGGCGGCGGGGACGACGGCGCCGCCGGACGCGACCTCGGGCGCGATGTAGGCGGGCGAGCCCAGCATCATCCCGGTCCGGGTCATGGTGGCTTCGGAGACGTTGCGCGCGATGCCGAAGTCGGTGAGCTTGATGCGGCCGTCACCCGCGACGAGGACGTTGCCCGGTTTGACGTCACGGTGGGTGATGCCGGCGGCGTGCGCGGCTTCGAGCGCGGACGCCACCGCGATGCCGACCGCCGCCGCCTGCTCGACCGTCAGCGCCCCGTGGTCGCGCAGGATATGCGCGAGGCTGCGCGACGGCAGCAGCTCCATGACCACGAACGGCTCGTCGTTCTCGCGCGCGACGTCGTGCAGGATGATCACGTTCGGGTGACTCAGGACGGCGATCGCGCGGGCTTCGCGCAGGGTCCGCTCGCGCAGTTCGTCGGCCTGCGACGCCGGCACGCCGGGCGGGAGGCGGACCTCTTTGACCGCGACGGGACGGTGCAGGAACTCGTCGTAGGCCGACCAGACCGTGCCCATCGACCCTGATCCGATGACCGAGCGCAACCGATATCGCCCGGCGACCACACGCTTCTCGTCGCCGGGACTCTCGCTGGGCTCGGGGGTGTCGGACGGCACGGCCCAATTGTGGCGTATGCCCGTGTGAGGGACCCATGCGCCGTGCCCTGTCGGAGTGAACAGGCCACCCCTTCGGCGCGACTAGCGTCACAGGTAACGCCACTTGAGGGCCGTTAGCATCGATGGTTATGACGGAAGTGGCCGAGACGGAGTCAGTGCCGACCCCTGACTCGCCCGAGGAGCTGAAGCTCGCGGCGGAGTTCCCGGAAGCGAGCCGGGAGCAGTGGCGGGAGCTCGTGGCCGGCGTGCTGCGCAAGAGCGGCGCCCTCGACGAATCCTTCGACGGCCTGCCCGAAAGCAAGCTCGTCACCCGGACGTACGACGGCCTGGAGATCCAGCCGCTCTACACCGCCGAAGACGCCGTCGAGGGGACAGGTTTCCCCGGTCTTCCGCCGTTCGTGAGAAGCGCCCGGCCCGAGGGCGCGGTGACGACCGGCTGGGACGTCCGTGCCCGGTACGCGCGCCGTGACGCGAAGGCCACGAACGCCGCGATCCTCGCCGACCTCGAAGGCGGCGTCAGCTCCATCTGGCTGCGCGCCGGCGCGCACGGCGTCCCCGTCGCCGAGCTGGGCGACGCGCTGAACGAGGTCTACGTCGACCTCGCGCCCGTCACCCTCGACGCGGGCGACGAGTACGAGGCCGCCGCGAACGAGTTGTTCGCCCTTTTCGCCGAACGCGAGATCCCGGCGAGCGCGGTCACCGCGACCCTCGGCGCCGACCCGATCGGGTCGGCCGCGCGCACCGGTACGGCGCGGCCGCTCGCCCCCGCCGCGGACTTGGCGGCGCGGGTCGCCGTCAGTCACCCGAAGGTGCGGACGATCGTCGCCGACGGCCTGCCGTTCCACGAGGCGGGCGGCTCGGACGCGCAGGAACTCGGCGCGGCCATCGCCGCGGGTGTCGCCTACCTGCGGGCGCTCACCGAAGCGGGGCTGGACGTCGACACCGCGGCCGGGCAGCTCGAATTCCGGCTCGCCGCCACGGCCGACCAGTTCCTCACGATCGCCAAGTTCCGCGCCGCGCGGCGCTTGTGGGCCCGGGTCACCGAAGTGTCCGGCGGCAAGGCTTCCGGCATGCGGCAGCACGCGGTCACCTCGCCCGCGATGCTGACCCAGCGTGACCCGTGGGTGAACATGCTGCGGACCACGCTCGCCTGTTTCGGTGCCGGGGTCGGCGGCGCGGACGCGATCACCGTGCTCCCGTTCGACGCCGCGATCGGCCAGCCGGACGCGTTCTCCGCGCGGATCGCGCGCAACACGCACGCCGTGCTGCTGGAGGAGTCCAAACTGGCCGGTGTCATCGACCCGGCCGGCGGCTCCTGGTACGTCGAAAACCTCACCGAAGACCTGGCCAAGGCCGCGTGGCGCGAGTTCACCGCCATCGAAGCGGCGGGCGGGATCGAGGCCGAACTGGCTTCCGGTGCGCTCGCCGCGCGGCTCGCCGAAACGTGGGAAAAGCGGTCGAAGCGGCTCGCGACCCGGCGGGATCCGATCACCGGCGTCAGCGAATTCCCCAACCTGACCGAGAAAACCGTCGTCCGCGACGCCGTCGAAGACCTGCCGGGCGGCGGCCTGCCCCGGCACCGGTACGCCGAAGCGTTCGAGGCCCTGCGGGACCGGGCGGACGCGCATCCGAGCCGTCCCCGCGTCTTCCTCGCCACGATCGGCCCGGTCGCGGCGCACACCGCACGGGCGAGCTTCGCGGCGAACCTGTTCCAAGCGGGCGGGATCGAGGCCGTGAACCCCGGCGCGCCAGAGGACGTCATCGCGGAATTCCGGGCCAGCGGAACGAAGATCGCCTGCCTCTGCGGAAGCAACACTTCCTACGCGGAGGAAGCCGACAGCGTCGCGAAGGCACTGAAGGAAGCCGGTGCCACGTCGGTGCTGCTCGCCGGAAAACCCGGCGACCACCCGGACGTCACGGGCTACCTCTACACGGGCTGTGACGCCCTGGAAATCCTGACCGGCACGTTGAACGAGCTCGGAGTGCAGTGATGACCATCCCGAACTTCGCCGGAATCGAGCTCGGCAGCCCCGAGCCAGGCGACCGTCCTCAGTGGACCGACGCACTGCACGCCGCCACCGGCAAGGGGCCCGACGCGCTCGCCTGGGAGACGCCGGAAGGCATCGGCGTCAAGCCGGTCTACACCGCCGGCGATCTGTCCGGAGTGGACTTCCTCGGCACGTATCCGGGTATCGCGCCGTATCTGCGCGGCCCGTACCCGACGATGTACGTCAACCAGCCGTGGACCATCCGCCAGTACGCGGGTTTCTCCACCGCCGAGGAGTCGAACGCCTTCTACCGCCGCAACCTCGCCGCCGGGCAGAAGGGCCTTTCGGTCGCCTTCGACCTCGCGACGCACCGCGGTTACGACTCCGACCACCCGCGCGTCGCCGGTGACGTCGGCATGGCGGGCGTCGCGATCGACTCGATCTACGACATGCGCCAGCTCTTCGACGGCATCCCGCTCGACAAGATGAGCGTTTCGATGACCATGAACGGCGCCGTCCTGCCGGTGCTCGCGCTGTACGTCGTCGCGGCCGAGGAACAGGGGGTCACGCCGGACAAACTGGCCGGGACCATCCAGAACGACATCCTCAAGGAGTTCATGGTCCGCAACACCTACATCTACCCGCCGCAGCCGTCGATGCGGATCATCTCGGACATCTTCTCGTTCACCTCGCGGAACATGCCGAAGTACAACTCGATCTCCATCTCCGGCTACCACATGCAGGAAGCCGGGGCGACCGCCGACCTGGAGCTGGCGTACACGCTCGCGGACGGCGTCGAGTACATCCGCGCCGGGGTCGAAGCCGGGCTGGACGTCGACAAGTTCGCGCCGCGCCTGTCCTTCTTCTGGGCGATCGGGATGAACTTCTTCATGGAGGTCGCGAAGCTCCGCGCGGCGCGCCTCCTGTGGGCGAAGCTGGTGAAGGGCTTCGACCCCAAGAGTTCCAAGTCCTTGAGCCTGCGGACCCACTCGCAGACCTCCGGCTGGTCGCTGACCGCGCAGGACGTCTACAACAACGTCGTCCGCACCTGTGTCGAGGCGATGGCGGCGACCCAGGGGCACACGCAGTCCTTGCACACCAACGCCCTCGACGAGGCGCTGGCGCTGCCGACCGACTTCTCCGCGCGCATCGCGCGGAACACGCAGCTGCTGCTGCAACAGGAATCCGGCACCACGCGCGTCATCGACCCGTGGGGCGGCAGCGCGTTCGTCGAGAAGCTGACCTACGACCTCGCGCGCAAGGCGTGGGGCCACATCACCGAGGTCGAGCAGGCGGGCGGGATGGCGAAGGCGATCGACGCCGGGATCCCGAAGCTGCGCATCGAGGAGGCCGCGGCGCGGACGCAGGCGCGGATCGACTCCGGCCGCCAGCCCGTGATCGGCGTGAACAAGTACCAGGTCACCGACGACGAGCAGATCGACGTGCTCAAGGTCGACAACGCCGGTGTGCGCGCGCAGCAACTGGAGAAACTGCGTCGGCTGCGCGAAGAGCGGGACGAGGACGCCACGCAGGACGCGCTGCGGCGGCTGACCGCGGGCGCCCAGTCCGACGGCAACCTGCTCGCGCTGGCCATCGACGCCGCGCGGGCGAAGGCCACCGTCGGCGAGATCTCCGACTCGCTGGAGAAGATCTGGGGGCGCCACTCCGGCCAGATTCGTACCATCTCCGGTGTGTACCGCGAGGAGGTCGGCAAGGCCGAGAACGTCGAGCAGGCGCGCGAACTGGTCGAGAAGTTCGCCGAGGAGGAAGGCCGCCGTCCCCGGATCCTGGTCGCGAAGATGGGCCAGGACGGCCACGACCGCGGCCAGAAGGTGATCGCGACCGGCTTCGCCGACATCGGTTTCGACGTCGACGTCGGCCCGCTGTTCTCCACTCCCGGCGAGGTCGCGCGGCAGGCGATCGAGGCGGACGTGCACGTCATCGGCGTTTCGTCGCTGGCGGCCGGGCATCTTTCGCTGGTCCCCGCGCTGCGCGCCGAGCTCGCCGAACAGGGCCGTGAGGACATCATCGTCGTGGTCGGCGGCGTCATCCCGCCGCAGGACTACGAAGAGCTGCGCGCGGCGGGCGCGGCGGCGATCTTCGGCCCCGGCACGGTGATCGCCGAAGCGGCGATCGACCTCATCGGACAGCTGACCGCCCAGGAGTCCTGAACCTTGCCGCGCAAGATCGACGTCGGGGCGCTGGCCAAGGGTGTCCTCGCGGGTGACCGCGGCCTGCTGTCACGGGCGATCACGCTCGTCGAGTCCAACCGGGACGACCACCGGGCGCAGGCGCAGGAACTGCTGGTCGAGTTGCTTCCGCACGCGGGCGGTGCGCGGCGCGTCGGCATCACCGGCGTTCCCGGTGTCGGCAAGTCGACCTTCATCGACCAGCTCGGCACGGATCTCACCGAGGCGGGGCACAAGGTCGCCGTGCTGGCCGTCGACCCGTCGTCGACGCGGACCGGCGGCTCGATCCTGGGCGACAAGACCCGGATGGCCCGCCTCGCGGTGGACCCGAAGGCGTTCATCCGGCCTTCGCCGACTTCGGGCACGCTCGGCGGCGTCGCGCGGGCGACCCGCGAAACGATCGTGCTGATGGAAGCGGCCGGATACGACATCGTGCTGGTCGAGACCGTCGGTGTCGGGCAGTCCGAGGTGACCGTGGCGAACATGGTCGACCACTTCCTGTTCCTGACCCTGGCCCGCACCGGCGACCAGTTGCAGGGCATCAAGAAGGGCGTCCTCGAACTGGCGGACGTGATCGCGGTCAACAAGGCCGACGGCGACCACGAACGCGACGCCAAACGCGCGGCCCGCGAACTCGCCGGCGCGCTGCGGATGATCTACGGACGGGACGCCGAGTGGACGCCCCCGGTGCTGACCTGCAGCGCGCTCACCGACGTCGGACTCGACGACGTGTGGGCCGAAATCGGCCGTCACCGCGACGTTTTGACCGCTTCGGGTGAACTGGACGGGCGGCGACGACGGCAGCAGGTGGAGTGGACCTGGTCCATGGTCCGGGAACAGCTTCTCGGGCGGCTCGCCTCGCATCCGGACGTGCGAGCGGTCGTTCCGGACGTCGAACGGGCGGTCCGGGACGGTGAGCTGACCCCGACGCTGGCCGCGCAACGGATTCTGGAGGCGTTCTCCGGTCCTCCGCGTGGCGGCTGACGCGGGAACCCGGCAGAGTGCAGAATCGGAGGAGCACTCTGTCGATGACGGAGTGCCGTCGAAAGGGAGTCATGCCGAAAAGGTCTCGTCTCGGGCAGCTTGCCGGGCTCGTCGCCGCCGGGCTGGTCGTCTGCGCGCCGGTCGCGCAGGCTGCGCCGTTCTCGGGGATCCAGGCGCCCGCGCCGGTGATCGCGCAGGCAGCGGCGGTGCACGAGGTGCCGTCGCAGGCGCCCCCGGGGCCGGTGCTCGACCCCGCCGAGACCGACAAGGCCAACAGCCAGGAGACCAAGAGGAAGATCATCGCGGGCGTCGCCGCGGCCATCTTGCTCGGTCTGGTGGTCCTCGGCCGCCGCGCCCGCTCCAAGAAGAAGAAGTCCTGAACCGCTACCGGTAAGTAGAAGGACTCTCCGCTTAGCCCGGGCCGAACTCTCACAGCCGTTCATCGCAGATCCACTACCGGCCGTCTCCGCCTCGATCACTCGACGAGCGGCTTGTCATCTGCATGGTGCACGATCTATCGCAAATGCGTATCACAGATCGAACGGCACCCAGCGTGCCTTCAGCGACCACTCGTACGGTGGTAGACGAAGGTGACAGTGTCGCGGGAGGAGGTGCGGCGTGACGGTGCTCGATTCACGTCCGGACATTCCAGGCGACCCCGAGGGTCGCGTCGTTGCCCCTATAGAGGCGTCCACCGCGCTGATCTCCGAGGCCGGCGTCAGCATGGCACCTGTGCATGACCTCGGTGCCGGACGCGGCCCCTTCTGGCTCGACGACTGGCTCCGCGCGAACGCCACCGACGTCGTCGCGTGGCGTCGTCACATCCACGCGCACCCGGAGCTCTCCCGCCACGAGTTCGCCACGACCGAAATGGTCATGTCCCTGCTCCGCTCGGTCGGGCTCAAGCCATGGGTGCTCCCCACGGGCACCGGCGTGGTGTGCGACATCGGCAGCGGCGACCGCTGTGTCGCGCTGCGCGCCGACATGGACGCCCTGCCGCTGACCGAGGCCACCGGGCTCCCGTACGCCTCCAAGACCGACGGCGCCGCGCACATGTGCGGGCACGACGCGCACACCGCGATCCTGCTGGGCGCGGCGCGGGCACTGGCGGGCGCTCCGGAGCTGCCCGGCCGTGTGCGGCTGATCTTCCAACCGGCCGAGGAGGTCATGCCCGGCGGCGCGCTGGACATGATCGCCGCGGGCGCGATGGAAGGCGTCGAGCGGATCTACGGGCTGCACTGCGACCCGCGGCTCGAGGTCGGCAAGGTCGGCCTGCGCGAAGGCGCGCTGACGTCGGCCGCCGACCTCATCGAGCTGCGGCTCACCTCGCCGGGCGGGCACACCTCACGGCCGCACCTGACCGCGGACCTGGTGCACGCGCTGGGCACCGTGATCACGTCGCTGCCCGCGGTCCTTTCGCGGCGGGTCGACCCGCGCTCCGGGACCGTGCTGGTCTGGGGCGCGGTGCACGCCGGGCAGGCCGCCAACGCCGTCCCGCAGGACGGGGTGCTGCGCGGCACGCTCCGCACCGCGGACCACGAGGTCTGGACGATGCTGGAGCCGCTCGTCGCGGCTTCGGTGGAGTCGCTGCTCGCGCCGACCGGCGTCGGGTTCTCCCTCGACTACCGCCGCGGCGTGCCGCCGGTCGTCTCCGATCCGGAGTCGCACCTGCTGATGCGGGCCGGTGTCGAAGCCGCGTTGGGCGAGACCGCCGTGGCCGGGACCGAGCAGTCGTCCGGCGGCGAGGACTTCGGGTGGTACCTGGAACACGTCCAGGGCGCCTTCGCCCGCCTCGGCGTTTGGTCCGGTGAAGGCCCGATGGCCGACATCCACCGCCCGACCTTCACCCTCGACGAGCGCTCGCTCCTGTGCGGGGTCCGCACCCTGGTCCACACCGCACTGGCCACCCTGGCCTGAGTTACGCCTTCAATCACGCGAGTTACGCCTTCAATCACGCGAGTTACGCCTCTGTGCACGGGTGTTCGGCCTAATCGGGCCCGAACACCCGTGCACTGAGTTGTCCACAGCCTGGGCGAGTTGTCCACAGCCTGGAAAACGTGCCCTTCCCAAGACTGATCCGGTCGCCGATCCTCGAAGATGTGATCAACTGGGGAGGACTACAGGGGGCGGTCTTGCGTAGCGAGGCCGACAAGATCTTGGGGCGACGTGCCGTCATCGAAGGCCTGGCGTGTGGTGTGCTGGCTCAGCCGTGGCGAGGCGTGGTAGTCCACGCGGCGGATCTGCTCGAGTTGCCGTGCCTGGCACAGGCGGCACTGCTCGCGGTCGGACCACCGGCAGTGCTTTCCGGCGCTACTTCTCTTGCCCTGCATGGGATTTCGGCTGCCGACAGCACGGTCGTCCACCTGACCGTCCCCTACTCGAGACGAGTCCGATCGAGGTCCGGGCTGGTGGTGCACAGGGCGGAATTCCCTCCGGCCGATGTGCTCGAACTGGACGGGCTTCCGGTATTCCCGTTGGATCGCGCGCTGGCGGATCACCTCTGCGACGGCGACAAGCGAACAGCGTTCGCCTCGCTCGAAGAGGCACTGCACAACCTCGCGCCGGACCACCGGGGAGTCCTGCGTGCCAACGTCCGGGATCGCATTCTCGACCGCCGCGACCGGCGAGGTATCCACAGGGCACAGATGCTGCTCGCGCTCGCCACGGGCGAGGCCGAATCGCCGCCGGAGAGCATTCTTCGCTTGATCGTCGTGGAGGCCGGACTGCCGGTCCCGGTCGCCCAGTACGAGGTCACCACCATCGATGGGCGGAAGCTGTACGTGCTCGATCTGGCGTGGCCTGAGCTGCGTATCGCCCTGGAGTACGACGGCTATGCCGCACATGAGGGCAGACGGGAGTATGACGCGGAGCGGGACGCCCGGATGGCGGCGCGCGGGTGGATCACGATCCGCGCGACAGCGGCCGATCTGCGGGATCCACGACGGTTGCTGGCGGAGTTGCACGGCGCGTTCGAGCGTCGTACGGCGCGACTCGCGTGATCAGAGGCGCGACTCGCGTGATTGAAGGCGTAACTCGCGTGATTGGGGGCGTAACTCGCGGGGTCAGCCGCTGATGCCCTGGCAGGGGCGGGTGCGGAGGGCGTCGACGTAGTCGGCGGGGGCGCCGGCGGCCTCGGCCGCATCGGCCAGCACGCCGAGGTAGCGCGCGGACGGGAGGCCGCCCTCGTAGGCGTCCAGGACGTACAGCCACGCCAGGACGGACCCTTCCATGGTCTGCACGCGCAGCCGGATCTTGGAGTGAATGCCCAGCTCGCCGCCTTCCCAGCGGTCGAGGTTGGGTTCGTCCAGCGGGGTGACGTCGTACAGCACCACGAAGACCCGGGAGCCCGGGTCTTCGACGATGGTCGCCAGCGCGCCTTCCCAGCCGAGGTCTTCGCCCCCGAAGGTCAGCCTCCAGCCCTCCAGCCAGCCGGTGCCGGCCATGGGCGAGTGGGGAGCGCGCTCCAACATCTGGGAGGGCTCCATATTGGATCCATACGCGGCATACAACGGCACGGCCACAGCCTAGCGACCCACCGGTCACCCGGCTGGACGTACATGCCGTGTCCGGCCACTCAATCCGCCCAACGGTCGCCCGCGTACGGTAAACGCAGTCACAGACACCGCTGCGAGGAGGAGACCAGTGACCAAGATCGTGATCATGGGCGGAGGCCCCGCCGGTTACGAAGCGGCACTGGTCGCGGCCCAGCACGGAGCCGACGTCACCATCGTCGAGCGTGACGGCCTCGGCGGCGCGTGCGTGCTCTACGACTGTGTCCCGTCGAAGACGTTCATCGCTTCCTCCGGCGCGCTGGCGAACATGCACGACCTCCGTGAGCTGGGCATCAACACCGACATGGCCGACACCAGCGTCGACCTGCCGACCGTCCACGGCCGGGTCAAGGGCCTCGCGCTCGCGCAGTCCGCCGACATCCGCGCCCGCGTCCAGCGCGAGGGCGTCCGCGTCGTCATCGGCCAGGCCCGCTTCGACGACGAAGAGGCCGGGCTCGCCACGCACAAGGTCGCCGTCACCGCCCCCGACGGCTCGACCGAGGTGCTCGACGCCGACGTCGTCCTCATCTCCACCGGCGCCACCCCGCGCGTGCTGCCCGGCGCCGTGCCGGACGGCGAGCGCATCCTCGACTGGCGCCAGCTCTACGACCTGCGCGAGCTGCCCGAGCACCTGGCCGTCATCGGTTCGGGTGTCACCGGCGCCGAATTCGCCTCGGCCTACACCGAGATGGGGGTCAAGGTCACCGTCGTGTCCAGCCGCGACCGCGTGCTCCCGCACGAGGACGCCGACGCCGCCGCCGTGCTCGAAGAGGTCTTCTCGCAGCGCGGCACCACGGTCGTCAAGCAGGCCCGCGCCGACAAGGTCGAGCGCACCGAAAAGGGCGTCGAGATCCACCTCTCCGACGGCCGCGTGATCGAAGCCAGCCACGCGCTGATGACCGTCGGTTCGGTGCCCAACACCACCGACATCGGCCTGGAGAAGGTCGGCATCGAGCCCGGCCCCGGCGGCTTCATCGGCGTCGACCGCGTTTCCCGCACCAGCGCGCCCGGCATCTACGCCGCGGGCGACTGCACCGGGGTGCTCATGCTCGCTTCCGTGGCCAGCATGCAGGGCCGCATCGCGATGTGGCACGCGCTCGGCGAGGGTGTCGCGCCGATCAAGCTCAAAACCGTCGCCGCCAACGTGTTCACCCACCCCGAGATCGCGACCGTCGGCATCAGCCAGCAGGCGATCGACTCGGGTGAGGTGCCCGCCCGCACCATCATGCTCCCGCTCGCGACGAACGCCCGCGCGAAGATGGAAGGCCTGCGACGCGGTTTCGTGAAGCTGTTCTGCCGCCCCGCCACCGGCGTGGTCGTCGGTGGGGTGGTCGTGGCGCCGACGGCGAGCGAGCTCATCCTTCCCATCGCGCTCGCCGTCCAGAACCAGCTCACAGTGGAACATCTGGCACTGACATTTTCGGTGTACCCGTCGCTGTCGGGGTCGATCACCGAGGCGGGCCGCCAGTTGATGCGCCACGACGATTTGGACTGATCGTCTCCGGGAAAGCAACCCTCGCGGGGGCGACCGCGTCTAGCGCGTGTCGGTGTTTCGTTGACAGCTAGGGGTTTTCCGTGATCGGCAGGGTTCTCGCCGGAGTGGTGGCGATCGGTGCGGCGGTGCTGGCGGGGGCGTCGGCCGGTCTCGCTCAGCAACCCGAGCCGGATCCCGGTGTCACGGTGCAGCTCAACGACGACACCGCCTACGAACTCGGGCTCGTCAACAGGTACGTGCACGGCGACTCCAACGTGGCGCTGGCGCGGTGCCCCGGCGGCGACGGGCTGAAGGCGCCGGCGTCGACGACGTTCTCTTCGCCGGTGCTGAGCATCGGGAAGTACGACTACGGCCCGCTGATCGGGGTCCCGGCGAACGTCAGTGCCGAGGTCGAGCTCGACGACGGCACCGCGCCCGGCAGCTACCCGCTGACCGTCAACTGCAACGGAAAGTCTTATACGGCAACGTTCACCGTTCCTCCCCGGCAGGTGGACAAGGTGCCGTCCGGTGCCGCTCAAGCGGGCGACGGCAGCATGGCGTCCTGACCGCTTCCCGAAAGGGGTGAGCATGACGCGACGGGTATCGCTGGTGCTCGCGGTGGTTCTGGCGGCCGTCGTGGCGTTCGTCCTGTCCGGACAGGACGAGGTCGCTCCGCCGCGAGCCCCGGAGCGGGCCGCGGAGGCGGTCACCCGAGGGCTGCCGAAGGCCGATCCGGTGTCGATCGACGTGCCGAAGATCGAAGCGCGGTCCAGCCTGATCCCGCTGGGGCTCAACGCGGACGACACCATCGAGGTGCCGCCGGTCACCCGTCCGATGCAGGCGGGCTGGTACCTGCACGGGCCGACGCCGGGGGAGGTCGGGCCTTCGGTGATCCTCGGGCACGTGGACGGGAACAAGCAGAAGGGCATCTTCTTCCGGCTCAAGGAACTGGTGCCCGGCGACAAGGTCTCGATCACCCGCAAGGACGGCGTGACGGCCGAGTTCGCGGTCACGAAGGTCGAGCGGGTGGCGAAGGACGAGTTCCCCACCGACGCCGTCTACGGCGACACCGCCGAGCCGGAACTGCGGCTCATCACCTGCGGCGGGGTGTTCGACAAGGCGTCGCGCAACTATCTCGACAACGTCATCGTGTTCGCCCGGATGATCTCGTCCCCGTAGCGCGTGAAGGCCCCCAACCGAGGGAAGGGGGCCTTCACGCGCGATGCCGCGGGTCAGTCTTCGTCGACCCAGTCGAAGGTCTTCGTGACCGCCTTCTTCCAGTTCCGGTACTCGGATTCGCGGCGGGCCTCGTCCATCGACGGGTCCCACTGCTTGTCCTGCGCCCAGTTGTTGCGGATGTCGTCTTCGCTCTCCCAGAAGCCCACGGCGAGACCGGCCGCGTAGGCGGCGCCGAGCGCGGTGGTCTCGTTGACCACCGGCCGGATCACCGGCACGCCGAGGATGTCGGCCTGGAACTGCATGAGCAGCTCGTTGACGACCATCCCGCCGTCGACCTTCAGCGACTTCAGCGGGACGCCGGAGTCGGCGTTCATCGCGTCGATCACCTCGCGCGACTGGAAGGCCGTCGCCTCCAGGACCGCCCGCGAGATGTGCCCCTTGTTGACGAACCGGGTGAGGCCGACGATCGCGCCGCGGGCGTCGGAGCGCCAGTACGGCGCGAAGAGCCCCGAGAACGCCGGCACGAAGTACGCGCCACCGTTGTCCTCGACGGTGCGTGCGTGCTGCTCGACCTCGGCCGCCGAACCGATCAGGCCGAGGTTGTCCCGCAGCCACTGCACGAGCGAACCGGTGACCGCGATCGAGCCTTCGAGCGCGTACACCGTGTCGTTCGAGCCGATCTTGTAGCAGACCGTGGTGAGCAGCCCGTTGTCCGACATGACCTTCTCGGTGCCGGTGTTGAGCAGCATGAAGTTGCCGGTGCCGTAGGTGTTCTTGGCTTCACCCGGCGAAAGGCACGCCTGCCCGAAGGTCGCCGCCTGCTGGTCGCCGAGGATGCCCGAGATCGGGACTCCGGCCAGCGCGCCCTTCTCCCGGACCTTGCCGTAGGTCTCCGAGGACGACCGGATCTCCGGGAGCATCGACAGCGGGATCGTCATCTCCTTGGCGATCTCGGCGTCCCAGGCCAGCGTGTCGAGGTCCATCAGCATGGTCCGCGACGCGTTGGTCGGGTCGGTGACGTGCACGCCGCCGTCGACCCCGCCGGTCATGTTCCACAGCACCCAGGTGTCCATGTTGCCGAAGATCAGGTCACCGGCTTCGGCCTTCGCGCGGGCACCGTCGACGTTGTCGAGGATCCACTTGATCTTCGGGCCGGAGAAGTAGGTCGCCAGCGGCAGGCCCACCTTCGCGCGGTAGCGCTCCTGCCCGCCGCCGAGCGCGCCCAGGTCGGCGACGATCTTGTCGGTACGGGTGTCCTGCCAGACGATGGCGTTGTACACCGGCTTGCCGGTGGTGCGGTCCCAGACCAGCGTGGTCTCGCGCTGGTTGGTGATGCCGACCGCGACGATGTCGCTCGCGACCAGGTCGCCCTTGGCCAGCGCGCCCGCGGCGACGGCCCGCGTGTTCTCCCAGATCTCTTCGGCGTTGTGCTCGACCCAGCCCGCCTTCGGGAAGATCTGCTCGTGTTCCCGCTGGTCCACGGCGACGACCCGGCCGGAGTGGTCGAAGATCATGCAGCGGGTCGACGTGGTGCCCTGGTCGATCGCGGCTACGTACGAAGTCATCGAAGCTCCAGTCTCAGGTCAGGTTGTGGACGGCGAGGAACAGCAGGGCGGCCAGGGCACCGCCGACCAGCGGGCCGGCGACCGGGATCCAGGAGTAACCCCAGTTAGGGTTGGCCTTGTTCTTGATGGGCAGCAGGAACGCGTACGCGATGCGGGGGCCGAGGTCTCGGGCCGGGTTGATGGCGTAACCGGTCGGGCCACCGAGGGACTGGCCGATGACCAGCACGACGAACGCTACACCCGCGTAGCCGAGCGCGGAGTTGCCGAAGTTCGGCGTGCCGCCTTCGGAAGTCGCGTTGGCGTAGACCGGGCTGAGCAGGATCCACGCGACCAGCACGAAGGTGCCGATGATCTCGGTGACGAGGTTCCACGCCTTGTTCGGGATCTGCGGAGCGGTCGAGAAGATGCCGAGCGTCTCGTCGCGCTGCGGGTGGTCGTCGAACTGGAGTTTGTAGGCGGCCCAGCAGAGCACGGCGCCGAGGATCGCGCCGACCATCTGCCCGGCGAAGTAGAGCGGGACGTCCGCCCACTTCGTCTTGTCCGCGATGGCGAGGCCCAGCGTGACCGCGGGGTTCAGGTGCGCGCCGCTCGGCGCGGCGATGCTGGCACCGGCGAAGACCGCGAACGCCCACCCGAGGGTGATCATCACGACGCCGCCGTTGTGGCCGTTGTTCTTGCGCAACACGTGGTTGGCGACCACGCCGTTACCCAACAGGATCAGGACCGCCGTTCCCAGCAGTTCCCAGACGAATATGGCTCCTGCACTCACCGCTTGACCTCCACTTTGGACATTCCGCGCAGGGTCGAACACGGTGTGCTACGGCGCCCTTGCCGACCCACGTCCGTGGCACGTTACCGTCGCGTATTTGTTCCTTCCAGGCGTCTTGGGAACCAATCCTTCCAAGATCGACGAGGGTTACGCCACACGTGTCACCCGCATAACGGACCGGTCGCGGCCGATCGTGCGATGCTGGAGCCACAGCGGCACCAAGGAGGAATGTCACGTGGCAAGCTCTCAGCGCGAAGCCGAAAACAGCCCCGCCAGGCTGGGACCGCTCAAGCGGGAAGAGTCTTGGCAGCGGCTGGGTGAGGACAAGTTCGACCTCGTCGTCATCGGCGGCGGAGTGGTCGGGGCGGGCACGGCGCTCGACGCCGCGACACGCGGCCTGCGGGTCGCCCTCGTCGAAGCGCGCGACCTCGCCTCGGGCACGTCGAGCCGGTCCAGCAAGCTCTTCCACGGCGGGCTCCGTTACCTCGAACAGCTGGAATTCGGTCTGGTGCGGGAAGCTCTGCGGGAACGCGAGCTGATGCTGACGACGATCGCCCCGCATCTGGTGAAGCCGGTCAGCTTCCTGTACCCGCTGACCCACCGGGTCTGGGAGCGCCCGTACACCGCGGCCGGTCTGCTCATGTACGACACGATGGGCGGCGCGCGGTCGGTCCCCGGCCAGAAACACCTGAGCCGCGCGGGCGCGCTGCGGATGGTCCCGGCGCTGAAGCGGTCCGCGTTGATCGGCGGGATCCGTTACTACGACGCGCAAGCCGACGACGCGCGCCACACGATGACCGTCGCCCGCACCGCCGCGCACTACGGCGCCGTGGTGCGCACCTCCACCCAGGTAGTCGGTTTCCTGCGCGAGGCGGACCGTATTTCCGGGGTCCGCGTGCGCGACGTCGAGGACGGCCGCGAGACCGAGATCCACGCCTCCGCGGTGGTCAACTGCACCGGCGTCTGGACCGACGAACTGCAGCGCCTTTCCGGTGGCCGCGGCCGGTTCCGGGTGCGGGCGAGCAAGGGCGTGCACATCGTCGTCCCGCGTGACCGGATCGTCTCGGAATCGGGCATGATCCTGCGCACCGAGAAATCCGTGCTGTTCGTCATCCCGTGGCGCAACCACTGGATCGTCGGGACCACCGACACCGACTGGAACCTCGACCTCGCGCATCCCGCCGCGACGAAGCACGACATCGACTACCTCCTCGAACACGTCAACACCGTGCTCGCGACACCGCTGACGCACGACGACATCGAAGGCGTCTACGCGGGTCTCCGGCCTTTGCTCGCCGGGGAAAGCGAAGAGACGTCGAAGCTTTCACGTGAGCACGCGGTCGCGCGTGTCGCGCCGGGACTGGTCGCGATCGCGGGCGGCAAGTACACGACGTACCGGGTGATGGCGGCCGACGCCGTCGACGCCGCGGCCGTCGACCTTCCCGGCAGGCCGCAGTCGTCCATCACGGACAAGGTGCCGCTGCTGGGCGCCGACGGGTACCACGCGCTGGTGAACCAGGCCGACCACCTGGCCAGCGAGCACGGGCTGCACCCGTACCGAGTGCGTCATCTGCTCGACCGCTACGGCTCGATGGTGCACGAGGTCCTCGCGCTCGGCGAAGGACGGCCGGAACTGCTGAAGCCGCTGGAGCACGCTCCGGACTACCTCGGTGTCGAGGTCGTCTACGCGGCCAGCCACGAGGGCGCGCTTCACCTGGAAGACGTGCTCGCGCGCCGGACGCGGATCTCGATCGAGTACGCGCACCGAGGCGTCGACTGCGCCGCGCAGGTCGCCACGCTGGTGGGCGAGGTGCTCGGCTGGTCGAAGGACGAGGAGAAACGCGAAGTCGAGGTGTACAAGGCGCGGGTCGACGCGGAACGGGAGTCCCAGTCGCAGCCGAGCGACGAGGCCGCCGACGCGTTGCGCTCGGCCGCGCCGGAAGCGCGCTCGGGGATCATCGAACCGGTGAGTTGATCGTCCCTGCCGCGTGGTGTGCCACGCGCGCAGGGATCGTTGCCTGATCCGGTGAATCTGGCATAGCGTCGGCCGTCCCAGAGACGGAAGGCGGCCTTGTGGTGTTTCTCGACTCGTCGACGTGGACGGACCGGATCTTCGCCGGTGGTTCCTGGGTGCCAGGGTCCGGTGGCGTCCGTGACGTCATGGAGCCCGCGACCGGTGCGGTGCTGGGAAGCGTGGGGATCGCCTCGGCCGACGACGCCGCGAAAGCGGCGGAAACGGCGGCCGAGGCGCAGCGGGCCTGGGCGGCGACACCGCACGCCCAGCGGGCCGCCGTCCTGCGTAAAGCGGCGCGGCTGTGGTCCGAGCACGCCGACGAGATCCGCTGGTGGAACGTCCGCGAGGTCGGCGCCGTGCCGGGTGTCGCGGGCTTTTCGCTGCACGTCGCGGAGCAGGAGTGCTACGAAGCGGCGGCGCTGCCCGGCCGCCCGTACGGCGAACTCCTGCCGAGTGAAGAGCCTCGTCTTTCGATGGCTCGCCGCGTCCCGGCCGGTGTCGTCACGGTGATCTCGCCGTTCAACATGCCGATCATCCTCGGCATCCGGTCGGTCGCCCCGGCGCTCGCGCTGGGGAACGCGGTCATCCTGAAGCCGGATCCGCGCACCGCCGTCACCGGCGGCGTCGTCCTCGCACGGATCTTCGAGGAAGCGGGCCTGCCGCCGGGGGTGCTGCAGATGCTGCCGGGCGGCGCCGACGTCGGCGAGACGCTGGTGACGCATCCGGCGGTCCGGGTCATCTCGTTCACCGGGTCGACGGGCGCCGGGCGCAAGGTCGGCGAACTCGCGGGGAAGCACCTGAAGCGGGCACATCTGGAACTGGGCGGGAACTCCGCGCTCATCGTGCTCGACGACGCGGACGTCGACGAAGCCGCCGGTGTCGCCGCGTTCGGCTCCTTCTTCCACCAGGGCCAGATCTGCATGACCACCGGACGGCATCTGGTGCACGAGCGGCTCTACGACGATTTCGTCGAGCGGTTGGCGGCGAAGGCGGCCGCGTTGCGCGTGGGCGACCCGGCGCGGGACGAGGTCGCGCTCGGGCCGATCATCGACGCCGGGCAGCGGGACAAGATCCACGAGCTGGTCACGGCCAGCGTCGCGGCGGGGGCGCGGATCGCCGCCGGCGCCGAGTACGACCGGCTGTTCTACGCCGCGACGGTGCTCGCCGACGTGCCGTCGACGGCGCCCGCGGTCGCCCAGGAGATCTTCGGCCCGGTCGCGCCGGTCGTACGGTTCTCCGACGCGGAGGAGGCCGTGCGCCTCGCCACGGCGAGCGAGTACGGGCTGTCGCTGGGGATCGTCACCCGCGATGTCCTCAAAGGACTGGAGCTCGCCGACCGCGTCCCGACCGGGATCGTGCACATCAACGACCAGACGGTCAGCGACGAGGCGAACAGCCCCTTCGGCGGCGTCGCCGCTTCGGGCACCGGAAGCCGCTTCGGCGGCGCGGCGGCGAACATCGAGGCCTTCACCGAGACGCGGTGGGTCACCGTCCGGAACCCGCCGCCCACCTACCCCTTCTGACGGCAGATCGCGTTTAGCCCGCTAAACGCAGGTCAGGCGGTGCGGCGCCAGCGGATCAGGCGTTCCCCGGTCGGGGCCGGCTCGAGTTCGGGCCCGACCAGGGTGAAGCCGCATTTGCGGGCGACCGAAGCGGAAATCTCGTTGGTCTCTTCGTAGCGGTAGCTGACCTCGCGCAGGCCGAGCCCGCCGAAACCGAAGCGCAGGGCGGCGTTGAGCGCGGTGCTCGCGACCCCCTTGCCCCGCGACGCCGCGCGCACCCAGACCGACGCCTCCGCGTACCCGGCGTCGAGATCGAGGTCCCGCAGGCCGACCTCGCCCAGCAGATCCCCGGTCGTCGGCTCGGCCACCGCCCACGAACAGCGCTCGTCACCCGCCCACTGGGCGGCGCGCAGCGCGACGTACTCGGTCGCCTCGTCGAGGTCGCGCAAGCGATAGTTCAGGACGTACTTACGGTGCGTCGGGTCGGCGAAGGCCGCGACCAGTGCCGGACGGTCGTCGAGGGCCTTGTCCGCCCGCAGTTGCCGCAGGTAGTACTCGCCCGCGTTGATCTCCACCGGTTCCACTCTTCGAGGGTAACCGGCCCTTCAGCGGCGACGGCTCATGATCAGCGCGACCGCCAGCGGCAGCAGGAAGACGAGGAACGTCCCGCGGGTGAAGAAGAACAGCGCGATCGCGACCGCCGCAGCGATCGGCACCGCGCTGGCCGTCAGCCATTTGGACGGCTGGACGTCGTTCTTCGCCGACGCCTGCGCGACACCGGGCATCGGAGGCAGGGGGAGCAACGCGCTGGGGCGGGGCGAGGGCAGGTCCGTGAACAGCGGTTCGAGCTCGCTGGCCATCCTCGCCGCGCTGATCTTCGCCGACCGCGTCCCGAACTCGTCGAGGTCGAGTCTGCCGGTGCGGACATGCTCTTCCAGCGCTTCGAGCGCGTCTTGGCGTTCGGCGTCGCTCAGCCGCATGTCCGGTCTCTCGGCACTCACGTCCCGAGTCTACGGGCGGATCAGCCGTCCAGCTCCCGTCGGCGCTGCTTGCCGAGCTTCTTGTGGGAGTTCTCCCAGCCCTTGCCCCAGATGCCCTCGCCGACGGCGCTGATCCCGATCGGGACGAGGATGAACCACCAGGTGATACCGGTGGTGATGATGAGCGCGATGGTGGCGATGAACAGGATCGGCAGGAGCGCGCCCATGACGCGTTGCGCCGGGGAGATACCCGCCCACGGCGACGCCGGTTTCTCCGGTTCGGTCCCGGGTGTGTCGTAGCGCGGATGCGGTTCGGGCAGGTCGACGAAGACATCGGACAGTTCGCCGCGCGTCTTGGCGGCCGTGACCCGGGCGGACCGCTCGCCGAACTCGTCGATGTCGATCCTGCCGACGGTCATGTGCTCGCCGAGCGCGGTCAGCGCGGACTCGCGATCCTGATCACTGATCCGCAGCCGCGGAGACGGAACCTCGCTCACCCTTTCGAGGATAGGCCGGGCGAGGCCCCGTCAACCACGACATTCGTCAGTCTTTTCGTCAGGGCGCAAAGGTGTTGTAGTGGTCGCTCCGTGCCCTTCACCCTGGTCACGCGTCCGGGAATCGGGCGCGATCGAGAGGGGGATCTCATGCGGAAGTTCATCACCAAGGTCGCGCTGGCGGCCGGGATCGCGGTCGCCGCGCTGCCGCTCGGCGTGGCGTCGGCAAGCGCCACGACCTCGCCGGAGGGTGATGCCGAGGTGCGCCACGGCTGCTTGGGCAAGATCTGCGGCACAGTGCTCAACAAGTCCGGCCACGACATCTGGGCGATCCGCACGTTCGACTCGAACGGGCCGAAGCCCGGCACCGAGTGGCGGCGGCTCAAGCCCGGTCAGAAAACCCCGAAGAACCAGGACTGGGACGGGGTCTACGTCAAGTGCAAGGCCAAGGGCACGCTGTCCACCTGGACCTTCCCCGGATTCTGGTGGGACGAGGACTGGAAGGGCAAGGCGGGCTGGTGGTACAAGATCAGTACCGACCAGGACATCCACGTGGAGAAGCAGTACTGCTGATCCGCCGGTCCCGGTGAGTCCACAAGGGACTCACCGGGGCGTGCCGGTGGATCAGTCCTTCAGCTCGAACAGCTGGGTGCCCTGCGTCACCGCGGCGCCGACCTCGACCGAAAGGCCGGTGACCGTGCCCGCCTTGTGCGCGGTGACCGGGTTCTCCATCTTCATCGCTTCGAGCACGACGACCAGCTCGCCCGCCTCGACCTGCTGGCCCTCTTCGACGGCGACCTTGACGATGGTGCCCTGCATCGGCGCGGTGACCGCGTCGCCGCTCACCGCAGCCTTGGTGCCGCCCGCGCGCTTGCGCGGCTTGGCCTTCACAGCCGTCCCGCCGCCACCGGCGTCGAGCGAGAAACCGCCGGGGAGCGACACTTCGAGACGGCGACCGCCGACCTCGACGACGACGTTCTGACGCGGCGCCTCTTCCTCGGCCTCGGCGGCCTCCGGCGCCACGAACGGCTCGATGGTGTTCTCGAACTCGGTCTCGATCCAGCGGGTGTGCACGCTGAACCCGTTCTCGTCACCGACGAAGGCCGGGTCTTCCACGATCACGCGGTGGAACGGCAGGACCGTCGCCATCCCGTCGGCGACCATCTCGGCCAGGGCGCGGCGGCTGCGCTCGAGCGCGTTCTGCCGGTCCGATCCGGTGACGATCAGCTTCGCGAGCATCGAGTCGAACTGGCCGCCGATCACGCTGCCGGACTCGACACCCGAGTCGACGCGGACGCCGGGGCCGCTCGGTGCGACGAACTTCGTCACGGTGCCGGGCGCGGGCAGGAAGCCGCGGCCGGCGTCCTCACCGTTGATGCGGAACTCGATCGAGTGGCCGCGCGGTTCCGGGTCCTCGGTGATGCGCAGCTTCTCGCCGCGCGCGATGCGGAACATCTCGCGTACGAGGTCGAGGCCCGTGGTCTCCTCGGACACCGGGTGCTCGACCTGCAGACGCGTGTTGACCTCGAGGAACGAAATCGTGCCGTCGACGGCGACGAGGTACTCGACGGTCCCGGCGCCGTAGTAGCCGGCTTCCTTGCAGATCGCCTTCGCGGATTCGTGGATGCGCTTGCGCTGCTCGTCGGTCAGGTACGGCGCGGGCGCCTCCTCGACCAGCTTCTGATGGCGGCGCTGCAGCGAACAGTCGCGGGTGCCGACGACGATGGCGTTGCCGTGCTGGTCGGCGAGGACCTGCGCCTCGACGTGGCGCGGCTTGTCCAGGTAGCGCTCGACGAAGCATTCGCCGCGGCCGAAGGCGGAGATCGCCTCGCGCGTCGCGGATTCGAAGAGCTCCGGGATCTCCTCGCGGGTGCGGGCGACCTTCAGCCCGCGGCCGCCGCCGCCGAACGCCGCCTTGATCGCGACCGGCAGGCCGTGCTCGTCGGCGAAGGCGACGATCTCGTCGGCGTTCGCCACGGGGTCCTTCGTACCGGGCACGAGCGGAGCCCCGGCGCGCAGCGCGATGTGGCGCGCGGTGACCTTGTCGCCGAGGTCGCGGATGGACTGCGGGCTCGGCCCGATCCAGGTCAGCCCGGCGTCGATCACGGCTTGGGCGAAGTCCGCGTTCTCGGAGAGGAACCCGTAGCCGGGGTGGACCGAGTCCGCGCCCGACCGCTTGGCGGCGTCGAGCAGCTTGTCGAAGACGAGGTAGCTCTCGGCCGCGGTGGTGCCGCCGAGGGCGAAGGCCTCGTCCGCGAGACGGACATGCGGTGCGTCACGATCCGGGTCGGCGTAGACGGCCACGCTGGTCAGCCCGGCGTCCTTCGCCGCCCTGATCACCCGTACCGCGATCTCCCCGCGGTTCGCGATCAGGATCTTGGTCACCGGACCACCTGTGCCGGCCTGCTCGGTCACGCCGTACCTCCTGCGTTCGCACGTCGGGCCGCCCCGATGCGGCTCCGCAGCAGTTTACGGAAGTTCCCGCCCCGATTAGTGAGAGCAAGGCCACCCAGTGACCTTTGTTTATACCAGCGCCGAGCGGTGCCGCAGTTCTTCCGGAAGGTCGGAATCGAGCACGATCAGGTCGTACGGCTGGGCCTGGTGGACCCGGCCGAGGTGCTCGGATTTGACCAGCGCCCACGGCTGATGCGGACCGCAGCACTCGACCAGCCGCTGCACGGAACTGAAGGCGATCAGCGCCATCCGGCCGTCCTTGGTCGCACGGAGTTCGATCTCCGCGCTCGTGTAGTCCTTCGGCTTTTTCGCCGTCGGGAGGAACAGTGCGGTGGGCAGTCCGGGATTCGTCACAGGAACAACATAGACGTGCACTCTGCGCTAGATCACTTACGCTCTCGGATATGCGGACTCAGGAAGCGCGGGCGCCGCGATCCGTGCTGTTCACCGCGCTGCTGGCGGTGGTGGTGACGGCGGGCGTCATCGTGGCCGTGGTCCTGCTCCGCCCCGCCGCTCCGGCGCCCGCCGGAGACCCCGGCGTGCCTCCGGTGTCCGACGGTGCCCCGAACGCGCCCGGCGTCGACTGCGGCGGCTCCGCCTGCCGGGAGATCAGCGCGATGACCGTCGGCGGGCTGCCCGTCGTGCTGCTGGCCGACGACGCGGGGAAGCAGGGCGTGGTCCGGATCGGGGCGGACACCGTGTACCCGCTGATCGTCAACGACATGGGGGTCACCCTGAAGGGCGATTCTCTGCGCTGCGTCGACGGCGTGACGCCGGTGTGCCTGGTGCGCGGCGAAGTGGGCGGTGGCTCGGCGGGCGAGTTGTTCGTCGCGCGCGGCGGGATCTGGCGGGACACCGGGAAGCCGTATTTCTCCGACGCCGGGACGGTCGCCCTGAACGACGTGACCGCCGACGGGATCGCGGACGTCATCGTCGTGCGGCACGAATGCCCCGGCGCGCAGTCCGGCTCGGCGCGATGCCAGGCGGCGCCGGTGCTCGCGGAGGTCTACGACGTCGCCCGCGGTTCGGTGGGCTGCACGCGGCGGTACACCGCGCCCTCGGAACTCAGGGGGTGGCCGGACGTGCGGCTGACGAAGGCGGATCTGCGGGCCTGCCCCCAATGAGAGCAAGGGACCTTTGCTACCACTTCTCTCAACGTCGAGAGAAGTGGTAGCAAAGGTCCCTTGCTCACTTTTCGCAGGTGGGGGCTGGTGGCTCGCCTCACCGTGTGGATTTCGGGTCACCTAACGTCCCAAAATCCACACAGTCAGTGCGTGCGACTACGCGGAGTAAGAGGTGTGTGGATATAGGGACACTCAACGTCCCTATATCCACACACCCACCCAGCACGCTCACCTCAGGCACCCAACGCCCCCCCCCGTAAGCCACAGCGAAAGTCCGTGAAGGCCCCCTTCCCTCGGCTCAGCCGAGGGAAGGGGGCCTTCATGCGCTTCAAAGAACCTCAGGCACCCGCAGCAGCGGGCTCCTTCGCAGAGGTAGTAGCCGCTTCGCCGTCGGAGGTGGGCGAAGGGTCCGTCGGCGAGTTGAGCACGTCGTCGTCCAGAAGGCCTTCGCCGCGCGCGACGACCACCGGCACGACGATCTGGCCCGCGACGTTGGTCGCGGTCCGCATCATGTCCATGATCGGGTTCACCGAGTAGATCAGCGCGATCCCGAGCGCCACCTGCTGCGCGTCGAGCCCGATGAACGCGGTGGTCAGGGTCAGCGCGGTCAGCCAGCCGGTGGTGCCCGCGGTGGCCAGCGCGCCGAGCACGGCGACCACGACGATCCCGACGTACTGCCAGATGTTCAGCGAAACGCCGGACAGGTTCGCGATGAAGATGGCGCCGATCGCGGGGAACACCGCGGCGCAGCCGTCCATCTTGGTGGCGCTGCCCAGCGGAGTCGCGAAGGCGGCGTACGCGGGCTGGACGCCCAGGTTCACAGCGGACTGCCGGGTGAGGGGGAGCGTCGCGGCCGAAGACTGCGAAGCGAACGCGAACTGGATCGCCGTGCCGGCCTTCGAGAAGAACTTCAGCGGGCTGACCTTCGCCACGAACTGAAGCAGGATCGGGTAGACCACCAGCAGTACCAGCAAGCAGCCGACGTACACCGCGAGAGTGGTGGACAGCAGCGGCCGGAACAGGGCGTCACCGTAGTTCGAGACCGCGGCGCCGATCAGGCCGATGATGCCGATCGGGGCGAGCCGGACGATCCAGCCGAGGTAGCGCTGGATGATCTCGAAGACGCTGGTGGTGAAGTCGACGAACGGCTTGGCCTTGTCGCCGAGGCTGTAGGCGGCCGCGCCGATGATCACGGCGAGGAACAGCACCTGAAGTGTCGAGCCTTCGGTGAAGGCGGCGAAGAAGTTCTTCGGCAGGAAGCCTTCGATGAAGGCACTCCAGGAGCCCCAGTTGTCGACGCTCTTGGTGGCCTTGTCCGCGTTCTTCGCCGTCGCGGCGACGCCTTCGCCGAGACCGCCGCTGCCCGGGTTGAACAGTTTCGCGACGGCGATGCCGATCAGCGAAGCGATGAACGAGGTGATCGCGAACCACAGGACGGTCTTGCCACCCAGCCGCGCGGCCTTCTTGCCGCCGCCGAGATTGCGCAGGCTGTTGATGCCGACCACGATCGCCGTGAAGACCAGCGGGATCACCGCGATCTGCAGCAGCGTCGTGAAGATCGTGCCGATCTGGTCGAGCAGGTCGGTCAGCCAGCTCGCCTCGGTCGTCCTGGCGAGCACGCCGAGCAGGGCGCCCACGACGAGCGAGCCGAGGACCGCCGCCGCGAAGACCCTTGGCCTTGTGTAGGTCCGAATGAAAGACACGGGGCGACTCCGGTGCGTGAAGGTTTCCTGATTTCCCGAACGTGAAGAACGTTCGGCGAAGCAGGACTCTTCCGGATCACCCGATCGTGTGGGAGTCGTCTCAGGATGCGGGACGGGTCCACAGTTCGATGACGCTCACACCGACCTCGGCCAGCAAGCGCCGGGTCAGCGGCAGGCTGATCCCGATGACGCTCGAGAAATCGCCGTCGATTCCCTCGATGAACCAGCCGCCGAGCCCGTCCAAGGTGAATCCGCCTGCCACCTGAAGCGGCTCTCCGGAAGCGATGTACGCCTCGATCTCTTCTTGCGACGGCGTGCCGAAGCGAACAGTGGTGCCTTCGGTTCCCGACGCTTCTTTTGTCTTCACGCCATTCTCGACGCGGATGATCGCGTGGCCGGTCAGGAGTTCGCCGGTCTTGCCCGCCATCGACGCCCAGCGTTCGCGCGCGGCTTCGGGCGTGATCGGCTTCCCGACCATTTCGCCGTTGATCGACAGCATCGAATCGCAGCCGACGATGACCATGTCGCCGTGCCCGCCGAGCGTCTCGAAAACCGTTTCGGCCTTCGCGGCGGCGAGTGCGCGGACCAGCTCCTCGGGAGCCGGATCGGTCAGGGACGCGGCGACCGCGTCCTCGTCGACGCCGGACACGACGACGCTCGGGTCGAAGCCGGCGGAACGCAGGACGCCGAGGCGGGCGGGGGACTGGGAAGCGAGGACGAAACGCACTTGAAGGAAGGTACTCGACCGCCTGCTGTTGCCTAATTGTGACCTGGGACACCCGAACGTGGAGCTAGTTTGTTGTGGCGCGCAACATATGGATTGTTCGAGCTACGGAGGAACCAATGCCGTCCCGCCTCCGCGTCAGAAGATCGCTTCGCACGACGCAAACCACAGTGCTCGCAGGACTGCTCCTGGCCGGTTCGGCCCTGGCGCCGATGGCGTCCGCCGCCCCCGGGCCGGTCTACAAGAATCCCCACGCTTCGACCTCCGCGCGGGTGAACGACCTGCTCAAGCGGATGAGCCTCGACGACAAGATCGGCCAGATGACCCAGGCCGAACGCGGCGCGGTCACGCCCGAACAGGCCGCCGCGCTCAAACTGGGGTCCTTGCTCTCCGGCGGTGGCTCGGTGCCCGCCAGCAACACACCGAACGGGTGGGCCGACATGGTCGACTCGTACCAGAAGGCGGCGATTTCGACGCCGCTCGGCATTCCCACGCTCTACGGCGTCGACGCCGTGCACGGCCACAACAACGTCTACGGCGCGACGATCTTTCCGCACAACATCGGCCTCGGTGCGGCCAACAATCCGCGCCTGGTCGAGAAGATCGGCCGCGCGACGGCGCTGGAAGTCGCCGGAACCGGTCCGCAGTGGGACTTTTCGCCGTGCCTGTGCGTCGCCCGTGACGATCGCTGGGGCCGGACCTACGAATCCTTCGGCGAATCGCCGCGCGACGCCATCGCGAACGCGTCGGCCATCACCGGTCTCCAGGGGCGCAGGCTCGGCGAGAAACCGGGATCGGTGCTCGCGACGGCGAAGCACTACGTCGGCGACGGCGGCACGACGAACGGCGTCGACCAAGGCAATACCGAGATCAGCGAACGCGAACTGCGCCAGATCCACCTGCCGCCGTTCCGGGAGGCGATCGACCGCGGCGTCGGCTCGGTGATGATCTCGTTCTCCAGCTTCCAGGGTGTGCGCATGCACGCCGAGAAGTACCTCATCACCGACGTCCTCAAGCGGGAGCTGCGATTCTCCGGCCTGGTGATCTCGGACTACAACGCGATCAACCAGATCGACGGCAAGGAAGGCTTCACCCCCGAAGAGGTGCGGCTCTCGGTCAACGCGGGCATCGACATGTTCATGGTCCCGTGGGACGCGCCGCAGTTCATCTCCTATCTCAAGGCCGAAGTCGAAGCGGGCCGCGTTTCCCACGACCGGATCGACGACGCGAACCGCCGCATCCTGGCGCAGAAGTTCAAGCTCGGCCTGTTCGAGCGCCCGTACACCGACCGTTCGCTCCAGAAGACGTTCGGCAGCAAGGAACACCGTGAGCTGGCCCGGCAGGCCGTCCGTGAATCCCAGGTGCTGCTGAAGAACGACGGTGTGCTGCCGCTGGCGAAGAAGAACAACAAGATCTTCGTCGCGGGCAAGAACGCGAACGACATCGGCAACCAGGCGGGCGGCTGGACGCTCACCTGGCAAGGCCAGAGCGGCCCGGTGATCCCGGGCACGACCATCCTCGACGGGATCAAGTCGGGGGCGGGGAAGGGAACCACGGTGACCTATGACCGTGCGGGTGACGGAATCGACGGCAGCTACCAGGTCGCCGTCGCCGTGGTGGGTGAAACGCCGTACGCAGAAGGACAGGGAGATCGCCCGAACGGCTTCGGGCTCGACGCGGAAGACCTCGCCACGATCGCCAAATTGAAGGCTTCCGGGGTCCCGGTCGTCGCGGTGGCCGTGTCCGGACGCCCGCTCGACATCGCTCCGCAACTGGCGCAGTTCGACGGGCTTCTCGCCGCCTGGCTCCCGGGCAGCGAAGGCGCCGGTGTCGCCGATGTCCTGTACGGCGACTACAACCCGACCGGGAAGCTGACGTTCAGCTGGCCGACCAGCGCGGCGCAGGAACCGGTGAACGTCGGTGACGGCAAGAAGGCGCTGTACCCGTACGGCTACGGCCTGCGGTACCGCCGGTAGCTTCCGCCCTCCCGCGGATGCAATGAACGGTCCTTTCCTTGCGAAATTCGCGAGGAAAGGACCGTTCCTTGCACTGGCGGCGGGTCCACGAGCCGCATTCAGAGGACTGAATGCGGCAGGGGTTCAGGCGGCGCTGGCGGCGGGTTCGGGCACCGGCGCGTGCGGACGCGGAGCCGGACGGCGCATGGTGAGCGCGGCGAGCACGCCCAGCACCAGCACCGCGGCCGGGAGCAGCAGGGTCACCCGAGCCGCATCGGTGAGTCCATTGTGGACGGCGTCGAGGGCGAGGCGCTGGGCCTGCTCGGCGACGCCGGACGGCAAACCGGGGAACGCCGCCGTCCCGGACGAGCCGAACTCCCCGGTCGATTCCGCGGCCTTCGCGACACCTTCCGCGAACGGCGCCCGGTATTGCTCCGGCAACGCGCTCGCGGCCACCGCGGCCTCGTCGGCGATCGACGCGCTGATCCGTGCCTGCAGCAGCACGCCGACGGCGGCGCTGCCGAGCACGCCGCCGACCTGACGCGCGGTGTTGAAGATGCCCGAGGCGGTCCCGACGAGCCGCGGCTCGACCGAGCTCATCGTCAGGTTGCCCATCGGCGCGAAGATGAACCCGATCCCGAAGCCCGCCACCAGCAGTGCCGGGGTGAGCGCCCAGGCGTTCGCGCCCGCCCGTGCGGTCAGCGCCGCCAGTGCCAGCCCCGCGCCCAGCGCGGTCAAGCCGATGATCAGCAGGACCTTGCCGTTGACCTTGTCCGAAGCGCGGCCGACGAACGGGCCGATCAAGCCGCCCAGCAGCGACATCGGCGCGAACAGCAGGCCGGACATCGTCGGCGATTCGCCGAGCACGGCCTGGATGTAGATCACCAGCGGCAGGAACATGCCGGTCATCGCGAAGCCGACGGTAGCCGCAGTCAGCGCACCGGCGGAGAAGTTACGGTTCGCGAAAACGCTCAGCGGCAGCAGCGGTTCCTTGCGGTTGAACCGTTGCCACGCCACGAAAGCGACCAGCAGGGCGACACCGGCGCCGATGATCTCGAACACGGTGATCGGCCCGAACGCGCGGCCCCAGTCGTACTGCTGTCCATTTTGGACACCGTAGACGAGGCAGAACAGGCCGGCGCCCGACAACAGGATGCCGGGGACGTCGAAGGAACGCGAGTGCTTCGGCTGCCAGTCCGGCACCTTGAGCAGCGCGAGCGCGAGCGCGACCACGCCGACCGGCAGGTTGACGAAGAAGATCCATTCCCAGCCGAGATGGTCGACGAGCACACCGCCGAGCAGTGGCCCGATGATGGCCGCGATCCCGGCGACGCCGCTCCACAGTCCCATCGCGGGGCCGCGTTTCGACGGCGGGAACAGATGGCTGATGAACGCGAGGGTCTGCGGCGTCATCAAGGCGGCGCCGAGTCCCTGCACCGCGCGGGCCGCGATCAGCATTTCGACCGAACCGGACAGGCCGCACCAAAGCGAGGCCAGCGTGAACACCACGAGCCCGGCCAGGTAGACGCGTTTCGGGCCGAAACGGTCGCCGAGCCTGCTGGCGAACAGCATCGGCACCGCGTAGGCGAGCAGGTAGACGCTGATCACCCAGACGATCGCGTTCAGTCCCGCGTCGAGTTCGCGCAGCATCGCGGGAATCGCGGTCGAAACGATCGTGGTGTCCAGCAGGATCATGAAGAAACCCAGGCACAGCGCGGAAAGCGCCGCCCAGGGGTTAGCTTGTCGAGCGTTCATCGTTGTCGTCCTCGGTGACCAGGTTCAGGTGCGGCGTGCAGTGTCCCTGGAACCGGATGCGACCGGATTCCAGGTCTTCGACCAGTTTTTGGGTCCACTGAAGCTCGAAGGCACGCCGCGCGGTGGCGTAGGACCAGTCGAGCCAGTAGACCTCGGGGAGCTTGTGCTCGTTGGCCAGGTTTTCGAGCACGACCTGGTCGGAGGCGATGGCGGCCTGAAGCCGCAGCACGCGGTGCTTGAGGTGGGTGATCGACATCTCCGGGCCGAGCTCGTCGATGACGGCGAGCGCGCTGAGGTACTCGGGGTATTCCTCGGCGGGGTTGGCCAGCATGTCCTGCGCCCGGTCGACGAACTCGTCGCGACCGGCGTCCGTCATCGCGTACACGGTGCGCTCAGGTCGTTTCCCGTCGCGCTGTGTCTCGACGACCTCGACGAAACCGTTCTGCACCAGGCGATCCACCGTGTGGTAGAGCGAGCCCGCCTTCACCTTGACGCGCGTGTTGACGAAGCGTTCCCGCATCAGCTGCGCCATCTCGTACGGATGCATGGCCCGTTCGTGAAGGAGCTCCAGCACCGCCATGGCGAGTGGGGTGAGCTTCGAGGCCATGGATGATCCCCTCGGAAGATTCCATACTGATTATTCCGAGTGGACTATATGGCAGGGCCGGTTCGGGCTCAAGTGCGGGGTTCGCGTGCTTGGAGACGTGACTCGCGGGTCAGTTCAGGGGTCTCGGGCCGATTTCGCGTTCGAGGAAGCGGTGGTACTCGATGGCCGCGATCGAGTTCTCGAGCTGTTCGAAGGTCGGCGCGGGGAGCGCGCCGTTGAAGACGATGGTGAGGCTCTTGCGCGGGATGTTGATGACGTACGGATCGACGTCGAGTTTTTCGCAGTGGCTCCGCAGGACGGCCGTCCAGTGGTCGAGATCCTCGTCCTCGCCGAGGTGTTCCCATCGTGCGACGATCCAGTTGCCGTTGATCAGCTGGCCCGCCATCTCCCGCGGATCGTGGACCATGTACGGCTCGGCGACGTCGTTCATCGACCGAGGTGATCGAGGAGCGCGGCGAAGGACTCGGCCGGGAGCACCAGGATCGGCCGGGTCTCGTCCGGCATCGCCCACTGCTTGGTGTCCCGGATGCCGACGAAGCCGGGCGCGGAGCCGACCTCGACGCAGGCGTTCTCTTCCCAGTGCGTGTAGGTCGACTTGTGCCAGCCGGTCATGCTTTCGTGCCAGGTGGTCATCGGAGGCCCTTTCCCCAGTGACTGTTTCGGCAAGTAGACGGGTTGCGCGGCAGCAAGGTTGGCGAGATCGGGTGATCTGTGTCCGCTGGTCGGTGAACGGCTTCGGTGATCGCGTTCGGCGCACGAAAGTGGGCCTTCACCGACAGCTGCTTTACTCACGATGCACTCTCGGAGTGCATAGCGCAAAGGGTATTAGGTCACTGAAGTGGTTCGACCGCGAGCTGTCGGTAGTCGGCCGCGATCCGCGCCAGATGCGAGCAGGCGATGTCGCCGTAGGTGGCGTAGCGCTCGACTTCGGTGAAGTTCTTCTCGTAGTCGGCCACTTCGCGTTCGTCCGTGACGAGCGCGGTGGCCGTCTGGGTCCCGAGGAGCACCGCGCGCGAGTCGTAGATGTCGAAACCGTGGAGGACCGGGACCGAAACCGGTGCGGTCCACGGGATCACGCCCAACCGCACACGGCCGCGGCGGGACACCTCGATGAGGTGATCGAGCTGGGCCTGCATCGTCGCCGCGCCGCCCATGTTCCAGCGCAGAGCGCCTTCGGTGAGCACGAAGTGGAATTCGCGGTTCGAGTCGAGGATCCGCTGGCGTTCCAGCCTGGCGTCGACCGTCTGGTCGCGTTCGTCGGCGGGCAGCGAATCACCGAACAGGGCGGTGATGTAGTCGCGAATCTGGAGCAGGCCGAACACGATGGTCGGCTGGAAACTCCGGATGCGGGCGGACGCCGTCTCGATCTTGCCGATGCGCTGCTGCATCCGCCAGGCGCCGCGCTGGAGGACGACGCGGGCGGACGACGCTTCTTCACGGAGGTCCCGCGTGATCGCGACGAGCGCCCGCCGGACCTTCGCGGGCGCGCGATAAACGCCGCACAGCGCGACGACCTGGTCCTCGGTCGGCATGAACGCGCCGGTTTCGACCCGCGACACCTTCGACTGACTGAGGCCGGTGAGCCTGGCCGCTTCGGTACCGGACAACCCGGCGGCTTTGCGCAGACGGCGCAATTCGGTGGAGAGGTGGTCCTGGTTCGTCACGCACGGCTTTCTGGGCGATCGCGGTCGGCGGATCCGTCACGATAACCCCCGAAGCCGCTTTCAGCGAGGAAGCGCCGAAGCGCGCCAAGCCCCTTCGCCGGGCGCGAGCGGAGCCCGCACGAGTGAAGCCTTGTCAGCCCACCAAGAATCCCGTTTCGGCGCCGGTTCCGGCGCCCGCGCACTGGCCGCCGCCGCGACGACGGCGGTCAGCGCGGCGAGTTCGGCGTCGTCCGGATTGCCCCGGACGACGCGCAGCAGCGGCGTTTCGGGCGCGGTCACAGCGGGATGTTCCCGTGCTTCTTGGGCGGCAGCGTCTCCCGCTTGCCTTGGAGCAGCGAGAGCGCCTTCGCGATGTGGCCGCGGGTGTGCGCGGGCACGATCACCGAGTCGACGTAGCCGCGCTCGGCCGCCGCGTACGGGTTCAGGAGCGTGTCCTCGTACTCCTGGATCAGCTCTGCGCGCAGCGCGTCGACGTCCTTGCCGTCGGCGGCGGCCGCGGCGAGTGTCTTGCGGTGCACGATGTTCGCCGCGCCCTGCGCGCCCATGACCGCGACCTGCGCCGTCGGCCAGGCCAGGTTGATGTCCGCGCCGAGGTGCTTCGAACCCATGACGTCGTACGCGCCGCCGTACGCCTTGCGCGTGATGACGGTGACGAGCGGGACGGTCGCTTCGGCGTAGGCGTAGATCAGCTTCGCGCCGCGCCGGATGATGCCGTTCCACTCCTGGTCGGTGCCGGGCAGGAAGCCGGGGACGTCGACGAAGGTCAGCACCGGGATGTTGAACGCGTCGCAGGTGCGCACGAACCGCGCGGCCTTCTCGGACGCGTCGATGTCGAGGCAGCCGGCGAACTGGGTCGGCTGGTTCGCCACGATGCCGACGCTGCGCCCGTCCACCCGGCCGAACCCGACCAGGATGTTGGGCGCGAACAGCTCGTGGACCTCGAGGAAGTCGCCGTCGTCGACGATGCGGTTGATGACCTCGTGCATGTCGTACGGCTGGTTCGGCGAGTCCGGGATCAGCGTGTCGAGTTCACGGTCGGACTCGGTGACGTCGTCGAAGAACCCGGGCTTGGGCGTGTCCGTCTCGAACAGCGGAGCCTCGGACAGGTTGTTCGCCGGGAGGAACGAGAGCAGTTCCTTGACGTAGGCGATCGCGTCCTCGTCGTCGGAACCGAGGTAGTGCGC
The DNA here is from genome assembly GCF_003947465.1 of Amycolatopsis sp. WAC 04182. NCBI lineage: Bacteria > Bacillati > Actinomycetota > Actinomycetes > Pseudonocardiales > Pseudonocardiaceae > Amycolatopsis > Amycolatopsis sp. WAC 04182. The sequence continues at coordinate 393,964 of NZ_QHJJ01000005.1, forward strand.
GTTGCCCGAACGGGTGTTGTGCGTGCGCCCGCCGCCGAGTTCCTCGAAGGAGACCTCTTCGCCGGTCACGGTCTTCACGACGTCGGGGCCGGTGATGAACATGTGCGAGGTCTTGTCGACCATCACCACGAAGTCGGTCAGCGCCGGCGAGTAGACGTGCCCGCCCGCGTTGGCGCCCATGATCAGCGAGATCTGCGGGATGACGCCGGACGCCTTGACGTTGCGGTTGAAGATCTCGCCGTACAGCCCGAGCGAGACGACGCCTTCCTGGATCCGCGCGCCGCCGCCCTCGTTGATGCCGATGATCGGACGGCCGGTCTTGATCGCCAGGTCCATCACCTTGACGATCTTCTCGCCGTACACCTCACCGAGTGAACCGCCGAAGACCGTGACGTCCTGGCTGAACACGCACACCGGACGTCCGTCGACGGTGCCGTAGCCGGTGACGACGCCGTCGCCGTAGGGCCGGTTCTTCTCCTGGCCGAAGTTGACCGAGCGGTGCTTCGCCAGCTCGTCGAGTTCGACGAACGAGCCCTCGTCCAGGAGCAGGTCGATCCGCTCGCGAGCGGTCTTCTTGCCCTTGGCGTGCTGTTTCTCCACCGCCCTCGCGGAACCCGCGTGGACCGCCTCGTCGTACCGGCGGTACAGGTCGGCCAGCTTGCCGGCCGTGGTGTGGATGTCCGGTTCGTCCTCGGGCGGCGTCCCGAGCGGCTCCGTCGCACTGCTCATGAAAACGCAGCCTAGCTACTCGACGGTCACTTCGCGTGTGGCGTAGGCAACGTCCGTCGCCGGGCGGCGCTTTCGGGTGTAGGGCCGGTGTGGCATGTCGCGAAAGCCACTTTCGCGACGTCTGATGTCCCGAAAGTGGCTTTCGCGACATGGTCGCCCGGGCACGGGACACCGGACCTCCTGGTCACTGGACGGAGGCGCGCACCAGACCGGACTCGTAGGCCGCGATCACCAGCTGCGCCCGGTCCCGCGCCGCGAGTTTGTGCAGGAGGTGGCCGATATGCGTCTTCACCGTCGCCAGCCCCAGATGCAGGGTCCCGGCGATCTCGTCGTTCGACAGTCCGCGCGCGATCAGGCTCAGGACCTCGCGTTCGCGGGTGGTGATGTTGTCCAGCGACGCCGCGACGCGCTGACCGGGTTCGGGCAGCCGCGCGAATTCGGCGATGAGCCTTCGCGTGATCGACGGGGCGAGCAGTCCTTCGCCCGCCGCGACGACCCGGATCGCGGTCAGCAGTTCGGCGGGCGGGGTGTCCTTCAGCAGGAATCCGCTCGCGCCCGCGCGCAGCGCCGAATAGACGTAGGCGTCGAGGTCGAAGGTCGTCAGCATCAGCACGTGGACGCCTTCGGTGGTGGCCGACGCGCAGATCCGCCGGGTCGCTTCGATGCCGTCCAGCTCGGGCATGCGGACGTCCATCAGCACGACGTCGGGGCGCTCCTTCTCGGCGAGTTCCGCGGCCTCCGCGCCGTCGCTCGCCTCCCCGACGACTTCGAGGTCCGGCGCGCTGTCGACGAGCACGCGGAAGCTGCCGCGCAGCAACGCCTGGTCGTCGGCGATCAGTACGCGGATCATCGTGTCCCCACTTCCTTGGCGGCGTACGGCAGCCGCGCGAACACCCGGAATCCCCCGGCGGGCAGCGGGCCCGCTTCGAAGTCACCACCGTAGACGGCGACGCGTTCGCGCATGCCGATCAAACCGTGCCCGCCGGACGTCGACGGCGAGCCTTCGCCGCGTCCGTCGTCGACGATTTCGACGCTGACCTCGCCGGGGCCTTCGGTGATCGTGACCCGGCAGGCCGACGGTCCCGCGTGTTTCACGACGTTGGTCACCGCCTCCTGGGTGATGCGGTAGACCGACAGCGCGACACCTTCGGGGAGGTCGTCCACCACTTCGCCGGTCAGCTCGACGCGCACCCCGGCCTGTCCGGCGCGTTCGGCCAGGGTCCGCAGGTCGGCGAGTTTCGGCGCGGGGCCGAGCGCGGCCTCGGGCGTGCCGTCACCGGAACGGAGGACGCCGAGCATCCGCCGGAGCTCGACGAGCGTTTCGCGGCTGGTGAGTTCGATGACCCGCAACGCTTCGCGTGCTTCTTCGGGCTGTTCTCGCGCGACGTGGTTGCCGACGGCAGCCTTGACCGCGATCAGGCTCATGCTGTGCGCGACGACGTCGTGCATCTCGCGGGCGATGCGCAGCCGTTCGTCGGAAACCGCCTGATCTGCTTGGGTTTCCGCGAGCTGCGCCAGGTTCGCGCGCCGTTGCCGCGTCATCCAGCCCAGCGCCCACGAACCCGCCACCCCGCCGCCCGCGAAGGCCGTCGAAGCGATCGTGTTCGGCCCGAGCCGCAGGAACTCGAAGATCATGACCACGACCAGGCCGAGGCCCATCGCGATCAGGGAGCGGGCGCGCGGGTGTTCCAGCGCCACGGTGTACAGGGCACACGCGGTGGCCAGGAGCGCCGCCGGGCCCAGTCCGTTGCCGGCGAGCAGGGCCGGGACCAGGCTGCCGAGGCCGAGGCCGTACGCGACCAGCGGCCGGTGGCGCCGCAGCGCGATCGCGATCCCGCTGGCGGCGACCGTCGCCCAGGCGAGCCACATCGGGATGGCGATGAGGAACGTCCAGGTCCTCGCGGCCAGGTTCCCGCCGACGGCCACGACGAGCACCAGCGCGAGGAGCGCGTCGATCGTGTACGCCACCCGCTGGGGGAGCGCCGACGGCTGTTTCATACGGCGAACTTAACCGGATGTGCGGTGCGTGCGCGTCCGTCCGGCGAAGGTCATCCCCAGGGTGGAGATCAGCTTCCCTGAGTCGCCGCGAAGAACTCTTTCAGCTTCTCGCGCCGGCTTCGGAGCGCCCCGGGCACGATGTCGTCCTGCCCGGCGGGGACGGTCTGAGTCACCTCGACCATGGTGCCGTCGAGCTCGGAATGGCTGAACTCCCAGCGGACGATCCCGCCCTGTGGCAGCGAAAACTCCAGCAGCCGCGGCGGTTCCTCGTGGATGACCGTGCCCTCGGCCGGTTCGGCGGTGAGACGGGCCCAGACCTCATCGAGCGGTTTCCAGACCAGGTCGCGGCGGAAGCGGATCACCTTGCCGTCGCCGGTTTCCAGAACTTCGCCCTCGGCGAGTCCGAACTCCTCGGTGTAGGCCTCGATCGGGCCGATCCAGTCGGCCGACGGCTCAGGGGCCACGCCGTCGAGCAGGGCGACGAGCGCCACGAGGCAGCTGTCCCAGCCGGCGGCCGTGCGGGGCGCCGCGATCTTGGCGATGGCGGGTTCACCACGGCCGAAAGTATGCGTGAAGAGCAGACGGCTGCCGTCGCCGTCCGGAGTGATCTCCCAGCGCAGCACGTCGTCGTTCCAGCTGAACGCGAACACCCGGGGTTCGTCGGCTTCGAGGACTTTGCCCGCGGTCGGGGCCTCTTCGCCCTCGAAGCTGAATTCGATCGTTCCACCCGGCCGCAGGTCGACCGTGACCGCCGCGGGAAACCAATTCGCGAGTTTCGAAGGTTCGGTGATCGCCTGCCACACACGCTCCGGCCGGTCCGCGAGACGACGTTCCATCCGTAGCGCCGGACGTTCCCCTACGGTCTCCAACCGGGCGCGAGAGTTCACGGTGACCTCCTTATGTGCTTTGAGGCTAATATAACTGTGGACTAATATCGGGCCAAACGTCGAGGTGGACGCCGATCCCGCCCCGCCCCGGCGCGAGTTCCTCACGCAGCACCAGATCGTCGTCGTAGTCGCCGCCGTTCTGGTGACGGAACGGGATCGGGTCCTGAGTGGCCAGCGTCCGCAGCCGTTCGCGCAGCGATGCGGCGGCGGCTTCGTAGTGCTCCGGCGAAACGCGGTCGGCGCCGCAGATCGTCAGCGGGGGAAGGACGGACATGCCCGCGTACCAGAGTGTCCCGTGCTGCAACGGGAACAGCAGGTCGCCGATATCGCCGTTCACCCCGCGCGGGCCGATCGTGGCCTCCGGTGCTCCCGCGGTCAGCACGACCATCGCGCGCTTCCCGGCCAGCGCTCCTTCGCCGTAGCGCGCCGTCCGGCCGTCGGGGCGCTGGACACCGTAGGCGAAACCCTTCACGAAGACGCGGTCGAACCAGCCCTTGAGGATGGCGGGCATTCCGTACCACCACAGCGGGAATTGGATGATCACGGTGTCCGCCCACGCCAGCTTTTCGTGCTCGGCGCGGATGTCCTCGCCGAGTTCGCCGGTCTGAAAGGCTTTCTTCGACGTCGAGCCGACGATGAGCCGGTCCGGGGAAGCGGCCCGGCCGAAGTCGTCGGCGTCGACGACGGCCTTCCACTTCATCGCGTACAGATCGGATTCCCGGACGTCGGCGCCCTGCGCGCGGAGGGCGCGCAACCCCTCGTCGCGCAGCGAGCCGCTGAGGGAGCGGGGTTCCGGATGGGCGAAGATCCACAGCACGTTCATGGTCCCACCGTCGCGCGTTCTCCCGGCCGGGACGAGTGGCCCGATGGACAACATGTGCAAGAATCGAGCCATGGGCTTTTTCGTGCATCCCGGCCGCCATCGGGTCGCCGTGCTGGTCCGCCACGGAATGCTGGTGATGGAGCTGGGCATCGTCACCCGGCTGTTCGGCACGGCGAAGTCCGCCGACGGCGAGCCGCTCTACGAGGTCGTCACCTGCACGCCGGAACCCGGCCGGATCCGGACCGACGCCGACGTCACGATCTCGGTGGCGCACGGCCCGGAGGTGCTGGCCGAGGCCGACACCGTCGTCATCCCGGCGTCGTCCACCGAATACGAACCGTCGGGGCACGACCTCACCGAACCGCTCGCGCGGGCGCTGGAGCTGATCCGGCCGGAAGCGAGGATCGCGTCGATTTGCACGGGTGCCTTCGTGCTCGCCGCCGCCGGGCTGCTCGATGGCCGGAAGGCGACCACGCACTGGCGATCGGCGCTGGACTTCCAGGCGAAGTTCCCGAAGGTCGACCTCGATCCCAACGTGCTCTACACCGACGACGGGAACGTCCTGACCGCGGCGGGCGTCGCGTCCGGGATCGACCTCTGCCTGCACATGATCCGCTGTGATCACGGTGCCGCGATCGCGAACGAGGTCGCGCGCGGCACGGTCGTCTCGCCGCACCGCGAGGGCGGGCAGGCGCAGTTCATCCGGCGGCCGGTGCCGGAGCCGCAGTCCTCCTCGACGGCGGCGGCACGGGCCTGGGCGCTGGAGAACCTCGACCGGCCGCTGACACTGCGCGAGCTGGCGGCGAAAGAGGCGATGAGCACGAGGACGTTCACGCGGCGGTTTCGCGACGAGGTCGGGATTTCGGCGTTGCAGTGGCTGACCCAGCAGCGGATCGAACGGGCCCGTCAGCTGCTCGAAGAGACCGATCTGCCGGTGGACAAGGTCGCCACCGAAGCGGGTTTCGGCACCGCCGCGTCGCTGCGCCAACATCTGCAGGCGGCGTTGGGGGTTTCGCCGAGCGCGTATCGGAACACCTTCCGCGAAGCCGTCTGAAAGCAGCTGACCTCCTGGTAACTTACCCGGAAATAAGTTCCGGAGGTGGTCTGTGAAAGCCCTCAAGTTCGCCGAACGGGTGTTGTTCGGCGCCGCCGCGATCGGCACGGTGTACTCCGCGAGGACTGGCAATCGGAAGCTGCAACTCGCGACCAAGCCCGCCGCGGTCCCGGTGCTCGCCGCCAGGGTCGCGCGTTCGCGGGGGCTCGCGGCGGGGGAGAAGGGCCTGCTCGTCGCCGCGTTGATCGCGGCGGGCGCGGGCGACCACTTCATGGGCCGGTCCGACGAAGACCGCCAGCTGATCAAGGGCGCGACGTCGTTCGGGGTCATGCAGGTGCTGTACTCCGCGATGTTGTGGCGTCGCGGTGCTCGCCCGCGCGCGGCGACCGCGCCGCCCCGGCTGGCGGCATGGGCGGCGGCCGCGGTCGCGATGGCGTTGCCGAAGCCGTCTCCGGTCTCTTCGGTGCTTTCGGTCTACGGAGGCCTGCTGAGCACGACGTCGACCCTCGCGGCCGACCCGGTGCTGGCGCCGAAGGCCAAGGTCGCGGGCGGGATGGTGGTCCCGTCGGGTGATCGCCGCACCTGGATCGCCGCCGGCGCGCTGTTGTTCTCCGCGTCGGATCTGGCGATTCTGATCCGCCGCAACTTCGTCACCAGCGAGCGGGTGCGGGCCAATCTCGAAACCTTCGTGCTGACTTCGTACCTCGCGTCGCAGTGGCTCCTCGTCGAAGGCATGACCGCGGAAGACTAAAAAGTTAAGCATCTACTTGACTATCGCTCGGCGTGGGCGGATAGTTAAGCATGTGCCTAACCAACGCATGGACCAGGTGTTCAAGGCGCTTTCCGACGGAACGCGCCGCGAAATGATCGAGCGCCTCACCCAAGGACCAGCCTCGGTGGGGGAGCTCGCGCAGCCGTTGTCGATGTCGCTGCCCGCCGTGATGCAGCACCTCCAGGTGCTGGAGGCCAGCGGGCTCGTCCGGTCCGAGAAGGCGGGGCGCGTCCGCACCTGCCACCTCGAACCGGACGGGCTGCGGATGGCCGAGGACTGGCTCGGCGGGCAGCGCACCGGCTGGGAACACCGGCTCGATCGCCTTGGCGGCCATCTGGGCTCCGACGAAGGGAAAAGGTCATGACCGTCAAACACGCCACTTTCACCCTTGAGCGCGTCTACCCCGTGGCGCCGGAACGCGTTTTCGCCGCTTGGTCGGATCCGGCCGCGAAAGCCGGTTGGATCACCGTGCCCGGTGGCGGGCACTCCCTGGACTTCCGGGTCGGCGGCCGCGAGGTCATCAGCGGCCCCGCCGACGGCAAGCGGATGGTCTTCGAAGCCCGCTACGAGGACATCGCGGAAAACGAGCGGATCGTCTACGCGGGGACGCTCTCCGCGGACGACGTCCTGGCGACCGTTTCGGTCACGACGATCCTGCTCGAAGCCGAGGAAGGCGGCACCCGGCTGACGTTGATCGAGCAGGGCACCTTCCTCGACGGCCACGAAGAACCGGCATGGCGAGAGCAGGGCACGGGTGACTGGCTCGATGCGCTGGGGAAGGCTTTGTCGGCAGTATGAACACATGCTGACCGCTGAGCTGATCGTCGACAGCCGCTTCCCCTCGAATCCCGAGCTCTCCCCGGACGGGCGGTGGGTCGCCTACCAGGTCGACACCATCGCGAAGGGCGCCCCCGAGATCTGGCTCGCGGAAGGCGATCGACAGCCTCGGAAGGTGGCCGAGGGCTCTTCGCCGAAGTGGTCGTCGGGTTCCCTCTACTTTCTGCGGGACGGCCGGATCCACTCTGTGGACGGGCCGCTGTTCGCCTGGCGGAGCGAGATCACCGCGTTTCTTCCGCTGCGCGACCGGATCGTGTTCATCGCCGAGGACGAGACGCCCGCCGCGGAAATCTGGGTCTGGAGTGAAAGCCTCCGTCCGGCACGGTTGCGGAGCTTCGACCCGCGAACCGGTGAGATCACGACGCTGGTCGAGGACCACGTGGTCGCCGTCGCGGGCCGCCAAGACGACAAAGCACTCGCCGTGGTGACCTGGCCGACCCCGGAACCCGATCCCGGCGGGCTCGAACCCCGGCTTTCCTTGCTGGACCTGGAAACCGGGGAACGGCGTGACCTCGGCCGGGCCGCGTTCGAAGCCACCTGCCCCGTCTGGTGGCGGGACGAGGGCGGCTGGCACGTCGCGTACCTCGGGAATCCGGAACTGGTGGGCGGCAGGGCGGTCTTCGACGTGCCCGTGGAAACGGGGGAACACCGGAACCTGACACCGGAATCGGCCTGCCCGATCAGGCTCGCGCAGGTCGATTCCGGTGCTCCGCTGATGCTCGTCGCCGACGGCCTCGACACGGCCCTTCACCGGCTCGGGTCCGGCGAAGTGTCGTTGTGGAGCGGACAAGCCGATGCACTGGCCTCGAACGGTGAAATCGTGGTCACCGTGCTGAGCACCGCTCATCGTCCAAAGGATGTCCACTGTGGACCTGTGGGAGGCGCCCTGACGCGGGTCAGCGACACGGCGCCGGAGTTCGGAGAGATTTCGTGGGGCTCTCAGGAACGGTTGTCCTACAAGGCGTCCGACGGCCTCGCGTTGGACGGACTGCTCGTTCTGCCGCCGGGAAAGACCCGGGCCGATGGACCTTTCTCGCTGATCACGCGGGTTCACGGCGGACCGTACGACCGGTCCGCGGACGGCTTCATGCTGAGCTGGTACCCGTCGGCGCAATGGCTGGCCTTGGCGGGACACGCCGTCTTCCTGCCGAATCCCCGTGGGGGACAAGGCCATGGGCACGAATTCGCCGCCTCCGTCGCCGGCCGGGTAGGCCTGGAGGAATGGAGCGACCTCGAGACAGGGATCGATCTCCTCGTCGCCGAAGGAGTGGCCGATCCGGAGCGGCTCGGGATCGCGGGCGGGAGTCACGGCGGATTCATGACGGCTTGGGCCGTCGGGCAGACCCGCCGGTTCAAGGCGGCGCTGATGGTCGCCGGGATCTGTGACTGGGGAATGCTCGCCGCGACCGGTGAACTCGGCCCGCTGGTGGAAGCCGGGCACGGCGGGAGTGTCGGCTGGGAAGGGATCGGCCCGCACCGGCACGATCAGCGCAGCCCGATCTCCTACGCGTCGAAGATCGAGACCCCCGTGCTGATCGTGCACGGTGCGGACGACACCAACGTCCCGTTGTCCCAGGCGGAATTCTTCCACCGCGCGCTACGCCACTTCGGCGTCGAACACGACCTTGTCGTGTATCCCGGCGAAGGGCATTCACTCCGCGGACGTGATCACCAGCGGGATCTGCTCCGCCGCACTCGCGAGTGGTTCGCGCGGTTGCTTTAGCTCTGCGGGGCTCCGAAGACGTACGTGCCGAAGGTCCATTCGTAGCCTTCGAGGTCGTCGACGCGGCAGCGGTAGTTGCCCCATTCGGTATTCACCGGTTCCCAGACCGGCGTCGCGCCGGCCTCGATGGCGGAGGCGAAAACGGCGTCCACGGCTTCCTGTGTCGGAAGGCTCACGTAGAGGCCGTGGCCGACGGTTTCGCCCTTGCGTGCCGGGCGGTCGTAGTCCTCTTCCGCGCTGAACACGACGATCCCGACCCCGCCGAGCCGCAGTTCCGCATGCAGGATCAGGCCTTTGTCGTCGGGGAACTCCATGACGGTCTCGAAGCCGAAGGCGCGTTCGAGCCAGCGAAGGGCCTTGGGAGCGTCGCTGTAGGCGAGGTAGGAGTGGAGGGAAGCGATGCGTTCCTGGGTTTCGGTCATGGGCACAGCCTCGCAACCGATGCGGACAACCACGGTCCTCGATTCCCGGCGATTTCTTCACCAGAGCAGCCGCAGACCGAGCACGGTGATGAGCGCGCTCGACGCCAGCGCGGTCACCAGCCGTCCCCGGCGTCCGGTCAACGCTTTGCCGAGCACGGCGCCGCCGCCCGCGAGGAACAGTTGCCAGCTGGCCGACGCCGCGAACGCCGCCGCCGCGAAGACCACGTGTTCCGCTCCGCTCGCCGCGGCCATGTCCTCGCTGCCGAGTACGAGCGCCGCGAAGTAGACCACCGTCGTCGGGTTCAGCAGCGTGATCCCGAGCAGGCTCACGTAGGCCTTCACCGGTCCGATCGTGCCCGGCTGCGTCACCTCGGCTTTCGCGGAGTCGCGGAAGTTCCGGATCCCGCTGAGTCCGATGTGGACGGCCAGCGCGAGCAGCACCACCACCGATGTCCAGCGCAGCGGTACGGCGATCGGCTCGATGACGCGAATGAGCCTGCCGCCGCCGAGAACCGCGACCAGCGCGTACAACCCGTCGGCCGTGGCGACACCGAGCGCGGCGTACGCGCCGATCTTGAGGCCTGATCTTGCCGTCAACACCACGAGATAGGTCGCGACCGCGCCCACCGGGATGGCGATGCCATACCCGGCGAGCAGGCCCGCGACGAGCGCGGCGCTCACGGCCGGACTGGTGCCGGCCTCCGCCAGGACCCGGCCTGCTGCTGCACCCGCACCCGTCGGACGACGGAGGACGGGGTCAGGAAGGCGAGGGTCGAAGTCATGGGAGAAGGATGCGAACGGACGGCGCCCGGCGCAACACAATTACGCCCGGTTCGCGATGGGGCTCGTGAGTGGTAAGGACGGTTAGAACCGTCCTTACCACTCACGAGAGGGCGGGTTGGAGAGCGGCGTCCAGGTCGGCCAGCAGCTTGGCCTTCGGCCGGGCGCCGACGGTCGTCCACACGGGACGCCCACCCCGGAAAAGGATCAGCGTCGGCAGCGACATGACCTGATAATTCCTTGCCGTGAGCGGGTTCTCGTCGGAATTGAGCTTGCGGATGAGCAGCGAGCCGGCACGTTCCTCGGCGATCTCCGCGAGCACCGGCGCGATCATGTGGCAGGGCGGGCACCATTGCGCCCAGAAGTCCACCAGGACGGGCGTGTCCTGATCCAGGACGAGCTCTTGGAAGGTTTCGTCGGTGACGACGGACAGGGACATTCAGGCCTCCTCGTTTCGCGGCACGACGACACACGGTCCGGGCGGCGTTTTCAGCGCGCCCGCCAGCTTGGTCAGCAGGCTTTCCCGCACGTCGTCGAGCCGGGCCAGACAGGCGTCCACCTCGGCGAGTTTGCGTTGGTAGACCTCGATCGAATCGGCGCACGAGTCACCGGTCTCGTGCCCGGCGCGCAGGCACTCGACGAACGGCCTGGTGTCTTCGAGGCTGAGCCCGACCGCTTGGAGGGTCAGGATCTCGTTCACCAGGCGGTAGTCGTCCTCGTCGTACTCCCGGTAGCCGTTCGACGCGCGCCGTGCGTCGAGAAGCCCTTGTGACTCATAGAAACGCAGCGCGCGGGTGGTGGTTCCGGTGCGCGCGGCGAGTTCGCCGATCCGCATGGAGCCGAGCGTAAACCTTGCCCTTGGCGTCAAGGCAAACGTTCAGTCGTCGAGATCGACCCGGATGGTGAGGAGGTTCGTGCCGATCGCCCGCACGGCGGCGCTGTTGACCGTGGGCAGGGTCTTCAGCCGGGCGCGGGCGTCGTCTTCGTGAAGTAGCCGCGCCGTTCCGGTGTGCCACCGGCCCTTGAGCCGGACCCTGACCCGCGGATCGGCCTGGATGTTGCGGACGTACTGCGATTTCTCGCCGAACTCCGAGACGATCCAGAAGGAGCGGCCCACCCGGCGGCCCCCGATCGGCGTCCGCCGGGGCTCACCGGACTTGCGGCCGGTGGTCTCCAGGATCGGCTGGGCCGGAAGGCGGACGAGGATCGGGTTGCCGACGTGGCGCTGAAAGGTCGTGGCCACGCGGTGCTTGATCTCGTGATAGCGGGACATGGGTCCAGGGTGCCCTACGCTCGGGCCATGGTGAACGAGTCCGACGTGGACCTGGGGGACGGGACCACACTGCACACGCACGACACGGGCGGGGCCGGTTGGGCCGTCTTCTGGCACCACGGCACCCCGAACATCGGCGCCCCGCCGGTCCCGCTGTTCGCCGCCGCCGAGCGGCTCGGGCTGCGATGGGTCTCCTACGACCGGCCCGGTTACGGCGGTTCCTCGCCACGGCCCGGCCGGGATGTCGCGTCGGCGGCGTCGGACGTCGAGAAGATCGCCGACGCCCTGGGGATCGAGCGGTTCGCGGTCTTCGGACATTCCGGAGGCGGACCGCACGCGTTCGCCTGCGCGGCCCTGTTACCGGAACGGGTGACGGCGATGATCTGCGTCGCGAGTCTGGCTCCGTACGACGCCGAGGGGCTGGACTGGTTCGCGGGGATGGGCGCGGCGGGAGCCGCCTCTCTGCGTGCCGCCGTGGCGGGCCGGGAGGAAAAGGAGCGGTACGAGGCGACCGCCGAATACGACGCCGAGATGTTCACCCCGGCGGATCACGCGGCCCTGGCGGGTGACTGGAACTGGGTACTCGACGTGGTCGGCCCCGCCGTCGAAGGCGGGCCCGGCGCGCTGATCGACGACGATCTCGCGTACGTCGCGCCGTGGGGATTCGAGCCGTCCGACGTCCAGGCCCCGATCCTGCACCTGCACGGTGGCGCGGACCGGATCGTGCCGGCCGCGCACGGCGAATGGCTGACCCGGCGGTGCGCCACGGCCGAGTCGCGCCTCTTTCCGGAGGACGGGCACGTCTCGGTCCTCCGGCACGGGGAGGCCGCACTCGAATGGCTTGCCGAGCGCGCGTGAGCTGCGACGTCGTCCTGATCCGGCACGCCGAGTCCGTCCCGCCTTCGCCGGGAAGGCCCGACGATCCGGCGCGATCACTGACCGCGGCGGGCGCGGCGGCCGCGGAACTGCTCGCGCACGAGCTGGCCGCGATGAAGCCGACGGCGGTCGTGTCGAGCCCGTACCGGCGAGCGGTCGCGACGGTCGAGCCCGCGGCCAGGAAGGCAGGGCTCGAAGTCACGACCCGCTGGGAGCTCCGCGAGTGGGACTCGGGCTTGGAGCCGACACCGGACTACGCCGGGCACTACGAGCGCAGCTGGGCGGATCCGGATTTCGCGCGGCCGGGCGGCGAGAGCCTGCGTCAGCTGACGGCGCGCGCGATGGCCGCCGTCGATCGGCTGCGCTGGCCCCACGAGCGCTAACCGTCGCCGAAAGCGGCGCGAAGCGACCTCTCGTAGTCCTGCCGCGAGAACGTCAGATCACCGATGCTGCCGTAATCCCAGTCGCGGTACGTATTACGCAGAGCCGACCAAGTCACCGTGTCGTCGTCGGCCACGATCTTCGCCACCAACGCCCAGCAGTCGTCGATACCGCAAGTGCATCCCAGCAAGAGGTGCTCGTCGTCTTCGACGCCGTGCGGAACGCGATCCGGCGCTCCGCCGAGGAGATGCTCGGCGGAAAGCCTCGTCGAGGGAGCGTAATCCCCGGCGAGCAGGGGTGCGGGCTCCGACGGGCATTCCTCGATGCTCTCCTTCTGTTCCGCGAGCGCGCCGGGAAGTTCGGCCTCGCGCACCAGCTCCAGGAAGGAAACGCCGTCGATCAGGAATTCAAGCGACGTTCGCCGCTCGGCAGGTCTCCGGGAGACCCGGCGGAACTCGATCGAACGCATGGGCGCCACGGTAACCGCCGGTGCCGGCGCCCAGGGGTGTCTTGGCCGGTTGAGGTCAGAGCACGACGTCGTTCTGGTGGGCACCGAGTTCGGCCGAGCGTGTTTCGGTGGCGTGTTCGGCGCGCCGGATCCGGTCGGTCCATGTCGCTGTGGCACCGAACGCGGTTTCGGCGAAGCCCACTTCGCGGATGGCGTCGGGCAAGGCCGGATCGCCGGCGGTGAGCAGCCGGACCGGGTTGCCCAGCGCGACCGTGAAGGGTGGCACGAAGTACTCGGCCGGGGTCTCGGTGCGCGCGTGCACCAGGGCACCGACCGCGACGGTGGTGCCCTCGGCGAGCCGCGCGGTCTGCAGCACGGTCACCGCTGTCGCCAGGTAGGAGCACCGGCCGACGGTGCAGCCCAGCAAGGTCGCGTGCGGGCCGACGAGTACGTGATCGCCGACGTCGACCGGTTGTGGTCCGGCCACCGCGGACGCGCGGAGCACGGCGTGCTCGCCGATGATGCTGTATTCGCCGATCGTCACCCGTGAGCCTTCGGCGTCCACCACGGCGCCCGACAGGACCCGTGCGTGGGCGGCCACTTCCACGTCCCCGATGAGGGTCGCGGTCGGTGCCACGTAGGCGTCGGCGTGTACCCGGGGCTCCCGGTCACGATGTCGAATGCGCATGTCCGGACGCTACGAAGGGATCACCTGCGTGGCTGGCGGTTTTCCGACGTGGCGTTCAGGCCGCGGGCCGACCCGCGCCGGTGTAGTCGTCGCCCTTCGAGTGATACGTGTGGATCTGGACCGCCTGGCCCTGGGTGGGCGCGTTGATCATCAGCCCGTTCCCGAGATACAGCCCGACGTGGTGGATGCGCGTCGCCGGGCTCCCGTAGAACACGAGGTCCCCGAGTTTCGGCTCACCGGACACCTGCGGCAGCGCCCGGAACTGGCTGTCCGCGGTCCGCGGGAGCGAGATCCCGGCTTCGTCGTAGGACTTCTTGGTCAGACCGGAGCAGTCGAAGCCCGCCGCGCCCGCCTCGGGGCCGTTGCCGCCCCACACGTACGGGAGTCCCAGCTGGCCGAGGGCGAACCGGGTCGCCTTCACGGCAGGGCTGCCGGAACGAGCCGGGTCGAGGGACAGGGTCGCGTACAGCTGAGCGTTGCCCAGGACGCGCTGGCGGAACAGTTCGGCGTCGTTGCCCTTGCCGCCCTGGTAGCCGGCGATGGCCTTCCACCAGCCGTTGCCGCCGCCGAGGTCGGCCCCGGAAGCGCACAGGGCGCGGCCGGCGGCGACCGAGGCGGAGTCGGGATCGGTGAGCGCGGGCTTCGCGATGCCGGGGATCGACGCGCCGTGCTTCTTCCACTGCTGCGCCGACAGGCCGAGGGGGTTGTCGCCGCCGCGTCCGTGGTTCGAGCTCGCCGCGCCGATTCCGGCGAGGGTGACCCAGGACAGGTGACAGTTCGGCTGCTCGCCGCGCAGTGCCAGTTCACCGTTCGCGTACCCCATGAGCGACTTCGCCGGGATGTCGAGCGCCCCGGCGAGCTTGTCGGCCCACTCTTCGAGGGGGCGGGCGCCCTTCGGCGTCTCCTGCGCCTTCACCGGCGCGCTGACTTCGAGCACCGACGGGCCCGCGCCGCCGCCGACGGTGGCCGGGTCCTGCTTGGCCGCCGGAACGGGGATCGGCTGACGCCCGTCAGCGGGTGCGGGATCGTTGCCGCCCGCGAGCAGCCAGCCCGCCGTCGCGAGCCCCGCGACCAGGGGGAGGGCGACCAGGCCGCGCATCGCCACGCCGTGCGCCCACGACTTCTTCCGGCTGGTTTCGGGCGCGCTCGGGGCCGGGTCGGGCTCAGTCACGCCGTCCAGGTTATTGGAGACCACCTCTGCGTAACGAGCGAACGCCTTGCACGTTAGGGGGACTCTCATATTCTGGACGAATGAGTGAGACGGGAGCGCTCGACGCAGGGCGTCTGGGTGCCACGCTGTCCGGCCGGTACGCCGCGATCCAGGTCGTGGCGAGTACCGGGTCCACCAACGCCGACCTGCGGGAAGCCGCCGCGAAGGGCGCCGAAGACCGCACCGTGCTGATCGCCGAAGAGCAGACGGCCGGAGTCGGCCGTCGCGCGCGGCAGTGGGCCTCGCCGAAGGGATCGGGCCTCTACGTCAGTGTCCTGCTGCGTCCCGGCGGCGTTCCGTTCGCCAATTTGGGTTCACTTTCCGTGGTCGCGGGCCTCGCGGTCCGGGAGGTCGCCGCGGGCCTCGGCGTCGACGCCGTCCTCAAGTGGCCGAACGACGTCCTCGCCGGTCCCGAACGCGCCAAATGCGCGGGCATCCTGGCGGAGGCCGTCGCCGGCGACGACACCACCGTGATCCTCGGCATCGGCCTGAACGTGCTGCCGCTCGGCGAAAACGTCCCGGCCGGGCCCGGCGGCCTGCCCGCGACCTCGCTGGCCGAAGAGGGAGCGACGGAGACCGATCGCGCCGAGATCGCCTCACGGCTGCTCACCGGTTTCGACGAGCTCGAACGCCGCTGGCGGCTCGCCGGAGGGTCACTGGCCGAGGCCGGACTGCTCGGGGACTACCGGCGGCATTGCGCCACGCTCGGCCAGGACGTCGAGGTCCAGCTGCCCGACGGTTCGGCGCTGACCGGGCGCGCCGCCGACATCGATCCCGCCGGCCAGCTCCAGGTCGACGTTCCGGGTGGTGAGCGGTACACGGTGTTCGCCGGCGACGTCGTCCACGTGCGGCCCGCCAAGGCCTGATCCGTGCGTCTCGATTTCCGGCGTCTCCTCTTCCGCCGGGACCGTTCGCCGGTACGGTGAGCTCACCAGCGCCGAACACACTTTGGGAGCGTCCGTCGTGGCCTATCCGGACGATTTGCTCAGCGAAAACGAGCACGTCGTGGTGCACAGTCACCCGCATTTCAAGATGCTGATCTTCCCGTTCCTCGCGCTGATCGTCACGCTCGGCGTGGGGATATGGCTGGCCGTCGTCGCGAAGGACGCGACGGCCCCGTGGGACCTGATCTCCGAGATCGCGATCGCCGCGGTCGGGCTCGGCCTCGTCGTGTGGCTCTTCCTGGCACCGTTCGTCCGCTGGCGCACGACGCATTTCATCGTGACCACGGACCGGCTGATCGCCCGCGAAGGCGTGCTCAAGCGGACCGGGATCGACATCCCGCTGTCGCGGATCAACAGCGTCCAGTTCGAGCACGGGCTGCTGGACCGCGTGTTCGGCTGCGGCACGCTGGTGATCGAGTCCGCTTCGGACGAACCGCTGAAGTTCGACGACATCCCCAAGGTCGAGCGGGTGCACACGGTCATCTACCGCGAAGTCAACGACAACCCGTACGACGACTTCGCGCCGGGCGCGCCGCAGCAGACCGAACCGCTGCCGCCGCAGGGGAACCCGCCGCGCGGAAACCGGCGCCGCTGATGGGCACGCGAGAGCTGGGGCTGCCCGACCGTGTCCCGTCGGCCGCCGCGTTGCCGGAGCGGGTGACGATCTGGGAGGTCGGTCCGCGTGACGGTCTCCAGAACGAGAAGTCGATCGTCCCGGTCGAGGTCAAACTGGAGTTCCTGGACAAGCTCGCCGGCGCCGGGCTGACCACGCTCGAGGCGACCAGTTTCGTGAGCCCGAAATGGGTGCCGCAGCTCGCCGACGCCGAGCAACTCCTGGCCGGGCTCGAAAAGCGCGAAGGCGTCCGGTACCCGGTGCTCGTCCCGAACGAACGCGGGCTGGACAGGGCGCTGGAGGCCGGGGTCTCGCATATCGCGATCTTCGCCAGCGCCACCGAAACCTTCGCCAAGAAGAACCTCAACTCGACGGTGGACGACCAGTTCGCGATGTTCGAGCCGGTCGTCACCAGGGCGCGGGCCGAAGGTCTCGACGTCCGCGGGTACGTGTCGATGTGCTTCGGCGACCCGTGGGAGGGTGCCGTCCCGGCCGAGCAGGTCGCCGGAGTGGGTAAACGGCTCCTCGACCTCGGCTGCTCGCAGCTCTCGCTCGGCGACACCATCGGCGTCGCCACCGCGGGCCAGGTCGAGGCGCTGATCGGGCAGTTCGCCGACGTCGGCACCCTGGCCGTCCATTTCCACGACACCTACGGCCAGGCGCTCGCGAACACGCTGGCCGCCCTCCGCTGCGGCGTGTCCACTGTGGACTCCTCCGCCGGCGGCCTCGGTGGCTGCCCGTACGCCGAATCGGCCACCGGGAACCTCGCCACCGAAGATCTCGTGTGGATGCTCGACGGTCTCGGCGTCGAAACCGGAGTCGACCTCGACGCCTTGGTCGCGACGAGCAAGTGGATGGCCGGGAAGCTGGGCAGGCCGAGCCCGTCCCGGGTGGTCAACGCGCTCGCCGGATGAGGTTCGCGGAACTCACGGACGAGACCTGGCCGCTGTTCGAGCGGCTGTTCGGGCCCGGTGGCGTGCAGGGCGGCTGTTGGTGCGCCTTCTTCCGGCTGACCGGGCCCGAGTTCAAACAGGCGGGCAAGGACGGCCGCAAGGCGCACGTCCGCGCCGAGGTCGCCGCCGGGAAACCGTTGGGGCTGCTGGCCTTGGCCGACGACGAGCCACTCGGCTGGGTCGCCGTCTCACCCCGGCCGGACAACCCGCGGCTGGAGAGGTCACCGGTCGCGGCGTCGCCGGGAGAGCAGGCCGGGGTCTGGTCGGTGACGTGCTTCTACATCGGAAGGAAGAGTCGCCGCCAAGGGCTCTCCACCGCCTTGCTGCGGGCGGCGGTCGACTTCGCGGCCGAGCGCGGGGCGCGCGTCGTCGAGGGTTACCCCGTCGAGGTACTGGGGAAACGACCGGGCGCGGATCTGTACCACGGCACGGTGAGCACGTTCGCGAAGGCGGGATTCGAACTCGTCGAACGCCGTCCGCCCGCGCGAGCCTTGATGCGCTTTCGGGTATCCGCCGACGAGAACGCCGGTCGGCGCTAAGGTCGTAACGCGTCCTGTCCGCTGCCTCCCCCGTTCACCGGTGGGGTCCGATTCCTTGGGGGAGGTGCGGTGACCGATCCGAGCGAGGCCGGAACGGGCCCCATCCGGCTGCCTGCCGGGTACGACGCCCCGACCCCGCCGCACGGGGCGCGCGCTCCGTACGCGCCTTCGCCGTGGCCGCCCGCGGTGGCGCCGCTGCGAGTGCCGTTTCCGCCCCAGCCCGTCGCTCCGCCGCCCATGGGGGCTTTGAGGACCGAGCGGGAGAGCGTGATCGCGCTGTTCCTCGTGCACATGTTCCCCATCGGGCATCTTCCGGTCGCGATGGGGAAACCCGCGCGCCAGTTGCCGCTCCCCGAGGGCGGTTCCGGCCCGCAGGACCATCCCGAGGCGGACGTGCTCGACGACCTGGACGCCTTGTCCCACGTCAGCAGCGGTTTCCGGCGCTCGCCGACGGCTCCGGGCGTCGCGCCCCCGGCGGAGTTGACCAGGGGCCACGATCCGTGGGGCGGAATGTCCGAAGAGGACTGGAAAGCGCGTTTCGTGACCGGGACGGGCTACCTATGGCCGGACGACGCCGGCCCGGCGAGGCCGGTGATGCTCGAAGCGGGCACTCATCTCGACCGCTTCGGGGATCAGCACGGCCGGGTGTTCGCCGAGGACGCCACCTTGTTCTCGATGCGTTCGCTGCCACCCGATCAGGTCACCTCGTACCGGCGTTACCGCGTCGTGCGGGCACTGCCGGTCTGGCGCTCGGTGGCGGCCGGATGGTTCGGCCAGCCCGGCGGCGGGGTGCGCTTCCGCACGGTGCTGGGCGCCGATGAACTCGTCACGCTGGGCTTCCTGGCGGACGTCACGGGGGAGGTTCGGTGAACACGGGGACGATCCTGCGGTGGCTGGCCGCACTGGGTGTGCCGCCCGAAGTGGTGTCGGTCGGCGCGGAGACGGACAACGCGTGGTGCCTCATGCGCACCGAGGAGGAAGGTGCCGAGCCCGCCTGGGAGGTCTTCTGGCGTGAGCAGGGCAACCGGTACGACTGGGCGCGGTTCACCAGCGAACAGGTCGCCTGCCACTACCTCTTCGGACGTCTCGCCTGGTCGCAGGTCGCGCGCGGCGCCGTCGGCCTGCTGCCCGGGGCGCAGTGACCCGTCTTGGTCAGGGGAGTTGCGAAAGCCACTTTCGCAACGTTGAAGGTTGCGAAAGTGGCTTTCGCAACGCGGCCCACCCCGGCAGCCAGAGGCATGACACCCGCGCGCAGTGACACCCCGATGCGCGTGAAGGCCCCCTTCCCTCGGCTCAGCCGAGGGAAGGGGGCCTTCACGCGCGTTCAGCGCTTCAGGATCGCCAAGACCTCGTCGTGGAGCAGGCCGTTCGTCGAGAGCGCCGAGCCGTTGTCGTAGCGCGCTTCGCCGTTCAGGTCGCTGAATCGGCCACCGGCTTCGGTGATCAGCACCTGGGCCGCGGCGACGTCCCACGGGTTCACGACGCATTCCGCGGTGACGTCGAGCGCGCCCTCGGCGACCAGGCAGTGGTGCCAGAAATCGCCGAACGCGCGGCTTTCCCAACAGGCGTTCACGAGGTCGAGGTACTTCTCGCGGGAGTGGTACTCCACCCACGAATTCAGGTCCGTTGTGGACAGATACGCGTCTTCGAGCGACGCGACCTTCGACACCGAGATGCGACGTTCCCCGGCGGAGTCGCTCATCCAGGCACCATCGCCGGCGGCGGCCCACCAGCGGCGGCCGAGCAGCGGCGCGCTGATCATCCCCACCACGGGCGTGCCGTCTTCGACCAGCGCGATCAGCGTCGCCCAGACCGGGACACCGCGCAGGAAGTTCTTGGTCCCGTCGATCGGGTCGAGCACCCAGGCGCGGCCGGTCGCCGCGGTGCCGCCGCGTTCCTCGCCGAGCACCGTGTCGGCCGGCCGGTCCGCGGCGAGGATCGCGCGGATGGCGTCCTCGACGGCGGTGTCCGCGTCGGTGACCGGCGTCCGGTCGGGTTTGCGTTCCACGGCCAGGTCGAGCGCGCGGAACCGGGCGGTGGTGATGGCGTCGGCGGCGTCGGCCAGCCGGGTGGCGAGTTCCAGATCATTCTCGTAGCCAGGCACGGTGACGATGGTTTCACGCCCGGCAGTCGTAGAGTTGGCCAGGTGAGCATGGTGCTACTCGCCGAGGACGACCCGGCCATCGCCGATCCGCTTTCCCGCGCACTCCAGCGGGAGGGGTATGACGTGCGGGTCGTCGGTGACGGACCCGCCGCCCTCGACGCGACCGAGAGCGACCGGGTCGACCTGCTGGTCCTCGATCTCGGCCTGCCCGGGATGGACGGGCTCGAAGTGTGCCGCCGCCTGCGCGCCAGCGGCACCGAAGTGCCCGTGCTGATGCTCACCGCGCGCACGGACGAGGTCGATTTCGTGGTCGGGCTCGACGCCGGCGCCGACGACTACGTCGCCAAGCCGTTCCGGCTGGCCGAACTGCTGGCCCGCATCCGGGCGCTGCTCCGCCGCCGGGCTCCCGACGTGCTCGAAGCCGGGGGAGTGCGGATGGACCTCGGTGCCCGGATGGTCACCGTGGACCTGCACGAGGTGCAGCTGGCGAACAAGGAATTCGAGCTGCTCCGGGTGCTGATGAGCCGCGCGGGCCAGGTGGTCAGCCGCGACGAGATCCTCGCCGAGGTGTGGAACGACCTCGAATCGAAGACCTCGAAGACCCTCGACATGCACATGTCGTGGCTCAGGCGGAAGCTCGCGATCGCGGCCGACGAAGCCGCGGGCAGGGCGGGCAAACCCGGCGGGAACGGCGACGGCGAACGGCGGATCGCCACGGTCCGCGGCGTCGGCTTCCGCTTCAACGCGGAATAGCATGCGCCGGCGCATCCTCCTGGCGATCCTGCTCGCCGTCGCGGTCACCGCGGCGGTGCTGGGCATCCCGCTGGGGATCACCGCGTGGCAGCTGGTCGAGAACCTCAACCGGGAGAATCTGGCCTCTTCGGCACGCGGGATCGCGGCGACACTGGACAACGAGATCGCCGTCGGCCAGCCGATCAATCTCGACCTGCTCCGCGTGGGTGTCCCGCAGGGCGGTTTGCTGACCGTCCGCACGCAGGGCCAGATGGAGAAGCGCTACGGCACCGACCCCGGCCCCGACGTGGTGTCCGAGCGGGCGCCGATCGCGTTGCACGGCGAGGTCGAGCTGGCCGTGCCCGCCGGGCCGATGCGCACCCGTCAGACCCAGGTCACCCTGCTGGTGGTGCTGCTGGTCGTGCTGTCGGTGGGCACCGGCACGGTGGTCGCGACGGTGACCGCGCGAAGGCTCGCGAAACCGCTGAGACACGTCGCGGATCGCGCGGTCAAACTCGGCGGCGGCGATTTCCGGCCGGATCCCAAACGCTACGGCGTCGGCGAACTCGACATGGTCGCCGAGGCGCTCGACGCGTCCGGCTCGGCGCTCGCCCAGCTCGTCCAGCGGGAAAGACAGCTCGTCGGCGACGTCTCCCACCAGCTGCGGAGCCGGCTGACCGCGTTGCAGCTGCGGCTCGAACCGCTCACCATCCACTCCGACCAAGACGTCGTCGACGAGGCGAAGGCCGCTCAGGAGCAGGCCGACCGGCTCGCCGAGGCCCTCGACGAATTGCTGGCCGCCGCGCGGGCGGCGCGCGAGGTCGGCGCGGAACCGGTGAACCTGGCGGAAGTGCTTCCCGAAGTCTCCGAAGAGTGGCGACAGCTGCTTCGCGCCGAAGGAAGGCATCTGCGGATCCGCGTCACCGACGGGCTGAGGGCGAGGGCGACGCCGGGCCGGTTGCGCGAGGTCGTCGGCGTCCTGCTCGACAACGCGCTGCGCCACGGCGCGGGGACGGTCACGCTCGCCGCCCGGCGCGGCGACACGGAAGGCACCGTCGTCATCGAGGTCGCCGACACCGGAATGGGGGTGCCCGACGAGCTCGCGCCGCATATCTTCGAGCGCGGCTTCTCCGGCGGCGGTTCGACCGGCGTCGGGCTCGCGCTCGCCCGCGCGCTCATCGAAGCCGACGGTGGACGGCTGGAGCTCTCGAGCAAGCAGCCCGCGGTGTTCAGCCTCTTCCTGAAGGTGCCCCGGCCGGGTGACGTGGCCGAGGTGCGCTGGCCCGCCGAGCGGGTCCCTCGCTAAGGCTTCCCCAAGGACGTCCCGATCGGGCAATGCCGTGGAAGCGCGCAGACCTACCGTCAGGGTGTGCGTGCGACGGCGTTCCGCTACCACCCTCCGGTGACTCCGGTGGCCGCGGCGACCCTGGAGATCGGCAAGGTGGTGGTCACCGTGGAGTTGTCCTTCGACGGCGCGCTGTACGCGTGTCACCGTCCGCCCGGCGTGGTGGAGCGGATGGAGGCGGAAGCCTTGGATCTGCTGTCGAAGGGCCTGTTCGTCAGCGGGATCGACACGCCGGTCGCGACCGTGACCGGCGCGGCGGGACACCGGTTCGTCCAGCGGAGCGCCGAATTCCAGCCGCCGGACGCCCGGCTCTACCGGGGTATGTGCGGGGTCGGCGCCAGCCGGAACGGGCTGACCCTGACCGGCATCCTCGGCTACCGCCTCGAAGTCCGCGCGGAGTGGGCCAAACGGGCAGGCGAATACGGCCCGCCCGAGACGGCCGCCGAATGGTGCGAGTTCTTCGGCGGGCAGCTGTCGTCCATCGGCGGGGTGGTCCTGCGGCGGTCCTCGGTGCTCAGTCTCGGTACTCCGCCGTGACCGTGACGACGAACGCCGCCCTGGCCGGCAGGCCGAGGCTGACCCACAGCCCGGTCGGATCGGTCCGCCCGAAAGTCATCCGCAACGGTTGCTCGTCCACCGTGAGGAACTCCGTCCGGAGCAGGATCCGCAGCGAACGGTCGAGCAGGGTGTGCTCGTCCCGCACCTTGTCCGCCTGCGCGGTGACCAAATAGGACAGTTCGCACCGGTCCGCCCGCACGGCGCCGGTTCCCGGGCCGGCGCCGTGCAGGGCGAAGAGGAACAGATCGACGCTCGACACCCGCGTCTCGGTCTGCCAGGTGGGTTTCGGCGGATCCAGCCGGACCACCGTCCCCTCCGGCAGATGGGGCGCGATGAGCAGGCACAACGCCTCGTCGACCTGGCTGATCACGGGATCAGATCAATCCCTCGCGCAGCGCGTAAGCCACCGCGTGCGAACGGTTCCGGAGCTGGAACCGGTTGGTCACGTCGTGCAGGATGCTCTTCACCGTGCGCTGCGAATAGCAGAGCTGGTCGGCGATCTCCTGCGTCGAGAACCCCGACGCGACCAGCTTGAGCACCTCGGTCTCCCGGCTGCTCATGCCACCGAAGTGCAGGCCGCGCGGCTGCAGCACCTGGCGTTGCAGCCGCGAGACCCGGTGCAGCAGCCTGCCGAGCAGGTCGGGCGGCAGTGCGCCTTCCCCGGCCGCGGCCGCCTTGATCAGCCGGACCAGCACGTCGGCGCCCGCCTCGGAACGGCGGGCGACCGCGCAGACGCCGTGTTCGATGGCGCTGAGGATCTCGTTGTCGTCGACTTCACCCGCGACGAGCACGATGCGGGTGAATCCTTGGTGGTGGAGTGCGGACAGCAGTTGCGTCATGGCCTCGTCGAGGCGGTCGGTGACCAGGAGGGCCACCATCGTCGGCTCGGCAGCGTCGGCGTCCACCAGCCAGACATCGTCACGGGAGCGGAGCGTCATGCAGACGCCGTTGTGCAAAATCGGATCGGTGGCGCGGACGATCACCGGTGTCCTGTTCGGTTCGAACATGTGATTCCCATTCCCCTCGAACGGTGCGAGGGTCCCACCCCTCGCGCTACTCACCCTGCCGGGTGAGGTGTCCCGAGCGCATGGGACTCCGGTCCCGGAATTGCCCGAAAAGCCGCCCTGATCGGGGTCGCTTTTTCAGCGGCCCAACCCTGCTTCGCGGGCGAGCACGATCGCTTCGGCGCGATCCGCGACGTGGAGCTTGCTGAAGACGTTCGAAATATGGTTCCGCACGGTTTTCGGGCTGAGGCAGAGCGTGCTGGCGATGGCGGTGTTGCTGTGCCCGCCCGCGATGAGCGAGAGGACCTCTCGTTCGCGGACGGTGAGTTCCGGGAACACCGTGTCCGTACTCGGCTGCGCGTGGTTGAAGAAGCCGAGAACGCGCGTCGCGATATCGGGCCCGAAGATCGCTTCGCGCCTCGCGACGGCGTGAACGGCACGAATGATTTCGTCGGGCTCCGCGTCTTTGAGCAGATATCCGCGGGCTCCGGCACGCATCGCGGAGAAAACGGATTCACTTTCGTCGGCCATCGTCAGCATGAGCACGCCGACGTCCGGCCGTTCGGCGACGATGTGCCGGGTCGCGTCGGCGCCGCTGATATCGGGCAAATGCAGGTCCATGACCACGACGTCGGGACCGAGTGCGCTCGCCGCGCTGATCGCGTGCGCGCCGCTCGCGGCCTCGCCGACCACGTCGATCAGCGGTTCGTTGGCGAGCAGGGTGCAGACCCCGAACCGGAACAGCGGATGGTCGTCGACCACGAGCACACGAAGGCGTTCGTTCATACGGTTCCCCCTGTCTCCCCGACGCGGCACGTTAGCGAGAGGGCCGGCCGGCGGACAACGCGTGGTCCGGACAGCGGACCGGCGAAAATTAAACGCCTGATGAGTGTCGCGTATCGCGGTGGCTCGCCCAAGCCATTAACCCTTTCGGCGCAAGTTTGGGTCTCAAGTCCGTGAAGGCCTCCTTGCCTACCCTGAAGGTAGGTAAGGAGGCCTTCACGGTCAGGCGAAGGCGGCAAGGCGGTGTCTTGCAAGTCCTGTTGGCGGTCTCCGCGCCTAGGTGTCGCGAAAGCCACTTTCGGGACATCAGACGTCGCGAAAGTGGCTTTCGCGACACGCTTCGGCTGCACGACCACTTGCGGGACGCCACCGCCGCTCCAACTGTCCGCAAGGGGCTCTCTCCGAGAAGGCGGTGCCCGATTAGCCCGGTTTGAGTGGTTCACCAAGGGGTCGTGAGTGATAAAGAGGGTTAGAACCGTCCTTGCCGCTCACGACCCCCTGTGAAAACCGTACATTGCAGGACACGGCCCAGGCGGTAGCAAAGGTCCCTTGCTCCCTTTCCGCAGGTCAGGCGAAGGCGGCGGCGTGCTCCCGAGCCCAGTCCGCGAACGTCAGCGGCGCCCGCCCGAGCAGTTCACGGACGGTGTCGAACACGATCTCCTCATTCCCGGCCGACTGTCGTTTGAGCTCGAAGATCCCGTCGACGGCCGAAGCGGGCCAGCCGTACCCGAGCATCCGGGCTCGCGAAGCTGCTTCGGGCTCTTCGACGTACGTCAGCGGTCGCCCGAGGGCATCACCGAGGATCTCGACCTGCCGTCGCGTCGTGAGCGCTTCGCCGCCGGTGATCGGGTACGTCTTGCCGGCGTGCCCGTCGGTAATCAGCACGGTCGCGGCGACTTCGGCGATGTCGCGGACGTGCACCAGCGCGGACGCCGGATCGCCTTCGGGGACGCGGACGATCCCGTCGCCGCGCACGGCGTGCAGCCAGGCGAACCGGTTGTCCATGAACGTCCCGGGACGCAGGATCGTCCAGTCCGGCCCGGCTTCGCGCACGGCCTGTTCGGCCTCGGCGTGCACGAGGGAGATGGGGTCGGTCTGTCCGAAGTGGACTCCGGTGGTGGAGAGTTTGACGACGTGCGAGACGCCGATGGCGGCCTTGAGCACGGCCCGCTCCTGGGCGAGCGGGTCCGAGCCGTGTCCCGAGGTCAGGACGAACACGCGGTCGACGCCGTCGAGCAGCGCGGGATCGAAGGCGTCGAGATCACCGGCGGCGACCTCGGCACGCGGATCGACGCGGGCGCGGGCGGGGTCGCGCGTCAGAGCGCGCACGCGAGCACCCTTGTCCAGCAGCGCGGGGACGAGTTCGCGGCCGATTTTGCCGGTGGAACCGAGTACGAGGATCATCGAAGGACTCCTTAGTGGTTGCGCCGCAAGGAAACGCGCGGCAGGAAGAGGGAAGCGGCGAGGCCGACGGCCAAGGCGGGGACCATCGCCCAGAACACGCCGTCGAGCGCGGCGGAGTAGCCGGCGGGGCTGTCGTCGGTGAAGGCGTTGGTGAACACCGCGCCGAAAACGGTCAGCCCGGCCGTGGTGCCGAGGGAGCGCAGGAAACCGACGGTCGCCGAAACGGCGCCGAGATCGGTCCTGGCGACGTTCTGCTGGGCCGCCAGGGAAAGCACCTGCATGGTGAGCCCGGCGGCCGCGCCGAAGACGACGAGATAGGCGACGACGATCGGCAACGGCGTCGTTTCGTCCATTGTGGACATGGCGAGCGCGGCGGCGAGGCCGAGGGTCGTGCTGAGGATCGGTGCCCAGCGGTAGGCGCCGGTCTTGGCGATGACCCGGCCCGCGACCATCGACGACGCGGCGACCGCGAGGGTCATGGGCAGCAGCAGGAGCCCGGCTTCCGAAGGTCCGGCGCCGCCCGCGGTCTGCAGGAAGAGCGCCAGGTAGTTGACCGAACCCAGGAAGACGAACCCGGCGGCGGCACTGGCCAGCACGCTGAGGCCGAACATCCGGGAGCGGAAGAGCCGGAGCGGGATGACCGGTTCGGCCGCCCGGCGTTCGATGAGCAGGAAGGCGACGAGCAGCACCGCGCCGATCGAGGCCGACAGCGGCGTCGCCAGGGTCAGGCCGACGATCGCGCCAGACAGGACGACGATGCCCGCGAAGTCGAAAGGTGCGGTCGTCCGGCGTCGTTCGAGGCGCAGATATCGCGTGACGACGCCGAACGCGACCAGCCCGATCGGCACGTTGAGACCGAAGATCGACCGCCAGCCCGCGAGGTCGGTCAGGACGCCGCCGACGACGGGGCCCGCGAGCGAAGAGCCGGCGAAGCAGATCGAGAACCAGGCGAAGTAGCGGGCGCCTTCGCGTCCCGGGAACAGTTCGCCGATGATCGCGGCGACGGCGACGAACAGGCCGCCGGAGCCGATGCCCTGCAGGATGCGGGCGGCGATCAGCAGCGGCATCGTCGGCGCCACCGCGCAGGCGAGGGAGCCGAGGACGAACAGCGCGATCGCGGCGAGCACGACGCGCTCGCGGCCGAAGAGGTCACCGAGTTTTCCGTAGACGGGCGCGCTGACGCTGCCCGCCAGCAGATAGGCGGTGGTGACCCAGGCGAACGACGCGGCGCCGCCCAGTTCTCCGACCATGCGCGGCAGCGCGGTCGCGACGACCTGGGCGTCGAGCATCGCCAGGAACACGGCGGCGAAGAGTCCGACGAGGGCAAGGGTGTTTCGGGCGCGCGGAGGCGCGCCGAGAGCGGTGCTCAAGAAAGAGATCCATTCACTGGAAGAAACGAGGGAACGCGAGGGACGCGGAGCAGCGCTCGAAAGCGGCCCCGGATCCCCGCCAAGACGGGAAAAGGCTCAACCGTCATCCGAACCGGATGCGGTCCTCTTCGCGCTTGGCGATCACCTCGAATTCGTCCCGCTCGACCGTGCGAACCCGGCCGGCGTCATCAGTGGAGGAACGTTGACATGGATGACCCTAGACAATCACATGTCTTGTGACAAGTACTTAGCGGAGCGGGATGACGTCCTCGTCCGGCTCGTCGCTGTCCCGGCGGCGTTTGCCCAGCTCGTCCGGGAAGACCCACTTCTTGAAACCCCAGAAGCGGAAGAACATCGCCAGCAGCATGCCGATGATCGACCCGCTGGTGAAGTCCGCCAGCTCCTGGACGAACCGCGTCACGTGCGGCACTTCGAGGTCGAAGATGTAGCGCGACGTGTAGAGCGGGATCAGGTTGACCACCACGGCGATGCCGCTGATCACGAAGAAGAGCGCCGCTTCGTGATGCCGCTCGCGGCCGCCGCGGGTCCGGAAGGACCACTCGCGGTTGAGGATGTAGGACACGATCGTCGCGACGATGATCGCGATGGCTTTCGCCGTGGTCGGCTTCGACTCCAGCACGCTGAGTTTCAGCAGGTACCAGACGCCGTTGTCGACCAGGAACGTCGTGCCGCCCACGATCGCGAACTTCAACAGCTCACGGTGCTTGATCAGCACGGATCGGAGCGGCTCGGGCGTCCTGGAAAGGACGGATTCGACCACGGTCACCAGATCAGTCTAATTCGCGTCGCCCGCCGAACGGGTCGGCAGGGGATGGACAGCGCGGTATAGGCCGCTTTGGGTGATTCGGCGGCGACCCCTGGCCGGCCGCTCGCTCCTGCTGCCGCGCCGCGCCTGCGAAAAGAGAGCAAGGGACCTTTGCTGCCGTCCGGCGGGCGGATCAGGCGGCGGAATCGTCGGGAATGTCGGAAATCTCCCGCCCGCCGCCCCGCACCAGCCGCGGCCGCGCGTCCGCCTCCGGGAAGACCCACTTCTTGAACGACCACCAGCGGAACGCCGTGCCGAGCAGGGTGCCGATGATCACGCCGCTGACGAAGTCGGCGATCTCCTGGGTCAGCAGCCCGACATACGGCTGCTCCAGCTTGAACACGTACCGCGAAACCAGCTGCGGGAGCGCGTTGAGTCCGAGCGCGATCGCGCTGAGCAGGAAGAAGAGCGCCGCTTCGTGGGCTCGCTCACGCCCGCCGCGGGAGCGAAAGGACCATTCACGATTCGCGACGTACGAGAAAACGGTCGCCACCAGCACGCCGATGACCAGCGCGGTCACCGGTTTGTCGGTCAGCACGGTGAACTTGAGCCCGTAGGTGATCGTCATCGTGATGACGAAGCTCGCGCCGCCGACCAGTACGAACCGCAGCAGTTCGCGATGCTTCCCCCGCATGCGGGCGACGCTACTGGAAAATGCGGTCGACCACTCCGTTGGGCTGCGTGGACGGCTTGGTCTTGCCGGGCCGCGGCGGCGCGCTCGTGGTCGTCTCCGGCTGGGACGGCTCCTGCTGAGCGGGCGCCGAAGGCGTCACGGACGGCGAAGACTTCTTCGTGGGAACAGGCCACCCGGGCCGCCCGGGCTTCGTCGTGTCTGGAGCGCCCGAAGGCTTCGAGGTGACCGAAGGCAGCGAAGGCACCGTGGTCGACGGAAGCAGCGCGTTGTCGTCACACCAGTGATGCCAGCAGTCGAAGTAGACCTCGGCAGGCTTCGCCTTGGCAGTGCCGAGGGTGGCGTTCACCGTCACCGGGACATGCGCAGGCGGACGGCCCTTCAGCGTCACCATCAGGTTCGCCTGGCGCCCCGGCGCCAGCGAGCCACGCGAAGTGCACGACGCACCTTCGCCGGTCGGAGTGCATCGGATGCCGGAGAAGCTCCACGAGTTGAGAACGCGATGGTCGAGAGTGATCGTCACCGGCTTCGTCGATTCGCCGGTGTTCTTGACGTGGATGTTCACCCGCGGGTTGCGGTTCCAGGGGAACGCGGACAGCCCGTCGCTCGTGGCCGTCAGGGTGAGGTCGTCCCGCGGCGCCGGGGGTTTCGGTGGTGCCGGCACCTTGACCTGCACCTCGACCCGGACACTGAGTTGCGCGCCCGCCGTCACCGAACCGGTCACCAAGCTGCCGTCCCTGGCCGTTTCGTCGGCGAGCAGCCGGAACGTCAGCACCGCGGACTGGCGTGGCTCGAGGCCGGTACCGGTCCGGCAGGTCACCGTGCCCGTGCCGCCGGGGCAGCTCACCGCGATCGTGGCGGGAACCTGCTGCCGGAAGCCGTTGGCGCCCACCGCACCGCCACCGGCGGCGGGAATGGCCCGCACACCGTCCGGCAGATTCAGGGAAACCGCCACGGGCTCGGACTTCGAGCCACCATCGTTGCGCACGGTGATCGGCAGGTTGGCCGGTACACCGGGCTTGAGCTGGACACCACCGGGCGGGGTCGACGCCGACATCGACGGACGCGCCGGGTCCGTCGGCGAAGGCGCGGGTGTGGGGGCCGGGGCCGGCGCCGGGGCCTGGGCCGGAGGAGGCACCTGCTGAGCGGGCGGCACCGGCTGCTGCGCCGGCGGCGGGGCGGCAGGCGGCGCCGGGGGCGGGTCGGCCGGTTTGGGAGCGGGTGCCACGGCGGGCGGCGGGACCGCCGCGGCGGCCGGGATCTCCTGGGTGCCGCCACCGGCGGCGAGCGCCACCGCGACGGCGGCGACGATGGCCGCGCTCGATCCGGCCACGCCGGCGAACTGGCGCGGTCCGGCCGCGGCGGCACCGGCGGCGCCGCCCGAACTCGAACCCGCGGCGGCGGCCGTCGCGGCCGCGGTGACCGCGCTCGCCTTGCCCGCCCCGGTCGTCGCCAGGTAACCGAGAGCCGCGCCACCGAGCACGATCGGCGCGATGATCCCGCGCAGACCGGTGTTGACGTCGGCCAGTTCCGCGGCCAGCGCGCGGCAGTTCTCGCATTCGTCCAGGTGGTTCTCCACCTGGGTCCGTTCGCGTTTGGACAACCCGTCCCGGGTCCAGGCGCCGAGCTTGTCCGCGCTCGCGCGGCAGCGTTCGGCCGAGTTCTCGGCCAGGTGGACCTGCAGATAGGCCTGCCTGAGCCCTTCACGGGCGCGGTAGGCGAGCGCGGAGACACCGTTCGCGGTCAGGCCGAGCAGCGGCGCGACCTCGGCGGGCGTCTGCCCCTCGATCTCGGTGTGCCACAGCACGGCCTGCCACCGCTCGGGCAGCCGCGCGAACGCCTTCGCGGCGAGCGTGCGCTCGAGCCCGGCGACGGCGGTGTCGGAGAACGGGACCGTCAGCGCCTCGCCGACGGCGCCGCCGACGTCGGACATGTCCTCGTTCAGGTCGACGCGCTTTTCCTTGCGCGTCTTGTCGTAGGCGGTGTGCCGGAGCGCGGTCAGCAGGTACGCGCGGAACGCGGCGTCGGGGCCTTTGCCGCCGCGCAGCGTGTCCAGTACTTTCGCGAAGGCTTCCGAGACGAGGTCGTCGGCTTCGGAACTCGAGCGGGCGAGCTGGCGTGCGAGGTTGTGCGCCGCGCCGGCGTGGCGCTCGTAAAGGGTTCCGTAAGACGCGATCTTCCCGTCACGCACCTCGGCGATCAGCTCGGCGTCACTCTTACCGGAGAGATCGGCGGGAACGGTGGACACGGGGCTCCTTCATCTGCTGGTTCGGCGGGTCTACTGTTTAAACGCCCGAACCCGCTCAGTGTGACGGACTGGGCGACGCACGTCA
This sequence comes from Amycolatopsis sp. WAC 04182, assembly GCF_003947465.1. Taxonomy (NCBI): domain Bacteria; kingdom Bacillati; phylum Actinomycetota; class Actinomycetes; order Pseudonocardiales; family Pseudonocardiaceae; genus Amycolatopsis; species Amycolatopsis sp. WAC 04182. The sequence continues at coordinate 425,004 of NZ_QHJJ01000005.1, forward strand.
CCTCGCGGCCCCTCCGATGACCCGGAGAGCGCAACACCTTCACCCGCCCTGGGTTACCGAAGAGTTCGGAAAGATCCTTGGAAAACGCCGTCACGCGCGGCGTGGAGCGGCGTCCCCACCGTGAAGCGATCGCAAGATCGAAAAGATCGGAACGGAAAGGGGCGGTGGGCAGTGGACGTACCGGCCACCGGTGCGCCGTCCGGGGGATCCGACGGGCAAGCCGCCTGGAACCGGTTCGAACGAGATCGCACGCTCCGCGCACTGCGGGCCCGCTGGCGGACGGCCAGCCTGGCCGCGGGTTGGCGTTTCCCCAGTGACTGGGGCCTCCCCGAGGTCGACGCCGTCTGCGCGGCGGTGATCAAGAACGGCCGGGTCGCTCCCGCGGAAGTGGCGGAGACCGCCCTCGCGGGACTGGGCCGGGCACGGGCCGCCGCGGGCGCCGGGCTCGCCGAAACGCTCGCGGACCTCGCGGCGTTGCACGCCGTGCTCGCCGACCCGGACGCGGTCGACGGTTTCCTCGCGCCGGATGTCGACTCCACACCGTCCCGGTTGCTCCGGGTGACGGCGCTCGCCTGGGCGGACGTCGCGACCGACCAGCTGGTGAACACCGAGGTCACCGAACCCCTCACCGGGCTGCCCACGGCCGCTTACCTGAGGACCCGGCTGAGTGAGCTGTACCGCCAGGCCCGCCGTGACGAGCGGCCGGTCGCGGAGGCGCACACGCTGCTCGTGGTCTCGATGGACTTCAGCTCGGTCGCGGGCTGGCCCCGGCTGACCGGGATGATCCTGGTCGCGGACGCGCTCAAGCAGGTGTTCGACGGCGGGGAGAGCGTCGCCTCGATCGGGCCGTCCGTCGCGGGCGCCCTCGTGCCGAAGGACGTGCGGCTCGCTTCGTCCGGCGTCGCGCTGCGAAGGGCGCTCAACGAGCGGCTTTCCGTGGACGCCCAGTTGCGTGACACCGGACGCCCGCAGATTTCGGCGGTCCGGCTCCCGGCGACCTACGACCTCGCGTGTGATCTCCTCGGCACCCTCGCGCGCTCCTGACGCGGGGTAGCGTAAGACGTTCTCCAGGTCACGGCCGACCCTGTCGACCAGGGACGACCCGGTTCATGATTTCCTGTTCGCGTGACCCGGACTGTTCCCGCCGACGCCAACGGCGATGTTTCGGCGAGCCGCCCGCAGCATCGTCTGTCGCTGCGGAAGTCGCTCGCCCGCTTGTCCGTCCGGCCGAGATCGATCCTGATCCTGTCCGTGATCCCGCTGGTCGCGATCGGTTTCGGTATCTGGGGCTGGCAGCACGAATGGGTGCTGGGCGTGGACAGCGCGGTCTACCGTGCCGGTGCCGAGACGCTCCTGAACGGCGACCCGCTGTACGACGCGAACACCCTTCCGGTGGAACCGTGGTGGGCGCTGCTGCCGTTCACCTATCCGCCGACGGCCGCGCTGCTGTTCATCCCGCTCGCGATCGTCCCGACGCAGGTCGCCTGGGGGCTCCTGACCGCGGTTTCGCTGCTCGCGCTGGCGCTGTGCGTCCGGATCGCCATCGGTGCGCTGCCGAAGCCGTCGACCGACGGTCCCCGCTGGTGGGCCTCGCCCGCCCGGTCGACGATCGCGTTCTTCCTGGTCTTCCTCGGCCTCGAGCCGGTGTGGCGCACGATCTTCCTCGGTCAGATCAACATCATCCTGATGGCGCTGGTGATGCTCGACATCCTGGTCATCGGGGCCCGGGGCAGCCGCTGGGGCGGCGTGCTCGTCGGCGTCGCGGCCGCGGTCAAGCTCACCCCGATCGTGTTCCTGGGGCATCTGTTCATCACCGGCCGCCGGATGGACGCCGTCCGCGGGCTCGTCACCTTCGTCGTGATGCAGGGCCTGATGTTCCTGATCATCCCGCACGACGCGGCCCGGTACTGGACCTACACGCTGCCCGACACCGGCCGTATCGGCCCGGTGCACTGGGCGGGCAACCAGTCGCTGAACGCGCTGATGAACCGCTTCACCGAGCTCGCGCCCTGGGCGTCGAAAGCGGCGATGGGGATCGGCGCGCTGCTCGCGATCCCGGCGATCTGGCTGGTGCTGCGCTTCCATCGCAAGGGTCAGGCGCTCGCCGCGATGCTGGTGACGGCGTTCTGGATCCTGCTGATCTCGCCGATCTCCTGGACCCATCACTGGGTGTGGGTGGCGCCGCTGGTCGTCCTGCTGGTCTCGCGGCTGCCGAAGACGACGCCCGCCACCGCGTGGAAACGCTGGCTCGGCACCTTCGCCGTGTTCTTCGTCTTCATCAGCTGTGTCCTGCTGATCCTGCCGAACGGCCGCAACGTCGAGCTCCATTGGCAGGTGTGGCAGAACATCCTCGGCAGCGCGTACATCTTCATGCCGCTGGTGCTGGCGCTCGCGCTGGCCGGACGGTGGTGGTACCTGCGCCGGAAGCGGAGCACGGGGGACGCGGAAAAGCATGCCGAAGTCGCGTCCGGCGGTTGAGCCCCGCGTCGTCGGGGCCACGCTGGCGGGTGCGCTCGCACTGGCGATGCTCGCGCTGGGCGTCGTCGCGTGGCTCGGCGAATGGCACCTCGGCGCGGACAGCGCCGTCTACCGGGCTGGCGCTCTCACGCTGCTGAAGGGCGAACCGCTCTACACCCGCGAGGCGCTGACGACGCTGCCGCCGTGGGTGCTGCTGCCGTTCACCTACACCCCGGCCGCGGCGCCGCTGTTCCTGCCGCTCGCGATCGTCCCGGCCGGGCTGACCTGGGGTGTGGTCGGCGCGCTCTCCGTGGTCTGCCTGAGCGTCGTGATCTCCGTGGCCGCTCGCGCCTGCGGCGCCCCGATCACCCGGTGGTGGGTTCTGCCGCTGGCCACCGCGGGCGCGCTGGCGCTGGAGCCGGTGTGGAAGACGATCTTCCTCGGGCAGATCAACCTCATCCTGATGGCGCTGATCGTCCTCGACGTCCTCGTGCTTTCGGCGCGCGGTTCGCGCTGGGCCGGGGTGCTGATCGGGATTTCGGCCGCGATCAAGCTGACGCCCCTGATCTTCGTGCCGCATCTGCTCTTCACCGGCCGCTGGAAGGACGCGCTGCGGGCGCTCGGCACGTTCGTCGCGCTCGAAGCGGTGATGTTCGCGGTGATCCCCGGTGACGCCGTCCGGTTCTGGACCGAATCGGCGACCGACCCCAGCCGGGTCGGCTCCGTGCACTGGATCTTCAACCAGTCGCTCAACGGTCTGGTGAACCGCGCTTCGGAGCTCGCGCCGTGGTCGCTGACGGTGGCCATCGCGATCGCCGCCGTCCTGGCCGTACCCGCCGTCTGGCTGGTCGTGCGCCTGCACCGCCGCGGCGACCCGGTCGGCGCGCTCCTGGTGACCGCGTTCTACGGGCTGCTGCTCTCGCCGGTGTCCTGGTCACACCACTGGGTGTGGACGGTGCCGCTGCTCGTCCTGCTCGTGACCCGCCGATCGTGGGTTCCGGCCGCGGGCGTCGCGGTGCTGTTCGCGAGCGGCCTGATCATGTTCGTGCCCAACGGCGGGGAGACCGAGTTCGGCTGGGGCCTCGGCTGGTCGCTGCTCGGGAACGTCTACGTCCTCACGGCTGCGATCGCCATCACAGGCCTGGCCGTGCGGGAGCTGCGACGCGGGTCCGCCCAGGTCGTGGCGGTGGCGGCCAAGTAATCTGCACACCGCAGTATGGAATGTGGCCTCAGCGGAAAAGAGAATTTCGGCCAGTGGACAAACGAACCGGTCTTCCGATCGTGGGCATGGTGGGCGGCGGACAGCTGGCCAGGATGACCCACCAGGCGGCGATCTCCCTCGGCCAGTCCCTGCGCGTGCTGGCCGCCGGGGAGAACGAATCCGCCGGCCTCGTCGCGGGCGAGGTCGTGCACGGGCACCACACCGACCTCGAAGCGCTGCGCTCGTTCGCCGCCGGGGTCGACGTGCTGACGTTCGACCACGAACACGTTCCCGGCGAACATCTGCTGACGCTCGCGATGGAAGGCGTCACCATTCGGCCCGATCCGGCCGCGTTGTCGATGGCGCAGAACAAGCTCGTCATGCGCGAGATGATGGCCGGGCTCGAGATCCCGGGCCCAGCCTTCGCCGAAGTGTCCTCTGTGGACGATGTGATCACCTTCGGCGACAAGCACTCCTGGCCGGTGGTGCTCAAGGCGGCGCAGGGCGGCTACGACGGCCGGGGTGTCTGGATGCTCGACACCGCGCAGCACGCCCGCGAGACCGTCCCCGAACTGCTCGACGCCGGAACCCCGCTGCTGGTCGAGGAAAAGGTCGTCATGCGGCGCGAGCTGTCCGCGCTCGTGGCCCGGTCGCCGTTCGGGCAGGGCGCGGCGTGGCCGGTGGTGGAAACCGTGCAGTCCGGCGGGATCAACACCGAGGTGCTCGCCCCGGCGCCGGGGCTGAGCGTCCAGCGCACGCAAGAGGCGCAGGATCTGGCGCTGCGGATCGCCGCGACGCTGAACGTGACCGGCCTGCTCGCCGTCGAGCTGTTCGAGACCGACGAAGGCTTGCTGGTCAACGAACTGGCCATGCGTCCGCACAACTCGGGACACTGGACCCAGGACGGTTCGAAGACCTCGCAGTTCGAGCAGCACCTGCGTGCCGTGCTCGACTACCCGCTCGGCGTGACCGACCTGATCGCCCCCGCCTGTGTGATGGCGAACGTCCTCGGCGCCCCCGAGGCCCCGGCGATGGGTCCGGACGAACGGCTGCACCACCTGTTTGCGCGGTACCCGGACATCCGCGTCCACCTGTACGGCAAGGGAGAACGTCCCGGCCGCAAACTCGGCCACGTCAACCTCGTCGGCGAACGCATGGAAGAGCTGCGCGACCGAGCGCTGCTCGCCGCGCACTGGCTTTCCCACGCCGTCTGGCTCGACGGCTACGAAATTCACTAGGAGTAGGAAATGGCGCCGCAGGTTGGCCTGATCATGGGCAGCGATTCGGACTGGCCGACGATGGAAGCGGCCGGGCAGGCGCTGGCCGAGTTCGGCGTCGAATACGAAGTCGGCGTCTACTCGGCGCACCGCACTCCGCAGCGGATGCTCGACTACGCGACTTCGGCCGCTTCGCGCGGTGTGCGCGTGATCATCGCGGGCGCCGGCGGCGCCGCGCACCTGCCGGGCATGGTCGCGTCGGCGACGGTGCTGCCGGTGATCGGCGTGCCGGTGCCGCTGAAGTACCTCGACGGCATGGACTCGCTGCTGTCGATCGTGCAGATGCCCGCGGGCGTCCCGGTCGCGACGGTCTCCGTCGGCGGGGCGCGCAACGCGGGCCTGCTCGCGGTGCGCATCCTCGCCGCGTCCGATGTGGAGCTTCAGGCGAAGATGGCGCGGTTCCAGGCGGATCTGGAGCAACTGGTGCTCGACAAGGACGCCGCACTCAGCTCGAAGGTAGGACAGATCAAGCGCGCCGAAGGGTAGACGCTCGTCGCAATCTCCCCAATCCCCTTGCACTCGTAGATCGTCACAGTAAGGTGTCAGCCGGGCACCGGCGGTCAAACGGCTGCTGGTGGAGGAGGGAGCACGATGCTTGACGTCGTGATGCGCGCATGACCGTGCCACGAGATCCGCGCGCGATGCGCGCGCAGGCGAGCGAGATGGAAACGCGTCTTGCCGCGGCCCGGCACAACGGTAGGTCCGCTGATCGTGCGGTGCAGGCGACTGTGACCGGGCAAGGGAAGCTGATCGATCTACAGATCGAGGATTCCGCGCTGGACGGAGCTCATATCCAGAACCTGGGGCCCGGCATCCTGCAGGCCGTCCGGGCGGCCAGGGGGGCGGCGCACGAGGCGTCGGTACCAGAGCTGAGCGCCTTGTTCGGACTGCGGCCGCCACCACCGCGTGGGCCGAGCCAGGTCTGGTCGCCGAGCGAGACGGAGGACGTGCGGCCTGAGCAGGTCGTGGCGCCGCCGCCACGTCGCAGGCCGGAAGCCGACGACGCTGGTCATGAGGAGAGCTTCGAAGAGATGGACTTTCTCTCCGACGAAGAGACGGACGAGCGCTGGTGAACGCTCACGACAGGCTCTACCACCTGGCCAGGGAAATCGATGCTCGAGTCGCTGCGATCGAACAGGCCGCGCGAAGTGGTCGAACGACAGCCTTGACCAGGAATATCGGCGCGGGTCTTGGTGCGGTGACCGTGGATGGTTCGGGATCGTTGATTTCGGTCGAGCTGGATCGGGACGTGGCGGGTATGCAAACCGGTGCCAGTCTGGCCGGTCATGTCCTGCGGGCGATCAACGAGGCGGAAAACGCGGCGTCGGCCCGTCGGGAAGCCATGATCGCGGAAGCATCTGGGGGGACGGAAAAGTGACGAGTTCGAATGGCTCTGGCTACGAGGTCTATCCGGAATCGCTGCGTAAAGCGACCGAGGACATTTATCATTCCGCAGGAATCCTTCGCGATTTCGCCACCCATGACCTGGGTGGTTTGAGTCTTTCCTCCCATGATGTGGGGATGCTCGGAGATCGGGTGAATGTCGTGCAGGCGTTCGGCTCGATGATCGTCGAAATGCAGGACAAGAGCAGGCGAAACTTCGACCGCCTGATCGGGCTGGGTACGGCGATGGACAAGGCTGCCGACTACTACGACGCTCAGGACGAGGAGCACTACAAACGGCTTATCGAGATCGAGAAGGATTCGAACTGACCATGAGTGCCCCGATCACTGCTCCGCCAGAGTATCCCCAGGGTGCCGACGCGAAAATCCGTGAGTTCGCCAACCTGCCCTTCATCGCCCGCCCGGATATTCTCCGGCTGCTGGACGACGTTCGAGACAGGCTTTTGGGCAACCCGGCACGCATACAGGAAATGGCCGCCTCGTTCTCGCGTAACAAGGCGGTTCAGGTCGCTCGTGACGATCTGGGCGATGCGGTCCAGTCGCTGGCCGGGACCTGGACGGGTCGGGCGGCGGATCAGTTCACGGCCTACGTGTCCAGGGTTACCGATTCGCTGGAAAAAGAACAGGAAGCGGTAGCTGAGGTATCCGGACTGCTGGCCAATCTCGCCGACAGTGTTGTCACTACCTACGCGAAAGCCATCGAATTTCTGGGTGTTTGCGCGGGCCGGTTGGCCACGATCGACATCAAGATGATCTTGGCTGCTCTTTCCTCGGTGGTCCCAGGACTCAACGCCATAATGTGGGCCGACGTGATCGATACCATCGTGGAGGCTCTCGGGGAACTCGTCACCAGCTTCGTCAATCTGCTGGCCGCGGCAGTCGAGCAGCAAGGGAAGTTTTTCCAGAGTGCGACCGGTTTCGCGCAGATCGGCACGAACTTCGTGGAGATTCCCGATCTCCCGTCGAACTCTGGAGTGGACAACCAGAAGCAGTGGAAGGTCGAGCCTGATGCCGCTCCAGCGTAAAGGGCGTCGCATGCGATTGCCGAAACTTCTCGGAGTCGCCGTCCTGGCGACATCGCTTGTCGCGGGTTGTGGTGTGCTGTGGTCGGATCAGGTTCTCGACAGTCCGCCCGCTCCGGCTCGGGTGGAGTGGACGATCCAGGCCCTTCCCGTTCGGAACCCCCTGGGATTGGCGGTCTTTCGAGCGAATCCCTGTCGTGTCCTGAACCATGAACAGGTCGCCGCTTTGCTCATGGATCCTCCCGACAAGGTGAAAACGTCGAGCTCCGACCCGAATAACCTCAATTCCTGCGAGTGGAGTTACTACGAGGCGGGCTCGCTCACGATCGCGATCCTGCCCGCCGACCTGGGTGGCATCGATAAGCGAGTAGCCACGCACCGGGAATCGCCGGATCGGTACGCTCAGTGGCGTGAGTTCTCGATCGACGGACTCCCGGTCTTCCAGTATGTCTCGAACCCTCCTGTTTTCGAGTATAACGGTCATCGACGCATGGCCTGCTCCGTGGAAGTCGGGGTCAATGACACCGAGGTGCTCAACTTCGAATACGGCCAGGTCGACGAAGCCAAGTCGACGTATTGGGGAACGGATCGGTGTGCGGCGGCGCTCAAGGCCGCGGAGTTGGTGATCGGAAACCTCCGCGGCCGCTGAGCGTCAGTCGGCGAGTTGCTTCCGCAGTTCCCGTTTGAGCACCTTCCCGGCGGCCGAGACCGGGATCTGGTCGACGAAGTGGATCGCCCGCAGCCGTTTGTACGGCAGGACGCGGGCGCCGACGGCCTCCAGGAGTTGCTCGGCGGTGACGTTCTCGTCGCTGCGCACGACGAACGCGACCGGTAGCTCGCCGACCTCGGTGTCCGGTTTGCCGACGACGGCCGCCGCGGCGACGCCGGGCAGGGTGATCAGCAGCTCTTCGAGTTCACGCGGGAAGACGTTGTATCCCTTGTACAGCAGCATGTCCTTCTTGCGGTCCACAATGGACAAATAGCCGTCCTCGTCGAGGATGCCGATGTCGCCGGTGTGCAGCCAGCCGTCGACGAGCGCGGCCGCGGTCTCCTCGGGGCGGTTGCGATAGCCGGTCATCACCTGCGGGCCGCGCAGGCACACCTCGCCGCTTTCCCCGGCGGGCAACGGATCTTCGCCGCCTTCGGCCGGGACGATCTTGATCTCGGTGTCGGGCAGCGGAAGGCCGACCGAGCCCACCTTCCGGGTGGCGGAGCGATACGACGGCGCGATGACGGCGCCCATGGTGACCTCGGTGAGGCCGTATCCCTCGGTGATGATCACCCCGGGGAAGCGTTTCTGCAGGGCGCGGATCATCTCGTGGTTCATCGGCGCCGCGCCGGAACCGATGGTCAGTACCGAAGACAGGTCGGCTGTGTGAAACTCGGGGCAGGCGAGCAAGGCGGCGAACAACGCCGGTGCCCCGCCGATCGTGGTGACTCGCAGCAGTTCGGCGTCGGCTACGTACGCGGCCGGGTCGAAGCGGTCGTGCAGGACGACGGTGCCGCCGTCGAGCAGCGGGACGTTGAGCGCGGCGATGGTGCCCATGGCGTGGAACCACGGCGTCAGGTTGAGCGCGACGCCGGTGCCGATCCGCGACGGCCATTCGTCCGGGCCGCCGAGCTGCTCGACGATCACCTCTCCTGACGCGTCGAGAGCCGGGACCGCGCCCAGCCGCCAGCAGGAACTCTGAAGGCTGTTGACCACGACGTTCCGGTGCGGCAGGCATACGCCTTTCGAGCGTCCGGTGGTGCCGCCGGTGTACGCCAGATGAGCGAGATCGCGGTAGATGTCGATCTCGACGTCCGGCCGCTCGTCCGAGTGAGCCGAGTAGAACTCGGTGAACTCGACCTCGCCCTGCGCCAAGGCCTCGGGTGGGTGGACGACGATGCTCAGCCGGACCGATGTCCGGTCACGGACCGAAGCGAGCACCCGGGCGACGGGGCCGACGGTGACGGCGGCGACCGCCCCGGCGTCGGCCAGCTGGGCGGCGAGGTCGTCCGGTGGGAGCAGCGGGTTCGCCGGGCTGAAGGTGGCCCCGGCCAGCAGCGTCCCGTAATACGCGACCGGGTACGCCAGGCAGTTCGGCAGGTGGAGTGCGACGACGTCGCCCCGCTCGACGCCCTCGGCGTGCAGGGCGTTCGCGAAGCGGCAGGCTGCGTTGTACGTCTCGGCGAAGGTGAGGCTCTGGTCTCCGTGGGCGAAGGCCGTGCGGGCGCCCCAGCGGGCAGCGGCGCCGGCGAGCACCGAGCCGACCGGGACCTCGGGATAGTCGAGCGACCGGGGGAACGGGGTGAGCTCCATCACTCGAACGTACGGACTTTGCGGTCAAAGACACAAGCGCTCGCGATGTCGCACAATGTGAACGAGCGCTAACATCGGTCAAACTCCCAAACGCGGTTAGAAGAGGTGACGAAGGTGTCTGACGGCCCGGGTCTGTACCAGCTTGCCGAAGAGCACGAGGAGCTGCGGGCCGCGGTGCGTGCGCTCGCGGAGAAGGAGATCGAGCCCTACGCGGCCGAGGTCGACGAGGACGAGCGCTACCCGATCGAGGCGTACAACGCGCTGGTCAAGTCGGGTTTCAACGCCGTCCACATCGACGAGGCCTACGACGGCCAGGGCGCGGACGCCATCGCCGCCTGCATCGTGATCGAGGAGGTCGCGCGGGTCGACGCGTCGGCGTCGTTGATCCCGGCGGTGAACAAGCTGGGCACGGTGCCGATCATTCTTTCGGCGTCGGAAGACCTCAAGAAGCTGGTGCTGCCGTCGATCGCCTCCGGCGAAGCCTCGGCGTCGTACGCGCTTTCGGAGCGCGAAGCCGGCTCGGACACCGCCTCGATGCGCACCCGCGCGAAGCTCGACGGCGACCACTGGGTGCTGAACGGCACCAAGTGCTGGATCACCAACGCGGGTGAATCGTCCTGGTACACCGTGATGGCGGTGACCGACCCCGAAGCCGAGAAGAAGGCCAACGGCATCTCCGCGTTCGTCGTGCACAAGGACGACCCCGGCTTCACCGTCGGCTCGAAGGAGCGGAAGCTCGGCATCAAGGGCTCGCCGACCCGCGAGATCCACTTCGAGAACTGCACCATCCCGGCCGACCGCATCATCGGCGAGCCCGGCACCGGTCTGAAGACGGCGCTGCGCACCCTCGACCACACCCGCCCGACCATCGGCGCGCAAGCGCTGGGCATCGCGCAGGGCGCGCTCGACGCGTCGATCGCGTACGTCAAGGAGCGCAAGCAGTTCGGCAAGTCGATCTCGGAGTTCCAGGGCGTCCAGTTCATGCTGGCCGACATGGGCATCAAGATCGAGGCCGCCCGGAACCTCGTCTACGCCTCGGCCGCGGCGACCGAGCGTGGCGACAAGCGCGGCGGCTACATGGCCGCGGCCGCGAAGGCGTACGCGTCGGACATCGCGATGTCGGTGACGACGGACGCCGTGCAGCTCTTCGGTGGCGCGGGCTACACGCGCGACTTCCCGGTGGAGCGCATGATGCGCGACGCGAAGATCACCCAGATCTACGAAGGCACCAACCAGATCCAGCGCATGGTCATGGCGCGCGCCCTGCTCAAGGGCTGAGTCCGCCCGAAGTACATGAAGGCCCCCATCCTTGCGCCAGGCGCAAGGATGGGGGCCTTCATGTACTTACGGCTCGTGTGATGGATCAGCCGAATGAGCCGTCGCCGCGGTCCGCGAAAGCGGTGCAGCCGTCGTGCTCGAACCGAACCAGTCCGTCGAAGATGGAGTGTGCGCTGGTGCAAGCGCCGTAGTCCTGGCCGAGTCGGCCGTGCAGGGCGACCCAGAACACGCATCCGCCACATTGCTCGCCGTGCGCTTCTCGATTGAGGCGCTCGCGCCAGCGCGCGTGGCAGGTGCGGTTGAACTTCTCGTCGTCGCCCGGCCAGGGCGGATTCATGGCGGGCACGGCGTCAGGTTAGAGACGCCCGTGGAGGCAGGCGATCGATTAACCCTCGGTGAGATGCTTCACGGAAGTACGGCGATCATGGACCGCCGGTGTCACTCTCGAAGAATGTTCTGGTTCGCACCGGTGTCGTGGACACCGCACGACGAGGCCGAGCTGATCGCCGGCTGGCGGTTGTGGCTCGAACTCGGGGATCGCACGTGGCCGACGGCCGCGTGGGACGGGACGGCGGCCGACGTCGTCCGGCCGCTGCGTGAGCTGGTCGCGGCCTGCGACGAGATCGAGACGGGCTACCGCGAGGCCGTCGACGAGCCGTCGGAGGGGTTCATCCGGATCATCCAGTTCCTCGTGTGGACCGTCAGCACGGTGATCGAGCTGTGGGCCGACGACGAGGTTCCGCTCGACGCCGAGCGGATAGCGTTGCTGCACGCCGATCTGGCCGGATTCGCGGAGCAGGCTGAGCGGGTGCTCGAGGTGCTGGCCGTCAGTGGGGGCTGGACGGGTCTGGCCGCGGAGCATCGGCGGACGGGTCGCTGAGCGATTCCGGTTTCTCGACCCACGCGAATCGCGAGCCCGCCAGATGTTCGGTCAGCGGACGGGCCAGCGAGAGCAGGGTCACCGGAGTGCCGTACGGGTCCTCGCGGGGTGCGATCTCGTAGCCGACCTCGATGACGGACTCTTCCTTCTTCTCGGATTCGACGTCGTGACGGGTGACACCGTTGTCGATCGACCACGTGCCCTCAAGGGTGCGATGGAATTTCAAGACCAGTTCGCCCTGGCTCGACCAGGTGAAGCGGGACACCGCGAACTCGGTGCTCCAGCTCGCCCAATAGAGCCATCCGGAGCCGTCGCGGCGGAACACCAGGTCTACGGACTCGACGCTGCCGGGATGCATGATCTCGTCCGACCACAGGCCGGGCAGCCGTTCGTGCGTCACAGCGGAGAGTCTGCCGTACAGAGCTTCCTGTCGGGTACCTGTCGATCACGCTCCGGAGGTGCCATCGGAGGCGTCCGGTGCCCTACCGTGATCCGGGTAAGTTGAATATTCACCGACCAGAAAGCTGATACCCGATGTTCGCTCGTTTCAAGGATGTCGCCCTCCTGCTCGGCCGGATCGGTGTCGGTGTGGTCTTCCTCGCACACGGCCTGCAGAAGTGGGAAAACGGGATCGACGGCACCGCGAAGTTCTTCGAGCAGACCGGAATCCCGCTGCCGACGCTCGCGGCGATCTTCGCGATCGCGGTGGAGATCGTGGGCGCGATCTTGTTCATCGTCGGTTTCCTGACGCCGCTGGTGGGCCTCGGCTTCGTCGTGGTCTCCGTCGGTGCTCTGCTTTCGGTGCACCTCGACAACGGCCTCACCGGCCAGGGCGGTTACGAACTCGTCCTCGTCCTTGCGGTCGCCGGGCTCGCGCTCGGCTTCAACGCCGGCAAGCTGTCGCTCGACCACGCGCTCTTCGGGCGCAAGCGTGAGGCGAAGCAGCTCCAGGACGCCTGAGCCCGGTTGCCATGAAGGGACCTTTCCTTGCAAATTTTGCAAGGAAAGGTCCCTTCATGGCACTTCAGGAGGGGAGATCCGCCGTCGTCCGCTCGGCTTCGCGCCGGGAAGTGAGTTTGGCCGGATCCGCGTCGGTGACCTGGACCAGATGCGCGCCCGCCGCCAGCGGCGTCAGGAATCCCGCGAGAATCCCTTCCTCGCCCGTCCACTCCACAGTGGACAGAACCCGGTCGTCGGCGGACAGGCCGAGGCCGGTGGCACGAGCGCGGGCTTCGGCGAGGACCTCGTCCACAGTGGACGAACCCAGTGCCGGAGTGTCGCCGGGAATGGGGAACAGCGGGCTGAACTGGTCACCCGAGAGCCGGGCTTCGGTCAGGTAGTCCAGCGCCCCGTCCGGCACGGAACCGGCGGGCAGCCCGAGACCCATCGGGTGCAGCGAGACGACGGCCGTGGCGGCCGCGTCGGACGCGCCGCCCGGCGCGACGAACGCCACCCGTGCGCCCGCGGTCTCCGTCACCACCCTGGCGCCGCACCACCACGCGCCCAGCAGGACACCGGCGGTCTGCCAATGCGACGGCAGCACCACGGCGACCTCGTCCCCGGGTTCGACGTCGAACTCTTCGACCAGCCAGTTCGCCGTCTTGGCCGCCCAGTTCACCGTGGTCGCCACGGACAGTTCGACCCGGCTGCCCTGCTTGTCGTCGTAGTGCGTGATCAGCGGTTTCGCGGGCGACCCGAGCACGGGCCGCAGCAGCAGTTCGGTGAGGCTCACGCCACGACGTTAGTTCACACAGGGAACGCTCGACGCGGCGAGCACCGGAGCCGCGCCGGGAGCGCCGCCACCGCCGCCCCGTCCCGCCAGACCGGAGATGAAGCTCCGCACGGCGGCGATGTCGATCTCGACGATGCTCTGGCCGTCCGCGCTGCGGCCGTTGATGTTCACCACCGGGATGGTCGTGAACGTCAGGTCACCCGACGCGATCCCCTTCGCCTGCTGCGCGAACTCCAGCAGGTCCAGTCCTTCGTCGAGGACGATCGACCGGCGCACGACGTCCATCAGGCCCGACATCGTCGACGGGCTGGTCAGCGTCCCGGCCGAAAGCACCTGGTTCAGCGCCGAGGACAGGAACGTCTGCTGCCGCACGATGCGGTCGAGGTCGCCGCGCGGCAGGTTCTTCCGCTGCCGCACGAAGGACAGCGCCTCGCCGCCCGACACGGTCTGCTCGCCGCGCCGGAAGTTCGCGCCCGAGTCCTTGTCCTCGGTCGCGTGGTTCAGGCAGACCTTGACGCCGCCCAGCGCCTCGGTCAGCAGGTAGAACCCGAGCAGGTTGACCTCGGCGTAGTGGTCGATGCGGATCTGCGTCAGCTCCTGAACGGCCTGGACCAGTGCCTTGCGGCCTTCCTGATCGGAATCGCGTTCGAGTTTCGCCTGATCGGTTTCACCCCGATGGGCGTTCGCGTAGGTGGTCTTCGCGACGCCGTACGCCGAATTGATCTTGTTCGGGCCGCGGCCGGGGATATCGGTCCAGGTGTCACGCGGGATCGAGACGCCGGACGGTTTCCCGCCGTTCTTAGGGATGCGAAGGATGATGATGGTGTCGGTGCTGACGCCGGGCTTCTCCTCGGTGCGCAGCTGTTTTAGCACGCGGAGTGGCAGCGGATTGCCCTGCGCGTCGGTCCGCGCGTCGCTGCCGACGAGGAGGATGTCGGTCGCGCCGTCGTCGGCGGGCGGCGCGGCGGGATCGTCGGGCTTGCTCAGCGCGTTCGTCGTGGGGACGTTGTTCTGCAACTGGTCCTTGGTGACGTACGCGTAGCCCGTCGTGCCGAGGGCGAGCAGGGACACGAGGCCGACCGCGATCCGCCGGGTGATCCGGCCGGCGCGGCGCAGCGGGCGCTCGGGGACGTCGAGCACACCCGAGACCGGTTCGTCTTCGTCCTCGGCCGGGGCCGACGGCTGGGGGAGCGGCGGATTCCGCGGGTACGGCGTCGGGACGAGCTTTTCGTCACTCTCGGTGTCCGAATTGCCGTCCTTTTCGGACTTCGGTTCTTCGGCGTCCAAGTGCTCAGAACGTTCGTTGACGCTCTTGTCCTCGTCGCTCATCCCTGATCACCTCCCCTGGCGCGGTAGCCGTCCGATCGTAGGAGAAGGTTAAGCCACCGTGAGGGCGGCCACGCTGAGTACCCGGAATTAATTGACGCAGGGCACATTGCCCGCGACGATCGGTTTCGTGGCGGGCGCCGCCGGAGCGCTGGAGGGCGGGGGAGCCGGGTTCGAGGGCGCCGACGTCTTCGCCGGGGGCGTGGCCGCGCCGGTGGACGCGCCCTTGAAGTCCTTTCCGAGCAGCACCCGCACCTTCCCCGGCGCGACGTCACGGTCCGCCTCGGCCTGCACAGCGGTGCCGAAGACCTGCTTGATCAGGGCCAGCGCGGCGTCGTCGCCCGGCGCGTGCCGGATGACCGTCGAGTTCCGGGTGCTGAGCTTGGTATCGGCCGCGAGTTTGAAACCCTTGCCCTGCAACAGGTTCCGGGTCTCGGTGGCCGCCGTGGGCGAACCGGTCCCGTCGAAGAGTTCGACGGTCACCGCTTCCGCGCCCGGCAGGGTGGCCGGGGTCTCGGACGGTGCGGTCTCCCCGTCGGCCGTCAGGCGGGCGACCTCGGCCTGCACCTGCGCCGGGTCCACGCGGAGCACGGCGGCGCCGCCGATGGTCGCGTCGCCCTGGGTCGGGATGGTGTGGAATTCGACGTTGCCGCTGGTCAGACCGCGCATCTGCGCGGCGAACTCCGGCAGATCCCAGCCCGCCGACAGCACGACCGACTTCTTCACGGCTTCGATCAGGCCCGCGATCTTCGCCGGGTTGATCAGGACGTCCGACGAGAGCACCTTGTTCGCCAGCCCGGAGAGGAAGGCCTGCTGCCGCGCGATCCGGTCGAGGTCGCCGTTCTGCAGGTCGTAGCGCTGACGGACGAACGCGAGCGCCTGGACGCCTTCGACGGTCGACTTCCCGGCGGGCAGATCCACGCCGGACTTCTTCTCCTTGACCGCGTTGTTGAGGCAGACCTCGACGCCGCCGATCGCCTTCGTGATCTCGTAGAAGCTCGACAGGTTCACCTCGGCGTACCGGTCGATCATCTTCGGCTTGCCGATGAACTTCTCCAGCGTCGCGATCAGGTTCTTGCGGCCGGCGTCCTTGGCCTTGGCGTCGACGTCCTTGAGGTCGGTGTTGCCCTGCTGCTGCAGCGTCTTCGACGTGTCGTTGTAGGCGTACACGTACGCGCTGTTGAGCTTGTGCTTGCCGAAACCGCCGGTGATCTCGACCCACGAGTCACGGGGGAAGGAGATCGCGACCGCCTTCTTACCGTTCTGGGGGATGTGCACCAGGATCATCGTGTCGGTCTGGCGCTCGCCGTCCGAAACACCGGCGTGCAGCATGTCGAGGACCTCGCGCGGCAGCGGGTTGCCCTGCGCGTCGGTGCGGCTGTCCTGGCCGACCAGCAGGATGTCGATCGCGCCGTCCAGCGGTTTCGCCGGCGGGTGGCCGTTGTCCTCGAAGATGTTCGTGGTCGCGAAGCCCTGGGACGGGTCGCCGATGAACTGCCAGCCCCACCAGGTCAGGGCCAGGATCGTGATCGAGACCAGGCTGAACACGACCTTCACGCCACGGCGGGCGAACACCACGACACCGCCACCACGGCGCGCCGGAATGGGTGGCCCGGGCCACTCGGTCACGTGCGGTCCTCCACGAATCTCCCCAGGGCACACGCGTGCCTCGTCCATGACTCTACTGAGTCTCGTGTTAGACGTCCGTAGGCTGGTGAAAGGTTGCCCCGGTCGTGACACACTCGGCCGGTCAGGGAAGTAGCAGAGGGAGGATCGCGGCATGCGAGTGCTGGTCACCGGTGGCGCCGGGTTCATCGGTTCGCATTACGTCCGGCAGGTGCTGACGGGTGCGTACCCGAGCTTGGCCGACGCCGAGCTGATCGTGCTCGACAAGCTGACCTACGCGGGCAACGAAGCGAACCTGGAGCCCGTGCGCGAGAACCCGCGCTACCGGTTCGAAAAGGGCGACATCTGTGACGCCGCACTGGTCGGTGAGCTGATGCGGGGCATCGACCTGGTCGTGCACTTCGCCGCCGAGTCCCATGTGGACCGTTCGATCGCCGGCGCGGCCGACTTCGTGCTGACGAACGTGCTCGGCACCCAGACCCTGTTGCAGGCGGCGCTCGAGGCGCAGGTCGGGAAGTTCGTCCACGTGTCCACCGACGAGGTCTACGGCTCGATCGACAAGGGATCCTGGGACGAGGACCACGTGCTGGAGCCGAATTCGCCGTACTCGGCGTCGAAGGCGTCCTCGGATCTGCTGGCCCGTTCGTTCTTCCGCACGCACGGATTGCCCGTCTGTGTCACGAGGTGCTCGAACAACTACGGTCCGTACCAATTCCCGGAGAAGGTCATCCCGCTCTTCGTGACCAACCTGCTCGACGGCAAGAAGGTCCCGCTCTACGGCGACGGGCTCAACGTGCGTGACTGGCTGCACGTGGACGATCACTGCACCGGCATCCAGCTGGTCGCCGACGGCGGCAGGCCGGGCGAGGTCTACAACATCGGCGGCGGCACGGAACTGACCAACCGCGAGCTGACCGAGCGGCTGCTGACCGCCGTCGGAGCCGACTGGGACAGCGTCGAGCCGGTGGTGGACCGCAAGGGGCACGACCGCCGGTACTCGGTCGACATCACCAAGATCTCGCGGGAGCTCGGGTACGCGCCGCGGAAGTCCTTTGAGGACGGTCTGGCCGACACGGTGGCCTGGTACAGCGGGAACCGGTCTTGGTGGGAGCCGCTGAAGAAGCGTGCGGGGGAGTGACGAAGTGCTGAGCATCCTCGTACCGGGCGGATCCGGGCAGCTGGGGCGTGACCTGGCGGCGCTGGCCGTGGGCTCCATCGACGCCACGACCCCGTCGTCGTCGGAGCTGGACGTGCGCGACACCGGCCAGGTCATCGCCGCGGTGACCGAGCTGGCGAGCCGGGCGCGGGCGGCGGGAAAGTCGCCGGTGGTGATCAACGCGGCGGCCTACACCGCGGTGGACGCGGCGGAAACCGATGAGGAGCGGGCGTTCGCGGTGAACGCGGACGGCCCCCGGGTGCTCGCCGCGGCGTGCTCGTCGCGCGGGGTGCCGCTCATCCACGTGTCCACGGACTACGTGTTCCCCGGCGACGCGACTTCGCCGTACGAGACCAGTGACCTGCTGGGCCCCCTCAACGCCTACGGCCGGACGAAGGCGGCAGGGGAGGACGCGCTGCTCGGTTCGGGCGCCCGTTCGTGGATCGTGCGGACGTCCTGGGTGTACGGCAAAACCGGGTCGAACTTCGTGGAGACCATGGCGCGGCTGGAAAAGGAGCGGGACGAACTGTCCGTAGTGGACGATCAGACCGGTTCGCCGACCTGGTCCCGTGACCTCGCCGCGGGCCTGCTGGAGCTGGCGGGCCGGGTCGCCGCCGGTGAAGGGCCGTCGCAGCGGGTGCTGCATTGCACGGGTGGCGGGTCGACGACGTGGTGCGGGTTCGCGAAGGCGATCTTCGCGGAGCTGGGCGCGGATCCGGCGCGTGTGAAGCCCTGCACGACGGCGGAGTTCCCGCGTCCGGCGGCGCGCCCGGCGTACGGGGTGCTGTCGAACGCGTCTTGGCGCGAGGCGGGTCTTACGCCGCTTCGGGGCTGGCCTGACGCTCTGAAGGCCTACTTCACTTCCTGATCACGCGAGTTCGCCGTTCAATCACGCGAGTTCGCCCTTTCCGCACGGAGGGCACGTGTGCGCGAGTGGCGAACTCGCGTGATCAGACGGCGAACTCGCGTGATTGGGGGCGTAACACACGTGATTGGGGGCGTAACTCGCGTCAGTGCTTCGTGCTCGCCTGGCGGTAGGCGGCGACGGTGAGTTCGGCGCACGCGCGCCAGGTGAAGTTCGCGACGTGCGCGCGGCGCGCGGCCGAAGTGGCGACGGCGTGCGGGTCGCTGACGGCGATCCGCAGCGCCTCCACGAGCCCGTCGACGTCCTCGTAGGGGACCAGGCTCGCGCAGTTCCCCGCGACCTCGCGCAGCGCCGGGATGTCCGTGCACACCACGGGGACGTCCGACGCCAGCGCTTCCAGCACCGGGAGCCCGAAACCTTCGTCGCGCGACGGCAGTACCAGCGCGCTGGCCCCCGCGACGACCCGCCGGAGGTTCACGTCCGACAGGTAGCCCACGTGGCGCGAACGAGGGCCCACCGCGAACGAACCGGGACCGACGAACACCAGATCCGGCAGATCCGGCGCGGCCTCGTGCGCCTGCCGGAGCCAGTGCAGGCCCTTCCGGGGCCCGGGGGCGCCGGCGAAGAGCAGGTACTTGTCCGGGAGCCCGAGTTCCTTGCGGCGTTCCGGGTCCGGCGGGCGGGCGGTGAACCAGGCCGGGTTCACGCCGAGCGGGGTGACGATGATCTTGCCGCGGTCCACGTCGAGCCGTTCGGCGACCTGGTCGGCGACGGCGTTGGTGGGCGTGCAGATCGCGTCCGCGAGCCGGGCGCCGCGCCGCACCAGCCGCGGCAGTTCGTGATCGCTCGGCGCGAGCTCCTCGGGAGCGTCCAAAAAGGCCAGATCGTGGATGGTCACCACACCCGCGGCGCGGAACCGGCCGGGCAGCACGAAGTTGGTGCCGTGCACGACATCCGTCGGACCGGCGAACAGCTCCACCGGCGGCAGCTGCGAACGCAGCCACGCCTTGCGCAGCAGCCGTGCCGCCACCGGCATGCCTCGCGCCCGGACGCCGTGCGGGAGCACGTGCCGCAGCCTTCGCCAGCCGCGCAACGTGAACGCGACCGCGCGAGTGTCCACTTCGGACATCGAAGCGAGCTCTTCGGACAAGGCGACGGTGTACCGGCCGATACCCGTCCTGGCACCGAGAAGCGGGGTCCCGTCGAGCAGGACGCGCAAGGGGCGGTCAGCCACGGCCGAGCCTCTGCTTGGCGACCTTGACCACGCGGCCGCCGACGCGCCGCGCGAGCTCCTTCGGGCCGCCGTCGGCGAGGTACTCGCGGATCAGTCCGACGTCGCGGAGCAGCATTTCCTTGCCCCGCACCGGTTCGGAGACCACGAGGTCACTGGAGCCGGGCAGCCGGTCCGCGGCGGGCCGCGGGTTCCGGCAGAACTCCACCAGCGGTTTCAGTGCCTCCGGCCAGGCGTAACGCCGGGCGACCGCGGCCATCCGCTCGACACAGCCCGCGGCGAACTCCTCGTCGTACAACGCCTTTTCCAGCGCGTCGGCCAGCGCGTCCACGTCCTCGGCCGGGACGACGACGCCGAGCCGTTCCTCGCGGACCAGGTCGGCGAACGAGTCGCCGTCGGTGGTGACGATCGGCAGCCCGGCCCACAGGTAGTCCAGCACCCGCGTCCGGAACGCGAACGTCGTCTCGACGTGCTCGTAATGCGTGGTGACGCCGCAGTTCGCGTCGAGCAGCCAGTTCTGGCGCTCCTCGTAGGGCACCCACTGCTGATTGAAGAACACGTGCTTGCCGGTGAGCCCGAGCGTGTCGGACAGCAGCATCGTGCGCGCGCCGATGTCCATCTCGGTGACCTCGGGGTTGGGATGCTTCATCCCGAGGAACACCAGGCGGACGTCACCGCGGCGCTGCCGCAGCTGCTCGATCGCCCGGACGAGCGTGAGCGGGTCGAACCAGCTGTAGACGCCGCCCGCCCACAGTACGACGTGATCGGTCTCGCCGATTCCGTCCAAAGTGGACCGGAGGCCGGGGCCGGTGCGGACCGGAGCCTGCGGCGGCAGGCCGAACGGGACGATCGACAGCAGCGACTGGGTGGTCGGGTCGGCGTCGTAGAGCCGCGGTGACAGCCTGCCCATCGCGGCGAGGTGGCCCAGCCAGAAGTGCCGCTGGCGGTCCGACGCGCACAGGAAGAAGTCGCCGCGTTCCAGCTGCGCGTCGAGGACCTTGGTGACCCCGATGAGGTCCAGCGCCCGCTTGTCGTCGGGAACGCCCTTGCCCTGTTCGAGCAGTTCGAGGTGCATCGGGTCGTACAGATCCGCGACCACGATCTTGTGCGCGTACTGCTTCTTCAGCGAGGGCGCGAGTTCCAGCACATGGCCCTGCAGGACGATGATGTCGGCCCACTCGATCGGCGTCTCCAGATCGCGCCGGGTGGCCGCGCTGACCCGGAACGCGGCGGGCGGCGGATCGGCGAGCGGGTTGACCGTGACCAGGTGGACGTCGTGTTCGGTGGCCAGCGTCGCGGCCATGTTCCACGCGCGGATCGCGGGGCCCGCCATCCGTTCGGTGATCGCGTCGCCGGTGATCACCAGTACCTTGCGACGCTGCCCGAAGAGCGCGTCGATGCCGAACGTCTCGACCAGGATTTCGTGCGCGGCGAGATAGCGCGGCAACGGATATGCGGGCTCCAAGGCCTTGCGCAGCAAGGGAAGCAGGTCGGCGTCGGTGCGGACGCGAGCGGCCTGTTCGGCGGCGCGCGACTCGGTGAGCGAGGGCAGCAGTTCGACGAACTGGTCGATCGCCAGCACGCCGGCCAGCGTCGTCCTCGGTACCTCGACCGGTCCGGTTTCGGCCGGGCCGACGCCCTGGGCGAGATCGAACCGCGTGGCGTCGAGGTCGCCGCGCGCGGTCGCCCGGCGGACCGCCAGTGCCAGCGCGGCGGGTAGCGCGCGCGACAGCGTCTCGTCGGAAAGGTTCTTGTACAGCGCCGCCAAGGCGTTGCGTTCCAGCAGGAAGGTTTCGCGCCCGGAGTCCGGCGCGTCCACTGTGGACATCGTGGCGTGGTGGCGGTGATAGGTCAGCGACTCCGGCACGTAGCGCACGCGCCAGCCGCGCAGGTTCAGCCGCCAGCCGAGGTCGACGTCCTCGTAGAACATGAAGAACCGCTCGTCGAACCCGCCGAGTTCGGCGAACACCCCGGCGCGGACGAACATCGCCGAACCGGTCGCGAACAGGACGTCCTTGGCGATCTCGTGTTCGGCGGCGGGGACGTCGGCCAGCGGGCTGCCCGCGTGGCGCTTGTAGCCCATGCCGAACCAGGTGAGGCCCGCGTCGACGAAGTCGGTGCCGGTGCCGTCCCAGTCGAGGACCTTGCTGGCCACCGCGGCGACCGTCGGCTGTGCACGCAGTTCGGCCACGGCCGCGCCGACCCAGCCGGGAGCCGGGCGGGCGTCGTTGTTGAGGAACGCGAGGACGGTGCCGGTGGCGTGCTGCGCGCCGAGGTTGCAGCCGCCCGCGAAGCCGGAGTTCACCGGGGACTCGACGAGCTTGACGCCCGGGGCCGCGGCTCTGATCTCGGCCACGTCGGTGCCGCCGGAGGCGTTGTCGACGCAGATGACCTCGAGGTTCGGGTAATCGTGTTCGGCGAGTGCGCGCAGGCAGGTGACGGTGTCGGCCGCTCCCCGGTAGTTCACCACGATCACCGAGACGACCGGTTGCGTTTCCCCCTGCGCCAAAGCCGTACTCCCTGCACTCGATTGGACCAAGCTTAAAGCCCGGCCCACGCGTCCCAG
The DNA here is from genome assembly GCF_003947465.1 of Amycolatopsis sp. WAC 04182. Classification (NCBI taxonomy): domain Bacteria; kingdom Bacillati; phylum Actinomycetota; class Actinomycetes; order Pseudonocardiales; family Pseudonocardiaceae; genus Amycolatopsis; species Amycolatopsis sp. WAC 04182. The sequence continues at coordinate 447,327 of NZ_QHJJ01000005.1, forward strand.
ACCGCGCCTCGGCCCAGTGTCGCCCGCCGCCCGATGGCCCGCCGCTCGAGCAGCGTGCGTGGCAGGCGGGCGGCGACCGCGCCCAGGACCCGGCACCGGAGGCTCAGACGGAAGTTCGGTGCCGCTGGTTTCCTTCGGAGGGGCAGTACCAGGGTGAGTACGGCGAACTTCACCAGTTGGCGGATCGCCACCGCGCGTGGGGCGCACCGCAGGAGGGTCAGCAGGCGGTTGCGTTCATTCCACAGGTGGAACGGGACCGAACCCGGCAGGGTGCTCGCGCCATGCCGATGGGTGACCTCGGCGTCGGCCCCCACGACGTCCCAGCCCGCCAGCCGCAGCCGCCACGCGGTGTCGGTGTCCTCGTAGTAGCAGAAATAGGACGCCGGGACGCCGCCGACGGAACGGAGCGCCTCGACGTCCAGCACGGCCGCGCCCCCGCAGAAGCCGAAGACCTCGTCGGCGGATTCCGGCAGGTCGGCACCGTGGCCGTCGGCGGTCAGGCGGACACCGGTGGACTGGACGGTCCCGTCGGCCAGCGTCAGCCGGGCGCTCACGGCGGCGGCGAGCGGAGCCTTGGCGAGAGTGTCTTCGCAGGTCGCGAGCCACTCCGGGGCCGGGGCCGCGTCGTCGTTCAGCCATGCCATCAGCGGGGTGTCCACTTTGTCCAATGCGGCGGCCATGGCGCCCGCGTAACCGGTGTTGCGCGGTAGCCGGAGCACCTCGGGCTTCGAGGGATGGGCGGCGAGCAGGGCGGCCGTTCCGTCGTCGGAAGCGTTGTCGACGACCAGCGTCCGATGCGGGCGGGACTGTGCGGCGAGGGCGTCGAGGCAGGCGGTGATGTGCGCGGCGCCGCGCCAGGTGACCACGACGACGGTGGTGCTGGTCATGCCAGAGAGAATAGAGACCATGCCCGAACTGGTCGTGCTCGCCGAGCAGCTGCTGGCGCCCGTCCCCGGCGGGACCGGCCGCTACACCGGCGAGCTGCTGCGGGCGCTCGCCGAGACCGCGCCGCCGGGATGGACGGTGTCGAGCGTGGTGGCGCGGCATGCCGACATCGACGCCGCGGTCGTCGAGGGGGTCGTGGGGCCGCGCGTGCTGCCGATCCCGCCCCGCGCCCTGATCGCCGCTTGGCAGCTGGGCCTGCCGTGGTGGCCGGGCGGCGACGCGGTCCACGCGCCGACGCCGCTCGCGCCCGCCCGGGTGCCGAAGGGGCGGACGCTGTCGGTCGCGGTGCACGACACCGTGCCCTGGACGCATCCGGAGACGCTGACGCCGCGCGGCGTCGCGTGGCACAAGGCGGTGATCGCGCGGGCGGCGTCGCGGGCGACCGCGCTGACCGTGCCGACGCAAGCGATTGCGGACGAGCTCGCCGCGCTGGTGCCGGTCTCGGTGCCGCTGCGCGTGATCCCGCACGGTGTCCGGCCGCATACCGGGTTCGCCGAGGTTTCGCTGCCGGAGCGGTACGTGCTCGCGATCGGGACCATCGAGCCGCGCAAGGGCGTCGACGTGCTGATCGACGCCGCCGGTCGGATCGGGGTGCCGCTGGTGCTGGCGGGTCAGCCGGGCTGGGGCGGCATCGACCCGGTGGCGCTGGCGCGTGAGCACGGCGCCGACGTCCGGGTGCTGGGGAAGGTGAGCGACGCGGAACTGGCGTCCACGTTGCGAGGCGCGTCGGTGCTGGCGATGCCGAGCCGGGCGGAGGGGTTCGGGCTGCCGCTGATCGAGGCGATGGCGGCAGGCGTGCCGGTGGTCCACTCGGACGTCCCCGCCCTGGTCGAGGTGGCCGGGGGAGCGGGCATGGCGGTCCCTGTCGGCGAGGCGCAAGCGCTTGCGGATGCCCTTCGCGGCGTCCTGGACCATCCGGAGCAGGCGGCGGCGCTGCGTGACAGTGGTCTCAGCCGTTCGAGTGAGTTCACCTGGCAGCGTGCGGCCTCCGCCGTTTGGCGTCTCCACCACCGCTAGCAGGTTGCCTGACAAGATTCAGCCGGAGTTTTCCTCGCGTGAAGTGAATCTGTCGGTTCCCCACCGCGCGGCCGGTGAGCCGCCGTACCCTCCTAGGGTGACCGAAGACCCTCGCGTGCTGATCGACGCGACCGCCGTCCCCGCGGACCGGGGTGGCGTCGGTCGTTACGTGGATTCGCTGGTCGCGGCGCTGGACGAGGATGGCGCGCGGATCACCGTCGTCTGCCAGCCGCGGGACGCGGTGCTGTACGACCGGCTGGCGCCCGGCGCGCGGATCGTGCCCACCTCACCGTCGACGTCGACCAGGACGGCGAGGCTGACCTGGGAACAGGCGACCCTGCCCCGGCTGGTCCGGCGGCTCTCCGCCGACGTCGTCCACTCGCCGCACTACACGATGCCGCTGGCCAGCCCGGCCGCCTCGGTGGTGACCCTGCACGACGCGACCTTCTTCACCGACGCGGTGCTGCACTCTTCGGTGAAAGCGCGCTTCTTCCGCGCCTGGACCGCGACGGCGCTTCGCCGCGCGACGCTGTGCATCGTGCCGAGCATCGCGACGGCCGCCGAACTGGACCGCGTCGGCCAGGTGCGCACCGCGGAATTGGAGATCATCCATCACGGCGTCGAACCGGACCGGTTCCATCCGCCCTCGCCCGCCGAAATCGAAGCCGCGCGGCAGGCCGTCGGACTCGGGAAGACGCCGTACGTCGCCTTCCTCGGCGCGCTGGAACCGCGCAAGAACGTGCCCGCGCTCATCCGCGGTTTCGCGCACGCCGTGATCGGCAGGCCGAACCCGCCGGCGTTGGTGCTGGCCGGACAACCGGGCTGGGATTCGCAGGTCGAACGCGCCCTCGACGCCGTACCGCACCGGCTGCGCGTGATCCGCGCCGGATATCTGCCGTTCGACACGCTCGCCGGCTTCCTCGGCGGCTCCGAACTGGTCGCCTACCCGAGCCTCGGCGAGGGATTCGGGCTCCCGGTGCTGGAGGCGATGGCGTGCGGCGCGGCCGTGCTCACGACCCGGCGGCTTTCGCTGCCGGAGGTCGGCGGGGACGCGGTCGCCTACTGCGGGGTCGGCGCCGGAGACGTCGCGGCGGCCATCTCGGAGCTGCTCGACGCCCCGGCGCGGAGGGCCGAGTTGGCCGAAGCCGCGCTTCGGCGGGCGAAGGAGTTCTCGTGGGCGACGACCGCGGAGCGGCATCGGGAGGCTTACGCGAAGGCTTGGCACCGGCATGTGCAGCGGCGGGCCGGCTGAGGCTCCCGTCCCGCACCCGCTGACGCTTGGCGCGCGGATGTCCGACGACTCGGCCCTCGCGGAGCGGCGGGGAAGCAAGGGACCTTTGCTATCGCCTCGGGGTGGGTGCGGCGCGGTCGCGTTCGGTGACGGGTGGACAATGGCCCGGTGACTGAGCACCCCAGCTACGGCGACGGGCTCGCCGTCGTGACCGTGACGTACTTCCCCGGCGAAACCCTCGAGAAGTTCCTCGACACACTCGAGAAGGCGACGGATCGGGACGTCCAGGTCGTCGTCGCCGACAACGCGTCCACGGACGGCGCGCCGGAGAAGGCCGCCCGCCGGGAGAACGTCAAGCTGCTCAGCATCGGCGAGAACGTCGGCTACGGCACGGCCGCCAACCGGGGTGTCGCGGAACTCGACGACAGCTACGGCTGGGTCGTCGTGGTCAACCCGGACCTCGAATGGGAACCCGGTTCGCTCGACGCGCTGCTTGAGGTGGCCGAACGCTGGCCGCGAGGTGGCGCGTTCGGGCCGCTCATCCACGACCTCGACGGCACGGTCTACCCGTCGGCCCGGCTGCTGCCGTCGTTCGGCCGAGGCATCGGGCACGCGGTGTTCGGCAAGATCTGGCCGGGCAACCCGTGGACGCGGCAGTACCGGCAGGAGACCGGCACTCCGGTCGAGCGCACGGCGGGCTGGCTTTCCGGGTCCTGCCAGCTGCTCCGCCGCGAGGCCTTCGACTCGGTCGACGGATTCGACACGCGGTACTTCATGTACTTCGAGGACGTCGACCTCGGTGACCGGCTGACCCGCGCGGGCTGGCTGAACGTGTACGCCCCTTCGTCGAGCGTCATGCACATCGGCGGGCACTCGACTTCGCAGGCTTCGGAGAAGATGCTGCGCGTGCACCACGAAAGTGCGTACCGCTACCTCGCGGACCGTCACCGCGGACTTCTGTGGAAGCCGGTCCTGCTCGCGGTGAAGGCCGGTCTCGCGCTGCGGCTCAAGCTCGAAACGCGCCGGAAGTAGCCGTTCCGGCCACCGGAACTCGCGCGACTCCGCTCCTCGCCGTCGTTACCGTCGGTGCATGGACTTCGCCGCACTGGACACCTGGCTGACGGAACGCGCCGGGGAGGACCGCTTCTCGGGAGTCGTGCTGATCCGGCGCGGAGACGAGACACTGTTCGAACACGGATACGGCCTGGCCAGCCGCCGCTGGTCGGTGCCGAACGCGCCGGACGTCCGGTACGACACCGCGTCGATCACGAAGGTCGTCACCGCGATCGCCGCACTGCGGCTGGTCGACGAGGGGCGGCTGGACCTCGACCTCCCGATCGGCGAGATCATCGACCTCGACGGCACGGCGATCGCGCCCGGGGCGACGACGCGGCAGCTGCTCACGCACACGTCCGGGATCGCCGACGACGCAGACGAGGAAGCGGGCGAGAGTTACGAGGCGTTGTGGGTCGACAAGCCGGTGTACTCGGTGGTCGACACGCGGGACCATCTGCCCAATTTCGCTTACCGGGAGCCGAATTTCGCGCCGGGTGAGGGCTGCCGGTACTGCAATTCGGGCTACGTCCTCGCCGGGCTGGTGATCGAGGAGATCACCGGAAGGCCGTATCGCGACCACGTCCGGGAGACCGTGCTCGACCGCGCGGGGATGACCGATTCAGGTTTCTTCGACCGGCGCGATCCGGCGCCCAGGGTCGCCGAAGGCTGGGACCCGATCCTCGACGGCGAGCGGATCACCGGCTGGAAGCAGAACATCTTCAGCTACCCGCCGATCGGGACCCCCGATGGAGGTGCGTACTGCACCGTCGGCGACCTCGTCCGGCTGCTGCGGGCGATCCGCGAGGAGCGGCTCCTGAGCCCTGCGCGCACGAAGGAGTTCCTCACGCCGCAGGTGCTCCACAGCAGCGGCGTCTGGTACGGCTTCGGCCTCGAATTCGTCCTGGCACCGGACGGCTCGGTGCGGCATTACTACAAGGACGGCGGCAACGTCGGCGTCTGCGCGCTGATGCGGCACTATCCGGCCGAAGGGCTGGACGTCGCGATGCTGTCCAACGCCACGTACGGCGGGGGAGCGGCGATCAAGGAGATCGATCGGGTGATCCGGGCTTCCTGAGGCAGGTTCTCGCGCGTGCAATGAAAGGCCCCTTCATAGCAAAATTTGCTATGAAGGGGCCTTTCATTGCACGTTACGAGGGCTAGATGCCGTCCAGGCGGCGCGAGAGGTTCGACCGTCCCGAAGGGTTCTGCTTCACCGTCGGCACCAGGCCGCCGACCTCGTTCTCGACGGTTTCCGGCTCCGGCTGCTCGATCAACGGGCTCTGTACCGGCGCGGCGGGCGGCCGCCGGGTGAGCGGGGTCGTCGCCTGCGGCAGAGGCCTGGTCTGCTGGGGAGCGCCGGGACGGCGCGGGTACGGCTGCGGCTGAGTCGAGCCTTCGCCCCGCGCCGGCGGCAGGTCCAGCCGCGTCGTCGGTTCGGGTCCCGCGAACGGGTGATCGTTCTCGGCGATCAACGAAGCCGGTAGCTGGGTGGTCGTATCCGGGTCCGAGGAACGGTCGATCTCGGCGACCACCGAACGGGGGATCTGCTGAGTGTTCGCGGAGTCCATCGGAGACGTCGCGTTGTCCGGTGTCACGACGAAGGCTCCACGCGCGCTTGCGCGTGCGAGCAAGGCGTCCGCCCGAGCACGGGGGTCCATTCCCCTAGGCCTCCCGACTGACCTGGGGCCCTCTGGGTTCAGGGCCGACTGTGTGGTGTCTAGGGTAGGCCCTAGGTGCGGCTGCCGTCAGCAGACCCGCAAACGTCTCCCGACAAAAGTCGGCAGGCCGCCAGTACTCAGGCTTCCATGTCCGAAAGGATCCGCGTGCTGGAGTCGGCCTTGTCCGTGCCGCCGATGCCGTAGACCATCGTGATGTTGTTCCTCGCCCCCGCCTCGACCTCGTCGGCCGGGAGCTCGTCGACGTTGCGCCGGTCGCCGCCGTTGCAGAACTCGAGTTCCGTGTCGGGGTACGCCGCGCGGATCTGGTCGAACGATTCGTTGATGCCCGGCCCCTGCTCGACGGCGATGTACACGTCGTCGACGATGCGCAGCGCGCGGACGATCCTGGCGCGGACGTCCTCGGTCTGGATCACCCTGCCCTTCTTGAGGACTTGCTGGTGATCGTTGTTGACGATGACGATCAGGTAGCCGGACCGCGCCTGCGCGGACTCGAACAGGTCGAGATGGCCCTGGTGGAGCGGGTTGAAATACCCGCTGACGATCGAGGCCTTCGCCGGTCGCTCGGTCATCGTCGGTGTCCTCCATAGGCATACGGTTTCAGGTGGCCCGCTCACCCTAGCCGAGTGCCGGGTAGTTTCACCGTGTGCTGTTCCGTCCTGGGTTCTCGCTCGATCTGGACGCGGTCCTGGGTCCGCTGAGCCGGGGATCGCGTTCGCCCAACGTCGTCCGCACCGAGGGCGGGGTCACCTGGCTGGCCGCCAACACGGCGGACGGCGCGGGCACGCTCGCGTTGTTGCGGCGCGCCGATGGCGAGATCGAGGCGGAGGCCTGGGGACCCGGCGCGGACAGGCTGCTCGAAGGCGTTCCGGCGATGCTGGGCGCGCATGACGACGACTCCGAATTCGTCGCGCACCACGACGTCATCGCGTCGGCGCGGCGCCGGAACCCAGGACTGCGCCTCGGCTCCACCGGCCGGGTGTGGGACGCGCTGGTGCTCGCCGTGCTGGAGCAGAAGGTGACCAGCACGGAGGCGTTGCGGTCGTGGGGCGAGCTGTGCCGCTGGTTCGGGGAGCAGGCGCCAGGCCCGGGCCCGGAGCGGCTGCGCGTGCCGCCGACACCCGTCGCCATCCGCTCCATTGTGGACTGGAAATGGCATCGCGCCGGGGTGGACCTGAAACGGCGGACGACGCTGATCGCCGCTGCCCGCGTCGCGTCGCGGCTGGAGAAGGCCGTCGAGCTGAAAGGTGTCGAAGGCCGGGCCTGGCTGCGGAAGGTGCCCGGCATCGGCGTGTGGACCGCGGCGGAGATCGCGCAACGTGCCTGGGGAGACCCGGACGCGGTGAGCTTCGGCGACTACAACATCCCGTCGATGGTCGGGCACGCGCTGGTCGGGACGAAACTCGACGACGTGGGGATGTCCGAGGTGCTGGCGCCGTATTCACCGCAGCGGCAGCGCGCGGTGCGCTACCTGTCGACGGCCGGATTCCGCCGCCCGAGGTTCGGGCCGAAGATCGAACTCCGCGACTACCGCGCCATGTGACGCGTGCTTCTGCCGCGTTTAGTCCTCTGAATGCGGGATGTCAGTTGCCCCAGCCCTGCGGCGGATAGGGCTGCTGCTGGCTCGGGTACTGCGGCTGCTGCTGCGGGTACTGGTGGTAGGGGAGTGCCGGCGGCTGCGGTTTGCTGTTCGACTTCACGAGGAAGTAGATCCCGACCCCGATCCCGGCCAGGATCAGGACGCCGACCACCAGTACCAAGAGGAAGACCATGCCGAGAGACTAACCGGAGGCCTCGTCGCCGGCCCGGTGGTGGGACCTGGGCTCAGTGGGCGGGACGCTCGTGCAGTCGCGGGTTCGTCCGGTAGGCCGTGACGTTCGCGGCCAGCGCGGCGTCGACGATCGCGATCGCCTCCCCCTGACTCAAGCCCAGCTTGCGGGTGATCGCGGCGTACTCGGCGGCGGCTTTCTGGGCCAGCTTCCGGTTTTGATCCCCCGAGTCCCCGACGAAGGTGCCTGCCCGGCCACGGGTTTCGATCAGGCCCGCCTCTTCCAGTTCACGGTAGGCCTTGGCGACGGTGTTGGGAGCGATGCCGAGATCCTCGGCGAGTTTGCGCACCGTCGGAAGCTTCGTGCCGACCGGCAGCGTCCGGTCCTTGATCTGGGCGGCGAACGCTGAACGCACCTGCTCGTACGGGGGGATCGGTGAGTTGGTGTCGACGCTGATGATCACTTCGTGCTCCTGGTTCTCGGCTCGCCGACTTGATCAGAACGCCGCGTTCCGCGGTGGTGAGGAGTTCAGCGGTGCCCTGCGAAGCCGGACCACGAGCGTAGCGAGAAGGCTGATCGCGAGGCTCCCCAGGAAGTAGACCCACAGCCACGTGGCGAACTCCGGTATCGAGGAGGCCAAGGGGACGGCCAGGTAGACCCCGGCGGGCATCAGGGGCAGTTGCGCGTCCTTCTTGCGGAGCATGTCGTCGGTGCGGAGGGAGGTCTCGTCGTCGGCCAGGCTGGGCTGGGCGACCACCTGCCGGGCCAGTGCGATGGACAAGACACCGAGGACGGCGATCCCCGCCGCGTAGGTGAAGCCGACCAGCCGGTTGTCGGCGGACTCGGCGAAGAAACCGATGGTCAGGCCGAGACCGATGCCGCCGACGGAGCTGAACAGCCACAGCATGACCGTCCCGGTGCCGGCCACTTCACGCACGCCGAGCCGCTTCCCGTGCGCGATCCGGCGTGGCACCGACCGCGCCAGCCGCTGTTCCGCCTTGCGTATCCGGAGGGTGGCCCACCAGACAAGACCGGCCAGGACGACGAAGGTCACCAGGATCGCGATGAGGGAGGCCGATTCGGAAAGTCTCGGCCACTCCGCTTTACGGCGTGACATGAGTGTGGGGACGCCACCCGAGCGATCGAGGAAGAACTCCTGACTCAGGAAGAACCAAACGCCCCACGTGGCCCCGAGCAGGGCCAATGCCACCCCGATCGTCTGTCCCTTGATCCTGCTCCGCAGCTTCATCCTGGTCAGCTGAAGCTGTTGGGATTCGTCGAGAATCACCACAGCGCCCCCTTGTATCAGTGATCGTATCGCCATGATGGCACAATCACTGATACAAAGGCAAGCGGCTACTGACGGGGCGGGACGACCTGGGTCCGATCGCCGCCGGCGACGACCTGGGTGGCGTCACCGCCGCCACCGGGCACCACCTGCGTCCGGTCGCCGCCCGCGGGCGAGACGACCTGCGTGCGGTCCGCAGCGGGGGAGACCACCTGGGTGCGGTCTGCGCCGGCGTCCGCCTGCTGCCGCGGGGACACGACCTGCGTGCGGTCCGCGCTGCCGTCGATCGGCGGCCCCGGCTGCGGGGGAGGCGGCGGGAAACCGGGCTGGGCCATGCCGGGCGCGCCGAACGGATTGGGCGCCGGGGCGCCGGGAGGCGGCGCGAAACCCGCGGGGGCACCAGGCGGCGGAAAGCCGGCCGGGGGCGGCGGGAAACCGGGCGCCTGGCCGTAACCGGGCTGAGGCGGCGGGAAACCGGGCTGCTGCTGCCAGTTGCCCTGTGGGGCGGGGCCGCCGGCGGGCGGGGGCGGCGGGAAACCGGGGGCCGGGCCGCCGCCGCCGAAGTTCGGGTTCTGCGGGAAGGTCATCGGCGGCTTCTTCGCCTGGTTGACCTTCACGATGATCACCACGATCACGATGATGATGACGATGATCGCCAGGGCCAGCAGAAACCAGCCGAAGCCGTCACCGTCACCGCTGCTGTGGACCCGGACCCGGTCGAGGTATGGCGTCAGCGCCGTCAGCATCATTCCCCCTTTAGGACGTCAGCGGACACCCTAACGGCCGGGCGCGACGGGCACGGCGGCTTCCATCAGTTCGGCGAGATCTTCCGACCCTTCCGGCAGGGAATTCACCGGCCACCACCGAAGATCGTCCGATTCGTCGCTTTGGACCGGTTGTGCTCCCCGTGGTGCGCGCACCACGAAACGCACGTCGAAATGCCGGGTCGGCACGCCGAGCGAGCACGTGATCGGGTGGACGTCGAGATGCACCGGCGCCGGGTCGATCACGAGGTCCTCGATGCCGGATTCCTCGCGTGCCTCACGAAGGGCGGCGTCGGCGAGCGTCGCGTCGCCGGGTTCGCAATGCCCGCCGAGCTGCAACCAGCGTCCGACTCGCGGATGCAGGGTGAGCAGCACGTTTTCCGCGTCGGCGTCGAGAAGGACGGCCGACGCGGTGATGTGCCCGGCCGCGCATTCGCGGCGGCAGACGTCGTCGCGGGCGGCGAGGAAGCCGAGATAGGCCTGGCGCAAGGATTCCTGAGTCGCGTCCACCGGTCGCCAACCGGACAAAGTGGACACAACGTCGTCGTGCAGGGTCACAGTTCGAGAAGTCCTTCACCGGGTTCGACGGGGCCGCGGGCGGGCGGGAGGGCGGCGGGATGCCCGATCGCGACGGCGCCGAGCGGTTCCCAGCGTTCGTCCAGGCCGAGCACGTCACGCACGATGTCCGCGGCGAAGATCGTCGACCCGATCCAGCACGAGCCGAGGTCTTCGGCGGCGAGCGCGACCAGCAGACCCTGCACGGCCGCGCCGCCGGCGACGGTGAACATCGTGTGCTCGCAAGCGTTCCGCCGGTCGTCGCGGTAGGTGTGCGCGCCCTCGGCGACGAGGAACGGCACCACGACTTCGGGCGCGTTGTAGAGGATGTCGCCGCGGCTGAGGCGCTTCGCGACCTGTTCGGCGGTGAAGTCGTCGGCTTCGAGATCGGCCTGCCACGACGCCTTCATCGCGTCGAGAAGCTTGCGGCGCAAGCCTTCCTCGCGCAGCCACACGAACCGGACCGGCTTCGTGTGGTGCGGCGCGGGCGCTGTCAGCGCGGTACCGACCGCGCGGCGCAGCACCTCGGGATCGACCGGCTCGTCGGTGAACGACCGGATCGAACGCCGCGCGAGCACGGCTTCCCGGCGGCCCTGTGCGATGGATTCGTTGGTACCGAGGCGGAACAGGTCCTCCTCGACCGGGCGGAGCAGTTTTCGGGCGGTCGAACCGTCGTCGGTCAGCCGAAGTCCGCGCACGACGGCGACCGGTGTGCCGCCGAGCTTGCCCTTGACCAGATCCGCCGCGGCGGCGAGTTCGTCGGCGATCGCCACCTCGGTGACGGCGAGTTCGTTGCCCTGGCTGTCGACCTCGCCCGCGTACGAGTGCAGCACCCGCAGGCCGGACGCGCCGATCGCGGCGTCGGTCTGCCCGACCCGCCACGCGCGGCCCATCGTGTCGGTGACCACGACGGCGACTTCGACGCCGAGCCGTTCACGCAGCCCGTTCCGCAGCGCGAGCGCGGAAGCGTCCGGATCGGACGGCAGCAGCGCGACCTCACCGGAGGCCACGTTCGACGCGTCCACCCCGGAGGCGGCCTGCACGATGCCGAGCTTGTTCTCGGTGATCACCGTCCGGTTGATCCGCGCGATCACCCGGACGGACTCCTCTTCGACGAGCTTGCGCCGGGCGGCGTCGCGCTCCTCCGGATCGGCGGGGACGCGGATCAGCATGCCCTCGACCTTGGAAACGATCTTGCTCGTCACGACCAGGACGTCGCCCGACCGCAGCCACGGGGCCGCTTCGACGAGCGCGCCGGTCAGGTCGTCGCCGGGACGGAACTCCGGCAGGCCTTCGACCGGCAGGATCTCGATCTTCGCCGAAGCATGGTCAGTCAACGGAAACTCCCGCCAGATCGAAAGCGGCGCGCACCATGGCCGCAGTGGCGTCCACATCGGACATCAGCAGGGGTACGTCGCGGACGGCGACTCCCGGCACGTCGACGGTTTCGCCCTCGGAGACCAGCCAGCCGTCGAGCACGCCGTCCGGAGATTCCTTGCGGGAACCGTAATGCCGCCCGACGGCCTCGGCCGAGGTCTCCACGCCGATCGCGCTCAGGCACGCGTCGGCCATTCCGCGCAACGGCTTCCCGCCGATGATCGGGGAGACACCGACGACCTTGGCGCGCGTCTTCCGCAGTGCGTCGCGGATTCCCGGGACACCGAGCGTCGTGCCCACCGAGACCACCGGATTGGACGGCGCGAACAGCACGATGTCCGCGGCCGCGATCGCGTCGAGCACGCCCGGCGCCGGCTTGGCCTCGTCGGCGCCGACGGCGATGATCGAATGCGCCTTCGGCTCGGCGCGGTAGCGCACCCACCACTCCTGGAAGTGGATCGCCTTGCGGTGGCCGGAGTCTGTGTCCGAATCGGGGTCGTCGATCACGACATGCGTTTCGACCCGGTCGTCCGACATCGGCAGCAGACGGACGCCCGGCTGCCAGCGGTCGCACAACGCCTCGGTGACCTGCGACAGCGGATAGCCCGCTCGCAGCATCCGCGACCGGATCAGATGCGTCGCGATGTCCTTGTCGCCCAGGCCGAACCAGGTCGGCTCGGCGCCATAGGCGGCGAGCTCATCCTTGACCGTCCAGGTCTCCCCGGAATGGCCCCAGCCGCGCTCTTCGTCGATCCCCCCGCCGAGGGTGTACATGCAGGTGTCCAGGTCCGGGCAGATGCGCAGACCGTGCATCCACACGTCGTCCCCGGTGTTCACCAGCGCGGTCACCTCGTGCGGCGATTCCGGCGCGGAACCGGTCGCGGGCAGACCCAGTGCTTGTTTGACCCCCAGCAGGAAGCGGGCCCCGCCCACTCCGCCGACCAAAATGACGACCTTCACGACGGGCGATCCTCGCACGCCCCCGGAGCCGGGGCCCAGTAGCGGTACCTGTGGTGCTCCGTACAGCCCAGGCTTTCGTACAGCTTCAGCGCGCCGGAGTTGGCCACCGCGACCTGCAGCAGCATCCCGGTCGCGCCCTGAGCGGCTCCCCAGGCGCCCACGGCGTTCATCAGCCCGCGTGCCAGGCCCCGCCGCCGGAACTTCTGCCGTACCTCCAATCGGGCGATGTGCAGCCACTCGCCGACGACCGCTCCGCGTACCGCGCCCGCCGTGACGCCGTCCAGCTCCACGACCCCGAAGCCGACCTTGCCGGTGCCGAGCACGTGCCGCGGCGCCTCCGCCGGATCCGCGCTGCCCGCCGTCATCTCCCACCATCCGGACGTCGGCTCGTCGAGGATCACCGCTCCCGCCGAGGTCCCACGCGAGAGCGGCCCGGTCAGGAGGCGAACCTCGTGCGCCGGGCGATGTTCCACATAGTGGACCCAGCCGCAGGCGGCGATGGCGTCCTCGAGAGACGTGTTCTGGATCACCTGGACGACGGGCGGGATGGCATGATCGTGGGCGAAGTCACAGACCGTCCGCAGGGCGTCTGGCAGCGGTTTTCCCGGGTCACCGATCGCCAGGGCACTGTTGGCCCGCGCGGTGAACCCGTCCGCCCAGCGGAGCCTCCAGTCACCGATCCGGCTCTCCAGCAGGGGAGTCCAAGCCCGGCTACAGGTGAGCTCGAGCATTTCCGCACTGTTCACGGTTAGATTGTGCCAAGGAAGGCAGTGGAGGGACCCCGATGAGCATCGCGCGCAAGGACGACAGGCACAACGAAGACCTCGTCCGCGAGATCTCGGACGGCTTCAACCGGGCATTGGGCGCGGAGGCCGTCGAGAAGGACGAGAGGGACACCGTAGCGGCGAAGCCCGCCGCGCCGAAGTTCGTCATCACTGGGGACAGCAGGGCCACTCCGCCGCCTCGCCGGAAAGACCGCTGAACGCCCATACCCGGGGTACGGATAAGGGTGGCCTAAGCGGGCCGGTGGCGCCCGTGGGCGCGTAATGTCCGTTGCAGACTGGTGAAGCAGAGATAAAGCAGGAGTACGCAGTGACCTACGTGATCGCCGAGCCCTGCGTCGACGTGCTCGACAAGGCGTGTATCGACGAGTGCCCCGTGGATTGCATCTACGAGGGTGACCGCATGCTGTACATCCACCCGGACGAATGCGTCGACTGCGGTGCCTGCGAGCCGGTCTGCCCCGTCGAGGCGATCTACTACGAGGACGACGTCCCCGACGAGTGGAACGACTACACCAAGGCCAACGTCGACTTCTTCGACGAGCTCGGCTCGCCCGGTGGCGCCTCCAAGGTCGGCAAGACCAGTCACGACCCCGCCTTCATCAAGGCTCTTCCCCCGCAGGGCGAATGAGCCGGGTCGCTCTTCCCGATTTCCCCTGGGACTCCCTCGCCGAGGCGAAGGCCAAGGCCCAGGCGCATCCCGGCGGCCTCGTCGACCTGTCGATCGGCACGCCGGTGGACCCGGTCCCCGAGAGCATCCGCGCGGCGCTCGCGTCCGTGTCGGAGATCCCGGGGTACCCGACCACGCACGGGATCCCCGAGCTCAGGGCCGCCGCGATCGACGCGCTTTCGCGGCGGCACGGCATCGAGGGCGTTCCCGAGGCGGCCGTGCTGCCGACGATCGGTTCGAAGGAACTGGTCGCTTCGCTGCCGCGGCAGCTGGGGTTCGGCCCCGGCGATCTCATCGTGATCCCCGAGGTGGCGTACCCGACCTACGAGGTCGGCGTGCTGCTGGCGGGCGCTTCCCTGCTGCGCGCGGACAGCACGTTCGCGCTCGGTCCGCAGCGGCCCGCGATGCTGTGGATCAACTCGCCGTCCAATCCGACCGGGCGCGTGCTCGGCGTCGACCACCTGCGCAAGGTCGTCGAATGGGCGCGCGAACGCGACGTCGTCGTGGTCTCCGACGAGTGTTATCTGGCGCTGGGCTGGGAAAGCGAACCCGTGTCGATCCTGCACCCGTCCGTGCACGGCGGCTCCCTCGACGGCCTGCTGGCCGTCCACTCGCTGTCGAAATCCGCGAACCTCGCCAGCTACCGTGCCGGATTCGTCACCGGCGACCCGAAGCTCGTCGCCGGGCTGCTGGAGATCCGCAAACACTCCGGACTGATCGTGCCGCGGCCGGTGCAGGAGGCCATGGTCGCCGCGCTGAAGGACGACGAAGCGCTTGCCGTGCAACGGGAACGCTACGCACGCCGCCGGCTGGTGCTGCGGAAGGCGTTGCTGGACAGCGGTTTCGAGATCTCGCATTCCGAGGCCGGGCTGTATCTCTGGTCCACGCGCGGGGAACCCGCGCTCGACACGGTCGACTGGCTGGCCGATCGCGGCATCCTCGCCGCGCCGGGCACGTTCTACGGGCCGACCGGCGGAAACCACGTCCGGATCGCCTTGACGGCGACGGACGAGCGGATCGACACGGCCGTGGAGCGGCTCGCTTCCTGACTAGGCCGTGTCCGGTAAGTCTGTTCGATGGGCTTCGTGATCCAGGTGGTTCGTGCCGTCAGGGGCCGCCTGGGCGCGGAGACCGCGAACAGACTTACCGGACACGGCCTAGGGCACGTCGCGGCCGGTGAAACCCCGGTAGACGAACCGTGTCAGCGCCTCGACGGCTTCTTCTTCGGAGACCGACGACGGGTCGAGCAGCCACGTGTGCGCGAAACCGTTGACCAGTTCGGCCATCATCGCGAGCGTGACCCGCTCCGACGCCGGGAGTTCCATGCCCGCCGCGGTGATGTACCCGAGGTGGTCGAGGAGGTCCTCCGCCTGATCGGCGCCGAAGCGCGCATAAGTGCGTGCGAACTCGTCGCTGACCATGGCGGCCTGGCGCAGCGCGAGCATGGTCGCGGCGTTCTCGCGGTGGAAGTTCCAGTACTCGCGGACGTGCCAGCGCACGGCTTGCGGGTCGGTGAAGTCGGGGATGTGCTCCGATGAGGCCGCGTTTACGTCGCTCGCCGCCGCGAGATCTTCGAGGAGTGCTTCGAGCAGCTCTTCCTTGCTCGTGAAGTGGTTGTAGAACGAACCCGCCGCGCGTCCGGCCTCCGTCGTGATGTCGGTGATCTTGGTGTTCAGGTACCCCTTCGCCGCGAATACGCGCTTCGCCGCCTCCTTGAGCGCGGCCTCGGTTTCCGCCGCCTTCTCCTTGCGGCTCGTCGCCGTCATCGCCACCTCCTTGACAGGGAAGGCTAGCAACGAGCAAACTGAATCAAGATTCACTGAATAATAATTCATCGGAGGGAAGATGACCGAGGTACTGATCGCGGGAGCCGGGCCGACCGGGCTCACGCTGGCCATCGATCTCGCGCGCCGCGGTGTCGGCGTGCGGATCGTGGAGAAGGCCGAGACGTTCTTCGAGGGCTCGCGCGGCGACGGCCTGCAACCGCGCACGCTGGAGGTCTTCGAGGACCTCGGTGTCTTGGACGCGGTGCTGGCCGCCGGGCAGCCACCCGTGGCGATGAAGATCCATCTGGCTGGCGAGGTCGTCGGCGAACGGATGATGGCCGAACTCGCCGAGCCGACCCCGGACGTGCCGTATCCGAACGGGTTCTTCCTCGGCCAGTCGCGGACCGAAGGGATCCTGCGCGAACGGCTCGCCGAATTCGGCGTCCAGGTCGAGCTCGGCACCCCGTTGCTCGGCTTCGAGCAGGACGACGGCGGCGTGACGGCCGAACTGCCGGGCGAGCGGGTCCGCGTCGACTACCTCGTCGGTGCCGACGGTGGGAAGAGCTTCGTGCGCAAGGCGCTGGGGATCGCCTTCGAGGGCACCACCGACGAATCGATCCGCATGCTGCTCGGCGATGTGCAGGCCGAGGGGCTCGATCGCGCGTACGGACATTGGTTCGCGAAGCCCGAGGACCCGATGTCGGGGATCGTGCTCACGCCGCTGCCCGGAGTTCCGCACTTCCAGTTCGGCGCCCCGCTGGGCGAAGAGGAGGTCGAGGCGTCGCTGGCCACCTTGCAGGCCCGGCTCGACGAACTGTCCGGCGGCGGGGTCCGTCTGCACGATCTCGCCTGGGCGACGGTGTGGCGGCCCAACATCCGGCTCGCCGAGCGGTTCCGGGTGGGCAGGGTGTTCCTCGCGGGCGACGCCGCACACGTCCACCCGCCGACCGGTGGGCAGGGGCTCAACACCGGCGTCCAGGACGCGTACAACCTGGGCTGGAAGCTCGCCGACGGTTCACCGGAGCTGCTCGACAGCTACGAGCCCGAACGGCGCGGGGTCGCCGCGCGGGTGCTGAAGATCAGTACCGAACTCCTCGAGAAGTACAAGGAAGGTGCCGAAGACGCGCACGAGCGCGGGGAGAACACGCGCCAGCTCGACATCGGGTATCGCGGCGGCCCGCTCGCGCCCGCGGCGACCGGCCGGATCCGGCCCGGCGACCGCGCGCCGGACGCGCCGCTGAAGGACGCGAACGGCAAGTCCGTCCGGCTGTTCGAGTTGCTGCGCGGCCCGCAGGCGACGGTGCTGGTGTTCGGCGACGGCCCGGCGCCCGAAGGCGCGCGACGGATCCTGCCCGCGGGCAGCGCGCTGTCGGACGCGGACTTCGAGGACGTCGGCGGGCACGCCTTCGCCGCGTATGAAGCCGAGAACGGGCGGCAGGTGCTGATCCGCCCGGACGGCTATATCCGCGGGCTCACCGCCTGAGCGGCTTCGTCGACTTCGGCCCAGACGTCGCGCCACACGGCACGAACCTCGGCGCGGCGCAGCAGTTCCTTCTCCGCGATCCGGCCGGCGATGAAGGCGACCTCGGAGTCGACGGAGGCCACGACGCCCCGCATCCGATCGGCGGCGACGCAGGCGTCCTGGTGGTCTCCGAGGACGGTCTGGAAGTTCTTTGTGGCCTTGATCAGCCGCTGGATCCGCTCCGCCTGCTTCTTCTTCGCGGCGGGCTTGGCCATCTCGGCGGCGTAGCGGAGTTTCTTGCCGTAGATGCGAAGCGCGTGAAGGTCGTCATCCGGGGGATTGGCAGGAAGGGCCTTCACAGCCTTCGCGAGCTTTCGATGCGGCTTCGCGAGCCCGGCGACGAGATCGGCCGAGGTCGGGGCGGCTTCGGACGTGGGTTCTTCGGCGGCTGGTTGCCGGGCGAGGCGGCCGATGTCCTGGAGCATCGAGGCGTACCGGGGGCTGGCGAGCGCGCGGGTGAGCCGCCGCTTCGCGACGCCGCGCTCGGTGACGAACTTCGACACCAGACGGCGCGCGGCCGGCTGGTCGCGCACCTCGAACTCGGCGACGACCTCGCGGAGATGCCCGATCAGGACGTCGTAGTCGCGGACATCGCCGAGGGACTGGCCGAGCCAGCCGAGCTCGGCGCGCACCGGCTCGGCATCCGGGCCGACGAGACGGCCCGAGAGCTTGAGGACGCTCCGCATGCGGCGCAGCGCGACCCGCATCTGGTGCAGGTCTTCGGGGTCGGTGCCGGATTTGGTGCCCGGTTCGTGCGCGAGCAGCGCGCGGATCTCGACGTCGAGTTTGACCCGGACGTGAGTGGCCGCCGGATCGCCGGGCCCGGCTTTCGCGGGACGGTCGCCGAGCCCGAGCGCGGCCGGAGTGGTCGAAGGGGCGTTCTTGCGCGGCAGGATCTCGGCTGTCACAAAATGAATTCTAGGTGAACCGGCAAGGTGGTCCAGGCCGTGAGAGAAGCAAGGGACCTTTGCTACCGCCCTCCGGGGGAGAGTGGTAGCAAAGGTCCCTTGCTTCTCTTTTCGTGCGGCCGAGGATGTCGCGAAAGCCACTTTCGAGACATCAGACGTCGCGAAAGTGGCTTTCGCGACACCAGCGAGACCCAAGCGGTAGCAAAGGTCCCTTGCTCTCTTTCCGCAGGTCAGTTGGCGTGCAGGGCCGCGTTCAGCTCGATGCCGACGCCGGTGCGCGCGACGACCTCGACGGCGCCGGTCCCGGAGTTCCGCCGGAACACCGCGCCCGAGATGCCGGACAGCTCCAGCGCCTTCACGACCTTGCCCTCGAAGGTCACCTTCGTGCCGGCCGTGACGTACAGGCCCGCTTCGACGACCGAGTCGTCGCCGAGCGAGATGCCGACGCCGCCGTTCGCGCCGATCAGGCAGCGCTCGCCGATCGAGATGGTCTCCTTGCCGCCGCCGGACAGCGTGCCCATGATCGACGCTCCGCCGCCGACGTCGGAGCCGTCGCCGACCACGACACCGGCCGAGATCCGGCCTTCGACCATCGAGGCGCCGAGCGTGCCGGCGTTGAAGTTGATGAAGCCCTCGTGCATGACCGTGGTGCCGTTGGCCAGGTGCGCGCCGAGGCGGGCGCGGTCGGCGTCGGCGATGCGGACGCCGGTCGGCACGACGTAGTCCACCATCCGCGGGAACTTGTCCACGCCGTAGACGGTGACGTTGCCGCGTGCCCGCAGCCGCAGCCGGGTCGCCTCGAAGCCCTCGACGGGGCACGGCCCGTGGTTGGTCCACACGACGTTCGCCAGCAGGCCGAAGATGCCGTCGAGGCTCGCGCCGTGCGGCCGCACCAGACGGTGCGACAGCAGGTGAAGCCGCAGGTAGACGTCGTGCGTGTCGCCGGGGGCGTCGGACAGCCTGGCGATGGTCGTGCGGACCGCGACGACCTCGACACCGCGATCGGTGTCCGGGCCGAGCTGGGCGGCCGCGGCCTCGCCGAGGGCTTCGGAGGCCTCTTCGGCGGTCAGCCGTACCGTGCCGGCCTTGCTGTCGGTGCCCTCGGTCAGCTTGGGCAGCGGGAACCAGGTGTCCAGCACCGTGCCGTCGGTCGTGACGGTGGCCAGTCCGACGCCGGTGGCGCCGGTCGTTTCGGGGTCAGGGGTCTGCTCGCTCACGACCTGAACGGTAACCCAGTGACCCCGTTCAGCCGTCGACGAGGCTCTTCACACTGGTCAGCGCCGTCGCCATGTCGGCGAGCGCCTGACCGCACGGTCCGCCGGGGGCCGTCTGGTCCTGGCAGTTCGCGGCGCGGAAGGCGGCGATCGGACGATCGAGGACGTCGGCGTGCGACGACAGGTCCGGGCGGCGCTTGCGGACGGTGCCCGCGGCGCTGGAGAGTTCGGTCACGTACTTCTGGCAGCCCTTGGGCGATTCGGTCCCCGGCGCCAGATAGCACTGGTCGGTGGTCAGCGCCTTGAGCTTGATCGGCAGCACGTCCGGGCCGGTGCTCTGGGTCGGCCGGACCTTCACCGGGACTTCGCTCGATCCGCACCCGCTGAGCACCAGGAGGAGGGCGACCAAGATCGTTCGCATGCGCACTCCTTCACGGTAGCCCCGGGCCCCCGGCGGTACGGTGCGGGCATGCCTTCGCTCGACTTGCACGCCGATCCCGTCGACCTCACCGCCGCGCTGGTGGACATCTTCAGCGTCTCGGAGGAGGAGAAGGTCATCGCGGACACCGTGCAGGCCGCGCTCCAGGCGCAGGCGCCGCATCTCGAGGTGATCCGCAACGGCGACGCGGTCCTCGCGCGCACGAACCTCGGCCGTCCTTCGCGGGTGCTGCTGGCCGGGCATCTCGACACGGTTCCGGTCAACGAGAACATGCCCGTGCGCCGTGAGGGGACCGGTGACGACGAGATCCTGCACGGTCTCGGCACCGTCGACATGAAGAGCGGCGACGCCGTCTTCCTGCACCTCGCCGCCGCCCTCCCGGAGCCGAGGCACGACATCACCTTCGTGTTCTACGACTGCGAAGAGATCGACGCGGCGAAGAACGGTCTCGGCCGCATCGAGCGCGAGCTGCCCGAGTGGCTGCGAGCCGACCTCGCGATCCTCGGCGAGCCGTCGAACGGCGGGATCGAGGGCGGTTGCCAGGGCACGATGCGGATCGAGCTCCGCGTCGACGGCGTCCGGGCGCACACCGCGCGCGGGTGGATGGGCGTCAACGCGATCCACGGGCTCGCCGAACCGCTGCGCAGGCTGGCCGAGTACACGCCGCGGGTGGTCGACATCGACGGCCTGACCTACCGCGAAGGCTTGCAGGCCACGAAGATCGGCGGCGGTGTCGCGGGCAACGTCGTGCCGGACGAGGCCGTGCTGACGATCAACCACCGCTTCGCTCCGGATCGCTCCCCGGAAGACGCTGAGGCGCACCTACGCGAGGTCTTCGAGGGCTACGACGTCAAGATTGTCGACTTGTCGCCTGGCGCGTTGCCCGGTTTGAGTGCTCCCGCAGCAGCCGAACTGGTCGCCGCGGCCGGGGGCAAGGCGGTCGCGAAGCTGGGCTGGACCGACGTCGCGCGCTTCGCGGCTCTCGGGATTCCGGCGGTGAACTTCGGTCCCGGAGACCCGACGCTGGCGCACACTCGTCAGGAGAACGTCCGAGCGAGCGAGATCCGGCAGGTGGCCGCGGTGCTGCGCGACTTCCTCAGCTGATCAGCGTCAGCAACTCGTCGAGTGCCTGCTCCGGGCCGCCATAGGTGAGGTGCGAGATGGCGAACATGGGGGCGACCACGCGGCTCCACGCGTACAACCTGTCCCCGTCGAGTCCGCAGGCGTTCGCCACCGAATGGCAACGGGCCTCGACGCCTTCGTGCCCGGCGCCGCTCACCACGTAGTCGACGGCGTCGAAGCACGGATCACCCACACACGCCTTCGGATCGATCGCGATCAGGCCGCGCGAGCCGCCGTCCAAGGCGTTGCCGAGATGCAGATCGCCGTGGAGCAACACGACATCGGACTGGGTGTCCAGCAACTTCTCGCAGCGCTCGATCGCCCGCTGCCAGGTGTCCGGGCCGACCTTGGCGGCGATGGCCGGTTCGGTGATCCGTTTGCCGATCCGGTCGAAGGACTCCTCGAACCGGCCGCGCAGGGTCCACGGCCAGTCCGCGGGCGGGGCGACGGAATGCAGTGCGGCCAGCAGTTCTCCCCAGCGTCCCGGCAGGGTCGGCAGCGGCAGGTCGTCGGCCGGGGTGCCCGGCTGGATCTCTTCCAGGACCATCGCGCCGGCGTCCGCGTCGGCGGCGAGGACGGCGGGCACCCGGCCCGACGGCGCGAACACCCGCAGCATTTCGAGCTGTTTGGTCAGCAGCGCCCCGTCCGGGCTGAGTTTGAGCACCGCCGGCGTCCTGTCGGACCATCGGCAGCGCAGGACGACGGACGACGCTCCGCTCTCGAACAACTCGCCGAGCTCGAAGTCCCACCGAGAGGCCAGCCGCTCGGCGAGGGCGGGGACTCCGGCGAGCCATCCGTCGGCGTCGGCGCCGAATCGGCTCACCAAACGGGCACTGATGTCTTCCAAGTCCACTTCGGTCATCGGGGAACGTCCTCCTCGGCTCCGAGAAGGAGCAGTCCATGCCGCAGTAGGTCCGCGGCCTCTTCGAAGCGCCCCTGATCGCGAAGGAGCTCTCCCGCTTTGTCGACTGAAGCGGCCAAGACGCCGCGAGTGTCATGGAGAGCGGCTACGTCGATGGCATGCGCAAAGCGTGCTTCGGCCGCTTCGAGGTCTCCACGAGCCAGAGCCAGCGAGCCCTGCTGGAACGTGAGTGAAGCGGACAGCGGCGAGTCCTCCGGGATGGCTTCGGTTGCTTCGGAGAGTAGCGCGGCGGCGTCGTCGAGACGACCGAGTTCGCGGCAGACGTCGGCGAGTTCCAGCGCGACGGTGTGATCGGGCGCTGCCGCGCGTGACGCGCGAAGGTCCGCGAGAGCACCTTCGGGGTCGTCGGCACGGCGGTTCAGCGCCCGCGCGAACAGGCACCGTGCCAGCACCGGCCGCAGGGCGCGTTCGTGGAGCAGGTCGTGCAGCGCCGATACGGCGGTGACGGCGTCGGCCAGTCGTCCTTCGCCGAGATAGGACTCGGCCAGCCGTCGCTGGTTCTCGGCGAGTTCGGCCAGGATCTCGCCGCCGCCGCGAGCCAGCCGAAGTGCCTCTCCCGCGTGATGCGCGGCTTGGGCGTTCTCGCCGAGACGGAGCCGCCCGTCGGCCAGGTACGCGTGCAGGGTCAGCAGGAGCACCGGATGTGGATGACGGCCGAGGCTCGCATCGAGCGCGGTCCGGAGCAGATGCATCGCGTGATGCGGCTCGCCCCGGTAGATCAGGACGTTCGCCCGCAGCGCGGCGGCCAGTTCGCGGTACGGCGGGACGTCGTCGGCGAGCGCGGCTTCGGCGGCGGCCACCGGCCGCGCCCTGGCGTCACCCTCGGCGAACCGCGCGAGCCACAGCCAGGCGAGTCCGGCCTGCCGGTCGCGGCCGATCTTCTCGGCCCGCCGGGCCAGCCGCCGCATCTTCGGCGCCGAACCGGTCCCGGCCAGGAAGTCCGTCGCGGTCGCCGCGATGTCCAGATCGAGCCGGACGTCGTCGCGGGGCGACGTCACGCCGAGCAGTTCGCCGGTGTCCACGCCGAGCCGCGCGGCGAAATGACGCACCGCGTCACCGGACGGTGTCCGCGCGCCCGTCTCGACGGACGAGACGTACGCGGCGGTGTAGTGCGGTTCGGCGAGTTCGCGCTGGGTCAGGCCGCGTTCGGCGCGGAGCCGCCGTAACCGTCCACCGACCTCCTCGCCCATGCCCGGGAACGATACGGGCGGACGCCACGCTTGGCCGAGTTCGCCGTTCAATCACGCGAGTTCGCCCCCTGATCACGCGAGTTCGCCGGTTCGGCACGGCAAGCTCGCGTGATCCGACGCGGAACTCACGTGCTTGGGGGCGTAACTCACGTGCTTGGGGGCGTAACTCGCGTGATTGGGGGCGTAACTCGAGGATCAGCGGCCCTGCAACGACTTCACGTTCTGCCCGAAGGTCCAGTTCCGTGAACCGTCCCAGTTGATCGACCAGGTCATCAGGCCCTTGAGCGCCGGGATGCTTCGGTACGCCTGGGAAACCAGGCTCGGCGACATGTAGCCGCCGCCGGCGCCGGCCTGCGCGGGCAGGCCAGGGGCCTGCTTGTCGTAGGGGACGCGGATCGTCTGGCCCTGGATCACCAGGCCTTTGTCGAGGCAGTTGGTCTGGGCGACGAAGCCCTGCACCGTCCCGGCCTGGTAGGAATCACCGGAGCAGCCGTACATGCTTCCGTTGTAGTACTGCATGTTCAGCCACCACAGCCTGCCGTTGTCCGCGTACTTCTTGATGATCGGCAGGTACGCGCCCCAGATCGAGCCGTAGACGACGCTGCCGCCGGTGACGTACGCGGTCTCCGGCGCCATGGTGAGCCCGAAGTTCGGCGGCATCGCGGCGAGCACGCCGTCGATGATGCGGATGAGGTTCTTCTGCGACGCGGAAAGCGTGCTGATGTTCCCGCTGCCGACCAGGCCGGTTTCGATGTCGATGTCGATCCCGTCGAAGTTGTACTTCTTCAGGATCGGCACGATGGTCGCGATGAATTTGTCCGCCACGGTGGCCGAGTTCAGGTCGATTCCCGCGGTGGCGCCGCCGATCGACATCAGGATCGTCGCGCCCGCGTCCTTCGCGGCGCACATTTCGGACGGGGTCGCGACCTTCACAGTCGCGTCCATCCCGTCCTCCCATTTGGCCGTTCCGTCGGACAGGATGACCGGAAAGGCCGCGTTGATCACGTTGTATCCGTTGGCCTTGATCCGGGCGTCGGTGATCGGGATCCAGCCCAGCGGCGGATGGACGCCGTTCGAGGCGCCGTCCCAGTTCTCCCAATAGCCTTGCAGGACCTTGCCCGCGGGCTTCGATTTGACCGCGCAGACCTCGGCGTCGGGTGACGCCTGCGCCGGGCTCAAGACGACGAGTGTGGTGACGGCGAGTACCGCCGCGCCGGTGATTGCGAGCAGCCGTGAGACGCGACCGAACATACCCAGCTCCCATCTCGAAAGCGGTTTGAACGAACAGGAAGCGGCCGTTCGGCTCAACATAGGTCGCCGCGCATGAGTGGCGCTACCGACGATCGGGTGGTCTAGACCAGATATCGAAGAGTTGCCCGGAAATCCCCCTCACGCGCGAAGGGCCATCCCGCGAGGCCGGGTGTCCTCGTGAGATGGCCCCTCGCCATTCGGGTGGATCAGACGGTGATGGTCCAGCTGTCGAGCGTGCCGGTGTCCTGCGCGTAGGCGTCGTAGAGCACGAGCGTCCAAGTGCCGGAAGCGGCCTCGTTGGTCACGGGGACCGAGTAGGTCCGCGTGCCGAGATCCGTGCAGGGCAGGGAACCTGTCGGCTTGACCGAGTACGTGCTGCCGTCCGGGGCCTTCAGGCTGATGCGGAGGTCCTCGGAGCAGGTGTGCGTCCCGGTGATCGACACCTTCACCGGCGAGGTCGCCGCACCCGTCGCGCTGGACGTGATCGGGCTGTTGACCGTCGCGTAGTCGTTCAGCGCGAAGTCGGTGCCGTTGGTGAACGTGCGCACGCTGACGTCGCCGACGGTGAGCGTGTACTGCGCCGTGCGGTCCACCGAGGTCCCGTCACCGGTCACCGTGATCGTGCTGGTGCCGTTGGGGGTGCTCGCCGACGTCGCGATGGTGAGCGTCGAGGATCCGCCGGACTGCACCGAAGCGGGGTTGAACGTCGCGGTCGCCCCGGCGGGAAGACCGCTGGCGCTCAGCGAAACCGCCTGTGCCGCACCGGAAGTCGTCGTGGTGTTGACCGTGACGGTCGCCGACTGTCCCGCTTGGACGGTGCCGGAGGACGGCGAGAGACCGAGCGAGAAGTCCGGTCCCGTCGACGTGCCGACGGCGAGCTTCCAGACCGCGTACGCGATCGCGTCGCTGTTCTTCTCCAGCGGGGTGTCCGGGATGTTCGACAGCGTGTCGCACGCGCGGTGGTAGCAGCTGTCGAACGCCCTTCCGGCCGTGCCGCCCCACTTCTGTTGCTGCGCGGCGCTCTTCGTGTACCCGGCACCTGTCGCGAGACCGCCGACCGGGATGCCCGCGCTCTTGAACGACGCGTGGTCCGAACGGCCGTCGCCCTCGGTGTCACCCTCGGTCTGGATGCCGATCGTCCGGAAGTACTCGTCGAACACGGCCTTGACCGAAGCGACGTCGTCATAGACGAAGTAGCCCCAGTTGTCCGAGCCGATCATGTCGAAGTTCAGGTAGGTCTTGATCTTCGTGCGCTCGGTCTGCGGCAGGCTGTTGACGTAGAACTTGGAGCCGCGGAGACCGGACTCCTCGTCGGCCCACCAGCCGAAGCGGACCCGCTTGGCCATCGTGGGGTTCTCGCGGGCCAGGGTCAGCGCGACTTCGAGGATCGAGGCCGAACCCGAGCCGTTGTCGTTGATGCCGGGGCCGGCGCTGACGCTGTCGAGGTGCGCGCCGAGCATGATGACCTGGTTGGCGTCACCCTGCGGCCATTCCGCGATGATGTTCTGGTTTGAACCCGCGCAGCTCGTGCAGGACTGCAACGTGACGTTGTAGCCGGCGTCGCGCAGCTTCTGCGCCACATAGGACACCGACGCCGGGTAGCCTGGCCGCCCGGACGCGCGGTTGCCGCCGTTCTGGTTGGCGATCGTCTGCAGCGCGCTCAGGTGTGCCTTGACGTTGGCGAGCGAGATGTCCGGTGCGGCGGCGGCCGTGACCGCCTGCGCGGGCGCCGTGACGACACCCAGTACGGCGGCCATGCCGACGACGGCCGCTCCTATTCGCTTTCCCCACTTCATGCCGGGGTGTTCCTTTCTGGAGGGGTTTGCGTGAAGGACTCCTTCCCCCGGTTCGAACCGAGGGAAGGAGTCCTTCACGCGCGGGAGGAGCTAGACCGTGATGGACCAGCTGCTGAGCGTGCCGGTGTCCTGCGCGTAGGCGTCATAGACCACGAGGGTCCACGTGCCCGCCGCGACTTCGTTGGTCACGTTCACCGAGTAGTTCCGGGTGCCCAGATCGGTGCAGGGCAGGGAACCGGTGGGCTTGACCGAATACGTGCTGCCGTCGGGGGCCTTCAGGCTGATGCGGAGGTCCTCGGAGCAGGTGTGCGTCCCGGTGACCGTCACCTTCACCGGCGAAACCGCGTTGCCGGTGGCGGTCGAGGTGATCGGGCTGTTCACCGTGCCGTAGTCGTTCAGCGCGTAGTCGGTGTCGTTGCTGTAGGTGCGGACGTCACCGCCGGTGCCGACGGTCAGCTTGTACTGCGCGGTGCGCGCGCCGCTGGCCCCGGTGCCGGTCACCGTGATGGTGCTGGTGCCGTCAGGGGTGCTCGCCGACGTCGCGATGGTGAGCGTCGAGGAGGTGCCGGACTGCACCGAAGCGGGGTTGAACGTCGCGGTCGCCCCGGCCGGGAGGCCACTGGCGCTGAGCGCCACCGACTGCGCCGTACCGTTGGTGGTCGCGGTGTTCACCGTGACGGAGGCCGACTCGCCGGGCTTGACGGAGCCCGACGTCGGGGTGACGCCGACCGAGAAGTCGTTGCCCTGCGGGGTGCACGACGTCGGCTCGCCGGTCGCCGCGGTGACGCTGATCGCGTCCCACGCCGCCTTGGTGGTGGTGAACTCGGTGCAGGAACCCGGGTACAGCGCGAGCGCCGCTTCCAGGGTGGCCTTGCGGGCCGCCTTGTGGTTCCAGCTGGAGGTCTTCTTCAGCAGGCCGTTGTAGAAGATCTTCGCGGCCTTCTGGATGCCGATCCCGGTGATCGAGGTGTTGTTGCAGGTCGGGCTGGCCGGCTTGCCGACCGGTGCGGTGCCCTCGGCCAGCAGGTAGAACCAGTGGTTCTGCGGGCCCGCGGCGGCGTGCACCTCGGTGTTCGGGATGGACGACGAGTAGCAGTCGGGGTTGCCGGAGATCCGGCTCGGCTGGTTCATGTAGCGGATCGGCCCGCGGCCGACCAGGTTCACGCCCTCGCCGACGTCGTAGTCCGGGGTGTCCTTGGCGTTGTTGGCGTAGTGCTCGGTCACGGCGCCGAAGATGTCACCGGTGGACTCGTTGAGGCCGCCGTTCTCGTTGCCGCTGCCCGCGCCGCCCGGCGTGGTCTGGAAGATGGCGTGGCCGTACTCGTGCGCGACGACGTCGATCGGGGTGGCCTGGCGCTGGCTGTCCTGCGAGCGGCCGTAGGTGGTCGAGGAACCGTTCCAGTAGGCGTTGGCCTGGTTGAGGCCGACGTAGGCGGGGAAGCCGCCGCCGTTGCCGTTGATGCCGTTGCGGCCGAGCCATTCGCCCAGCATCTTCCACTCGGTCTGCACGCCGAAGAGCGCGTCGACACAGGCGGTTTCCAGGTCGGTGCCGGAACCGTTGCCCCAGTTGTCGTCCGGACCGCTGTAGGGCGAGCCGTTCTGGCGGGCGCAGCTGATGTTGGTGCGCTGCGGGTCGCGCATCGTGTACGTGCCGCCGGAGTTCGTCGTGTCGATGGTGACGTTGCCGACGTAGTAGCTGTTCCCGGCGCCCAGCGTGCCGACCTCGTTCGAGGTGGCCTTCGGTGCGGCGGCCGGGAAGTTGGACATCTTGACGTCGTCACGGGTTTCGAGCACCGCGCCGGTGGCGCCGTCCACGAAGACGTGCAGGTTGCTCGGGTTCGCCGCCTTGGTGCCGGCGACGACGACCTCGTAGGCGAGTTTGGGGGAGTTCCCCGCCAGTACGACGAGCTTCGGCGCGACGACACTGTCTACTTGGGACAGCTGGCCGCGCGCGACCTCGGTCGCCTTCGCGGCGGAGATCTTGGCCTTGGTGTCGACCGAGATCGCCGCGGTCTCCGCGGCGCTGGTGCCGCGGACGCGCCCGGCGCCGTCGGCGACCACCACCGCGTCCCCGCCGACGACCGGCAGGCCACGGTAGGTTCGTTCGTAAGCGGCGTAGAAGAGTCCTCCGCCACCGGGGGTCAGCCCGACTCGGCGGAAGTCCTCCTGCGCCCCCTTCCGCAGCTGGTCTACACCAGTCGCGGCGGCCCGGTCGGCCGCGCTCGCGGCCACGGCGTCGGGGCTCGCGGGCTGGATGGTGGCGGTGGTCGCGTTCGCCGGGGTCACCGGGAACGTCATGCTCAGGGCAAGGCCGGCGACGGCCGCCAACCCTGTTCTGAGCCCTCGCTGAACGGTCATGTGAACCTTCCATGGGCAGGACCGTGTACCCGTCCGGCCTTGAGGCGCGGCGGGGAATTCGACCTGGCGGGCGCACGGCGGGGACGGGGAGCGTGCCCATTCGGATAACTGGAGTTATCCCGATGGACACGTCCGAGTAAAGGAGCCGGTCACAAGGTGCGTCAATGGGCCGGATGGCCTAGCGCGGCGGGTGAAGATCGACATGCAGGGAATGAAATGCCTGTGTAGTAAGAGTTTTTCCCGCCATGTGCGATATATGGCGACTTTCGTATGGTTTTCAGCCGGTCGGCCCGAAATCGGACATAGCGGCCGCGCGTACGCCACGCCGATAGGCCTCCGCGGCCTTTTCGATTAATCCGCGGGCGCGCAACGTGTCGCCCAAATGCAGTGAGGTGGCGACGAGCGCGCCGCGCAGTTCGGACTTTTCCTGTGCGGTGGCGGCTTCTTCGAGCAGTGCGGTCGCCTCGGGAAGGTCGCCGCGCGCGCGGGCGATGAGTCCCAGCAGCCGGAGAACCTCAGTCCTGGCCTCGATATCGGGGGATCGATCCAGAAGCGGGCGGATCCCTTCGGCGAGTTCGGCGGCCTCGTCGAGCTTTCCTTGGCGGCGGCGGACGTCGGCGAGTTCGATGGTCGCGCCGAGCACGCCTTCCCGTGACCCGGCCTTGGCGAGGAGATCGCGCGCGAGCCGCAGTTCGGCGTGCGCCTCGTCGAGTTTGCCCAGCCGTCGCCACAGGAAGCCGCGCGCCCAGCGGCACCGGGCGGCGTCCCGGTCGTAGCCGAGGGAAGTGAGCAGGCGCAGTGCCCGCGAAAGGTCCTTCTCCGCGCGGTCGACCAGGCCGATCTCCTGCCACAGTTGCGCCGCCTGCCGGTGATAGCGCGCGGCGATGTCCGCACGCTGGGCGGACGGAAGGACGCGACGGCCTTCTTCGGCGGCTCGGCGAGCACGGCCGAGCGCGCCCATTTCGATCAGCGGGTGGAGCAACGCCGTCACCAGCGCCAGTTCGGCGTCGGGATCACTCGCGCCGGTGGCGCGGAGATCGGCGAGCGCGTTGTCCACGAGCGCGACCGAAGCGCCCAGGTCGCCCGAAAGCGCGCGGCAGGCGGCGACGCGGTTGACGATCATCGCGCGCAGCCGGGGCGACGCGGCGTCGGCGAGTTCCATGGCGTGCGCGAATCCCTTGTCCGCCAACGGGATGTCGTAGCGCTGCCACTGGACTTCGCCGAGATAGAACCGCGCGTGGCATTGGACGTCCGGCAGCCGGTACTCCGCCGCTCGGCGTTCCACCCGGGTGAACTCGCGTTCGGCGGCTTCGAGTCCACCTTGCTGTAGCTGGCGGTACGCGGCTTCGAGCGCGTCGGTGAGTTCCTCGGCGGCGCCCGGTGGCCGGTCGAAGCGGAGTTCGTCCGCGGTGAGGCCGAGCCGTCGCGCGAGGTGGGAGAGCACGTCGTCCGAAGGCAGGCGGCGGCCCGACTCGACCTTGGCGAGGAAACCGCGGTCGTAGCGCGGCTCGGCGAGCTCACGCTGAGTCAGCCCGCGTGCCCGGCGCAACCGCCGGATCCGCGCGCCGAGTGGTTCTGCCCCGGGCGGCATCGATCCACGGTAGACGATTACCCGCCGACAACAGCCGCATCCGGTGACTTCCGACCGGCGAATCGGACATATTGACTGGTGGCGCCCCGGGCGCTAGCGTCTTGCGCCATAAAAAGGAAACTTTCTTAACTAATCCATGAGCGGGGCGCCGATGATGGTGAGTTCCTGGTCCCGGACGGTGGCCGCGGTTTCGGCACTGGTCCTCGGGGGTTTGACGGTTCCGGCGGTTTCGGCCGCGGCGGCGGTCCAAGGTGAGGTGCGGGTCGATCAGGTCGGCTATGGCATCACCGAGACCAAGCACGCCTATCTCCTCTCCAGCGCGCCGGGTGCGTTCTCGGTGATCGACGAACGCGGCCGGACCGTCCATCGTGGACGGACCGGGCAGTCGCTCGGCGCGTGGAACGCGAAGTACCCGGCGGTGTACCAGCTCGACCTGTCGAAGGTCTGGCTGCCGGGGAAGTACCGGATCGAGGTCACCGGCGAGACCAAGGCGACGTCGCCGACGTTCCGGGTGGACACCAAGGACCGGCTCTTCACGCCGCTCGTCCGTGCCACCAACGAGTTCTTCCAGGCGCAGCGCGACGGTGACGACATCATCCCCGGCCGGCTCGACCGCAAACCCTCGCACCTGGCCGACAAGCAGGCCACGGTCTACGAATGGCCCGCGTTCGGCGGTGAGTTCGGCGACGAGATCACCGAACCGCTGAAGCCGGCGGGCGGGCCGGTCGACGTCGAGGGCGGCTGGGTCGACGCGGGCGACTTCGTCAAGTTCACGTCGAACACGGCGTACTCGCTGGCGGAGCTGGGTTACGTGCTCCGCGAGGACTACGACCGGGTGCTGGCCAAGGAGGTCAAGCTCGGCCTCGACTGGCTCGACAAGATGTGGGACGAGAAGAGCAAGACGCTCTATGCCCAGGTCGGGATCGGGACGGGCAGCGACAAGTTCGGGTTCCTCGGTGACCACGACGTCTGGCGGAACCCGCACGACGACGACCCGCTCGACGTGAAACCCGGTGACCCCAAGTACTTCGTGAAGCACCGGCCGGTCTTCCCGGCGAACCCCGGCGGGTCCGCGCTCAGTCCGAACCTCGCCGGCCGCGTCGCCGCCGCTTTCGCGCTCGGCGCGCAGGTCGAGGCGAAGCGGAACCCGGCCCTGGCAAGGGAATACCTCGCCGAGGCCTCGTCGGTCTTCGCGCAGGCCAAGACCGAGAACGTCGGCGAGCTGGTCACCGCGTTCCCGCACGCGTACTACCCGGAATCGTCCTGGCGGGACGACATGGAACTCGGCGCGACGCAGCTGGCCCTGGCGGCCAAGGCCCTGCGTGACCCGCGGTCCGCCGACTGGACGCGGCAGGCGGCGCACTGGGCGAAGGCCTACATCGACGTCGAAGAGAAGAGCACGCTCAACCTGTACGACACCAGCGCGCTGGCGCACGCCGACCTGGCGAAGCTCCTGCGGCACAGCGTCCCTGGTGCCGCGCTCGGTCCGAAGGAACTGATCGGCGACCTCCGCCGTCAGCTCGACGAAGGTGTCGCGAGCGCGGCTCAGAGTCCTTTCCGGACCGCCGTCTCGGTGAAGGAATTCGACGCGGCCAGCAAGAGCTTCGGGTTCGCCGCGACCGAGCGACTGTACGCGGACCTGACCGGTGACCGCCGGTACGCGGCGTTCGGTTCGCAGCAGCGGAACTTCACCCTCGGCGCGAACGCCTGGGGCATCTCGCTGGTCGTCGGCGTCGGCACCACGTATCCGCGGTGCCCGCACCACCAGGCGGCGAACCTCGCCGGCGAGGAGAAACTGCTCTACGGCGCCGTCGTGAACGGACCCAACGGAGCGGAGAACTTCGAGCACATGGAGCTCCCGCCCGGTTCGAAGGAGTGCAAGAAGCCCTTCGAAGCCTTCGACACCCCCGAGTCCCGCTACGCCGACGACCTCGCCTCGTGGCCGAGCAACGAGCCCGCCATCGACTTCACCTCGACGGCCATGCTCGCGTTCGCGCTGACCGGACGTTCCTGAGGTGATCGCGGGGCCCGCTCACCGGCGGGCCCCGCGTTCGCGTAGCCGACAACTCCTGTTCGCGGCGATGCTGCCGCTCCGGACGGTGACGACGTCGTAGGCTTGGCGGGGTGAGTGAGACAAGCGAGTTCCCCGACGGCCAGTACCCGGAACGTCCGATCGAGCGCCACAAGGGCCCGGTCGTGCTGCGGCGGGATCGCCGTGACCAGGGCAGCACCACCGACCAGCGCCTGCTGGACTCGCGGGGGCCGAGCGACTGGGTGCACACCGACCCGTGGCGTGTGCTGCGGATCCAGGCGGAGTTCGTCGAGGGCTTCGGCGCGCTGGCCGAGGTGCCGCGCGCGGTGACGGTGTTCGGTTCGGCGCGGACGAAGCGGGACCACCCGGAGTACGAACTCGGCCGCAAGATCGGCGGCGCGCTCGCGAACGCGGGCTTCGCGGTGATGACCGGCGGCGGCCCCGGCGCGATGGAAGCGGTGAACCGCGGCGCCAACGAGGCGGGCGGGTTCTCGGTCGGCCTCGGCATCGAGCTGCCGTTCGAGCAGGGCCTGAACCCGTGGGTCGACCTGGGCGTCAACTTCCGCTACTTCTTCGCGCGCAAGACCATGTTCATCAAGTACTCGCAGGCGTTCATCTGCCTGCCCGGCGGCTTCGGCACGCTCGACGAACTGTTCGAGGCGCTCACCCTGGTGCAGACGAAGAAGGTCACGAAGTTCCCGGTCGTGCTGTTCGGCAGCAAGTACTGGGGCGGCCTGTACGACTGGATCGCCAGTTCGCTGCTCGCCGAGGGCAAGATCGGCGAGAAGGACCTCGAGCTACTGCACGTCACCGACGACATCGACGACGCCGTGCGCGTGGTCGAGGAGTCGTACCAGGCATGGGAGGACACCCACTGATGGCGGCGCCGCGCCGGGTCTGCGTCTTCTGCGGCTCTTCGATGGGCTTCGACCCGCGGTATGCGGACGAGGCTCGCGCCCTGGGCACGTTGCTGGCCTCGCGGGGTATCGGGCTGGTCTACGGCGGGGCTTCGGTCGGGACCATGGGCGTCGTCGCGGACGCCGCGCTCGCCGCGGGCGGCGAGGTGATCGGCGTGATCCCCGAGGCACTGGGCTCCGTCGAGATCGCGCACGCCGGCCTGACCGAACTGCACGTCGTCGCCGACATGCACCAGCGGAAGGCGAAGATGGCGGCACTGTCCGACGGCTTCCTCGCGCTGCCCGGTGGGGCCGGGACGCTGGAGGAGCTGTTCGAGGTGTGGACGTGGGCGCAACTCGGGCTGCACGAGAAGCCGATCGGGCTGGTCGACGTCGGCGGGTACTACGCGCCACTGCTGAAGTTCGCCGACCACATGGTGTCGGAGGGCTTCCTGTCGGCTGGATACCGGGACATGCTGTCGATCGACTCGGACGCTTCGGTGCTTCTGGACGGCTTCGCGGACTACGTGCCTCCGCCTCGGCCTAAGTGGGCCAAGTAGGTCTTGGGTAGCGCGTGGGCGGGCTGCTGCTGCCTCGGTACATGAAGGCCCCTTCATTGCGCCTAGCGCCGTGAAGGGGGCCTTCATGTACTTGGGCTCATGCCCGCTGTGACGTGTGGGGTCACTGGTGCACGTGGGGTTGGTGGGGTGACCGGCTAGTCCGTGAAGGCCCCCTTGAGGGACCCAGAGTCCGTGAAGGCCTCCTTCACTACCTTGAGGGTAGGGAAGGAGGCCTTCACGGCACTTCGCCCAGGCCAGCTAAGCCCGGAATGCACCAAAAGTCCCTTAAGCCCCACTCGCGCGTGCAATGAAAGGCTCCTTCCTTGCCAAATTTGCAAGGAAGGAGCCTTTCATTGCAGCGGCGAGGCGGGGAGACCCGAGCAGTAGGGGAGCAAGGGACCTTTGCTACCACCCCAGCCGGGAACGACCGTCAGGCAGCGCTCTGATCAGGCCGTTTGTGGTACGAGTCGACGTACTCCTGCCCCGAAAGCTCCAGGATCGAGTACATGATCTCGTCGGTCACCGACCGCCGGATCGCCGGCGACGAGTCCTGCCCCTCGTACCGCGAGAAGTCCAGCGGCGAGCCGTAGGTGACGGTGATCTTCGCCCGCCGGGGGATCCGCTTCCCGGCGGGCTGCAGGTTTTCGGTCCCGGAAAGCGCGACGGGCACGACCTTCGCACCGGTCGCCAGCGCCAGCGCCGCGACACCGGTGTGGCCGCGGTGCAGCCGCCCGTCCAGCGAGCGGGTGCCTTCGGGGTAGATCGCGAAAGCGCCGCCTGCGTCGAGCACCTTCCGCGCCGCTTCGAGCGCGGCGAGACCGGCCTGAGCGTTGCCGCGTTCGACCGGGACGTAGCCGAGGCCGCCCAGGAAACCGGCCATCAGTTTGCCCTTGAGCCCGCGGCCGGTGAAGTACTCCGCCTTGCCGAGGAATTTGACCTGCCGCATCGCCGTGAAAGTGATCACGCCGGTGTCCAGCGCCGCCCGATGGTTGGGTGCCAGCAGCACCGGCCCGGTGGCGGGAATGTTCTCCACGCCGCGGATCTCGGGGCGGTACAGCGCCCTGACCAGCGGGCCGAGCACGAATCGGACGAGTAGCGGTAGCAAGGTTCCTCCATCGACAGGGTGTCGGACTCCAGCATGGCACGATCACTACTCATGAGTTGGTTCGAGCGGCGTACGTGGCAGAACCCCGGCTGGACGGTCGAAGACATCGTCGCTGCGAAGGGTGACCGGACGGTTTCGGTCGTGCTACCGGCGCTCGACGAAGAGGACACCGTCGCCCAGGTCGTCGGGACGGTCCGGCCGTTGCTGGGCACGGTCGTCGACGAGCTGGTCGTGATGGACTCCGGGTCGACCGACGCCACCGCCGAGCTCGCCGCCCGCGCCGGCGCGCGCGTGGTGCACCGCGAGGACGTGCTCCCCGACCTGCCGCCGGTGCCGGGCAAGGGCGAGGTGCTGTGGCGGTCGCTGGCCGCGACGACCGGTGACGTCGTCGTGTTCCTCGACTCCGACCTCGTCGACCCGGATCCGGCGTTCGTGCCGACCCTGCTCGGCCCCCTGCTGTGCGAAGAAGGCGTCCACCTGGTCAAGGGGTTCTACCGGCGGCCGCTGCGGCTGGAGAGCAGCGGCGGTGGTCGGGTCACCGAGTTGCTGGCGCGACCGGTCCTCTCGGCGCTGCGCCCATCACTCTCGGGACTCATCCAGCCCCTGGGAGGCGAGTACGCCGCGACGCGCGAGTTTCTCGAGTCAGTGCCCTTCGCGGCCGGGTACGGCGTCGAGATCGGGCTCATTCTCGACGCCGAAGCGCGCTACGGCCTCGAAGGGCTCGCACAGGTCAACCTCGGCGTACGCAAGCATCGCAACCGCTCGCTGCTTCAGCTGGGGGTGATGGCGCGCCAGATCCTCGGGACGGCGCTCGCGCGCTGCGGCATCAAATCCGACGACCCGGCCCAGCTCACCCAGTTCGCGCAAGTAGGTGACGAATGGCTGCCGGAGGTGGCCGAGGTGTCGGTCAGCGACCGGCCTCCAATGCGGGAAGTGCGCGGCCTAGAGCCGTAGGACCTCGTCGAACCCGGCCACCTGCGACTCACGATGCGTCACCAGGACGACGGTGCCGCGTGCGGCCGCGAGCACATCCGCCAGGACGGCGTCGCCGTGCTCCGGGTCCAGACCCTCGACCGGCTCGTCCAGTACGAGGATCGGCGGAGCGGCCAGCACCGCCCGCGCGAGCACGAGCCGCTGGCGCTGCCCGCCTGACAGCGCGTCACCGTCGGAGCCGGCTTCGCGGTCCAGCGGCAGGTCGAACCCTGCCGTCTCGCACGCCGAAAGCAGCTCGGCGTCGGTGGCGCCGGGCTTCGCGAGCAGCAGATTCTCCCGCACCGTCGTGTGGAAGACGTGCGCGTCCGCGAGCGCGCCCGTGATCACCGACGGCAGCAGCGCCGGATCGTAGGCCTCCAGCGGTTTCCCGTTCAACAGAGCACGCCCGGACGTCGGCGCGACGGAGCCCAGCAACACGTTCAGCAACGTCGTCTTCCCGGCCCCGCTGGGCCCCACGATCCCGACGCGCTTGCCCGGCGGAAGGTCGAGGTCGACGCCGTCCAGTGCCGGGGCCCTGCCCTCGAACCGGACGCCGACCCCTTCGAGCCGCAGATGTCCCGGCTCGGGCACCACGATGCCGCGCGCGGGCGGCGGTTCCGTCAGCAGCGCGCGCACCCGCTCGGCCGACGCGCGCACTTCGACCCAGCGCTGGGCGGCCGCGGTCAGGGGGAGGACCAGCTCGAACACCGCCAGCGCACCGAGGGCCAGCGCGGCCGTCAGCGGCGGCGAAACCCCGGCGGTCAGCGCGATCGCGACGCAGGTGAGCAACTGGACGAGGATCCCGGCCGCGGTCAGCAGGCTCGTGCGGTTCGCCGTCGCGCGGTCCCGCACCGCCAGCTCGTCGACGGCGGTATGCGCGGCGTCCACAGTGGACTCGTGCACGCCGTAGGCGATGAGCTCGCGCCGCCCGGTGATCAACTCGACCGTCCGTTCGGCGAGGTCCGCGCGCGCCGGAGCGCTCTTCTCCGCCGCCGCGCGAGTGATCCGCACGCACAGCCACGGCAACCCGATCCCCGCCACGACAAGCCCGAGCGCCAGGACGAGCCCGGCGGCCGGGCTGACGATCAGGGTGACCGTCGTCGAAACCGTGCCGACGAAAGCGGCCACACCGGCGGGCAGCAGGCACCGCAGGATCGCGTCCTGTACGGCGTCCACATCGGACACCAGCCGCGTGACGAGATCGCCGCCGGAATGCCGGGAGGCCCGGTGCGGCAGCAACGACGTGTACACGCGGGTCCGCAAGGCACCGAGATACCGCAGGACGACCTCGTGCCCGGCGAGCCGCTCCGCGTAGCGCAATCCGCCACGCGCCAGGGCCAGCGTCCGGACGGCGACGATCGCCACGGTGAGCGACGCCAGCGGCGGCTGTTCGGCTGCCTTCAGCAGCAGCCACGCGGCCGTGGCCATCAAAGCCAGCCCGGCGATTTCCGCCCCGGCTCCGATCAACCCGGCCCGGACCAGCCGCACTACGTCCTTTGTGGACACGCCCCAGACGTTCACACCAGTTCCCGTTCTCGTACGGCGCCCTCGCGGACTTCGAGGACGCGGGTGGCCAGCGCGGCCATCGGGGGCCGGTGGGCCACGAGCACCGAGGTCCGGCCGGTGAGCAGTTCGCGGGTCGCGCCGAGCACGGCGGCTTCGGTCTCCGCGTCGAGCCTGGCGGTCGGCTCGTCGAGCAGCGCGAGCCCCGCCTCCGTGCGGGCGAGCGCCCTGGCGAGGCCGAGCCGTTGCCGCTGACCGGCCGAAAGCGGCGCGCCCAGTTCGCCGATCCGCGTCCGGTAGCCGTCGGGCAATCCGCGCACGACCTCGTCGAACGCCGCCGCGCGTGCCGCCGCCTGGACGTCCGGCACCTGGCCCATGGCGATGTTCTCTTCGACGGTCCCGGTGAACAACGTCGGCCGCTGAGGTACCCACGCCGTCCCGGCCCGCCACGTCAGAGGATCCAGGTCGCGCAGATCGACGCCGTCGACGAGGACCCTGCCGGACGTCGGCGTCACGAAGCCCAGCAGGACCGCCAGCAGTGTGCTCTTCCCGGAACCGCTGGGTCCGACGAGCGCGACGTGCTCGCCCGCCTCGATCGTAATGTCCACTTCGGACAGTACGGTTTCGTCGCCGTACGCGACGCTCACCTTCTCCAGGACGATCCGCGGCGCACCACGACCGGCCACGCGCGAACCGCGGACGACGTCCTCCGAACGCACGGCCAGTGCCTCGCGCACCGTGGCGAGCCCTTCGGCGCTGGCGTGGAACTTCGCCCCGGCCGCCCGCAGCGGCAGGTACGCCTCCGGGGCGAGCAGCAGCACCAGCACCGCCGTGTGCACGACCATGCCGCCTTCGAGCAGCCGGAAGCCGATCGGCACCGCGACCAGCGCCACCGAAAGCGTCGCCACCAGTTCCAGCACCAGCGCGGACAGGAACGCGACCCGCAGCGTGCGCATCGTCGCGTCGGTGTGCGCGTCCGCCATCGCCCGCACTGTCTTCGCCTGCGCCTCCGCGCGGCCGAACACCTTGAGCGTGCCGAGCCCGCGCACGACGTCGAGGAAATGCCCGCCCAGCTTGGAAAGCAGCGCCCACTGCTTGGCGGTCTTCGCCTTCGTGTGCTGCCCGACCAGGATCGCGAACACCGGGATCAGCGGCAGCGTCGCGAGGATGATCAGCGCCGACGACAGATCCGCGGCGAACAGCCGGACGAGCACCGCGACCGGCACGATCGCCGACAGCACCACCGTCGGCAGATAACCGGTCAGGTAGGCGTCGCTCGCGTCGATCCCCTTGGTCACCAGGGTCGCGACCTCGCCGGGCTTCTCCGCGTCCGCGCCGAGAAGCCGTTTGCGCAAGCCGGCCTTGACCTTCGCCGCGAACCGGCCGCCGACGGAGCCCTGGACGCCCGCGAGCAACGCCCGCACCGCGATGGCGGCCACGAGCGTCCAGGTCACGCCGCCGCCGGTGAGCAGCGTCGCGAGGCCGTCGGCCTGGACGAGGATCGCCGCGGCGGTCAGTGTTCCGAGGACGGCCAGTACGCCGAAATGGCGTCGCAGCCCGGGAAGGGGAGGCATCTCGAACTCCTAGAAGTGCAGCAGCGAACGCTGGTCGACCCGGGCGTCGTGCCTGCGCCAGGTCACCCATTGCACGGCGGCGATCGCCACCAGCGCCGGAGGCAGGACGAACGTGAGCAGGCCGAGCATTTCGGTACTGGTGGCCGCTTCCGTCAAGCTCAACGAGAAGCCTCCGTCCACAGAGGACACCAGTGCGTCGGGCAGGCGTGCCGTACCGACGGCCAGCACCGGTGAGGCGGACAGCGTCATCGTGGCGACCAGTGCCGTCTTGTGCCGTCCGGCGCGCAAGGCCGCAGCCGCGACGCCCAGTGCGCCGAACGCCAGCACGATCGCGGGCAGCACGGACCACGACACGGTGGTCTCGAAGGCGCCCCAACCGACCGCGACGACCAGGAACGCGAACGACGGCGCGAGCAGTGCCTTGGCGATCCGGTTCGCGCGGGCGGTGAGCTCGGCGGGCGCCCGAACGGCGAGGAAAGCCGCGCCCTGCAGGGCGAACAGCGCGACAAACCCGGCGCCCCAGAGCAGCGCGTATGGACTGAACACCGCGAGGACGTCGTCGCTCGGTTTCCCGGCCGCGTCGAGCGGAAGCCCGATGATGAGATTGCCGAGGAACACGCCCCAGGACACCGCCGTCACCCAAGCGCCGACGGTGATCGCCAGCGTCCAGGCACCGCGGCCGGCGTCCGGCCGCCTGCTGCGCAGCTGCACCGCCGCGGTGAACGTGACCAGCCCGAGCAGCAGGGTGACGACCGGGAGATAGGCCCCGGCGAACACTTTTCCTTCCAGATGAGGGAAAGCGCCGAACAGGACGCCGACCGCGGCCACCAGCCACACCTCGTTGGCCAGGAAGAACGGGCCGAAGGCGCCGAGCACGCGCCGCCGCCCGGTCTCGTCACGGCCCAGCCTGCCGAGCAGCATGCCGACGCCGTAGTCGTAGCCCGCCAGCGCGAAATAGCCGGCGGTCAGGAAACCGAGCACACACCACCAGAGGATCACCATCGGTCAGACTCCGCTCAGGACGGGAAGTTCGGCACGGGGCGCGGCCGCCTCTTCGACGGGTTCCGGGCCGCGTTTCGCGACCCGCGACATCAGCACCCAGTCGGCGATCGCGAGCACCAGGAACAACAGGGTGAAAGCGATGAAGGAGAACAGGATCTGCCCCGCCGGGATCGCCGCGACGGCGTCGGCGGTGGTCAGCTGCCCGCGGATGAGCCACGGCTGACGGCCGATCTCCCGCACCAGCCAGCCGAGGACCGCCGCGACGAACGGCAGCGGGATGGCCAGCACCATCACGTACAGCAGTGGCCGCACCTTGGTGATCCAGTTCCGGAAGAGCAGCAGCGTGCCGAGGGTCGAGGCGAGGAAGGCGATGAACCCGATCTGGATCATGAAGCCCAGTGAGGCGCCGACCAGCGGATCCGGCGAACTGAGCTTGTCGCCGTGGTACTCGCCCAGCGGCCCGAACTGGCCGAAGCCGAAGCCGATCACCAGCGTGCTGCCCGCCAGCGAGGCGAGTACGCCGATCCGCATCGAACGCCGGAAGAACTCGATCTCCTTGGTGCGCTTGATGAAGTGGTACGCGCTGACGCCGACCACGAAGAAGCCGCCGGTCATCAGCGCCGCGCTCAGCACGTGCGGCAACGACATCGTCAGCGCCGGGTTGGTGAACAGCGCGCCGAAGTCGTCGAGTTTCAGCACGCCGTTCTCGGCATGCGTGCCGACCGGGTTCTGCAGGAACGAATTGGCCACCATGATGAACAGCGCCGAGGCGTACGCGGTCAGCGTGATCAGCCAGATCAGCGTCAGGTGGACCCATTTGTTCAGCCGCCCCCAGCCGAAGATCCAGAGCCCAAGGAAGGTCGATTCGGCGAAGAAGGCCACCAGCGTTTCGATGGCCAGCGGCGCGCCGAAGACGTCGCCAGCGACCGCGGACAGGCCGGTCCAGGTGAGCCCGAACTGGAATTCCATCACGATTCCGGTGACGATTCCCAGCGCGTAATTGATCACGTAGAGCTTGCCCCAGAAACGAGTCAGCCGCGTGAGTTCCGGCTTGCCGCCGAACGCGGAGCGTGTCTGCATCACCGCGACGAGTGTCACGAGCCCCAGTGTGAGCAGCACGAACAGGAAGTGGAACGAGGTCGTCGTCGCGAACTGGAGTCTCGCGATCGGGAGTGCGTCCATGTCGAGGCACTGTATACGTAGCCTGGCTACATGTAGCCACTAAATCTATGAAATCGGGGTGATCTCGGGGACATTCCCTGAGGTCGGTCCGGGAAAGTCCCGGCTACCCTGGTGGGCGGCGATGTGTAGACTGTCTATCTATGAAGGCCGACAGCCTGCGCGGGCACCTCGACGCGCTGCTCCTCGCCGTCCTCGACGGCCGGAAGCTGCACGGGTACGCCATCATCGAGGCGCTCCAGCTCCGCAGTGACGGTGCGCTCGACCTGCCGACGGGCACCGTCTACCCGGCGCTTCGCCGCTTGGAGCGCGCCGGATTCCTCGCCAGCGAATGGGACGTGGTGTCCGGCCGCAAACGTCGTACGTACAAGCTCACCCGCTCCGGGCAGAAGGCCCTGGCCGCGGAACGGGCGGAGTGGCAGGAGTTCACCACCGTGATCGGTGGTGTCCTCGGGGGGAGCACGGCATGAGCGCGATCGACGGCTACATCGGTGACCTGGACGCCAGGTTGCGCGGCTCGGCGGCGGCGAAGACCGATCTGCTCACCGAGGCGAGGGACGGTCTGGTCGACGCGGCCGAGGCGTATCGCGAGGGTGGTGTCGACGAGGCGGAAGCCGAACGCCGGGCGGTCGCCGACTTCGGCCCGGTCGCCGTGATCGCGCGCGACTATCAGGCCGAACTGGCGTTGCGCGGCGACATCGGCACGCTGTGGAAGGTCATCGTCGGTATCCCGCTGATCCACGTGAGCTGGGAGCTGGCGCGGATCTGGACCTACGGCGACTGGAGCCGGAGCGGGAAGTCGAACCCGGAGTGGTACATGTCCGTCATCGAACTCTTCGGTGTCCTGGTCATCGTTCCGCCCCTGATCGGCGTGGTCGCCCTGTTCGGCGCCCGGCGGCTGGGGCGCAGGCTCGACAGCGTCCGGCTGGGGCTGGTGACGCGGTGGACGGTGGGCGCCGCGGCGAGCACGAACCTGCTGGCGCTGCTGCTGCTCACCGTGGGCACCGCGGCCCTCGACCCGTCCAGGATGAACGTGAGCCTGGCGTGCAACGTGCTGGCGGCGGGCTGGGCGGCGTTCAGTCTCTGGTTGCTCGCGCCCGCCTTCCGGTCCCGGCGTCTGCTCGCCGCATGAACGCGATCGAGACCTACCTCGGCGAACTCGACGGCCGGCTGCGCGGGCCGTCGGCGGCGAAAGCCGATCTCCTCACCGAGGCGAGGGACGGTCTGGTCGACGCGGCCGACGCCTATCGCGCGGGCGGGGTCGACGAGGCGGAAGCCGAACGCCGGGCCGTCGCCGACTTCGGCCCGGCCGACCTGATCGCGCGTGGCTACCAAACGGAACTGGGACTGCGGCGCGACATCCGCGTGCTGTGGGAGCTGATCGCCGGTGTCCCGCTCCTGATCCTCGCCTGGGATCTGGCGCGGGCCTTCGCCGACTGGTCGCGGCTCGGTACCACGCCGTCCTGGTACCCCCGCGCGATCGGCGTGGCCGACACGCTGGCGGCGCTGTCCCCTGCCGTCGCGGTCGCCGGGCTGCTCGCGGCACGGCTGCTCTCGCGGCGGACGGCCGGTCCGCCGGTCGCGCGCGCGGTCTCCTGGGCGCTGGCCGCGGCCGTGGGGTTGAACCTGGTCGCGGTCGCGACGTACGGCGGCGCGACCGGACTGATGGAGCCCGCGCGCATGCTCGTCAGCGTGCCGTGCGCGGTCCTGTCCGGAACCTGGATCCTGTTCAGCATGCGGCTGGCGGTCGCCGCGCGGAGTTGGAGAACCACGGCATGACGGTGATCGAGGCCTATCTCGGGGAGCTGCGCACGCGGCTGGACGGCCCCGCGTCGGCGAAGCGGGATCTGCTGCGCGAGGCGCGCGACGGCCTCAACGACGCGGCGGACGCGTACCGCGACGGCGGCTGGAGTGAACACGAGGCGCAGCGGCGCGCCGTCGCCGATTTCGGGCCGGTGCACCTGATCGCCAGGGACTACCAGGCCGAACTGGGCATGCACAGCGGCACCCGGACCCTGTGGAAACTGATCCTCGGCGTGCCGCTGATGCAGCTCGCCTGGGAGCTCGCCCGGAAATGGACCTTCGGCGACTGGTCGCAGCTCGCGCCGACGCCGGGTTGGTACAAGTACATCGCCCAGTTCACCCACGGTTCGGTCTTCATCGTGCCGGTGCTGGGCGTGCTCGCCCTCGTCTCCATGCGCTGGCTGTCCCGGCGGATGGACGGCACCCGGCTGGTCAAGACCGCCGGCGTGCTGATCGGCGAGGCCGTCGGGCTGAACCTGCTTTCGGTGGCGCTGCTGGTGATCGCCACCGGGTTCCTCGACGCGTCGAGACTGTTCCTGTCCGCGCCGTGCGGGATCCTCATGGTGCTCTGGGTCGTGGTCAGCGTGCGACTCGCGTTGCTGGCGCGACGATCGTGGCGTTCGTGTGCCACGATCGTCGCGTGACGACCGCCCTGATCTATCTCGTAGTCATGCTGCTGGTGGCCGCCGTGGTGTTTCTGCTGGCCGCCGTGGTGTTCGGCCGGGGTGAGGAGCTGGCCCCGCTGCCGCCCGGCAGCTCGCCGACCAGGCTGCCCGCCGAGGACATCACCGCCGAGGACGTCCACGCCGTCCGCTACCAGATGGTGCTGCGCGGCTACAAGATGTCCGAAGTGGACTGGGTGATGCGGCGGCTCGGCGTCGAGATCGAGGAGCTGCGCGCCAAGGTGGCCGAACTGGAGGCCGAGCGCGAGGGCGCCAGGTGACCGATGTCGTCGTCTCGGTCGACGTCGCGGTACCGGCCGGGACGGCTTG
Source organism: Amycolatopsis sp. WAC 04182 (assembly GCF_003947465.1). NCBI lineage: Bacteria > Bacillati > Actinomycetota > Actinomycetes > Pseudonocardiales > Pseudonocardiaceae > Amycolatopsis > Amycolatopsis sp. WAC 04182. The sequence goes on from NZ_QHJJ01000005.1 coordinate 491,114, forward strand.
GCTCGCCCTGACCGATTGGGAACGTCAGGGCGAATGGATGCTCGGCACCGAGGTCAAGGTCGTCGAAGGCAACGGGCGTAGCGTGGGTTCGAAACTGTCGGCGTTCACCGGGGTGGCCGGCATCGGTTTCACCGACACCATGGAGATCACCAGCTGGGAACCGCCGCTGCGCTGCGTCGTGCGGCATACCGGCAAGATCGTGCAGGGCACCGGAGTCTTCCAGGTGATCGAGAAGGGGCCGCACGCGTCGACGTTCGTCTGGGCGGAGCATCTGCGGCCGCCGTTCGGCGTCGTCGGGCGGCTCGGCTGGCCGGTGGCGAAACCGGGGTTCGAACTGGGGCTGCGGCTGTGCCTGCAGAGATTCGTGAAGTACGCGGAGGGGTATCGGGTTGGCTGAGGCGGGTCTGCTGGGCGCGGACGGGATCAAACGGTGTTCGTGGGGCAACTCGGCCCCGGACTACGTCGAGTACCACGACACCGAATGGGGCGTCCCGCTCCACGGCGACGAGGAACTGTACGAACGTCTGTGCCTGGAGTCGTTCCAGTCCGGGCTTTCGTGGATCACGATCCTGCGGAAGCGGGAGTCGTTCCGGAAGGCGTTCGTCGGATTCGTGCCGGAGAAGGTCGCCGTCTTCACCGACGACGACGTCGAGCGGCTGATGCAGGACGCGTCGATCGTGCGGAACCGGGCGAAGATCCTGGCGGCGATCAACAACGCCAGGGCGATCGAGCAACTCGACGGTTCGCTGGACGACCTGCTGTGGTCGTTCGCGCCTTCCTCGCACACCCGGCCGCGGCGGATGGCGGACGTCCCGGCGATCACCGACGAGTCGAAGGCGATGGCGAAGGAACTCAAGAAGCGCGGCTTCGTGTTCCTCGGGCCGACGACCTGCTACGCGCTGATGCAGGCGACGGGGATGGTCGACGACCACGTGAAGGACTGCTTTCGGGCCGCTTAGATCGCGCGGGCGTGGAGGTCTTCGGCCAGTCTCTCCAGCGTGCGGTAACTGCTGTCGAACTCGATCACGCCACCGTCACGCAGTTCGATGGTGCATCTCGCGACGTACGCGAAGGGGACGGCGCTGAACCGAAACTCGGTGCCCTGGTAACGCACTGAGCGGACTTCGGCCCACGCGATCGCCTGCCGGACCTTGCGTCCGTAGACCTCCGCGAAACCGCCGGTGAAGACGTAGAGACCGCCGTCGAGGCGCCTTCGGGTGGAGACGCACCACCAGAGGAAGAGCGGTGGCCACACGAACAGCACGACGGCGAGCGCTCCGGTCATGTCGCCTTCGCGGAGCCCGAGCGCGAGAGCGCCCGCCAGCGGCGCGAAGGCGAAGAAGGTCCCGATGGCGCCCGGCCTGCGGCGGTAGCGGCGAACGCAGTCACCGAGGTCGCGCTCCGCGGCTGTCGCCTGGAGGTGGGGCGGGGTCGGGATCACTCCCGGACGTTAGGCGCGGCGGTCCGGTACCGGTCCCGAGCGCGCCATGAAGGACGCTTTCATTGCGAAATTTGCTATGAAAGCGTCCTTCATTGCACGTCGCGACGGGTTACTTGCCCTGGAAGTTCGGCTTGCGCTTGCCCACGAAGGCCTCGACGGCCTCGGTGTGGTCGGCGGTCGCGCCGAGCGCGGTCTGGGCCTCGTCCTCGGCCGCCAGCGCCGTTTCGAGGGACGACTCCGCGGCGACGGACAGGACGTTCTTGATCTTCGCGTACGCGACCGTCGGACCGGCCGCGAGCTTCGCGGCGACCTTCTGCGCGCGGGCGGCCAGTTCCTCGTCCGGAACGACTTCGCCGACCAGGCCCAGCGTCAACGCCTCCGCCGAGTCCACCGTGCGGGCCAGCAGCATCAGCTCGGCCGCGCGGCCGAGACCGATCAGCCGCTGCAGCGTCCACGACGCGCCCGAGTCCGGGCCGAGGCCGACGTTCGCGAACGCCATCAGGAAGTTCGCCGACGTCGCGGCGATCCGGAGGTCGCTCGCGTACGCGAAGGCCGCGCCCGCGCCGGCCGCGGGGCCGTTCACCGCGGCGATGACCGGCTTCGGCATCCCGACGATGGTCTTGACGATCGGGTTGTAGTGCTCCTTGACCGTGTGTAGCGGAGCGGGGTCACCCGCCTGCAGCAGCCCGACATGCTCCTTCAGGTCCTGCCCGGCGCAGAACGCCTTGCCCGAACCGGTCAGCACGACCGCGCGGACACTGTCGTCGGCCGCGGCCTCGGTCAGGCCCGCCAGCAGCAGTTCCTTGAGTTCGACGGTCAGCGAGTTGTACGCCTGCGGCCGGTTCAGCGTGAAGGTGCGCACGCCATCGGCGTCGGCGGTCAGCAGAACGTCGGATGTGGTCACGGGATCTCCTAGTCGGCGAAACTGCGGTCAGAGAGGAGTCTTTCAGCCTCGCGAGCCGCATACCAGCACCGATACGGCGGCAAAAGATCGGTCCGCGTTCGCGCTCGGCCGCTGATGAGGGACAATGGACAGTAGACCCGGCTGGCTTTGACGAGCGCGACCCGGGCGCGCCGGTTGAGACGGAGGGAGCACGCTATGGCGGCCATGAAGCCCCGGACCGGAGATGGTCCCCTCGAAGTGACTAAGGAGGGGCGGGGCCTCGTGATGCGCGTACCACTCGAAGGTGGTGGGCGCCTCGTCGTCGAACTCTCCGCGGAAGAAGCGAAGGATCTCGGCGCGGCCTTGCAGGAGGTCACCGGCTGAGCCGGACCGCACCAACGTTCAACCACCCGCACCCCGGTCTCCCTTCGGAGGCCGGGGTCGCGGTTCATCTGCGCCCGGAGGTCGCTCACTGTGCGTAACCCGCTACCCCCCGTTCCGGGGAAGCTGCTCGAACTCGAGGTCTCGGACGACCTACGGCGCGGAACGCCGCTGGCCACGCTGATCGCCGCGCCGTCCGAAGAGGACGGTGACGCCGGACTCGCGGAGATCGGCGGCGTGCGGCCCACCGGCATGGCCGGTGACGTGCAGACCGTGCCGACCGGCGGCGTCCGCTGGCTGGCGGGCATCGGCGACGGTGAGCCGAAGCAGTACCGCAAGGCCGGTGCCGCGCTGGTCCGCGCCGTCTCGTCGGCGCTGGAGGAAGACGTCAAGGCGGGGCAGAAGGCGTTCCGCGCCTTCGCCGTCGAGCTGCCGGAGGACGCGGGCGTCGAGCACGTCGAAGAACTCGCGTTCGGGTTGCTGCTCGGTGGTTACCGCTTCACGGTGACGGCCGAGGAGCCGAAGCCGAGCCTGCGGACCGTGCGCTTGATCACACGTCATGAGGGCGGCTTGGAGCGGGTCCGCGAACTCGCCGCGGCCGCCGCGTTCGCGCGCGACCTGGCGAACACGCCGTCGAACGTCAAGACCCCCGCCTGGCTCGCCGACACGGCCGTCCGGGCCGCCGGCGACCTCCCGAACCTGACCGTGACGGCGCGGGACGAGAAGTGGCTGGCGGAGCAGGGCTTCGGCGGTGTTCTCGCCGTCGGTGGCGGGTCGGCCGCGCCGCCGCGGCTGATCGAGCTGGAGTACCGGCCGCGCGGGGCGACGACGCATCTGCTGCTGGTCGGCAAGGGCATCACCTTCGACACCGGCGGCCTTTCGATCAAACCGGCCGACGGCATGCACCTCATGCGTACCGACATGGCGGGCGGCGCGGCGATCATCGCCGCGGTCCGCGCCATCGCGGCGCTGCGCCTGCCGGTCAAGGTGACCGGGCTGGTGCCCGCCGCCGAAAACCACGTGTCCGGTTCGTCGTACCGGCCCGGCGACATCGTCCGGCACTACGGCGGCAAGACGACCGAGGTGGGCAACACCGACGCCGAGGGCCGCATGGTCCTGGCCGACGCGCTGGTCTACGGCATCAAGAAGCACAAACCGGACGCGGTGATCGACGCGGCGACCCTGACCGGAGCCATGAAGGTCTCGCTCGGCGTCCGCACCGGCGGCGTCTTCGCCACCGAAGACGCGCTCGCGGAGCGGGTCGTGAAGGCGGGCGAGCGGGTCGGCGAGGCGTGGTGGCGGATGCCGCTGCTGGAGGACCTGGCCGAGTCCGTGCAGGGCTCGCTCGGTGACGTCCGGCAGGCGCCGGGTGGTCCCGGCGGCATCGTCGCGGCGCTGTTCCTGCGGGAGTTCGTCGGGGACGTGCCGTGGGCGCATCTCGACATCGCCGGCCCCGCGCGGGCCGACAAGACCTACGCCGACGTCGTGCCCGGGGCCACCGGTTTCGCGGCGCGGACGCTGGTCGAATTGGTCGCCACCTACGCCTGACCTGCGGTTACCTGCGGGGCGGGAGCAAGGGACCTTTGCTACCGCCCCGCAGGTCGACCTTGGGCATGGGCTGGGTCGGCGCGTCCCCGGCGTGGGCGGTGAGCCGTCGGGCGATCCCGGTCGCCGGGCCTCTCAGGTACCGGAACACGAGCCACGCCGTGACGGAGCCGAGGACGAGCCCGGCGAGCACGTCGTGTGGGTAGTGCGCGCCGACGAAGACCCGCGAGAAGCCCATCAGCAGGGCGCCCGGGAGCACCCACGGCGCGAGCCGGCGCCAAGCGAGTGCCAAGCCGACAGCGGCCGCCGCCGCGATCGTGGAGTGGTTGCTCGGGAAGGACCAGTCGCCCGTTGGCGGGCAGTCGACGAGCGTGACGAGGCCCCGGCAAGGCCGGTCCTCGCGGATCACGCTCTTCAGACCTTCGCTGATCAAGTACGCGATCGCGGTCGCGGCGGGCGGCAGCAGCGCCACGGCGATCCGGACGGGCGAAGTGCGGGCCCGCCACAACATCCAGGCGAAGAGTCCTGCGAAGACGAGCAGTCCTGCTTCGGTGAACAGAATTCCCGTCGCCTGAAGCCAGTTCGGGCTCTCACCCGCCAACTCCACGATGTCGTCGTACATTCACCCGAAGTTAGCGAAAATACTTCCCTGCCGGGGTGGACGAACGGCAGGGATCGACCCCGACGAACGTCACCAGGGCCGCGCGCGGACCCGCTCACGGAACCGCAGCACGGCGGGCGGCAGGACCACGTCGCGACGCCAGGCCAGCCCGATGGTCCGCCCGACCGGCGGCACCAGCGGGACTTCGACGACACCCGCGGGGCTGCCCGGTTCGAAGCGGGGGAGCAGCGCGACACCGAGCCCGGCGGCGACCAGTCCGCGGACGGTGTCGGACTCCTGGCCCTCGAAGGCGATCTTCGGTTCGAAGCCGGCCGCCGCGCACAGGTCGTCGGTGATGGTGCGGAGGCCGTAGCCGGTTTCGAGGAGCACGAACTCCTCGTCCTTGAGGTCCTCGATGGCGGCGCTGGGCCGGTCGGCGAGGCGGTGCGACGTCGGAACGGACAGGAAGATCTCCTGCTCGGTGAGTACGGCGGTGTCGAGCAGCGGGTCGTCGACGGGGGCGGGCGCGAGCAGCGCGAGGTCGAGCTCGCCGCTGGTGAGCCTGTCGACCATGTCCTGGCGAGAGCCCTGGACCAGCGTGAACCGGACATCCGGATGGTCCGCGCGGTAGCCGCGAAGCAACGTGGGGACCAGCGACCTGCCGAGCAGGTGCAGGAAGCCGAGGACGACGTGCCCGGAGCCGGGGTCGACCTCTTCGCGGGCTTGGCGGACCCCGGCGTCGACGGCGGCGAGGGCACGTTCGGCGGCGTCGGCCAGCAGCTCGGCGGCGCGGGTGAGCCGGATGCCGCGACCGTCGGGGACCGTGAGCGGGGCGCCGAGGGCCTCGCCGAGCGCCGCGATCCGGCGGCTTACCGTGGGCTGTGGGACACCGAGCAGCTCGGCCGCGCGTGTGACGTTCGTCGTGCGGCGGAGTGCGGTGAGCAGAGCGAGCTGCGGGGCTAGCTGGGCGGTCATCCTTTCATTCAGCACAGTATCGATTGTCGCAGATAATCGTATTAGACGTATCGTTTAGCCAGGCTTAGCTTCGGGATCGTGCCTGCCACCCGAACCACCCGCCGCGTGACGATCGCCGTCGCCGCGGCCGGGATCTCCTCGTTCGCGCTGCTCTACGCGCCCCAGCCGGTGCTGCCGCAGCTGGCCGAGCAGTACCACCTCGATCCCGGTGGCGCCTCGCTCGCGGTGAGTGTCGCGACCGGTGCCCTCGCGATCGCCGTCCTGCCCATCGCCGCGCTCTCCGAAGTCGTGGGACGGCGTCCGGTGATCATCGCTTCGGTGGTCGCGTCGGTCGTGTTCGGATTCCTGCTGCCGCTGGCGCCCAGCTACCCGGCGCTGCTCGTGCTCCGGGCGCTGCAGGGGGTCGCGATCGCGGGGTTCCCCGGAGTGGCCGCCGCCTACCTCGCGGAACGGCTCGGCAAGGCCGGGCTCGCGGCGGCGGTGGGCGCGATGATCGCCGGGAACACCATCGGCGGCATGATCGGACGGCTCGCGGCCGGGTTCACCGCCGGACCGTTCGGCTACCACGGCGCGCTGCTCGTGGTCGCGGGGATCGGGCTGGTCTGCACGGTGGTCACGGTGCTGGCCCTGCCGCCGGGGGAGCAAGGGACCTTTGCTACCACTTCGGTGGATCGTCGCAGGTCAGAGCGGTTACGCGAGCAAGGCAGGGCGGTGCTCGCCGGGCTCGGCGCGGCGGTGCGCAAGCCGGTCCTGCTGGTCCAGTACGCGGTCGCGTTGCTGGCGATGGGCTCGTTCGTCGCGCTGTACAACGCCGCCGGATTCCGGCTGACCGGCGAGCCGCTGAACCTCTCGCCCGCGATCGCGTCGCTCGTCTTCCTCGCGTACGCGATGGGCTCGGTCTCGTCGGCGACGGCGGGCAAGCTCGTCGGCCGGTTCGGCCGCCGCCGGTCGCTCGCCGGCGCCCTGCTGCTCACGATCGCGGGCGCCGCGCTGACGCTGTCCGACTCGCTGCCCATGGTCGTCGCCGGGTTCGTGGTGCTGACCGGCGCGTTCTTCGCCGCGCACGCCGTCGCCAACGGCTGGGCCGCCGCGGAGGCGCCCGAGAACGCCCGAGGCCAGGTGGGCGGGCTCTACACGCTTTCGTACTACCTCGGCAGCAGCATCGGCGGCGCCGTCGGCGCGACCGTCTACGGGCACGCGGGCTGGACCTGGCTGATCGTGCTCACCGCCGCGTGGCTCGCCTTGGCCGCGGCCGCCGTGCTGAAGGGGACTTTCCCCGCATCACACGTGGTGAAAGCGTCCTTCGCCGCGTCGGACGCGACCAAAGCGTCCTTCAGCCCCCGGCGATAGCAAAGGTCCCTTGCTACGCGATCGCGGCGACCAGCAGCCCGCCGCCCACCGGCAACAGCGCAGGAACCAGCCGCTCGTCCTCCCGGAAGGCCCGCGCGACCTCCCGCAGCGCCAGGGTGTCCGGATCGCGCCGTGAGGGATCGGTCACCCTCGTCCCCGAGACGTTGTGGAACGCCAGTATCCCGCCGGGCCGGAGCAGCGCCACGGCCTGCTCGTAGCAACTCGGGTACTCGATCGGCGCCGAATCGACGAACACCAGGTCGTAGCCGCCGGGGGTGAGCCGGGGGAGGACCTCGAGCGCGCGCCCCAGGATCAGCCGGGTCCGCCCCGGCGGGTAACCGGCCTCGCGGAACGCCGCCCTCGCCGCCCGGTGGTACTCGGGCTCGATGTCGATCGAGGTGAGGATCCCGTCGTCGACCATGCCGCGGAGCAGGCACAACCCGCTCACCCCGGCCCCGGTCCCGACCTCCACGACGGCCTTCGCCCGCAGCGTCGTGGCGAGAAAACGCAGAGTCGCACCCGCGCCCGCACTCAGCGGACCGCACCCCAGCTCGGCCGACCGCGCCCGCACGGTGGCCAGAACCTCGTCGTCGGGGACGTACCCGTCGACGAGGTCGGCGTCGGCGGCCTCGGCAGGCGAGCCCGCATGCGTCCCGGAATTCACACGCGGAGGTTAGCGCTGCCTATCGTCAAAAGAGCGAAGACTCCCTGGTACCGACTTCTCAGCCTCCTCTCAGTCCAGTCTCACTAGAAACATAAGCAGGCCGGACAGACTGGTCCTCGACAACGGGAACACCGTGCTCATCGCCCGCGTTGGGTGGAGTAGTTGGGAGAAGACGCTGATGGAGGTGCCTACTTCCCCGATGCAGGAAACGATGCAGGACCAGCACGCGGACCAGGTCACGCCGGTGACGGTGGACGAGGCCGCATGGACGCCGCCCTCGTGGGACGAGGTCGTGCGTGAGCACGCTGACCGCGTGTACCGGCTGGCATACCGCCTGACCGGTAACGCCCACGACGCCGAGGACCTGACGCAGGAGACCTTCATCCGGGTCTTCCGCTCGCTCGCGTCCTACAAGCCCGGCACGTTCGAAGGCTGGCTGCACCGCATCACCACGAACCTCTTCCTCGACATGGCCCGCCGCCGCTCCCGCGTGCGGATGGAAGGCCTCCCCGAGGACACCGACCGCATCGTCGGTGACGACCCGAGCCCCGAGCAGGTCTACTCGGACACGCATCTCGACCCGGACCTGCAGGCCGCGCTCGACGAGTTGCCGCCCGAGTTCCGTGCCGCGGTCGTGCTGTGCGACGTCGAAGGCCTCTCGTATGAGGAGATCGGCGCCACCCTCGGTGTCAAGCTCGGCACCGTGCGCAGCCGGATCCACCGCGGCCGCCAGGCGCTTCGCGCTTCTTTGGAGCGTCGTCGCGCCGCGGCGCAGGAGTCTGCGAAGGTGGGGGTATGACCGCACCGCGAGGTTGGGGACTCCCCGAGTCGCATCTGCTTCCGGACGCCATCGTCGCCTTCGTCGACGGGGAGCTGTCCCTCGGCGCCCAGGACAGGGCGTCGGCGCATATCGCCCGCTGCCAGGCGTGCGCTGCCGAAGTGACCGCGCAGCGTCAGGCCGTCGCGGCCGTGAAGCAGGCGGGAGCCCCGTCGATGTCGGCGGGTTTCCTCGCCAGCCTGTGCTCCATCCCGCAGAACACCGAACTTCCCGGCACACCGGACAACCTGGCGATGACCGCCGACGGTCAGCTGGTGGCCATCCAGCGGCCCGACCGGGTCGCCGGCCTCCGCGACACCGGGGTCTTGGGCGGTACAGCGCCGTTGGGATCAACGGCGCCGCTGGGCCAGTCGCCGAACGTCCTCGGCGGCGGGCGGTTCGGTCTCGCCCGGCGGAAGTACGCGCAGGGCGCCGGAGTCGTCGTTTCGGGCCTGGTGCTGAGCGCGCTGGCCCTCGTCGCGACCTCGGGTGACGGCACCGAAGACCAGCCGAACACCGGTTTCACCCCGCCGCAGGGGGTCAACGCCGGGCTGCTGCCCGCGCAGCTGGGCGGCGGCACCCCGCCGGAACCGCCGCGCAGCCCCACGCCGAGCCCGAGCACGTCGAGCGCGCCGGTGCCCGTCTCGGCCCGCTGATCTGCTTCGTCAGGGCGTGACGAAGCAGATCGTCGCGCTCTTGAAGTTCGAAGTCCCCTTGCCGACGTAGGAGATGACCTCCACGGTGTCGTCGGCGCAGAGGCCGCCTTCCACGCTCGTCTGCGGGAAGACCTCGCTGATCTTCAGTCGCGCCGAGCCGCAGTCCGTCAGCGGCGGCGGTGTCTTGGCCTCGATGTCGTCGAAACACGACCCGACCTGGGCGTTGATCGCCAGGCACAGTCCGACGCCCTTCCCGCGCAGCGGTGTCGGGACGGCGTACTTGTAGAAACGGTCGTTGCAGGACCAAGCACCGTCGTCGACCCCGGCGAGGCCCACCGTGTACGGCGCTTGCGGTGAATCGCACGGCGTCTTGACCGCGTCGGCCTCCTCGCCGGATCCGGTCAGCACGACGCAGTCGCCCTCGGTCAGCGTTTTGGCCTGCTTCTCCGGCCCCGCCATGTTGTTCAGCGTGATGATCACGCCGAAGCCGCCGATCGCCACGACGAGCGAGGCGGCGAACAGGATCATTTGGACCTTGAAGGAGAAGCCCTTCTTCTTGCGTGGCTGCTGAGGGGTGTTCTGGGGCGGGAAAGGCGGCCCCGGGTGCTCCGACATGCGCGTTAGACTGCCAGACGTGAGACACGGTTGCCTTCTGTGTCACTTTTCTCGCCGGTTCGGGGAATCAACGCGCACTTCACCGTGGTCACGGCAGAATCCGGGGTAAGGCTTGGCGTACTCTCGCGTCCGGCCAACCTGATCTCAGCCCCGGGGAATGATGACCGAGCAGCCGAACGCGAATCCGCAGCAGCCTGGTGACCCGGCGGGGGATCGGCTGGCGCCGCGCCCGCTGGCCCGGCCCGCCGTCGATCCGGCGCAGGCGGCCACGTTCGGGAGGCCGCACGGTGTCGACGGTGCCTTCGACAAGCTGTACCAGCCGGGCACCAACGGGCAGTCCGCGCCGAGCCTGAACCTCGCGCCGCCGACGCCGGAATCGCTCGCCGAGGCCTTCCGCCGCCCGCCGGGCGCCGAAGGTGTCGTGCTGGAGCGCCCACACGGGACCAACGGCTCCACACCGTCCTCGAACGGCGCTGAAGGCCCGCTCTGGACCACGACCTCGGATCCCTGGCGCGACCCGTCGTCCGGCGCGGTGCTCGCCGGCCCCGCCGTACAGCAGGACGCGGACGAGGAGAAGGACGCGAAGCGCCCGCAGGGTGCGCTGCTGAGCCTTCCGGAGGTCCTGTTCGGGCGGCGTGTGCAGACGAAGGCATTGGCGATGCTCGCCGCGGTCGCGCTGGTCATCGGCGCCGCCGGCGGGCTGATCGGCTGGTGGTTCGCCGACACCGGCACCGAACTGACCGGGCAGGCCAGCATCTCCGAAGCCGACGCGGCCAAGGAACGTCCGGCGGGATCGATCGCGGACATCGCCCACCGGGTCGCGCCGGCCGTGGTCTCGCTCGAGGTGTTCAAACCCGGCGCCGACGCGGGCCAGCAGGGCTCCGGCGTCGTCATCGACACCCAGGGCTACGTGCTCACGAACGAACACGTGATCTCCGCCGCGACGGCCGACGCGGCCACCAAGGTCACCGCCGTGTTCTTCGACGGCAGGCGCGTCGAAGCGAAGGTGGTCGGCGCCGACCCCAAAACCGACCTCGCCGTGGTCAAGGTCGACGTCAAGAACCTGACCGCGCTGCAGGTCGGGAAGTCTTCCGACCTCGCCGTCGGCGACTCGGTGATCGCGGTCGGTTCGCCGCTGGCGCTGCAGAACTCGGTCACCGCGGGCATCGTGAGCGCGCTCAACCGCCCGGTGACCGCCGGTGGCGACGGTGGCAGCGCGCCGGTGATCTACGAGGCCATCCAGACCGACGCCGCGATCAACCACGGCAACTCGGGCGGGGCGCTCGTCGACGCGACCGGTGCGCTGGTCGGGATCAACTCCGCGATCCGCTCCTCCAGTGCCGAAGGCGGCAGCATCGGCATCGGGTTCGCCATCCCCAGTGACTACGCGGTGAAGATCGCGAAAACACTGATCAAGGACGGCAAGGTCGTCCACCCCGACATCGGCATCAACGCTTCGTCGACCGTCGCGGGCTCCAGCACGATGGGCGCACAGGTCCGCAACGTCGCTCCTGGGGGCCCCGCGGCCTCCGCCGGGATCAAAGAAGGCGACGTCATCACGGAGGTCGGCGGACGGCTCGTGCGCGACTCGGCGGAACTGCTCGTCGCGGTCCGCGCCCGCGAAGTCGGCGAAGTGGTCCCTGTCCGCCTTGTCCGGGATGGGTCTTCACTTGTCGTCGACGTGAAACTGGCCTCGGACTAGCGGGTTCGGCCGGGTACCCTGAACGGGGAAGACGCCGAGGCGGAGGTTCACACGGGTGTTCGAGAGTGTCGGCTGGGGAGAGATCCTCATCATCGTCGTCGCGGGTCTTTTCATCCTCGGTCCGGAACGGCTGCCCGAAGCGGCCTCCTGGGTGGCGAAGAGCGTCCGCAAGGTCCGCGACTTCGCGACCGGGGCCAAGACGCAACTGCGCGAGGAGATGGGCCCGGAGTTCGATCAGCTGCGCAAGCCGCTGGAGGACCTGCGAGGCCTGCGGAACTTCGACCCGAAGCGGGTCGTCACCCAGCACCTGTTCGACGGTGACTCGGATCCGCTGGGGATCAACAACATCAACGGCACCAGTGGCACCACTGCCGCCAATGGGACGAACGGTGCCAACGGGGCTTCGAAGCCCAACGGCTACCCGGCGACGGCTTCGCAGCCCGAGCCGCTGAAGCCGGGGGAGCGCCCGCCGGTCGACCCGGACGCCACCTGACCCACCCGCGTTCAGTCCTCTGAATGCGATCCTTGCGCGTGCAAGTACCGCATTCAGAGGACTAAACGCATAGGGTCAGCGGCCTGCGGGGGTGACGTTCAGCATCATCCCGGCCAGCCCGCGCGCCCGGACGGTCAGCTTCTTCGCCGCCTCCTTGAGCACGAGCGACGCCGGCGCGTCCGGCTCGGCGAGCACGATCGGTGTCCCGGCGTCGCCGTTGGAGACCACGCGCGGGTCCATCGGGACCTGGCCGAGCAGCGGCACGGTCGACCCGACCGACTTCGACAGCGAGTCCGCGACGGACTGCCCGCCACCGGCGCCGAAGATCTCCATCCGCTGGCCGTCGGGCGTCTCCAGCCACGACATGTTCTCGATGACCCCGGCCACGCGCTGCCGCGTCTGGAGCGCGATCGCGCCCGCGCGCTCGGCCACCTCGGCGGCCGCCTGCTGCGGGGTGGTGACGACGAGGATCTCCGCGTTCGGGATCAGCTGCGCCACCGAGATCGCGATGTCGCCGGTGCCCGGCGGCAGGTCCAGCAGCAGGATGTCGAGGTCGCCCCAGAACACGTCGGCGAGGAACTGCTGCAGCGCGCGGTGCAGCATCGGCCCGCGCCACACCACGGGGGTGTTGCCCGGGGTGAACATGCCGATCGAGATGACCTTCACGCCGTGCGCCTGCGGCGGCATGATCATGGTGTCGACCTTGGTCGGCTTCTCCCGCGCGCCGAGCATCCGCGGCACCGAGTGCCCGTAGATGTCCGCGTCCACCACGCCGACGGAAAGCCCGCGTTCGGCCATCGCGGCCGCGAGGTTCACCGTCACCGAGGACTTGCCGACGCCGCCCTTGCCGGACGCGACGCAGTAGACCCGCGTCATCGAACCCGGCTGCGCGAACGGGATCACCGGCTCCGCGGCGTCACCGCGCAGCGATTTTCGCAGCTCCGTGCGTTGCTCGTCGCTCATCACGTCGAGCTCGACCCGGACGTCGCTGACGCCGGGGAGCTTCTTGACGGCTTCGGTGGTGTCGTTGGTCAGTGTCGCCTTCAGCGGGCAACCGGCGACCGTCAGGTAGATCCCGACGGTGACCACACCGTCCGAGCCGACCTCCACGTCCTTGACCATGCCGAGTTCGGTGATCGGTTTCTTGATCTCCGGGTCGTACACGGCCTTCAGCGCGGTGCGGACATCGTCGACGCTGGGGAGTTGCTGCGTACTGGTCACACGTCCATGTTACGTACCGGTAGGCGTGCGGTCGGGTTTGGCCTTGCGCGGCTTGACGTCAAGATCCTCACGGAGCCGGTCGAGTTCGCCCCGCAGGAAGTCCCGCGTGGCGACCTCGCCGAGCGCGATCCGCAGCGACGCCAGCTCCCGCGCGAGGTATTCGGTGTCCGCCTTCGTCTGCGCGGCGCGATTGCGGTCTTCCTCCAGCGAGACGCGGTCGCGGTCGTCCTGCCGGTTCTGCGCCAGCAGGATCAGCGGCGCGGCGTACGCGGCCTGCGTCGAGAACGCCAGGTTCAGCAGGATGAACGGGTACGGGTCCCACCGCAGCGAGACCGCGACCAGGTTCAGCACGATCCAGACGATGACGATCAGCGTCTGCCAGAACAGGTACTTGCCGGTGCCGAGGAACCGCGCGACCCGTTCGGTGAGCCTGCCGAAGGTGTCCGGATCGATGTTCAGCCTGAACCGGCTCTGGCCGCGGGGCTGGTCCAGCCGCCGCCCGGACATCAGTTCAGGCACGTTCCGCCTCCTCGGTCTCCGCGTGGATCTCGCCGGTGATGTCGTGCAGCCCGGTCTCGCGCCAGCCCTCCGGCAGCAGGTGGTCGAGCACGTCGTCGACGGTGACCGCGCCGAGCAGGTGGTCTTCGGCGTCCACCACCGGCCCGCAGGTGAGGTTGTAGGCGGCGAAGTAGCGCGTGACCTCGGACAAGGTGGCGTTCGGCCGCAGCGCGGGCAGCTGGGAGTCGATGGCGCTCGCCACCATCTCCGCGGGTGGTTCGCGCAGCAGCCGCTGGAAGTGGACGACGCCGACGAAGCGACCGGTCGGCGTCTCGGTCGGCGGGCGGCAGACGAACACCATGCTCGCCAGCGCCACCGGGAGGTCCGCGTTGCGGATGTGCGCGAGCGCCTCGGCGACCGTGGCGTCCGGCGTCAGCACCACCGGCTCGGGCGTCATCAACCCGCCCGCGGTGTCGGAGGAGTACTCCAGCAGCCGCTTCACCGGTGCCGACTCCTCGGGTTCCATCAGCTCCAGGAACCGGTTCTGTTCGGCGGGGGCCAGCTCGGCCAGCAGGTCGGCGGCGTCGTCGGGGTCCATCGCTTCGAGGATGTCGGCGGCGCGTTCCTCGGCGAGGTAGGACAGCAGTTCCTTCTGGTCGTCTTCGGGAAGCTCCTCGATGACGTCGGCGAGGTGCTCGTCGTCCATCGCGTCGGCGACTTCGTGCCGTCGTTTGAGCGGCAGGTCGCGGACCGTGGCGGCGACGTCGGCCGCGCGCATGGTGTCGAACAGCATCAGCAGCTGCGCCGCGCCCTGGGTCTGGCCGGTCAGGTCGGTGAGCCCGAGCCCGGACACCTCCGCCCACGGCAGCACCTGCATCGCCGAACGCCGTCTGCCGAGGCCGAGCCTGCTCGACCGTTCCCGGATCGCGAGTTTCGCGAGCACCCAGTCCCGCGTCCGCGTCGGTTCCATGCCGGCGTCGACGACGGTGACCCGCGTGTCCGAGCCGGCGAGGGTGGCGTGCGCGTCGAACAGCTGCCCGACCACCAGCACCTCGTTGGGCCGTTGATGGAACCGCCGCATGTTCACCGATCCGGTGGCGAGCGTGACGGCGCTGGGCTCGATCGACGTCACGCGCAACATCGGCACGAACACGCGGCGCCTCGTCGTCAGCTCGACCACGATGCCGAGGATCCGCGGGGGTTGCTGGTCGAGGCGCAGGCCCGCCACCAGGTCCCGCACCTTGCCGATCGATTCACCATCGGGGCCGAAAACCGGCAAACCGGCCAGCTGAGCTGCGAATACCCTGTTCACGGCTGCCATGTCCGAAGGTTATCCGCTCCCGGGGCGGCAGACGATTCGTGTGATCACCGCAATGCCCAGGCGGCGATCGCGGGAACGGCGGCGTAGGCCGGGTCTTCGGCGAGGGTCTCGGGCGAGGCGCCCTCGGCGAGGTCTTCGTACAGCCAGGTCCAGTTCTGCACCGCGCGGACCAGCGTCCATGCCCGCGCGCGTTCGGCGTCCAGCCCGGCGGCCGCGGTGAACCACGCGATCTTTTCGTCCATTGTGGACTCGTTCGCCCGGTTCCAGAGAATCGAGATAGCGCCGAACTCGAGGTCACCCGAAAGCGGCTTCGGGTCGATCACCAGCCACGGTTCGCGCTCCCCGGCGAGGACGTTTTCGAAGTGCAGGTCCTCGTTCACCATCAGCTCACCGGCCTCCGGCCCGAGGTTCACGCAGATTTCCACGGCGGCGTCGATGTACTTGCGCTCGAACGGTTCGCCGAGCTCGCTCCAGGTCTCCGGGAGTTCGGCGACCAGCTCCGCGGCTTCCTCGCGAAGGGATCGCCGCAGCGTTTCGGGAGCGGGGACGGCCAGCCGCCGCGCCAGCGCGCCGACGGTCTCGACGGCCTCTCGGATCGGCTCCGTTTCCAGCGACCGGCCGGCGTCGAGCCGCTCCAGGAGCAGCACGCCGTCTTCGGGCACGTTGTCGTACATCAGAACCGCGCCCTGACCGGCCCAAGTGGACAGTGCGAGCGGTTCGTCGTCGGATTCCTCGTGCGGCCAGCCGAGTTTGAGGATCGCGGGGGAGCCGTCCGCGCGGCGCACGGGCTGCGCGACGCCGACGAAGCCGTGCATGGCCTCGCCGTCGTAGTCGAGCTGCCATTTGGCGGTGTACTTCTCGGCGAGGAACGGGAGGGAATCGAGCCACTCGGCTGCTCCGGGGCCGAGATCGGCGGCACGGTCGAGGAACTTGGGCGGGATCTTGAAACCGGTCACGGACCCACCTTGGCAGGCCTGTCCACCGTGTTTCCCTCGTGACCCGCCGGGCGTACCGTGAACAGCGAGAACAACCCCGGGAGCAGCCATGGTGGTGGAGATTCTCAGTGCGGTCGTCGTCGCGGGCGGTGCGTGGCTCGCGGCCAGCCTTCGCGTGGTGAAACAGTACGAACGCGGCCTCGTGTTCCGGTTCGGGCGGGTGCGCCCGGCGATCCGGCAGCCGGGGCTCGCGCTGCTGGTGCCGTTCGCGGACAGACTGCAGAAGGTCAACATGCAGATCGTCACGATGCCGATCCCCGCGCAGGACGGCATCACCCGCGACAACGTCACCGTGCGGGTGGACGCGGTCGTGTACTTCAAGGTGATCGACCCGGTGCTGGCCGCGGTCAACGTGCAGGACTACCGCTCGGCCGTCGGCCAGGTCGCGCAGACCTCGCTGCGGTCGATCATCGGCAAGAGCGACCTGGACGACCTGCTGTCGAACCGCGAACGGCTGAACGAGGGCCTGGAGCTGATGATCGACAGCCCGGCCTTGGACTGGGGCATCCACATCGACCGCGTCGAGATCAAGGACGTCGCGCTGCCGGAGTCGATGAAACGCTCGATGTCGCGCCAGGCCGAAGCCGAACGCGAACGGCGGGCGCGGGTCATTTCAGCCGACGGGGAGTTGCAGGCGTCGTACAAGCTTTCGCAGGCGGCCGCGACCATGGCCGACACTCCGGCGGCGTTGCAGTTGCGGCTGCTGGAGACCGTCGTGCAGGTCTCGGCGGAGAAGAACTCGACGCTGGTCTTGCCGTTCCCGGTGGAACTGCTGCGTTTCCTCGACGCGAACACGCCGAAGCGGGAAGCACCTTCGTCGGAGGCCAACGGTCAGGTGGCGCCGGCGCCCAGAGAACCGGGGGACGTGGGGCAGGTCTCGTGAGTGGTCGGTACCGGTTGTCCTCCGGCTCTGCCTGAGTACATGAAGGCCCCCTTCCTTGCGCCAGGCGCAAGGAAGGGGGCCTTCATGTACCTCGGCATGGTGATGAAGGTCGAGCTACCTCGGCTGAGCCGAGGAAACCTTCACGGACTCGGCTGGGGGGATCAACCGCAGCCGAGTCAGTAAAGGCTCTAATCGAGCTCGCCGTTCACGCCGAGCATGATCATCGTGCCGCCGAAACCGACGTACAGCGCGATCACGACGTAGGCGATGATCACCGCCGCGAGCGCCATGCCACGTCCACCCGCCTCACCGCGGTTCGCCTTCGCCAGCCCGATGTGTCCCAGGATCAGCCCGACGATCACCGTCACACAGGAGCAGATCCCGATGAGCGAGCACACCAGCCCGGCGATCGCCATCCCGTTGTCCTGCGATCGCGGGGGAGCTACCGCCGCGTACGGGTTGTACGGCTGCGGCGCCGGATACGCGGCGGGCAACGGCACGGGCGTGTACACCGGCGGGGCCAGCGGCTCCGGAGTCGCGTAGGGCGGCGGAACGGGCTCGGCGGTCAGCGGATCGATGGCCTGCCCGTACGTCTCGACCGGAACCGGGACGGAAGCCGGATCGGGGTCCGGAGCAGAAGCCGAAGGCGCCTCGAACGGAGCGGGCGGCTCGAACGGCGGAGGCGGGGTGAAGGGTGCCGGCGGTTGGAACTGCTGCGGTTCCACCGGGTTCGCCACGGTCTCGGACGCCGAAGACACCACAGTCGGGTCGGAGAAGGTGTTCGAGTCGGTGTAGGACGACGTCGACGGTGTGTCCTGCGAGTCGGAACTGCTCATCCGGTTGGCCCCCT
Organism: Amycolatopsis sp. WAC 04182; assembly: GCF_003947465.1. Lineage (NCBI taxonomy): Bacteria > Bacillati > Actinomycetota > Actinomycetes > Pseudonocardiales > Pseudonocardiaceae > Amycolatopsis > Amycolatopsis sp. WAC 04182. The sequence continues at coordinate 509,005 of NZ_QHJJ01000005.1, forward strand.
GGTTCGTGCGGGACACCACCGTATCCGGGGACGGGTCACGAGACGTTCGCGGCTCCGATCGCGAGCACGACGAAAATGAACCACAGGATGACCGGGATCAGCCAGAGCGCGGTGACCACGTAGCCGATGATCATGCCCGCCTGCGCCATGCCCTGGCCGCCCGCTTCGCCGCGTTTGGCCTTCGAGAGCGCGATGTGCCCGAAGATGATCCCCAGGATCGCCGGGAAGCACATGAGCAGCCCGATCAGCGAGCACACCAGCGACGCCACCGCCATGCCCTGGTCCGGCGGCCGCACGTAGGTCTGCTGGACGTAGTACTGCTGAGGCGGCGGCTGATACGGCTGGAGACCGTAGGGCTGCTGGAACTGCCCGGACGGCTGCTGCCCGTACGGGTCATGCGGATTCGTCATGCTGGTCCCCTCGTAGACGAGGACCGTATCGCTACCGGAAAGCGCCGTGTTTCGCGGCGATGTTCAGTGCGACGGGGAACGCGATGGCCCTTGCCACGGATGGCGTACGCGTGACTGCGCTCATAGCGGGGTCCCCGGTCAGGCGTCATACTCACCGGTAACCCAGCGCCGGGAGCCCGGCGCGCGCGAATTTAGGGAGCAGCGATGGCTCGCCTCGCCCAGACCGCCGGTTTGACCGACGTGCAGTCCGAAATCCTGGCCACGGTCCGCCAGTTCGTGGACAAGGAGGTCATCCCGCGCGCGCAGGAGCTCGAGCATTCCGACACCTATCCCACCGACATCGTCGAGGGGATGAAGGAGATGGGCCTGTTCGGGCTCACCATCCCGGAGGAGTACGGCGGCCTCGGCGAATCGCTGCTGACCTACGCGCTCGTGGTCGAGGAGATCGCACGCGGCTGGATGAGCGTCTCCGGCGTCATCAACACGCACTTCATCGTCGCGCACATGATCAAGCAGCACGGGACGCCGGAGCAGAAGCAGCACTTCCTGCCGCGGATGGCGACCGGTGAGGTCCGCGGCTCGTTCTCGATGTCCGAGCCCGACCTCGGCTCCGACGTCGCCGCGATCAAGACCCGCGCCCGCAAGACCGACGACGGTTACGTCATCGACGGTTCGAAGATGTGGCTGACCAACGGCGGCAGCTCCAACCTGATCGCGCTGCTCGTCAAGACCGACGAAGGCGCCGAGAAGGCCCACCAGAACCTGACCACGTTCCTGGTCGAGAAGCCCGAGGGCTTCGGCGAGGTCGCTCCCGGCCTCACCATCCCCGGCAAGATCGACAAGATGGGTTACAAGGGCGTCGACACCACCGAAGCCGTGTTCGACGGCTACAAGATCGGTGCCGACAAGGTTCTCGGCGAAGCGCCGGGCAAGGGCTTCGCGTACATGATGGACGGTGTCGAGGTCGGCCGCGTCAACGTCGCCGCCCGCGCCTGCGGTATCGCGATCCGCGCGTTCGAACTCGCCGTCGAGTACGCCCAGCAGCGCAAGACCTTCGGCAAGGCCATCGCCGAGCACCAGGCGGTCGCGTTCAAACTCGCCGAGATGGCCACCAAGGTCGAGGCCGCGCACCTGATGATGGTCAACGCCGCCCGCCTCAAGGACTCCGGCGAGCGCAACGACGTCGAAGCGGGCATGGCCAAGCTGATCGCCAGCGAGTACTGCGCCGAGGTCACCCAGGACTCCTTCCGCATCCACGGCGGCTACGGCTACTCCAAGGAGTACGAGATCGAACGCCTCATGCGCGAGGCACCGTTCCTGCTCATCGGCGAAGGCACCAGCGAGATCCAGAAGACCATCATCAGCCGCGGCCTGCTCCGCGAGTACAAGTCCCGCTCCTGACGGGCGCTGAAGGACGCTTTCACCGCATCGGATGCGGTGAAAGCTCCCCTCACCACGTCCTACGCGAGGAAGGCGTCCTTCAGCTCACGTTCGCGCCTTTCGCCCGTCCTTGAGAAGATGGACCAGGACGGGCGAGAGGTGATTACGTGAGTGCTCCCTTTGGCGGAAGCGGCCGGGCCGCGGGCGGGCTGCCCAGGCTGCCGACACCGCCTTCCGGCTGGCCGATCGGTTCCTACGCGACGTACGGCGAAGCCCAGCAAGCCGTCGGTTTCCTCGCGGAGAAGGAGTTCGGGGTCTCCGACGTGACCATCGTCGGCGTCGACCTGATGCTCGTCGAGCGCGTCGTCGGCAGGCTGAGCTGGGGCCGGGTGCTGGGCACGGGCGCGGTGTCCGGCGCGTGGTTCGGCCTGATCATCGGGTTGCTGCTGGGCATGTTCAACAACCAGGGTTTCGCCTGGCAGCCCATGATCGGCGGGCTCGTGCTCGGCATTCTGGCGTGGACGGTCTTCGCGGCGATCAGCTACAGCATGTCCCGCCGCGACTTCTCCTCCGCGAGCCAGCTGGTCGCCGGCCGCTACGACGTGCTCTGCCAGCCCCGTTCGGCCGAGCGCGGTCGCGAACTCCTCGCCCAGCTCGCGTTGGGCGGCCGGCCCGCCCGGTGACATTCGGCGGTACTCGTTCACCTGTTCGTCGTGCGGTCCGCTGAATCGTTACCGATACTGCTTGCGGGCGGTGATCGCCCGGAATAGGTTGCACAACACCAGTCGGGCGGTCGCGTACTCCAGCGTGTCCGCCCGAGCACTAGCACGTCGGGGTGCTGGCGCGCGGCGTCTTCAACGCGTCCTAGTGCCGCCGTTCCCCAGGCGTGCGCGGGTGAGGAGGCCTCATGGGGAAGAGGATGAGCGCGAGCCGGAGGGGCCGCTCACCAGGCCGCACCGGCTCGCTACTCGGCGCGGTAGCGCTGACGGCCGGCTTGCTGGCGGGTTGCGGTTCGGATGCCGGACTGAAGATCAACGTCTACTACGCGCCCGAAGACAATTTCCAGTCCGTTGTGGACGATTGCACCAAGGCCTCGGGCGGGCGCTACGAGGTCGTCTACAACAAACTCCCGCGACCGGCCGACGGCCAGCGGGAACAGATGGTCCGGCGCCTGGCCGCCGGGGACGATTCACTCGACGTACTGGGGCTGGACGTCACCTGGGTCTCGGAATTCGCCGAGGCGGGCTGGGTCGACGAATGGACGGGTGAAGCCAAGGCCGAGGCGACCGCGGGTGTCCTGCCGGGGCCGCTCGAAACCGCCACGTGGAACGGAAAGCTCTACGCGGCGACCAAGAACACCAACGTCCAGTTGCTCTGGTACGACGACCGGCTGACCCCGACGCCGCCGAAGACCTGGGACGAGATGATCCAGCAGGCCCAGGCGCTCAAGGCGCAGGGCAAGCCGGCGAACGTCGTGTTCACCGGCGCGCAGTACGAAGGCCTGGTCGTCATCTACAACACGCTCGTCGAGTCGGCGGGCGGCAAGATCCTCTCCGACGACGGCAAGTCGGTCGTGATGGACGAGGGCGCGATCAAGGCGCTGGAGATGCTCAAGAAGGTCACCACGGCCGGGATCACCGACCCGTCGCTGACCAACTCCAAAGAGGACGAGGTCCGCCAGGCCTTCCAGCGCGGGAACGCCGCCTTCGAGCTGAACTGGCCGTTCGTCTACGCCTCCTATGCCAAGGAGAAGAAGGACGAGCTGAAGCACTTCAAGTGGACCACCTATCCGGAATTCGAAGCGGGCAAACCCGCCAAGACCACGATCGGTGGCTACAACCTGGCGGTCAGTTCGACCTCGAAGCACAAGGCCGAGGCCTACGAGGTCGCGCTGTGCCTGCGCAGCGCGAAGAACCAGAAGTTCTCCGCGCTCAAGGACGGTGTCCCGCCGACGATCGAGTCGCTCTACACGGACACGCTGCCGCTCGACGCGACGGCGCCGCAGAGCGACGACAACCCGAGCATGGACACGAAGTACCCGATGCGGGAGACGATTCTGGAGGCCCTCAAGGACGCCGCGGTGCGTCCGCTGACCCCGGCGTACCAGAACGCGTCGACCGTGTTGTCGAAGGTGCTTTCCCCGCCTTCTGAAATCGATCCGCGGAAGACGGCGGAGAAGCTGAAGGAACAGCTCGCCGACGCGCTCCAGTCGAAGGGAGTGATCCCGTGACCGTGCAGGAAACCGCCGGCTCGGCGACCGCGAGCAAACCGGGTAAGAAGACCAAACCCGTTCTCAGTGAAGGAAAGAAGGCCGAGCGCAGACTCGGGCTCTGGCTGTGCGCCCCGGCGGCGATCGTGATGATCGCGGTCACCGGGTACCCGATCATCTACTCGATCTGGCTCTCCCTGCAGCGCTACGACCTCAGGTTCCCGGCGCAGCAGGAGTTCGTCGGTCTCGACAACTACATCGCGGTGCTGTCCAACGGATATTGGTGGACGGCGTTCGGGACGACGATGGGGTTGACCATCGTTTCGGTGGTGATCGAGTTCGTCCTGGGCATGGGACTGGCGCTGATCATGCACCGGACGCTCGTCGGACGGGGCCTCGTGCGGACGGTCGCCCTGATCCCGTACGGCATCGTGACGGTGGTCGCGGCGTTCTCCTGGTACTACGCCTGGACGCCGGACACGGGCTACCTGGCCAACCTGTTCTTCCCGGACAGCGCGCCGCTGACCGAGTACTGGCCTTCGCTGGCGATCATCGTGCTGGCCGAGGTCTGGAAGACGACGCCGTTCATGGCGCTGCTGCTGATGGCGGGGCTGGCGCTGGTGCCGGACGACCTGCTGAAGGCCGCTGCGATGGACGGCGCGACGGCGTGGCAGCGGTTCACGAAGGTGATGCTGCCGGTGATGAAGCCGGCGATCCTGGTGGCGCTGCTGTTCCGCACCCTGGACGCGTTCCGCATCTTCGACAACATCTTCGTGCTCACCAACGGCGCGCAAGATACGTCTTCGGTGTCGATGCAGACCTACAACAACCTGGTCAAGGGGTTGAACCTCGGGATCGGGTCGACGATGGCGGTGCTGATCTTCATCACGGTGGCGATCATCGCGTTCATCTTCATCAAGGTGTTCGGCACGGCCGCACCCGGCAGTGACAATGGGGGTAAGCGCTGATGGCGATCGGTGGAGCGGTCACTCCCGGCCGCAAGTTCAAGTGGGGCCTCGTCGACATCCTCGTCCTGGTGTTCGCGCTGTTCCCGGTGCTCTGGGTGGTCTCGCTTTCGTTCAAGACCAAGGAGACCCTGGACGACGGGAACTTCATCCCGTCGGAATGGACGTGGCAGAACTACGCGGACATCTTCGAGACCACGGAGTTCATCAGGGCACTGGTGAACTCGATCGGGATCGCGATCATCGCGACGGTGATCGCGGTCGTCCTAGGCACGATGGCGGCGTACGCGATCGCGCGGCTGGACTTCCCCGGCAAGCAGGTGCTGGTCGGGATGTCGCTGCTGATCGCGATGTTCCCGCAGGTGTCGCTGGTGACGCCGCTGTTCAACATCGAACGTGAGCTGGGCCTGTTCGACACCTGGCCGGGGCTGATCCTGCCCTACATCACGTTCGCGCTGCCACTGTCGATCTACACGCTGTCCGCGTTCTTCCGGGAAATCCCGTGGGAGCTGGAAAAGGCGGCGAAGATGGACGGCGCGACCCCGGCGCAGGCGTTCCGCAAGGTGATCGCGCCCCTGGCGGCACCGGGGGTGTTCACCACCGCGATCCTGGTGTTCATCTTCTGCTGGAACGACTTCCTGTTCGCGATCTCGCTGACCTCGACCGAGGCCTCGCGCACGGTCCCGGCGGCGCTGTCGTTCTTCACCGGGTCGTCGCAGTTCGAAGACCCGACCGGGACGATCTCCGCGGCCGCCGTGGTGATCACCGTCCCGATCATCCTGTTCGTGTTGTTCTTCCAGCGTCGCATCGTGGCGGGGCTGACGTCCGGTGCGGTGAAGGGCTGACCCATGGCTGAAATCGTTCTCGAAAAAGTGTCCAAGAAGTACCCCGACGGCGCCCTCGCGGTGTCCGAAGTGGACATCACGATCGCCGACGGTGAGTTCATCATCCTGGTCGGCCCGTCCGGCTGCGGGAAGTCCACGACCCTGAACATGGTCGCGGGGCTGGAGGACATCTCCTCCGGCGAACTGCGCATCGACGGCCGGCGCGTCAACGAGAAGGCGCCGAAGGACCGCGACATCGCGATGGTGTTCCAGTCCTACGCGCTGTACCCGCACATGAGCGTGCGGGAGAACATGGCGTTCCCGTTGCGGCTGGCGAAGGTCGACGACCGGACGGTGCGGGCGAAGGTCGAGGAGGCGGCGCAGATCCTCGATCTGACCGGGCACCTGGACCGCAAACCGGCGAACCTGTCCGGTGGCCAGCGGCAGCGCGTCGCGATGGGGCGCGCGATCGTCCGCAACCCCAAGGCGTTCCTGATGGACGAGCCACTGTCCAATCTGGACGCGAAGCTCCGCGGCCAGATGCGGACATCGGTGTCGAAGATCCAGAAACAGCTGGGCACGACGACGCTCTACGTCACGCACGACCAGACCGAGGCCATGACCCTCGGCGACCGGGTCGTCGTGCTGCGGGCGGGCTATGTGCAGCAGATCGGGTCGCCGCAGTTCCTGTACGACAACCCGGCGAACCTGTTCGTGGCCGGGTTCATCGGCAGCCCGTCGATGAACTTCGTGCCCGCGACACTGGAGAACGGGACCGCCCGCAGCGCGCTGGGCGACATCCCGCTCACCGACCGGGTGCGGCAACTGGTGGAAGCCGCCAACGCGCCGCGTGAGGTCATCGTCGGTATCCGGCCGGAGCACTTCGAGGACGCCGCGCTGGTGGACGCCGCCGCCCGCCAGGGCGCGACGTTCACCGCCCACGTCGACGTCCTCGAGTCGATGGGCTCCGAGAAGTTCGCGCACTTCTCGGTCGAGGGTGAGGCCGCGTCGTCGTCCGACCTCGCGGATCTCGCCGCCGACAGCGGTTCCTCGGACGTCCCCGGCTCCGAGTCGCAGATCGTGGCCCGCCTCTCGGCGGCCTCGTCGGCGGCGGAGAACCAGGACGTCGAGCTGTGGTTCGACGCGGACAAGATCAAGCTGTTCGACGGTGCCAGCGGCAAGAACCTGACCTACACCGACTAGCTCCCACTTCGCGCGTGAAGGCCCCCTTCCCTCGGCTCAGCCGAGGGAAGGGGGCCTTCACGCGAGTTCGCCCTCCAGACACGCGAGTTACGCCTTCAATCACGCGTGTGCGACGTTGGAGCACGGTCACGGTTGTCCACTTCGGACTTCGTGAATTCCCCACCTTCGGCGGTGTACGCCTCGCGGGGCGATCGGGGATCCTCAGCCCCGCATCGGTACCTAGAGAAGGGCGCCTGCCTTGCCGAAGAAGCTGACACGCCGTCTCCTGCAGGGCCTGGTCGGGGCGGTCCTCATCACCACGCTCGCGCCGGCCGTCGCCTGGGCCGAACCACCGCAGGCCCTGCCCTCGAACGCGACCGACGCCGACAGCACCTGGCAGCCCGCGTTCGACTACGACACCGACGGCTGCTATCCGACGCCCGCGATCTCACCGACCGGCGCGATCGCCACCGGGCTCAAGAACTCCGGCGCCCTCAACGGTCAGTGCCGCGACCGGTCGGACCTCGACAACACCAACTCCTACGCGCGGTCGAAGTGCAACAACGGCTGGTGCGCCCACCTCTACGACCTGTACTTCGAGAAGGACCAAGCCGTGCCGGGTATCGACTGCTGCGGGCACCGGCACGACATCGAGCACGTCGTCGTCTGGGTCAACGAGGGCCAAGCCCGGTACGTCTCGACGTCAGCGCACGGCAACTACTCCACTTACGACCGCTCCAAGGTCTCCTGGGAGGGGACCCACCCGAAGATCGTCTATCACAAGGACGGCGCGAGCACCCACTGCTTCCGCATCGCGAGCGCGACCGAGCCGCCGGAGAACCACTACAACGCCTGGCAGTACCCGGACCTCGTCAGCTGGGACAGGTTCCCGCCCGGTATCCGTGACACGCTCGTCCGCGCCGATTTCGGCAGCGCGAGCCTGGCGATCAAGGACGGCGCCTTCGAACACAATCTGGGGAAGGCCAAACCGGCGGGCATCCCCTTCGATCCCAACGCCTGAGGACTCAGTACTCACTCTCGGGCAGGGCGAGCCACAGCACGAGGTAGACGATGAACTGCGGGCCGGGCAGCAGGCAGGACAGCACGGCGAGCAGGCGGACCTTGCCCGGCGTGGTGCCGAAGCGTTTGGCGAGACCGGCGCAGACGCCGCCGATCATGCGGCCCTGGCGCGGTCGGGTCAGGCGGGCGGCTACGGGGTTCGTCACGGGTCTTCCCTCTCGGTCGTCACGGTGTGTGAAACCCATTCTCGTCTCGTGACGGCCCTTCCGCATCCCACCGCGGAACGAAACGCACCCCTAAGGGCGTGAAATCGCGGTAAGGCATTCACCTGGGAAAACGTGGCGGACCCTGTGTTCTTCGCCCGTAGGGGCTGGTGTTCCGCGATCTTTTGACGATACTGCTCCGGTGCCCTCGAAGAGACTCAGCGCAGCACTCTGCGGCCTGTTCCTCACCGCGGCCTGTTCCACCCCGGAACCGGCGGTGGCGCCGTCGACCACGGCGGGTGAGGAGGCCCTGACCGCTTCCGCGGCGCTCGGGGAATACTCGTCGCTGGATTACTGCAGCCTCGTCGACCAGCGGAAAGTGATCGGCGGCGGAAACGCGGTCAAACCGCCGTTGAGCTCTTTCGAGTTCTGCCGCCTCGAATTCGTCGAGGGCGCCAATCGCTACACCGTGACCACCGGCCCGATCACTTCCGGCCAGGATCCGAACAATCAACCGTACGAATACGCCGGTCCGCTGCCGGAAGGCGTCAGCATCCAGCGGTCGACGTTCAACGAGGACACCGCCTGCACCCGGCTGCTCACCTTCGCCGACGGGATCAGGCTGTCCATCTCGGTGACCTCCGACGACACGGCGCCCGCCGATCAGGTCGACCGCTGCCGCATCGCCGACGCGACGGTCGACGGCGCGGCCGGGGTGATCGGCGCGCGCAAGGTCGGGCGGCTGAACCTCGACCAGCGTTCGTGGGGACGGGTCGCCCCGTGCGCGTCGCTCGACCAGCACGAACTCGACGCCGCCGCCGGCCCGGAGACCAAACCGGCCCCGGCGCTGTCCGGGCACAGCTGCATCCGCGGCAAGGTCAGTTTCGCGCTGTCGGTGGGCGGGGACACTACGCCGGGCGCGACGGAGGCGCTGGGCGGGCGGCAGGTCCAGGTCACCACGTCCGGCGCGTTCTGCCAGGTGACCACGCACCGGCCGATTCCGGGCACCCCCGACCGGGTCGAGCAGGCGATGCTCTCGGTGGTGGGGGTCGACGGGGCGCCCGAGGACGCCACCTGCGCGGCGGCGCGGGAGGTCGCCGTCGCGGTGTTCCCGAAGCTCCCCTGACCCATTTCGTCCTCTGGATGCGGTCCTTGCACGCGCAACAACCGCATCCAGAGGACGAAATGCGTGGCCCTCGCCTCCAGGCCGCGTGTGCGAAGGCGGAACTCACGTGCTTGGGGACGGAACTCACGTGCTCGAAGGCGTAACTCGCGTGACTGAAGGCGCGAATCAGGCGAGTTGCGCCTTCAATCACGCGAGTTGCGCCTCCGGGCACACGCGAAGGCGCCGCATTCAGAGGACTGAACGCGGGGTCAGCGCAGCCTGGGCAGGCGGAAGGAGCACATCGCCTCGTCGAGCGCCTCGAAGTCCAGAGGCGGATGCGGGAGCGGGGTGGCACGGCCGGGTTCGGCGCGCAGGCCGTCCAGCAGCATCGCGAGGCACCGGCGCCACAGTTCCGGCTGGATACCGTGCGTGAATTCGATGACGGAGCCGATCATCTGGTGCAGGAGCGGGATGTCCGTCGGCACGAAGTCGGCGCGGAGGACACCCGCCGCCTGAGCCCGCTCGACGAGCTGTGTGATCAACGGCACCATGCGGGATTTCGCCTCGGCGACGCGCTCCTGGCCGAAGACGTTCGACAGCATGACTTCACGTAACCCGCGGTCACCGGCGTGCAGTTCGGCCGCGCGCCAGGTGAAGCCCGCGAATCCCTCCCAGGGATCTTCGGCGCGAAGCGCTTCTTCGGCGAACTCGCGGATCGTCTCGAACTGGTCGACGAACATGGCTTCGACCAGGTGTTCCTTGCTCGGGAAGCGACGATAGACGGTGCCGACGCCGACACCCGCGTGATGCGCGACGTCGTCGAGGGTCGCTTCGAGCCCGCGCTCGCCGAAGACGGTGTGCGCCGCCGCGATGATGCGCTGCCGATTGAGTTCAGCGTCGCGCCGCAACGGCCGCGCCGGTGCGGCGGGAGCGAGTTCCCGAGCCATTCGTCCAGCTTAACAAACGAAGTAGAGGACACTTCTCCACTTCTTGTGTACCTTGGGCGCGGAAAGGGGAGATACCTACTCCACATAGCTTCTTCGTCACTATCGGTGAGGAAACCGCCCGTATGTCTGACTCATCCACCGCTGTCGCCACGCCGCCGGGGGACGCGGCCGCGCAGCACACCAACCCGCACCACGCCAGGAGATGGCTGATCCTGGTGATGATCGGCCTCGCCCAGCTGATGGTCGTCCTCGACGCCACCGTCGTGAACATCGCGCTGCCGTCTGCGCAGCAGGACCTCGGCTTCTCGAACGACGCCCGCCAATGGGTCGTCACCGCCTACGCCCTCGCTTTCGGCAGCCTGCTCCTGCTGGGCGGGCGGCTCGCGGACCTCTTCGGCCGCAAACGCGCGTTCCTCGTCGGGCTCGCCGGTTTCGCCATCGTGTCCGCGATCGGCGGAGCCGCCACCAGTATCGAAATGCTGCTCGTCGCCCGTGCCGCACAGGGTGTCTTCGGCGCGCTTCTCGCGCCGGCCGCCCTTTCGCTGCTGACCACGACCTTCACCGACCCGAAGGAACGCGGCAAGGCGTTCGGCGTCTTCGGCGCGATCGGCGGTGGCGGCGCGGCGATCGGCCTGCTGCTCGGCGGCGTGCTGACCGAGTACCTCGACTGGCGCTGGTCGATGTACGTCAACATCATCTTCGCGGTGATCGCGTTCGCCGGTTCGGCCGTGCTGCTGAAGAACTCCGAAACCGACGGCCCGCGCCCGAAGCTCGACATCCCGGGCACGATCACCGCGTCGGCCGGTCTCTTCGCGCTCGTCTACGGTTTCGCGAACGCCGAACGCGACTCGTGGTCCTCGGTCTCGGTTTGGGGTTTCCTCGCCGCCGGTGTCGTGCTGCTGACCGCGTTCGTCGTGATCCAGCAGCGTGCCGAACACCCGCTCCTGCCGCTGCGCGTGCTGCTCGACCGCGACCGCGGTGGCTCGTATCTCGCGATGTTCCTGCTCGCCATCGGAATGTTCTCGATCTTCCTGTTCCTCACCTTCTACATCCAGCTGAACCTCGGGTTCACGCCGGTGCAGAGCGGGGTCGCGTTCCTGCCGATGGTGGCCACCCTGATGGCGAGCGCGACGTCGGCGACGGCCGTGCTGCTGCCGAAGTTCGGCGCGAAACCGTTGGTGTCACTGGGAATGCTGATCGCCGGCGCGGGGCTGTTCTGGCTCTCGGCCATCGACACCAGCAGCACGTACGCCGGCGGGGTGCTGTTCCCGCTGATGATCATGGGCGTCGGTATCGGCCTCGCCATGGCGCCCGCGATGAGCGTCGCGACCTTCGGCGTCGACACGCACGACGCGGGTGTCGCGTCGGCGGCGGTCAACACCGCGCAGCAGGTCGGCGGCTCGATCGGGACCGCGCTGCTGAGCACGTTGGCGGGTAATGCCGCGACGTCGTTCGCCGCTGGGAAGGCGCCTTCGCCGCAGCTGGCGGCCGAAGCGGCAGTGCACAGTTACACGACCGCTTTCGTGTGGGGCGGGTGGATCTTCGTCATCGGTGCGGTGATCTGCGGGCTGCTGCTGCGGTCGGGTGCCCCGGCGAAGGCTCCCGAGGGCGCTGACGCTCCGGTCGCCGTGCACATGTAGGGGAGCGCTATGAAAGGCCCCTTCATTGCAAAATTTGCAATGAAGGGGCCTTTCATAGCACGGGGAAGGGCGTCAGCGGGACTGTGACCGCACTGCCTCGAAGACCTCGTCGTCCCACCGATGCGTCCGGATCAGCCGGTACCGTTCGCACGCCACCCACAGATACGCCTCGGCGTCGGTCCGGTCGCCGATCAGGTCCGCCTGCCGCAGCATCGCCACCACCGGCACGAACTCCTCGTCGAACCACCGCTGCGCCAGCGTCGCGCGGTCCGAGTACGCGCCTTCGTCCTGCATCAGCCGGAAACCCCAGGCCTCGACGTGCTCACCGAGCCGCGCGTAGTCCCACGGATCCGTGAACACCACCGAAGCCCGCGCGTGCCCCGAAAGCGGGACGCGTTCCAGGAACAGCCGCCGGTAGTCCTTCACGATCAGATCGCCGCGGTACCGGATCCCGCTCGGGTCCAGTTTGGTCCGCACCTCGGTGACCATCGCCTCTATTGTGGACAGTCGCATCGCGTGCGCCACCGAAACGCGGTGGTGCCCGTCGATGATGAAGTGCAGCTCGCCGACGCGGTACACCTCGATCGGCGGGATCGACTCGCCGCGCCTGGTCGCGAGCGCCAGCCGTTCCCAGCGTTCGCGGACCCGACCGGACGTCGGGCGGAAGCGCCGGTCGAAGTCGCGGCCGCGGTCGACGCTGCCGACGATCGAATCGAGCCGGATCACCCGCGCCCCGATCTTCCGTTCGCCGAGATAGCCGAGCGCGTCGACCACCTCGTGGAACGGCAACATGATGTTGACGTCGTCGGGTTCGCGGCGCAGCCAGTTCGCCAGCCGTGACAGCACCTGACGTCGTCGCGCGCGGAGGAAGTCGTGCTCCGCGTCCGCGCGGGGAAAGCCCGTGTCCTTCATGAGAACTCCATGATCCGGTGCCCGACCACGTTACGGACCGTGGTCCCGCCGACCACGCGGTCCGGCACGGGTTCACCGTGCGGGTGGATATGCCCGTGCAGCAACCACTTCGGGCGCAACAACTCGATCGTGCGATGGAGACAGTCGAAGCCGCGGTGCGGCGGGTCCTCGCGGTCGCCACAATGCCGCGGCGGCGCGTGCGTGAGCAGGACGTCAATATCCCGGCCGTCCCGCCGGCGGCGGAACCGGGCCCGGCGCACCAGCCGCCGGGCACGCCGCGCTTGTTGCCGTTGCGTCCACTGGTTCGGGCCGTCGTTGTAGCGCACCGAACCGCCGAGCCCGGCGAACCGGAGCCCGCCGACGTCGACGATCCGGCCGTCCGCGTTCACCCCGCCCGCCGGCCCGGGCCACACGGCGGGGAAACCGTCCTTCATGGACAGTCCGCCGTAGCGCGTGTAACCGGACAGGTCGGGGTCGTGGTTGCCGGGGACGAAAACGCACGGCACGTCGAGTGCGCTCGCCAGGAACTCGAGATAGTCGTACGGCAGGTCGCCGGCACCGATCACGAGGTCGGCCGGGTGGTTGCGGACGGCGGACGTCCACAACCGCTCTTCGACCTCGTCCGCGACGACCAGCGCTTTCATGCGCTCCAGCGTAATGCCGGACGCGCTACTTCGGGCCGTGCGCGAACGCGGGGTCCTTGGCGATGATCGCGATCACGATGCCGAGCCAGACGACGCAGAACGCCAGCGCCCAGAACTTGAGGTTGGTCAGGATCCTTGGCATGGGGGACTCCAGGTACTACCGAAAGCGGGAAGAGGTCAGAGCCAGCGGTTCTTCCTGAATATTCGGTAGAGCAGGATGCAGACGCCGAAGATCACCGTCATCGCCACCGGGTAGCCGAAGCGCCAATGCAGCTCCGGCATGTAGTCGAAGTTCATCCCGTAGATGCCGGCCAGCGCCGTGGGGACCGCGATGATCGCCGCCCACGCGGTGATCTTGCGCATGTCGGTGTTCTGCTGGAGCGTGATCTTCGCCAGTGTCGCGTCGACCAGGGTGGTCAGCAGTTCGTCGAAGTTCGCGACCCGCTCCGCCACGGTCGTCAAGTGGTCGGAGACGTCGCGGAAGTACGAGCGGACCTCGTCCGGGATCAGCCGCGTGTACCCCTCGGCGAGGCGCTGCAGCGGAGTGCCCAGCGGCATGACCGCGCGGCGCAGCTCCAGCACCTCGCGCTTCATGAAGTAGATCTGCTCGGCGCTCACCTTGGACCGCGGCGCGAAGACGTGCGTCTCCATCTCGTCGATGTCCGACTCGATCGCGGTGGTGACGTCGAGGTAGTGGTCGACGACGTGGTCCGCGATCGCGTGCAGCACGGCGGACGGCCCGAGGTCGAGCCGCTCCGGGTCCTGGTCGAGTTCGCGGCGCAGCCGGGCGAGCCCCGAGTGGTTCCCGTGCCGCACGGTGATCACGAAGTCGCGGCCGAGGAACGCCATCAGCTCGCCGGTCTCGACGATCTCGTTCGCCGTCGCGGGCGACTCGTGCTCGACGTACCGGACGGTCTTCAGCACCATGAACAGCGTGTCGTCGTAGCGCTCCAGCTTGGGCCGCTGGTGCGCTTCCAGCGCGTCCTCGACGGCCAGCTCGTGCAGGCCGAAGGTGTCCGCGATGCCCTGGATCTGGACCGCGTCGGGCTCGTGCAGGCCGATCCAGACGAACCCGGCGTGCCGCTTGCGCACCTCTTTGATGGCCTCGGCGTGCGTCCAGCGGCCGGGCAGGCGCTTGCCCTCCACGTACACCGCGCAATCGACGACGTACGCCGAAAGGGGGACGGGCAGCGGGCGTGCGGGGACGCTCTTGGCGCGGCCGTTGCTCCGGCCGCGAAGGCCGCCGAGCGAGGGAATGGCAGGCATGGGGTCTCCTGGGCAGACGTCGTGCGTTGATGCGCGAAGACGACGGGCCAAGCGGTCGGGGGGCCGCTCGGCTAGGCCAGCGTTCCCGGTTTCGTCAGCCCTGCCAGGTGGGGATCCGGCGAGACGTGAAGGCGGAAACGCTGCGACTACTAGGAAGCGGACTATCGCCACTGGACATCGGGTTCCTCACCTCCTTGGCTCGGCGGACGGTTACGCAGTGGTGTGGGTCGCGTTGACGACCCGACACCAATGGTCGAGGGTACTCCTCAACACGAAGGCCTGTCGTTCCAGGCTCACGCCGCGTTACTCGTGCAGGAGGAATGGGTGCAGTTCGGTCGCTATTACGAAGAGTTCGAGGTCGGTGCGGTCTACAAGCACTGGCCGGGCAAAACGGTCACCGAGTACGACGACCACCTGTTCTGCCTCATCACCATGAACCACCATCCGCTGCACCTCGACGCGCACTACGCCGAGGAGACCACCGACTTCGGCAAGAACGTCGTGGTCGGCAACTACATCTACTCGCTGCTGCTGGGGATGTCGGTGCCCGACGTGTCCGGCAAGGCGATCGCGAACCTCGAGGTCGAGTCGCTGAAGCACGTGAAGCCGACCTTCCACGGTGACACGATCTACGGCGAGACCGAGGTGCTGGACAAGACGCCGTCGAAGTCGAAGGACGACCGCGGTGTCGTCTACGTCGAGACCCGCGGCTACAAGCAGGACGGCACGATCGTGTGTGTCTTCCGTCGCAAGGTGATGGTGCCGAAGCGGTCTTACGGGGACACCCGGGGTGGTGAACAGCCCGGCCGTCCCGTCCCGCACGAATAATGGGTGTCACGAACGGGAAGAGGGAGCGCGTCGATGCCCATCGGGCTGGATGAGATCAAGAGCCGTCTGCGGAAGTTCGCGACGGTCGAGGCGGCCGGTGTTTCGCCGCTGTACGAGCACCTGGCGGCGAAGGCGTCCGAGGACGACGACGTCGCCGGTCTCCTGACCGACGCCCGCGGCGGGGAAGCGCGCGGAACGCTCCTCATGGCGACGGCGCACCGGCTCATCCAGGCCGACCCCATCCACCCGCTCTCGCGGTACTACCCGTCCGTCGGCGGTTTCGACGGCGTGGACTCGGAGACGTGGCCGCTGTTCCGCTCGTTCCTGCTGGAACGGGCGGACAAGGCCCGCGCGATCATCTCCTCGCGGTACACGCAGACCAACGAGGTCCGCCGTGCCGCGCTGCTCTATCCGGCGATGACGACGGCGGCGAAGGAGGCGGGCGGCAAGATCGCGCTGCTCGAGGTCGGCTGCAGCGCGGGCCTGCTGCTCGGCCTGGACAAATACGCCTACCGCTACCAGTGCGACGGCGGCGAACAGCTCACCGCCGGGCCCGCGAAGACCGCGGTCGGCCTGCACTGCGCGCTGGACCTCGCGCCCGGCGCCGTCACGCCGAAGGTGCCGAAGAAGCTGACGATCACCGCCCGCGCCGGCCTCGACCGCGCGCCGGTGGACCTGGCCGACGAGGACGAACTGGCCTGGCTCGAAGCCTGCGTCTGGGCCGACCAGCCGGATCGGATCCGGCTCCTGCGCACGGCCGCGGCGGCGCAGGGCAAGCAGCGGCCGGAGCTGATCGCGGGCGACGCCGTCGACGATCTGGCGTCGGCGGCCGCCACGCTGCCCGCCGACGTGCCTCTCGTGGTGCTGACCAGCCATGTGCTGGCGTACCTGGGGGAGCGCCGGGCGGACTTCATCGAAGCGCTCCGGAAACTCGCCGCGGACCGGCCGGTGTGGTGGGTCAGCGAGGAGTTCTACGCCGCCGCGCTGGAATTCCTGGTGCCCGGCAGGACCGATCTCGCCGAACCCGTGGACCAGGCCGTGCTCGGGCTCGTCCGCTGGGACGCCGGTGTGCCGGACGTGCGGGCGCTGGCCAGGACGGCCCCGCACGGGCAGCGGATGACCTGGCTGCCGGTCTGAGCCCACGCTCCCAGGTTTACCCATTCGGCCCGTCGAGATGTCGGCAATGCATCGGGAAGGCTGATTTTCACCTCTCGCGCTGCTTTATCTCCGCGTCTTTTGCCGCATCGGGCACAGCGCGTGTCAAGACGGCGGGATCTCCCCGGTCGGCAGCACTCCCCAATCGCGGAGAGTGACGAACAGGAGTTCGGCCAAGTGGCCGTCTTCGTCGAGTTCGATCAAGGTTCCGGCGTCGATCCACCGGGCGTCGGTGGCGTCGTCCCCGGCACGGAGAGTGCCGCCGGCGACCGCGCAGGCGTAGTCGTGGATGTCGTACGGGCCGCGGCGGACATTGCCGACGAGTGTGCCCGGTATCACGTCGAGCCCGGTCTCTTCGCGCATCTCGCGAATAACGGCCGCTTCGTCCGTTTCGTCTGGTTCGACACGCCCTCCGGGGACCGACCAGAGTCCACGTCCGGGTTCATTCGCGCGCCGGATCAGCAGAATCCGCCCCAGCTCGTCGTGGACGATGCCGCCTACGCAGCGGACGGTGTTGTCCGAAACGGTGTTCATTCCCGAATGGTAGACGCGGGCTTCCTGACAATGGCTGTCCTGTACACGGAGAGTAGCCGTACGGTACACTTCACCTCGCCGGCTGACCCAAGCGCGGGACTTCCCTCCCGCGCCGGTGGAAGGTGCGGTACAAAATGAATGGTCAGTATCCGCAGTCAGTCACCGTAAGAGACAGGATTGATCGCTGTGAACGCGAAAAAGCTCCTCACTTTCGCAGGAATCGCGTTGGTGCTGTTCTTCGTGATCGCGCAGCCAGGTCAGGCCGCGGGCCTCGTGGGAAACATCATCGGCTTCCTGCGTGACTCGGCCGAATCGGTGATCACCTTCGTCAGCAACGTCTTCAGCTAGCGGGGGAGCGGATACTCTATCGGTATGTTCGCCCCACGCGATCCAGACGAGTATCTCCTCGACACCGAGCGGCGGGTCATCAGGATCCGCCGGCACTGGGCTGTACTGCTGTGGGAAACCTTCGAGACGGCCGCGTTGCTGGCCGTCTGCGTCCTGGTCTCCTACCTGTTGCCGCCCGCCGCGTGGGTCATCCAGAACATCCTCTGGTATGCCGCGTTGCTCATCATCCTGCGCTTCGCGTACGTGGTGATGGAGTGGTGGGTCGAGCGCCTGGTGGTCACGGACAAGCGGTTCGTGATGACCACGGGTGTCTTCACCACGAAAGTGCTGATGATGCCGATCACCAAGGTCACCGACCTCACCTACGAGCGTTCGGCGTGGGGCCGGATGATGGGGTACGGGACCATGGTGGTCGAGTCCGCCGGCCAGATCCAGGCGCTGAACCGCATCGACTACCTGCCGAAGCCGGAAGAGTTCTACGACACGATTTCCGAGCTGGTCTTCGGCGACAAGCAAAAGCAGGCGGAGCGCTTTTCGATGATCAAGGCGCAGCGTGCGGCGCGCGGCAAGAAGAAGGTCGGTTAGCGCAGGTCCCGGAGTCGCTGTGACCTGGCGCATCGTCGATACTGAGCGGCGATGCGCATCGACCTGCACGCCCACTCCACCGCCTCCGACGGCACCGACAGCCCTGCCGGGCTGGTCGCCGCCGCCGCGAAGGCGGGCCTCGACGTAGTCGCGATCACCGATCACGACACCACGGCCGGCTGGGCCCCGGCCGCCGAGGCACTCCCGCCGGGACTGACCCTGGTCCCCGGCGCCGAGCTGTCCACGATCTCCGTCGATCCGGTGACCGGGCGGCAGATCAGCGTCCACCTGCTCGCGTACCTCTTCGACCCGGCATCGCCGTCGATCGTCGCCGAGCAGACGCGGCTCCGGTCGGAGCGGCGGTGGCGGCTGCGGGTGATGGCCGAGCGGATGGCCGCCGACGGTCTCCCCGTCGATCCCGACGAGGTCATGTCGCTGCTGCCGGAGGACGGTTCGGCCGGGCGGCCGCATCTCGCGCAGGCCCTGGTGCGGGCGGGCGTCGTCTCGTCGGTGAACGAGGCCTTCGGGAGCTATCTCGGCAACGGCAGCGGGTACTTCGTGGCGAGGCAGGACACGCTCGTGGAGGACGCGATCGACATGATCGCGGAGGCGGGCGGCGTCACCGTCATCGCGCACCCCTTCGCCTACACGCGCGGCGCGACCATCACCGTCGACGTCCTCGCCGGGCTGGCCGGGCGCGGGCTCACCGGCGTCGAGGTCGACCACCCGAACCACGACGAGGAGACCCGCGTCCAGTTGCACGGGCTGGCCGGGGAGCTGGGCCTCGTGCGCACCGGTTCGAGCGACTACCACGGCACGAACAAGACCATCGATCTCGGCGACGAGACCACCGACCCGCTCGCGCTCGAAGAACTCGTCGCGCGGTCGACCGGCTACCAGGTCGTGACGCGGTGACGATCACGGACTTCTTCGACGCGCGCCTGTTCATGAGCGCGACGATCACGCTGATCGTCATCATGGACCCGCCCGGCACGGTGCCGGTGTTCCTGAGCCTGACCGGCCGCAAATCGGTGGCCTTCCGCGCCAAGGCCGCGCGGCAGGCGGTGCTGGTCTCCCTGCTGGTGATCTCGCTGTTCGCCGTTGCGGGACAAGCGATCCTGTCGTACCTCGGCATCGGGATCCCGGCGCTGCAGGGGGCGGGCGGGCTGTTGCTGCTGCTCATCGCGCTGCAACTGCTGACCGGCAAGACCGGCGGCGAGGCCGAGGCGGCGGGCGACGACGTCAACGTCGCCCTCGTGCCGCTCGGGACACCGCTGCTCGCCGGCCCGGGCGCGATCGCCGCGACCATCGTCTTCGTGCGGCAGGCCGATGGGCACGTCGGCGCGTACGTGGCTCTCGCGCTTTCGATCGTGACGGTGCACTTCGTGCTGTACCTGTGCATGCGGTACTCGGGCGTGGTCATCCGGCTGATCAAGGAAAGCGGGATCACGCTGCTGGCGAAGATCGCCGGTCTGCTGCTGGCCGCCATCGCGGTCGAGCTGGTGGCGAACTCGGTGAAGGGTTTCATCTCGGGCACGTGACCGGGCTGGGCCCCAAGTACATGAAGGCCCCCTTCCTTGCGCCTAGGTACAGGAAGGGGGCCTTCATGTACTTGGGCTGGGCGCGGGCGGTAGCAAAGGTCCCTTGCTCTCGGACTCGGAGTCCCGGTTCGTTCGGTGTCCCCAATGTGGCATTGGAGACGCTCAGCGTCTCCAATGCCACATTGGGGACACCGGGACCGAGTGCTGGACCACACCCCCTACCGCGTTCGCCGTACCCTCAGGAAAGTGCGGTGAGCTGCAACAATCGACTTTGCCGGGCCTGCCCCTTTGGGGGTAGCGAAGGAGGCCTTCACGGACTCTGGGTCCCTCAAGGGGGCGTTCACGGACCGCGGAACCGGCGGTAGCAAAGGTCCCTTGCTCCCTTCCTGGGGATCCCCTCGAAAAGTGTCGGTGGGGGTGCGTAGCGTTGCGCGCGGGGTGATCCGATGGAGCAGATTGGTTTCGACTTCGGCGTCGAAGCGCCGCGCAAGCTGACGAAGGTCTCGCCCGCGCGCCTCGCGACGTTCGAAGATTGCCCGCGCCGTTATCGCATGTCGTATCTGGACCGGCCGTCCCCGGTACGCACCGGCGCGTGGGCGCACAGCACGCTGGGTGCGGTGGTGCACAACGCTTTGCGGGCGTTGTTCGACCTGCCGGTGATCAAGCGCGTGCCGCAGCGGGCCATGGCGCTCGTCGCCGAACACTGGAAGGACGCCGGGTTCGAGGACGCCGACCAGGCCGCCCGGTACCGCGCCAGGGCCAAGGCCTGGGTCGCGGAGTACGTCGAGCACAACGACGTCAGCGTCGATCCCGTCGGGCTGGAGCGCTGGGTTTCGGCGCCGGTCACGCTCGAACCGGGCAGCGGGCCCAGCCTCATCATCGAGGGCCGCGCCGACCGGATCGACCAGCGCGGCCGGGAACTGGTGATCATCGACTACAAGACCGGCCGCCGCGCGCCCGACGAGTACGAGGCGCGCTCGTCGCAGGCCTTGGCGCTGTACGCGGTCGCGGCCGCCAGGACGCTGCGGACGCCGTGCTACCAGGTCGAGCTGCACCACGTGCCCACCGGGACCATCGCGGCCGCCGAGCACACCGAAGAAAGCCTGAAACGGCATCTCCAACGCGCCGACGAGACCGCCGGGGACCTGCGGCTGGCAGCGGATACCCTGGACGCCGGCGGCGACGAGGACGTGTTGTTCCCGGCGCGCCCCGGCCGTCGTTGCTCATGGTGCGACTTCCGGCCCAGTTGCGCGGCAGGCCAGGAGGCCGGGCCCGCGGCTCAGCCGTGGGAGTTGCTGGCGCCCTAGAATCCCGGAACCCGACGATTGGACAGGCGAGGACGTGTCGTCACCGGACACCGAAGAGCTCGCGATCATTCCGCGGCCCGCGGACGAGCCCACGAAGCCCGAAAGCGGCCGGTTCTGGCGCGGGCTGACCGGATCGCTCGCGGCCGGGATGGCCGTGCTGGCGGTGTGCGTCGTAGCGATCGCCACGCTCTGCCTGTTCACCGGTGCGCCGGGGCCCGGGCTCCTGATGCTGATCGGCCATCCGGTCGCGGCGGTCGTCGCCTTGCTGGCACAACGGGTCGCCGATTCGCGTAATGGCCGTGTCGCGGGCTACGCGGGTCTTCTGGTCGTGGTGAGCGTGGCGGCCGCGCTGAGCCTGTTCTGGTGGAGCTGACACGGCAGGAAGGTGCCATTGACCCGAAAAGGGTCCCGTCCCTGCGAAACTGTGGCTCACTGGGCATGTCGTAGATGAACACGCTGCCCTGCAGCGAGGACGAAGGGCACTGTCGATGACCTACCCACCCCAGCCAGGACAGCCCGACCACGGCCAAGGCGGGCAGCAGCAGTACCCGGGACAGCCCGACCAAAGCGGGCAGCAGTACCCAGGACAGCAGCAATACCCAGGGCAACAGCAATACCCGGGACAGCAGCAGTACCCGCAGGGCGGTTACGACCAGAGCGGCGCGTACCCGCAGCAGCAGTACCCCGGCTACGGCCAGCAGCAGTACCCCGGGCAGAACCAGCAGTACCCACAGGGCTTCGGTGGGCCGCCCGCGCCCCCGAAGAACAACAAGACCGGCCTGATCGTGGCCATCGCCGCCGCTGCCGTCGTCGTGGTGACGCTGGGTATCACGGGGTTCGTCGCTCCCGGGTTCTTCCTCAGCGACGACAAGGCCGAAAAGGCGGCGGGCCCGGAAGGGACCGCGCAGGCGATCATCGACGGCATCAACGCCCACGACCGGGCCGCGTTGACGGCGCTCAAGTGCGGGAACGCCGAAAAGGACATCGACCAGATCATCGACCGGGTCAGCGAAGCTTCGGACGCCTCGATGGGCGCGGTCACGAAGGTCTCCGAGACCAAGTACACGGTCGCCGTCACGCTGACCGTCGCGGGTCGGCCGGGCACCGCCACCGGCACGCTAGCCAGCGAAGGCGGCAAGTGGTGCTGGAAGGAAGTCAGCCGTCTGCGTACTTCCCGGGCTTCGACGACGCGATGACGGCCAGCGGGAGCAAGGGACCTTTGCTACCGCCTGCCGGTCACTTGAGGGCGACGAGGGTGGGGCCGCGCTGCTCCAGCAGCACCGGCCCGACCGAGGAAAGCACCACCGGGCCGGTGTAGCCGCGCCTGTCGACGCCGACGGTGCGGATCGTGGCGCCGGTCGTCTCGTCGAGCACGGCGAGCCCGCCCTGGATCGGCACGACCAGCTGGTCCCCGAAGGTCACCCCGGGGCCGGTCGAGTTGTTCAGCGTCCAGCGCGGCGTGAGGTCGTCCCGTGAGAACGCCATGGTCTTCGAGCCGGTGAACCAGTAGACGCCCTGCGCGGTCCACGACGTCGTCATGACGCCGCCCACCGGATCCGGCGTGATGTCCGCTTCGGGCACATCGAGCGGGTACGCCGACTTCTGCAGGCCGTCGCCGCCGTAGATGACGAGCAGTTTCTGTTCGGGCAGCACGATCAGCGCGAGATCGCCGGACATCGCGACGACCTTCGCGTTCTTGCCGGCGAGCACGGTGCTGTAATCGACCTTCGGGTCGTCGGCTTCGTCGTTGGTCGCGCGGTAGACGGTGAAGCGGTCGGCCGGGTCGCCGGGGCAGCGCTCGATCACGCCGATCTTGCCCGCCGCGGCGGCCACCGTGCCGTAGGTGCAGCCGGTCCTCGGCTGCTTGTTCGGGTTCACGATGGCGGGGACCTGGCCGTACTCCATGCTCTTGACCAGGTCGTCGCGCCAGGTGTTCAGCAGTTTCTTGCCGGTCGTGGTGACGTGCGATCCGTCGACGACCAGCCTGGTCCCGAGTTCGGCGTCGCCGTTGCGCTGCGCCGTGCGGCGGCCGGTGCCCGCGTCGAGCTGGGTGACCTCGCTGCAGCCGGTGTCCTTGCGGTACACCGCGTCGACCTTGATCCCGGCGAGCGCGACGGTGCACAGTTCGAGGTCGCGCGAGTAACGCCACCGGACCTCGCCGGTGTACGGGTCCCGGCCGAGTACCTCGCCCTTGTCCGCGGTGACGACGCTGTTGGCTTCGCCGATCGGGACGGGGGTCGACGAACTCGGTGCCTGCCACAGTTCGCTCAGGGAGCCGGGAACCTGGGACGGCGCGGGCGGAAGGCCCGGCGGCAGAGTGGCGGCGACCTGCGCGACGGTCGCCGCGTTGTCGCTGGTCACGCCGATGACGACGCCGGTGATCGCGACGACCACCACGATCGCCGCGGCGATCACGCGATCCCGCGTGCGGTTCCACGGTGAGCGCCGGGCGCGTTTCCCGCCCAGCGGCGGCTCGGTGGCCACCGGCTGGGCGGGATCGGCGTCCAGCACGTCTTCCGTGCCGATCGCGGTTTCGGCCGTCTCCGGCTCACTGCCGTCCGGCTGCCCGGGATCGGCGGGCACGGGCCGCGCCGGTTCGTCGTCCGGCGCGGCGTCCCAGCGTTCGCTCACGTGCCCCTAGCTCCCCATGTCCGCAGTATGAAAGCTCAGTCTGCCGACGCAGGTGTATCAGAAGTCGCCGAGGGACGGCGACGGCGGCGTCGGCGAGCCGGACGCTCGGCGCTGTCGCCTGCCTCCTTCTCGACCGCCGGGCCGCTGACCTCCGGGCTCGGCTTCGCGGCACCGCGGCTACGGCGACGGGTCCGCGTGCGGCCCTCCGAAGCGGCTTCGCTCTGGCTTTCGGCGCTGTCCGCGGCAGCGTCGGCGGCCTCGATCTTGGCGGCCGCGTCGGCGCCGCCACGGGTCCGCTTGCGCGGCGCGCGGTTGCGCTTACGGGGCGCTTCTTCTTCCTTCGCCGGACCCTGGCCACGGCCGCGGCGCTTGCCGCCCAGGTCTTCTTCGACCTCGGCCGAAAGACCGGCGCGGGTCCGCTTCGACAGCGGGAGACGCCCGGTGGTGCCCTCGGGGATGCCCAGGTCGCTGAACAGGTGCTTCGACGACGAGTACGTCTCGGCGGGCTCGGGCATGTCGAGCCCGAGGATGTCCGAGATCATCTTCCAGCGCGGCTCCTCGTCCCAGTCGACGAGGGTGATCGCGACACCGGTGCGCCCGGCGCGGCCGGTGCGGCCGATCCGGTGGACGTAGGTCTTCTCGTCCTCCGGCGTCTGGTAGTTGATCACGTGCGTGACGTCGTCGATGTCGATACCGCGGGCGGCGACATCGGTGGCGACCAGCACATCGACCTTGCCGGCGCGGAACGCGCGCAGCGCCTGCTCGCGGGCGCCCTGGCCGAGGTCACCGTGCACGGCGGCGGCCGCGAAGCCACGCTCGACGAGCTCGTCGGCGACCTTCTGCGCGGTGCGCTTGGTGCGGGTGAAGATCATCGTCAGGCCACGGCCTTCGGCCTGCAGCGCGCGGGCGATCAGCTCGGGCTTGTCCATCGAGTGCGCCCGGTAGACGAACTGGGTGGTGCGCTCGTGGATGGCGCCGGCGTCGTTCTCCTCGGCGCGGATATGCGTCGGCTGGGTGAGGAACGTGCGGGCCAGGGTGATGATCGGGCCCGGCATGGTCGCCGAGAACAGCATCGTCTGGCGCTTGTCCGGGACCATCCGCAGGATGCGCTCGATGTCGGGCAGGAAGCCGAGGTCGAGCATCTCGTCGGCCTCGTCCAGCACCAGACCGCGGACCTTGCCCAGCACCAGGTGCTTCTGCTCGGCCAGATCCAGCAGGCGGCCAGGGGTGCCGATGACGACGTCGACGCCGTTGCGGAGCGCCGCGATCTGCGGCTCGTAGGGGCGGCCACCGTAGATGGCCAGCGTGCGGATGCCGAGGTGCTTGCCCGCGCCCTTGAGGTCGTTCGCGACCTGGATGCACAGCTCACGGGTCGGCACGACGACCAGCACCTGCGGGGTGCCGTCGCCGGGGACCTCGACGCGGTGCAGCAGCGGGACACCGAAGCCCAGCGTCTTGCCCATGCCCGTGCGGGCCTGGCCGATCAGGTCGTCGCCCGCCATGGCCAGCGGCAGCGTCAGGGCCTGGATGGCGAAGGTGCGCTCGATCCCGGCTTCGCTGAGGGCCTTCACGATCTCCGGCTTGACGCCGAAGGAGGCGAAGGTGGGGGATTCGGCCTCCACCGGCGCGCCCGCCTGCAGCGGGTGCGACGTGTCCAACGCCGCCGGGCCTGTCTCGCTGTGCTCCAGCGCGACGGCCTCCGGGACGCCGGTGGTGGTGTTCTCTTCGGTTGTGGTTTCGTTCGTGGTCAGGGTGCTCGCCTCTCTCGTGACCAGCGCGCACTGCCCTGGTCACCGATCGACACTCGACCACGAAAATTCGCTCGTGCTCCGCGCTACTGGCGCTGGAGCGGCCCTTCGTGGGAATGCCGCAGGATGGCGTGCACGCACATCATTCTTGTGCTGACCGGGGCCACACCGGCTGTCCTTCAGCCGCAGCGGCGTCCCGATCCGGGACGGAAGATCCGTCGTATCCGGCGGCCAGTCTACCTGATCTGCGGTTTTTCGATAGCCCCAGGCGCGCCGACGAAGGTGGGATCGGTCTCTTCACCACCCCGGAGGTGTGTTCGGCGATACCCTTTCCGCCGTGACGGAGGCAAAGCAGATCAGTGAGGGCGTAGTCGATTTGCTCGGCGTACTCGCCTATGGGGAATTGTCCGCATTCGATCGCATGGCCGAGGACGCGCGCACCGCGCCGACGCTGTCCGGCCGGGCCGCGCTGGCGTCCATGGCGGCCGCCGAGATCGGGCACTACGACCTGCTCACCAAGCACCTCGCGGGGCACGGCGTCGCGATCGAGGACGCGATGCGGCCGTTCGTCGGGCACATCGACGCCTGGCACGCCTCCACGGCGCCGCGCTCCTGGCTCGAGTCACTGGTGAAGGCCTACGTCGGCGACGGGCTCGCCGCCGACCTCTACCGCGAGATGGCCAGCTGGCTCGACCCCGAGACCAAGGATCTGGTGCTCACCGTGCTCGCCGACACGGGGCATTCCGCGTTCGCCGAGCGCGAAGTCGCGGCCGGGATCGAGGCCGACCCGAAGGCCCGGGACAAGCTCGCGCTGTGGGGTCGCCGCCTGCTGGGCGAGGCGTTGACGCAGGCCCAGTACGTCGTCGCCGAGCGGGACGGGCTCGCCGAGCTGATCGTCGAGGGCTCGGGCGACCTTTCGGGAATCGCCGCGCTCTTCCGCCGGTTGCAGCAGGGGCACACCAAGCGCATGCAGGTGCTGGGCCTCGGCTGAGGTCACTTCGGCTAGCCTTGGCGCACCAGTAAATTTCGAACTTTCAAGCGGAGGTCCCACGTGGAGGTCAAGATCGGCATCAAGGACACGCCGCGGGAGCTCGTGGTGTCCAGCAGCCAGTCGCCCGACGAGGTCGAGGAACTGGTCGCGAACGCCTTGAGGGCCGGCGACGGGATCTTCCGCCTCGACGACGAAAAGGGCCGTAAGTACATCGTGCCCACCGACCGGATCGCCTACGTCGAGATCGCGCCGTCGGATGTTCGCAAGGTCGGCTTCGCTGTTGGTGGCTAACCCGATCGGGTTGTAGTCGGATGTCACAGTGGCGTCACTGCCGCGTCTCAGCCAGCTCTCAGATTTGATCGTCACGCTAAGGCGGGGACGGCAGGGGGCTAGCCGAGAAATGAGGTGGACGGCGTCACTGTGATGGACCGCGCGCTGGTCGACGGCGCGCGCACTGTTCCCGAACAAGGCAAACGGGTCGCTGGGCGGCTGACCGGTATCGACGTCGCCCGCGGCCTGGCCGTACTCGGCATGTACGCGGTGCATGTCGGCCCCGATCCGGCCAAAGGCGGCGTCGGGGTGCTGTTCAAACCGTTCGAAGGCCATTCCGCGGCGTTGTTCGCGGTGCTGGCCGGAGTCTCGATCGCGCTGATGTCCGGCGGACGCCGTCCCAAACAGGGCCGCGACCGGACCCGCGTCGCACTCAAACTGGCGACCCGCGCCCCGCTCCTGGTGGCACTGGGGCTGTGGCTGACCAGCCTCGAGACCGGCTACATGGTGATCCTGGCCTACTACGGGGCCTGCTTCCTCTTCGCGATCCCGTGGCTGCGCGCGGGCGCGAAGGCGCTCTCGATCGCGGCGGTCGTCGTCGCCGTGGCGGGCCCGCTGCTCTCGCATCTGATCAGGGCACAACTGCTTCCCCGCGACCTGCTCTTCTTCGCGCCGGACCTGACCGCGGACGACGTCACGTCGACCGGGCTGCTGAAGGCCGCGACCGTCCTCGTCCTGACCGGCACCTTCCCCGCGTTGACGCTGATGGCGTACGTGTTCGCCGGGATGGCGATCGGGCGGATGGACCTGACCTCGCGCAGCGTGTGCCGGCGGCTGTTCTTCGGCGGATCCGCGCTCGCGGTGGGCGGGTATGTCGTTTCCTGGATCGCGACCGGGCCGCTCGGCGGCATGCAGGCCGTCCACCGCTCGCTGGAACCGGCCGCCGCGCAGATGGGGATGACGCCGCCGGAATTCCTCCGGCTCCACCAGACCTGGATCCACGGCACGCCGCCGACCACCAGCTGGGCCTGGGAACTCCTGCCGACGGGGACCTCGTACACGCCGTTCGACCTGCTGATCTCGATCGGGATCGCGGCGGCGGTGATCGGCGGCTGCCAGTTGCTGATGCCGAAGTTCGATCGCGTGTTGCGGCCGCTTTCGGATCTGGGCGGGCGGGTGCTCAGCGCGTACGTGCTGCATTTCGTGGCGATCGCGCTGCTGTGGGACGAAAGCGACGGCGACTCGATCTTCAGCGTGCTGCACTTCGTCGAGTTCTCGGTGGTCGCGCTGACCGCCGCGGTGCTGTGGCGGAAGTTCGTCGGGCGCGGGCCGCTGGAATGGGCGATGAACAAGCTGTCGAGCTGGCCGAAGTACCTGGTGCCGCGTGCTCGGGTGCCCGCTCAACGGCAGGGCTGACCTGCGGAGTGGTAGCAAAGGTCCCTTGCTCTCCGCGCTCTCGGGAAGTACATGAAGGCCCCCTTCCTTGCGCTAGACGCAAGGAAGGGGGCCTTCATGTACTTCCGCCTGGTCAGGCGTTGAGTTCGTTCAGTTCTTCCAGCGAGGTCGGCACGTGGAAGGGCGGCGTGCTGGTGCCCATGATGCGGTAGCGGTCCCACGGGTCCGGGTCGGAGAGTTCGCCCTTCGCGCTGTACTCGCCCGCGCGGATCTCGACGGCGGTCTTCTTGCCGCCGGCGGCCGCGGACACCTGCTCGTTGGTGGCGACCCGGCCGTACCAGCGGTAATACCCGTCGATGGGCTGGAAGTAGCCCCTCAGTTCGACCGTGGTCGCGATCTCGGTCCCGTCGATCACGAGGACCGCTTCGCCGGCGTAACCGTCTTCGTCGTGCTCGCTCATTTCGCCTCCGATTCCTTCCGCATCTGGACGACCTTGTTCTCTTCGAGCGGCAGGTTCGGGTCGATGACGATGCCCTGCTGCCGGGAGAGGCCGTCGATCGCGGCCCAGATGATCTGCGTCAGGTACTCGACGACGCTGTCGCGGCCCATCGAACGCCGGTCCAGCCACCATTCGCCGGTGCTCTGCACCATGCCGACGATGCCGTGCGCCCACGGTTCGGCGGCGCCGGAGTCCATGTTGAACATCCGCATGTAGTCGCCGAGCAGCGCGGTCAGCGCGGTGGCGATCAGTTCCTTGTCCTCGGCGACGACGTCGGCCTTGACGACCACCTTCTCCTGAAGGCCGCCGCGCGCGAGCAGGCGGTACAGGTTGGGGTGCTCCTCGATGACGCTGAAGAACGCGTCGAGCGCCATCCGGATCCGGGGGACCGGGGCGAGTTCGGAGTTGATGGCCGGGATCAGCCGCTGGAAGAGGATCTCCGTGCCGCGCTGCCCGAGCGCGACGTACAGATCCGCCTTGTCGTCGAAATGCCTGTACAGCACGGGTTTCGTGACGCCCGCTTCGGCGGCGACGTCTTCCATGCCGAGGTCCGGCCCGTGGGTGTCGAGCGCGCGCAGGGCGGCCTCGACGAACTCCGCGCGGCGCGCGATCCGGTGCTTGCGCCAGCGGTCGCGACGGGCGTCACCCGTGTCGGCCTCACCCGCTGTGGGGTGCTTGCTCGACTGCTTGCTGTTGCGCTTGACACGTTCGATCACCCAAGTCATGCTACCAGAGGTAACTGTTACCACGAGTTACAGATAGGGGTGTGTCGGCAATGACGCGGGCGCTGAAAGAAACAGACCGGGAGAAGACGGCCGAGCGGCTGCTCAAGTCCTCCGCGAACAAGTTCTACGATCCCGACGTCGACATCGACTGGAACGCCCCGCTCGTCGACGGGAAGCGCTTCATTCCGGCCCACCGTTCTTCGCTCTACGGCACCGAGTTGTGGGACTCGCTGTCCGAAGAGCAGCGCATCGAACTCGGCAAGCACGAAGTCGCGAGTGTCGCCACGACGGGCCTGTGGTTCGAAATCCTCCTGATGCAGATGCTGCTCAAGGAGGTCTACGAAGAGGACCCGACCAGCTCGCACGCCCAGTACGCGTTGACCGAGATCGCGGACGAATGCCGTCACTCGACGATGTTCGCGCGGATGGCCTCGCGGATCGGCTGCCCGAACTACGGGCCGGTGCCATGGTTGCGGCGCCTGGCGAAACTGATGCCGACGATCAGCTACGGCCCCGCGCGCTACGGCGCGATCCTCGTCGCCGAAGAAGTCCTCGACCGGCTTCAGCGCGAGCAGATGAACGACCCGGACATCCAGCCGCTGGTGCGCATGGTCAACCGGATCCACGTGCTGGAGGAAGCCCGGCACGTCACCTTCGCCCGCGAAGAGGTGACTCGCGGAATGGCGAAACTGTCGAAGAAGGAGATCCTCTACCAGCAGTTCATCATCGCGCTCATTTCGTACTTCGTGACGCGGGCCTTCATCAACCCGAACGTCTACAAGGCCGTCGGCATCCGTCCGCGAGACGGCGTCGAGGCCGCGCTGAACAACCCCAACTGGCGCGAAAGCATCCAATGGGCCGGCGAGAAGATCATGCCGTTCCTGCAGGAATCCGGTCTGGTCGGCAAGCCGGGCATGTACTTCTGGCGCAAGTCCTTCCTGCTGCCGGGGAAGCGATGAAGAGCGTCAAGCAGCGCGACGCCGTCTCGTGGGACCCGTCGCGGGAACACCGGTTCGTGACGGGCGACGGCACCGCACTGCACGTCGAGACGAGCGGCCCCGCCGACTCCGAACTCACGCTGGTGCTCGTGCACGGCTGGACCCAGGACCACCGGACCTGGGACGGCGTGGCGTCGCGGCTCGGCGACTCCGTCCGGATCCTGCGCTACGACCTGCGCGGCCACGGCGGTTCCGCGCCGGCGAAACCGGGGACGGCCACGATCGCCACCCTCGCCGACGACCTCGCCGAGCTGATCGAAGACCGCGTCCCGAACGGACCGCTCGTGCTCGCCGGGCACTCCATGGGCGGTATGACGATCATGGAACTTTCCCGCAGGCATCCCGATCTCGTGGCCCGGCGCGTCGCAGGGGTCGCGTTCGTCGCCACCTCGTCCGGTGAGATGGACCGGATCACCCTCGGCCTGCCGGGGATCGCGGGCAGCGGCGCGGCGAGGTTCGAACGGAGGCTCGCGAAGCTGCTCGCGAAGAACCGCCGTGACGCCTTGCCGTTGCCGCTGTCGGTGGTGCGGCCGGGTGCCCGGCTGCTCGTCTTCGGGCGCCGGCCCACGCGGGCCGATGTGGACTCGGTCGCCGAACAGCTGCTGTGCGCGCATCCGGCGAGCGTCGCTGGTTTCCAGGACGCGATCTCGCGGCACGACTGCCGGGTCACGCTGGCCGCGCTGCAGGGCAAACCGGTGGTCGTGCTCGCGGGGGAGCGGGACCGGCTCTGCCCGCCGCCGCACGCCAAGGTCATCGCCGACGAGCTGCCGGAGGCGGAGTTCGTGCGCTATCCGGGCGCCGGGCACATGCTGCCGCAGGAACGGGCGCAAGAGGTTTCGGACCGCATCGCCGCCCTCGTCCGCCGCGCCGCGAGGGTCTGAGAAAAAGGGAGCAAGGGACCTTTGCTACCGCTTCTCTCGACATTGAGACAAGTGGTAGCAAAGGTCCCTTGCTCCCTTTTCGCAGGTCAGCGGCTCGGGCGGCGCGCTGGAGCATGTCGCGAAAGCCACTTTCGGGACATCAGACGTCGCGAAAGTGGCTTTCGCGACGTGTGGGGCGGCCCGGCGGTAGCAAAGGTCCCTTGCTCTCTCAGAGGTTCGTGTAGCCGTGCTCCAGGAGGCGGACTCCGGTCTCCCGGTAGGCGTCCTGGTCGTCGACGGCGACGGTGGCCAGCCCGTCGACGTAGCGGTTGAACATGCAGAACGCGGCGGCGATCAGGACCGTGTCGTGGATTTCGACGTCCGTCGCGCCCTCCGCGCGGGCCATTTCGATGAGATCCTCGCCCACGGCTTTCCCGCTTTCGCGGACGGCGAGCGCGACGTGCAGGAGCGCCTTCACCTTCGCCGAGATGGGGGCGCCGTCGACGTCCTTCCAAGCCGCTTCGACGACCGGCATGCCGCCTTCGAGTGCTTCGGCGGCGACGGCGGCGTGACTGCGTGAGCAGAACGTGCAGTCGTTACCGCGCGAGACGACCGCGCCGATCAGTTCGCGTTCGCCCACGCTGAGACTGCTCGGGCCGCGAAGCAGGACCTCGGCGAGTTGCCCGAGCGGCGCGGCCGTCTCCGGCCGGTAGGCGAACAAAGCCGTGATGCCGGGCAGGTTCTCATCGAGCGCGATGTGGGGCATGGCTTACTCCTCGCGGATCGGTGACGCGGTCGTTCGATTCATAGCCGAAATCCGGCCCGGTCCGGTGCCTTTGGAGCGAACTGAGCACGAGCAAAGGTCTTCTCACGAGGCCGCCGTCCGTGGTTGAGTCGGGTCGACCACTCACGAGGGGGACACCGTGACCGTCAGAGTCCGGGGCCGCGCGTTGCCCGATGGCGAGTACGTCGATCTCTACGCCGACGGCGACCGCTGGACGTCCGATCCGGTTCCGGGCGCGGAGCTGGTGGCCGAGGGTTGGCTCCTGCCGGGGCTCGTCGACGCCCACACCCATCCCGGAGCCGAAGAACCCGGCGATCCGATGGACGAGGAAATCCTGCGGGCCGACTTGAACCGGCATGTCGACGCCGGGGTCACGATGATCCGTTCGCCGGGGCTGCCCGGTGAGCCACCCGAGTGGTTCGGTGCCGAGCCAGGACTGCCCCGCGCGGTGCACGCCGGTCCGTGGATCGCCCAGCACGGCGAGTTCTTCGACGGCTGGGGTCGCCGCGCCACGCACGCGGAGCTTCCCGCGCTCGCCGCGGAGCAGGCGAAACGCACGGGCTGGGCCAAGATCATCGCCGACTGGGAGACCGGGGACGACGCCGTGCCGTCCGACGTCCTGACCGCGGCCGTCCAGGCGGTGCACGCGGTGGGCGGGCGGCTCGCGGTGCACTCCCAGCACGCCGCCGGCGGTGAAGCCGCGGTGGCCGCCGGAGTCGATTCCGTCGAGCACGGAATGTGGCTCGACCCCGGCTACCTGCCGGACATGGCGGCCCGCGGCACCGCGCTCACGCCGACGCTTTCGGTGTTCCAGGCGGCGCTGGGGAGGATGCGGAACCGGGAGGACACCCCGCGGAAACGCTGGTTCGTCAGCGGGGCGGAGGCGCATCCCGCGCTGATCGTGGCGGCGGCCGAGGCGGGCGTGAAGATCCTCGCCGGTACGGATTCCCGGCCGCACGGTGGAGTCGGCGACGAAATCCGCGCGCTGGCGGAGGCGGGGCTCCGACCGCACGACGCCCTCGCCGCGGGCTCTTGGGCCGCGCGTGAGTATCTGGGGTTGCCCGGGCTGGTGCCGGGAGCGCCCGCGGATGCCGTCGTCTACGCGGAGGATCCGCGTCAAGACCTCGGACAGCTGGAGCACCCCGTCGCGGTCGTTTTGCGAGGCGTCCGCGTCAGGTGAGCTAACGTGATCTCATCGACTGGGGAGTTGAAACGATGAAGCAACGTGGATCAATTCTGTCCGTCTTCACCCTCACCATCGCCGCGGTTCTCGGCGCGGCCCTGCTCACGAACCTCGGCGGCGAAACCACCGAAGCCGGCGGCGACGCCGAATTCTCCGGCGCCGGCCGCGTCGTCATCCGGGACGCGTCGATGGTGCTCACGATGGATCCAGGCCTCGGCGAAGGGCCGCTCGGCGCCCTCGCCGACGCCGATGTCGTGCTGGAAGGCACCAAGATCAAGCAGGTCGGCAAGGACCTCGACGCGGGTTCCGCGAAAGTCGTCGACGGCCGCGGCAAGATCGTGCTGCCGGGATTCGTCGACCTGCACAACCACCTGTGGCAGTCGCTCATCCGCGGCTGCGCGGCCGACAGGGAACTCATCGGCTGGCTCGGCAAATGCGTCATCCCGTTGTACCGCGCGCCCGTGACCGACGCGGACGCGTACGCGGGCACGAAACTCGCCGCGGCCGACATCGTCTCGACCGGCATCACCACGGTCACCGACTGGTCGCACGCGTTCAACACCGACTTCGCCCAAGGCGGTCTCCGCGCGCTCGGCGAGTCGAAGCTGCGGTTCCTCTACTCCTACAACGGCACCACCGATCCTGCCCTGCAGAACGAGATCCGCCGTGTGAAGCGCGAGGTCATCGACCCGAACCCGTTGGCACGCCTGCAAATCGGCACACATCCGTCGACGGGGAACTTCCCGAGCGTCGAGGCCTCGGAGAAGCTCGCGCGCGAACTCGGTGTCTCGCTGAACGTGCACCTGCTCGAATCGAAAGCCGATCTGACGGCGGGGCAGATGGACGCGCTCCGGCGGGCGAACGCGCTGCATCCCGGGCTGGTGGCGAACCACGTCATCCAGACCACCGACGCCGACCTCGACGAGCTCGCGGCCGCCGGAGTCAGCGTGGCGCACAACCCGCTCTCGAACATGCGGCTCGCGTCCGGGGTGATCCGGTTGCCGGAGATGAAGAAGCGGAACATGAAGGTCGGGCTCGGCCTCGACGGCGGCACCAACGACACGAGCGACATGTTCAACGTGATGCGCGCGGCCGTCGGTCTCCAGCGGGCGACGACGACGGATCCGGCGGTCTACCCGACCACGGCGGACGTCCTGCGCATGGCGACCCTCGGCGGCGCCGAAGCGCTCGGGATGGACAAGGAGATCGGGTCGCTGACGCCGGGCAAGCGGGCGGATCTCCAGCTGGTCGACGCCCAGGCGGTCAACTTCGCGCCGAAGGTGGACTGGGTGAATCAGCTGGTCTTCAACAGCCAGCCCGCGAACGTCTCGTGGGTGTTCGTCGACGGCCGCGCCCTCAAGCGCGACGGACGCGTTGTCGGCATCGACACCGCGAAGGTCGTCGCCGACGCCCAGCTTGCCGCCGACCGCCTGAAGAAGCTCCTGCCCCAGTGACCCCACGCAATTCGTCCTCTGAATGCGGTAGTTGCACGCGCAAGGACCGCATTCAGAGGACGAAACGCGGGTCAGTGCTGTAGCGGGAAGCCACCGCCGATACCCCGCCAGGCGAGATTGGCGGTGAGGGCGACGGCCTCTTCGCGGCTCATCGACTTGTGGTGCGCCAGCCAGAACCGCGCGCTGACCTGCGAGAGGCCCACGAGGCCGACGGCGAGCAGCCGGGCCTTGTCCTCGTCGAGGCCCGCGTCGGCGGTGATGGTCTCGGTGATCGCGTCGACGCTGGCCGACGTCGCCCGGTCCACCGCCTCCTGCACGGCGGGCTCGCCGCGCAGGTCGGACTCGAAGACCATGCGGAACGCGCCGGCGTCGTTGTTGACGAAGTCGAAGAACGCGCCGACGGTCGCCGGCACACGCTGCTTGTTGTCCGTCGTGGAGTCGAGCGCGTCCTTGACCCGCCGCACCAGTTCGTCGACGTGGCTCTCCAGCAGCGCGATGTAGAGGTCGAGCTTGCCGGGGAAGTGCTGATAGAGGACCGGCTTGCTGACTCCGGCCTCTTCGGCGATCTCGTCCATCGCGGCGGCGTGGTATCCGTTCGCGGCGAACACCCGCTGCGCGGCGGCCAGCAGCTGGGCGCGGCGTTCCGTTCTGGGCAGGCGTACACCTCGGGCCTGCAGTCGCGCCATGTCTGTCATCGTTCCTCCAGTTCGAGGCACTCGTCTCCGCCGAGAACGCAGAGCGCAGTCGAGCGGGGCTCCACGGGCGGGGTCACCACCGCGTGAAGTGAGGTCGAGATTACTCGCCGGTACAGCCGGACCGCCAAGGGTCAGGCATCCTTGATGCTGTGTCTTCTCCAGTTTCCCGTGCCGCCGGGGGCCGCCCGCCGCTGACCCACGTGCCGCTGTCGCGCAGGTCGTTGCCGTCATTGGAGCCCGCGCCGCCCCCTTGGCCCGGGGAAACAATAGGTGTCGCCGGGGTGAAATTGCACATCCGCCGGACACCGGGCGGCCCGGAGACGGCCGTCTACGTCCACGGGCTCGGCGGTTCGTCCACGAACTGGACCGACCTCGCCGCGCTGCTGGCACCCCAAGCGGGAGGCACGTCGGTCGATTTGCCGGGCTTCGGCTATTCGGAGCCGGCCGACGGGTTCGACTTCAGTCTCGACTCGCACGCCGAGATCGTCGCGAGTCACATCGAGAGCCTCGACGCGGGGCCGGTGCACTTGTTCGGCAACTCGATGGGCGGCGCGGTCGCGCTGCTCGTCGCGGCCCGCCGTCCGGAGCTGGTGAAGACGCTGACGCTGATCTCGCCCGCGATGCCGGATCTCCGGCCCAGCATGAGACGGCTGTCCGACCCGCGGATGGCGTTCGCGTACCTGCCGCTGATCGGTCCGCGGGTGCGGCGGCAGCTGGCCGCGCTCGGCCCGCGGGAACGCGCCATGCAGGTCATCAAGCTGTGCTTCGCCGACCCGAGCCGCTTCGCCGCAAGCAGGCTGGACGAGCTCGAAGAGGAGCACAGCGCTCGCGCCGCCTTCGAGTGGGCCGCGCCCGCGCTGGCTCGCAGCACCTTCGGCATCTTCCGCACGTGGTCCGCCCGTGGGCCCGCGTCGCTGTGGGCGGTCGCGCCTGCCGTCGACGCGCCGACGCTCGTCGTGTGGGGGCAGCACGACCGGGTGATCTCCGTCCGGCGCGCCGAGCGCACCGCTCGGCTGATTCCGCACGCCCGGTTGCTGGTTCTGCCCCGAACCGGCCACGTGGCGCAGATGGAACGCCCGAATGTCGTAGCGAAGGCCGTTTTAGGCATGTGGGAATCGGTCGAATCGGGCACCTGGTAGCCCATTCGGGTGGGCGGGACACGCCCCGCGAACCGCCGGTCGCTCACAACATCACAGTTCGGTTATGGCACCCTGGTGCGCGTGGACCGGGTAAAGCAAGGCGCGCAGGGCGAAGGTCGGCGGTCTCAGTACTCCGCCTCCGCCCGTCGTCCGTCGCGCCCCCAGCCCCGGACCACCGACGCGCCGCGCACCGGGCAGTACCGGCCGACGCCGCCGCCGTCGCAGCGGCTCGACGAGGACCGCTACCGTCCCGGCGGCCGCCGGACCAGCGCCCAGCCACTCAGCGCCTCCTGGAAGCCGCACGAGCCCGGCGCCGCGAAGACCGCCAAGCGCAAGGGCAAGGGCGGCATCGGCCAGTTCGCCAAGACCTACGGCTGGCGCGTGTACGCGCTGCCGATCCTCGTGGTGATCACCGCGCTGGTCGTGTTCAACACCGCCACCGGCCCGCCGGAGCCGATCGCCACGGACGGGGCGAGTCTCGCTTCGGCCGATGGATCCGACGGTTCGGCCGGCAACGGAGGCGAGCCGGGCGCCGGTGTGGACGGGGGCGGCGACGTCCTCCCGGAGAACCCGGCCAAACCGGTCGACCTCAAGATCCCGACCGCGGATCTCCCCAAGGGCGGCGACTTCACCGAGTCCGGCCAGGGCACCTATCACGTGGTGCCGGGCAAGGGGGAGAAGGTCGGGACGGGCCAGCTGTTCACCTACACCGTCGAGGTCGAGGACGGCATCGATCCGTCGAGCTACATGGGGGACGACAGCTTCGCCAGGTCGGTCGAGGAGACGCTGTCCAATCCCCAGAGCTGGACGTGGGACGGGAAGAAGGCGCTCCAGCGCGTCGACGCGAGCTTCCCGAACCCCAGCTTCCGGGTGAGTCTCACCACACCGAACACGACGCACCGCGCGGACGTCTGCATGTTCCAGATCACCTATGAGACCTCGTGCTACCGGTCGAGCTTCGACAAGCGCGTGGTGATCAACCTTGCCCGCTGGGTGCGCGGAGCGATGGCGTTCCAGGGCGACATGGTCTCGTACCGTCAGTACGCCATCAACCACGAGGTCGGGCACGCCCTGGGCGGAAAGCACGTGGGCTGCAAGGAGAACGGCGCGATCGCCCCGGTCATGATGCAGCAGACCTTCGGCGTCTCCAACGACTTCGTCGCGCAGCTGAACGATCTGCCGGGCGGGGACCGGGGCAAGGTGCCCGCCGACGGCAAGGTCTGCAAGCCGGGTTCCTGGCCGAACCCGCAACCCTAGTCTCCGTCGTCTCACTTGCTGGAACCTTCCCAGGTGCTGGGACAGGGGAAGGCGTTCGGGTCTTTCCGTGTTGTAGATACTGGGATGCGACCCGCGATCCACGCGAGATGGAGGACCCGATGTCAGGCACGCTGCCGCCGCTCGTCGAGCCGGCCGCCGAGCTCACCAAGGAAGAGGTGGCCCGGTACAGCCGTCACCTGATCATCCCGGACGTCGGGATGACCGGGCAGAAGCGGCTGAAGAACGCCAAGGTGCTGGTCATCGGTGCCGGCGGCCTCGGCAGCCCGGCGCTGCTGTACCTCGCCGCGGCCGGGGTCGGCACGCTCGGCATCGTCGACTTCGACGAGGTCGACGAATCGAACCTGCACCGCCAGGTCATCCACGGCCAGTCCGACATCGGCAAGCTGAAGGCGGCGTCCGCGCAGGAGTCGCTCGCCGAGATCAACCCGTTCGTCAAGGTGCACCTGCACACCGACCGGCTCGAGTCGTCCAACGCGCTGGAGCTGTTCGAGCAGTACGACCTGATCCTCGACGGCACCGACAACTTCGCGACGCGCTATCTGGTCAACGACGCCGCCGTGCTCACCGGCAAGCCCTACGTGTGGGGCTCGATCTACCGGTTCGAGGGCCAGGCGAGCGTGTTCTGGGAGGACGCGCCGAACGGCAAGGGCCTCAACTACCGCGACCTCTACCCCGAGCCGCCGCCGCCCGGCATGGTCCCGTCGTGCGCCGAGGGCGGCGTGCTGGGCGTGCTGTGCGCGTCCATCGGTTCGATCATGGTGAACGAGGCGATCAAGCTGATCACCGGCATCGGTGAGCCGCTGCTGGGCAGGCTCGTCAGCTACGACGCGCTGGAGATGAAGTACCGCGAGGTCAAGATCCGCAAGGATCCGGAGACCCCGAAGATCACCGAGCTCATCGACTACGAAGCGTTCTGCGGTGTCGTGTCCGACGAAGCCGCTTCGGCCGCTTCGGGCCACACGATCACTCCGGCGGAGCTCAAGGCCAAGTTCGACAACGGCGACAACTTCGCCCTCATCGACGTCCGCGAGCCGCACGAGTACGAGATCGTGAACATCAAGGGCGCGACGCTGATCCCGAAGGACAAGATCCTCTCGGGCGAGGCGCTGGCGGAACTGCCGCAGGACAAGCCGATCGTGCTGCACTGCAAGTCGGGTGCGCGTTCGGCGGAGGCGCTCGCGGCGCTGCACAAGGCCGGGTTCAAGGACGCGACCCACCTCGGCGGCGGCGTGCTGGCCTGGGCTCGGCAGATCGATCAGAGCCTGCCGACTTACTGAGGTTTCGCGGAAGCGCGTGAAGGCCCCCTTCCCTCGGCTCAGCCGAGGGAAGGGGGCCTTCACGCGCGAAGTGGGAGCAAGGGACCTTTGCTGTCGTTAGTTAGTGCGCTAACGAACGCTAGCAAAGGTCCCTTGCTCTCTTTTGGGCGCGGCGGGGTCGTGAAGGCCACCTTGCCTGCCCTTCGGGAGCGGGGCTCGGCAAAGGCTGGATCTCCGAACGGGACAGTTGGCAGAGGGCCTGTACGGACGGTGTCCACGAAGGACGCCAGATGGCAGGTAAATGTCCGTTTGATGCTTATCTGTACGGTTTTGTGGCAGGGTCGTGAGTGATAAGGGCGGTTCTAACCCTCCATATCACTCACGACCCCTTTGTAAAACGCCCGAATCGGGCGCAGCCGCCCCGATAATGTCCTCTGTGGACAGTCGGGAAGTGGCTGGAGACGATGTGAAGGTAGGGAAGGAGGCCTTCGCGGACTCTGGGTCCCTCAAGGGGCCTTCACGGAACGCAGGTACCTAAGGCGGTAGCAAAGGTCCCTTGCTCCCCTCAGTAGCCGACGGACCGGCCCACGAAGATCGCCCGCACGAACTCGGCGAACTCCGCGACGACGTCCGTCCGGTTCCCGGCGGCCGCCTTCGGCACGGCGGCGATGATCTCGGCGTCGGTCAGCGGATGGGTCTTCCCGGCCAGTTCGCGGAGCTCCTCGGGTTTCCAGTTGTGGTTCCCCGCGAGGTGCACCGACAGCGCGCCGCGTCGCTGGATGAACTCGATGCGGTCCGCGTTCCGCCGGATGAACTCGCCTTCGCCGACTTGAGCGCACGTCGCGTTCTCGAGGCGCCAAGCGGTCTTCACCGACGTCTCGCAGCTCTCGACGGCGTCGGTCGCGAAGGTCCAGACGGGCGAGACCCACAGCTGAGGCGCGTACTCGACGATCAGCGCGCCGGAGTCTTCGGTCGTCTTCGTCGGGAGTCGCTGAGGGCCGAGGTCCGCCGCGAGTGTGCGATCACGCGGGACGCCGGTCGCGGCGAGGCGCCGTGCGGGGGTATCCGGAGGCAGCGACGCGGGGACGGCGATCCCGCCCGCGATCAGCGCGACCAGGAGGACACCTGCGCCGATCCGCGCGCGGAGGTCACGCGTGAACAGCCCGGCGACGAGCAGCACGGGCACTCCGAGGAACGGCACCGCGAACCACGGGTCGAACGCCTCCGCCACTTCCAGCACGAAGATCGCGCCGAAAACACCGCAGATCCCGGTCGCGAAGGCCCATGCCAGCCGCGGCCAAGGTTTCGCGACGGACGGAAAGGCCTCCGGTGCCGCGAAACCGATGAGGTAGACCACGCCGATCGCCACGAGCGGCACCGGCGACGCGATCCAGGGAACGTGCAGGAACGCGGCGAGCGGGAGCAACAGGCCCACGGTGAGTGCCCCGAGCGTGCCGAGCAGCCACAGCGAGCCGAGCGCGAGCGCGGCGAGTTGCCCGTCGGTGAGGCGGCGCTGCGCCGTTCGGGGGATCACGGTCGAAGAATGGCAGGTCAGAAGCGATCCTGTCTTGAGTATCGCTACTCAAGACCAGCGCGTCTTCTCGTTCGTGGCGCGGAAGACGGGGTAACGTGCCCAGCCGTGCGTGCCACCCTTGAAAGCCCTCCGGAACACGTCTGTTCGGCGTTCGGCGGACGTACCGGTGACGCGGAACCGCTGCCGGGAACGACCGCCTGGCGCTACAACGATCTCGTGCTCAAACCCGTCGTCGACAAGTCGCGGACCCTGTGGACGGCCCGGGCGCTGGAAGCCGTCGACGAGCCGGGGCTGCGGGTCGCGAAGCCCGTCCGGTCCAGCGACGGCCGATGGATCGTCGGCGGCTGGTCGGCGAACCGGTTCGTCTCCGGCACGGCGGAGCACCGGTACGACGAGGTCGTGCACGCGGCGGTCAAACTGCACCGCGCGACGGCCGGGTTGCCGCGGCCGGATTTCCTGGGACGGCGCACCGATATCGAGGCGCTGGCCGACAAACTCGCTTGGGGCGAGGCGGAAATGCCCCTCGACGAGAACAAGGGCGGCCGCTGGTTCGAGGTGCTGGCCGGTTCGCGAAGACCGGTCAAACTGCCGGACCAGGTCGTCCACGGGGAGCTTCTCGCCGGCGTGCTCTTCGACGGCGACGCGGCCCCCGGCATCGTCGATTTCGTGCCGTACTACCGGCCGGGTGAATGGGGCGCCGCGATCGTCGCGGTCGACGCGCTGGCCTGGGGCGGCGCCACCATCGATCTCCTCGAACGCTGGGCGCATCTGCCCCAATGGCCCCAGCTTCTCCTGCGGGCGGTGCTCTTCCGGCTCGCCGCCAACGCCCTCGACCCGCGGTCGACCCGGGCGGCGCACGACGGACTCCGTGCCGCCGCCCGGGACGTGAGCGCCGTGCTGTAGTCACTCGGTGCGCAGGTTCTCCGTCCTCGCCGCCGCGCGCACGGACGGCACCGTCGACGCCGTCACCAGCAGCACCATCGCGATTGCCGCCGCGGCGAGCATTCCGACCGCGGACCAGTCGACGTACAACCCGTCCCAGAACAGCCGCCTGCCCAGCGCGGCGACGGCGATCCC
This sequence comes from Amycolatopsis sp. WAC 04182, assembly GCF_003947465.1. NCBI lineage: Bacteria > Bacillati > Actinomycetota > Actinomycetes > Pseudonocardiales > Pseudonocardiaceae > Amycolatopsis > Amycolatopsis sp. WAC 04182. The sequence continues at coordinate 550,527 of NZ_QHJJ01000005.1, forward strand.
GGTCACCGTCGCGATCACGATGCCCACCAACAGCGGAATCCCGTTCTGCCACAACAGGGACCGGACGATCACCCGCACCGGCACGCCGGTGGCGGACAGTGCCCCGAGCGCCCGGCGCCGTTCCCGGACCTGTTCCTGGGCGAGCACCAGCAGGCTCACCCCGGCCAGCAGCAGGATCGACAACGCGCCGCCGAACAGGATGGTCCGCACGTCGTCGTACATCCGCGCCTCGTCGGAGACCCGCTTTTCGTTGAAGGACGCCACGGCGACCTGCCCGCTGTACGGCGCCACCGAGTTCCGCACCAGTTCGACGAAGTCCGGATCCCCGGTCGTGCCACGCAGGCTCACCGTGACCGGCGCGACGGCCAGGTCGACACCCGTCATCGCGGCAGGCGTCGCGAGCACGTGCGGCTGGAGCTGCTCGGCGAGCCCCGGCGGCTTCAGGCCGAGCGGGCGGGGCGTGGCCGGAACGGTCCAGGCCCGCTCTTTCTTGTCGTTGTCGGTGAGCTTCACCGACTGTCCTTTGTGGAGAGAGGTGGGGTCGGCGAACACGTCACCGTCGCGGCAACCGGTCGCGGTGGTGACCGCTTCGATCGTGGCGCAGTCGGCGACGGCGAGCGAGGCGAGCGCGCCGTCCGCGCGGTGCGCGTCGACGAGCATCGAACGCATGGTCTGGAAATCCGCCGCGCCGGGAACCGCGCGGACCGCGGTGATCGCCTGATCGGCCACCGAGCCGTCGGCATGGACGGTGATCCGGTCATCGGTCCTCTCCTGGTAAACGGCCGCCGGCGTCGACTGGCCCGCCAACAGGCTCTGCAGTGCGATCACCCCGGCGATCACCACGCAGAGACCCGCGACCACCCGGGCCGGGGTCCCGCTGTCGTTCCTCAGGCGGCGGATCGCGAGCTGGAACGACGGCGGCCCGCCCTTGATCCGGGCGACGACGCGCTCCAGCAGCCACGGCAGCACCGCGGGTATCCCGAGCATCAGCAGCACGGCACCGGCGATCAGCGCCATGCGGCCGAGTTCGCTCGCGACGCTGAAATCCGGGGCTATCAAAGCGATTCCGACGACGATCGGCAGCAGCCGCCACCACAGACGCCGCTTCGGCGGCACGGTTTCGCGGACGACTCCGAGCGGTTCGACGATCGTGTGCCGCTGGGCCGCCCAAGCCGCCGCCACGGTCAGGGTGGGGATCACGAGCACGATCAGCGCCACCAGCGGCCACGGCGGCGTCAGGTCCGCCGGGTACACCCCGAACCGGAACACCTGGAAGTCCGCCACCACGCCGCGGAAGAGCAGGAACGCCGCGGCACCGACGATCAAGCCCGTCACGGCGCCCACGAGGGATTCCGCCGCGGTGATCCGGTGCAGCTGCTTGAGGGACGAGCCCGCCAGCCGCAGCGCGGCGAGCCGCCGGTCGCGGGCCGCGCCGCCGAGCCGGGAGATCGTTCCGACGAAGATGAACACCGGCGTGAGCAGGACGAACAGGCCGACCAGCAACAGCGAGAGGATTCCCCGTTCGAACGGCTTTTCGTAGCCGGGACTGGAACCGAACGCGTAGGTCGGAACGCCGTTCCGCGGATTGTCCGTGCCGGCGTAGACGACGAGATCATTCGGATTGAGCACGGCTGCCGCATCGATGATCCCGACCGGCTTGCCGGGCAGACGGGGCCGCAGCAGGCCGCTGGTGTCGGCCGCGACGAGTTCGTCGAGCTTCGGTGAAAGGAAGACCTCGCCCGGCGCGGGCACCCGGTTTACGCCCGGCGGGATCGGCGAGTTCGGCCCCGTGGCTTGAAGATGGACGAGCGAGATCGCCTGACCGCGGAAGTCGGTCGTCGTCGCGTGGTGGTTCAGCGGTGCGACACCCGGGATCGGTTCGTACCGTGGGGAAGCGGCGTACGCCCGCTGGTCGCGGTTCTCCTTGACGGTGCCCGCGGAGGCGCCGATCAGGAGGACCGCGACCGCGAGCCCGATGCCCATCGTGCTCAGGACGAGCCTGACGATCGAGCCCCGGCCGCCCCCGACGGCCAGCCGGAACCCCAACATCAGGTCTTCGCGCCCGGTCATCGGGTGACCACCGGTTCGCGTGTCCGGCCGTCTCGCACGATGACCTCCCGGTCGGAGTAGGCGGCCACCCGCGCTTCGTGGGTGACCAGGACGACGGCGGCGTCGGTCTGCTTCGCCGTTTCGGACAGCAAACGCATGACCAGCTCTCCGCTGAGCGTGTCGAGCGCGCCGGTCGGTTCGTCGGCGAAGATCACCGACGGCTCGGTGACCAGCGCCCTGGCCATGGCGACCCGCTGGCTCTGCCCGCCCGAAACCTGGCCGGGTGTGCTGTCGCCGGCGTCACCGACCGCCAGCCGGTCGAGCCAGGTCCGCGCGATCCGCTCGGCGGGACGGCGCTTCAGCCCGCCAAGGCGCAACGGCAGCGCGACGTTCTCCAGGCAGGTCAACTCGGGCACGAGCTGCCCGAACTGGAAGACGAAGCCGAATTCGGTGCGCCGCAAGGCGCTGCGTTCGGTGTCGGACATGCTCGCGAGATCGCGCCCGCGGAACAGCACCTGACCCGCGTCGGGACGCACGATTCCGGACAGGCAGTGCAGCAGTGTCGACTTCCCGGAGCCGGAGGGGCCCATGATCGCGACGATCTCGCCGGCTTCGAGCGTCAGCCCGGCCCCGTCGAGCGCCTGGTTCGGGCCGAAGGCCTTGTGCAGGCCGAGCCCGTGTAACAACGGTGTTTCCACTGTGTGGTCCCCAGATCAGCGCGCCAGCTGGCGCGCGAGGTCGTCGAGGCGGGCGGCGGTGAGTTCCAGCCATCGCAGATCCGCTTCCAGGTGGAAGAGCGCGTGGTCGCAGATCAGCTGGTCGGCGAGGTCGCCGTCGGTCTTGCGGGCGGTGAGCTCGCGCATGGCGCGCAGGTGGGAGCTCCGCTGGGCGTCGAGCAGATCCTGGGCGCCGCGGCCGGACAGCAGCGCGAGCACGACCTTGGTGTAGAGCGTGTTCTGCAGGTAGACCGAGGGACTTTCCGGGCTCTTCAGCCATTCCTCGACGTTGGTGACGCCTGCCTCGGTGATCGCGTACCGCTTCCGGTCCGGGCCGCCGCCCGCCTCGACGCCGTTCTCCTCGACCAGGCCGTTCTTCAGGAGCCGGTTCAGCGTCGAGTAGACCTGCCCGTAGTGCAGCGGACGGTCCTGCCGGAACTGCTTGTCATACAGCTGTTTGAGGTCGTAGCCGTGTTTCGGACCGGCTTCGAGCAGGCCGAGCAACGTGTTCCCGATGGACATGCGGGCGACTATACACAGCGTGTATACGCACGGTCTATACACGCGGTGCATAGTTCGCGGGGTCTCACGGTGTGACGTCCGCCGGCGGCGGGCAATGTCAAACGCCTGAAACATTCAGGAGTTTTCAGGTAACACGGCCTACCTACCTTCAAGCGCTATCGACGCCTGGAGGAGGTGCCCGTGCCGCTCGCCGCCCCCACCGTGACCGCGGTGGACACGCACTGCCCGTACTGCGCCCTGCAGTGCGGGATGAGCCTCGACGGCGCCCGGGTCGCCCCGCGCGACTTCCCGGTCAACGCCGGCGGCCTGTGCCAGAAGGGCTGGACGTCGGGGGAGCTCCTCACCTCGCCTTCCCGCTTGACGACGCCGCTGATCAGGGTCGACGGCGAACTCCGGCCCGCGTCCTGGCCACAGGCCCTCGACCTCGTCGCCGAGCGGCTCACCGAGATCCGCGCGGTCAAGGGGGCCGACTCGGTCGCCGTCTTCGGCGGCGGCGGACTGACCAACGAGAAGGCGTATCTGCTGGGGAAGTTCGCCCGGGTCGCGCTGGGCACCTCGCAGATCGACTACAACGGCCGGTTCTGCATGTCGTCGGCGGCGGCCGCCGGGATCAAGGCGTTCGGCGCCGACCGCGGGATGCCGTTCCCGGTCACGGATCTCGCCGACGCCGACGCGGTGCTGCTCGTCGGCGCGAACCCGGCCGAGACGATGCCGCCGTTCACCCAGCACCTGCGGGGCGCCGACCTGATCGTCGTGGACCCGCGCCGCACGCCGACCGCCGAGCTGGCCGGGCTGCACCTGCAGCCCGCGCCGGGTACCGATCTCGCGCTCGCGCAAGGCATCCTGCACGCCGTCGTCGCCGACGGCCTGCTCGACAAGTCCTATGTGGTCTCGCGGACGAACGGCTTCGAAGAGCTGTGGCGTTCGGTCGCGGCCTGGTGGCCGGAGCGCGTCGAGCAGATCACCGGCGTGTCCGCCGCGGACCAGCGTCGTGTCGCCGCCAAACTCGCCGCGGCCCGCAACGCCTACGTCCTCACCGCGCGCGGCACCGAACAGCACGCCAACGGCACCGCGATGGTCAACGCCTGGATCAACCTCTCGCTCGCTCTCGGCCTGCCGGGCCGCCGAGGTTCCGGCTTCGGCTGCCTGACCGGGCAGGGCAACGGCCAAGGCGGACGCGAGCACGGGCAGAAGGCCGACCAGTTGCCCGGATACCGCAAGATCGACGATCCCGCGGCCCGCGAGTACGTCGCCGGAGTGTGGGGTGTGCCGCCGGAATCCCTGCCAGGGCCGGGCTGTTCGGCCGTCGAGCTGCTGGAGGCGCTCGGCACCGAAGACGGGCCGAGCGCGCTGATGGTGTTCGGCAGCAACCTCGTCGTTTCCTCGCCCGGTGCCGGGAGGATCCAGGACAAAGTGTCCTCTTTGGACTTCCTGGTGGTCTCGGACCTCGTCCTGTCGGAGACGGCGGCGATGGCCGACGTCGTCCTGCCGGTCACCCAATGGGCCGAGGAGGACGGCACGATGACCAACCTCGAAGGCCGGATCCTCCTGCGCCGCAAGGCGATCGACCCGCCGGCAGGAGCGAAGACCGATCTCTACGTGCTTTCCGAGCTCGCTCGCCGGTTCGGCCAGCCCGAAGGCCGGTTCCCGACGGACGCCGAGACGGTCTTCACCGAACTCCGTCAGGCGTCCAAGGGCGGTGTCGCCGACTACTCGGGCATCACCTACGACCGGCTCCGTGACGGCGAAGCCCTCTACTGGCCCGTCCCCGCGGAATCGCATCCCGGCACGCCGCGGATGTTCCTCGACCGCTTCGCCCACCCGGACGGCCGCGCGCGGTTCGTCCCGGTGGACCACGTCGGCCCGGCCGAGCTGCCCGACGCCGAATTCCCCTTGCAGGCCACCACGGGCCGGGTCCTGCAGCACTACCAGTCCGGGGCACAGACCCGGCTGGTCAAGGAGCTGAACGACGTCGTAGCGGAGGCCTTCGTGGAAGTTCATCCCGACACCGCCGCACGGGCGGGGCTGGCCGAGGGAGACCTCGCCGTCGTGCGCTCCCGGCGCGGCGAGACCGTCGCCCGGGTCCGCTGCGTGGCGTCGCTGCGCCCCGACCTGGTGTTCCTGCCGTTCCACTTTCCCGGTGAGGGCAGGGCGAACCTGCTGACCAACCCGGCGCTCGACCCGACGAGCCGGATGCCCGAGTTCAAGGTGTGCGCGGTCGCGCTCGCCCCGGCCGAGGCCGTCGCGTGAGCCCCCGGTCGGTGGTCATCGCCGGATACGGGATGGCGGGCGCGCGGCTCGCGGACGACATCCGCCGCCGCGATCCCGACGGTGAACGTGTCCGGCTCACCGTCGTCGGCGCCGAGACGCACACCGCCTACAACCGTGTGCTCCTGTCGTCGGTGGTCGCCGGCACCATGCGGCCCGAGGTCGTCCGGCTCCACGACGACGACTGGCCGTCCCGTACCGGGGCCGATCTGCGCCGCGGGGTCGCCGCGACCTCGATCGACCGCGCGGCGCGGCGCGTGCACCTCGACGACGGGTCCACTGTGGACTATGACGCGCTCGTGCTCGCCACCGGGGCGAACCCGTGGATGCCGCCGGTCGAAGGGCTCGAACCCGGCCCGGACGTCGTCGCGTTCCGCACCCTCGACGACTGCGCCCGTATCCTCGACGCCGCCAAACTGGGCGCCCCGGTCGCGGTGCTCGGCGGCGGGCTGCTCGGCCTGGAGGCCGCGCGGGGCCTCGCCGGACGCGGGAATCTCGTCACCGTCGTGCATCCGATGCCGCACATCATGGAACGCCAGCTCGACGCGGAATCCGCACGGGTGCTGACCAGGAAGCTCGAAGAACTCGGCGTCGCCTTCCGGCTCGGTGTCGGGGCCGCGCGTTACGTCAGTGGCGACGGGCTCAAACTCGACGACGGCACGCACGTCCCCGCCGATCTCATCGTCGTCTCCACCGGTGTCCGGCCCGAGACGAAACTGGCCGTGGACGCCGGGCTGACCGTCGAGGGCGGCATCGTCGTCGACGATCTGCTGCGCACCAGCGACGGCCGGATCCACGCGATCGGTGACTGCGCCAAGCATCCGGGCGCGTTCGGCGGGCTCGTGCAGCCCGCGTGGGAACAGGCCGCCGTCGTCGCGGATCTGGTCACCGGCACGAAATCCGCGTCACGCTATCGCGGGACCCAGGCGGTGACGCGGCTCAAGGCCCGCGGCATCGACCTCACCGCGCTCGGCGAGACGATGACCGGCGCGGACGACCCGACCGCCGAAGTGCTCACCTTCAGCGACCCGGCGGGCTGCCGCTACGGGAAGCTCGTCATCCGGGAAAACCGGGTGGCCGGCGCGATCCTGCTCGGCCTGCCCGACGCGGCCGCGACGATCACGCAACTCTACGACCGGGGAACTCCGGTACCCGAAGACCGGCTGGCGGTCCTTTTAGGACGATCACTGCCGCCCGGGGCGCCGTCGGCGGCGAGCCCGGCCGATCTGCCCGCGTCGGCGGTCATCTGCCGCTGCAACGCGGTGACCAAGGGGCGGCTCGTCGAAGCGTGGCGCGGCGGCGCCACCGACGTTCCTGCCCTCGCCGGGGCGACCCGCGCGACGACCGGCTGCGGCGGCTGCAAGGACGCCGTCGGCGGGGTCGCGAAATGGCTGGCCGCCCAGTGAACCCGAACGCATCCACCAAGGAGGACCTCATGCACGCTCGTGGAAAGCGCTGGATCGAGCACTGGGATCCGGAGAACGAGCAGTTCTGGGAGGCGACCGGGAAGAAGATCGCCCGGCGGAACCTCTGGTTCTCCATCCTGGCCGAGCACATCGGCTTCTCCGTCTGGACACTGTGGTCGGTCATGGTCCTGTTCATGGGGCCGCAGTACGGTTTCTCCGCCGCCGACAAGTTCCTGCTGGTCTCGACGCCGACGTTGATCGGCGCGCTGATGCGGCCGCTGTACACCTTCGCGGTGGCGCGGTTCGGCGGCCGGAACTGGACGATCGTCAGCGCGCTGCTGTTGCTGGCGCCGACGATCCTGGCGGCGATCGCGATGCAACCGGGCACGTCGCTCGGCACGTTCCTGCTGATCGCCGCGCTCGGCGGCGTCGGCGGCGGGAACTTCGCCTCGTCGATGACCAACATCAACGCGTTCTACCCCGAGAAGCACAAGGGCTGGGCGCTGGGGCTCAACGCGGGCGGCGGGAACCTCGGCGTGGCGGCGATCCAGCTGATCGGCCTGCTGGTCATCGGCACTGTCGGCGCGACCGCGCCCCGGGTGGTGCTGGCGATCTACATCCCGCTCATCGTGGTCGCGGCGGTCTGCGCGTACTTCTACATGGACAACCTCGCCTCGATGAAGGGCGACACCAAGGCGATGCGCGAAGTCGTCAAGGACCCGCACACCTGGGTGATGTCGTTCCTCTACGTCGGCACGTTCGGTTCGTTCATCGGATACAGCTTCGCCTTCGGCCTGGTGCTGCAGAACCAGTTCGGCCGCACGCCGCTGCAGGCGGCCGCGGTGACGTTCCTCGGCCCGCTGCTCGGTTCGTTCTCGCGTCCGACGGGCGGCTGGCTGGCCGACCGGATCGGCGGCGGCAAGATCACCTTCGTGACGTTCGTCGGCATGGCCGCGGCGACCGTGGTGCTGATCCTGGCGTCGACGTCGAACTCGCTGGCGTTGTTCACCGTCGCGTTCATCGTGTTGTTCGTGCTCACCGGCATCGGCAACGGCTCGACGTACAAGATGATCCCGGCGATCTTCCGTGCCAAGGCGAAGGTCGCGATCAGCGAGGGCGCGGACGAGACGCTGGAGATGCTCAAGGCCCGCAAGCTTTCCGGGGCCTTGATCGGGCTGGCCGGAGCGATCGGCGCGCTCGGCGGGCTCTTCATCAACCTGGCCTTCCGCCAGTCGTTCGCGGACACGAAGAGCGGGGTGCCGGCGTTCGTCGCCTTCCTCGTCTTCTACGGGCTGTGCTTCGCCGTCACGTGGGCGGTGTACCTGCGCAAGCAGCAGTCGGAGGTGACGAGCGTCCGGGGTCTGGCGCTCGCCGGAGCGGAGGTCTGATGCGGAAACTCGTCGTCGCGGGACATGGCATGGTCGCGCACCGGCTCGTGGAAGCGGTGCGCGCGGAGGACAAGACCGGCGAGTGGCAGATCGTGGTCCTCGCCGAGGAGGCGCGGCCCGCTTACGATCGCGTCGCCCTGACGTCCTATGTGGACACCTGGGATCCCGCGTCACTCGCTTTGGAAGGCGCGGACTACGCGGACGACCCGATGGTCGAACTGCGGCTCGGTGACGCGGTGGTCTCGGTGGACCGGGACCGCAAGGTCGTCGTCACCGAAGCCGGCTACGAGCAGCCGTATGACGCGCTCGTCCTCGCGACCGGTTCGCGGCCGTTCGTCCCACCGGTGCCGGGTCACGATCTTCCCGGCTGCTTCGTCTACCGGACGATCGAGGACCTCGACGCCATCCGGGAAGCCGCTCAGCGGCCCGGGCGCGGACGGCGTTCGGCGGTCGTCATCGGCGGCGGGTTGCTCGGTCTCGAAGCCGCGAAGGCGTTGCGGGACATGGGCCTTTCGCCGCACGTGGTCGAGATGGCGCCGCGCCTGATGCCGCTGCAGGTCGACGAGGGCGGCGGCGGTCTGCTCCGGCGGCTGATCACCGACCTCGACGTGACCGTCCACACGGGAACGTCGACCGACGCCATCGAGCCGGACGGCGAACGCTACCTCGCGAAGCTCGGCAACGGCACGGAACTCGACGTCGACCTGGTCGTGTTCTCCGCCGGTATCCGGCCGCGTGACGATCTGGCGCGGTCGTCCGGGCTGGAGGTCGGCGCGCGGGGCGGGATCCTGGTCGACGACACCTGCCGGACGTCCGACCCCGCCGTGTTCGCGATCGGGGAATGCGCGGCCGTCGACGGCAAGGTGTACGGCATCGTGGCGCCCGGGTACGCGATGGCGGAGATCGTGGCGGCGCGGCTGACCGGCGGCGAGGGCACGTTCCCCGAGCCGGACATGTCGACGAAGCTCAAGCTCATGGGTGTCGACGTCGCCAGCTTCGGCGACGCGCACGCGGCGACCGAGGGCGCGCTGGAGGTCGCGTTCAACGACGCCGTCGCCGGGACGTACAAGAAGCTCGTCGTGTCGGACGACTCGAAGACGTTGCTCGGCGGGGTGCTGGTCGGCGACGCGAGCGAGTTCAACACGCTGCGTGCCATGGTCGGCAGGCCGCTGCCCGCCGAACCCGGCGCGATCCTCGCCCCGGCCGGTGGCGGGGCGGCGGTCGGGGTCGACGCGTTGCCCGACGCCGCGCAGATCTGTTCCTGCAACGCGGTTTCCAAGGGCGCGATCACGCACGCGATCACCGAAGAGGGTTGCGATTCGGTCGCCAAGATCAAGGGCTGCACGCGGGCGGGCACGGCCTGCGGGTCGTGTGTCCCGCTGCTGGGCAAGCTGCTGACGGCTTGCGGTGTCGAGCAGTCGAAGGCGCTGTGCGAGCACTTCCCGCAGTCGCGCGCGGAGCTGTTCCAGATCCTCCAGGCCACGCGGATCACGACGTTCAGCGAGATGATCGACCGCTACGGCACCGGAACCGGCTGCGCGATCTGTAAGCCGGCGATCGCGTCCATCCTGGCCACGCTGGGCAACGGGCACATCCTCGCCGGCGAACAGGCGACCCTGCAGGACACCAACGACAAGTTCCTCGCGAACCTGCAGCGCAACGGGACCTACTCGGTCGTCCCGCGGATCCCCGGCGGCGAGATCACGCCGGAGAAGCTCATGGTCATCGCGCAGGTGGCGATGGATTTCGGGCTGTACACCAAGATCACCGGCGGACAGCGGATCGACCTGTTCGGCGCCACCGTCGACCAGCTCCCGCTGATCTGGCGGCGGCTCGTCGACGCCGGGTTCGAGTCGGGTCACGCGTACGGGAAGTCGTTGCGCACGGTGAAGTCGTGCGTCGGTTCGACGTGGTGCCGCTACGGCGTGCAGGACAGCGTCGGGCTCGCGATCGAGCTGGAACTGCGCTATCGCGGCCTTCGGTCTCCGCACAAGCTGAAGTCCGCCGTTTCGGGCTGTGCCCGGGAATGCGCCGAGGCGCGGAGCAAGGACTTCGGCATCATCGCCACCGACAAGGGCTGGAACCTCTACGTCGGCGGGAACGGCGGCGCGACCCCGCGGCACGCGGATCTGCTGGTGTCCGAAGTGGACACGGAGACGCTGATCCGGACGATCGACCGGTTCCTGATGTTCTACGTCCGCACGGCCGACCGCCTGCAGCGCACCGCGCCGTGGGTCGAGGAGATGGAGGGCGGCCTCGATCACCTGCGCGCGGTGATCGTCGACGACAAGCTCGGCATCTGCGAGGACCTCGACGCGGCGATGGCCAAACACGTCGGCGACTACGCCGACGAGTGGCGCGGCGTGCTGGAGGACCCGGAGAAACTGGCGAAGTTCAGCTCGTTCGTCAACGCGCCGGGCACGCCGGACCCGACGATCTCGTTCCGCACCGAACGCGACCAGAAGGTGCCCGTGCTGCTGGGCATCCCGGAGGTGAAACAGTGACGACCTCGATCGAGCGCACCTGGACCGCCGTCTGCGCGGCGGGAGCCGTCCCCGAATGGTCCGGCGTCGCCGCCCTGCTCGACGGCGGTGTGCAGGTGGCCATCTTCCGACTGCCCGGTGACCGGTGGTACGCACTGTCCAATGTGGATCCGGTGAGCGGTGCGGCGGTGCTTTCGCGAGGGATCGTCGGCGACGCGGGCGGCGTCCCCGTGGTGGCGTCGCCGGTGTACAAGGAACGGTTCGATCTGCGGACCGGTGACTGTCTCGACGCCGAAGGTGTCTCGGTCGCGGCCTATCGGGTGCGGGTCACCGAGAGTGTCGTGGAGGTGGAATTCTCACCGTGACAGAAGTCCTTCCCCTGGCGGGATTCGTCATCGGGATCACGGCGGCGCGGCGGGCTGACGAGCTCGGCGCGCTGTTCGTGCGCAAGGGTGCGACCGTGCGCTACGGCCCGGCGATCCGGATCGTGCCGCTCGCCGACGACACCGAACTGCGGTCGGCGACCATGCGCCTGCTGGAAGACCGGGTCGACGTCGTCGTCGCCACGACCGGGATCGGCTTCCGCGGCTGGGTCGAGGCGGCCGAAGGCTGGGGGCTGGGGGAGGAACTGCTCGACCGGCTCGGGAAGTCGGCGCTGCTGGCGCGGGGGCCGAAGGCCAAGGGCGCGATCCGCGCGGCCGGGCTGTCGGAGAACTACTCGCCCGCGTCGGAGAGCAACGCGGAGGTGCTGCGACATCTTCTCGATTCCGGTGTGGACGGTCAGCGGATCGCGGTGCAGCTGCACGGCGAGCCGCTTCCGTACTTTGTGGACAGTCTGCGCGCCGCGGGCGCCGAGGTGATCGAGGTGCCGGTGTACCGCTGGGTCGGCCCGGCCGACCCCGGCCCGCTGGACCGGCTGCTCGACTGCGTTCTCGACGGTTCGGTGGACGCGTTGCCGTTCACCAGCGCGCCGGCCGTCGCGTCCATGCTGGCGGTGGCCAAACGGACCGGGCGGTTGCCGGGAGTCGTGCGGGCACTGGAGAAGCGCGTCGTGGCGGCCTGTGTCGGGCCGATCACGGCGGCACCGCTGGCCGCGCTCGGGATCCCGACGGTCCAGCCGTCGCGGTCGCGGATCGGGGCGTTGGCGCGGACGGTGTCCGACGCGCTCGAAGCCCGTTCGCCGCGGCTGACCGCGGGCGGCCGCAGCATCGAACTGCGGGGTCAGGCGGCGCTGGTCGACGGGCAGTGGTGTGACATCGCGCCCGCGCCGATGGCCTTGCTGCGGGCGCTGGCGGAGTCGCCGGGGCGGGTGTTCTCCCGGCGGGAACTGATCTCCGCGTTGCCCGACGGCGGCGAGGAACACGCCGTCGAGACCGCCATCGGGCGCCTGCGGAGTTCATTGGGGTCACCGAAACTCGTCCAGACGGTGGTGAAACGCGGATACCGCCTGGCCGTCGACAGGGGCTGAAGGGGACTTTCACCGCATGCCATGCAGGGAAAGCGCCCTTCACCGCGTGACATGCGGTGAAAGCGTCCTTCAGCCCGCGCGTTCAGGACCAGGTGACGCGGTGGTCGGGGAACTCCCGGGCGGCGGCGACGCGGGCCGCCTCCGCTTCGGCGGCCTTCCGCACAGCCGGGCGGAGGGCGTCGAACGGGGTGACGGTGAAGTCGAGCCGTTTCTTCCCGCTCGCCTTGGCTCGCCACACCCCGGCGATCTCGCCGTCGGCCAGCAGGGCGCCGGGACTGCCGAGGATCTTCCAGACCTCCTTCTGCCGGGCCTTGTCCGGCACCAGCACGGCGCGGTCGCGCGCCTGGACGAACGGGTCCAGCGGCGGCAGGAGGCGGACCACGTCCGGCTCAGGCGGGTTTTCGACAAGCGAAACCCGGTCTTCCGGCAGGTAGGCCTTCTTACCGTCGACGCGGACCTCGGCCAAACCGTCCGGCCACATCGCGTCGACCCCGGTGCGGGTCGTCCCGACGTAGGCGGCGGCGTCGCCCGGCGTGGCGGGGCCGTTGATCCTCAGGTAGCCCTCGACCACTCGCGTGGCCGCTTTGACGTCCGGCGACGTCTTGAGGCGGCCGCGCCCTTCCAGCGGTGCCAACGTCGCCGGCGTCGCGCCGGGTTCCAGCCGGACCCCGGCGTGGATCGACGCGACCCGCATCAGCTGCTCGTAGATGTGCACGACGCCGCAGCCGCGGCAGGCGTACGACAAGCCGTCGGGGATCAGTTTCGTGACCGCGCCGCTCACCGTTCCCTTGGTCTGCGCACCGGTGACGACCTTCCGGATCGCTTTCGCCGCGGTGAACAGCGCGTCCGTCGCGGACATGCCCGCGTCCTCGACCTGCTTGCGCTGCCAGAGGATCCGGGCCATCGCGTCCTTCTCGTCGAGCGGCACGAGAGCGGCCCTGATCGTGTCCAGTTCCGCGCGCCGGTGGAAATGCGGCGCGCCACGATGGGTCCACGCGAGCACGAACCGATCGTCGTCCCAGACCGCGGGCGTGATCTCGCCGTCGATCCGGGCGGCGAGGCCCAACAAGGCGGTGTCCCGCACGGAATCCTGCAGCCCGAGGTCGAACACGGCCGCCGCGGCCGGATCCTTCTCTTCACGATGCAGTCCGTGGGCCGCGATCCGGTACGCCAGCACCTGCTCGCGATCGACCTCGAGCACTTGTCCTCCCTACAGCGAAAAAGCGAACGTGTACGACATCGTCGGCTCGCCGAGCGCGCCGGTCGTGGTGCCGCTGCCGGTGATCCCGGCGAGTTCACCCGTTCCGGAGCCCTCGACGACCGTGAACTTCGACGAGATGCCCTTCGCGTCGAATCCGGTGTCGTGCTTGATCACGAAGCTTCCCTTGCGCCCGTCCACGCTGCCGTCGATGCGTTCGAGACCGGGGGACGTGGTCCCGCCGCCGTCGAAGCCTTCACCCGCGTAGTACAGCAGGTAGTCGATGACCGCCTCGCCTTCGATCAGCCCGCTGTAGGCGAAGGTCGCGTGCGCGTGGGCCACGCGCGGCCCGCCCTCCGTGCCGCTGACGAGGGTTTCTTCCCAGTTCTTCATGGCGAACGTGTTCATGGGCTCACCCTGGCAGCCAAACCTGTCAGGATGTGTCAGGTTTTCGGGGATACTGAAATCATGCGCGCGAGCAGACTCCTGTCGGTCCTCCTCCTGCTGCAGAACCGCGGCCGGATGACGGCCGAGGAGCTGGCGGCCGAACTGGAGGTGTCGGTCCGGACGGTCTACCGCGACGTCGAGGCGCTGTCCGCGGCCGGCGTGCCGGTGTACGCCGATCGAGGACGCACGGGCGGATATCAGCTGGTCGACGGCTATCGCACGCGGCTGACCGGGCTGACCGAGGAGGAGGCGCAATCGCTTTCGCTGGCGGGCCTGCCGGGGGCGGCCAGTGAACTCGGGCTGGGCACGGTGCTCGCCGCCGCACAGCTCAAACTGCACGCGGCCATGCCCGCGGAGCTGCGTGCCGGGGCGAGCAAGATCTCCGAACGGTTCTACCTGGACGTGCCCGGCTGGCATCGCGGGATCGAAAGCCTGCCGCGACTGTCCGAACTGGCCGACGCGGTCTGGCACGCGCGGCGGATCAAGGTCCGGTACGAACGCTGGGGGCAGCGGAAGGTCGATCGCGTCCTCGATCCGCTCGGCCTGATCCTCAAGGCCGGGAACTGGTATCTCGCGGCACGGTGCGACGGGACCGACCGGACTTACCGGGTCTCCCGGATCGAAGAGCTCGAAGACCTCGGCGAGACCTTCGAGCGGCCGTCCGACTTCGACCTCGCGCGCTACTGGCAGGAATGGTCGGAGCAGTTCGAAAAGCGGATGTACTCGCGAGTGGCGGTGGTCCGGCTGAACGAGTTCGCCCGCATACTGGTGCCATTCTATCTCGGGGCCGTCGGAGCGAGGGCTTTGCGGGAAGCGGACGACGAGCCGGACGAAGACGGCTGGCTGACGATGGAACTGCCCGTGGAACCCGGAGAACCGGCGGTCGGTGAACTACTGCGGTTCGGCGGGAACCTCGAAGTGCTCGCACCGCCGGAGCTCCGCGAGCGGCTGGCGGAAGAGATCGGGAAGATGGGCGCGCGTTATGGCTGACCTGGACGGAATCACGATCGGGATCACCGCGGAGCGGCGGGCCGACGACTTCATCGGAGCGCTGACGCGGCACGGCGCCACCGTCCTGCACGCGCCCACCATCCGGATCGTCCCGCTGCCCGACGACACCGAACTACGGGCGGCGACGGACGCGGTGCTGGCCGGACCGGTCGAGTTCACCGCGGTCACCACCGGCGCCGGGTTCCGCGGCTGGCTTTCGGCGGCCGAAGGCTGGGGGCTGCGTGAACCGTTGCTGGAGCGGCTGGCGGCGTCACGGATCTTCGTGCGGGGACCGAAAGCGGCGGGCGCGGTGCGAGGCGAAGGGCTGCGTGAGGAATTCTCCGCGCCCGAGGAGAGCAACGCGGAACTGTTCGAAGGCTTGCGCGACGCCGGGGTCGGCGGCGCACGGGTCGCCGTCCAGTTGCACGGAACCCTGCTGCCCGAACTCACGGGGTCGCTGCGGGACGCGGGCGCGGACGTCGTCCAGGCACAGCCGTATCGCTGGCTTTCGCCCGCCGACGTCGCACCTGTGCACGAACTCGTCGAAAGCGTGCTTTCCGGACGCGTGCACGCGTTGGCCTTCACCTCCGCTCCGGCGGCCGCGAACCTGCTGACGCTGGCGGGGTCGCGCCGCGAGGAACTCCTTGCCGCACTGCGAGGTCCGGTGCTGTGCGCGTGCGTCGGACCGGTGACCGCGGCGCCGCTGGAAGCCGCCGGGGTCCCGACCGTGCAGCCCGAACGTCAGCGGCTCGGCGCGCTGGTCAAACTTCTCGTCGCGGAGCTGCGCATTCGGCCGTCTTGACGCGGGTAGTCCGCTTTGCCAGGCTCGACACATCGGACGCGGGGAGGGCGGCGGATGTCCGAGTCTCAATCGGTCACGTTCGTGCGCGCGATGTTGCGAAAGGGCTCTTCGGTCTTGGGCGCGAGCCCCGCCGACGAAGCACCCGACCCCGATTCCGTTCCTGATTGGCGCTATCGGGAAGACTCCGCGGACACGCTGCTGATGCGCGCGATCCGTTACTCCGCGCTCGGCCCGATCTTCTACCGCGTGGCCGCGTTTCCGAAGGTGTACATCGGTTTCCTGGTCTCGAACGGGTCGGCGGGGATCGTCCCGGTGCTGAGCGCGACGATCCTCGGGGTGCTGCTCAACGTCCTCGCGGTCTGGTGGGTGGTGCGGGGCCGCGGGATCCGGGCGAAGACGTCCGGGCGGCTGATGTACGCGGATCTCGCCGTGGGCGTGGTGCTCACGACGATCGTGGCCGCCGCGGCGCCCGCCGAGATCCAGCCGTTCGCCGTCGACGTCGCGTGGACGTGGATGGTCGGGACGGTGGCGCTGTGGACGCTGTCGTTCGGGCTGCCCGCCGCGCTCGTGCTGGTGATCGCGGCCGTGCCGTTCCGGGCCTTCCTGACCTGGATCGGCGGACTGCCGATCGACCATCCGCTCGCGATGAGCCGGTCGGTGGGGTGCATGGTCGCGCTCGTCGTGGCGATGGTGACCACGGCGGGGATCCTGATCCTGCTCGGCGTCGGGACGCGGTTCGCGCTGGGGATCGGGATGCGCCGGGGGCAGCGCGCCGAACGCCTGCGGACCCAGCGGGTCATGCACGACTCCGTGCTCCAGACTTTGGAAGCGATGGGACTGGAGGCGCCGGACGACGACTCGGCCGCCGCGGAACGGCTCGCGGAAATGCGCGCCACCGCTCGGGCGCAAGCCGCCGAACTGCGCCGCGAACTGACCGGGCCGGACGCGCCGTCGGCCCGCGGCCTCACCGCGGACCTCGCCGAGGTCGCCACCGAAATGGCGCGCGACGGCCTCCGCACCCAGCTCGTCGCCGCCGAGACCGAACAGGACTACCGCCTCTCGCACGCGCGCCGGACCGCCATCCGCGACGCCGTCCGCGAAGCACTCCGAAACACCGTGAAGCACGCTGGGACGAATCAGGTCGTGCTTCGCGTCGAGGAGAGCGAAGGCGGCATCGCGGTCATCGCGCGGGACCAGGGGGCCGGCTTCAGCATGCTGGACCGGCCGCCGGGCTTCGGGATCAGCCAGTCGATCATGGCGCGGCTGGCGGAGGTCGGTGGGCGGGGGACGATCGATTCGCATCCGGGGCGGGGGACGCGGGTGACGCTGTGGGTGCCGCACTGAGGGTTTCTGTCCGTGAAGGCCTCCTTGCCTACCTTCAGGGTAGGGAAGGAGGCCTTCACGGATTTCCGGGCGTGAGGGGGAGCAAGGGACCTTTGCTATCGATTGCTTAGCGTGGCTACGTAAGTGGTAGCAAAGGTCCCTTGCTCCCTTTTCGCAGGTCGGCGCGGTGACCGTGTGGATTTCGGGTCATCCAACGCACCAAAATCCACACAGTCGGCCAGCACTGTTACGCGGAGTGCGGGGTGTGTGGAAATAGGGACACTCAACGTCCCTATTTCCACACACCCCACCCGCGGTAGCAAAGGTCCCTTGCTCTCTTTCCGCAGGTCAGGAGCCTCAGTCCTCGTCGGGACCAGGCGTCTCCCCGGACTCCGCCTGCTGCATCGCTTCGCGGCCGGCAGCCTCTTCGCTCACCCCTTGCCGCCAGTACCCCGTGAAGCAGATCGCCCGCTTGTCGACCCCGCGCTCCCGCACGAGGTGCCGCCGCACCAGCTTCACCATGTTCGCTTCGCCGGAGATCCACGCGTACGGCGTCCCGCCCGGCAGTTCCGCCTTCTTCACGGCTTCGAGCACCGCGTCACCGACCGGACCGGGGCCCCGCACGACCCAGTGCAGTTCCACGGTGCCCTGCGTTTCGAAGACCTGCCGGTCTTCGCGATCACTGATCTCGACGTAGACCACCGCTCGCGTTCCGGCGGGGAGCGCTTCGACGATCGCGCCGATCGCCGGGATCGCGGTCTCGTCCCCGACCAGTAGCTGCCAGGTCGTGTCCGAAGGCACGTCGTAGAGCCCGTGCGGTCCCAGGAAGGCGACCCGGTCGCCTTCCGCAGCGCGCGAGGCCCACGCGGAGGCCGGGCCTTCGTCGCCGTGCAGCACGAAGTCGATGTCGACCTCCTGCACCGAGGGGCGCAGCGCGCGCACGGTGTAGGTGCGCATCGGCGGCCGGACGTCGTCGGGCATCGCGAGGTAGGTCCGGTACCAGGACAGCACTTCGTCGCCGCTCAGCGGAGCGGGCAGCACGGGCTCCGCCTGGCCGGGCTGCGGGAAGAACACCTTCAGGTACTGGTCGGGCGCGTGGTCCACCAGCGACGCCCCCGAGAAGGTCACCCTGCTCATATGCGGGGTCAGCCGCCGGACACCCGTCACCTTCGCCTCGATGTAGCTCATTAGGCGAGGCTAACCTAAAAGAGAGCGCCCGGACCAGCGTCGTCGTCGGGATCACGTCGCCACCGGTATTTTCGCAGGTCGACGCGCTGGCCGTCGGGCACGACGCCCTCGGCGCGCAGCCGCTGCAGTTGCTCGTCGAGCAGATGCGGAGCCGGTGTCCCGTCGGCTCGCAGAATGCGGTGCCAAGGCAGATCGTGGCCGTCCTCACCGAGGATCCGGCCGACCAGCCGCGGCGACGGGGCTCCCGAAACCGACGCTATATCCCCATAAGTCGCGACCGAGCCGGCGGGCACGCTCGCGATGACCTCGCGCACCCGCTCGTGCAGTTCGTCATCCATGGGACCACTTTGCCGTGCCGCTGCGAGGTTGTGTCGGCGGGGCGTGGTTCCATCGTGGGCGTGAACGGGCGGCGAACAGCGGCAGGAACCGACGCGCGGCTGGTCCGCACGCCGGTCACCGGCACGCCGTCCTTCCAGTGGGATTCCGGCGCCCGCCGCCTGCTGGCCGCCCCGGACGGGTTCCGCCGGGTCCTCGGCGGGCCGGGCACGGGCAAGACGGCGTTGCTGGCGTCGGCGGCGTCGCGGCGCATCGCGGAGGGCGCGAACCCGGAGAGCGTGCTCATCCTCACCACGTCCCGCAAGGCGGCCGAGGTCCTGCGCGCCGACATCACCCACCGGCTCACCACCGACCCGGAAGAGGATCCGCTGCCGCGCACGATCCGTGAGCCGCTCGTGCGCACGGTGCACTCGTACGCGTACGCGCTGTTGCGGATGGAGGCGCAGGCCGACGATCTCCCGCCGCCCCGCCTGCTGGCCGGAGCGGAGCAGGACGTCGTCGTCCGCGACCTGCTCGCCGGCGACCTCGAAGAGGGCGCGCTCGACTGGCCGGAGCAGTTGCGGCCCGCGCTGGGCGTGCCCGGGTTCGCCGAGGAACTGCGAGATCTCCTGCTCCGCGCCGCCGAACGCGGGCTCGGCCCGGAGGACCTGGTCGAACTCGGCAGGCGCCGTGGCCGCGAGGAGTGGATCGCGGCCGGGCGTTTCTGGAGCCAGTACGAAGAGGTCACGCTGTTGCAGGGCGCGGGCGGCAACGCGCTCGGCGTCGCGAGCGCGCCCGCGCTGGACGCCGCCGAGCTGGTCACTTCGGCGCTGCTCGCGCTGGAGGACGACCCGGAACTGCGCGAACGCGAGCAGCGCCGCGTCCGGCATCTCTTCGTCGACGACGCGCAGCATCTCGACCCGTTGCAGACCCAGCTCATCCGGCTCATCGGGCACGCGGCCGACGAGTTCGTCGTCGCGGGCGACCCCGATCAGTCCGTGTTCTCCTTCCGTGGCGCGGATCCCAGCCTGTTCGCCGACGCGGACGAGGACGGCGAGCGCACGGTCCTGCTGACCACCGCGCATCGGCTGGCCCCGGTGATCCGCACGGCCGTCACGAAACTCGGCTCCGTGTTGCCCGGTTCGTCTCCGCAGCGCAAACTCGTCGACGCGCCGGACGCCGAGGGCGGGGCCGTCCGGGTCCGCCTGATGCCGACCCCGGCCGCCGAGGCGAGCTGGATCGCCGATCAGCTCCGCCGTGCGCATCTCGTCGACGGCGTGCCGTGGTCGGAGATGGCGGTGCTCGTCCGCTCGCCCGCTCGTACTTTTCTTGTCCTGCAACGTGCTCTGCGGGCGGCCGGGGTGCCCATCGGTTCCGCCACCGAGGAATTGCCGCTCGCGAAGCAGCCCGCGGTTCGTCCTCTGCTGGCGATGCTGCGGCTCGCGGCGGATCCGGAACTGCTCGACGTCGACCTCGCCGAGATGCTGCTGTCCTCGCCCTTGGGGGGCGCGGATCCGCTCGCTCTGCGAAGGCTGCGTCGCGGCTTGCGCAGGCTGGAGCTCGCGGGCGGCGGACAGCGGTCGAGCGACGAACTGCTGGTGGAAGCCTTACGTACCAACGATGTCCTCACCGGTCTCGCCGATGCCGAGGCGCTGCCCATGCGCCGGATCGGTGGTCTGCTGCACGCCGCGCACCAAGCGGTCGTACGCGGGGACGGCGTCGAGCAGGTGCTGTGGGATCTCTGGCAGGCGAGTGGTTTGGAGGAGCGCCTGCTGCGTATGGTCGACCGTGGTGGTTCGCTCGGCTCGCAGGCGGATCGCGACCTCGACGCCATCGTCGCCCTCTTCGACGCGGCCGGTCGCTATGTCGACAGATTGCCGAAGGCGAGTGTCGCCTCGTTCGCGGATTACCTGTCCTCGCAGAACATCGCCGGCGACACGCTCGCGCCCGCCGCGATGAAGAGCGACGGCGTTTCGTTGCTCACGGCGCACGCGTCCGCCGGTCGCGAGTGGACGGTCGTGGCCATCGCCGGCGTCCAGGAGGGCAGCTGGCCGGATCTGCGGTTGCGCGGTTCCGTGCTCGGCGTCGAGCGACTGGTCGACCTCATGTCCGGCGTCGACGACGAAAAGGTGTCCGCCACCGCGCCGATCCTCGCCGAAGAGCGGCGGCTGTTCTATCTCGCCGCGAGCCGCGCGCGGAAGACGTTGCTGGTCAGCGCGGTCGCCGGGGAGGACGAGCAGCCCTCGCGGTTCATCGACGACCTGGAGGAGAACGGCGCGGACGACGGCGGCCTCGATTCGCGGATGAAGCCGGCGGGACGCTCGCTGGTGCTCGCCGAACTCGTCGGTGAACTGCGCGAGGTCGTCTGCGACGAATCGAGCGAGCCGGAAAGGCGGCAACGGGCGGCGCGTCAGCTCGCCAAACTGGCCGCCGCCGGGGTGCCGGGCGCGCATCCGGGCACCTGGTACGGCTTGCTGGAACCCTCCACCGGCGAACCGGTGCACGGGCCTGGCGACCTCATCCGCATCTCACCGTCCACTGTGGAGGTTCTGGTCAAATGCCCGCTGCGGTGGCTGATCGAACGCCACGGCGGCAGCGACCCGGCGCAACTCGCGGCTGTCACGGGAACGCTGGTGCACGGTCTCGCGCAGGCGGTCGCGGGCGGCAGCAGTGACGAGCAGATCCGCGCCGCCCTCGACGAAGCGTGGGTGCGGGTCGACGCGGGGGCGCCGTGGTTCTCGCGCCGCGAGCGGTCACGGGTCGAGCAGATGCTGCGGAACTTCATCACCTGGCTGGAATCCAGCCGTAAGGAGCTGATCGAAGCCGGGGTCGAGCAGGACATCGAAGTCGAGTTGCCCGTCGGCGACGACGACGTTCGCGTGCTCCTGCGCGGCCGTGTCGACCGTGTGGAGATGGACAAGGACGGCCGTCCGGTCGTCATCGACATCAAGACCGGCAAGGTCCCGATCTCCGCCACCGACGCCGAACAGCATCCGCAGCTCGCCGCGTACCAGCTCGCCGTGCTGCTCGGCGCGGTCGAGGGCGGTTCGAAACCCGGGGGCGCGCGGCTGGTCTACGTCGCGAAGTCCAACAACAAGACCGGATCCACCCAGCGTGAGCAGGCGCCGCTGGACGAGGACGGCGGCAAGCAGTGGCTGGAGCTGGTGCGCTCCGCGGCCGGCTCCGCCGCGGGACCGGAGTACGGCGTCACCGAGAACCCGGACTGTGATCGTTGCCCGGCAAGGGGTTGCTGCCCGCTGCGGCCCGAGGGCAGGCAGGTGACCGGCCCTTGATCTCCGAACTCCAGCGCCGCCAGGTCGAGCCGGGCGAGATCGCCCGCGCGCTCGGCCTGCACAGCCCGACCGACGAGCAGGCCGAGGTGATCGCCGCGCCGATCGAGCCGTCGCTGGTCGTCGCGGGCGCGGGCGCGGGCAAGACCGAGACGATGGCCGCGCGGGTGGTGTGGCTGGTGGCCAACAGTGTCGTCCCGCCGGAACGCGTGCTCGGTCTGACCTTCACCCGCAAGGCCGCCCGCCAGCTCGGTGAGCGGGTCCGCACCCGGCTGCGCCGCCTGGTCGGATCGGGGCTGCTCGACAAGATCGACCCGACCGGCGACCTGCGCACGACGGTGACCGCGGGCGAGCCGACGGTGCTGACCTATCACGCGTACGCCGGGCGGCTGCTGTCCGAACACGGCCTGCGGTTGCCCGTCCAGCCCGGGGTCCGGCTGCTTTCGGAGACGTCTTCGTGGCAGTTCTCGCATCGCGTCGTGTCCACTTGGGACAATGACTTGGACACGGATCGCGTGCCCTCCACGGTGACGGCGCAACTGCTGGCGCTGGCCGGGGAACTCGGCGAGCATCTGGTCGAGACCGAACGGCTCGCGGAGTACACGTCCTGGCTGTGCGAGGTCATCGAGAACGCGCCGCGCGCGAAGGGTCAGCGCGCGTCGTTGCCGCAAAAACTGGCCGAAGTCATGGCCGCGCAACGGTTCCGGCTCGCCCTTCTGCCACTGGTCGAGGCGTACCACGCGCGGAAGCGAGCGGAAGGCGCGCTCGACTTCGCCGACCAGATGTCGCTCGCGGCGCAGCTCGCCAGCAGCTATCCGGCGGTGGTCGCGGGGGAGCGCGAGCGCTACGGCGCCGTCCTGCTCGACGAGTACCAGGACACCGGGCACGCCCAGCGGATCCTGCTGCGGTCGCTGTTCGGCGGCGTCGAGCATCCGCCGATGCCGGTGACAGCGGTGGGTGACCCGGCGCAGGCCATCTACGGCTGGCGGGGCGCGAGCGCGGCGAACCTGCCCAGGTTCACCACGGACTTCCCCCGTGACAATGGGGAACGGCTCGTCCCGGCCTGGGATTTCGGGCTGCTGACCAGTTTCCGCAACCCACCCGAGGTGCTCGAACTCGCGAACGCGATCTCGGAACCGTTGCGGGAACGCGGACTCGGTGTCGCCCGGCTGCGCGCGCTGGAAGGCGCGGGTTCGGCCGATATCGCGGCCGCGCTGCTGCCGGACGTCCGCGCCGAACGCGAGTGGGTGGCCGACGCGGTGGCGAAGCGCTGGTTCGAAACCGTGGAGGAGACCGGAAAACCGCCGACGGCCGCGGTGCTGGTGCGCCGTCGCGCCGACATGGCGCCGATCGCGGCGGAAATGCGGGCACGCGGGCTGCCGGTGGAGGTCGTCGGTCTCGGCGGGCTCCTCGACGAACCCGAGGTCGCGGACCTGGTCAGCACGTTGCGCGTGCTCGCGGACCCGCTCGCGGGCAGCGCGGCGGCGCGGTTGCTCACCGGGGCGCGCTGGCGGATCGCGGCGGCCGACCTCGCGGCGTTGTGGCGACGAGCGGGTGAACTGTCCTCGCCGGTGCCGCCTTCCGGGAAGTCCGATGTGGACGAACCGGTGCTGGTGACCGAACGGGTCGAGCAGGCCGGGCTCGCCGACGCCATCGACGATCCCGGGACACCGGACCGGTATTCCCCTGAGGGCTACCGGCGGATCCGGAAGATCGGCGCCGAGCTTGCGGCGTTGCGACGGCGGCTGGACCAGTCGCTGCCCGAGCTGGTCGCCGACGTGGAGCGCACCATGCTGCTCGACGTCGAGTCGCTGGCCCGCCCAGGACCGGCCGGACGCGCGCATCTGGACGCTTTCGCCGACGTCGTCACGGATTTCGCCGAGACGTCGCCGACGGCCACTCTTTTGTCCTTTGTGGACTATCTGAACACGGCCGCGCACGCGGAGGACGGGCTCACCCCGGGCGAGGTGGAGGTCGTCCCGGATCGGGTCCAGGTGCTGACCGTGCATTCGGCCAAGGGGCTGGAATGGCGCATCGTCGCGATTCCGCATCTGGTCAAGGAGGTCTTTCCCGGGCGGCGGCGTTCGTCATCGTGGCTGCGGACGTCGACTTCGCTGCCCGCCGCGCTGCGCGGTGACTCCGAGGACTTGTCGGAGCTGCGGATTCCCGAAGGCGCCGACCGCAAGGAAGTGCAGGAAGCGCTGGAACTGCACGAAGAAGGCTTCATCGCGCGTGAAGCGGACGAGGAGCGTCGGCTCTGCTACGTCGCGCTGACCCGCTCCGAGCACACGATGCTGATCTCCGGTCATTGGTGGAACGAGAGCAGCGCGCGGCCGAAGGGGCCGTCGGAGTTCCTGCTCGAAATCGGCGAGGTGATGCGGGCGAACTCGGTCGGCCGGATCGAGCAGTGGGCCGAGGAACCGGAAACCGACGGCGAGAATCCGCTGGTCGCCGACTCGCGCCGGGCGCGGTGGCCGGTCGATCCGCTGTGGCCGCGGCGCGAAGGCGTCACCAACGGCGTCGATCTGGTGCTCGGTGCGATGGAAGAGGCCGAGCACGCCGAGGAAGAGGAAGAGGACGATCCGGACGGCTGGATCTCCGACACCAAGGTGCTGCTGGAGGAGCGCGCGCGGGCCCGGGATCGCGTGCAGCAGGTGGTCCTGCCGCCGCATCTCTCGGTGAGTCAGCTGGTGGAGCTGTCGGCCGATCCCGCCGCGCTGGCCAAACGGCTGCGGCGGCCGCTTCCCGTGCGCCCCAACACCTACGCGCGCCGTGGAACGGCGTTCCACGGCTGGCTGGAGCAGCGGTTCGGCGGCGAGCAGCTGCTGGAGATCCACGACCTGCCGGGTGCGGCGGACGTCGACGAGGCGCCCGATACCGAGCTGGAGGCGTTGCAGACCGCTTTCGAGAAGAGCGAGTGGGCGCACCGGGTGCCGCACGCCGTCGAGGTCCCGTTCTCGGCGGACGTCGTGGGCGTCACGGTGCGCGGGCGGATGGACGCCGTGTTCGCCGACGCGGACGGCGGCTGGACCGTCGTGGACTGGAAGACCGGCGCCGTGCCGGACAAGGACCGGCTCGAACCGCTGGCCGTGCAGCTGGCGGCGTACCGGCTGGCCTGGGCGGCGCTCAAGAAGGTGCCGGTGGAGAAGGTCCGGGCGGCGTTCCACTACGTGAAACACGACAAGACCGTCCGGCCGGCGGATCTGCTGGACGCCGAAGGCCTGCGGCAACTCCTGCGGAGCGTCCCGACGATCTAGGCGCGGTCGCGCACCTTCAGTGCCCAGGTCACCAGCGGGATCTGGAGCGGGACGCGGGCCCAGAACGCCGCCCGCCAGTGCTTCGGTGCCTTGCGGCGGTCGGCGTCGACGGCCATCTTCACGTTCCCCGGCAGGACCACGACGAACAGCAGCGCGGCCGCGAGCCCGCCGAGACGTCGCGTCTTCGGGTTGGCGACCGCCGCGGCGACGCCCAGCTCGGCCACTCCGGAGCCATAGGTCCATGCGCGCGGGGAGCCGGGAAGCTGCTTCGGGATGAGGGCGTCGAACGGCTTCGGCTGGACGAAGTGCAGCACACCGGCCGCGCCGAGCAGGCCGGCGAGGAAATACGCGGGCCGCTGAGACGGCTTGGAATCCGAAGACATGCCCCGAGCTTCGCATACCGCGCTGAACGTGAGGATCTTCGGCTATCCTCCCGACCGTGAGTGACGCGGACCAGGCCGGAGCCTGCGCATGAAGGTGCTCAAGCGTTTCCCGGTCAGGCTGAGCGACCGCCCGGACCATGAGCTCGTCGGTGTGATCCGGATGCCGGAACTGACGGTCAGCCCGCTGCGGTCGATCCTCAAGCGGATCATCGGCGCGGTCCTCGCCCTGCTGGCGACCGTCCTGATCGTCTACCTCGACCGGGACGGCTACCGCGACGCCAACGGCGACGGGCTCACCTTCCTCGACAGCCTCTATTACGCGACGGTGTCGCTGTCGACGACGGGGTACGGTGACATCGCACCCGCGACGCCGTCCGCGCGGCTGGTGAACGTCCTGGTGATCACCCCGCTGCGGGTGCTTTTCCTCATCGTCCTGGTCGGTACCACCCTCGAAGTGCTCACCGAGCGCTCCCGCCAGGCTTTCAAGATCCAAAAGTGGAGGACGAAGGTGCGTGACCACACGGTCGTCGTCGGATTCGGCACGAAGGGCCGGTCGGCGGTCAACGCGCTGCTCGGGGACGAGAACGTCGAACCCGACCACATCGTCGTCGTGGACACCGACCAGCAGGCCCTCGAAGCGGCCACGTCACTCGGCCTGGTGACCGTGCACGGCTCGGCCACCCGCGCCGACGTGCTGCGCGTCGCCGGGGTGCAGCGGGCCAAGGCCGTCGTCGTCGCTCCGAACCGGGACGACACCGCGGTGCTGGTCACGCTGACCGCCCGTGAGCTGGCGCCGAAGTCGCACATCGTGGCGTCGGTGCGGGAAGCGGAGAACGTCCACCTGCTGAAGCAGTCGGGCGCGAACCAGGTCGTGGTGTCGAGCGAGACCGCCGGACGCCTGCTCGGCATGGCGACGTCGACGCCGCTGGTGGTCGACATGGTCGAGGACCTGCTCACTCCCGAGTCCGGCCTCGCGATCGCCGAACGCCCGGTGGAGCCGTCCGAAGAGGGCGGTTCGCCGCGGCATCTGCCGGACATCGTGCTGGGTGTCGTCCGCGACGGCGTCCTGTACCGCGTGGACGCCCCGCAGGCCGACGCGATCGAGCCGGGGGACAAGCTGCTGTACATCCGGAAGGTGACCTCCGCGGAGACCATCGAGCGGTAGCGGGGGACCTTTGCTCTCGCCTCCCGGGGCTCCTGTGTTTTGCCGCGAGGTTCTGGGAGCATGGCGTTCGTGCGCAAGCGATCGGACCCCGCCAGAGGGCTCACCCCGGGGTGGAACTCCCTGGCCGTGGCGGCCGGTGCCGGCCTGCTGGTGATCTTCCTGGCCTGGTTCGCCGGGCCGGGCCTGTTCGGCATCACGAACGAGCCCCTGGGGACGAAAGTGCGGGCGGAGGTCGTCGAGCCCGCGCCCTGTACGGGCGGCGGCGCGACCGAGAAGGTCAAGTTCGAATTCGGCGGCAAGCCGATGGAGGGTTCGCTCAACGGCTGTGGTCACGGCAAGGGCGAGCGCCTCGAGGTCGTCGTCCCCGACGGCGCTTCGGGGGACTCGGTCCCGGTGCACGCGGCCGACGCGACGGCGGGAGCGAGCGACGCGCGGCGGCCGCTCGGGCTGGCGCTGCTGGTGTTCAGCTGCTTCGCCGGCGGGATGTACGTCTTCCTGGTGTTACGCGGGCCGCGGGTGCCGGCGGCGGCCTGAGCCCGCGCACACGCGTGATCGAAGGCGTAACTCGCGTGCTTGAACGCGTAACTCGCGTGATTGGAGGCGTAACTCGCGTGACCAGCCGGACCGGGCAAGCCGGAATCGCCGACGGCACCGCATCCGTCGGCGAACGGCACGCGCGAAGTGTCAGGAAACGGCGCTCGCCGGGGCCGAGAAGGTGTTGCAGTCGGCGATCCGGTTGTTGCTCGCACCCGCCCGCCACCAGGACGCGTAGTGCGCGTTCGTCCCGTGGTCCTGGCTGCGCGAGGTGTTGTCGCCCCGGGTCTCCTGGTCGTTCCAGGCCTTGTTGTACATGTCCCGGCTGACCGTGCCGCCCTGGTCGACGTGCGCGCCGAGGAACATCCCGGAGAAGCACTGTGCCTGGAGTTCCTTGCGCCGCGACATCTCCAGCCCGGTGGGGCTGTTCTGGCCCGCCTCGTAGATCTTCTGCCAGGCCGCGTCCATCAGGCCGGCGACCTCCTGCACGTGGTGCCCGTACTCGTGCGCGAAAAGGGCCAGGTAGACGCCGGGGTTGTTGCCGTACTGGTCGGTCTGAAGACCACGGAACGGCACGTAGAGGTTGTTCTCGCAGTAGTACGCCGCCGTCGCGATGCCGACCTGGATGGTGCCGCATTCGGTCTCGAAGCTGGCCCCGGTCGGGAAGTGCAGCGCGGGCGGGGTGAACGGCAGGTCGTAGGCGTCGAGGAACGGGCCCCAGGCGTTGTCGAGGCATTTGCCCGCCGCCGTGAAGAACGCTTCGGCGGCCTGCTGGCTGCTCTGCCACTGCGGCAGCGTGCAGACCCGGTTCCGCAGGCCGGCGTTGGGGTCCTGGAGGATCGGGTGGTCGCCGAGCTTGAGGATCTTCTGCGGCCCGCTCGACGAGGACGGCGCCCTGGACGGTGACGTCGGGAACGGGTTCGTCGAGGACGACGGCGACGAGGATCCGCTCGGCGGCAGTTCCGCGCGCGACGACGTGGCCGGGAGAGTGCTGTAGCCCGCGTTCGCTACGTGATCGGAGTCGTCACGATTGAGTGAAACGATCGCCACCAGGCCGAGGACCAGGACGGCGACCGCGCCGAGGCAGATCCCGATGATCGCGCCCACGGACCTGCGCGGCGGCGGAGGCGGGAAGTGGTGCGGCGCGCCGTGCCACTGGGCAGGGTGCTGGCCGTGCACCGGCGGTGGCTGGACGGCGCCGCGTGGCGGCCACTGGCCGTGGGGCGGTTGCGTCATCAAGTCGGTCCCGGGTGGTTCTAGGGGCGAACCGGGGGTACCCGGCCCGATGTTCAGCATAACGAGCTAACGGTGTCCCCACCCACAGCTCGGCTGCAGAGGGTATCCAGCGTGAGGCGAGCGGTCACCCATCAGTGTCGTCCCCCCAGCTCTGGCTGGGTGTCGGACCCTCTGGAAGAGTGGGCGCAAGCAACGTGAACGGGTAAGGGGCTGTCGCATGACGGAGACCGGCGGACCGTCCGGGCCTGAGGGCACTGAGACGCCGAAGCCGCAGGCGGGGGAACCGGCACAGTCGCAGGCGGGGGAGCCACCGCAGTCGCAAGCGGACACACCGACACCACCGCAGGGTGAAGTGCCGCCTTCGCCGGCGCCGGAGCAGCAGTGGCAGTCCCCGTCCGGGGCGACGCCACCGCCTCCACCGCTGCCGTCGTACCAGCCTCCTCAGCAGCAGCAGTACGCGAACTGGAAGGTCGGTCTCGGCAGGCCCGGTGTCATCCCGCTGCGCCCGCTGAACCTGACCGACATCCTCGACGGCGCGGTCACGGCCATGCGCAAGTACTGGCGGATGGTGTTCGGTGCCGCCGCGGTCACCGCCGTGCTCACCGCGGCGATCAACCTGGTCGGGCTGCTGATGGTCGACACCACCGCCGACCTCGAACGGATGCGCGATCTCGGCCCGGCGGCCACCGATCAGGAGCTGATGAACCAGCTGCTCGGCGTCCTCGGCGGGACGCTGGCGTCGTCGTCCATCAGCCTGGTCGCCACCTTGCTCGGGACGACGATCCTCACCGGATTCCTCACCGTGCTGATGGGCAAGGCCGTGCTGGGCAAGCCGGTCACGTTCAAGGAGGCGCTGCGTGAGGCGACGCCGCGGCTGCTGCCGCTGCTCGGCCTGACCGTGCTCTACACGCTGGCGATCATGGTCGCCGCGATCTTCTGCCTGCTGCCCGCGATCATCCCCTACACCTTCTGGGCGCTGGCCAGCCCGGCGTTCATCCTCGAACGCGGCACGGTGATGGAGGCGTTCCGCCGGTCGGTGAAGTTGGTGTCGGGGATGTTCTGGCGGGTTTTCGGCATCCTGTTGCTGGCCACCGTGATCTCGTCCTTCCTGGCGTCCATCATCACGATCCCGTTCAGCTTCAGCGCCTTCCTGTCGATCTTCGGCGATCTGGACCAGATGTACATCCCGTCGACCGGTGACCTGATCCTGCAGTCGGTGGGCACGGTGATCGCGCAGACGATCGTCGGCCCGTTCACCGCGCTGGTCACCGTGATCCTCTACATCGATCAGCGGATGCGCCGCGAGGGCATGGACATCGAGCTGGCCCGCGCGGCCGGGATCGCGACGCCGCCTCCGCCGCAGGCATGGTGACGCGTTTCCTCACCGAGGTCCCGGTCGACATCGACCGGGACACCGCCCGGCTGCGCGCCGCCGAGGAACTCTCGGGCGAGGCCTATCAGGCCGCGAGGCCGAGCTGGCTGTCCGAAGCGTTCAGCTGGGTGGTCGAAAAGCTGCTGGGCTTCCTCGAAACGGTCGACAGCGCGGTGCCCGGCGGGATCTTCGCCGTCCTGCTGCTGGTCGTCGTGCTGATCGTGGTGGTCGTGGTGATCCGGCTGAAGTCCGGTCCGCTGGCGACGTCGGCGAAGAGCGGGCGAGCCGTGTTCGCCGGGCAGCGCAAGGCGTCCGGCGAACATCGCCGGGCGGCCGAGGAGGCCGCGTCGCGGGGCGACTTCGACGACGCCGTCCGTGAGCGGTTCCGTGCCGTGGTGCGGTCGTTGGAAGAGCGGGCGCTGCTGGACGAGAAGTCCGGGCGGACCGCCGACGAGGCCGCCATCGAAGCCGGACGGCTGCTTCCCGACGTCGCCGTTCCCTTGCGCGCGGGCGCCCGGTTGTTCGACGACGTCCACTACGGCGGGATCCCCGCCACGGAGGCCGGGTACCGGTCACTGTCCGAATTGGACGAAAGCTGCCGTCGTGCCAGGCCCGTCGCCTTGGTGGCCGGATGACCTCGGTTTCGCCCGACGCCCGTCGGATCTGGCGCGGGGTGCGGCTCCCGCTCGCCGTCGTGCTCCTGATCGTGTTGACCGGGACGCTGCTCGTGCTCTTCCGCGGCGAGCAGACCACCGGCGCGCTCGAACCGGGTTCCTACGAGCCCACCGGCAGCCGCGCGCTGGCGACCTTGCTGGAACGGGAAGGCGTCAAGATCCCGATCGTGCGCACCGCCGCCGAGGCGAAGGGGGTCGCGAGGGGCGCGACGGTCTTGATCACCCAGCCCGAGTACGTGCCCAAGAGCGCCTTCACGGAGATCAGGCAGAACGCCGAGCACGTCGTGCTGGTGCAGCCGAGCCCTCGCACGGTCGAAGAAATCCTTCCCGGCGTGCGGGTGAACGGCCAGGCCGAGACCGAGACCCGCGAGCCCGACTGCGAGGCGAAGGATCCCGCCGCGGCGGGGAACGCGACGATGGGCGGCCTGAAGTATTCGGCCACGCAGCCGAGGGCGCAGGAATGCTACGGCGGCACGTATCTCGAAGTCCCGGGTCCACAAGGGACGGTGACCGTGCTCGGCACCCCCACCCCGCTGACCAACGACTGGCTGGCCGACGAGGGCAACGCGGCGCTGGCGATGCGGCTGCTCGGAAAGCACGAGCGGCTGGTCTGGTACCTGCCGACGGCCGCCGACCCGTCGCTGGAGACCGCGAAGAAGCCGCTCTCCGAGCTGATCCCGGCGGGCTGGTCGTACGCGGCGTTGCAGGCCGGCGTCGCGGTGGTGTTGCTGGCGCTGTGGCGTTCCCGGCGGCTGGGCCCGGTGGTGACCGAGCCGATCCCGGTCGTGGTCCGCGCGGCGGAGGCCACCGAGGGACGGGCGAGGTTGTATCGCAAGGCGAAAGCCGCCGCGCACGCCGGGGAAACCCTGCGGGAGGCGGCCCGCGCGCGGCTCCGGCCGTTGCTGGGGCTCACCCGCGACGCCGAACCGGCCGCACTGGTGGAGTCCGTCGTCGCGCGGACCGGCCGGGTACCTGCCGAGATCGGCGCGCTGTTGTACGGAGACCCGCCCGCCGATGACGCCGCGCTCGTGCGGCTGGCGGACGGACTCGATGTCGTGGAACGAGAGGTGGAGCGGTCTTGAGTACCGAACAGTCCGATTTGGACGCAGGGGCCGACGCGCGGGCGGCGCTGATCGCGCTGCGCACCGAGGTCGGAAAGGCCGTGGTGGGCAACGACGCGGCCGTCACCGGGCTCATCATCGCGTTGCTGTGCCGCGGACATGTGCTGCTCGAAGGCGTCCCGGGCGTGGCGAAGACCCTGCTGGTGCGGGCGTTGGCGGCCGCGCTGGACCTGGAGACGACCCGGGTGCAGTTCACGCCGGACCTCATGCCGGGCGACATCACCGGTTCGATCGTGTACGACGCGCACAGCGGCGAGTTCTCGTTCCGCGAGGGCCCCGTGTTCACGAACCTGTTGCTGGCCGACGAGATCAACCGCACCCCGCCGAAAACGCAGTCTTCGCTGTTGGAGGCGATGGAGGAGCGTCAGGTCTCCAGCGACGGCAAGACGCGGCCGCTGCCCGACCCGTTCATCGTCATCGCGACGCAGAACCCGGTCGAATACGAGGGCACGTACCCGCTGCCCGAGGCGCAGCTGGACCGGTTCCTGCTGAAGCTGACCATGCCGATGCCGTCCCGTGAGGACGAATTCGGCATTCTTTCCCGGCACGCACAGGGTTTCGACCCGCGCGACCTGTCCGCGGCGGGGGTCACCCCGGTCGCCGGGATCGCCCAGCTCGACGCCGCGCGGCGCGCGGTCGCCGGAGTCACCGTGCGCCCCGAAGTGCTCGCCTACATCGTCGACGTCTGCCGGGCGACGCGGTCGCTGCCGTCCGTGCGGCTCGGCGTCTCCCCGCGTGGCGCGACCGCGCTGCTCGCCGCGACCCGGGCGTGGGCGTGGCTCGCAGGCCGCGACTACGCCACCCCGGACGACGTCAAAGCCTTGGCGCGCCCGGCTTTGCGGCACCGTCTCGACCTGCGGCCCGAGGCCGAACTCGAAGGCGCGACCGCGGACGGCGTGCTGGACCGGGTCCTCGCGTCCGTGCCCGTTCCGCGCTGATGGCCGTCACCGGGCGGCTCGGGCTGCTGGCGCTCCTCGCGGCGCCGGTGGTCGGCTTCCTGCTGCCCTCGTGGGCCGGGATAGGGCTGGCCGCGGCGGTGTTGTTTCTGTTGGTGGTGCTGGATCTCCTGCTCGCCGGGAGTGTGCGCAGGCTGCATTTCGCGCGGTCCGGCGCGACGTCCGTGCGGCTGGGGGAGGAGTGCGAGGTCACGCTCACCGTGGCCAATCCCGGCGGCCGTCCGGTGCGCGCGCGGCTCCGGGACGCCTGGCCGCCCAGTGCCGGCGCGGACGACCGGCACCGGCTGACGGTGCCCCCGGGCGAACGCCGCGTCGTGACCACCCGGCTCCTGCCGACCCGGCGCGGTGACCGGATCGCGGCCAGGGTGACCGTCCGGTCGACCGGGCCGCTGGGGCTCGCCGCGCGGCAGGGTTCGCACGACGTGCCGTGGACCGTGCGGGTGCTGCCGCCGTTCCACAGCCGCAAGCATCTGCCCTCGCGGCTCGCGCGGTTGCAGCAGCTCGACGGCCGCAACGCGGTGCTGATCCGGGGCCAGGGCACGGAATTCGACTCCCTGCGCGAATACGTGATCGGCGACGACGTCCGGTCGATCGACTGGCGGGCCTCGGCGCGCGCGTCCGACGTCATGGTGCGGACCTGGCGTCCGGAACGCGACCGGCACGTGGTGCTGGTGCTCGACACCGGCCGCGTTTCGGCGGGCCGGGTCGGGGACGCGCCCCGGCTCGACGCGGCGATGGACGCGGCCCTGTTGCTGGCCGTGCTCGCCGCCAGGGCGGGTGACCGCGTCGACCTCCTCGCCTACGACCGGCAGGTCCACGCCGCGGTCCAGGGATCGGCGGAGTTGTTGCCCGCCTTGGTGAACGCGATGGCGCCGCTCGAATCGTCGCTGGTCGAGACCGACGCGCGGGGGATGGTCGCGGAGGTGCTGCGGCGGACCCGGCGGCGCGCGCTGGTCGTCCTGCTGACCGGGCTGGACGCGGCACCGCTGGAAGAAGGCCTGTTCCCGGTGCTGTCGAAGCTGACCTCGCGGCACCAGCTGATGATCGCTTCGGTGGCGGATCCGCGGGTCGCCGAGATGGCGGCGGGCCGTGGTGACGCGGAGGCCGTCTACGACGCTGCCGCGGCCGAGCGGGTGCTGGCCGAACGGCGCCAGGTCACCGCGCGGCTGGCGCGGCATGGGGTCGAGGTCGTCGACGCCGTGCCCGAGGATCTGCCGCCGCGGCTGGCGGACCGGTATCTCGCCTTGAAGGCGGCCGGACGCCTGTGATGCCGTCCAGGTGCGGTCCTGGGGTGTGTCGCGAAAGCCACTTTCGCGACGTCTGATGTCCCGAAAGTGGCTTTCGCGACATGAGCACCCGGGGTCGGCCTGAGGAGTGGGCGGGCGTCGGGCTGAACCCGATGGAGTGGTGCCGGTTGGCGGCGGGTGTCCCGGGCGGTTAGCTCGGAGGGAGATCCGGATCGACACGATTGGGGCACAGGCTTGCGCAGGTTCGTGCTGTTCTTCGCGGTGGTTTCGGTGCTGGTGTCCGGGGTGCCCGCTTCCGCGCAGCCCGCCGGGACACCGGTCTATCTCGCCGACGGCGGCGGCACCATCTCCCTGGCCGCGGCCGACGGCAAGCTCGCCCTCGCCGACGCGAAGGACGCCGGTGCGCAATGGGTGTACGACAAGGCCGCGCTGTCGTACAAGCATGTCGCGAGTGGACAGTGCCTGGCGGCGATCAGCCCCGTCGACGGGGTCGGCGTCAAACTCGTGGCGTGCGACGGCAAGGACCGTCATCAGCAATGGCGGCGCAACGCGGGGCTGCCCGGGCTGGTGCTGCTGGCGAACGTGGCGACCGCCCGGTGCCTGACCGCCGAGGCACCGGTCGTCGGTGCTCGGCTGTACCAGGAGGTGTGTTCGCTGCCCGGACTCTCCAACACCTGGGCGGCCGGTGTGCGGACGCTCGCGATCCTGTCGGGCAACGGACAGCGGCTGTCGACGAAGACGCCCGGTCAGCCGTTCGTGGTGCGTGTGGTCGGGGAGAACGGCCAGCCCGCCGCCGATGTGCCGGTGAACTTCTTCGTCCGCGCGGCACGGTCGAAGAACGTGCTGGTCTTCGAAGGTGGCGCCGAGACGGCGACCGCGAAGACCGGGACCGACGGTGCGGCGGCGAGCCCGAAGATCGTGCTGACCGAGCCCGGCGAGTTCGAGATCCGGTTCGCGGGCAGCGCGAGCCTGGAGGACGGGAACAGCATCACCTTCGAGGGCAGCTGCACCTGCTGAGCGGTGGCTCGAAGCGCGTGAAGGCCCCCTTCCCTCGGCTCAGCCGAGGGAAGGGGGCCTTCACGCGCTTTCGGCTTAGGCCACCAGGGCGAAACTCGAGTAGTACTCGCCAGAAGGATCCCGTGAGCCGCTCCGGTCGGGGCTGACCTCGGCGCCGACCCAGCCCTGGAACGCGCCCGCGTCGTCGATCACCTGCAGGAGCGGCCGCACGTGGCTGTTGCCGAGGTAGCAACCGTCGTAGGACAGGCATTCGCACCAGAACTCGTAGCTGTTGCGCCGTCCACCGAAGGCGTCGCTCAGGTAGTAGAACCGCCTGTCACCGGTATCGATGATCTTCTGCGCGCACGCCGCGTGGCCGGGGCCGGCGGGGCAGCACGAGGACGGGTCGCAGCCGGAGTCGTACTGCACGAACCCGAGGCACGAACCGTCGTCGCATTTGTTCCATCCCGGACCGACCCCGAGCGCGCCGCTGCTGCCCCTGGTCCAGTTGGTGATCGCGCGGCGGTTCACCCCCTGCCCTTCGAGCAGGTACGACCGCTGGGTCGCGCGGACCGAGCTCATCGGGGCCTTGCTGGTCTGCGCGAGGGAGGCGTTGCTGCCGTAGGCGATGCCGCTGGAGATCGAGTAGTCGTCGCTCACCAGTTGCATCCGGCCGAGGCCCGGCCGTGGTTCCGAAACCGCCCACTTCTCCGCGAGGTTCACGGTCGTCGTGGTGCCGTTGACGGTGCTCTTCGTCCAGGTGATGGCCACCTGCCCGGAGGTCTCGGCGTAGGTGCCGGTGAAGTGGCCGTTCGGTTCACCGGTGAAACCCGGCGCGGTCTTGATCGGGCAGTTGTTGCGGGGATTGGATCCCGGCGCCCAGTCGCCGCAGTAGTAGACGTCGCCGCTGGTGACCGGAACGGGGAAATCCGCCTGGTTCCAGGTCCAGAAATTGTGCGCGACCGTGTTGTCGGCCGGGTTGAACACGAGGTAGCCGAGGCGGAGGTAGTTGCGGTCGGCGTCGGTCCGGAATCCGGCGACGCTCACCACCCAGTTCTGTTTGCCCGACGGCGCGGACGCGGTCCTGGCCTGGGACGCGCCGACGAGGAGAGTCGACGCGAGAACGGACAGGACGACGATCACGAAGCCGCGTAACCGATTTCTCCCCATGAAAGGAGCTAACCAGGTCAGCCCGCTTCAGGTCGAGAATCTCCAGCGTATCGCCAGTCGACATCACCCACTTCGCCCGCTTTCGCGGCCTTGCGCCCGACGACGAACACGTAAAGTAAGAACGCGACCTCCGCGATTACCCCAATGCCGATACGCGCCCAGGTCGGCAGGCCCGACGGGGTCACGAACCCCTCGATCACCCCGGAGATCAACAGCACCACGGTCAGCCCCAGCGCCATCACCACGACCGAGCGGCCCTGCTCGCCGAGCGCCGCTGACCGGGACCGGCGTCCCGGGTCGATGACCGTCCAACCGAGCTTCAGTCCCGTCCCGGCGGCGACGAACACCGCGGTCAGCTCCAGCAGGCCGTGCGGCAGGATCAGGCCGAAGAACACGTCGAGCCGCCCGGCCGAGGACATCAGCGCGGCGCCGATCGCGAGGTTCAGCGAGTTGGCCCAGAGCGCGTAGATCACCGGGACACCCAGCACCACGCCGAGGAACAGGCAGGTCGCGGCCACCCACGCGTTGTTGGTCCAGACGCGCGCGGCGAAGGAGCCCGCGGGATCGGACGAGTAGTACGTCTCGTACTTCCCGCCCGGCGCGGTCAGGTCCCTGAACTCCTCGGGCGAGGCCAGCGACGCGAGCACCTGCGGGTCACCGGCGATCCACACCGCCGCGATCGCCATCACCGCGATCGACGCCGCCGCCGACG
Organism: Amycolatopsis sp. WAC 04182; assembly: GCF_003947465.1. Taxonomy (NCBI): domain Bacteria; kingdom Bacillati; phylum Actinomycetota; class Actinomycetes; order Pseudonocardiales; family Pseudonocardiaceae; genus Amycolatopsis; species Amycolatopsis sp. WAC 04182. The sequence goes on from NZ_QHJJ01000005.1 coordinate 587,203, forward strand.
CCAGCCACCAGCGCCGGCTCAGGTACAGCGCCGCCGGGAACCGCTGGGTGAAGAAGAGGCCGATCTCGCGCCAGGCGGGACTGTGCGAACCGGTGACGGCCGAGCGGGCCTTCGCGACCAGACCGGACAGCTGCGCGACGAGCACGGGATCGGGCGCGACCGAGCGGATGATCGAAAGATGCGTCGCGACGCGTTGGTACAGCGTCACCAGCTCGTCGGCGTCCGGGCCGCTGAGCTTCCCGGCGCGGCCCACGAGGTCACGCAGCCGGTTCCATTCGGCCTGATGCGCGGCGACGAACACGTCCACGTCCAACTCGGAGCCCTCCCGGCGATCGTCCTTGGTCGCCCAGCCTATTCGTCACTACGCTTGCCAGGTGGAACAAGAGTCCGAACTCGTCACCGGCGAGGCCGTCGTCCTGGACGTCCGCGCGGCGAAACTGGCCAGCCGCGGGCTCGCCATGATGCTCGACGTCGTCCTCCAGCTCTTCGCCCTGTTCGTCGCGATGCTGGTGCTGAGCCAGGTCGCCGCGTTCGGTGACGAAGCGCTGGCGCTGACCCTGTTCCTGGTGACCGTCGTGCTGATCATGGTCGGCTACCCGGTGATCTTCGAGACACTGAGCCGCGGCCGCACCCTCGGGAAGATGGCGCTCGGCCTGCGGGTGGTCCGCACCGACGGCGGCCCCGTGCGGTTCCGGCACGCGCTGGTCCGCGGGCTCGCCGGGTTCTTCATCGACTTCTGGGCGCTGGGGATGCTCGGTGTCGTGGCGGTGGTCACGTCGCTGCTGTCGCCCAACGGCCGCCGCGTCGGCGACTATCTCGCCGGCACGCTCGTGATCCGGGAACGCATGCCCGCCGCCAGGACGCCGTACGTCGGGATGCCGCCGCAGCTGGCGTACTGGGCCTCGCAGCTGGACCTGACCCGGCTTTCGAACGACCTCGCGCTGGCCGTCCGGCAGTACCTGAGCCGGACGAGCGAGCTGCGTCCCGAAGCGGTCGAAGCGCTCGGGTACGGGCTCGCGCAGCAGGTCGCGGCCGCGATCGGGGCGCCGGTGCCGCCCGGGGTGCCGTCCTGGGCGTATCTGTCGGCCGTCCTGGCCGAGCGACGTCGGCGCGACCAGGCGAAGCTGCAACCGGCGGTCCAATACGGGGCCGCGCCGGGGTATCCGGCCGCGCCTGGGCAGGCCGCTCCCGCTCCGGTCGTCCAGCCGGAAGCTCCCTCGGCGCCGGTTCCGGACAACCCCTTCGCGCCGCCGGGCTGACCCCGGACCGGCGCAAACCGCGAGCGCAGTCAGGAAACGTCGGCCGACTTCGCCGACCAGGTGTTGCACTGGAACATCCGGTTCTTCTGCGCGCCGTGCTGCCACCACGAGACCGCGTGCGCGTCGGAGCCGTGGTCGCGCGGGCCGCCGTTGTGGTCGCCGCGGTCCTGGGTCTGCCAGGCGTCGCGATACATCGCCTGGTCGACCGAGCCGCCGCGGCCCACCGTCGAACCCAGGAACGTCCCGGACAGACACTGCGCCGAAAGCTCGTTGCGCCGCGACATCTCCAGTCCCGCCGCCGAGTCGGTGCCCGCTTCGTAGCGCGCGGTCCAATAAGCCTCCGAAATACCGGAAAGCGCTTGGATGTGATGCGCGTACTCATGGGCGAAGAGGGCCAGATAAACGCCCGGCCGGTTGCCGTACTGGGGGACCTGAAGGCCTTCGTACGGCATGTAAAGCGTCTCGTTCTGCGAGCAATAGAACGCCGCCACCGAACCGTTGCTGGCGTCGCCGCAGGGGCTCGACCAGTTCTTGCCGGACGGGTACTTCACCGTCGGGACCCGGAACGGCAGTTTCGTGTAGTTCATGACCTGCTGCCAGACGCTGTCCAGGCAGGGCCGCGCGCTGTCGAAGAAGGCCGATGCCGCGTTCGGGTTGTTCGCCCAGCGCGCGAGGTTGCACGGCTGGTTCGGCAGGCCGACTTGGGAATCGAGCCACAGCGGGTTGTCCGCCAGCTTGAGGTGCGGCCGCGGGCCGGACGGCGCGCGGCTGGCCGACGTCTCGCGGGTCGAGCCCGCCGAAGTCTCGCGTGAGGCGGTCGAATCGCGCGAACGGGTGCTCGTGGTCGACGTGTCGCTGGACGTGGTGGTCGTCGTGTCGTCCGAAGTGGAGGTCGTCGGATAGCTCGAATAGCCGACATCGGCGACGTGCTTCGAGCCGCTGTTGGCGAGGGTGACCACCATGAGCAGCCCGCCCATCAACGCCATCAAGGCCACGATCGCGACCGCCGCGATGACCCCGCCGTTCGACTTCTTGGCTTGATATCCCCCGTAGGGCGTGAACGCGGGCTGCGCGAAACGCGGACCGTACGGAAGCTGCGGCGGGCCGACGGCGCCGGGCCGGAACGGGACCGGCGCGCCGATCTGCGGCGGCGGCAGCGGAGCCGCGCCCGGCGGGGGCAGCGGCATGCCGCTGCTCGGCGGACCCGCCCGGAACGGCGGCGGGATCGGCGTCGGCCGCGAAATCGGCGGCCGACCGGGCGGGACGGGACCCGGCCGGTTCGGCGGGGGCATCGGCGGCCCACCGCGCGGCGGCAGCGGACGCGCTCCCGGCGGCGGGAGCGGACGGCCGCCCTGCGGCGGACGTGGCGGTGGAGTCGGCCGGCGCCGCGGATCAGGCGGGCCGGGCGGCTGGTGGTTCATCGAGTGGATCCCCCATGCGTTCGGCAACGCCGTTCGCCCAGGTGGCGGATTCGGCGTTTCGGCGGTCAGCATAGATCGGCTGCCCTAGAGTGTGTGGCTGTGTTGACGAAATGGGGGACGGCGGTCGTGGCCGTCGCGGCGAGCTCGGCCTTGATGGCCCCGCCGTCGGATACGAACGTTCCGGAGGCGCCCGCGGCGGGCCCTTCGCTGACGAACGCGCCGCAACTGCCGAAGCCGCCGCCGATCGGCGCGCGCGGTGAGCTCGGGCTGCTTCAGCCGCCGAGCGGAGCGGCCGCGAACGTCGCGGTGAAGGTGGAACGCGACGGTTCGCTGTCGATCACCGAGCAGGTGACCGTCCCGGGTGGACAGCACCTCGTCCGCCGCATTCCCTTGAAGGTTCCCGCCGGTGAAGAGCAGGACCGCGTGTACGTGGTCCGTGACGTCTCGGTCGAGGGCGCGGGCAAGGCGGAGCCGAACGGCGAGCAGCTGGTCGCCACCTTCGACGGCGGCGCGGCCACCCTCAAGTACAAAGTGGACGGCGCGGTCGCGGACGTCAACGGCGCGCAGCAGGTCCGCTGGCAGGTCGCGAGCGGCTGGGACGGCGAGCTGTCCCGGGTGTCCGCTTCGTTCAGCGCGCCGACGCGCGAAATGCCCACAGTGGACTGTTTCGCCGGGCCGCTCGGTTCGGACAGGCAGTGTTCGCTCGCCGAGACCGACCACAGCGGCGTCGTCCGTGTCGAGCAGGACAAACTCCCGGCGGGTGAACGGGTCGACATCGCCGTCCAGCTCCCGGCGGGCACGGTGCCCGCGAACGCGCGGTTCGAGCAGATCGCCACGGTCGGCGGCGCGTTCGCCCTCACCACCCTCGCCGGTATCGGTTTCGGTGCGCTGGCACTGCTCCTGATTCTCGGCGCGCTCGCCGTCTGGCTGCTGCGCCGCCGCGACCAGGGCGCGCTGACCGCGGGCACCGGACCGGTCGACGTCCTCGCGCGAGAAGGCGGCCGGGTCTCGTTCGCCTCGCCCGACGGTGTCCTGCCGGGGCAGGTCGGCACGGTCGTCGACGAGACGGTCGACGTCGTGGACGTCAGCGGCACGGTGGTCGACCTCGCGGTCCGCAACTACCTGTGGATCGCCGAGGTCCGCGGCGCGGGCACGGTCGACTGGCAGATCGCGCGCCGCAACGCGCCGGACGAGCACCTCGCCGCCTTCGAACGCGAGATCTACACCGCGATCCTGCCCGAGGGCACCGATTCCGTGCTGCTGTCGGAACTCCGCGGCCGCGGCACCGTCGATCTCCGTGTCGCGGGCGAGGCGATGTACGCCGACGTGGTGCGCAGGGGCTGGTTCTCGCGCCGCCCGGACAAGGGCAAGAGCAAACTCACCTGGGCGGGCATCGGCCTGATCGCGCTCGGCCTCGTGGGCACCGCCGTCCTGACGTTCACCGTCGGGCACGCGCTGCTCGGCGTCGCGGCCGTGCTCGCCGGGGTCGCCGCGCTGCTGGGCGCTTCGTGGGTGCCGCCGCGGACCTCGCGCGGCAGGCGACTGGTCGGCCAGGTGCGCGGGCTGCTCGAATACCTCCACACCGTCAAGGTCGCCGACGTTCCGATGGCGGACCGGGAAATGGTGTTCTCCCGGTCGCTGCCGTACGCCATCGTGCTCGGTGACGTCGAGCGCTGGCTCCGGACGTTCGAGGGGCTCGACCCGTCGGCGGACGGTTCGGCCGGGCTGTACTGGTTCGGCGGCCTCGAAGGTGATCGGGACCTGCGCCGCTTCGCCGCGCACCTGCCGTCGTTCCTGTCCGCTTTGGACGGTCTGCTCGCCGAATCCGGGCACCTGCGCTCGCTTCGCCCGGAACCGGTCCCCGCCTGACGTGAAGATCTGTTTGCTGGTCGGTCTCCTGCTGGTGCTCGGTGCGGCACCGGCGGGAGCACAAGGCGAACCGCAGCTGCCCTCGCTGCCGAACAGCGCGGAGATCTCGCTCAAGGTGGAACGCGACGGCGCACTCTCGGTGGTCGAGGCGGTGTCCGTGCCGAGCGAGGCGACGATGACCCGCCGGATCCCGCTTCGTACGGCCGCTCCGCACAACCGTGACCGGATCATCGGCGTCCGTGACGTCGTCATCGAGGGCGCGGGCAACGCCGAGCTGACCGAGGACGAGTTCACCGTCAAACTCAAGGGCGGGACCTCGGTCGTCCGGTACACAGTGGACGGTGCGGTCGCCGAAGCCGACGGCCTGACCCGGGTGAGCTGGCAGCTCGCGGGCGGCTGGGACGCCCGGCTCGAACTGGTGCGAGCGAGTTTCGCCGCGCCGTCCGTCCCGAACGCGGTCACCTGTCACACCGGGCCCGAGGGGTCTCGCGCGCGTTGCGGCACCGCCCAGATCGCGCATTCCGGGCTGACCAGGTTCAGCCAGCAGAATCTCGCGGCCGGGCAGCGGATGGAGATCTCGGTCGAGCTGCCGGGCGGGACCGTCCCGGCGAACGCGCGCCTGGAACCATCGAAGACCTTCGCCGGAGCGTTCGTGCTCACCGCTCCGGTCGGCTGGGCTTGGTTCGGCTTCGTGCTCGTGCTGATCGCGGCCGCGGTGGCGTTGATCCTGCTGCGGAGGCGGGACGAGCATCCTGGCGACGCGCTCCCGGTCCGGCTGCTCACCGGGAAGGACGACCAAGCCGCGTTCGCGTCACCCGACGGTGTGCTGCCCGGACAGGTCGGGACCGTGCTCACGGGTCGCGCCGACGCCGTCGACCTGGCCGCGACGGTCGTCGACCTCGCCGTCCGGAACTACCTTTGGGTGAGCGAGGAGCCCGGCGAGCTGACCGGCTGGCGGCTCGTCCGCCGCAACCCGCCGGACGACCAGCTGACCGCTTACGAACGCGCGGTCTTCGAAGCGCTGCTGCCCGGCGAACGCGAGTCCGTGCTGCTGTCGGAGATCCAGTCGGCGCGGATCGGGATCGAAACGGTGCGGGACGCGCTGGCCGACAGCGTGGTCGAACGCCGCTGGTACTCGCGGCTGCCCGGCAGGCTGACCCGTGTCGGCCTGCGGATCTGCTTCTACGGTCTGTTCCTCACCGTCCTGCTGGCCCTGACCGTCGGCTACGCCCAGCTCGGGCTGATCGTCATCGCCGCGGGAGCGGTGCTCGCCGTCGCCGCCCGGTGGCTGCCGGTGCGCACCGGCGCCGGTGTCGAGCTGCACCGCCGTCTGCTCGGTGTCCGTGACGCCCTGCTGGCGACCGAGGCGACGGCCGTCCCGAAGCTCGAACGCGAGGTGCTCCTTTCCCGGGCGCTGCCGTACGCGCTCGCTCTCGGCGAACAAGAACGGTGGGTCTCCGGATTCGCCGCGCTCAAGGGGCCGCCCAAGATCTACTGGTACGGCGAGGAAGTCCCCATCGCGCGGGTGAGCGACTTCACCGCGGCACTGGTGGGAACCTTCGCCGCGACCCGCCAGGGTCGTCGCCTGGAGGCCTGACTAGCCCGTAGGGTGGTGCGCATGGCCGATCCCGAGCTTGTCCGATTCACCCTCGACAACGGTCTGCGCGTGGTGCTCGCGCCCGACGCGACCGCTCCGGTGGTGGGTGTCAGCGTCCACTACGACGTGGGCTTCCGTTCCGAGCCCGAAGGGCGCACCGGTTTCGCGCACCTCTTCGAGCATTTGATGTTCCAGGGGAGCGAGAGCCTGGAGAAGCTCGCGCACTTCCGGTACGTCCAGTCGAGTGGTGGCAGCTTCAACGGCTCCACCCATCCGGACTACACGGACTACTTCGAGGTCCTCCCCGCCGCGGCACTCGAGCGCGCACTGTTCCTCGAAGCGGACAGGATGCGGGCGCCGAAGCTGACGCAGGAGAACCTCGCCAACCAGATCGACGTGGTCAAGGAGGAGATCCGCCTCAACGTGCTGAACCGGCCGTACGGCGGGTTCCCGTGGATCACCCTCCCGCCGGTGCTGTACTCCACGTTCCCCAACGCGCACAACGGTTACGGCGGTTTCGAGGATCTCGAGCAGGCCACCCTGGACGACTGCGCGGCCTTCTTCGACACCTACTACTCGCCCGCGAACGCGGTGCTGACCGTCGCCGGTGACTTCACCGTCGAGGAGGCCCGCGAGCTGATCGAGAAGCACTTCGGCGACGTGCCGCACCGGCCCGCGCCCGAGCGTCCCTCGTTCGCCGAGCCCGCCCCCGAGGGCGAGCTGCGCGGCGAGCAGGTGGACCCGCACGCCCCGCTGCCCGCGGTCGGCGTCGGCTACCGCATGCCGGATCCGATCAACGACCTCGACGGCTACCTGGCGAACCTCGTGCTCGCCGGCGTGCTGACCGACGGCGACGGCTCCCGCCTGCAGCAGCGCCTGGTGCACCGCGAGCCGCTGGTCGTCGACATCGGCGCGGGTGCCGGGCTGTTCGGGCCGTTCGAGGCCCGCGACCCGGACACGTTCACCATCACCGCGATCCACCCGCACGAGGTGAGCACCGACCAGGTCCTCGCCGCGCTGGACGAGGAACTGGAGAAGCTGGCGGCCACGCCGCCGGGAGACCAGGAGATCAAGAAGGTCACCGCGCGCTGGGCCGCGAGCCTGCACTCCGAGCACGACAAGCTGGTGTCCCGCACGCTGGCCCTCGGCTCGTTCGAGCTGCTGTACGGCGACGCGTCGCTGGTGTACCGGCTCGCCGAGAAGATCTCGGCGATCACCGGGGAGGCCGTTTCGGCGGCGGCGAGGGCGCTGCGGCCGGATTCGCGCGCCGTGCTCGTCGTCCGCCCGGGTAGTGGATCTTCAGACCAGGAAGGTACCGAGCAGTGAGCGCACCGCACCGCACCGCCGAGGAGATCGGCCGCACGGCCGCCGGGCCGCGTCCGGTCCCTTCGCTGGGGACACAGCGCGCCGCCGCCGATCTGTCCCATGTGGACACCACGCTGAGCAACGGGCTGCGGGTGCTCGCCGTCCGCAAGCCCACCGTGCCGCTGGTCGAGCTGCGCGTCTGGATCCCGTTCGCCGGTGAAGACAAGCTGCACCCGGCCACCGCCGAGGTGCTGGCCGAGACCCTGCTGACCGGCACCGCCCGCCGCGACCGCATCGAGATCGACGCGGACCTGGCGCTGATCGGCGGTGACCTCGCGTCCGGCGTCGACCCGGAGCGCCTGGTCATCACCGGTACCTCGCTGGCCGACGGCCTGCCGACGATGCTCGACGTCCTCGCCGACGCGCTCACCGGCGCGTCGTACGCGGACGCCGAGGTCGAGCGGGAACGCGAGCGGCTCATCGAGCGGATCGCCGTCTCCCGCACCCAGCCGAGGACGATCGCCCGCGAGGCGCTGCAGAAGCACCGCTACGGCGACCACCCGGCCGTGCGCGAGGTCCCACAGGCCGAAGATGTGGCCGTCGTGACGCCGGAACAGGTTCGCGCGCTGCACCGGGCTTCGGTGCTGCCGCGGGGATCCGTGCTGGTGATCGTCGGCGACATCGATCCCGAGACCGTCATCGGCGACCTGGAGAAGGCGTTCGGCGGCTGGGCTTCGGACCGTTCCGCCGTCCGCCTGCCCGTGCTGCCCGAGCTCACCGGCGGCAACGTCCTGCTGGTGCCGCGGGCCGGTGCCGTGCAGTCGCAGATCCGGCTGTCCGCGCAGAGCGTGTCGCGCACGGACCCGCGATACCCGGCGCTTCAGCTGGCGAACCTCGTGTACGGCGGGTACTTCTCGTCGCGGCTGGTCGAGAACATCCGTGAGGACAAGGGTTACACCTACAGCGCGCACTCCGGATTCGAGTTCACCGACCAGACCGCCGTGGTGAACATCGACGCGGACACCGCGACCGACGCGACCGCCGCCGCGCTCATGGAGACGCGGTACGAGCTGGCCAGGCTCGGTCTCGTGCCGCCGACCGCCGACGAGGTCGAATCGGTGCGGCAGTACGCGATCGGTTCGCTGGTCACGTCGGCGTCGTCGCAAGGAGGCCTGGCCGCGCAGCTGTCCGCGCTCGCCGCGACGGGGCTGGGCGTCGAGTGGCTCGCCGGGCATCCGGAGCGCCTCGCCGCGGTCACCGCCGAAGAAGTGGCGAACGCGGCGCTGGAGTTCTTCGCGCCCAAGCGGTTCACCGGGGTCGTCGTCGGCGACGCCGACGTCCTCGCGCCGAAGCTGACGGCGCTGGGCGACGTGACGGTCGGGGAGCCTTCCTGATGGAGACACCGTTCGGGTTGGGGGCGCTCCCGACGCTTTCGCGCTCCACCGCGGACCGTCAGGAATCCTTGCGCACCAACCCGGACAGGCTCGCCGAGCGCTGGCCGAACGCGCATATCGTGCTGCTCGACGAGCACGCGCGCACCCCGGTGGTGGAGGGTTCCGGCACGCTCGCGACCCGCAAATCGCAGGACTTCGGCACCGAGCCGCCCGCGGACGCGGTCTTCCTGGGGGAGTGGCAGGGCACCGACTACTGGTCGATGCCCGGCCGCCCCACGGGGGAGACCGAAACCGTCGAAATGGCGGGCAGCTGGGGCGTCGTCGAACAGGTCCAGCGCCGCGACGGCGAGATCTGGGTCGACCTGCGCGGCTACGGCGACCTGCTCGACGACACGTCGGCCGGGCTGTTCACCACCGCGCAGGCGCTGCAGGCCTGGCGGCGGCAGGCGAAGTTCTGCACGCGCTGCGGCAGCCCGACCGAGCTGATCCAGCTGGGCTGGGCCAGCAAGTGCACCGGCTGCGACCGCGAGGAGTACCCGCGCACCGACCCGGCGGTGATCTGCCTCGTGCACGACGACGCCGGCGTCAACGGTGAACACGTCCTGCTGGCGCGGCAGCCGATCTGGCCGCCGGACCGGTACTCGATCCTCGCCGGTTTCGTCGAGGCGGGGGAGTCGCTCGAAGGGTGCGTCGAGCGGGAGATCCGCGAAGAGGTCGGCGTCGAGGTGCGCGATGTGCGCTATCTCGGCAGCCAGCCGTGGCCGTTCCCGCGATCGATCATGCTCGGTTTCACCGCGCGGGCCGACATCTCTTCGACGATCGTGCCCGCGGAGGGCGAGATCGAAGAGGCGTTCTGGGTTTCGCGCGAGGAGGTGCGGGCCGCTTTCGCGAACAGTCAGCTGCGGAACGCGGGCGCCGTGCCGACGCCGATCGCCGGCGGTACGCGGCAGCTGGTGCTGCCGGGCAACTCGTCGATCGCGCGCGTGATGCTGGCGGCCTGGGCGGGCGTTCAGTCGTAACTCGCGTGCTTGAACGAGTTCCGTCTCCAATCACGCGAGTTACGCCTTTGATCACGCGAGTTCGGCGTTTGATCACGCGGTGATCCCAGTGTCCGATACTCTCCGGCCGTCCGGTTTTCAGGATTGTCGAGTCAGGACACTGGGGAAAACATGAAGAACACCTTGCGGCGGTTCGCCGTCGCCGGAGCCGCTGTGGCGGCCTTCGCCTCGATCAGCGCCGTGACCGCGGGAGCGGCGCAGGCCTCGGACTACGAGTACTTCGGTTCGTACAGCCAGGAGGACTGCGGAATCACCGGCCACCATGGCCAGATCGCCGGGGACTGGGACGGGTGGATGTGCTACCCCTCGCCCACGCTCCCCTGGGTGTACGACCTGTACGTGCAGCCCAACTTCTGATCCACCACCGCGTCGCCGAAGGGCCGCTCGGGAGGCCTCGAACCTCCTGAGCGGCCCTTCGTCGTCCGGCCCGTACCCGCCCGTCGAGCGGGTCTGCCGCGCGAGCATCCTCCGCGTCGGGGCGTGGGCGTCTCCGATGTGCCAGACGCAAGGAAGGGGCCTTCACGTACTCGAGCGGGTCGTCACGCGACCGCGATCGCGTTGTTGACGGCGGTGACGGTCCCGGCGGGATCGTCGACCGTGAGCACGAGCCGGTTGAAGTCCTCTGCCTCGTCGAGGGTGATGACGACCGTGCGCTCGAAGCCGGAGACGTTCCAGAACTGCCGGTCACCGTCGGCGTGAAAGGTGCCGCAGAGCTTCCCGGGTAGGTGGAGACCCGGCCCGCGCCAGCCCTTCGGCTCGTCACGCATCCCCGGATCGTGCGTCGCGCCGCGTACGTGGGCGAGCGGGAATTCGAGCCGCCGGGTCAATGACCAGATCTTGTCGATCCCCACCGGTTCGACCACCAGGCGATCTCCGGTGATGGTGACGCGGTTGTTGCTCATGTCGTTCCTCCGTTGTCGATGTCCGGCACTCCGGCGCGGGCCAGCAGCCGTCTTCCCAGCTCGTCCGGGGTCGTCCCGCCGTCCTCGATGACGGTCCGGACCCGCGCGCGCAACCGCTCGTCCTCGGGCGCGAGTTCGAGCAGAGCGACCAGCAGGACGTCGAGCCGTCCGGCGCTGTCGTGCCGGTCGGCGGCGACGTGCTCCAGCACCCGGGCGAACAGGCCGTGCTTGCTGCCGAACGCGCCGTACAGGCTTCCCCGGTGGACACCGGTCGCCTCGACGAGGTGATCGACCGAGGTCGCGTGGTATCCCCGCTGCCGGAAGACCGCCGTCGCGGCTTCGATCGCTGTCTTCTCGTCGAACTGGCGTGGTCGGGCCATGAGTTTGAGAATAGTCATTCAAGAATGAACGGTCAAGAACTCCGATGGCGGTTCCGCGTGCTTAGGTCCGAGTCGTTCATCCAGTCACGCGTGTCGTCCCATTGGCCGCGCCACTCTCCGCGCCGGCGCCTATACCCACTGTGCGGAACACGCCAAGCGTTACCTCCCCGTTTCCCTCCGCCGTTGACGGCTGTGGCTCGGCTCACTACAGTCCCCGGAAACCGTCTGTAAAGTTTCCTAACGAAGTCGGGAGCGAGCCCCAGTGCGAGCCGGTAGTCCGCGAATGCTGCGCGAGATCAACGATCGCGCGGCCATCGAGGTCCTCCTCAGTGACGGCCCTCTGACGCGTTCCGAGCTCGAAGTCGCCATCGGCCTGTCGAAACCCGCGACCGCGCAGCTGCTCACCCGCCTCGAGCAGGACGGCATCGTCGCCAAGGCGGGCGTCCGCGGCGGGGGCCGCGGCCCGAGGGCGCAGCTCTGGCAGGTCGACGGTGGCGTCGCCTACGTCGCGGCCGTGGACCTGACACCGCAGCAGGCCGACTTCGTGGTCGCCGACGTCGCGGGCACGGTGCTCGCCGAGTACCAGGTCCCGCTGCCGGTCCACGAGGGCGCGGACGTCGTCGGCACCTTCGGCGCGGCGCTCACCAGCGTCGCGAACAGCGCCGGCCTCGCCGCCACCGATCTCCGCCACGTCGTCATCGGTGCGCAGGGTGCCTTCGATCCCCGCACCGGCTTGCTCTCTTCGGCGCCCCACATCCCCGGCTGGCTCGGGTTCGACGTGCCGGGCAGGCTCAGCCGGGAGCTCGGGGTCGAGGTCACCATCGAGAACGACGTCAACCTCGTCGCGATCGTGGAGATGACGGTCGGCCAGGCCGTCGGCCTCGACGACTTCGTGATGATCTGGCTCAGCGACGGCGTCGGCGGCGCGGTGGTGGTCGGCCGCAGGCTCTTGCGCGGCGCGACCGGTGGTGGCGGCGAGATCGACTGGATGCGCGTTCCCGACCCGGTTTCCGTTGCCACACCGAAGGAAAAGCCTCGTGCCGGAGATCGTTTCGGTGATCTTGTCGCCTCTCCGGCCGTCGTCGAGCTCGCCGCCGCGCACGGCATCGAGGCCGAGACCGGCGCGGACGCCGTCGTCAAGGCGCGCGAAAGCCACAACGAAGCCTTCCTCGACGACCTCGCCCGCCGTGTCGCGGGCGGAGCGGCAGGCCTGATCGCGGTCGTCGACCCCGAACTCGTGCTCCTTTCCGGTGACACCAGCCGGGCCGGCGGCGACGAATTCGCCGCACTGGTCGCGAAAAGGCTGCACGAACTGGTCCTGCCCCGCACCCCCGTCGGGGTCGCTTCGGTGCAGGGCAACGCGGTCCGCGCGGGCGCGCTCCAATCGGCGCTCGCCACCGTTCGCCGGGACGTCTTCGGCGTCAACACCCCTTCGCTCCTCGGGCCGAGACGGTCCGGGGCGGGAGAGCCAAATCCGATCGTGGCGATCCCGGATTCACGAACAGAACCACCGTCTCCCGCCCCAACCAACTAGGAGGAGGGTCATGAGTTCCACGACCCAGGTTCGGAGAAGCGGCCGCCGTTGGCGCGGCTCGATAGTGCTCGGCGCGGTCACCGTCGCCGCACTGGTGTCCGCTTGTTCGGGCGCCGCAAGCGGCCCGAACGGTGGGGCGGGCGACGCGGCGGCCGCCCCCGCCGCGGACGCGAAGCTCACGCTGACCGTCTACAGCAAGTTCACCGACCGCGAGTACAACGTGGTCACCGCCGGGCTCAACAAGCTCAAGGCGAAGTTCCCGAACATCGAGATCAAGCACGAAGGCCAGCAGGACGACGACAAGATCACCCAGTCCATCCGCGGCGGCAACCCGCCGGACGTGGCGATCTCGTTCTTCACCGACAACCTCGGCGCGTGGTGCTCGACGGGCAGCTTCCAGGATCTCAAGCCTTACATCGACCGCGACAAGATCGACCTGACGCAGATCCCCGACGCGGTCCGCAGCTACACCGAGTTCCAGGGCAAGCGCTGCGCCATGCCGCTGCTCGCCGACGTCTACGGCTTCTACTACAACAAGGACATGTTCGCGGCGAAGGGCATCACGTCGCCGCCGAAGACGACCTCGGAACTGTTCGAGGCCACCAAGAAGCTGACCGAGTTCAACGCGGACGGCTCCATCAAGGTCGCCGGTTTCCTGCCGTCGATGCCGTTCTACGCCAACATGGCGCAGTACTGGGCCCCGAACTTCGGCGCCACCTACATCGGCCCCGACGGCCAGTCGCACCTCGCCGACAGCCCCGAGTGGAAGGCGATGTTCGACTTCCAGAAGCAGCTGGTGGACTTCTACGGCGGCCACGCCAAGGTCGAGCAGTTCAAGGCCGGTCTCGGCGAGGAGTACTCGGCGGACCACGGTTTCCAGCGCGGCAAGCTCGCGATGATGATCGACGGCGAGTACCGCACCGCGTTCATCAAGGACCAGGCGCCGCAGCTCAAGTTCGGCACGGCGGCCCCGCCGGTGCTCGACAGCAAGCCCGACCGTTACGGCGGCGCGTTCACCACGGGCACGATCATCGCGATCCCCAAGGGCGCCAAGAACCCCGGCGCGGCTTGGGAACTGATCAAGCAGGTCACCCTCGACACGTCGACGCTGGTCGAGCTGTCGAACGGCCTGAAGAACGTCCCGAGCACCAAGGCCGCGCTGACCGACCCGAAGCTCGAGGTCACGCCGGAGTTCAAGACGTTCCTCGACCTGTACAACGGCGGCAAGCTGACGCCGAACCCGTCGACGCCGATCGGCGACGCGCACCTCAAGGCGGTCAACGACTTCGCCGAGAAGTGGCAGGCGGGCAACGTCCCGGACATGGTCGCGGGTCTGAAGCAGGTCGACGCTCAGATCAACGACGAGCTGGCCCAGAAACGCGCCGGCGGCTGATCGCATGACTTCGACCCTGGATTCCAGGGCGGTCGCCTCCCCTTCCGCGTCCACCCGGACGCGGAAGGGGAACGCGGCGCGCCGCCGTCGCACCGTCTTCTCCTTCATCGCCCCGGCGATGCTGGGTTTCCTGATCTTCTTCGGCTACCCGCTGATCGCCACGGTGTACTACTCGTTCACCCGGTACGACCTGATCAACGCGCCGGAGTTCATCGGCTTCGACAACTACGCCCGGATGTTCACCAGCGAGCCGCTGGTCGGCACCGCCGCGTACAACACGTTGTGGCTGGTGATCGTCCTGACCGTCTGCCGCGTGGTGTTCGCGCTCGGCGTCGCCTCGGTCATCTCCCGGCTGAAGTCGGGCGTCGGCCTGGTCCGGACGCTGTGCTACCTGCCGTCGCTGGCCCCGCCTGCCGCGGCCACCCTGGCCTTCGTGTTCCTGTTCAACCCGGAATACGGCCCGGTCAACGCGTTCCTGGACTTCGTCGGCATCGACGGCGGGCTGTGGTTCAACGACCCGGCGATGTCGAAGCCGGCGCTGACCCTGCTGGTGATGTGGGGTTCGGGCGAGCTGATGATCATCATCCTGGCGGCGTTGCTCGATGTGCCGCAGGAGCAGTACGAGGCCGCCGAACTCGACGGCGCCGGGCCGGTCCGCCGGTTCTGGCATGTCACGCTGCCGTCGATCTCGCCGGTGCTGCTGTTCGGCATCGTCAACTCGATCATCTTCGCGTTGCAGTTCTTCACACAGGCGATCGTCGCGGGATCGGCCGCGGCGGGTGCGGCCGACGTCGCGGGCAACACGAAGTTCATCGGCGCACCACAGAACTCGACGCTGACCTACCCGGTTTGGCTGTACGTCCAGGGTTTCCGGTACTTCAACATGGGTTACGCGGCGGCGATGGCGGTTCTGCTGTTCGTCGTCTCGGCCGGGTTCACGTGGATTCTGGTGCGTCAGCTTCGCAAGTCCCAGCATCAGGAGGAGGGCGGATGACGACACTCGCGGAACCCCGGCACGCCGCCCCGGCGTCCGAACCGCCGAAGGTGCGGATGCGGCGCAAGTGGGACAAGAAACTGTACTGGATCGCGACGCACAGTGTGGGCATCGCGATGGGCGTGATCTTCATGTTGCCCATCCTGTTCGTGTTCCTCACCGCGGTGATGTCCAGCGATCAGGCGCTTTCGTCGAACTTCTGGCCGACGGAATGGCATTTCGAGAACTTCATCGAGGTGTTCGAAAAGGCGCCGCTGCTGCGGTACTTCGGCAACAGCATGCTGTATTCGACGCTGGCCACCGTCGGGGCGCTCGTCTCGGCGATTCCGGCGGCGTACGCGCTTTCGAAGCTGAAGTTCCGCGGGCAGAACCTGTTCTTCATGCTGACCGTCGCCGCGATGATGCTGCCTCCGCAGGTCACCGTCGTGCCGTTGTACGACCTGTGGGTGCGGCTCGGGTTCACCGGGACACTGATCCCGTTGATCGCGCCGTACTTCTTCTTCGACGCGTTCTCGATCTTCCTGCTGCGGCAGTTCTTCCTCACCATTCCGAAGGACTACCTCGAAGCGGCGAAGATCGACGGCTGCACCGAGTTCAAAGCGATGGTCAAGGTGCTGATCCCGATGGCGAAGCCGGGGATCGCGGCCACCGCGATGTTCTGCTTCCTGTTCACCTGGAACGACTATTTCGGTCCGCTGCTCTACACGGGTGAGACCAGGGACAGCTGGCCGCTTTCACTGGCGATCGCGTCGTTCCGCGGTATGCACCACGTGGAATGGAACCTCACCATGGCGGCCACCGCGCTGATCATGCTGCCGGTGATCGTGCTGTTCGTGTTCGCGCAGAAGTCCTTCGTCAAGGGCATCACATTCACAGGGGTCAAGGGATGAAACTGGCAGTCGTCGGTGGTGGGTCCACGTACACGCCCGAGCTGATCGACGGGATCGCCGGACGGCGGTCCACTTTGGACGTCGACGAGATCGTGCTGATCGATCCGGACGCGTACCGGGTGGAGGCGGTGGGGGACTTCAGCAATCGTTTGCTGAGCCACGCCGGGCATCCGGCGCGGGTCCGCACCACTTCGAGTCTCGAAGAGGGCGTCGACGGGGCGTCGGCGGTGCTGATCCAGCTGCGGGTCGGCGGACAGCGCGCGCGGCGCGGGGACGAGACGTTCCCGCACGCCTGTGGCTGTGTCGGGCAGGAGACCACGGGCGCGGGCGGCCTCGCGAAGGCGCTGCGGACCGTGCCGGTGGTGCTCGACATCGCCGACCGGGTAAGGAAGATCGCCGGTGACGACACCTGGATCGTGAACTTCACGAACCCGGTCGGCATCGTCACCCGCGCGCTGCTGAACGAGGGCCACCGTGCCGTCGGGCTGTGCAACGTCGCGATCCACCTCCAGCGCACGTTCGCGCATCTGCTCGGTGCCGGGGTCGACGAGGTCAAACTCGTCCACACCGGACTGAACCACCTGAGCTGGGAACGGAAGGTGCTCGTCAACGGCGAGGACCGCCTGCCCGAACTGCTGGCGGAGCACGCGGAATTCCTCGGCGAGCACGTCACCGCGCCGGTCGAATGGATGCGGCGGATGAACGTCGTGCCGTCGTACTACCTGAAGTACTACTACGGGCACGACGAGCAGGTCACGAAGCAGCGCACCGAGCGGCCGCGGGCGGACGTGGTCAGCGACGTCGAGGAGGAACTGCTCAAGGTGTACCTCGACCCGGAGGTGGTGACCAAACCGGAGCAGCTGGAGAAGCGGGGTGGTGCCTACTATTCCGAGGCCGCGGTGCAGCTCGTGCACGCGCTCACCTCGGGTGGCCCGGCGGAGGAGCACGTCGTCAACGTCCGCAACGCGGGCACTTTCGACTTCCTGCCCGACGACGCCGTCATCGAGGTTCCGTCCCTTGTGGACGGTAACGGGCCGCGTCCGATCGCGCAGCCGCCGGTGGAGCAGCGGTTCGCCGGGCTCATCGCCGGGGTGACCGCGTACGAGCACCTCGCGCTGGAGGCGGCGATCAAGGGCAGCCGCGATCGGGTGGCCGACGCGTTGCTCGCGCATCCGCTGGTCGGCCAGTACACCAAGGCCGATCAGCTCGCCGACACGCTGGTGCAGGTCAACCGTGAGTTCCTGCCGTGGGCGGGGGCATGACGGCCGGCTCACAGGACGTCGTCGTCGCGATCGACGGCGGCAACAGCAAGACCGACGTCCTGATCGTCTCCCGGGACGGACGGGTGCTCGGACAGTCGCGAGGGCCGGGCGCGTCCCCGCAGAACATCGGGGTCGACGGCAGCGTCCAGGCGCTGGAGAAGCTGGTCCTGGAAGCCCTTCGCGGGGCAGGGCTTCCCGACGAACGTCCTTTCGCGACACATACGTCGGCCTACCTCGCGGGGCTGGATTTCCCGCGGGAGGAAGCGATCCTGCACGCCGCACTGGCCGCTCGCGGCTGGAGCGACACGCTGATCGTCGGCAACGACACGCTCGCACTGCTGCGTGCGGGCAGCTCCGACGGGACCGGGGTGGCGGTGGTGTGCGGCGCTGGGATCAACGGCGCCGGCGTCAGCGCCGACGGCCGTGAGCATCGGTTTCCCGCGCTGGGCAAGATCTCCGGCGACTGGGGCGGCGGCTACCGGCTGGGCGAGGAAGCGCTGTGGTGGGCCGTCCGCGCTGAGGACGGCCGGGGACCGGGCACGGCCTTGCAAGCCGCCGTCACCGCGCACTTCAAGGCGTCTTCGGTGCTGGAAGTGGTGCAGCGCCTGCACTTCGAGGAGTTGCACTCCGACGCGATCCACGGCCTGTGCCCGCTGCTGTTCGCCGTCGCGGCGGGCGGCGACGAGGTGGCGCAGGACGTGGTCGACCGGTTCGTCGAAGAGGTCGCCTTGCTGGTGTCGGTCATCCTGCGGCGGCTGGAACTCACCGAGGAGGCCCCGGAGGTCATCCTCGGTGGGGGAGTGCTGACCGGCGTCGGCGAGCAGGTGATCGCGGAAATCGAGCGACGGTGCCTGAAGGTGGCGCCGCAGGCTTCGATCCAGGTGGTCGAAGTGGCCCCGGTGGTCGGCGCGGCGTTGTTCGCGCTGGACACCATCGGTGCCGAGGACTCGGCGAAGGTCGCGCTCAAAGCGGCCACGAAGCGGGTCTGACGCGTCACGACCCGCCAGTGCCGAGCCGGGCTCGGTCGTCTCGGACTGGGTCGCGCTGTTCCGCCGCGGTGGTCTCGCGGCGGTCCGGGCGGAGCAGCATCCGCCAGGACACGAGCGCGCCCAGTCCGTAGGACAGGCCGATGAGCAGGAAGGACACCGAGGCACCGGTGTACCAGCCCGGCGCCGCGTGCATGACGACACCCATCGCCGCCACGCCGACCAGTGAACCGATCTGGCGGTCGGCGTTCAGCACCGAACCGGAGACGTTGGCGTGTTCCGGACCGGCGGCGTCCACCAGGACCGCGGTCATCCCCGGCGAGATGATGCCGGCGCCGATGTTCGCCGCGCCGACGCCGAGCGCAAGCACCCAGTAGGGCGTTCCCTCCGACATCGAAACCAGGCTGAGCGTGGACACCGCGGCCAGGGTGAGGAAGACGGTCATCAGCAGACCGTTGCCGTACCGGCCGGAGATCCTGGAGAAGACGATGTTCGCGATGGGGAAGAAGATCGTCATCGGCAGCAGTTGCAGGCCCGCTTCGAAGGGATCGGCGCCCCGCGCGTTCTGGAAGAACAGGCCGAGCATGAAGATGCTGCCGAAAAGCGCGAAGTTGAACAGGAAGCCGATCAGGTTGGCTCCGGCGAAACGCTTGTCGCGGAACAGGTTCCACGGCATCAGGTGGGTGGTGGCGCGGCGTTCCCTGAGCGAGAGCAGCCCGATGGCCAGTACCGCGACCACTGCCGCGCCGAGCACCGGCGCCGAAGCCCAGCCCAGTTGCGGACCTTCGATGAGCCCGAAGCTGATCGAAGCCAGGACCACGATGCCGATCACGTGGCCCGGGATCGCGAGGCCCTGTGGCTTGCCCGCGACCGGGGCGATGTACCGGCGGGTCAGCAGCGTGCCGATGACGCCGATCGGCAGGTTGAGCAGGAAGATGCTGGGCCAGCCGAAGGCGCCCACCATCAGCCCGCCCAGCGTCGGACCGAGGCCTGACGAGGTCGCGACGATCGCCGACCACAGGCCCAGCATGCGAGTGCGCTGCTTCTTCTCCGGAAACGAATGCACCAGCAGGGACAGGGAGCTGGGCATGAACAGGGCGGCGCCGGCTCCCTGGACCAGGCGGGCGACGATCAGCGTCTCGGCGTTCGGGGCGAGCGCGCACGCGAGGGAGGCGAAGAAGAACACCGCCATCCCGACCTGGTAGACGACCCGCGCGCCGACCCGGTTGGCGAGGCCACCGGCGAGGAGCAGGAGCGAGGCGAAGGTCAGGATGTAGCCGTCGACGATCCAGGTGAGCTGGGTCAGCGTGCTGTCCAGGTCCGCCTGGATGGCGGCACCGGCGACGTTGACCACGGTCGTGTCCAACGAAGCCATGACGAACCCGGTGGCGAGTGCGGCGATCTTCACCCCACCGGGCGCCATTCGCCCTGGCGAGGTGGTGGACGTGGTCATCTGGCTCTCTCCCCCGCGTTCCGCGTCTCGACGCGTACGGATGGTCACCGGTCATCATCATGGAAGCGCACTAGGTTGATGACTGTCAAACTTTGACAGTCATCAACCTTTGACTGCGGTCGTAGTATTGCGGCAACGCCACGGAGGAGGACTCGCGCCATGCCCCAGATCACGGACGACCGGATCACCGATCATCCGGACGTCGAGGACGTGACCTTGCAAGGAGTCCTGGAGGCTCTGGTGGATCCGGTACGCCGCAGCATCGTCCGACAGTTGGCCGAAGCCGGGCGGGACATCCGATGCGGGATGTTCGACATCTCGGTGACCCGGTCCACTGGCACCCATCATTTCAAGGTGCTGCGTCACGCCGGGATCATCCGGCAGTACTACGAAGGCACCTCGCGGATGAACGCTTTGCGCCGGGACGACCTCGAATCCGTCTTTCCCGGTCTGATCGGCGCCATTCTCGCCGCGCCCGACGTCGTTCACTGACCGAAACCTCCCGAAAAGCCGAAGGGGCCCTTCACCGCTTGTGATGCGGTGAAGGGCCCCTTCGCGTCGGTGCCGGTCAGGAGGCGGCGGGGACGAGCGGCTCGTCCGTCTCCAGCAGCGTCTTGAGGTCCGACAGGATCCACGGCCAGCCGCCGCCGGGGTTTTCGTTCGGTCCGGCGTCGATGTTCTCCTGCGAGCCGTTGACCAGGGCGGCCATCGTCGGCGCGCCCGCGAGGTCGTGGGTGACGGTCAGCCGGGTGCCCGCGGTCTTCGTCTCTTCGATCTCGTAGGTGAGCGTGGTGTACGGCTCCCTCTCGAAGGCCGGGCTCATCAGCAGCTTCCAGGTGATGACCAGTTTGCGCGGCGGGCTCGCCTCCAGGACCTCGCCGTCGACCAGGTCGCCGGTGAACCCGGCCTCGACGTAATCCGACGTGGGATGCGTGGCGTGCTTGCCGCCCGGGCGCAGGTCGAAGTCGACGAGGCCGGTGTACCCGTACTTCCGCGACCACTCCGGCTTCGTGATCGCGTCCCAGATCTTCTCCGGGGTGGCCTTGATGTAGACGCGGTAGACCTGGATGTCGGTGTCGGTCATGACGGTTCCTCGTTTTCGAGTACTGGGGCTTCTAGTTCGGCTTTGAGGTCGAGCAGCGCGGTCACGTTGCGCTCGGTGAACTTGTCGATCCACCGGTCGTGGATCTGGCGGATCGGCACCGGGTTGAGAAAGTGCTTCTTCTCCCGGCCTTCCCTGCGTGTGACGACGAGACCGGCTTCTTCGAGCAGTTTCAGATGCTTCATCACGCCGAACCGGCTCATGTCCAGGCCGGACTCGAGTTCGGTCAGCGTGCGGCCGTCACGCGTGAACAGTTGGTCGAGCAGGAACCGGCGGGTCGGATCCGCCAGGGCCTTGAAAACCAGGTCGTCGTCGGGCACGTGAGCAGAATAGGTGACCAAAAGGTCACATGACAACCCGTGACTTCCCCGGAAGTACATGAAGGCCCCCTTCCTTGCGCCAGGCGCAAGGAAGGGGGCCTTCATGTACTTCGGCTACAGCAAGGCGCCGAGCGGCAGGATCAGCGCGATCGCGACCACCGAGATGACCGTCTCCATGATCGACCAGCTCTTCAGCGTCTGCCCGACCGAAAGCCCGAAGTACTCCTTGACCAGCCAGAACCCGGCGTCGTTGACGTGGGAGAAGAACAGCGAACCGGCGCCGATCGCGAGCACCAGCAGCGCGCTGTGCGACGGGTCCATGGTCGCGGCGAGCGGGGCCACGATGCCGGCGGCCGACACGGTCGCGACCGTCGCGGAGCCGGTCGCGAGCCGGATCGCGACCGCGACCAGCCAGCCGAGCAGCAGCGGCGACAGGTTCGCGCCGGTGGCGAGACTGGTGATGACGTTGCCGACCCCGGCGTCGACGAGGGTCTGCTTGAACCCGCCGCCCGCGCCGACGATGAGCAGGATGCCGGCGATCGGCGGCAGCGAGTCCGCCACCGTGGACGATAGCTTGTCCCGCGTGAAACCCGCGGACTTGCCCAGGGTGAGCATGCCGAGCAGGACCGCGGCGAGCAGCGCCACCAGCGGATCACCGATGAAGTCGAGCACGCGGCGGACGTGGTTCTCCTTCTCCAGCAGGATGTCCGCGAGCGCCTTGCCCATCATCAGCACGACGGGCAGCAGCACGGTGGACAGCGTCGCGAGGAAGCCGGGCCGCCGACCGTCCGAAGAGGACGATTCCGGGACGAGACGTTCCGGCGCGACAGCGTCCGGGACCATCTTCGCGGCCAGCCTGCCGAACAGCGGCCCGGCGATGATCACCGTCGGGATCGCGACGAGCAGGCCGAAGGCCAGGGTGAGGCCGACGTTGGCGTTCAGCGCGCCCGCCGCGGCGAGCGGTCCGGGGTGCGGCGGGACGAGACCGTGCAGCACCGAAAGCCCGGCGAGCGCGGGGATTCCCAGCAGCAGCAACGGTTTCCCGGTGCGCTTGGCGACCAGCAGGATCACCGGGATCAGCATGACCAGGCCGATTTCGAAGAACATCGGCAGCCCGATCAGCGCGGCGACCAGCGCCATCGCCCACGGCAGGGTGCGATCGCCCGCGCGGCGCAGGATGGTGTCGACGATCTGATCCGCGCCGCCGGAATCGGCGAGCAGTTTGCCGAGCATCGCGCCGAGCGCGATCAGCACGCCGACCGAGGCGACGGTGGAGCCGACGCCGGAACTGAAGCTCTTGATCAGCTTGTCCACCGGCATGCCCCCGACGAGCCCGAGCACGCCGGAGCCGAGGATCAGGGCCAGGAACGGATGCTGCTTCGCCTTGGTGATCAGGACGACGATCACGGCGATGGCGAGCACCGTCGCGCCGATGAGGCGGGTGTCGTGTCCGGTCCAGGCGGCGGCGAGAGTGGTGGTCATCAGTGGTCCTCGAAAGCGGAAAGGGCGGTGTCGACGATCTCTTCCGGCTTCTTCGCGATGTCGGCGACGAGGCCGAATTCGTCCGGCTGCAACGGTTCGAGGTCGGCGAGCTGGGAGTCCAGAAGGGACACCGGCATGAAATGGCCGGAGCGGGTCTTCATCCGGTCGGCGAGCAGGTCGCGGTCGCCGTGCAGGTGCAGGAACCAGACGTCGCCGCCGCTGCGCAGGATGTCGCGGTAGCGGTACTTGAGCGCGGAGGACGTCACGACGCCGCCGGAGGACTGGTGGTCGGAGATCCAGGCGGCGATGGCTTCGAGCCAGGGTCGCCGGTCTTCGTCGTTCAGCGGGTGGCCGGAGCTCATCTTGTCGATGTTCGCCTTCGGATGGAACGTGTCCGCTTCGGCGTAGTCGACGCCGAGGCGTTCGGCGAGTGCCGTGCCCACGGTCGTCTTGCCCGAGCCGGAAACGCCCATCACCACGATGACGGTCATCCGTACCTCCCACGTCGTTGTAGCCGGGACGAGTACAGCTCAAAAGTACTACTTAAGCAACATCAAGTACTACTTAATCGAGTCAGAACGTTACAGTCGCCTGGTGGGCAACGACAGGCATGCCGAAGTGCTCGACGCGCTCGGTTCCGCGATCGCGAACGGGGAGCTCCCGCCGGGCTCCGTCCTGCGCTCGGAGGAGCTCCAAGAGCGGTTCGGCGCGTCCCGCACGGTGGCCCGCGAGGTGGTGCGCGTCCTCGAAACGATGTGCCTGACCAGCAGCAAGCGCCGGGTCGGCGTGATCGTGCGCGAGCCGCGTGACTGGAACCATTACGACCCGAGACTGCTCCGCTGGCAACTCGACGGATCCGAGCGGAAGGCCGCGCTGCGAACCCTCACCGAACTGCGCTCCGGCGTCGAACCGTGCGCCGCCCGGTACGCCGCGCTGCGGGCGACACCGGAAGAAGGCGGCCGTCTCCGGGCCTTGGCGAAGAGGCTCGAGGAGACTGCGCACCAGCGGGATCTCGAGACCTTTCTGGGGCACGACGTCGCCTTCCACGATCTGCTGCTGTCCGCGTCGCGGAACCCGATGTTCGCGCAGCTTTCGGCGGTCGTCGCCGCGGTGCTCGCCGGGCGAACCGGGCACGGGCTGATGCCGGAGGAACCGCAACCCGAGGCCGTCGCCCTGCACGTCGAGGTCGCAGCGGCCGTCGACGCCGGTGACCCTGACCGGGCCGAACGCGCGATGCGGGACATCGTCATCCAGGCGCGTGACGAGATGGCCGTCCTTCTGGACGGATGATCTTCGAGTAACCTCTGCAGGTCTTCGAGGGATACTGCATGCAGGGGGCGACGGTGAGCGCGGCGCGCGCGATCGGCTTGGTGTTGGGGGTGGCCGCGGACGGGGTGATCGGGGACCCTCGGTCCCGGCGTCCGGTGACGGCGTTCGCCAAGGCGGCTTCCGCGGTGGACGCGAAGGTCCGGTCGAAGCATCCGGTGGCCGGAGTCCTGTGGACCGGCGGCCTCGCGGGCTCCGCCGTGCTGGCGGGCGTGCTCGCCGAACGCGCCGGACGGCGCAGCCCCGTCCTGGAGGCGACCACGACCGCGGTGACCACCTGGGCCGTCCTCGGCGCCGCCGGCCTGGCCGCGCACGGCACGTCGCTGGCGCGGGACCTCGAAGAAGGCGAACTCGAGACCGCGCGCGGCACACTGTCCACACTGGACCCCCGCGTCGCCGACGACCTCGGCGTCATCGGCCTCTCGCGCGCTTCGGTGGAGACGCTCGCCGAGAACACCGCCGACGTCGTCATCGCGCCGCTGGTGTGGGGAGCGCTGGCCGGTGTGCCCGGCCTGCTCGGTTCGCGCGCGATCAGCCTGCTGCGCGGCATCGGGCGCGGGCGCCCCGAGCGGTACCGATGGCTCGTCGCCCGGCTGGACGAAGTCGTCCATCTCGTGCCGACCAGGGTCGCCGCCGGGCTGACCGTGCTCGCGGCCCCCGTCGTCGGCGGCTCGGCCGGCGGCGCGTGGCGCGCCTGGCGACGAGACACCATCGCGCACCCGAGTCCGAACGCGGGCCGCGTCGAGGCCGCGTTCGCCGGGGCGCTCGAGATCCGGGTCGGCGGGCGGACGGTGTATCCGCACGGGGTCGAGGAACTGCCGGTGCTCGGCATCGGCCGCAACCCGGACGCCGGGCACGTGACGCGGGCCGTGGAACTCTCGCGGGTGGTCGGCTGGCTGGGCGCGCTCAGCTCGGTGGTGCTGGCGGGTCTCGTCGGGCTTCGGCGACGGCGGCGCTGACCTGTGTTTGGGGCGGCGGGGGAGCAAGGGACCTTTGCTATCGCCTGGTGCGCTGACCTGCGGAAAGGGAGCGGGGGACCTTTGCTATCGCGCTGTGACCGTGTGGATTTTGGGACGTCAGATGTCCTGAAATCCACACAGTGACCTGCGAGAAGAGAGCAAGGGACCTTTGCCGCCGTTTCCCAGGCGGTAGGGGTGTGTGGAAATAGAGACGTTGAGTGTCCCTATTTCCACACACCCCTTACTCCGCGTTGTGACCGTGTGGGTTCCGGTGCGCTGGGTGACCCGAAACCCACAGTGACCTGCGGAAAGAGAGCAAGGGACCTTTGCTACCGCTCCCGCCGCGCCAGCTGCGCCCGCGCCCGTGCATCCATCGGACCGTCGCGCCGCGCGAGCTCCGCGTCGATCCGTGACCGGTCGGCGGGCTGCTTGTTCCCGCCGAACTTGAACTTCGCCCGCACCCCGGTGACGGTCAGCTCGACGCCGCGGATGCCGGGAAGGACCCGCTTGTCCGGCGCCTCGGTGGCGCTCACCCCCAACCGGCCCGAACCGGGTTCGAAGTGCGCGAGCTGCCGGTCGAGCAGCGCGGCCTTCTCCTCGGCGTCGTCGACCAGCCGGACGTCGCATTCGAGCTGGACGGACGCGTAGTACGACGTCGGGACCCCGTGCGGCGGGTCGGCCGGGGTGTTCCAGCTGGAGTGGATGTAGGTGTGATCGTCGATCACCGACAGCAGCGCGCGCGGGTGTTCCTCCAGCAACGGCCAGACCGGGTTGGGGCGCGCGAGGTGCAGCAGGACCGTTCGGTCGCCGTCGTAGACGAAGTGCACGGGATTGACGATCGGCAGGTCACGGCCCGCGCCCCCGGCGATCAACTGGCCGAAGTCGTGTTCGGAGAGCCAGGCCTGCCATTCGGCGTCGTCGTGGGCGGCGTCCCACGGGTGAATCAGCATGATCGAAGGGGAACACGCGGAATGGACCTATAAAAGGGCCATTTTCACGTCAGATCAGGTGGCCACTTCGGATCGTTCGTCCTCGGCCAGCATCTCGGCGACACTCTTGCGGCGCTGCGGCCGGTCCGTGGCCAGCACGCCGCCCGGCTTCAGCTCGCGGACGGTGAAGTACAGCCAGCCCATCACCGCCATCGCCCCGAACGCGATCCACTGGAGCGCGTAGGAGAAGAACGGCCCGGCGTCGGTCTGCGGCAGCGGCAGCGCGCCGAGCACGCCGGGCTGGTTCACGTCGAGCTGGAAGTAGCCCGGCCGGATGTCCAGCTTCGCGGCCCGCGCGACGACCTGGGAATCGACGACGTAGCTCTGGAGCTTCCCGCCGGTCGACTCGTCGGCGAAGGCGTCGCGGTTCTTCCCGTCCTTCTCGTCGTGACGGGCCCGCGTGACGATGTCGACCGTTCCGGCGGGAGGCGGGGCGAAGGGGAGCGCGCGCGACTTGTCGTCGAGCCGGACGTACCCGCGGTCCACCAGGACGACCGTGCCCTCGACGGTCCGGAACGGTGTCAGGACCTCGAAGGCCGCTTCGCCCTGTACGGAGCGCAGGCGTGCCACGACCTCGCCCTCGGGAAGGTACGTTCCCTTCATCGCGACCAGGTGCCATTCGGTGCGCTGATCAGGGGCGGCTCCGTGGGGAAGCAGCTGGTCCAGCGACCGTGGCTGCCCGGAGAACGACTCGCGCAGCGCCGCGTTCTGGTGCTCGCGCTCGGTGTTGCGGGAGAACTGCCACGGCGCCAGCAGGGTGAAGCAGGTGATGGCGAAGGTGAACACCACCAACGTCAACGCCAGCCACCCGGGCTTCAGCAGGAACTTCAACCGCACCCCACCACGGTAAGCGGTCGGCCTCAGGCGTGTGCGCGCACCCAGTCGAGCAGGCCGGGAACGGCCCGCTCGATCATGCCGAGGACGTCCTCGAAACCGTCGTCCTCGCCGTAGTACGGGTCCGGGACCTCGGCGCCTTCGGGCGCGGACGGGTCGAACTCTCGCAGCAGCCGGACCTTCGCCGGGTCCGACACCTTGCGCCGAAGGAACGCCAGGTGACTCTCGTCCGCCGCGAGCAGCAGGTCGGCGGCCAGATGCCCGCGGTCGACCTCGGCCGCGACATGGCCGGTCGGGTAGCCGTGTTCGGCCAGCTTCGCGCGGGCCCGCTTGTCCGCGGCCTCGCCGACGTGCCAGCCGCCGGTTCCGGCGCTGGACACCTGAACGAGGTGATCGAGTCCCGCCTCCTCGGCCTTCGCGCGGAAGACGAGCTCGGCCATCGGGGAGCGGCAGATGTTGCCGGAGCAGACGAAGACGATGTGCAGCACCTGATCAGTGTGATGGCCGCCGGAGATCGACCGCTCACCGGCTCCGAACGGCTACCGGGCGCGCGAAGGTGGAAAGCCGGGACGAAGCGGGAGTAGACCTCCTGGAGAGAAACACGCAGGAAGGTCGCTTATGAGCGCACCAACACCCAGCGTCGAGTCCCCGGCCACCGGGCTTCGCTGGTATCGCATCACCGTCAAGCTTCCGCACCCCTACGAGGTCGGGCGGATCCTGTCGGAGCACCACTTCGTCCAGGCGAGATCGCCGAAAGAGGCGATGACCAGGATGCCGTTGCACCTCCGGTCGAGCGCTTCCGTCGCGCCGTACGAGGTCGTCCGGCCCGACGTGCCCGATCAGGCGACGAAGGCCTACCGGGCGATGTTGTGGACGGGCCGTGTGGTGCGCGCGGCCGGTCGCTGGGCGATCAACAAGGACGCGAAGGCGCTGGACTGAGCCGGGGGCGATAGCAAAGGTCCCTTGCTCTCTTTCCGCAGGTCAGCGGCTTCCGCGGGCGGGTCGAGGATGTCGCGAAAGCCACTTTCGGGACATCTGACGTCCTGAAAGTGGCTTTCGCGACACGGGGCGCGGCCGAAGTGGTAGCAAAGGTCCCTTGCTCCCTTTCCGCAGGTCAGGGCCTCGCGCAGGCAGACCGCACGGACTCCCCGAGCGCGACCGAGTGCAGCCGGTCCAGCCCGCGCCGCGCGTCGGTCTGCCGCACCGTGACCGCGAGCCGCGCGTCGCACGATCGCCGCGCTCGCGCGTCCCGCGTCTCCGCGAGTTCGGTGAGCAGGCCGGCGTTCAGCCGGTCGATCACCGGACGCACCTCGGTCCCCAGATCGGGTCGTCCGGGCGGCCGCGTGCCGGGCTGCTCGGTCCACCGCGCGTACAGGCCGCGCTGCACGACCTTGTTCGCCTCGATCTGGTCGCGGAAGAACCGCACCACACCGGCCGCGTCGAGGCCGAGACCGGGTGCCTTCGCGGCCACCGAGTCGAGGATCTGCTGTTCGCGCACCGGGTCGTCGATCGGTGACGGCGTGCCGAACTTCGCGGCCGCGACCTTGTCGGCGATCTGCACGCGTTGCGCGGCCAGGTCGGTCAGTTGCCAGAGTCCCGGAGACGCCGACGCCGGCGCGGGTAGCGCCACGAGAAGCAGCGAAGCGGCACACAGCACCCGAAGTCGCATGTCCGGAAACGCTACATGCGAAAATCCCCGGGTGCCCGCGCTAGCCGAAGTCATCGCCGCCTTGGAGCAGGCGTACCCGCCCGAACTCGCCGAATCGTGGGACGCCGTCGGACTCGTCTGCGGCGACCCGGCCGAGAACGTGGACAAGGTCCTGTTCTGTGTCGACCCGGTCGACGAGACCGTCGACGAGGCGATCGACGGCGGCGCGCAGCTGATCGTCGCGCACCATCCGCTGTTGCTGCGCGGCGTCCACGGCGTCCCGGCCGACAGCACCAAGGGGCGCCTCGTGCACCGCCTGATCCGCGCGGGCGTCGCGCTCTACTGCGCGCACACCAACGCCGATTCCGCGTCGCCCGGCGTTTCCGACGCGCTCGCCGACGCCATCGGCCTGACCGTCCTCGGCCCGCTCGACCCCCGCGAAGACGGCGTCACCGGCATCGGCCGCATCGGTGAACTGCCCGCCCCCGAACCGTTTTCCGTCTTCGTCGAACGCGTCGCGAACGCCTTGCCGCGCACCGAGCCCGGCGTCTACGGCGCCGGTGACCCGGACCGCCCGATCCGCCGCGTCGCCGTCTCCGGCGGGTCCGGCGACAGCTATCTCAAGCGGGCCACCGCCGCCGGTGTCGACGCGTACGTCACCGCCGATCTCCGGCATCATCCCGCCGGCGAGCACCTCGCCGAGATCGCCGAAGTCCCCGCCCTGGTCGGCGTCACACACTGGGCGAGCGAGTGGCCGTGGTGCGAGCAAGCCTCGGCCGTCGTCCGTACCGCGTTTGCGGGTAACGTCGACGTTCACGTCTCCACGAGGTGCACCGACCCGTGGACGCTACGGGCCACCCGAACCGAGCACTGACAATCCAAGGAGCACCGTGAAGGCCGACCCCGCCGTCCAGCGCCAGCTGCTCGAACTCGCGAAGGTGGACGCGGAACTCTCGCGTACCGCCCACCGTCGCCGCACCCTGCCGGAGATCGCCGAGATCGACGCGGGTGAGAAGACGGTGCGCGAACGACGTGACGCGCTGGTCTCGGTCCAGACCGCGGCGTCCGACCTCGACCGCGAGATCGCCCGCCAGGAGAAGGAGATCGAGTCGGTGCGCGCCCGCGGCGACCGCGACCGCAAGCTCCTCGAATCCGGTTCCGTCGCGGCGAAGCAGATGACCGACATCGAGCACGAGCTGAACAGCCTCAACCGGCGCCAGTCCGCCCTCGAGGACGACCTGCTCGAACTGATGGAGCGCCGCGAGGCGCTCGAGCTCGACGCCCAGCGCACCAGCGCCGAGGTCGCGAAGGCCGAGAACGAGGTCGCCGAAGCCGTCCGCCGCCGCGACGAGCACTTCACCGACCTCGACACCACGAAGGCGCGCCGCGACGAAGACCGCGCCAAGCTGCTGCCGCGGTTCCCGGAAGACCTGATGAAGCTCTACGAGCGGGTCCGGGCGCAGAAGGGCATCGGCGCGGCGCTGCTGCGGGCCCGCCGCTGCGGCGCCTGCCAGCTCGACATCGACCGCCGCGAGATCGCCGAGATCAAGGCGGCCCCCGAGGACAACGTCATCCAGTGCGAGAACTGCGGCGCCATCCTGGTGCGCACACTGGAGTCCGGCCTGTGACCGACCACGTGCTCGTCGAGGCCGACGGCGGTTCGCGGGGCAACCCCGGCCCCGCCGGATACGGCGCGGTCGTCAAGGACGCGGCCACCGGTGAGGTGCTCGCCGAGCGCAAGGCGTACGTCGGCATCGCGACCAACAACGTCGCCGAGTACTCCGGCCTGATCGCCGGGCTCGCCGCGGCCGCCGAGCTCGGAGCGTCCACAGTGGACGTCCGGATGGACTCGAAGCTCGTGGTGGAGCAGATGTCCGGGCGCTGGAAGGTCAAGCATCCCTCGATGCAGCCGTTGAACGCCGAGGCCAAGGAGCTGGCGGCGCGGTTCTCGCGGGTGCGCTACGAGTGGATCCCGCGTGCGGAGAACTCCCACGCGGACGGGCTCGCGAACGAGGCGATGGACGCCGGGCGTGAGGCCGAGAAGAAGCCGGAAGCGCCGAAGAAAACCGTGAAGCAGGACAGGGTCAGCCCGGTCGGCTGGACCGGCGCGACCGGGACACCGACCAAAATGCTCCTCGTCCGGCACGGCCAGACGGCGATGTCGGTCGAGAAGCGCTACTCCGGCCGCGGCGACGTGCCCCTCACCGAGCACGGCAAGCAGCAGGCGGCCGCCGCCGCGAAACGCCTCGGCGCGATGGAGGGCCTGATCGTCGACGGCGAGGCCGCGCCGATCATCGCCTCCCCGCTGATCCGCACCCAGCAGACCGCGCAAGCGATCGCGGACGCGCTCGGCGGCCGGGTCGAGACCCATCCCGGACTGATCGAGACCGATTTCGGCGACTGGGAAGGCCTCACCTTCACCGAGGCGATGGAGCGCGACCCCGAATTCCAGACCAGCTGGCTTTCCGACACCTCGATCGCGGCGCCGGGCGGCGAAAGCTTCGACGGTGTCCACCGCCGGGTCCGCAAGGCCCGCGACGAACTGATCGCGAAGTACGGCGGCCGCACGCTCGTGCTGGTCAGCCATGTCACGCCGATCAAGGCGCTGCTGCGGATGGGCCTGGACGCCGGGCCGTCGCTGCTGTTCCGCCTGCACCTGGACCTGGCCTCGCTGTCGATCGTCGAGTTCTACCCGGACGGCAACGCCTCGGTGCGGCTGGTGAACGACATCTCGCATCTCTCCTGATCAGGAGAGTGTGGCGCGGATCACGCCTGGATATGACGTGTCGCAGGCGGCCGATGGGGTATTGGCTACAGTTTCGGCGACGGCACGTGAGCGAAAAGGCAAAGACGGGGACATGACGGCGAGCGCACTCAGCGAAGCTTCCGAACAAGACGTGCCCGACCCGGCGGAGACGCCGGCCCGTCGTGGCCTGGCCGCCCGTGTCGCGCCGTACCTGGCGGTGCTCGCCGGTGTCGCGGCCGTCGCCTGGCACGCCACCTTCTACGGCCACTGGATCGTCGACGACGCGGCCATCACCTTCTCCTACGCGCGCAGCTTCGCCGACGGGCTCGGGCCGGTGCTGCAGCAAGGGCAGCCGTCGGTCGAGGGCTGGTCGAACTCGACGTGGCTGGTGGCGCTGGTGCTCGGCAAGCTCGTCGGCGTCTTCGACAGCGGCATGCTGTTCGGCCTTCCCGACTACGTCCTCTTCCCGAAGCTGCTGGGGCTCCTGTTCACCGCCGGGACGCTGGCCGCGTGCCACATCATGGCGAAGCAGATCTTCGCGCGCTTCGCCTGGGTGGCGACGCTGGTCGTCGGGCTGACGCTGGCCGCGATCCCGTCGTTCGTCATCTGGACGATCTCCGGCCTGGAGAACTCCCTGTTCGGGATGGCCGTCGCGTGGCTCGCCGCCCTGCTGTTCGTGGCCGTGCGCAAGGACACCGTGCTCACCGCGAAGGTCGCCGTCTGGTCCGGGGTGCTGGTCGCGTTCGCCGCGCTGACCCGCCCCGAAGGCCTGATCTACGGCGGCGCGTACCCGCTCGTCGTCCTGTTCCAGCTGCGGAAGCCGCTCCTGGGGCAGAGCGTCAAGCTGGTCGTGGTGTCGGTGGTCGCGTTCGCGATCCCGTTCGGGGCGTACCTCGCCTGGCGGATCGCGGAGTTCGGCAGGCTGCTGGCGAACCCGTCCATCGCGAAGGGGCAGGGCCTGCCCGGCCTTTCGGCGCTGAAGCAGCCGTTCGAGCTGGTCGGCTACGCCGGTGTCGCCGGGACGATCCTGCTGGCGCTGACCATCGGTTTCGCGCTGGTCCGGGCGGAATGGCGGCGCGCCCTGATCGCGCTGCTGGTGCCGCTGGCGCTGGGCATCATCGCGTACGGCGTGATGGTCCCGGACTGGATGGGCCAGCACCGGTTCGCGACCCCGATCTGGATCCTCGCCGTGCTGGCGGGAACGCTGGCCGCCGGTGAACTGCTGCGCCGCTCGCGGGCCGTGCTGCGGACCGTCGTGGTGCTCGTGCTGGTCGCGGCCGCGATCCCGTCCGGGATGGGCTTCGCGTCGGCGTCGAAGAAGTTCCAAGAGGTCCCGACGGTGCCCGCGTGCCTCATCGCCGACCGCTTCGGTCGCGGCTTCAACACGATGGCCGACATCCTCGGACTCCAGCAGGCGTCCCTGCTGCTGCCTGACCTCGGCGGCTCGTCGATGACCAGCCGCCTGCATCTGGTCGACATGGCCGGGCTGGTCGAGGCGGACGTCGCGGACTTCCTCAAGAACGGTGATCTGCCGGGACTGCGCGACTACGTGTTCGAGAAGGTCAAGCCGACCTTCATCCACTCGTGGGGCCCGTGGGCCGCGGGCAACGGCATCACCGTCGACCCGCGGATCGACCGCGACTACGAGCCGATCTTCGTGTACCCGGGCAGCGGACCGCGCAACGGGGACTTCGTGCGCAAGGACGCCATCACCAGCCCCGAGAAGCTGAAGGCCGTCCAGGACTACGCGGCGAAGACCATGCCGGACGTCGAGAAGGCACGCTTCGGCGGTCCGCTCAAGGACTGCGGCCCGACCATGCACCCGGGCCAGACCGTCTACCTGCCGTAGAACCCCCTGCGTTTAGTCCTCTGAATGCGGTAGTTGCCCCGCGCAACGACCGCATCCAGAGGACTAAACGCGTTCCAGGGCCGCCTCCTTCTCCCGGATCACCGGAAGCACGTGCTTTCCGAAGTACTCGACGTCCTCCAGGTAGTGCAGGAAACCGAGCAGCAGCAGGCTCGCCCCGCGCTTCTTGTACTCGATGGCCCGGTCCGCGATCTGCTCCGGCGTGCCGATCAGCCCGGTGCGGAAGCCGTCGTTGTACTGCACCAGATCCTTGAACTCCGAGTCGGCCCACATCCCCTTCTTGTCCGAAGTGGAGCTTCCCGCCTGCTTGACGGCGTTGCGGAAGCCCTCGACGGCCTCGGTGTTCGCCTTCTCGACGATCTCGCGCAGCACGGCCTTCGCCTCGCTCTCGGTCTCCCGCGCGATCACGAAACCGTTGAGCCCGAAGCGGACGGCGTGGTCGTTCTCGGCCGCGTAGCCGCAGACCTCCGCGACCTGCTCGCTGAACCCGTCGAAGTCCTTGCCGTTGCTGAAGTACCAATCGGAGACCCGGCCGGCGAGCTTCCGCGCCGCGGTGGAGTTGCCGCCCTGGAAGATCTCCGGATGCGGCCGTCCGACCGGTTTGGGTTTGATGTCGAAATCGTGGATCCGGTAGAAATCGCCGGCGAATTCGGCGTGGTCGCTCGTCCAGAGCTCCTTCAGTACTCGAATGAACTCTTCCGATCGACGGTATCGTTCGTCGTGTTCCAGCCACGGTTCACCGAGGTTCGTGAATTCGTCCTTGAACCAGCCGCTGACCACGTTGACCGCCGCGCGGCCACCGGAGATCACGTCCGCGCTGGCGATGAACTTCGCGAGCACCCCGGGATGCCACAGTCCGGGATGGATCGCCGCGATCACCTTCAGCCGCTGGGTCGCGAGCAGCAGCGCGAGGCTGAACCCGGTCGATTCGTGCTGGTAGGCGGCGCCGTAGCTGGCCGTGTAGCGGACCTGGCTCAGCGCGTACTCGAACCCGCTGTTCTCCGCGAGGACGGCGAGATCCCGGTTGTACTCGTATCCCCAGTCGGTGCGCTGCTCGATGTCGCTGGTGACCAGACCGCCGCTCACATTGGGGACCCAATAGGCGAATTTGAGTGGTTCGGATTCGATTCCCGGCATGCCGCGGAGTGAACCCGCCGCCCCCGGAAACCGTCAATCGGCGTCCACGCGCTGGGACCGGCCGAGCGCGGAACTCAATTCGGTGCGGCCGGCGATCCCCAGTTTCCGGTAGGCCCCGGACAAATGGAGTTCGACGGTGCGGCGCGTCAGGTGCAGCGCTTCGGCGATCTCCCGGTTGGTGAGACCTTGTGACGCCATCAGCGCGACACGGTATTCCTGTTTGGTGAGGCCGTGTTCGTTGTCCTTCGCCGTCGTGAGGCTCGTGCGCGCGTCCCGCAGCGCCTCGGCGGCCCGTCTCGCGAGCGGCCGCGCCCCGCAGTGCTTGCTCGACTGCGTGGCCATCCGCAGTGTGCCGATCGCCTTCTCTGCCTGCCCGTGCCGGGCCTGGAACACGCCGAGTTCGGTCAGCGCCTCGGCCAGCGCCAGTTTCGCGGTCGATCCGCCGAGGACGTCGACGGCCTTGGTGAGCAGGCGTTCGGCCTCCTCGCCGAGGCCGTCGTCGCGGACGAGACCGGCCGTGGTCAGCGCGCTGCCCAGGATCCTCGGCGCTCCCCAGCGTCCGGCGGCGTCGAGATCCTCCTCGGCGAGCCGGGCCGCCGCGTCGGTGCGCCCGAGCGCCAGCGCGGTGCGGGCGGCGTGCGCGCGCCAGGGGGCGAAGCCGGGGAAGCGCATGCCGTGATGTTCGAGACGGCGGCCGCAGCCGCGCAGGTCTTCGTAGCCGAGCTCGGGTTCCCCGGTGGCCGCACGGAGCCTGCCACGGGCGTAGAGCAGGTAATTGTGCGTGAAAAGTGCTTGTGTGGCCGCGAAATCGATTTTGCCCAGCAGCGCGGTCGCGAGGTCGTGGCGGCCGAGGTCGACCGAGACCTCGATCAGCCTCGCCGCGCACAGCACCGCGATCGGGCACCGGCTGGTGGCGCCCCGTTCGTCGAACTGCCGCACCAGCGATTCGTAGTGGACGCTCGCCCGCACCAGATCGCCGCCCGCCTGCAGGGCGATCCCGCGGGCGAGGGTGGCCAGAGCGCCCTTCGGTACATGGAAGTCCCAAGGCAGGCGTTTCGTGTCGAGTACCTGGCAGAGCTTGTCGGTGAGCGCGGGCTCGTCGGCGAGCGCGGCCGTCGCGAGCGTGAAGAAATAGGGCTGTTCGAACAGTTCGGGCTGCTCGCCGGACAACGCCTCTCCGAAATGCCGGACGGCGTTCGCCGAGGACTTCCCGCTTCGCACCGTGTCGAGCGCCAGCAACCCCGACCGGCTCTGCTGCGCGGCGGGATCGTTCAGCGGCGCCCACTGCCGTTCGAAGTCGCGGAAGTCCGGCGGCGGCCCGAGTCTGCTGCCCGCCTCGGCGAGATAGGTCATGCACAGCAGCGGCCAGACGGCGTCGGGCCCGCCCGCGTCGAGCCGCGCGGCGAACTGGCCGGCGGAGTTGATCGCCAGCCGCGCGTCCGGGCCGCAGCACAGTGAAAGGATCATGGCCGTCGCGACGAAGGCCGCGGTTTCGCGGTCGTCGATGTGGTCGACGGCCTCGCGCACCCTGGCCGGTGCCGAATCCGGGTCGCAGTGGAATTCCGCGTGCGCGAGCTGCAGCAGGATCGCCATCCGCTTGCGTTCGCTGAGCCGTTCTTCCAGCGCCCGAGACAGGAACCGGACGGAGAG
This sequence comes from Amycolatopsis sp. WAC 04182, assembly GCF_003947465.1. Lineage (NCBI taxonomy): Bacteria > Bacillati > Actinomycetota > Actinomycetes > Pseudonocardiales > Pseudonocardiaceae > Amycolatopsis > Amycolatopsis sp. WAC 04182. The sequence goes on from NZ_QHJJ01000005.1 coordinate 622,960, forward strand.
CTCCGGGTCGCCCTCGACCACGGAATGCCGCGCGGCCAGCCGCAGGACGTCGACCGCCCAAGGGATCCTGATCGCGGTCGCCTCCAGGAGATGCGCGCCGACCCGCTCCGGCGCGGCGCCCGCGTCGTGCAGGAGCCGTGCCGCCCTGGCCTGGGTGACCGCCCTGGTGGTGAGCGGCATGTCGGCGAGCACCGAGTTGCGGACGAACCGGTAGGTCAGCGCCGGCCGATGGCTGTTGGTCAGCAGATGCACGCGCACCATCGTGTCGATGGCTTCCAGCGCGGTGCTCTCGTCGACCCCGGCGAGCTGGGCCAGCAGGTCGAAGCTCGCGTCCTCGCCGAGGATCGCGACGGCTTCGAGCATCTTCGGCGCGGCGGTGTACTCGTGCATGCGGACCCGCAGCACCTCGCCGATCATCGCCGACCCCGCGGTGTCCAGGTCCATCCCCGGGACCAGCCGGCGTGCCAGCGCGCCGAGCAGGAACGGGTTGCCGCCGGTGACCTCGCGGCATTCCTCGGCGAACCGCCCGGGAGGGACACGAAGGAATTCGGCGACGTGCCGGGTGCCGAGCCCGCGCAACAGGATCGTCGCCGGAGTGCAGCCGGACATCTCCAGCAGCGCGACCTCGCCGGTCTGCAAATGGCCGACCAGCGAGGTCAGCACGACCATCACCGGCAGCTGCTCGACACGATGGCGGATGTAGGCGAGGCAGCGCATCGACCACGGGTCCGCGAGGTGGATGTTGTCGATGCCGAGGAAGACCGGCCCCTGTTCGGCGGCGTGCCGGACGGCGTGGAAGAAGGCGTCGAGCGCCTCGGTCTGTTGGTGTTCGGTCCGGGGACGGCGGTCCGGCAGGGATTCTGTGGCGTGCGGGGCCCGTGGCCGCGGCGAGCCGGGGACGGCGTGCGCGTGGGTGAGCCCCTCGATCAGCTGGCGGCCGACACTGCCGCTCAGATGCGTTTCCAGCCGGGACGCGGTGGCGATCGCGACGGTGAACCCGGCCGCTTCCGCGAGCTCTCCGGCCGCGGTGAGCACCGCCGACTTGCCCATGCCGAACTCTCCGACCACCACCGCGCTGGCGGCCCGGCCGGCCAGGGCGGCCCGGAACAGCCCGGTGACCGTGTCGAGTTCGCTGTCGCGGCCCAGCAGCACGGTGGCGAGGCGCTTCGGTACCGAAGGCCCGCCGAAGGGGCTCTCGGGATTTACTTCGGTATGCACCGTAGAGACCTTCGTGTCGGGTTGCGGCAGACTACTCGAACGTGAGCGGTATCGGGAGTAATCGCTGGTCATCGAGGGGAGCAGAGGTCGAGATGCCCGCATCCGACGAGATCCGCCGAAGCCGGCGGGACGACCGTTGTGACGACATCAGGGCCGCGACGACGCACGCCAGGAAGACCACCACGAGGTTGGCCGCGACCAGCGACAGCCGCCCGCACCGCGGTGAAGCGACGGGGGACAGGTAGCGCAGATCGGCCTTCGCCAGCGCGTCTTCCACCGAAGCGAATTCCGCGACCTGCCGGCCGCAGCGCACGCAGCCCTTCAAATGTGTTTCGAAGGCGTGAGCCTCGGCCTGGTCGAGCACACCGAGTACGTACGCCGCCACATCGGTGTGTTTCACCTTTCGCTTCCTCATGGCGAACCCAGTTCTCCTAACGACCGTCGCAATGTCCTCATAGCCGCGTACAGCCGTGATTTGACCGTTCCCTCCGGGATTCCCAATATCACCGCCGCCTCCCGGACCGTATGCCCGGTCAGATACGTCTCGTAGATGACGGCCTGATATTTGCTGTCCAGATAGCGTAGCGCTTCGGAAATGACGAGTGCGGACAGTGACTGCTCGGTCCGGTCCGCTATTTCGGCGTTTTCGGAACTGTCCAGCTCCACCTCCTGCGGGCGTGCGCGCCGGTTTCGCCAGCCGTCGATCACGATCCGCTTGGCGACCGTGAGCAGCCAGCCGCGCAGCATTCCCGGCTCCCGGTTCAACGTGTCGGAATGCTGCCAGGCGCGAATCAGTGTTTCCTGGACGACGTCCTCCGTCCATTGTTGATCATGGCCGGTCAGGTACATCACCTGACCGAACAGGGTTTCCCGGAAATCCTTGTACAGCACCGAAATCAGCTCGTCGGAAAGCTCGCTCGACCGAGGGTCGCCGCCGAGCCCGCATTCTCTGCCCACTGCTTCCATGAAGTTCGCAACCTCCCCAGCGGTGGAGGATTTCTCGGGTTGGTACACCGTAGCGCAGACGATCGCCGTGGGCCATGTGCAGTAGTGCTCTATTTACCATTAGTCATCCGGTACGTATGCCGATGGAAAACGGTTCTAAATGTGGCGTGTGATGCACATCACACTGGACGCAATGGTAGAGATCGAACCGGCCGCTCCGGTTCGCCGTACTCCCAGTGAGGCACTTCGAGGACGGGGACGGGTGAAATGATCTATCGGCTTCTTGGAGTGGTGATCGGCTGCATGGTGATATGGGTGGGAACGCCGGCCGACGCCTTCGCGGAAATCGACTCCCATGATCGGGATCTCCTCGTGCGAGTACGCCAAGCCGGTTTGTGGGAAGGCCCGGTGAGCCGTCAGGCCGAACACCGCGGGAGTGCGCGGCGGGTCCGCGAGGTCGGCCGCGAACTCGCCGACGACCACGACCGCCTCGACGCGCAGACGCGCGCACTCGCTTCCAAGGTCCGTGTCGAACTGCCCGGCGAACCCACCGAAGAACAGCGCTCCTGGGCCGACGAGATCACCGGCGCCACCGGTGCCGACTTCGACCGGCTCTACGTCAATCGCGCCCGCGCCGCCCACGGGAGCATCTTCGGTCTCGCCTCCCACGTCCGGGCCGCCACCCGCGACGACGCGATGCGCTCGTTCGCCCAGGCCGCCGTCGACACCGTCATGCGGCATATGACCCTGCTCGAAAGCACCGGTATCGCCGAGACCACGTCACTGATGGTTCCGGTGGGCGGCGGCGAACTCGACGGCGGCGACCTCGCGCTCGGCATGCTCATGATGGGGATCGCCGGTGGAGCGACCTTCGGTCTCGTCCGGGTCCTCGGCGCGCCGGGCAGGCGAGCATGACGGCGTCACTCCTGGCGGTGATCCCGGCCCCGTCGCCGCATGACAGCGGGGTGCGGGACATCGCCGCGCTTTCCGCCCGGTTCGCCTACGTGACGATGTGCCTGACGCTGGTGTGGGGCGTGCTGAGCGCCACCGGCTGGATCAGGCGCGCCACCGGTCACGACGCGTTGCGCGGGGGTCACGTCGTGTTCGCGACGTTCAGCCTCGCCACCGGCGCCGTCCACGGACTGTCCTATCTGTTCCTCGACGACGGCTCGTTCGGCGTGCTCGCGCTGCTGATCCCGTTCGCGGGCGGCGGGTTCGCCCGGCACGCGGCGGGTGTCGTCGGGCTGGAACTGTTCCTCGCCGTCTCGGTCACCGCGGCGGTGCGCCGTGGCGTGACCGATCGCCGCGGGCAGCGGTTCCATCAGGCCGGCTACTTCGCGGTCGGCCTTCTGTCGATCCACTCCTGGCTGGGCGCGGCCGCGAACGGGAACCTCGCGACGGTCTGGCTCGGCGGGATCACCGTGCTCACCCCCGCCGTCGTGCTCACCGTGCTCCGGGTGCTCCCGCCGGGGGCGCTGGTCCGGCTGGGGCTGCTCGAAGGCGGAGCCGGCCGGGCCGAACCGGTCCGGATCTCCGTCGACGACAAGAAATGCCACCGCTACGCCATCTGCCAGGCCGAAGCGCCGCAGGTCTTCCAGCTGCAGGGAGACGGCCAGCTGCGCTACCTCCGGAAACCCGGCGCCAAACAGGTGCCGCTGGCCCAGGCCGCGGCCAGAGCCTGTCCGATGCGCGCGATCCACTTACAGGGGGCTGGACGATGAGCGAACGGATCGTCGTGGTCGGCGGCGGGCTGGCCGGGCTGCGGTGCGCGGAACGGTTGCGGGAACTGCGGTTCGACGGCGAACTGGTGATCGTCGGCAACGAGCCGGAGCTGCCGTACCACCGGCCCGCGCTGTCCAAGCAACTGCTGACCGGCGGCACCTACCCGGCGGAAATGCTGCTCGCCCGGCCGGACGAGATCGACGCCGAATGGCGGTTCAACACCCCGGCGACCTATCTCCAGCCGGGTCGCCAGGTCGTCCATCTGCCCGGGGCGGAGGAACTGCCCTACGACGGGCTCGTGATCGCCAGCGGCGTCGAACCGCGGCGCCTTTCCGGTGTGCCGCACGGACATCCGCGGGTGGTCGTCGTCAGGACACTGGCCGACGCCGCGGAACTGCGCGACAACCTCGCCGCCGACAACGGGCCCGTCGCGGTGCTGGGCAGCGGGTTCATCGGCTGCGAGGTCGCCGCGAGCCTGCGCGAGATCGGCCGGGAGGTCACCATCATCGGCCGGTCGGCGCATCTGCTCGGCGAGGTCGTCGGCAAGCACATCGGGCAGAAGCTGTCGGCGCTGCACCGGTCTCGGGGCGTGCGGCTGGCGCTGGGCGCGTCCATCGACAGCTGGCAGACCACGGCGAACGGCCTGCGGCTGCGCTCGTCCGACGGCTGGATCCTGGACGTCTCGTGTGTCGTCGTGGCCGTCGGGACCGTGCCGTCGATCTCGTGGCTGCGCGGGGCGAAGCTGCCGCTCGACGACGGTGTCGTCTGCTCGCCGACCTGCCACGTGCTGGGAATGAACAACATCGTCGCCGCCGGTGACGTCGCGCAGTGGCCGAACCTGCGTTTCGACGAGACGCCGCGACGGGTCGAGCACTGGCTCAACGCCGTCGAAATGGGCCGGGCGGCCGCGGAGAACCTGCTCGCCGGCCCGCAGGCCGCGCGCCCGTTCGCGCCGGTGCCGCGCTTCTGGTCCGAACAGCACGGCATGCGGATCCAGGCGGGCGGCATCCCGAAGCTCGGCACCGACACCGTCGCGCTCGCTTCACCCGTCGGTGGCGAACGGCCCGTCACCGGTTTCGTCCGCAAGGGGCGGCTCGTCGGTGTCGTCGGCTTCGACAGCCCGTCCGCCGTCCTCCACTGGACCAACGAGATCGCGGAGCAGAACCCCGTCAGCCACCCGGGAGAAACGGAGACGCCCGATGCGCCGATCGCGGTTGACCATGCTCGTCGTCATCGCGGCTCTCGTCGTGGGCGCCGCGATGTGGTGGCAGGCGGCTGAACCCGCGTCGCAAACGGCTCGGGCTCCGGTCACCGAAGCGCTCCCCGGCCCGCCGTCGCCCGGCACCCCGGCGGGCGTGCCACCCGGCACGCGGCTCACCGCCGTCTACCTGACCCGGATGGGGCAGGCCGTCCTCGACGAGACCGGCGCCGTCCTCTTCCGCTACGAACGCGACGACCCGCACAAGGCCCGCTCGGCGTGCCTCGGGGACTGCGCCGTCGTGTGGACGCCCGTCACGACCAGCGGCACGCCGTCGGTGACCGGCATCGACCCGGCTCTCGTCGACACCATCAAGCGTCCCGAAGGCGCCGAACAGGTGACCTTGGCGGGCCGGCCGCTGTACAAATTCGCCAACGCGCGGCCCGGCGAATGGACCGGACAGGGCACCGGGCACGTGTGGTTCGTCGTCCAGCCCGACGGGCGGCGCAACCTGAACTGCCTGCCCGGACCCGTGCAGTAGGATTCCCCGACGGACGAGTCGGCGGGGCGGCCGCGAGCCGGGAAACCGGTTCGAGGAAAGTCCGGACTCCACAGGGCAGGGTGGTTGTTAACGGCAACCCGGGGCGACCCGCGGGACAGTGCCACAGAAAACAGACCGCCTCCGCTCGCTTCGCGGGCGGAGGTAAGGGTGAAACGGTGGTGTAAGAGACCACCAGCGTCCTGGGTGACCAGGACGGCTAGGTAAACCCCACCCGGAGCAAGGTCAAGAGGGAGCCGCGAGGCTCCTGCGCAGGCGATCGAGGGCTGCCCGCCCGAGCCTGCGGGTAGGCCGCTCGAGCCCGTCGGCGACGGCGGGCCTAGATGGATGGCCGCCACTCGCCCGGCCGCAAGGCGGGGCGAGGACAGGATCCGGCTTACACGCCGGCTCGTCCGTACTACTTCTTTAGGGCGCGACGCTGGATCTCGGTGTTCCCAATGTCGCATTAGGGACGCTCAGCGTCTCAGATGCGACATTGGGGGCACTCGGCGAGAGCTCCGGTGTTCGGACGAGGGGCGTGGGTGTGTCCTGAGGGGTCTCTCGTGGAAAGCGCCCTTCAGCCCCCAAAAACCGGAGCGAGCTACTTCGACCCGTCGCCGTCTGGCCGTCCGGTCCAGTGGATGGTGTCCGGGAACTCGAAACGGTCGCGCAGATGCCGCTCCTCGGTGCGGCCGTGCAGGGTGAACGCGAAACTCGACCCGTCCGGCCAGGTGATGACGCGTTTGCGGAAGTCGATCGCGGGCGCCTGCGGTTTCCGGGCCTGCCAGAGGATCTCCGGCGGTGGCGCGTCGGCCGGGTCCCGGTAGGTCGAACCGGTGTCCACCACCGCGATCGCCGACGGCGAGCACGCCAGCCAGGGCCCGCTCGCCTTGCGAAGCCGGTCGGTCAGGTCGAGCGCCAGCGCGTTCGCCGGGCCCTTCACGCGGATCTCCCGCTGGAACGGGTGGCCCCCCTTGCCGCCGCCGCTGCCCGCCCCGTTCAGCAGCGCGAAGACGTAGACCACCGCGCCGCCGATGCCACGGAACACGTTCCAGAAGAAGCGCCGGACGAGCCGCTTTCCCTTGACCGTGCCGTCCAGGCGCCTGCCGGGCACGTCGAATCCCAGATCGGTGTCGCCCAGCCGCAGCACGAGGACCGGCTCGCGCCACTGGCCTGCCATCAGTTCCTCGACCCGTTCACGGTAGCCGGGACGGACCTGGGCCTTCTCCGCCTTGTCCTCCATACGCTCCTGGTGCGCGAAGATCTTCTGTGCCGCCCCTTGCCGGGACTCGCTCAGATGTCGAGGTTCCCCCTGGTCTCCTCCGGACTCTTGTCCCCGCCGATCTCGCTCTTGTTGAACCACGGCTCGTTCTCCCCCTCCGGCGTGACGGCTTCCTTGCCCTCGGTGTACGCGCCCTTCGCGGCTCCGATGCCGCCCTTGACGGCCGCGCCGGAGACCAGCGGGCGCGCGCCGACCGCGGTGCCGAACATCGTGGTGAGCGCCCGGTTGCTCGGGGTCAGCGCGACCCCGGCGGTGTTCTCCAGGACGTTCAGCGAGAACTTCGATTCACCGGCGAAGGTCCCGATCCGGAACTTCCTCGTCGCTTCCACGACCTTGGTCGAGTATTTCGCGAGGTACTCGATGAAGGTGTCGAGCAGCTTGCCGAACTTGCCGAGATACTTGGTCACCTTCTGCAGCACGCTGGCGGCCTTGGCGATGGACGCGGTCATCGCGGCGGCGACGGAACTGCCGAAGCTGATCACCGACGCGGCCAGCGCGGGCAGCCAGATGGTGATCAGCCAGGAGATCAGCTCGGTGATGATGCCCTTGATCAGCTCCTCGATGACCACCATGACCATCGACCACATCTGCAGCACTTCGGCCACCGATCCGGCGGCCGAGCCGATGCCGCGGATACCGGAGGAGAAGTCGCCCAGCGCTTCCTTCGCCGCCTTGCCCGCGTCGTCCACCCACTCGGCGAGCGCCGCGTCGCCGGTCTTCTCGAAGTCCTCGGCGAGGGCGACGAAGCCGTTCGCGAGGGTCACGAAGTTCTCCGACGCGTGCCCGATCGCCGGGCCGTCGCCGGTGACCTGGTGCAACGCGTCCTGCAGCGGCTGGACCAGCTCGAGCAGCATGTTCAGCCCGTGGCTGACCAGCCAGCCGATCGGGTCCATCGCGAAGGTGACCATGTCGGTCGCGGCGGCACCGACGAACGCCGCCCCGTCTCCGACCAGCGCGGCACCCGCGGACGCCAGTTCGGCCGGGTTGTCCGCCTGGGCGGCCTGCTGGGCGTGCGAGGCGATCGACTTGCCCGACTTGTAGATCGTGCCGGCCACCGGCACGTGTCCCATCGCGCGATCGAGGTTCGCGCTCATGCTCTCGTCGTACGCCTGGACGTTGAGCCCGTCGGCGATGCTCGACTTCTCCTCGGTCATGACCCCTACTTTCCGAGCGTCTGGTCGATGGTCGCCTCGTGCTTGCCGAACTCGACCTTTCCGGCTTCCTCGATGCCCCGGTACATCTCGGAGGCCTTGTTCAGCTTGGAGATGAACCCGTCGACGCCGTCCTTCATGTCGTTCATCAGCGAGCGGAGTTCGCCGAGGCGGTCGGTGTAGCCCTGTTTGGCCCAGATCCCGACGACTCCCCACGCCTCGTCGGTCACGTCGGCGGCGTCGATCTTGGCGCCGAACTTCTCCGCTTCCTGCTCGTAATAGGGGAGCTGCTGGGCGTACGCGGCGATCGCCGCGATGTTCGTCTCGATTCCCTTTGACATCGTGGGAGTCCCTCGGTCGGTTCGGTCAGCTGCGGCGGAGGAAGGAGCCGTCGTCGAAGTAGTCGTCGTCGTCCCGCGGGGCGGGGCGGCGCGCCGGCCGGGATGGCTGCTGCGGTTGCTGCTGCTGCTGTGACGCCGGTTCTTCCTCGACGGTTCCGAACGCCTCGGCCTGTGCCTCGCGGACCTGTTCCGACGTCTTGAGGCCGAACGCCTCGCCGAACGTGTCGTCCACGATCCCGGCCTGCTGCTGGGCGGCGCCGGCGACGGCCTTCTGCAGGGTGCTCATGATCACCGAGGACAGGTGGCCCGCTTCGAGGCGCATGGCGCCCGCGCTGAGCCGGAGATCGGTGACGGTTCCGCCCGCCCCGGCGACCACGGTGACCTCGCCGGACGGGGAGGTCACGGAGGTCTCGACCCGCGCGATGCGCTCCTGCATGTCGCCGACCTCGGCGAAGCGCGCCTCGGCCTGGCGCACCTTGGCCTGGAAATTCTCGAACTGGGCGATCAGTTGTTCCATCTGGGCGGACATCGTCGCTCCCCGTACGCTGTGGTGATCCGTCTTCAGGAGTATGACGTAGCCGAGCGGGTTCGGTTCCGCCTCGCCTCCGGGCGGTAGCAAAGGTCCCTTGCTCCATTCGGCGGCGTGACCTGCACCCGGTACCTACCTGTCGGTAGGGTGCCCTCATGGGTGAAGCGAGTCGGGTCACGGGACGGTTCCGCGGAACGTTCGATGTACTGCATTCCCTTACCTACTTCGCCCCCGAGACGGAAGCCGCGCTCACCGGCGTGGGTCTCCGGCCGGGGCGCATGACGTACTTCGCGGGCCGCGCGGCGCCGATGGGCGCGGTGGGGCCCGGCGTGGTCGCGGCGACGTTCTACAACTTCAATCCCGAACTCGTCGCCCGCCACATCCCGCGCGCGTGGACGCTGGCCTCGCCCGAAAAGATCATCGAGGCCCGTTTCGAAGCCGTCGACGCGACGCTGACCCGGCTGCTCGGCAAGCAGACGCTCGGTTCCGAAGAGGTCGCCGAAGCGGCGGAGCTCGCCCGCGAGGCGACCGGCGGCTGCCAGGTCGACGGCCGTCCCCTGTACGCCGGGCACGCGGGTCTCGACTGGCCGAGCGAGCCGCATCTCGTCCTCTGGCACGCCATCACCCTCCTGCGCGAGCATCGCGGCGACGGCCACATCGCCGCGCTCGTCGCCAACGGGCTCGACGGGCTCGCCGCTCTCGTCACGCACACCGCCACCGGCAAGGGGTTCCTGCCCGACGCGGCCAAGGCGTCCCGCGGCTGGAGCGACGAGCAGTGGGACGACGCGGCGGCCAAGCTTCGCGAGCAGGGCATCCTCGACGGCGAGGGTGGTCTGACCGAGGCCGGGAACGATCTTCGCGAACGGCTCGAAGTCGCCACGAACGCGGCGTCGACAGGACCGTGGGAGCACCTCGGCGAGGAAAAGACGAAACGGCTTCACGATCTGTGCGGGCCTTTGAGCCGCCAGGCCGTCGAAGCGGGCGCTTTTCCCGCGAATGTGTTCTCCACGGGCCGATAATCACGCTATGTAGCGAAAATGCCCGCTCGGTTTTCGCTTTGGGTAACGGAAGCGTGACTTTCGCTTGATCGGCACTCATGATTTTTGTCGAATGCGTGTTCACCCAGCGGACTCGGGAGAAGCCACCGAACGAGTCATGTCACACTGGTCGAGGCCGAAATCTCCGCGGCCGACCCGTACTCACAGTGAGCATGATGCCCGGCAAGCGAGTGAGGCCGCCAGCACACTGCGAAATACGGGTGGCCGGGGTTAATCCTGACGACCCTTGCAACGATGATGGAGACCGAGGATGGTCGTGGTGCTGTGCCTCGCTCTGTGAACTGTAGACAAAACGACATCTACAGAGCGCGCTTTGACCACTACGCCTCGTGACGCCATGATGTTCGAAGCACCACCGAGCCAGAACCGCGCGAACCCCCTCTCCGCGCACCGGGAGTAATGCGATGATGACCATGACCACCCTCGACACGCTGGCCGCCGGCGAGCTCGGCACCGGCAACGTCCGCACCTGGCTGATCGACAACATCATCCCCCTGGTGCTGCTGGCCGTCGCGCTCCTCCTGCTGTGGCTGGGCGGTGGCAAAGGGGACAACGCCGGTGTCATGCGCCGGCTCGCCGGTGTCGTGATCGCGCTGGCGATCATCGGCCTCGCGGTGAGCGGCGCCGGAGTCAACGTGGGCCAGTGGATCGCCGGCCTCTTCACAGGCTGAGGGCTCGCGTTGCGTATCCGGACCGATGACGAGGTTTACCGGGTCGATGCCGTATGGCTCGGCCCGCCGAAAGCGACTTTTCCCTGGAGAGCCCGCTACGTCGCGTGGCTCGTCGGTATCCCGGTCTTCCTGCTGGTGCTCACCGTCGAACGGTGGGCAGGCTGGAGCTTCGGGTTCTTCTCGACCGCCTGGGCCTTCGTCGCCACAATTGTGATCACCAGATTGATCACGGCCAAGATCAGCCACGAGCGTCCGCTGGGCGCCGTGGCCGCGATGGCGGCGAAAGAGCTCAACACACCCAGAGAACGGACCACGGGCACCGGGGGCGCGGCCAGCGCCTCCCGCGTCCGGGTACGGGCGAACCGCCCGCTACCGAAGCACCGCAGGAGACGGCAGTACCAGCACCACGGCTACGGCGGCGGCGCCGGAGCTCAGGGAACACCACGAGCGCGTCGGAGCCGCCCCGCGGCTCAGGCCGGGAGGTAGTCGTTGTTCGGTCGCGGCGGAAGCCGAGGAAAACGTGATCGAGATCTGCAGCAAGGGGCCTGGCACCCGCCCCAGCAGGTCCGCTCCGCGCAGCCCAAGAAGGCCGGCAAGGGGAGGCGGCTGCCCGGCGAGGCGGCCATACCCTCGTATACCCCGTCGATCGCGGCGCGAAGCATCGACGGGCACCTGTTACGCACCGGTTATGAGGTGTACGCCTGGTACCGGCTCGCGCCACAGCGCTGGTCGTTCCGGTCGGACTCGCAGCGCCGCGACCTGATCGCGGCCATCGCCGGGCAGTACGCGGAGCTCCAGGGCCGCTGGCTGCACCTGCGCGTGACCAACCGGCCGTACCCGATCCGCATGTGGGCCGAGGCCCACGTGCACAACGCCGTCGGCCGTCCCCAGGACGTCCAGGGCGCGCTGTCCTTCGACGACTATCTCATCGGCGAGCAGCAGCAGCTGATGGGCCGTTCGATGGCCGAAAAAGAGGTCTACCTCGGTGTCCAGGTGCAGACCAGGCGGATGATCGACCGCGCGGTCGAAAGTGCCGCCCCGGTGCTGCGGAAGATCCTGCCCGAGGCTGTCGACGCCGAGCTGGCCGCGCTCGACTCAGAGGTCGAGCACCTCGACCAGGTGATCGGCTCGGCCGGGCTCGAAGGCCGTCCGGTGCACGCCGAGGAGATGTCCTGGCTGATGCACCGCTCGTGCTCGCTGGGCCTGCCCGCGCCGCGCAACATGCCCGCGGTTCCCGGCGCGGCCTGGGAGCCCGAGGATCTCGCCAGCTTCACCGACGCGGCGGATTTCCATGCCGAGCCGTACGCGCCGACGGTGACCGTCCGCGGCCGCACGGGGTCGAACGCCGGGGTCTCGCGGCATCTCGCCGTCCTCACCGTCGGCCAGATGCACGGCCTCCAGATCCCCGAGGTCGACGACCCGTGGATCCAGCACGCGGACCGGCTGCCCGCCGCGGTCGAGGTGTCCGCGCGGATCTACGTCCGGCGTCCTGAAGAGGTCGCCGGTGAGCTGCAACGCCAGATGAACAAGGTGCGTTCGCAGGTCAAGCACTACACCGACGAGCACGAGCTGGAGCCGCCGCAGTCGCTGGCGCGCCAGGCGGGCCGCGTGCTGGAGATCGACGACGAGATGACGTCGGGCTTCACCGCGCTGGCCACTCGTGTGCGGTCCTGGTGGCGGCTCGCGGTGTCCGGTCCGACGGAGCGGGACGCGCTGCGCCTGGCGCAGCAGCTTCTCGACCTCTACAAGCCGAAGATCGCCGTCGAGCATCCCGAGGCCCAGTACGCGCTGGCCCGGGAGTTCATCCCCGGCGAGCCGCTGGCTTCGGCGGCGTACATGCGCCGCGGTTCGGTCGTGTGGGCGGCCTCGTCCGTGCCGACGGCGACGGCCGAGGTGGGCGACCGCCGCGGCATCCTGCTCGGCGAGACCGTGACCGCGACCCGGCGCCCGGTGGCGTGGGATCCGTGGATGGCGCAGGAGATCCGCGACGGTTCCGGCCTGACGGCGATGGTCGCGGGCCTCGGTGGCGGTAAGTCGTTCCTCGGCGGCGGCATCGTTTACAAGACGCTCCGCGCGGGCGCGCACTGGACGATCCTCGACCCCTCGGGCCCGCTGTCGCGCCTGTGCGACCTGCCCGAACTGCGTCCGTACGCCCGGCCGATCAACCTGCTCAACGCTCAGCCCGGCATCCTCAACCCGTACCGCGTGGTCGCCGAGCCGCAGCTCGAGCACTTCATGGACGAGGACGATCCCGAGCGGTCGTGGCGGCGGGAGAAGGCCCTCGCGGGCGCGACGCGCCGCCGTCTCGTGCTCGACGTCCTCACCGGCGTCCTGCCGTACGAGGTCTCGCGGATGGCGCAGACCCGGATCGTGCTGCTGCGTGCCGTCCGCGCGGTCGGCGGCCGGTTCGACGCCGACCCCGGCCAGGTCATCGACGCGCTGCGGCGGGACTCCAGCGAGCACCACGAGCACGCCGTCGTCGTCGCGGACTTCCTCGACGAGATGCGCGAGCGGATGGCGCTGCTCATCCCGGAGAGCGACGCGGACCCGTACGCCGAGACCCGCGACGACCGGATGACCGTGCTGACCATGGCGGGGCTGACCCTGCCCAAGGACGGCGTCCCGCGCGAGTACTGGACGGACGCGGAATCCCTCGGCGTCGAGATGCTGAACCTCGCCGCGTGGCTGACGCAGCGGTCGGTGTACGAGAAGCCGAAGGAACTGCGCAAGGGCGTCTGGATCGACGAGGCCTTCTTCCTCTCCGAGGTCCCGACCGGCCGCGTGCTGATGAACCGCTTCGCACGTGACTCGCGGAAGTGGAACGTCCGGGTGCTGCTGTCCTCGCAGATCCCCGCGGACTTCCTGAAGATCCAGGGTTTCGTGGCGCTGCTGGACTCGGTGTTCGTCGGCAGGCTCGACGACGACGACGCCCAGGCCGACGCGCTGCGCCTGCTGAAGGTCCCGGTCGGCGTCGGCTACGAACAGGTCGTCGCGGCGCTGGGCCGCCGCCCCGGTTCGTCCCGCGATCTCCAGCGCGACGTCGAGCCGCGGCAGTTCATCTTCGGTGACGGCGCCGGCGGCGTGGAGCGGATCCGCGTCGACTTCTCCGGTCCGCACCTGGAGCACCTGCGCCGGGTCATGGACACCACGCCGGGTTCGCCCGACGCCAAACCGTCCAGGCCGGGCAACGAACTCGCGGTCCCGGCGGAGAAGCAGTTCGTGGCTTCGCCGCCGGAAGAAGACGACTTCGAGCTCGAAGAGGATCTCGAACTCGCGGCTGAACTGGAGGTCGGTCTCACCGACGAACAGATGCTCGGCGCCCCGGACCCGTTGGCGGCCGAAACCGGAGAAGTACAAGGCGCTGTCCAAAACGGACATAACGGGAACGGGAGCCAAGGCGAGCAGCACGCGCGCGCCGGCAAGGGTGGCACCGGCAGGGACGCCGCATGAACACGGTGATCACACTGGCGTTCGTGCTCGCGTTCGCCGCCGGCTGGCACGCGCTGCGCCGCCGTCTCAAAGAGGGGCCGCGGCCGGGCAAGACCAGACCCAGCCGCCGCGCGACGATGTTCGTCGTCATGGTGATCCTGGGCCTGCAGGCCGTGGCGACCGCTCCGGCGGCGTCGGCGGCGGCCTGTGGTGAGGCGCCGAACCCCGAACGGCCCGGCGCGGGCATGGTCGGCGCGCTCGACCCGCCCGCCACCGCTCGCGGTGAAGGCGGCAGCCCGTACAACGTCTACGGGTACGCCGGACACGTCTGGGACACCTTCGAAACCGACTGCGGCCCGCTCGCGGGCATCACCTCGCCCAACTCGACCATCGACACCTGGGCGGGCAACCAGCTGTTCAACATCGGCAAGAACATCGTCGGTGCCACGAACTCGCTGCACTACACCGTGTTGCAGGGCAGCCTGCTCAGCCCGCTGTACAACGCCGTCAAGGCCGGGGCCGAGAAGGTCTACAACAACATCTACGCGCAGTTGTTCGGCCTCGCCGCGCTGATCATGTCGATCATGTTGTTCCGCAACATCTGGCGCGGCGATCTCGCGGCGGTCAGCAAACGGGCGCTGTACGGGCTCGCCGCGGTCTGGCTGGCCGCGTCCTCCTTGGCGTTGCTGAGATTCCTCGATCCGATCGACAACGCGATCGTGCAGACCACGACCAACATCCAGGCCGGGTTCATCGACGAGGCCAAGACCCCGCCGCCGTCCCAGCCGCAGCCGCCCGCGGCACAGCCGTGTCAGGCGACGCCGGAGGCCGTGGCCGCGCGCCAGCCGTGGGACCGGGTCCCGACCGAACTGCATTGCCGGGTCGTCTACGACAACTGGCTCCGCGGTGAATTCGGCAGCCCGGACTCGCCGCAGGCGATCCAATACGGCCCCGCGCTCCTGGACGCGCGCGCGTTCACCTGGGGTCAGATCCAGCAGGGCGGGGACGCCGACGCCGCGCTGGTCGACTCCAAGAAGGCGGCGTTCAAGGACATCTCCACCAAGCTCGGCCCGGCGACCGGGTACTTCACGGGCGAGGACGGCAGCCGCGTCGGCGCCGGTTTCCTTTCGCTGGGCCAGGGAATCTTCTACTCGCTGTTCCAGCTGCTGGCCAAGGCCACGGTGCTGCTCGCGCAGGTGCTGATCAGGATCTTCGTCCTGACGGCTCCGTTGATCGGCCTGATCGCGCTGCTCCAGCCCCAGATCATGCAGCGCATCCTGAAGGTGGTCGGCGCGGTCGCCTTCAACCTCATGGTGCTCTCGGTGCTGGCCGGTGTGCACACCCTCCTGCTGGAGGCCATCTTCACCGCGGGGAACTCGCTGTCCCTGCTGACGAAGATGGTGCTGGCCGCCATCATCACCGTGCTGCTGTTCATGATCGGCCGTCCCGTGCGGCGGCTGTGGCAGATGGTCGAGATGTCCGTCGGCATGGTCGGCGGCGCGATGCCTTCACCGCGCGGCGGGCTCTTCTCCCGCTTCCGCAAGAAGAACAACGAGCAGACCCCGCAGGACGCCTTCTGGCAGAACGTCCGCGACACCGACGACGTCGTCGACGGCGACCTCCGCGGTCCCGTGGGCGCGACGGTCGGCGGCGGGCGGTTCCGGCCCGAGGCGACGATCTTCGCCAGCTCCCAGCGGCTCGACAACGGTTCCGGCGCGATCCGCCCCGCGGCGGCCTGGTCGGGAGCGCCGTGGCCGGGTGCCGTCGGCGGTGGTGGCGGCATGCCCGCCCTGCCCGCCGGTGGCGGCGGAGGCGTTCCCGTGTTCGGCCAGTACAACCCGTCCGCGGGCAATCCCGGCGATTCGATGTTCACCTCCGGCGGGCGGAGCCCGATCCAGGTACCGAGCCGCCGGGTCGACACCTCGCCGGTCGCCGACCGGCGCTGGAGCGACGAACCCGAACCGGTCGTGGTGCCGTCGCGGATGAACTCCGCGGGCGGTGGTTACGCCGTCCCCGACCAGTCGGGTGCCGTGCCGGTGCAACCGGGACCGTCGACACCGCGTCCGCGCCGCGTCGACCCCGAAGTCGTCGCGGGGAAGCCGGTCTTCGTGCTGTACCGGCCGTCGCGCGGGCTCGAGGTCCGCGAGGAAGTCCGCGACACAGACCACGCAGTGGGCCGGTGACCCATGCCGATCCGGACCAACCGCGGGCGCACCGCGGTCTACCGCAGACTGTGGGGCTGGCCGTTGCGCTCGCCCCGCCACCTCGTCGGCACGCTGGTGATCCTCGCGGTCGTGCTCACCGCCTTGGGCATCCTGCTGCCCAAGGCCATCGGAAAACCGGGACCGACGGCCGGCGGGCCGGGTTCCTCGGCGACAGCCACCTCACGCCCCGGCGTCGCGGCGCCGGTGACCGTGACGTCGACGTTGCCGCCGAGGCTCACCACTCAGCCGCCGCCGTCTTCCGCGCCACCTGACCAGGACGGTATCCGGGTCGCCAAGAATTGGGTGACGGCATGGGCGAACCATCCCGACGGGACGACGACCGAGCAGTGGCTGAACGGGTTGCGGCCGTACACCACCGACGAGTACCTCGCCGGGGAACTCACGACGGTGGACCCCGCGAACATCAAGGCGACCAGGGTGACCGGGGAGCCGCAGGTCGTCTCCTCGCTCGCCGGGTCGATGGAAGTCGACGTCCCCACGGACGGGCCCAAGGTCCGGGTCACCGTCGTCAAGACGAACCCGGGATGGCGGGTCACCAAGTTCACCCAAGCGGGCTGACCCGATGAAGATCGGGCTCATCGTCGGCGTGCTGATCGCCGCGGTCTTCGCCGCGGTGGTCACCACGAGCACGGTCACCAAGGTGGTGACCGACCATGTGGAGGCGCAATCGGGCGGGGTCGTCAAGACCTCCTGCGACGCGTCGATCGGGCCGACCCTGCCGGGACAGACCGATCGCGGTTCTTCGGACATCAACAAGCTGGATGAGGAACAGAAGGGGATCGTCGCGCTGATCATCTCGATCGGCAAGCAGCGGACGCTGTCCCCGCGCGCGTGGCAGGTGGCGATCCAGGCCGGGATGACCGAGTCCAAGCTGCGGAACCTGACCTACGGCGACCGCGACTCGCTCGGCATCTTCCAGATGCGGCCGTCGATGGGCTGGGGCACCGTCGCCCAGGTCACCGACCCGCCGTACCAGGTCAACAAGTTCTACGACGTCCTCCTCGCGGTGCCGGACTGGGAGAACATGCGGCCAGGCGACGCCGCGCAGCGCGTCGAGCGTTCCGGCTTCCCCGACCGGTACCACAACTGGGAGCCGATGGCCGCGCTCCTCGTGCAGAACGAGGGCCAGATCGTCGACGTCGTCGGGTGCGGCACGAGCGTCGGCAGCGTGGTGCCGCCGAGCCAGGCGGCCGCGCAGGCCATCAAGTTCGCCCTCGCCGAGCAGGGGAAGCCGTACGTCTGGGGCGCCACGGGGCCGAACAGCTACGACTGTTCCGGGCTGATGCTGCGGGCCTACGAGTCGGCCGGGATCATCCTGCCGCGCGTTTCCCGCGACCAGTACAAGGCGGGCGCGATGCTGCCGGTGCGGCAGGCGCAGCCGGGTGACCTGCTGTTCCTCGCCACCGTGCCGTCGAACCCGGCGACCATCCACCACGTGATGATGTACCTGGGCGACGGCAAGATCGTCGAAGCGCAGCAGACCGGGGTGCCGGTGCACATCCGCGACTTCTCCTTCGACGAGGCCGAAGTGGTCGCGCAGGCGGTCCGTCCTGGCGTTTAGCATGGTGAGAGCGTGGTATCGCGATCGCGGGACCATCGGATTCACCCGAAGTGGCGGCCTGTCCACCGGCACGCGGCCGCACACTGACAGAGGATGAAGAACGTGGCACGGAAATTCGGAAGGCGAGGCAAGCCCGCGGCGGGAGGCGGCCCGGAGGTCGATCCCCGCGATCTCTTCGGTACCGCCCAGCCCGCGCGGCAGGCGGCGCGGCCGGCGTCGAGCACCCCGCTCGCCGACCAGCTGAACCAGGGCTGGCCGGGCGTCGATCCCGGTTACGTCGTGTTGCCGCGTTCGCTGGCCGAGGGGATGTCGCTGCCCTGGCAGCAGCAGATGGCCGCCCTGCTCGCCCAGTTCCACCAGGAGAACGCCCGGCTCGCCTGGCCGATCTACCGGGTCGTCCCGTCGCGCTACGAAAAGCTCGTCGATCTCGACGAGGAGCAGCTGGCGGAGGCCGGCTACCTGGTCGAGATGGACACCGAAGGCGAGATGATCTACCGCGAGCGCAGCGGCCGGAAGATCGAAGACCCGGCGAACACCACGGTGCTCGTCTCGTGCCTCGACCCGATCCCGAAGCCGGCGCAGCGTCCGGCGCCTCCGGCGCCTTCACAGGCCGCGCCGCCCGCGACCGGGCAGCCGCCGCGCGCCCCGGCGCCGATGAACATCGGGCCCGCGCCAGTGTGGCGTACGGTCACGCCGCCTCCGGGGCCGCCCGCGCCGCCGTTGCCGGGCAACCAGGGCGCTCCTGCTCCTCATGCGCCTGCCCCGCAGCCGCCCGTGTCTCAAGCGCCGCCTCCGCTGCCTCAGCCCACCCGGACGCAGCCGCCGCCGGTGAGCGCCCCTCCGGCCACTCCGGAGGTTCAGCCCGCGGCGCCGACCCAGGCCGAGCCCGAGCCGCCCGTGAGCCCGCCGGTCACGGCTCCGCCGTCGTCCGCGATGCCTCCGGCCGCTCCTCCCATGCCGCAGCCGGGGCCGCCCGTTTCGCCGCCGCGAGGTGGCCCGGTCGCGCCGGAACCCGCGACCCCGCCGCGCGGAGTCCCGATGCACCGCGGCTGGTTCGACGAACTCGGCGAGAACGTGCCGGAAAGCTCGAAGGTGGACCAGCCCGAGGGCGGCGAGTTCGGTCCGACCGGCGATCCCACGGAGATCCCCTACCGCTATCGCAAGTGATGACAGGACGTCCGGGTGATGTCAGGCTTGTCGTATGTCGAGCGACCCGAACCCGGATCAGGGCTGGTACTTCAACACCAAGACGAACCAGGTCGAGCACCTGGAACGAGGCCGGAGCATCGACCTCCTCGGCCCGTATCCGGACGAGGCGACGGCCAGGCGCGCCCTGGAGATCGCCAAGGAACGCACTAAACAGGCCGACGCCGAAGACGCCAAATGGAGCGGCGACTGAGCGCGCTAGCCGGTCCGCGAAGGTGACTTCGGTACCTACGCGATTTCCAGCCCCGGTCCGTGAAGGGGACTTTCGTCGCTTCAAATGCGGGGAAAGTCCCCTTCGCCCCAGGCTGGTCGGCCCATCTCGCGGCCACCAAGGTTGCGAAAGCCACTTTCGCAACCTTCAACGTTGCGAAAGTGGCTTTCGCAACGCGCCGCCTCGCTACTCCGCGGATAACCGTGCAGCCGTCAGGCGTCCTGAGCGGCCAACGCCGGACCCAGCACGAACTCCGGGTCCACCTGCGCCGTGAGGTCTTCCCCGGCGCGGCCGCTGCCCCACGCCCGCGCGTTGCGGAGATGGAACTCGACGCCTTGCCGCTGGTAGCGCGCCCAGTCCCGCTGTTCGCCGTCGACGGTCGCGAGCATCGAGTCCAGCGTCGCGAGGTTGTGCGGCTCGAGTTCGCCGATCGGGCGCGCGCGGCCGCGTTCGGCGGCGCGGACGTGCCGCGAGTTCTCCATCCAGCCCAGCAGGGCGTCGCCGACCTCTTCGCGCAGGAACTCGATGTCCTCGTCTTCGGTGACCTTGTTGCCCACGACGACCAGCCGCACCCCGAAGTCCCGCGCGTAGTCGGCGTACTGCCGGTACACGCCGACGCTGCGCACGGTCGGTTCGCACACCAGGAACGTCACGTCGAACCGGGTGAACAGGCCGGACGCGAACGCGTCGGCGCCGGCGGTCATGTCCATGACCACGTATTCGCCCGCGTCGTCGATCATGTGGTTCAGCAGCAGCTCCGCCGCGCCGACCTTCGAGTGGTAGCACGCGACGCCGAGGTCGTCCTCGTCGAACTGTCCGGTGACGCCGAGCCGCACCCCGCCGAACTCGCGGAAGCACGCCTGGAAGATCGGGTTGTCCTCGAACGGCCGGACCAGCCGTGACCCGCGCCCCGGCGGGGTCGTCTTGATCATCGAGGCCGCGTCCGCGATCCGCGGGTTGTCGCCGCGCAGATACTCCTTGATCAGGCCCATGTTGTCGCCCAGCGTCGGCCACGCGATGGCCTCTTCCTCGCTCGCGCCGAGCGCGACGGCGAGGTGCTGGTTGATGTCCGCGTCGATCGCCAGTACCGGTTTCCCGCCGCCGGCCAGGTACGCGGTGAACAGCGACGCCAGCGTGGTCTTCCCGCTGCCGCCCTTCCCGACGAACGCGATCTTCACGCCACGGCCCTTCCTGTCGTTTTGAAAAGGGTATCGGTTTTCATTTCGGTCCGTAACGTACACCCGACCGGCCCGCACCCGAACGGGCGATCAACGGCGCCGGATCGGGATAGGGTTGGGTGGTGCCTCCACTCGTGATCAGGACACACGCGGCAGGAGGGGACTTCGGTCACCTTCGAGCCGAGTTCTCGCTGCCGGAGTCGTTCGGGCCCGACGTGCTCGCCGAGGCGGAGGCGGCGGTCGTCGACCCGCTCGAATCGGCGGGGGAACGCGAGGACGCCACCGGTCTGCCCTTCGTCACCATCGACCCGCCCGGTTCCAAGGACCTCGACCAGGCGGTGCTGATCGAGCGCGCCGAGGGCGGCGGGTTCCGCGTCCACTACGCGATCGCCGACCTGGCCGCGTTCATCCCACCGGGTGGCGCGCTCGACAAGGAGGCGCGCCGTCGCGGGCAGACGCTCTACCTGCCCGACGGGAACGTCCCGCTCCATCCGCCGGTGTTGTCCGAGGGCGCGGCGAGCCTGCTGCCGGGGGAGACCCGGCCCGCGGTGCTGTGGACCATCGACGTCGACGCGAGCGGTGAGCCGACGGCGACCAACGTCCGCCGGGCGCTGGTCCGCTCCACCGAACAGTTCGACTACGAGACGGTCCAGGCCTCGATCGACGCGGGCGACCCGCATCCCTCGGTCGCCGCCCTGCCGGAACTGGGCCGTCTGCGCCGCGAGCTCGCGATCCGGCGCGGCGCGGTCGAACTGCAGTTGCCGGAGCAGGAGATCAGCGGCGATCCCGACGGCGGCTGGGCGCTGATCCAGCGGCCGCGCAACGACGTCGACGCGTGGAACGCCGAGATCTCGCTGCTGACCGGCATGGCCGCGGCCAAGATCATGATCGGCGCCGGGATCGGAGTCTTGCGCACGCTGCCCCAGCCCGACGCCGAAGCGATCGAATGGCTGCGCCGGTCCGCGCAGGCGCTGAACATCGACTGGCCCGAAGGCAAGAGCGTGTCGGAGTTCCTGGCCGCGCTCGACCCCGGCCAGCCCGCGTCCATGGCGCTTTTCGCCGACACCACCAGGCTTCTGCGCGGCGCCGGGTACACCGCGTTCGACGGCGAACTGCCCGCCTTGACCACGCACGCCGGGATCGGCGGCGCGTACGCCCACGTCACCGCGCCGATCCGGCGGCTGGTCGACCGGTTCGCCACCGAGATCTGTCTCGCCGTGAGCGCCGGCCGCGAAGTACCCGCGTGGGTCCGCGCGGCGCTTTCGGAGGTGCCGGAGCAGATGACCGCGTCCGACACGCTGGCGGCGAAGGTCGAACGTGCCTGCATCGACCAGGTCGAGGCCTGGGTCATGGTCGAGCACATCGGCGAGGAGTTCGACGCGATAGTGCTGCGGGCCGACGAGACCAAGTCGGAGATCCTGATCGAGAATCCGCCGGTGATGGGCAAGTGCGCGGGCGCGAAGCCGCCGGAAGGCGAGCGGATCCGGGTCCGGCTCACGGCGGTGGACGTCGACAAGCGGAAACTGTCCTTCGAGCGCGCATGATCGACGATCTCGGCGAAGTGGTCCCGCTGCGCGAACCGGCGTCGCGGGTGGTGTCGCTCGTGCCGTCGCTGACCGAGGCCGTCGAGGTGAGCGCGCCGGGAAGGCTCGCGGGCGTCACGGACTACTGCACCCATCCGGTCGATCTGGACGTCCCGAGGGTGGGCGGCTCGAAGTACCCGAACGTGGACAAGGTGCTCGAACTCGAGCCGGATCTGGTGCTGGCCAACTCCGAGGAGAACCGGCCGGAAGACGTGGAACGCTTACGTGCCAACGGGATTCCGGTCTGGGTGATGGAGGCGTCGGCGACCGTTCCCGGTGCGCTCGCCTCGATCCGGCGGATCCTGACGCAGGCCTACGACCTCGCCGAGCCGGAGTGGCTGGTCGAGGCCGAAGAGATCTGGCGGGAGACGCTGCCGGAGCGGTTCCGGGCGGTCGTGCCGGTCTGGCGGAAGCCGTGGATCGTGCTCGGCAGGGATACCTTCGGCGGCGACGTCCTGCATCGCGTCGGGATCGGCAACGTCTACGCGGAGGACGAAGAGCGCTACCCGCGTCCGAAGCTCGACGAGCTCCAAGCGCGCTTCGCGGACGGAGACGCGAACCTGCTTGTACTGCCCGACGAGCCCTACGAGTTCACCGCGGACGACGGCCCCGAAGCGTTCCCCGGCGCGAAGCACGTCCTGGTCTCCGGGCGCTACCTGACCTGGTACGGCCCTTCGCTCGTCGAAGCGCACTCCGCGCTGCTTCGCACCCTCGGCTGAAGCAAGGGACCTTTGCTCTCACTTCTCTCAATGTCGAGATAAGCGAGAGCAAAGGTCCCTTGCTCTCTCGCAGGGGGGTTTCAGCTGGTCAGAGGGTCAGGCCGGTGAGGACGGTGACGCGTTCTTCGGTGAAGTCCGCCATCGCCGACGCGGGGCCCTCGCGGCCGACGCCGGAGTCCTTCACGCCGCCGTAGGGCATCTGGTCGGCGCGGAAGCTCGGTACGTCGCCGACGAGCACACCGCCGACACGCAGCTTCGCGGACACGTCGAACGCCGTCGGCAGGTCGCGCGTGAACACGCCCGCCTGTAGGCCGAAGCGCGAGTCGTTGATCCGGCGCACCCCGTCCTCCACAGAGTCCACGCGCGTGATCGACACGACCGGCCCGAAGACCTCGTCGGCCATCACCGACGCGTCCTCCGGCACGTTCGCGAGCACCGTCGGCTCGACGGTCGCGCCGTCGCGCTTCCCGCCGGTCAGCAGTTCGCCACCGGCGTCGACGGCCGCGGCGATCCACGACTCCACCCGGGAAGCGGCGTCGGTGTTGATCAGCGGCCCGACGTCCACGCCGTCCGTCCGCGGGTTGCCGGTCCCGAGCGCGCGCACCTGCTCCAGCACCTTCGCCCGGAGCTCGTCGTAGACGTCGGCGTGCGCGTACACGCGCTGCACCGAGATGCACGACTGGCCGGCCTGGTACATGGCGAACGTCGCGATCCGCTGCGCCGCGAAGTCCAGATCCGTCCAATCAGGACAGACGAGCACCGCCGCGTTGCCGCCGAGTTCGAGCGCGACGTGCTTGCGCGGCACGCTGTCCCGGATACCCCAGCCCACCGGCACGGAACCGGTGAACGACACGACCGGCAGCCGCAGGTCCGAAACCAGCTTGGCCGATTCCTCGTTGCTGACAGGGAGAATCGACCAGCTTCCGGCGGGCAGGTCGGTCTCGGCGAGGATCTCGCCGAGCAGCAGCGCGGTGAGCGGTGTCGCGGGCGCGGGCTTGAGCACGATCGGCGCGCCGACCGCGATCGCCGGCGCGACCTTGTGCGCCACCAGGTTCAGCGGGAAGTTGAACGGCGTGATGCCCAGCACCGGCCCCTTGGGCACGCGGCGGACCAGCGCGAGCCGTCCGGTGCCGCCCGGGTCGGTGTCAAGGCGCTGCAGATCGCCGGAGAACCGGCGGGCCTCCTCGGCGGCCCAGCGGAACGTCGACGCCGCGCGCCCGACTTCGCCGCGCGCCCACTTCAGCGGCTTGCCCGACTCGGCGGTGATCAGCTGCGCCAGCTCTTCGGACCGCTCACCCAAAACTCGGGACACGTGGTCCAACGCGCCCGCCCGGACATGCGCGGGCAGCGTCGCGAACTCGTCGGAGACGCCGTGCGCCGCCTGTACGGCGGTCTCGATGTCCGAAGTGGACGGAACGTGGTGCGAGCCCGCCTCGCTTCCGTCGAAGGAGTGACGGACGACGACGGTCTCGCCGCTGGTGACCGGCTTTCCGGCTACCCAGAAAGGAAAGGTGCTCACTTGGAGGCCTCCGTGCGGACAGCCTGCTCGAGGACGGTCAAGCCCTCGTCGAGCAGTTCGGTGGACAGGGACAGCGGCGGCAGCAGGCGGACGACGTTGCCGTAGGTGCCGCAGGTGAGGACGACGACGCCTGCCTGGTGGCACGCCTGCGCGATCCGCTTGGTCAGGTCGGCGTCCGGTTCGGTGGTGCCCGGCTTCACGAACTCGGCGGCCAGCATCGCGCCGCGGCCGCGGACGTCGCCGATCACGCCGGTCTCCTCGGCCAGCGCCCGCAGCCGCGGCAGCACCGTGTTCTCGATGCGCTTCGCCGACGCCGCGAGGTTCTCCTGGCGCATGACCTCGATCGACCCGAGCGCCGCGGCGCACGCGATCGGGTTGCCGCCGTAGGTTCCGCCGAGCCCACCCGGCGGGACGGCGTCGAGCAGTTCCGCGCGGCCGCTGACGGCGGCGAGCGGCAGCCCGCCCGCGATGCCCTTGGCGGTGGCGATCAGGTCGGGGACCACGTCTTCGTGCGTGGACGCGAACCACTCGCCGGTGCGGCAGAAGCCGGTCTGCACCTCGTCTGCGACGAACACGACGCCGTTTTCGGTGCACCAGCGGGAAAGCGCGGGCAGGAAACCGGGAGCGGGCTCGATGAAGCCGCCTTCACCCTGCACCGGCTCCAGGACGACGGCCGCGACCTGGTCTCCGCCGATCTGCTTCTCGATACGGTCGATGGCGATCCGCGCCGCTTCGGGGCCGGACAGCCCGTCGCGGTACGGGTACGAGCCGGGAACGCGGTAGACCTCGGGTGCGAACGGGCCGAAACCGTGCTTGTAGGGGATGGACTTCGCGGTCAGCGCCATCGTCAGATTGGTGCGGCCGTGGTAGGCGTGGTCGAAGACGACGACGGCCTGACGTCCGGTCGCGGCGCGGGCGATCTTCACCGCGTTCTCGACGGCTTCGGCGCCGGAGTTGAACAACACCGAACGCTTCTCGTGGGTACCCGGCGTCAGCTTGTCGAGTGCCTCGCACACCTCGACGTATCCCTCGTACGGCGTGACCATGAAACACGTGTGCGTGAACCGGCCCACCTGCTCGCGGACGCGGTCCACGACGGCGGGGGCGGCGTGGCCGACGTTGGTCACCGCGATACCGGAACCGAAGTCGATCAGGACGTTGCCGTCGGCGTCGGTGAGCAGGCCGCCTTCGGCCGAGGTGACGTAGACGGGCAGCACCGAACTCACCCCGGCGGCGACGACGGCGGCGCGTCGTTCCTGCAGGGCGCGCGAGGCGGGGCCGGGGATCTCGGTGCGCAGCCTGCGCTGGGTTTCGGTGGTGACGGTCACGGCCAGACTCCTGCGGACGCGAGGGACGGGGTCGCCCTCCAGAATGGGAGCCCGCCCGGGCCGCGTCAGCTCGACATCTTGTCGATGTCGAGGCGTAGAGTTGGACAACATGGCACTGACCCTCGCCGCACTGGTGGCCGAACGCCCGCTCGGCCTGCGGGTGCGTGCGGCCGAGGCGGGGCTCGACCGGGCGATCGGCTGGGTCCACCCCACCGAACTGACCGATCCGCAGGCCTTCCTCGAAGGCGGCGAACTGCTCCTGACCACCGGCCTCACCCTGGATGAGACCACGTCCCCCGGGTACATCCGGCGGCTCGTCGACGTCGGCGTGGCGGGGCTCGGCTTCGGAGTCGGCCTCAGTCACGAGAGCATTCCGCGGTCGCTTGTGGACACCGCGGAAGAGGTCGGGCTGCCGGTGCTCGAAGTGCCGAGGAAGACGCCGTTCATCGCGATCACGCGGGCGGTCTCCCGCGCGGTCGCCGCCGACGAGTACGCCTCGCTCGTACGCACCGGCAAGGGGCAGCAGGAACTGACCAGGACGGCCGTCGGCAAGGGCGGGCCCGGTGGCGTGGTGCGCAAACTGGCGAAACTGGTCGACGGCTGGGTGCTCCTGCTCGACTCTTCGGGCGCGGTCATTGAAGCTTCGCCTTCCGCGCGACCTTTCGCTGACGAACTCCAGGACGACTTCGCGCGGCTGCGCGCGGGCACGCTGGTGACGGTGGCGGGGGAGTACGAAGTCGTCCTGCAGACGCTCGACACCCGAGCTCGGGGCGTGCTCGCCGTCGGCACCCGTGAGCCGCTGGATGCCGCGGGACAGCACATCGTCAACACCGCGGTGTCCTTGCTTTCCCTTGCGCTGGAACAGAATCGTGAGAACGTAGGCGCCTTGCGGCGACTGAGATCAGGGCTGTGCGACCTGCTCGCCGCGGGACAAACCGAACTCGCCACGCGGACGATGAAGTCACTCTGGGGCGGTGTCCCGGAAGCGCCGTGGTCCGTGCTGGCCGTCGCCGGCCCCGCGAGTGCGCGCCGCTCGCTCGCCGACGCGCTCGACGCAGAAGTGGCCGGAGACAAGGTGTTCTTCGGCGAGTCGGGGGCGTTCGTGGTCGCGCTCGGCGACGTGGAGACCGTCGCCCGGCAGGCTTCCCGGATCGGCGGGCTGCACGCCGGGCTGTCCGATCCGGTGTCCACAGTGGATTTCCCGGCCGGGCTCCGGCAGGCGAAACAGGCGGCGGAAGCGGCGAAGGCCGAACGCTCGCCGTTGGTCCGGTTCGCCGAACATGCCGGGCGCGGCTTCCTGGAGTTGGTCGATTCCCAAGCGGCGCAAGCGTTTTCGGACAGTCTGCTGGCGCCGCTGCGGCACCATGACGAAACCGGCCGGGGTGAGCTCGTCGCGTCGCTGACCTGCTGGCTCGAACACCACGGTCACTGGGATCTGGCGTCCGCGCGGCTCGGCGTCCACCGGCACACCTTGCGCAACCGCATGCGCAAGGTCGCCGAACTGACCGGCCGTGACCTCGATTCCCCTGGGGTGCGCGCCGAATTCTGGCTCGCGTTGCAGGTCAGCGGGGGCTGAAGGACGCTTTCCCCGCATGCGACGCGGTGAAGGGCGCTTTCCTCACATCTGATGCGGGTATGGCGTCCTTCAGCGCTCGGACCTGACCAGGGCGATCGGCGAATCTCCGCAGCGTCGCAGGTGCGTGCCGGTCTCCGTCGTGACCGGCTCCGCGCCG
This sequence comes from Amycolatopsis sp. WAC 04182, assembly GCF_003947465.1. Lineage (NCBI taxonomy): Bacteria > Bacillati > Actinomycetota > Actinomycetes > Pseudonocardiales > Pseudonocardiaceae > Amycolatopsis > Amycolatopsis sp. WAC 04182. The sequence continues at coordinate 650,305 of NZ_QHJJ01000005.1, forward strand.
GCGGACCACCACGCCGGGACGTCGACCTCGCGGACCAGCGAACCGGTCGCCTGGCGCGCGTTGTTCGACACGATCACCCGGCCCTGGGCGTTGACCAGCGCCGCGCGGCCGCCGAGCGCGCGCAGTTTCAGCTGCAGCAGGCGCTCGACCTCGCGCACGTAGATGTCCGCGCCGACGACCCCCGCGAACTCTCCGTCGCGCTGGACGGGAACCGTGAAGGTCAGCGTGTACTCGTCGGTGCAGAGGTAGTCGACGTACGGGCCGTTGATGTGGCGGCGGCCGGTGTCACGCGGGACGGTGAACCACGATTGCCTGGTGTAGTCCAGGAAGTTGTCGCTGTCCGGATCGAGGCTGATGACCAGTTGCGCGGGCTCGGCGTCACCGGTCTCGGTCCACCATTCGAAGGCGAATTCCTGATCGGCCAGCGCGTTCGGCGCGCTGATGAACCCGGCGCCGACGACCAGGCCGCCGAGGACGTCGAAGACCTGCGGCCGGAGGCGGGTCAGGTCTTCGGCGGTGGCATCGGTGGAGGCTGCCAAGAGCCCCTCGGCGCCGGCCAGTAGCGGCTTCAGTCGGCCGAAGACGTCCTCGACCAGGGTGGATACCTGTTCGACGACCTCGGAACCGGCGGACGGTGTGTCGTTCACGATGCTCACCTCGGATGCGCGGATGCCGCAGCTTAAGGGGCCAGAAGGTCTAAATGCACGTCCGCCAGCCGGTCTATCGCTTCGAGGATGTGCTCCTCGGTGAGCTTTCTGGCCAGCTCGCCGTCTCCCTGCGCGATGGCGGCGGCGATCGCGCGGTGTTCGGCGTAGGCGTTCTCGCGGGTGCCGTGCGGCTCGAGCGGCAGCCACAGCAATCCGCCTCGCTCGCTCTGCAACTGCACTTCTTCCCTGGTCAGCCGCGGCGATTGGGCGGCCGCGGCGACTTCGAGATGGAACTGGCGCTCGGCGCGTGACGCCTCCGCGCCGGTGGCCGTGCGGATGTCCTCGGTCGCCAGTTCGAGCCGCTCGATGTCCTCGGGCGAACTCCGCTCGGCGGCGAGTTTGGCCGCGGCGCCCGCGATGGCGAGGTAGTGATCGCCGACGTCGCGAAGCTCCGACAGCGAAACCGTGCGAAGGCGCTCTCGCCACGAAGCGGCCGAAGGGTTGGCAGGCGTCTTCACGAAGCTTCCGCCGCCTCGGCCGCGTCGCGTCTCGACAAGGCCCTGCTGTCGCAAGGCCACGAGCGCTTCGCGAACCGTCACGGTGGAGACGCCGAACTGGGCGGCCAGCTCGGCTTCGCTCGGCAGTTGCTCCGAGTCGGCCAGCAGCCCGAGCGTGATGGCGTCGACCAGCCGCGCGGTGACCGCTTCCGCCCGGCCGATCTGGTCGAGCGGCGCGAACATCGCTGATCGCGCGCTGTGCGACATCCCCTTACGCATGGTGGCCCTTCACCCGTACCGCTACCCGATGGAAGCAATCTTGCCTCATCGTCTTGTCATTTAACATCTGGACTTATATGTTTTAGCTCCCTCGCCGCCCCACAAGGGAGCAAGGGACCTTTGCTATCGCCTCACGCCCCCAGGCCCAGTAGCCAGGAGCTCTCGTGCAGCAGTTGAAGCACTTCATCGGCGGTGAGTACACCGGATCCGCGTCGGGCCAGGTCGCCGACGTCGTCGATCCCGTCACCGGCCGCCCGTATCGCACCGCAGCCGTCGCCGGCCCCGAAGACGTCGATCGCGCGCTCAAGGTCGCGGCCGCCGCCTTCGAAACCTGGCGCGAGACCACGCCCGCGCAGCGCCAGCTCGCGCTGCTGAAGATCGCCGACGCCGTCGAAGCGCGCGCGGAAGAGATCGTGCTCGTCGAATCGGCTAACACCGGCAAGCCGATCGCGCTCACCGCGGCCGAAGAACTGCCGATGATCGTCGACCAGTTGCGGTTCTTCGCGGGGGCCGCGCGTGTCCTCGAAGGACGGTCGGCGGGCGAATACATGGAAGGGCATACCTCTTTCGTCCGCCGAGAGCCGATCGGCGTGTGCGCGCAGGTTACGCCGTGGAACTATCCGCTCCTCATGGCGGTCTGGAAGATCGCCCCGGCGCTCGCCGCCGGGAACACCGTGGTGCTCAAACCGGCCGACACGACGCCCGCGTCGACCCTGCTCTTCGCCGAGATCTGCGCCGAATTCCTGCCGCCCGGCGTCCTCAACGTGATCTGCGGCGACCGCGACACCGGACGGGCGCTCGTCGAGCACGAGATTCCCGCGATGGTGTCCATCACCGGCTCCGTCCGCGCCGGGATCGAGGTCGCCGCTTCGGCCGCGAAGGACGTGAAGCGCGTACACCTGGAGCTGGGCGGTAAAGCGCCCGTAGTGGTCTTCGCCGACGCGGACCTCGAAGCGGCCGCCGAAGGCATCGCCGCCGCCGGGTACTTCAATGCGGGCCAGGACTGTACGGCGGCGACGCGCGTCCTGGTCGCCGATGAGGTCCACGACACCTTCGTCGCCGCCCTCACCCGGCAGGCGCGGGCGACCACCACCGGCAAACCCGACGACACGTCGGTCAGCTACGGACCGCTCAACAACGCCGCGCAGCTCGACCGGGTCGCCGGATTCGTCGAGCGCCTGCCCGGCCACGCGGTAGTCCACTGTGGAGGTAAGCGGCATGGGGACGAGGGTTACTTCTACGAACCGACGGTGATCTCCGGCGTCCGGCAGGACGACGAGATCAGCCAGACGGAGATCTTCGGGCCGATCATCACCGTCCAGCGCTTCGAGACCGAAGCCGAAGCGCTCGCCGCGGCCAACGGCGTCGAGTACGCGCTCGCGTCTTCGGTGTGGACCACCGACCACCAGCGGGCGATGCGGCTGGCCGCGAAGCTCGACTTCGGCTGCGTGTGGATCAACACGCATATCCCGCTGGTCGCCGAAATGCCGCACGGCGGCTTCAAGAAGTCCGGCTACGGCAAGGACCTCTCGCTCTACGGCCTCGAGGACTACACCCGCGTCAAGCACGTGATGAGCGCGCTGTGACGACCACCGAAAGGCACGCCATGCCTCATCAAGCGCCCACCGCCGCCGCGGGGGAGCAAGGGACCTTTGCTCTCACTTCCGCAGGTGGAGGCGACATTCCGGCCATCCGCCTGCGTGGGTTGCGCAAGGAGTTCGGCCAGGTCCACGCGGTCGACGGCGTCGACCTCGACATCCCGCCCGGCGAGTTCTTCTCGATGCTCGGCCCGTCCGGCTCCGGCAAGACGACGGTCCTCCGCATGATCGCCGGCTTCGAGCTCCCGACGGCGGGCACGATCGAACTGCACGGCCGCGACGTCAGCCGTCTCGCGCCCTTCGACCGCGACGTCAACACCGTCTTCCAGGACTACGCGCTCTTCCCGCACATGACCGTGCAGCAGAACGTCGAGTACGGCCTCCGGGTGAAGCGCGTCCCCCGCGCGGAGCGACGTCAGCGCGCGAAGGAAGCCCTCGACACCGTGCGGCTCGGAGAGTTCGGCGAGCGCAAACCCGACCAGCTCTCCGGTGGCCAGCGTCAGCGCGTCGCGCTCGCCAGGGCACTGGTCAACCGGCCGAAGGTGCTCCTGCTCGACGAACCGCTTGGCGCGCTAGACCTGAAACTGCGCCACACCATGCAGACCGAGCTGAAACAGATCCAGCGCGACGTCGGCATCACCTTCATCTTCGTCACCCACGACCAGGACGAGGCGTTGACGATGAGCGACCGCATCGCGGTGTTCAACGCCGGCCGCATCGAACAGGTCGGCTCACCGGTCGAGGTCTACGAGCGGCCCGCGTCGGCGTTCGTCGCCGGCTTCGTCGGCACCTCGAACCTGCTCAGCGGCGGCGGCGCCGAGAACATCATCGGCAAACCCGGTGTGTTCAGCATCCGCCCCGAAAAGATCCGCATCGACGCCGATCTCTCGAAATCCGCGGAGGTCGGCGAGACCAGCGCCACCGGCACCGTCACCAACACCGTCTACGCCGGCGCGACCGTGCGCTACGAGGTCACCCTCGACGCCGGCGGCCAGCTCTCCGTGGTCCGGCAGAACACCGCCGAACCCGCGGACTTCGAGGGCGGCCGCGTCCGCCTGAGCTGGCGGCACGAACACAGCTTCCGCGTCCCCGAAGCCGGTTAGTTCTCCCCAGCACCGAAAGGTTTGTTCAATGAAGAACAGGAAACTCGCGCTCGCCGGCCTGCTCGGCGCCGGCCTGCTCGTGGCCGCCTGCGGAACCTCCGGATCCAGTTCGACCGCGGCCGCGCCCGGCGGGCAGGGCTTCACCCCGCCGAAGCTCGACGCGCTCGCGCAGCTCGGCCAGCCGGAAGGCCAGGTCAACGTGCTGGCCTGGCCCGGCTACGCGGAGAACGGCTCCAACGACCCGGCCGTCGACTGGGTCACCGGTTTCGAGAAGGAGACCGGCTGCAAGGTCAACGTCAAGGCGTTCGGCACCTCGGACGAGGCCGTGAGCCTGATGAAGACCGGACAGTACGACGTCATCTCCGCGTCCGGTGACGCTTCGCTGCGGCTCATCGCGTCCGGAGACGTCGAACCGGTGAACACCGCGCTCGTGCCGAACTACGCCGACGTCTTCGACTTCCTCAAGAACCGTCCGTGGAACAGCGTGAACAACGTGTCCTACGGCGTGCCGCACGGCTGGGGCGCGAACCTGCTCACCTGGCGCACCGACAAGGTGACCCCGGCGCCGACGTCGTGGTCGGTCATGTTCGACGCGAACAGCCCGTACAAGGGCAAGATCACCGCCTACGACTCGCCGATCTACATCGCCGACGCCGCGCTGTACCTGCAGACGCACAAACCCGAACTCGGCATCAAGAACCCGTACGCCTTGGACGACAAGCAGTTCCAGGCCGCCGTCGACCTGCTCAAGCAGCAGCGCCCGATGGTCGCGGAGTACTGGTCGGACTACCTGAAGGAGAGTCAGGCGCTCAAGAGCGGCGACGCTGTCGTCGGCACCGCCTGGCAGGTCACGGTGAACCTGACCAAGAGCGAAGGCGCGCCGGTCGAGTCCGTGCTCCCGTCCGAAGGCGCGACCGGCTGGTCGGACACCTGGATGGTGTCGGCGAAGTCGCCGCACAAGACGTGCTCCTACAAGTGGCTGAACCACATCGTCAGCCCGAAGGCCAACGCGCAGGTGGCCGAGTACTTCGGCGAATCGCCCTCGAACCCCAAGGCGTGCGCCGAAACCAAGAACAAGGCGCACTGCGAGACCTTCCACGCCGGTGACGCCGCGTACGCCTCGAAGATCCAGTACTGGACGACGCCGATCGCGCAGTGCCTCGACGGCCGCACCGACGTCAAGTGCAAGGACTACGGCGAGTGGACCCGCGCCTGGACCGAGATCAAGGGCTGACCTCCCGAACTCCGGGAGCGGACGGTGGTGCCCCCCCCAACGCCGTCCGCTCCCGGTCCCATCCCTGGTGGAGACGATGACGACCACACTCGATTCACCGAGGCGGAAAACCTCCGCCTTCCTGTACCGCAAACCCAGGCTGCGACTGGGAATCCTGCTCTCCGCGCCGATGCTCTGGCTCGGCCTCGCCTACCTCGGCGCGCTCGCCGCGTTGTTCGTGACCGCGTTCTGGAGCACCGACGTCTTCACCGGCCAGGTCGTGACCGAGTGGTCGCTGAACAACTTCGTCACCCTCTTCAGTGACGCGGTGTACCGCACGATCACCCTCCGGACGGTCGGGATCGCCGCACTCGTCACGGTGGTCACCGCGATCATCGCCTTCCCGATGGCTTTCTACATGGCCAAATTCGCCTCGCCGAGGGCGCGGCGCCTCCTGGTCATCGCCGTCATGACCCCGCTGTGGGCGAGCTACCTGGTGAAGGCCTATGCGTGGCGGACCATGTTGTCCGGCAACGGGGTCCTGCACTGGCTGCTGAACCCGTTCGGCCTCGACACCCCCGGCTACGGCGTGCTCGCGACCGTGATCACCCTGTCGTATCTCTGGCTGCCGTACATGATCCTGCCGATCTACGCGGGCTTGGAGCGCCTGCCGAACTCGCTGGTGGACGCCTCGGGCGACCTCGGCGCCCGGCCATTCCGGACGTTCCGCTCGGTGGTGCTGCCGGTGACGTTCCCGGCGGTCGTCGCCGGCTCGATCTTCACGTTCTCGTTGTCGCTGGGCGACTACATCGCGGTGAAGATCGTCGGCGGCACGTCGCAGATGCTCGGCAACGTCGTCTACGACAACATCGGCGCGGCCAACAACCTGCCGTTCGCGGCGACCGTCGCGACCGTACCCGTGGTGATCATGCTCGCCTACCTCGCCGCCGTGCGCCGCACGGGCGCGCTGGACAACCTGTAGGAGCGCGCGATGCGGCTTTCCCGGACGACCAAATACCTTCTGCTCGCGGCGCTGGTGCTCGGCCTCGCGGTGATCTACTTCCCACTGCTGGTGGTGCTGCTCAATTCCGTCAACGCCGACACCACCTTCGGCTGGCCGCCGTCCAGCTTCACCCTCGAATGGTGGGGCCGGGCCGCGGACAACGAAGGCGCGCTGAACGCACTGTGGACGAGTGTCCAAGCAGGACTCGCCGCGACCGCGATCGCCCTGGTACTCGGCACGATGGCGGCCTTCGCGCTGCAGAAGTACCGCTTCTTCGGCCGCAACCAGGTGTCGCTGCTGATCATCCTGCCGATCGCGCTGCCCGGTATCGTCACCGGTATCGCGCTGAACAACGCCTTCCGCACGATCCTCGGCATCCACCTCGGCCTGTTCACCGCGATCGTCGCGCACGCGACGTTCTGCATCGTGGTGGTGTTCAACAACGTCGTCGCGCGCCTGCGGCGGATGGGCGGCAACCTCGAAGAGGCGTCGATGGACCTCGGCGCCGACGGTCTCACGACGTTCCGGCTGGTGACGTTCCCGATGCTGCGTTCGGCGCTGCTGGCGGGCGGCCTGCTGGCGTTCGCCCTGTCGTTCGACGAAATCATCGTCACGACGTTCACCCTCGGGACCGGGCTGGAGACCCTGCCGATCTGGATCCTGAACAACCTGTTCCGGCCGAACCAGGCCCCGATCGTCAACGTCGTGGCGGCGGTGCTGATCCTGGCTTCGACCGTGCCGGTGTATCTGGCGCAACGGCTTTCCGGCGACACGACCTCCGGCGGGCGGCTGTAGCCGTTCCTATCGAAAGGAATCCGTCGCCTCCCGGAGCGCGGCCAGCATCCCCGGATCCGTCACCGCGTGCCCGGCCGCCTCCACCAGCTCCAGTTTCGAATCCGGCCAAGCCCGGTGCAGCTCGTAAGCCGTCGTCGGCGGGCACACCGCGTCGTACCGGCCCTGCACGATCACGCCGGGAATCCCGGCGAGCTTCCCGGCTTCCCGGATCAACTGTCCTTCTTCAAGCCACGCCCCATGGCAGAAGTAGTGCAGCGCCAGCCGGGCGAAGGTGACCGCGAACTCCGGCGACGCGTACTGGTTGCGGAAGGCCGGGTCCGGGCGCAGGCAGACGATCGCGCCTTCCCAGGCGCTCCACGCGATGGCGGCACGCTCCCGGATCGCCTGATTGGGGTGATAGACGAGCTCGCGGTAAGCCGACAGAGGGTCGTCGCGACGGTCCTCGGGGATCGGGGCGAGGAAGGCTTCCCACTCACGGGGGAAGAGGTTCGCGGCGCCGCCGTTGTAGATCCAGTCGAGTTCGCTGCGGCGGACGGTGAACACGCCTCGCAGGATGGTCTCGCTGACGCGGCTCGGGTGGGTTTCGGCGTAGGCGAGGGCGAGGGTGACGCCCCAGGAGCCGCCGAACAGCTGCCATTGGTCGAGATTCAGCCCTTCGCGCAGCTTTTCCATGTCCGAGACGAGGTGCCAGAGAGTGTTGACCGACAGGTCGACGTCCGGCGCGCCGATGTGCGGTGTGCTGCGGCCGGCGCCGCGCTGGTCGAACAGGATGATCCGGTAGGCCTCCGGGTCGAAATGCCGCCTGGCCATCGAGGAGATGCCGCTACCAGGGCCTCCGTGCAGGACGACCACGGGTTTGCCGTCCGGGTTCCCGGCTTCCTGGCAGTAGATCCGGTGCCCGTCGCCGACGTCGAGCATGCCCTCGGCGCGCACATGGATCGGCGGGTACAGGTCATCCATAAGGACACTCTGCCTGAATCGGCGAGGGTCCGAAGGGTGGGGGCCCGCCCCCGCCGCCGGGCTGAGCGGGCCCCCGGTCTTCGGTCGCGTCAGCAGCCCGCCGTGGCGGCCACGTTCGCGAATCCCTTCCCGGCGCCGGTCACCTTGTTGCTCGCGCAGACCTTGTTGCCGGTCGCGGCCTTCACGAGGTAGAAGCCGTAGGCATAGCTGGACTGCACGTCCGCGGTGTTGCCGGAGAAGGTGTTGCCGCGGCCCCAGCCGTCGAGCTGGACATGGACCTCGAAGCCGCCGTAGGTCGCGTCGTGCACGAAGACCTTGCTGCCCCGGTTGTCCGCGACCACGTAGTTGTTGCCCTTCAGATCCACCCAGCTGTCGGCGAAGTGCTCGCCGCTCTGCCCGGTCCCGTCGAAGACGTTGCCGCGCAGTTCGCCGCCGGTGGTGCCTTCCTTGATGTCGATCGACTCGGCCCGCACGTTCGGGCCGATCTTGTTGTTCAGCGCCTTGTTGCGGTCGCTCCGGTCCGGCGTGCCGCCGGGCCAGTTGCCCTTCGCGGAACCGAAGTAGATGCCTTCGCCGTAGCCCGCGTACTCGCGGCCGGTGTCGGTCACCTCGGAGTTCTTCACGACGTTGTCGGTGCTCGTGTACTGGAAATGGATGCCCTCGTGGCCGACGCCGGCGACCTTGATGCCGTCGACGACGGTGTTCTTGACGCCCGTCGCCATCAGGCCCTTCTGGCCACCGGTGAGGGTGAATCCGGTCAGGTTCCAATAGCTGCCGGTCAGTTCCAGCGTGCGCCCGGCCGAGGCCTTGATGACCGCGCTTCGCGGACCCTTCAGGGTGATACGGCTGCTGGACGTGCCGCTCTTCGCCGCCTTGAAGTTGCCCGTGAAGGTCGTGTCGGCCGCCAGTTCGATGACGGTGCCCGGAGTGACCGAAGCGAGCGCCGCCGTTAGCTGCTCCGAAGTCCCTACGCGGACCGTCGCGGCTTCAGCTGGGTACGCCGCCAACGTGGACAGCAGGGCAGCACCGGTCGTAAGGGCCAGAACCCGCTCACGAACACGCATCCGTGGTCCTCCTCGTCGAGGGATCGAAGCTCGGTCGTGGCGGCGACGGGCTAGACGTTAAGCCTCTTTACGAACGTGCGTCAAGGACATGATTCAAGTTCATGTACGTGAACGACTAAAGAAGGGTCGCTCTGCAGGGCCCACCCGAAAAGAGAGCAAGGGACCTTTGCTATCGCGCTCCTCGACGGGAGCGGTAGCAAAGGTCCCTTGCTCTCTTTCTGCAGGTCAGAGGCGGGTCAGTCGTGGAACGAGTGCTCCGGAGCCGGGAACTCGCCTCGCCGGACGTCCTCCGCGAACGCCGTCGCGGCCCCCGCCAGCACGCCCGCGAGGTCGGCGTACTTCTTCACGAAGCGAGGAGTCTTGCCGCGTCGAAGTCCGGCCATGTCCTGCCAGACGAGCACCTGCGCGTCGCAGTCCGGTCCGGCGCCGATGCCGACGGTCGGGATCTTCAGTTCGTGCGTGATCCGCTTCGCGGCTTCGGCGGGCACCATCTCCATGACGACCGCGAAGGCGCCGGCTTCCTCCAGAGCGAGCGCGTCGGCGAGTAGCGCTTCGGCCGCTTCGCCGCGCCCCTGGACTCGATAGCCACCCAGATTGTGTTCACTCTGCGGGGTGAATCCGATATGTCCCATCACCGGGACACCGGCCGACGTCAGTGCCTCGACATGCGGAGCGAATTTCCGTCCGCCCTCGAGTTTCACCGCGTGTGCGCGGCCTTCCTTCATGAACCGCACCGAGGTTTCCAGTGCCTGCTGCGGTGAGAGCTGATACGAGCCGAACGGCAGATCGGCCACGACCAGCGCCCGCTTCACCGAACGGGTGACCGCCCGGACCAGCGGAAGCAGTTCCTCCACGGTCACCGGAAGCGAAGTGTCGTAACCGAAGACGTTGTTCGACGCGGAATCCCCGACGAGCAGCACGGGAATGCCCACTTCGTCGAACAGCGCGGCGGTGTACATGTCGTAGGCGGTGAGCATCGGCCAGGTTTCGCCGCGCTCTTTCATGTCACGAAGGTGATGTACGCGGACTTTCTTCCCAGATGTGGCCTGGGGCGCCGCGCCGGTCCCGTACGGAGCCGCGAGCTCGCCGGAATCCTTTTCGGTGGCAGACATCCTTGTCGACCGTCCTTCCCTCGAGGCCTCGAAGAGGTCCCCGGGTCGTGGAGCTGAACAGGCCAAGCGTGACATGCCGATATGGCCGTCCCAAGACCCTGCGACCAGCTTCACACAGCACCGTCACGCCTGCGGATGAGGAAATTCAGACCAGAGGATGATGATCGTTGACAACCACACGGGGTTGTGTGACGTCAAGTAAGTGCAGCTGTCGATCACCTGTGTGTACCGCGAAGGGCCAGAATGGGAAACCCAGTGAGCCGAGTCTCGCCGTGGAAGGCGAGGGCCGGCGGAATCGTCGCCACCCTCGTGCAGCTCGCGGCCGTGTTCTCGGTGATCCTCCTCCTCGCCGGCGGCGTGAAGGGGCCGGTGCTCAGGACGGGTGACATCGCCTTCTCGGCACTGAGCATCCCGACCAACGCGAGCCTCGTGATCGTTCTGCTGCTCGTCGTCCTCGGCGCCGCGCTCCGCCGCCGCAAACGCGCCGCCCTCTACACCCTGCTGTTGTTCCAGGTCGGCGGGCTGGCGGTGACGCTGGCCTTCCAGGCCGCGCTGCTGTGGTGGCCGGAGCTGCTGAAACTCGGCCCGTGGCAGGTCCGGCACATTCCGCACCAGGTATGGGTGCTGGCCATCGCCGACCTGATCTCCCTCGGCATGATCGCGTTCCTGTGGATTCTGCGGCCGGCGTTCCCCGCTCGGCTCGCGCCCGGCGCGTGGCGCGACGGACTCACCGTCCTGTTCGGCGGTCTGGCCGCGGTCATTCTCGTCGGCTGGGGTTTGAGTGAAGCCTTTCCCGGTCGTCTCGCCGACACCTGGGCGCGTTTCGCCTGGGTCGTGAACCACACGACGGGTGAGAACATCCAGCTTCGGCGGGTCGGCATCGGTGAAGGGCCTGCCTGGCTCGACCTCGTGCTCGACCTCAGCGCGACAGCCGTCGCGACGGCGGCGTTGTACACACTCTTCCGAGGGGTGCGTAGCCGTCGCTTGAGGACGGACGAGGAAGAACTGCGCGTACGTCGCCTTCTTGCCGAACACGGCGAAGACGACTCTCTGGGTTACTTCGCCACCAGGCGCGAGAAGAGCGTCGTCTTCTCACCCAACGGCCGCGCCGCCGTGGCCTACCGCGTGCTCGCGGGCACCAGCGTCGCGAGCGCGGACCCCATCGGCGATCCCGACGCCTGGCCCGACGCCGTCCGTGCCTGGCTGAACGAAGCGCGCACCTACGGCTGGACGCCCGGCGTGCTCGGCGCGAGCGAACATGGCGCGAAGGTCTACGCCGACGCGGGCCTGCGCGCGCTGGAAATAGGTGACGAAGCCGTCCTCGACGTCCGTGACTTCAGCCTCGCCGGACCGGAACGCCGCTCGGTCCGCCAAGCGGTCAAACGGATCGAACGGGCCGGATACACCACGAAAGTCCGTCGGCACAGCGAAATCCCGGCCGGGGAAATGGCCAAGCTCCTGCTGCACGCGCAGCAGTGGCGCGGAGCGGAAACCGAGCGTGGGTTCTCGATGGCGCTCGGCAGGCTCGGTGATCCGAGTGACGGTCGCAGCGTGATGGTGGAGGCGTACGACGCGAAGGGCGAGCTTCGCGGCATGCTGTCGTTCGTGCCGTGGGGCCGTCGCGGCCTGTCCCTCGACCTGATGCGGCGCGACCGCGACGCCGAAAACGGGCTCAACGAATACATGGTCGCGGAGGTCGTCGCGGCGAGCTCACGCCTTGGCGCACAAAGGATTTCACTGAACTTCGCGATGTTCCGCGCGGTCTTCTCCGAGGGGGAGCGGATCGGCGCGGGCCCGGTGCTGCGCGCCTGGCGCGGCGTCCTCAGCATGGCGTCGCGCTTCTTCCAGCTGGAATCGCTCTACCGGTCCAACGCCAAGTACGGCCCCGACTGGGAACCGCGTTTCCTGTGCTATTCCTCGGCTCGACGGCTGCCGCGGGTCGGCATCGTCGCCGGCGCGCTCGAAGGATTCGTCCCGACAGGACGGTCGGGACGGGCACTGAAACTGGAGACCGTCACCGACGAATTCGTCGCCGAGGTCCGCCGCATCGAAGCGAACGCCGCCACTCCCGCGCCGAAACAGGTGCGGCGCCCCGACCAGGTCCGGGTGCGGATGGCGAAGCTGGATCGCTTGCGGGAAGCCGGGATCGACCCCTATCCGGTCGGTTTCGCCCGGGAGGACCTGCTCGGCGACGTCGTCTCGAAGTTCGGTGACCTGAGCCCGGACACCCATACCGGTCATCGGGTCCGGCTCGCGGGCCGGGTGCTCGCGATGCGTAATCTCGGCGGGTTGTGTTTCGCCAGGGTCAAGGACTTCAGCGGTGAGATCCAGCTGATGCTCGATGCTTCCGTGCTCGATCCCGGGGGCTGGCGGCGAGGTGTCGACCTCGGCGACCACGTCGGCGTGAGCGGGCAGGTCGTGACGTCGCGGCGCGGTGAGCTTTCCGTGCTCGTCGACGAATGGACCGTTACGGCGAAGAGCCTGCATCCGTTGCCGGACAAGCGAAAGGGCCTCACCGATCCCGAGACGCGGGTGCGGCAACGCTATCTGGACCTCGCGGTGAACCCGGATTCGACGGCGATGCTGCGGATGCGCTCGACCGTGGTGCGCGCCGTGCGGGAACGGCTGCACCAGGGCGATTACCTCGAAGTCGAGACGCCGATGCTGCAGACCGTGCACGGCGGCGCCAACGCCCGCCCGTTCATCACGCACATCAATGCCTACGACATGCGGATGTACCTGCGGATCGCCCCCGAGCTGTACCTGAAGCGGCTGTGCGTGGCCGGCGTCGAGCGCGTTTTCGAGCTGAACCGGAACTTCCGCAACGAAGGCGTCGACGCGACGCACAACCCCGAATTCACCATGCTGGAGGCGTACCAGGCGTACGCCGACTACAACACCATGCGGACGCTGACGCGGGAACTCGTGCAGTGTGCCGCGGAGGCCGCGTACGGCGCGCAGGTCGTTCGCCGTCCGGGGCCGGACGGGCAGGTCGTCGAGTACGACATCTCCGGCGATTGGCCGGTGATCCCGGTGCACGAAGCCGTCTCGGCGGCGCTCGGGGAGAAGGTCGACGCGAGTACCTCGGTCGCCGAACTCCAGCGGTTCTGCCGCGCGGCGGGAGTGCCGGTGAACGAGGAGGCCGGGCATGGCGATCTCGTGCTGAAGGCGCATGAGCACCTGGTCGAGGGCGCGACCGTGCTGCCGACGTTCTACACCGACTACCCGACCGACGTCTCGCCACTGACCCGGCAACATCGCGTGGACCCGCGGCTGGCCGAGCGCTGGGACCTGATCGCCTTCGGCTCCGAGGTCGGCACGGCCTACACGGAGCTGACCGACCCGCTCGAACAGCGGCGGCGGCTGGAGGCCCAGTCGCTGCGCGCGGCGAGCGGCGACGTCGAGGCGATGGAACTGGACGAGGACTTCCTGCTCGCGCTCGAACACGGCATGCCGCCGACCGGCGGGCTCGGTATCGGCGTCGACCGGCTGCTGATGATGCTGACCGGGGCGTCGATCCGGCAGACGGTGCTGTTCCCGTTCGTCCGCCCGCAGGGCTAGCGGGGGAGCAAGGGACCTTTGCTATCACTTCTCTCAACGTCGAGAGAAGTGATAGCAAAGGTCCCTTGCTCTCTTCCGGGCCGAATCGCCGCAAAAAGCCGCTGCCGGATGCCATGATCCCCTTCCCAACGGAAGGAGCCACCATGGCTGGAAACGTTCCCCCGGTCGCCGACGAGCGCGAAGGTCTCCTCGCCTACCTTGAGCAGCAGCGCCACGTCCTGCGGATCGCGGCGCACGGCCTCACCGAAGAACAGGCCAGAGCCGTCCCGACCAGAAGCTCACTGAGCGTCGGCGGCCTGATCAAGCACACCGCGAGCACGGAAGACGGCTGGATCGACATCCTTCTCCAGAAGCCCTCGAAGCCGATGGACGAAGCGATGAAGGAGTACGAAGCCGGGTACGTGATGACGCCGGAAGAGACGGTCGAAAGCGTCCTCGCGCGCTACGACGAGGTCGCTCGCCGCACTTCGGACGTCATCGCCGGCATCGCCGACCTCGGCCAGCCGGTCCCGGTGCCGAAGGGCGTGCCCTGGTATCCGCAGGACGTCGACGCCTGGTCTGTCCGCTGGGTGCTGCTCCACCTCATCGAGGAGACCGCGCGCCACGCCGGGCACGCCGACATCATCCGCGAGCACATCGACGGCGCGACGGCGATCCCGCTGATGGCCGCCGCGGAAGGCTGGCCGGAGACGCCGTGGCTCAAGCCCTGGTCACCGGCCCAAAGCGGCTAGAACCCCAAAGCGGCTAGAACAACGTCGGTTCGTCCGCCAAAGCGCCTTCGATGACCAGCATCCGGCGCTTGGTGGCGACCCCTCCGCGTGCGGAGAAGCCGCCGTCCTTGCCGCCCGCGGCGAGGACGCGGTGGCACGGCACGATGATCGGGAACGGGTTCCGGCCCATCGCCTGCCCCACGGCCTGCGCGCCGCCGGGCATGCCGAGGATGTTCGCGATGTCGCCGTAGGTCAGCGTCTTGCCCGCCGGGATGGTGCGTATGAACTCGTAGACCCGGTGGTGGAAGTCCGGTACTCCTTGGTAGTCGAGGCCGACGCCGGTGAGATCCGTGCGCTTGCCGTTCATCAACGAGACGATCCCGTCGATCGCGCGCTGGATCTCGCCGGGCGGCGTGGATTCGGTCGCTTCGGGAAGGCGCGCGGTCAGTCGCGTCCTCGTCTTCTCTTCACTGCCCTCGGGGAGCTGGACCGCGACGACCCCGCGTTCGCTCCACGCGATGCCGCAGTCGCCGATCGCGGTGCCGAACACGGAGTAGCCCGGTGCCGTCATGTGCCCAGGGTACGAGAGCGGTCCGACAGTTTCGGGTTCACAACCATGCTGCGGTGCCGCCGGAGCCGTGGCTGCGGTAGGAGTATGGGCATGAACGACCTCGTGCTTGATCACCTCGTGTACGCCGGGCCGGACCTCGAAGAGGCCGTCGCGCGCGTCGCCGAGCTGACCGGCGTCACGCCGGTACGCGGCGGAAGGCATGTCGGGTTCGGTACGGCCAATTACCTGGCCGATCTGGGCGCCGGTGCCTATCTCGAGGTGGTCGGCCCCGACCCGGACCAACCCGAGCACATCGGGCCGCGCCCGTTCGGGATCGACGAGCTGACCGCGCCCGCCCTGGTCACCTGGGCCGCACGGGTGGAAGGCATCGACGAGGCGATCGCGGGCGCGCGGGAACGGGGTTACGACCCGGGCGAAGCGTCCGAGATGTCGCGGACCACCGACGACGGCGAACTGCTGACCTGGCGTCTCACCGGCGCCGGCGGTCTCGGCGGGCTCGCGCCCTTCCTGATCGACTGGGGGAGCACCCCGCATCCGACGACGCGGGAGCTCCCGTCGATCCCGCTGCTGATGGTCACCGGCGTCCACCCCGAGCCCGCCGCGGTCGAATCCGCGGTCCGCGCGCTCGGGATGGACATGCTCGTCCGGCGCGACACGAAGCCCGGCCTGGTGGCCGTGCTGACGAACTCAGCGGGGAAGCAGGTCGCGCTGAGCTGAGCGGGTCACGACCGTGCCCTCTCGCCAGCCGTTGGTCATCGGCAGCCGCCGGTCCCGCCCGAACGCCTTGAACGTGATCTTGGTGCCCGGCGGGTACTGGCGGCGCTTGTATTCGGCCTTGTCCACCATCCGCACCACGCGGTCGATGGTCTCAGGTTCGAAGCCCGCGTCGACCAGGTCGACGTATCCGCGGTCGCCTTCGATGTAGTCGTCGAGGATGTCGTCGAGCATCAGGTAGTCGGGCAGCGAGTCGCTGTCCAGCTGACCCGGCCGCAGCTCGGCCGACGGCGGTTTGGTGATCGAGTTCTCCGGGATCGGCGGGGTTTCGCCGTTCTTCTCGGCTTCCGCGTTGCGCCACTTGGCCAGGTGCCAGACGTGCGTCTTGAACAGGTCCTTGATCGGTGCGAAGGCTCCGACGGCGTCGCCGTAGATCGTCGAGTAGCCGACGGCGAGTTCGGTCTTGTTGCCGGTGGCGAGCACGAGGTGACCGTCCTGGTTGGACAGCGCCATCAGCAGCATGCCCCGGACCCGGGCCTGGATGTTCTCCTCGGCGAGGCCGGTCAGCTGAAGCTGTTCCACGTAGACCTTGACCATGTCCGCGATCGGCTCGACGCGATAGTGCGCGCCGATCCGGCGGGCGAGGTCTTCGGCGTCGCCCTTCGAGTGCTCCGAGGAGTACTCCGAAGGCATCGAAACGCCGTAGACGTTGTCGCCGCCCAGGGCGTCGGCGGCCAGCGCCGCCACGACCGCGGAGTCGATGCCGCCCGAGAAGCCGAACGTCACCGACGAGAAGCCGTTCTTGTGCACGTAGTCGCGCAGGCCGACGACCAGCGCGTGCCACACCTCGGCTTCGTCCGACAGCGGCTCGCTGATCGCGGACTCGGTGCGCGGGGTGTACGCCGGAACCGGTTCCTCGCTGAGCACGCGGCGCTTCACCCGCAGGCCCTCGAACTCGCCTTCGGCGGTGTGCCCGCCCGACTCGAGGTCCGTGTCGACGACAAGCAGGTGCTCGACGAACTGCGGCGCGCGTGCCAGCAGCCGTCCGTCCGCGCCGACCACGATCGAGTCGCCGTCGAAGACGAGGTCGTCCTGGCCGCCGACCTGGTTCGTGTACACCAGCGGCGCCCCGGCCTCGGCCGCGCGGCGCGCGATCAGCGGCAGGCGGATGTCGTCCTTCGCGCGCTCGTACGGTGAAGCGTTGGGCGCGACCACCAGGTCCACCCCTGCCTTGCCCAGCGCGGAGATCGGGCCGCCGTCCTGCCAGACGTCCTCGCAGATCACCATGCCGACGTCGACACCGTGGAAGCGGACGACCTCGAGGTCGTGGCCCGGCTTGAACCAGCGGTGCTCGTCGAAGACGCCGTAGTTGGGCAGGTGGTGCTTGAACTGACGGGCGACCACTTCGCCGCGGTAGAGCGCGGCCGCCGCGTCGCGCGGGCCGGTCTCGTCCAGATCGAGGTACCCGATGTAGGTGAGGACCTCGCCGCATCCGGCGTCTTCGAGCCGCTTGGCGAGCGCTTCGACCATCTGCTTCGAGGCGGACGCGAAGGTCGGACGGAGGGAGAGGTCCTCGACGGGGTAGCCGGTGAGGGACATCTCCGGGAAGACGACGACGTGGGCGCCTGCTTCGGCGGCTTTGCGAGTCCACTCGACGGTGAGCTCGGCGTTGCCTTCGAGGTCCCCGACGGTGGTGTTGACCTGGGCCAGTGCGATGCGCAGTTGCGGCATGCCGACATTCTCACCCACCGGCGTCCGCAGGGACGACCGGATGTGCCGAATCGCCCACCTGGGTCCGTCCGAGGCGAAAAGAGAGCGGGGGACCTTTGCTGTCGCTCTCCAAAAGAGAGTGACAGCAAAGGTCCCCCGCTCCCCGCGCGCTACTTGCGCTTGATCATGCTCCGCACCTTCTTGATGGTCTGCTCGAAGTCGGAGTCGAACGGGTTGTCGTGCACCAGGTAAGTCCACGTCGTGTTCGCCCGCCGCACGCCCGCGTCACCGAGGTCGATCCCGTTCTCGGTGATCTCGGCTTCCTCGAGCGTCTTCGCCGCCCGCTCGGCCGCCTCCGGGATGATCTTGTGGAACTCGGGGATCGCCGCGCGGTGGAACTCGTCGATCGGCGTCTCCCGCGCCAGCGCCCGCAGGTGGATGCTCTCCCGCACGTCGGTCAGGAACGCCAGGTGGTCGGACCATAGCTGGTCGATGTGGAACAGCAGCACCTCCCGGCACAACTGCTCGACGCGGGCCTCGTCGTCGACGGCTTCCGAAAGCTCCTTGAACTTCTCCGGGTGCGCCTTCTCCAGCACCTCCGCCGCGTGCTTCGTCCGCAGCACCTTGTCCCGGTGCTCCAGCAGCTCGCCGCGCTGCCGCTCGATCAGCCGCGTGTAGCGCCACGTGTTCCGGTGGATCTCCAGGTCGACGCCCTCGGCGACGCGCTGCGCGTGGTTGATCTGCCGCAGCGCCGCCGGGTCGACGATCTCGCCGCTGCCCACGTCCGAGCTGATGCCCTCGGGGATGTCCGGCGCGTTCGACAGCACGAGCTCGTCGTTCAAGCTGGCGAAGAACACCGCACTGCCCGGGTCGCCCTGGCGTCCGGACCGGCCGCGCAGCTGGCCGTCCAGCCTGCTCGACGGGTAGCGGGCGGTGCCGATCACGTGCAGGCCGCCCAGCTCGACGACCTCTTCGCGGCCCTCGCCGTCCTTGCCGCCCAGCCGGATGTCGGTACCCCGGCCCGCCATCTGGGTCGAGACGGTGACCGCGCCCTTCTTGCCGGCGTCGGCGATGATCGCGGCTTCCTCGGCGTCGTTACGCGCATTGAGCACGACGCATTCGAGGTCGACCTTCGCCAGCTTCTCGGCCAGCTCTTCGGATTCGGCGACGTCCTGGGTGCCGACGAGGATCGGCCGCCCGGTCTCGTGCACTCGCCGGATCTCCTCCTCGATCGCGCGCAGCTTCTGCGACGGCGATCCGAAGATCCGGTCCTCCTGGTCCTCACGGATGTTCGGCGTGTTCGGCGGGATGACCGCGACCTCGAGCTTGTAGAACTCACGCAGCTGCTCGGCGACCGCGACCGCGGTACCGGTCATTCCCGCGACCTCCGGGTACCGCGCGAGCAGCGCCTGCACGGTGATCGAGTCGAGGATTTCGCCGCGGTCGGTCGCCTTGACCTGTTCTTTCGCTTCGACGGCGGCCTGGAGGCCGTCCGGCCAGCGCTGCAGTTCGGCGACGCGGCCACGCGCGGCGTTGATGAGCTGCACCTTCCCGTCGCGCACGAGGTAGTCGACGTCGCGGGTGAGCAGCGCGTGCGCGTGCAGCGCCACGTTCACCGCGGGCAGCCGGTCCGAACCCGTCTCGTCGTAGAGGTTGATGTCGTCGCCGAGCGCCTTCTCGACCACCGAAGCGCCCGCCTTGGTCAGCCAGGCGTTGCGGCCGTCGGCGTCGGTCTCGTAGTGCAGCCCGAGCCGCAGCCGACGGACGATGTTCGCGACCTCTTCGTCGGCGTCGGTGTGGTCGATCGACCCCGCCATCACCAGCGGCACGCGGGCCTCGTCGACCAGCACGGAGTCCGCCTCGTCGACGATCGCGACCTCGGGCTCGCGCTGGACCAGGTCCTCCTCGCGGGTCACCAGCCGGTCGCGCAGCACGTCGAAGCCGATCTCGCTGACGGCGCCGTACGTGACCTCCTTCGCGTACGCCTCGCGGCGCTCCTCGCGGGAGTGCGCGGGCTCGACCCAGCCGACGGAGACGCCGAGCAGGTCGTAGATCGGGCCCATCCACTCCGCGTCGCGGCGGGCGAGGTAGTCGTTCACCGTGACGACGTGGACGTGCTTCCCGCGCAGGGCGTACCCGGCGCCGGCCAGCGCACCCGCCAGCGTCTTGCCCTCACCGGTCTCCATCTGCACGATATGCCCGCTGAGCAGGCCCATCGTGCCCAGCAGCTGGACGTCGAAGGCACGCTCGCCGAGCGCTCGCCGCGCGGCCTCGCGACCGAGCGCGCATACCTCGATCAGCTGGTCGTTGCCGAAGGAAGCCGCGTCCCGAAGCTTGCCGGCCCGCTCTGTCAGCTCCTCGTCGGAAAGCTTTTCCAACTCGGGCTCGAGCTTCTCGATGGCCGGCAGCAGCGCTTCGTAGCGGGTCAGCTCGACGCTGCCCGGCCGCTGGATGATCCGGCGCAGCTTCTTGCCCACCCGGCTGATCAGTGCTGCCACCCCTGTGCTCCCGTCTGTTCTTTCTGCCGTCCGCACCCGTACCACCAACGCAGTGGTGGTGCGGCCGAGTTCCACGGCCGATGGCACGATCCAACCGTGTCCACTCATGTCAGCGCCAGGTCCCGTGCCCGTCGATTCGCCGCGATCACGCTGTCCGGCCTGCTCGCGGTCACCGTCGCCGCGTGCTCGTCGGGAGAGGGTAGAACCCAGCCGCCGCCTCCGGCCACCGAATCGCACGCTCCGACCGGACCAGTGCCCGCCGGACTCGATAAGTTCTACGGACAGAGCCTGACCTGGGCCGACTGTGCACCCTACGCGACATCCGATGACGCGAAAGCGGCGTTTCGGGTGAAGGACGCACAGTGTGCCCGGCTGACCGTCCCGCTCGATTACGCGAAACCCGAAGGCGACTCGATCACGCTCGGCCTGCTGCGCCGGAAGGCGCTGGAAACCGACGAAAGGATTGGCGCGCTCGTGGTCAATCCCGGCGGTCCCGGCGCCTCGGGGATGCAGGCCGCGGCCGGTCTCGCCTCCCGGACGGCGACGAACGAGCTGGGAAAACGCTTCGACATGGTCGGTTTCGACCCGCGCGGGATCGGCGCGAGCCAGCCGCAGGTCCGCTGCCTGACCGACGCCGAACGCGACGCGGACCGCGCGGACGACAGCGAGACCGACGGCTCACCCGAGGGAGTGAAAAAGCAGGAGACCGAGTCCCAGGATTTCGCCGCGAAATGCGCCGAGCGGACCGAACACGGCGCCGCGATGCTCGCGAACCTGGGCACGCGTGACGTCGTCAAGGACATGGACATCCTGCGCTCGGTCCTCGGCGAGCCGAAGCTGAGCTACCTCGGTTACTCCTACGGGACGCGGATCGGCTCCGCCTACGCCGAGGCGTTCCCGGCGAACGTCCGCGCCTTGGTGCTCGACGGGGCCGTCGACCCGGAGCAGGACGCGGTGGAGTCGCTGGTCGGGCAGGGACAGGGCTTCGGCAAGGCGTTCGGGGAGTTCTCGAACTGGTGCGCCGCGCGTGAGGACTGCGCCCTCGGGCGTGACGCCGCCGGCGTGACGAAGGCCTTCCAGGATCTGGTGCGCCCGCTGATCGACTTCCCGGTGCCGGTCAGCGACGGCCGGAAACTGTCGTACGAGGACGCGACGACTGGCGTGATACAGGCCCTCTACCAGGAAGATCTCTGGGAACCGCTGAACACCGCGCTCAACGACCTGAAGCGCCAGCGCGGCGACGGCCTGGAGAAACTGGCCGATCTGTACAACGAACGCGGCGCCGACGGCCGTTACGGGACAACGCAGGACGCGTTCGTCGCGATCCGCTGCGTCGACGACCCGCGGGTCACCGATCAGGCGAAGATCCTCGACGCGCAGAAGCGGTACGCGGAGGCGGCGCCGTTCCTCGACGACGGGAGGCCGGACGGTTCCGCGCGTGACGCCTGCGCCTTCTGGCCGGTGCCGAACACGTCCGAGCCGCACCAGCCGAACGTCGAAGGACTGCCGAAGACGCTGGTCATCTCGACGACGAACGACCCGGCGACCCCCTACCAGGCGGGCGTCAACCTCGCGAAAGCGATCAAGGGAGCTTTGCTCACGTTCGAGGGCAACCAGCACACCGTGTTCCTCCAGGGCGTGTCGTGCGTCGACCAGATCGGCATCGATTACCTGGTGAACGGCACCCTGCCGGACGAGGGCACGCGCTGCGCCGCCAAGTAACGAGTTCGGCGCGAAGGGCCATGAGCGGCCGGGACGCTGCGAAGATCGCGAGATGAGCCTTCGCCGCGTCCCGGCCGTGCTCGTCGTCGCCGTGCTGGTCGCCTCGTGCACGACGCAGCAGCCACAGCCCGCGCCGACGGCGTCTCCGACGACCACCGCTTCACCGACGCCGGACCCGAAGGCGCTCGAGAAGTTCACTCAGCAAGAGCTGGCGTGGGGCGCATGTGAGTCCTCCGCGGACAAGGCGTTCGACTGCGCGAAGCTCACCGTGCCGCTCGACTACCTGAAGCCGGACGGCGAGACGATCTCGATCGGCGTCCTCCGGCACAAGACGAAGAACACCGGCAGGCGGATCGGTTCCCTCGTGCTCAATCCGGGCGGCCCCGGTGGCTCGGGCGTCTCGGCCGCGGCGCGGATCGCGAAGTCCCGGCCCGCGGCGGCGCTGGCCGAACGCTTCGACATCGTCGGCTTCGATCCGCGCGGGGTGGGGACCAGCGAACCGAAACTCGTCTGCCTCACCGACGCCGAACGCGACGCGGACCGCGCGGAGGATTCGGAAAGCGACTCGACACCCGGCGGGATCGCGAAGCAACTCACCGACGCCAGGGCGTACGCCGCGAAGTGCGCCGAGCGCACGAAGCACGGCAAAGAGCTACTCGCCAACATCGGCACCAGGGACGTCGTCCGCGATCTCGACGTCCTGCGCTCGGCCCTCGGCGACGAGAAGCTCACCTACCTGGGCTTTTCCTACGGCACGCAGATCGGGACCGCTTACGCCGAGGCCTATCCGGACAAGGTGCGCGCGTCGCTCCTCGACGGCGCGGTCGACCCCGAACTCGACACCGCCGAGTCGCTGGTCACGCAGATGGCCGGCTTCCAGAACACGTTCGCCGAATTCGGCAAGTGGTGCGCCGCGCGCGAAGACTGCGCGCTGGGCCGTGACGCGAGCGCGGTGACGAAGGCATTCCAGGATCTGGTCCGGCCGCTGATCACCGAACCGGTGCCCGCGGGGGCCCGCAAGCTCTCGTTCGAGGACGCCATCACCGGGACCAGCGCCGCGCTGTACTCGCAGGACGCGTGGAAGTTCCTCAACGAAGGGCTCGCCGAGCTGAAACGGGGAAGCGGCAAAACCCTGGTCGCGCTCGCGGACAACTACTACGGCCGCGAGACGGACGGCCGGTACACCGGCATCCTCGACGTGTATTTCGCGGTCCGCTGCGTCGACAGCACTCGGATCGCCGACAGGCGGGTCATCGAAGGCGCCCACCAGCGGATGCTCCAGGGCGCGCCGTTCCTCGCCGGTGGCACCCCGGACATGAGCGAGCTCGACATCTGTTCGGTGTGGCCCGTGCCCGCCACCTCGGAGGTGCACAAGCCGGACATCGACGGCCTGCCGAAGCCCCTGGTCATCTCGACCACCGACGATCCTGCGACCCCGTACGCGTCCGGCGTGAACCTCGCGGAGGACCTCAAGGGAGCTTTGCTCACGTTCGAGGGAGCGCAGCACACGGTCTTCCTCGAGGGGAACGAGTGCGTCGACAAAGCCGGCATCGCCTACCTGACCGACGGCGAATTACCCGCCCCCGACACCCGCTGCTCCTAGCGGGGGAGCAAGGGACCTTTGCTACCGCCCTGCGCCGACGACCACCGCGTTATGCCTGGTCAACGCCAGTTCCAGCATCACCGCGAAATCCTCTGGACTCGACGGCGGCACCTGCAGCCACACCCGCACCAGCCGCCGCGGCTCGTCCTTCGAAATCCACAGCTTCACGACGACGTCCGACTTGATCTCCGGCACGATCCCGCCGATCACCGCGGCCGGCACCTTCGCGGCGATCCGGAACGACTCGGTGTCCTGCACCCGCTCCCACCGCTCGCCCTTCAGCTCGGTCGCCCCGGTCAGCAGTCGCCGAAGCCCGCCTTCAGGCCCGAGCATCGCTTCGGGCGTGTACGACGCCGAAGCCGGAATCACGCGCTCCCCGTGAGGCCCGCTGAGCGTGATCTCCGATCCGGACAGCCGGTACTTGACCTTCATCCGTTCGAAGTCGTCCTGCAGGTCGGCATTACCGGCCGCGCCACCCTCCAGACTGACTTCGCCGTCGAGCCCACGCACGGGCAGGCCGGTGACGACGCCGTTCACCCCGAGCGTGAACCGCACGCTGCGCAACGAGACGAGGGAGTCGGCCGCCGCGCTCACGTAATCCTGGGCAGGCGGCAGCGGGGGAGACCCCGCGCAGCCGCCGATGAGCCCGATCGTGAGCAGCAGCGCCGGCACGAGGTGACGGCAGCGCATGACCGAAGCCTATGGCTTGGCCCGAATCTTTCGCACAGTGTCCTTCCGGCCGCTTTCGCCGAGCGCCGCCGCCCGTGACGCTGTACCCGTGCAATCCGAGACCCGGCTCCACCGCGCGTGGTTCGTCGCCGCTGCCGCATTCATCGCCCTGCTCGCCGCCGCCGGTTTCCGCGCGGCTCCCGGCGTGCTCATCGACCCGCTTCACAACGAGTTCGGCTGGTCGCGCGCGACGATCGCGTCGGCAGTCTCCGTGAACCTCGTCCTCTACGGTCTCTTCTCGCCCTTCGCCGCGGCTCTCATGGAGCGCTTCGGCATGCGGCGCGTCGCCTCGACGGCGTTGTTCGTCGTCGCGATCGGCGCGGGCGGCACGGTGTTCATGGACGCGAGCTGGCAGCTCATCCTCTGCTGGGGCGTCCTGGTCGGCGTCGGCACCGGCTCGATGGCGATGAGTTTCGCCGCGACGGTCGCCGCCCGCTGGTTCGTCCGCAGCCGCGGCGTCGTCACCGGGGTCCTCACCGCGGCGGGCGCCACCGGCCAGCTGATCTTCCTGCCGATCGTGGCGAACCTCGCCGTCGACGAAGGCTGGCGGACGGCGTCGCTCGTCATCGCCATCGCCGCACTGGCCGTCGTGCCCGTCGTCCTCCTGGTGGTTCGCGATCACCCGTCCGACGTCGGAATGACCGCTTACGGCGCGAAGCCCGGCGAAGACGCCCCTGTCGCCCGCACGGGTGGTTCCGTCCGCCGCGCGCTCTCGGTGCTCGGCTCGGCGGCACGCACGAGGACGTTCTGGCTGCTCGCCGTCGGCTTCGCGATCTGCGGCGCCACGACGAACGGCCTGGTCAGCACCCACTTCGTGCCCGCGGCGCACGACCACGGCATGCCGCAGACGACCGCCGCCGGGCTGCTCGCCCTCGTCGGGATCTTCGACGTCGTCGGCACGATCGCCTCCGGCTGGCTCACCGACCGCGTCGATCCGCGGATCCTCCTCGGCGTCTATTACGCCCTTCGCGGCGTTTCGCTCGCTCTGCTCCCGCAACTGCTGAGCGGAACGGTGGAACCGAGTATGTGGGCGTTCATCATCTTCTACGGGCTCGACTGGGTGGCGACGGTTCCGCCCACGGTCGCGCTCTGTGTCCGGCAATACGGCGCCGCCGGGCCGATCGTCTTCGGCTGGGTCTTCGCGAGTCACCAGCTCGGGGCCGGTCTCGCGGCCTTCGGCGCCGGCGCGATCCGCGATTCATCGGGCAGCTACGCGCTCGCTTGGTACATCGCGGCGAGCCTCGCTGTGATCGCTTCGGTCGCTTCGCTGGCGATCACCAAGGCGGCCAAACCCGAACCGGTCCTCGTCGGATGATCCACCACTTCCGGTCGATCGGCGCGTCGCGAAACATGTCGTTAACACGTTCTCGTTAGGGTGCGGCCATGGATCGCCAGCAGGAGTTCGTGCTCCGTACCTTGGAAGAGCGCGACATCCGTTTCGTCAGGCTCTGGTTCACGGATGTGCTGGGGTTCCTCAAGTCCGTCGCGGTGGCGCCCGCCGAACTCGAGGGCGCCTTCAGCGAGGGGATCGGCTTCGACGGATCGGCCATCGAAGGATTCGCCCGGGTCTACGAGTCCGACATGGTCGCGAAGCCCGACCCGGCCACGTTCCAGGTGCTGCCGTGGGAGACCCCGGACGGCGGCCCGTACTCGGCGCGCATGTTCTGCGACATCGCGATGCCGGACGGCTCCCCGTCCTGGGCGGACCCCCGGCACGTCCTGCGCAGGCAGCTCTCGAAGGCGGGCGAAGCGGGTTTCACCTGCTACGTCCACCCCGAAATCGAGTTCTTCCTGCTCGCCAGCCTGCCGGACGACGGCAGCGAGCCCGAGCCCGCGGACAACGGCGGCTACTTCGACCAGGCCAGCCACGCCACGGCGACCCACTTCCGCCGCCACGCCATCGAGACGCTCGAGGCGATGGGGATCTCGGTCGAGTTCAGCCACCACGAGGGCGCGCCCGGTCAGCAGGAGATCGACCTCCGGTACGCCGACGCGCTGACCATGGCCGACAACGTGATGACCTTCCGCTACGTCGTCAAGGAGGTCGCGCTCACGCAGGGCGTCCGCGCGACGTTCATGCCGAAGCCGTTCACCAACCAGCCGGGCTCCGGGATGCACACCCACGTGAGCCTGTTCGAGGGTGATCGCAACGCCTTCTACGACGCGGAAGACCCGTACGAGTTGTCGGCGACGGGTAAAGCTTTCGTGGCGGGGCTGCTGCACCACGCGAAGGAGATCTCGGCGGTCACCAACCAATGGGTGAACTCCTACAAACGCCTGATCAGCGGCAGCGAGGCCCCGACGACCGTTTCGTGGGGCCGCGCCAACCGCTCCGCGCTGGTCAGGGTGCCGATGTACTCGCCGGGCAAGGCGTCGTCACGCCGCGTGGAGATCCGCACACTCGACTCCGCGTGCAACCCCTATCTGGCGTACTCGGTGATCCTGGCCGCCGGGCTCAAGGGCATCGAGAAGGGCTACGAGCTCCCGCCTCCCGCCGAGGACAACATCTGGCAGCTCTCGGACGCCGAGCGCCGCGCCGCCGGATATGCCCAGCTCCCGCAGAACCTGGGGGAGGCGCTGGCGGAGATGGAGAAATCGGAACTTCTGCCCGAAGCGCTCGGAGAGCACGTTTACGACTTCTTCCTGCGTAACAAACGTGTTGAATGGGATAACTACCGCAGCGCGGTGACCCCGTACGAGCTGCGGACCCTGCTTCCGGTTCTCTAGACGAAGGAGACCTGATGGTGCGGCGACCGGTGTTCCGAGTTCTGACGACAGTGGTCGCCGCGGCCATCGCGGTGAGTGCCGCGCCGGCGGCATCCGCCACCGGGAAGCCACTCGATCTCGACTCCGCCGACATCCCCGCGCTCCAGGCCCGAATGTCCTCCGGACGGCTGACCGCGGTCGGCCTGACCTCGGCGTATCTCGACCGCATCCACAAGGTCGACCGCAAGGTGAACGCGGTCATCGCGGTCAATCCGGCCGCGATCGCGCAAGCCGCGGAGAGCGACGTCCGGCGTCGCGCCGGCAAGACCCGCGGACCGCTGGACGGCATCCCCGTCCTGGTGAAGGACAACGTCGACACCCGCTCCATGCAGACGACGGCGGGGTCGCGCGCGCTGCGCAGCAAGCCCGCGAAGGACGCGACCCTGATCCGCCGTCTGCGTGACGCGGGCGCGGTCGTCCTCGGCAAGGCGAACCTGTCCGAATGGGCGAACTTCCGCGCCGCCAAACCCACTTCCGGGTGGTCGGGTGTCGGCGGGCAGACGAACAACCCGTACGTGCTCGACCGCAACCCGTGTGGGTCGTCCGCCGGATCCGCCGCGGGTGTCGCCGCGTCACTCGCCCAGGTGGCGATCGGCAGTGAGACCGACGGCTCGATCGTCTGCCCGGCCGGGATGACCGCGACGGTGGGGCACAAACCGAGCCTCGGCCTGGTCAGCCGCACCGGAGTGGTGCCGATCTCGGCCGAACAGGACACCGCCGGCCCGATGGCCAGGCACGTCGTCGACGTCGCGCTCACTCTTTCCGCGCTGCAGGGCCGCGACCCGAGCGACCCGGCCACCGGCGCGTACCCGCCGAATCAGCCGACCGACTACGCCGCGCACCTCCGGCCCGGCGTGCTGAAGGGCTCCCGGATCGGTCTCTGGCGCCTGCCCGTCCTCGGCCCGGATGTCGACGCCGTCATGGAGAAGACCCGGAATTCGCTGGTCAAGGCCGGTGCCGAAGTTGTCGAGGTGACGCCGCCGTACCAGGCCAGGCTGGGCGAACTGGAGTTCCCGGCGCTGCTCACCGAGTTCCACCGGGACATCGATCGCTACCTGGCCACGCGCCCGGAAGGTCCGCGAGACCTCGCCGCGCTCATCGAGTACAACCGGTCGGACCCGCTGGAGCAGACCTGCTTCGCCGGGCAGGAACTCTTCGAACAGGCGCTCGCCGCGCCCGGCCCTTCCGATCCCGGCTACCAGGCGATGCGCCGCGAGCTCACCGATCTGGCGAAACGCTCGATCGACGAAACCCTCGCGAAGCACCGCCTCGACGCGATCGCCGCGCCCACGAACCCGCCCGCCTGGAAGACCGACTGCAAGACCGGCGACAACGACGTGATCCCGTCGTCGACGCCGGCCGCGGTCTCGGGCTACCCCGCGGTGACCGTGCCCGCCGGGTTCGTCGGCGAGCTCCCGGTCGGTGTCTCGTTCATGGCGGGGCAGTGGACGGACGCCCGAGTGCTCGCCTACGCGGCCGACTTCGAGCGCCTCGCGCCCGCCCGCAAACCGCCCCGCTACCTGAAGACCGTCGGATGAGGGTGGTTCACACCGTCTGACCTGCGGCGATGTCGTTAAGTGACCCCCCTGTTTTCAGGGGGTTCCGGGGCATGTAATCTTCTCTTCGTCGCCAGGAACACCGGGCCGCCGGGGCCGAAAGCCCCGAGGCAAGGAACCAGGGCCGAGCGGGTTGACACCGCGAACCGGACCAGGTAATGTTCAGCGTCGGCCCACGAGCGGCCGCCGACCCCCTACGACTAACAGCGTAGGATTCGGCATGCTCGACCAAAAGCTTGTGAATATCGCTTTGAAACAAAGCGTGTTGCTTGAGAACTCAACAGTGTGCTAGTGAACTAAGCCAGTAGAGCTTATGTATTTGAACCTCGTTTTGGGGTTCCTTTGAGAGCATTAAATTGCCTCGATCAAATTTGACATTGTTGGAGAGTTTGATCCTGGCTCAGGACGAACGCTGGCGGCGTGCTTAACACATGCAAGTCGAACGATGAAGCCTTTCGGGGTGGATTAGTGGCGAACGGGTGA